>JAWKWE010000004.1:0-1486149 GCA_041397645.1 Hyphomicrobiaceae bacterium | reverse complement strand
GAACGAACACCGATTATTGCAGCCCTCCGAAATCTTCAGATAGGCGTAGTGCCGCGGCGTCAGGTGAAGCCCCTCTGGCGGAACCAGATCGATGAACGGATCGTGCAACGGTGGAACGGCGTCATGCACGGCGCCGACGACCTGTTCATATTGATGAGGACCTGTCACCGCCAGCACGCCGGGATGCGCCTCGCGGATGCGGCTTTCCTCTACGCCGAAACATCCCGTGACGATCACGCGGCCGTTGGCGGCCATCGCCTCGCCAATCGCCTCCAAGCTTTCCTGCTTGGCGCTGTCGAGGAAGCCGCAGGTGTTGACCACAACCACGTCGGCGCCATCGAAGTCGGGCGCAATCTGATAACCTTCCGAGCGCAACCGGGTGATGATGCGTTCGCTGTCCACCAAGGCCTTCGGGCAACCCAGCGACACAAAGCCGACCTTGGGCGCGGTCGCCTTTTTTCCGTGGCTTTTGCTTGTCTCGGTGCTGTCGGCAGCTGAAGGAGAAGTTTTTGTCATAGGCTGGGCTTCTAGCCCTGACTGCAATCGTGCGCAATCACGCCAATTGCGCATCGGCAGACGAAATGGTTTGTAGCAGCCATGAGTTCGCCGCCTCCAGCAGCCCCCCATCACGCCACGCCGCCCCGCGCGTCCCAGCGGGGCTTGGCCGCCATTGTACTGGCAGCGGGCCGATCCTCTCGGTTTGTTCAGGGCCACAAGCTGACCGCGACCGTGGACGGCATTCCACTGGTTGCACACGCTCTTCAACAGGTTGCCGCAGGCCCGGTGGACGACATCGTCGTCGTGGTGAGCGGCGAGCCAGATGGCGTGCAGGCGGCAGCCGGCCTCGGCCGTTGGCGGTTCGCCATCAACGCGAATGCCGCCCAGGGCCTCTCAACCTCGATCCGGACCGGGATCGCGGCACTTGAGCCCGACACCCCAGCGGCAATGATCGTGTTGGGCGACATGCCGGGCGTTTCGGCGCAACTTATTGCAGCACTGGCCGAAACAGCTGCATCCAATCCAGGCGCCATCGTTTATCCGGTGACGCCAGATTGCAGCCAGGGTCATCCCGTCCTTTGGCCGCGCGATCTATTTGGGGCGCTTGCCACACTCGAGGGTGACAAGGGCGCCAAGCCGCTTCTGGCTGCCCATAAGGACCGGGTCGTTACTGTCGCCTGGGCTACCACTGAGATCACGCGCGATATCGACACACGTGAGGATCTCGCCGCTTTTCTAGAGCGTCGGGACTAGGCCGAACTAAAGACGCCGCAGGTGATTGTCGAAGGCTATACCTTCCAGGACGCGCTCGCTCAAAACGCGCGCGCCAGGCGTTTCGTGACGGAACTTGCCGAGGCCCGACGTAACGCAGAAGCGCGCGTGCTCTTCTCCGGCAACGCCGCAGCCATCAGGAAGTTCACTGTTGCCCGCAATGGAGCCATCCGCGGTGTTGACGTAGAGGATTCGACCGGCCTTCGGCGCGCTGGCGGCGATTACGCTTCCATCGACCGTCGCCGACACAGATCCGATGTATCCCTTGAGTTCAACACCCAACGACGATGCTGGCTTGATCATGCGAATTGCGGAATCAGGCGTGGCGCGTCCGACCAGCTCCGGTGTTTCCGCGACATCGCCTTCCCATTGGCCGCCAAACCAAACCGCGCCGTTACCGTCGGCCGCGATATGACGAATTGATAGGCGGTTGAGGTCCACGCTCAACTCGTGGCGAGCCAACATTGCGCCACTCTCGGAATCGGCAAACGCAAGGTTGGGACGCATTTCATCGACGTTGAGCATGGCGCGACCGGCTTCTGGCACCGTGTCGATGCCGCCATTTGCGATTGCCAGCGTTCGCCCGTCAGCCAGAAGGATGATTTCGTGCGGTCCCACGCCGTGGCTTTGATGTTCTCCGATGCGTTTGTAGTCCGCTTCGACGTCGTAGATCCCGACAACACCGCGGCCTGCCGCAATGTCGTTTTCCGATGTGTAGAGCAGCTTTCCGTTGGCGCTGAATGCGCCGTGCCCATAGAAGTGACGGCCCTCGATAGCGTTGAACACAGCAGGCTCGTGCGAGCCGGCAACATCGAAGGCAACCGCAAACGTGCCCGGACGGCGCGCAAAGGCAACCGCCCGGCCGCTCTCGTGATGATGCGCGATATCGTGCCCGCGTCCGCTAAGCGGGACTTGCCGCAACACGCTGCCGTCGGCAGCAAGCAGCAGGATCGCATAACTTTGATCCGGCATTCGCGCCGCGCTGACAAAAGCTGCCTCTGTGTTTTGGCCTCCCAACGCCGTGCCGCCACTGAACCGCACAAGCGAGATTGCGGACAGCGATCCAAGCAGGATCGTTCTGCGATCAATCGCCATCGAGTTCGTTGAAGCCGATTGGAATGCCCGACGCATTGGCCATCTCCCGTCCGATCAATTGCCGCAAACCATTTATGCGGCCCGCAACTTGCTGTGGCGACGGCGCAGCATCCGCTGGTGTGCCCTTCGCGGGACCGCCCAAACCGTCACTGCGCAAAATTGCGTTCCACGCGCCGGAGGCCCAGCCTTTCATCCATTGCCTATTCGGCGCAAGGTTTGATTCCAGATCCAGGCCGTCGTAGAGCGCCTTGAGCGCATGCGTCTGACCGACAAAAAAGCGCGATTCTGCGTTAATTCTGCTGAACGGGCCGGTAGGCTTTTCTACCTTGGCACGCTTGCGGGGCTTGGGGGCCGTGCCTGTCGGGGCTCGCGGCGCAACCTGGGTTTCCGCGACGACCTGCAATCCGGTCAACAGCGACCGCACCAGTTCAGATGCCGCCTCAGTGTCGGACTTATAGAATTTGTGATCTGGCCCAGTATCCAGCATCATCTGACGATAACCGCCAACCTTGGTCCATTCGTCATTGATCTCATGTGCAAGAGCGGCAAGGTTGTCAGCCACCGCGCCGGCCAGTTGGCAACTGTAATCTTCTTCAGAGGACGCTTGAGCCGTCTGAGACCCAGGCTGCACAATTAAATATTCGAGCGCGGGAAGCCCTTGCACCGCGGCGCTTTGCTTGGCGAGAGCGCCAGGTTCAAGCAGAGCAGCATCCTTCGCAGCCAGAATTTGGCGCAACTGACGCGCCATCACACCGCGTGGGTCGGGCCAGAAAGAGAACCGTTCGCGGCGCCCCTTTGTTGCCAGCGGACCAAAGCGAAAAAACTCCACGCCCCCCCAGGCCTCGGCGGTGTCGCCGAATGCGGCAACCAAAGATGCGTAAGCTTTCGACCTCTGTTCCTTTGAAGCCGTGTTTCCACCCGCCGCACACCATGCGCGGACAGCAGGCGGAAGCTTTTCTGCCGACGCATCAAGTCGCTCAAAACCCGGAATGACGAGTTTCTCAAGGACTCTTGCGACGCGCTGCGCCTGATCCAGAACCGCAGATGATGCCGGGTACGGCAGACATAAAGCCCATATCACCGCACAACAGATGAATTGCGTTACCCGTTGCGATGGCGCGCTCATGCTTCCTCAGATGCTCGACGAGTCGATGCCCCTATTGAGCACCAACTGCCGCCGCATTGTCGAGGCTATCTGAGCCTTCAACATTTATCTTGAGGCCAAGAGCCGCAACCACGGCCTCCACAGCGCGCGTTTGCGCCACCAGGGCGTCAACCGCATCGAGAATGAGCTTGTTTCCTTCCGCATTCCCCGCAGCAAGCATCTGATCGTAAGCCATGCCGCCGGTCTCGGCCTTATCCTTGATGGCCTTCAATTTGGAAAGCGTCACAGCCATCGCGTCGTCTACGCGCTTGGCAACGTTCGGATCCTTCGCGCGCGCGAGATCGGCGATCGACGGCACCTTGAATGGCTTGCCGAAATCCGCTTTGCCATTCCAGATCGACATCATGCCCACCTGATCGTTGTAGTGGCTGTTGTGCGTGTCGTCCGAGAAGCAATCGTGCTCTTCTTCGGTGTCGTGCAGCAGCACGCCGAGCTTCATGCGCTCGCCCGCCAGTTCGCCATACGATAGCGAGCCGAGCCCGGTCAGGATGCTTGCAAGCTGGTCGCTTTCGGATTTCGCAAGGAGTTGTTTACGCGCGGCACCACCCTCAGCCCAGTCCCCCGCCATTTCGGCAAGGTCGTCGATGAGCAAATCGGTGGCGGCCTTGAGATAAGCGCGGCGGCGGTCGCAATTGCCGCCCGTGCAGGCTTTCAAATCGTAATCGGTTGCCGGGCGATTACCTGCACCCGGTCCCGTGCCGTTGAGGTCTTGCCCCCAAAGCAGGAACTCGATGGCGTGATAACCAGTGCCAACATTGGCCTCGACGTCGAGCAACCCATTGAGCTTGGAGATGAGAGCCTTATCGATGGTGGTCGCATCGAGTGTGGTATCGCCGAGCTTTAGCGTCTTGTTCGCGATGATGTTGGCCGTGTAGGCGGGATTCTCATCCTTTGTCTCGCCATAAGAGCTGGTGTCGACGTAGTCGATCAGCCCCTCATCGAGGGGCCAGGAGTTCACCCTGCCCTCCCAATCATCCACTATTTTATTGCCAAACCGAAAGCCCTCGGTCCGCTGATAGGGATGGCGCGATTCTTTCCAGGCCGCTCTCGCTGCAGCCAGAGTTTCGGGCGTGGGCGAAGCCAATAGTTTATCAACAGCTGCTCCGAGCTCCTTCCCCTTCAGCAGCGCCTGCGAATACGTGGTCGAGGCAAGCTCCATATAGCCCTGGACGACCTCGGCAGGCTTCGGCCCGGCGGCCTGCGCAGACACAGACGCCAGAACAACGACAGGCGTGAAAAATGAAGCAAATGCGGCACTTCTGATGATCACTTGATATCTCCCCAATCTTCGCGCCGGGCCAGAGCCCTGCCAACGGTACGGACGCGCGAGCGAAATTCGATACCATTACTTACCTAAATAGTATAGTTTTGCAATGCCCTCGCAAAGCAGCTAGGAATTCTTCCTGGCGGACGGTTTACTCAGCGTCCGGGGCAAGCAGAATGGATTTTAAGAGAATGCGCCTTACCAAACAGACCGGCCACGCTATTCGCATTCTGATCGATTGCGCGCTCGCGGGAGACGATCTCGTCAAGGTCGCGGCTCTTGCCGATCGGATCGACATAACCCAACAGAATGCTTTCAAGATCGTCCATTTGCTCTCGCGCGCCGGCTTCATTTCGAGCGTTCGCGGTCCGAATGGCGGCATCCGTCTAGCCAAGCCCGCCGAAAGCATCCGCATTGGAGACATCGTTTCCGCCATGGAGGAAACGAGTGTGGAAGTTCCGGGTGAACCGGGGAAAAACTCAGGTCAGCTCTCGTCTTTGTTCGGGGATGCGCTGGCGGCTTTCATTTCGGTCCTTGACGCTCATACCCTGGCTGAACTTGCCGCGAGCCATCGGCCGCAGCCAGCATCGGTGCGCAAATCCGCGCCTCCACGCACAACGCGACGCCCGGCAGCTCGCAAGGCCTGAGACAACACCTCGTAGCCGAGCTGCTCTACTTCCCGTTTCCTGATTCGCTTTCGGTAACTTCCGCATCCTGCCCATACCAGACTTGGGCCTGTTGGTTGAGATGGATGTTGGCCAAATAGTACGCCATCACGCCGATCAGTATCGGCGTTCCCAAGATGTGAAGGACTTTGAGGAATCCATCGACGCCCGGCGCCTTGCGCAGCATTGGATTTACGCGCGCGATCGAGATCGCAATCATGATGCTGACCGCCAGATAATCGACGAGGAAGATGCGGTCTGACACGGTTGCGGTATCGGTCCCTACCTTTGGGATCGAGAAATAAAGCGCCACCGCCGACAGCAACGCGGTGACCTGAATGGTCACAATCGCTTCGAAATGCTCTCGCGGAATGAAGATCGACAAGAACGCAACGATCAGAATGAAGATGAGCGGTATGACCACGCGGAGATAATAGTCGGTGACCTCACGCTGCATGATGTAGCCGAACTCAGCCTTGTAGAAGGGAACAATGCTCTTTGAGTCCGAGCGCGCGTCGGTAACGGGGATATAATCCTCGTCATACCCGACATACTGATCGCGCAGCACCCAACCGTCTGTCTGTATCACGCGATCGCGCAGTGCAGCAGGTGGCGGTTGAATGATGAATGCTGCATCCCCGTCCTTGGGCTTCAGCTCGATAGGAAAGAGCTGCGTATCGAAAGGATACCGCCAGAAGTCTGGCCTCGACATGAACTTGCCGGTAACCTTGTAGATCCGCACATCGTCGGGATAGATTCCGCCGCCACCGGACTCGTTCAATGGCTGAATCGTTATCTTTTGCCCGCCCTCCTCGGCATCGAAGAACGCATTGGAAAAGTTGATGCTCGAGACGGGGACGCCACTGTCGGCATTCATGGTCAGGAAGAACTCGGCGAAGAAACTCTTCTCATCGTCGTCGATGCGGTAGAGGCGCGTGACGTCGATATCCATGTAGATGGTTCGGATTTCGCGCAAAGCATCGTTGCGCATCTTCACATACTGGCGCGGCGCAAGGCGCTTGCTTTCTATGCCGCGCCCTTTCACGAGAATGAGGGGTGATTTGCTCGCCGTGCGCCCGAGCGGATGAAACGACCAATCGTCGAACTTGCCGCGATAGGCGCCATGACCAGTGGTGTACTCCGACGTCAGCGCCTGCACAACGCGGGCGCGAAGCTCAGTAAGCGTCGTCTCCGGAGGCGCAAGCTTGGCAACCTCACCCACCAACCCCACCATATCGCCGTAATTGGCCCCCCGATCGACGTTGTTGAGGTTGACCGGATCGAGAGGATTGGTGGGTATGCCCTCGGGCGGCACCTTGCAGCTCGCGTCGTTCCAACCTGGGGCCGAGCCATTCTTCTTGTCAGCAAAGAGCCATTGGGACGTGGCGTCGTCCATCATATCGCGACGCAAACGGCTGTTGTAGACAAACGGAAGCGTCGACCAGCCCAACTGATAAAGGGCGGTGCCGAAATCCTTGGCCGCCTGCGAATGAAATACTCTGTCACTCTCGGTCAACATGAAGACCTGCGACCGCAGCTGTGCAGCTGTCGCCTCCTTCAAGAAGGCTTCCATCGCGGTCGATCCAAGTAGGACCAGAACGATGTCTGCATCCTTGCTCTTGATGTTCTGTACCGCGGCCTTGAGATCCATCATGGATGGCTCTCCGTCGGTAACAGGGATCATGTGCTCTGCAACGAGCGGTGCCTCTTTTCCCAGGTTGTCGCCCAACAAGCGCGCAAGCTCGGCAGATGCGGGATTATCCTGGATACCGAGGAATGCAGGACGGGCATATTTTCCATCCTGCAAAAAGCGCATAATGACCGGTACGCGCTCGCTTTCCTGCGATGGCCGCATGGTAAAGGCATTGGCGTAAGGCGCCAGGCTGCTGGTCATCGACTGATCGGTGATGAAGGGGATATTCCGCTTCGAAAGCTCCTCCCCCAATGCCTCAAACACAGCCTTTCCGCGGCTCGATCCCGAAAGACCGATCATTGCCAGCGTGGTTGGATCTTCCATCGCCTTCTTGACATTGGCGACGGCTGCATCGTTGTCGCGATAGTCGTTATAGACATCGGCTCGCAGGCGGCGATTGGCAAACTCTGGAAGGGCGTTGAGCTCATCAATCCGTTGCTGGACGAAATATTTCATCGCCGCGACACGGCCCGAATAGAAGCATCGGTCCTTGGGCTCGGATACGAAAACGGCAATCGAATATTTCGCAGCCGCGGCGTCAGCTGTATCGGCCAAAGCGCGGTCCGGCCAAAGCGCAAAGAAGTTTGCTGACAGTGTCAGCGCGAATAGCGCAGCGATCCTGGCAAGATGTCTTTTCAACGAGGTCCCCCACCGATCCCAGCCGTCAAACCTCGACACTCACTAGAAAAAATGGCGAGACCGGGCAACTCACGGATGATAACCGCGAAAATTTAGCTGCCCCCCGTGTCCTCAGTGCGCTTCGTCCCAGTTTGCGGCCGCCTTTGCGTCCACATGAATAGGGACCGAAAGACGAACAGCCGGCTCCGCCGCCTTTTCCATGACAGCGCGGGCTGTTTTGATAAGCCCCTCAGCCTGCGCGGTCTTCACCTCGAAAACCAATTCGTCATGCACTTGGAGCAGCATGCGCGCCGTTGTCAGTTTCGCAGCCCCAATAGCCTCGGCCATTCGGATCATCGCACGGCGAATGATGTCGGCTGCCGATCCCTGTATCGGCGCATTGATGGCCGCCCGCTCCAGAAACCCGCGCATTGACGGATTCTTCGTATTGATTTGCGGGTAGTGGATGCGACGGCCGAACACCGTTTCGACATATCCGTTGGCATGGGCAGACTTTTTGGTCGCCTCCATGTAATCGCGGATGCCGGGAAAGCGTTTGAAGTAGGTGGAGATGTATTCCGCTGCCTCTTGCTTGGAGATGCCAAGCTGATTGGCAAGGCCAAAGGCAGAGATGCCATAGATGATGCCAAAATTGATGGCCTTTGCGCGTCGACGCACCTCGCCCGGCATGTCCTTTACCGGCACACCGAACATTTCCGACGCGGTCATCGCGTGAATATCGAGCCCGTCGGCAAACGCCCTTTTCAGTTGAGGAATATCCGCTATATGCGCGAGCACGCGCAGCTCAATCTGTGAATAGTCGGCAGAAACGAGCTGGTGGCCGGACTGAGCGACAAAGGCCGTGCGGATTTCCCGCCCCTCCTTGGTGCGAACCGGAATGTTCTGCAGGTTGGGATCCGAGGACGCCAATCGTCCCGTCGTCGTTGCCGCCAGCGCGTAGCTGGTATGGATGCGATGCGTTTTCAGATTTATGAAATTGGGTAAGGCATCGGTGTAGGTCGATTTTAGCTTGGTCAGCTGACGCCATTCCAGCATCGTGTTGATCAGCTCGCGCGCATCCTCAGGCAAATCCTCATTGGCTGCAAGATCGTCGAGCGTGCCCGCGCGCGTCTCCCATTGGCCTGACTTTGTGCGCTTGCCGCCGGGGAGTTTCAAAGTATCGAACAAAAACTCACCCAATTGCTTTGGCGAACCGAGATTGAATTTCTGCCCCGCCAGCTGATAGATGCGGTCTTCGGCCTGCGCGGCGCGCTGTGCGAATGTCCCGGAAAGACGCGCCAAAATGGATGAGTCCACGGCGATGCCAGCGCGTTCCATCTCGACGATAACAGGCACCAGGGGTCTTTCCAGTTTTTCATAAACCCTTGTCATGCGTTCGGCCGCCAGGCGCGGCTTCAACGCCAGCCACAACCGGATCGCGATATCGGCAGCCTCGGCGCCATACGACTTTGCCTGCTCAATAAGAACGCCATCGAAAGAGCGGTCTGCCTTTTTGGTTCCGGCCGCATGAGATAGAACATGCTCAAGGCTCATGGCGGCGTGGCCGAGGTGGCGTT
This sequence comes from Hyphomicrobiaceae bacterium, assembly GCA_041397645.1. NCBI lineage: Bacteria > Pseudomonadati > Pseudomonadota > Alphaproteobacteria > Hyphomicrobiales > Hyphomicrobiaceae > Hyphomicrobiaceae bacterium. Next base: position 1,476,803 of record JAWKWE010000004.1, on the reverse strand, counting down.
CCGCCAGATCCTCCAAGCCATGCCCGCCCTTGCCAGCATCCAACGTGTAGGACAGCAGCATGACGTCGTCGCATGGCGTGACGTCGATGCCATGGCAAGCGAGCGTCAGAATCCCGGGCTTCAAATTGTGTCCGATCTTCAGAACGCTTTCGTCCTCAAGAACCGGCTTTAGGGCTTCGAGCGCCTCCTGAACGGAGAGCTGCCCCGGTGCCAGCCCGCTGCCGGCAAAAAGATCGCTCGCCCCGGTGCGATGACCCAGCGGAACATATGCCGTCTGTCCCGGAGCCAGAGCAAAAGACAGTCCCACAATCTCAGCCTGCGAGGCATCTGGCCCGGTGGTGAAAACGGAAAGCGCAACGCGCCCCCTGGCGCGGGCGTTGTCCACCAAAGCGATGAGAGCGTCGCGGGACGTAATCAGCGTTGCTGCGCCTGCATCGAAAGGCAATTTCAGAACCGCGGCCCGGTGAAAGGCAACGCTGGCAGATGGCGTTGCGCTGGTGGCGGCAGAAGTGCCGGAGGTGGTCGACGCACCTGCGGGGCCTGAAGCCTTGCCCCCCTCCACCGGTTTAATGGAGCTACCAACAGAAACCTCAAGCGGCGGCGGGACGGGCGCTCCCAATCCTTCAGCAATACGCTTGGTCAGCGTGCTGAATTCCATCTGCCGCAGGAACGCCAGCAGATCGTCCGCCTGGGGATCACGTACGGCAAGCTGGTCAAGCGGCGTCTCGATTGGAACGTCGTTCTTCAAAAGCACCAGTTCGCGCGATATCCGCGCTTGATCCGCGAATTCCAGAAGCTTTTCCCGACGCTTCGGTTGCTTGATTTCGCTGGCTCGGCCAAGGAGGCTCTCAAGGTCTCCGTACGTGTTGATCAGTTCGGCCGCAGTCTTTATGCCAATGCCCGGCACACCGGGCACATTGTCGATTGAATCGCCAGCGAGGGCCTGGACTTCGACCACCTTTTCAGGCGGGACGCCGAACTTCTCCATCACCTCATCGCGGCCAATGCGCTTGCTCTTCATACCGTCGAGCATCACGACGCCCGGCTCGACAAGCTGCATAAGATCCTTGTCTGATGATACGATCGTCGCATCACCACCCGCATCGACCGTTTGGCGCGCGTAGGTGGCAATGATATCGTCAGCCTCGTAGCCATCGAGTTCGACGCAGGCGACGTTGAATGCCCGCACAGCATCGCGGATCAGCGTGAACTGAGGAACAAGCTCTTCAGGCGGAGGCGGCCGGTGAGCCTTATAGTCGGCGAAAATCTTGTTTCGGAAAGTCTCGCGTCCCGCATCGAAGACCACAGCGATATGGGTGGGCGCTTCCGACGCTTTTGTCTCGCGTAATAACTTCCAAAGCATAGCGCAAAAGCCGTGAACCGCTCCGACGGGAAGTCCGTCGGAAGGCCGTGTCAGCGGCGGAAGAGCGTGGAAAGCCCTAAAAATGTAGCCTGATCCATCAATGAGATAGACGTGACTACCCTTTGTGACCGGCGCGGCGTCCTCTCCAATATCGGATTCGGACCCTGCCGCCGCTGCAGCATGATCTTGCTTGTTCATGGGCGCGACTATAGTGCCGCGCGCCATCGCGGTCACGCAGTTGCTGCTAACGCTCCTGGCGATCGAGAAGCTTCTCCACCATCATTCTCAATGCGTTCTGGAAATCGCCACGCTGGCTGGCCGGAAGCACTCCTACCACGGTGTCTTCTACCTGGCGGGCTACGCCTGTGGCGGCTTCAAGAACCTTCTGACCTGCATCGGTTACGCGAACGGCGTAGCGGCGGGCATCCTCGCGCGTACGTTTGCGCGCCAAAAGTCCGCGGGAAACAAGCCGACGAACGATGTCAGCAAGCGTCGAACGGTCGATGCCGGAAAGCTCGCAAATGGTTGTTTGGCTAGGATTGTCTTCACGCGCCACAATATCAAGAACAATGAACTGACGTGCCGTGATACCATCTCTTCCGAGCGCTGACAGAAATGCTTCGTCGGCAAGCTGACCTGCCCTATGCAGAAGATGGATAGTGCTGCCGGATGCCACGAAGACACGTGCTTTCTTGGCCACGAAAATAACCTCCAAGTTGTCTGGAACCTAACTAAATTTAACTTGGCTACGCCTGTATACCGAAGCAATAGCATGTATAAGATATTTAGCATGTATAAGATATTTCTCGGCGGCGCTTGACCCATCGTGCATAGAACGTTGACCGTACACGCACCTCTGGACTGAAACGGTAATACGCTCACTCACATTTTTGTGTCGGAGCATTACGCAACAATAATCATCAGTATCATGCCGACTTTACGACCGGTCGTACGCGCCATTGTGCTCAAGGGCTTCGATAGCTTCTTGAAAAGTAAGGGTGCGGACGTTACGGAAATTTTTGCCCGTTCCGGTCTGAAAATCAGCGACATCACCGACTCGGAACGCTATTTGCCCCTCAGTGCGGTGGCGCATCTTTTCGAAGAAGCTAGCATCGCGGCGAAAGATCCAGCTCTGTCTATACGCTTCGCACGGAGCTTTCCAGTCGGTGGAACCGGCGTGCTTGGATACTTATTTGTAAACTCCCGCACGGTTGCTGACGCCATGCGTACCGTCGCGCGATACGTTCCATTGCTCGGCGTTCCACAAAAAATGCATTTCGAAGAGGGTCCGCAAGGCGGCGTCTTGTGGTGGCGTTGGCCGGATGGAATCAAGTCACCTCTGTCGCAATTCGGGATGTGCGCTACGGGTTTGCTCACGATGCGACTGCGATTGATTACCAACAAGCCTGATTGGCAGCCGCTGAAAGTCGAAATGCAGGGCACGCCGATCACCAATCCGTTCGTAGGTGAAGTGTTCGGAACGAACGTGCATTTCCTGTCGGGGCGCAACGCGATTCACGTCGATGCCAAAACGATGGCGCAGCCAATTACTGACGCAGAGCCGGACCTGCGGGCCGTTCTCGAAAGCTATGGCGAACGAATGATCGCTGAACTTCCGCCGCCGACAGCCGGTTTGCTGGAACAAACGCGGGCAGCGGTTGATACGCTGATGCCGGAGCGGCGCATTTCTCTTTATGACGTCGCCAGATATCTCAACATTTCACCGCGAACCCTGCAATCGAGGCTGGCCTCACAGGCCTCCAAGACGTTCGAGGAGGTTTTGAACGAAGTCCGAAAGTCACGCGCCGAACAACTTCTCAAGACGTCGAATGTCACCATGACGGAAATCGCGTTACAGCTCGGATTTTCGGAACTGTCCGCCTTTACGCGCGCCGCCCAACGCTGGTTTGGCCGCACACCGAGCGCACAACGCCAGTTTCTGCGCGCTCATGAAAATTCGCACTAGCCGTACTCAGGGGCGGGTGGCGTCTGGAACCGAGTCGAGAGAAGCAAAGTAAGGCTTCAGGTCGATAAGAGGCGTCCCGTCGATACAATCGATGTTGCGCACGCTCAGCCCCGTGTCATCCACATCCACAATCTCCACCGCCGCGATGCCAATGGGGTTGGGCCTCACAGGCGAGCGCAAGGCAAACACGCCGCGCGGCGTCGTCAGATGGCTTGGAAGCTGCTCTATAAGATCGCGGCGCGAGCGATCGAGCCAGTAAAGCGCGACGGCATGGGAGAACAATCCGAGGTCTTTTAGCCCGGCAGTGAACGGCGGAAAGATCTCGATCCGTGCGATGACGTCGGACCTTAACCGTGAACTCTTGGGACAATCGGACGTACTCGTCCAGGGGGTGCGGATGCGCCCGATGAAATACACACCAGCGTCAAATGTTGCCGGCAACTCGATCTCGACTTCGCCAGGGCGAGGCGGTTTGAAATCGGGCATTTCCATTCTCCACTTCCGGTTGCCGCACGGATTGTACCGTTTGCGATTCTGTCTCCGACCGCACGTAAGGTCTGCCCACGGCCAATTCGGGAGCGCCGCGCACAGTTTCATACCGGGTCTTTTCGCACAATGCCGTATGTCGGCCTCAAATCGGCCCTCAATGTTGAAAACACTTGTGCTCACCGCATGAGTACCATCATGCAATGGCCATCAAGTATGACATCCGAAGGGGAACTTCATGAATTTGCATAAGGGCATTGCGTCTGCGGTGGTCGTTACCACTGCCGCAATCATTGGATTTTCGGCTGCCGCAGAGGCGAGACAGTCAAACTATAATCCCTATTGCCATACCCGCATGGAAGGCCGCGCAACCGGCCAGGGCCTATTCGGCATGGGAACCGCCAATGCACGGTCTTCAGCGGTCTCTGACTGGGCCGACAAGGTGAACGCCCGCTGGGGCATTCGTTACGCCAACTTTGCCAATGCCCGCGGCGTCAGCTGGGACTGCAAGAAGGGCGCAATCCTGCAGGCGAAATGCGTTGTAACGGCCATGCCCTGCCGTCGGTAGACCGTTTCAACCGGGAAACTCGCGAAGGCGGTGCTGAGGCATCGCCATTTTTTCCAGTTTCAGCTTCACAGATTGGCTCGCGATGTCCGTTTGCGGCCGCCAGCCGAATGAGGTATGCATGCCCACCTCAGGAGGCCCTGAAGGCCCGCGCAGGCACCCGTAGCTCAGCTGGATAGAGTGTCGCCCTCCGAAGGCGAAGGTCACAGGTTCGAATCCTGTCGGGTGCGCCATTTTCTGTCTCACGCGCTTGGCGCGCTCCGACGCGGCGGGCTGTCTGACCGGCGCCCCTTGGGCACTGGAACATTTCGCGTTCGACGTTTCTCCCGGGCGCACCAACTCCCTCCAATCCATCGATCTTATACGTGCCTACTGGCCCGCGAGGCACTGGTCCGCTATGAACGGTGCGCTTCAACCGCACGGATTAGTTGATGAGCTATCGCGCCGATATCGACGGCCTAAGGGCACTGGCCGTTCTGGGCGTCGTGCTGTACCACCTCGGCGGATTTGGACTGAGCGGCGGGTACGGTGGCGTCGACGTCTTCTTCGTCATCTCGGGATATTTGATCACCCACATTGTGAAATCGGAGATCGAGACCGGTACGTTCTCCTTTGCGCATTTCTACGAACGCAGGATCCGACGCATCGCGCCTGCACTCTTTGTAGTTCTCATCGTCTCGACAGTGCTAGCGGCTGCGCTCCTCTTGCCGGTCGCGTTCCAGGAGTTTGGCAAGAGCCTCCAAGCCGTTCTGATCCTCAACGCCAACTACTATTTCGCGCGCAAAACCGGCTACTTTGCCGCCACCTCCGAGGAAAAGCCACTGCTGCACACTTGGTCGCTTGCAGTCGAAGAACAATTCTACATTCTCTTTCCTCTGATCCTGTTTGCGTTGATGACAAGACGACCGAAGGCTGTTGTCCCGGTACTCGCCGCCGTCTTTGCAGCTTCAATGCTGCTGAGCTTGCACCAAGTCACGACGACGCCAGCCCCAGCTTTCTTTTCGACCGCGGGGCGTGCGTGGGAGTTGCTGCTTGGCGCATTGCTGGCATTTATGCCGACTCACTCGCAGCCTAAACAGGATTGGAAGGAAGCCGCTGGCTGGGGCGGTGTATTCCTCATCCTTGCAGGTTACTTGACCTATGACCAAAGCACGCTGTTCCCCGGGCCCTCGGCGGCCATTTTCTGCTTTGGCGCGGCTCTGGTCATTTACGCCGGGATAGACGGACAGATGACGCCCGCGGGCCGGATCTTGTCGTTGCCGCCCCTGGTCCGTGTCGGTCAGCTGTCGTATTCGCTGTATCTTTGGCACTGGCCGCTTCTGGTCTTTTGGCGCTATCGCTTCGGCGACAGTGGAACTTGGCGCCAATCCGCCGGGCTGTTGTTGGCAAGCCTCGCGCTCGCTGCCCTATCGTGGCGCTACATTGAACGCCCTTTTCGTCGCGGACATGCCGTTCCATCTCGACGCATCTTCACATTGTTCGGCGCTGCGACGGCCGCGCTGTCCGTTCTCGCTATTGCAGTCATCAAGAGCGACGGGGCGCCGGCACGTTGGCCCGCCGACACTGCAGCACTTCTCATTGAGAGGCGCTTGCCCGATGAACAGGTTTGCAAGACTTTGGCGGGCGCCGAGGCGTGGAGGAAAGAGATCTGCGTTCTTGGGAACTCGGAAAAAATCGATCTCGTTGTCTGGGGCGACAGCCACGCCCGAATGTTTATCGACCCAATCTCCCAGGCAATCTCCACCGACGGAAAGAGCGCCTTGGTCGCTTGGCTTGGCGCGTGTCCACCGCTCGTCGGCGTCACACTTTATGGCCGATCAAAAAGCGCGTCCTGCCAAGCGTTTTCTGAATTCGTCCTGAAGTATATCGAGCACATGCATCCGCGCCGGGTCGTGATCTCGGCGCGATGGGCGCACTATATGGCCGGCGCACCCTCCAAGATCGACGGCGGTGTCCCGATCATATTGAGCCCCGATGGAATGGCGCAAAATGCCAAGGTGGCCGAAAAGCTCCTCACCGAAACCATCGAGCGCATTCAGGCCGCCGGGTCCGAGGTCATGATCATCGGTCCCGTTCCCGAACAGGGGTTTCTGGTCGCCTCACGCATCGCCAGAAGCCGTGCCTGGAACCAAGACCTGCCACCGGAACTTCCCCTTGCAGAGTATCTGGAGCGTCAGAAAAACGTGCTACCTTTTCTGCGGCGTCTGTCGGCCTCCAGAAATATTCGCCTCATTCTGCCTGATCGATATTTCTGCGATCAAATCTCGTGCCGGTACGCCAACGACGGCAAGCCGCTCTACTTCGACCACGATCACCTCAATCCGTACGGGATGGAAGTCCTCGCGCCGATTGTTCGAGACATCCTGACTTTCCCGGCCAGCTGAAGCGCTGGCTGTCCGGTCGGCCGCCTAGTGCGGGACGATGATCAGCCGCTCAACCGGGTTTCCTTCGACGAAGTGCGACTGGACGATTTCATCGACGTCTTCGCGCGATGTGGGCCGATACCAGATGCCTTGCGGATAGACGACCATGAGCGGGCCTGCCGCGCAGAACCCTAAACATCCCGAAGCTGTCAGTCCGATATCCGGCCGTCCGAGCTTCTCCAAGCGCGCCATCAGGTACTCCCACAACGGCTTGGCGCCTGCCTGGCCGCACGATCCTCGCGGATGCCCGGGCGGCCGCTCCTGAAAGCACATGAAACCGTGGATCTGATAAACCTGCGGAATGTCGAGCGCCATTTCGTTCTCCTGATAGGCAATTACTGATTGGTGTTGGCATTCACGGAAGCATCGCCTGGCACAGGGCAGCTTTCCGCTTGATTGTGCGTGTCGCGCGCGCAGCCCTCGCCGACCGGCGTCTGTGATGTCGCAAGACCGATCCAAGCATCAATAAGCGCGGCGTCGAAGCCGGTTTCACGGCGACCGTTGACTTCGATGAGGGGGCGGCGAATGAGGAGCGGATCCGCCAGCATCAAAGCGAGCGCCGCCTCAGCTTCGATACCGGCAGGCACGACCTCACCGGATTTCACGCGCGGCGATGACGTGTTGAACCATTCTGCAACCGGCCGAACTCCAAAGAACGATCGCAACAGTTCGCCGGTCCAAGGTGCGCTAAGGAGATTGCGCACTTCGAGTTCATGTCCAGAGCGTTGCAGCAATGCTTTCTGACGGGCGTTTCCGCCGCAGCCGGGCTTTTCATAGAAAATCACTTTGGCCATTGTCTACTCGTCCTCTGTCAGCACATGAGCATCGATGACATTGAGGAGACGCCCTGCACCAAAGCGATCGCCCGGGTCCAGCTCTGCAACCTTGGCGATGGCACGACTTCCTTCCTCGCGTTGCCCAATTCGCACCGCGCAGTAGCCCCACGCCAACAGTGCCTGCAGATAGAGCCCGGGCGCCTCTTCAAGCTGATCGAAGGGAGCATCGGACCTTGACACCACCTCCCAATCCCCGGCGACGTTAAGGCGGCGCGCAGCAAGACGGATGATGACGTCGGCTTGTATGAGCGCGTCAGAAAAGCGGTGGCTGTAGAAAAAGAAGCGATAAGCGGCGAGCCGTACGTTGAGGTCGTTGGGTTCGGCGGCAAGCGCAGACATGACTGCTCGCTCAGCCTTCACCGGATCGGAACGCGGCTGGCGCGCGCCGTTCAAGATCACATCGGCGGAAAACGCCGGAGCGAAAGAACGAACGTCTCCTGTGGACGCTGTCTGGCGCTTCGTGCTCATGCCACCGCTCTTGCAAGATCGGCGATCACGCCACCGCCTACGGCGTCGATCTCGCCCAGATCGGAAAGCGTCGCAAGGCAGCGACGGCTCTCTTCCGCCTCTCCCCGCTTCAAGTGAATAAATGCCATCGCCTTCAAAGTGTAGAGCGCGAAATGCGCTGGCAGCCGGGGCGCGCGCGCAATGGCTTCGCGTGTCCAAGTCTGCCAATCCGAAGAAATCTGCGCCTGTCGGCTCGCCTCGGCCAATCCGGCTTGCGCAACAATAAGCGCGTCGTCGAGACGACCCTGATACGTGTGGATCTTGTAGAGACAGAAATAGCTGGGCAATGCCGCTGGATCCAACTCCAGCGCGGCGCGGAAACGAGCGTCGGCAGCAACGTGGTCATGTCGGTAAAGCAACACACCCTCTTGTAGGATGTCGTTCACGGCAGCCGACACGTTGCCGAAGTCGATGAGGTCTTTATCGTTCATTCTGCTCATAAATTCGTGGGCGCGGGCGCGCGCGGCAAACCCGCACCGATGAGGTCTCACCTCTAGATGCGCGATTCATGCCAAGCCACGAGAGAGCGGGAAGCGGAAAGAGGGACCGCAGCCCGGATCTCGACCGGCTGCGGTCCTTATTTCTGAAGATCAGCTATTTCATGTGCACATAGCGGCCGGGCGCATCGGACTGAGGCGGCAAACCCTTTTGAGGTGCGCCAAGCTCCGGGGGCGTCGACAGCCCGCTTGATTTTTCACCGAGCCACTCGACCCATGCCGTCCACCAAGAACCTTTGCGTTCAGGAACCTCCGCGGCCCAGGTCTCTGGGCTGACATGGAGGTCGTGGTCGGATCTGACGGCGATCTGGTAATGGCTGCGCGAATCGTCGGGGGCCGCCACGATGCCTGTGTTATGGCCTCCGCCGCCAAGCACGAACGTGACCTCCGTATCGGCAAGCAGGTTCCATTTGTAGACCGAGCGCCAGGGCGCCACGTGATCCTTCTGCGTAGAGACGCAGAAGATCGGCGCGCGAATATCAGAAATGTTTACCGGCGCACCGTCGACTTCAAACCGACCCTCAGCAAGATCGTTGTCCATGTACAGGTGACGCAGATACTGCGAATGCATGCGATACGGCAGCCGTGTGGAATCCGCGTTCCAAGCCATAAGATCGTTCATCGGGGTACGCTCACCGAGCATGTACTCGCGCATGTTGTGCGACCAGACCAAGTCGTTGGAACGCAACATCTGGAATGCGCCCGACATCTGCTTGGCGTCGAGGAACCCCTGCTCCCACATCATGTCTTCAAGAAAGCGGATCTGGCTTTCGTCCATGAAAAGCTGCAACTCTCCCGGTTCCTCGAAATCGATCTGAGCAGCCAAAAACGATAAGCTCGCGAACGGCGAAGTTGGGGCGCGCGCAAGCGCAGCGGCAGCGATGGACAACAATGTGCCGCCGAGACAGTAGCCGACGCCGTGGACCTTCGCATTCGGTACTATTGCGGAAATGACGTCGAGCGCCGACAAAATCCCAAGGGTGCGATAATCGTCAAGAGACAGATCGCGATCGCCAGGATCGGGGTTCTTCCACGAGATGACGAAAACCGTGAAGCCCTTGTCTACGAGATATTTCACCAACGAGTTTCGCGGGGATAAATCGAGGATGTAGTATTTCATGATCCACGCAGGCACGATCAGAATCGGTTCTTTATGAACCTCGCCTGTTGTCGGAGAATACTGGATCAGTTCCATCAGCCGGTTGCGGTAAATCACCTTTCCAGGCGTCACCGCGACTTCTTCGCCAGGCGTAAATTTCTCAGCGCCGACGGGCGGCCGGCCCGAAACAGCGCGCTCCCAGTCTTCAAGGAAATTCTGAAAGCCTCTTACGAAGTTCTGACCCATTTCTTTCTGGGTCGCGGCCAGAACCTCGGGATTGGTCAGCACGAAATTCGACGGCGCAAACACGTCCAAGAATTGTCGGGCGGCAAATTCCACGACCCGTTGATGCTGCGCTGAGACGCCCGGCACTCCCGTAGTAGCCACGTGCCACCACTGCTGAGACAGCAAATGCGATTGATAAAAGAGATTGAACGGAAATTGCTGCCACGCGGGCGCTCTGAAGCGGCTGTCTTGAGGAAGCGGCTCGATGCAAGCTGAACCGTTTGAACCGTTGGTGTCCGGGCCACGATGTGCGCACGTCATCGCAAAGCGTTGCAGCCGCATGGCCTTGCGCATCGCCTTCTCGACGAGTTGCAACCGCTTGCCCGGTGATGCCGTCAGGTGTGTGAGCCAATCGAGATAGGCTCCGATGAGTGATGCTGGCGAAAGTCCCATCGTGGCCTTTGCCAGCGCCGCATGGGTCGCTCGGTCCAGAACTTCCGCAAACGCAGACGAACTGTAAGAATCATGCTCCGGCGGCAACCCTGGGTCCGAACGAGCCGGCATTTGGCGCGCCTCGTTGGCGAGCTTCAAGGCGAAAGCTCCCGTGCCATCCGGCTCGCGCGGCGCTGTCGGCACCAGCGACTTGTTGGTCGGAAGATCCATCATCGTCTCCTCATCCTTGCCAGACCCGCTAGAGAGGCCATGCGAGCATTCAATTGCCAAAAACTACCAAATCACATTGATGACGTTGCTCTACGCAACGTTGAGAAGCTTTGAGAATCGTCAAGATGCAGCGGCGCGCGGCATGTTCGCCCAAGCATTATTTATGCGCGCCACAGACTATTTCTGCTTCTTGTATCTACCCAAAAGCACCGACTGCGCGAGAATATGGCCCTGCATAGCATGCTCAAGTGACGCTTTATTGGCTGGTGAAAGCGCGCCAAGAACGCAGTCCAGCGCATAAAGTTTATGGAAATAGCGGTGTTCGCCAATGGGCGGACACGGCCCGCCGTAACCAGTGCGATTCCAGTCATTCAGCGCCGATTGCGCACCCTGCGGCAATGTTTTGGCTCCCTCCACAATACTGCTGCTCGCGGGATCCATATCGTAAATGACCCAATGCACCCACGTGCGCTGCGGTGCCTTGGGATCGGGCGCATCCGGATCGTCGACGATCAACGCCAGACTCTTCGTGCCCTCCGGAACTCCCGACCAGGACAGCGGCGGCGCAATGTCCTCACCCTCGCACGTGTATTTCGCCGGAATGGCCTTGCCGTCTTCAAAAGCGGATGAGGTCAATGTCAAAGTCATGCTGATCCTCCCTGGCTGCTTGTCATCGACAAGGTTGGATATCAATTAAATGCTCCCGGCCGAGAACTTTCAACGCGCGCGCGGGCCGATTTGCCGCGGATGCCAGACCTTCTTTCATATCACATCGGTCGAGACCGGACCTTGACCAGCTTAAGGTCGCGTCATATATTTCTGTTATGACAGAAATTACCGATATATCGAACGAAGCAAAATCGCTCGCGCCCGCCGTTGAGGAATTCATTCTGAAATGGGGCGATATGGGTGGCGTCTGGGGCGTCAATCGATCCGTCGCCCAGATCCATGCCTTGTTGTATCTGGCAAGCGCGCCCATGACGGCCGAGGAGATCGCCGACACGTTGGCCATTGCACGTTCCAACGTCTCCAATTCTCTGAAAGAGCTGCTGTCCTGGAACCTGATCCGGCGCGTCCCCGTTCGTGGCGACAGACGGGATCACTTCGAGGCGGAATCCGATATCTGGGAGATCGTCACACGCATCGCCGTTGGCCGCAAAGCCCGCGAGATCGACCCCATCATTGCCGTCCTGCGCAGCTGCGCCGAGGGTGCTAGCCGCGACACCCGCGTTACACCACAAGCCCGCACACGCCTCAATGAAATGCTTGAATTCACCTCATCCGTTGATCGCTGGTTCCAGCAGATGCTGGCGCTACCGCGCAGCACACTGCGCACCATGCTCAAGATGGGTTCGAGAATTGCCACACTCATCCCCGCACGCAAATCATGAAACCGGGGATGATTGATGTCCGCACGTCATCAAGTCGCGTACCAGGGAGCGCGCCATGCTGCGCAACGCCGAACAACGCCAGGCTCTGAGCCTACATATCTCGTCTCTCGCATCGCCTGCAGCAATATCAGAGACCGAAGACCTAGGTGATATCAGGTTTCGCGCGCTGCTCGGAGCAAAGCAGTGGAACATGCTGCCGACCGCCGTGCAGCGCAGGTTCTCCAAGCGCGTGGCCGCCGGTAGAACGGTCATTTACAAAGGGACCGTCACGACCATTTCGTTTTCGCGGGTTGGTTATGTGTTCGCGCATGCGCTCCGTATCATTGGCTCGCCCTTACCGTTGAGCCGCGCCGTCGGTCAACCGACTGTCGTCACCGTTACCGAAGATGCAGCGTCAGGTGGACAGTTCTGGACCCGCCTGTTTGTGCGGGACCGCGGCTTTCCGCAGGTCATTCATTCGGTAAAGCGGTTCGCAGGCCCAACCGGCCTGGAAGAGGCGGTTGGTTTCGGGCTCGTGATGGCGCTTCGCTTAAGTGTGTCATCGCAAGGCGCGCTGGTGTTTACGAGCGAGGGTTACGCGCTGCGTATCGGCCGTGTTCGCCTTGGTCTGCCCAGCGCATTTACGCCCGGGGCATTGACCGTGACTCACCAAGAAATCGACGCGACGACATTTCGATTCACGTTGACCCTCGCACATGCCGTCCTCGGCACGCTCGTGCATCAGGAAGCTGTCTACGACGAAGAGGCACCATCATGATGCGCGTGGTTCTAATCGGGGCGACCGGTGCATTTGGCTCCCGTCTCGCTCGGGCGCTCTCTCAAGTTTCGGACATCGAGCTCGTGCTTACCTCCCGAAGCCTGGATCGCGCGGAGCAACTGGCGAACGCGATCTCATCGACCGATTCGCGCGCACACATCACGGCATGTGCCTTCGAGCACACCGCCGATGCTCGGCATTCATTCAAGAAGCTGACAGCCTGGCTTGTTATCGATGCTTCTGGTCCATTCCAATCGGCAAGTTATGCGTCGGCAGAAGCAGCTATCGATGTTGGCGCGCACTGGATAGACCTTGCGGATGCCACGAACTACGTCTTGAGATTTGCAGACACCCTCCATGCGCGCGCGCGTCAACAAGGAGTGGTCGCAATAACCGGCGCCAGCTCAACTCCTGCGCTCTCGTATGCGGTAGCTGAAAGCCTGACACGTGGCTGGAAACTCGTCGAGAGCATCGACATTGCGATTTACCCAGGAGGCGATGCGCAGGTCGGCCGCGCAGTGCTGGAAGCCGTGCTGAGTTACGCTGGCAGTCCTGTGCCGGTATGGCAGAACAACAAGGCCGCCACCGTTGTGGGCTGGGGAACGTTACAACGCACTGTTATCCCGCAAATCGGCGTGCGTTACCGCGCCCCGGTTACAACCGCCGACGCGGCCATACTGCCCGCCACCCTCGGCGCGGCCAATGTTTCGTTTGATGCTGGACTTGAAAGCCGGCTGGAACAATTCGGACTGTTGATTTTGGCTCAGCTGCGCAAGCAGGGATGGTTGCGCCATCCCGAGCGGCTCGCACCGCTTCTTCTCCGAGCGCGCAGCCTCACCCGCCTCTTCGCCAATGACACCGGGGGCATGACCGTTTGCGCCCAAGGTTTCGACGCTCTTGGAAAGCCGGTGTGCGCTCGTTGGCAGCTCACCGCGCGCAACGGTGACGGGCCTAACGTTCCAATTCTCCCGGCTCTTGCCGCAGTACGCAGATTGCTAAAAGATGATTTCGCTCCTGGCGCGCGCCATGCTGCGGGCCTCCTTTCCTTGAATGAGATCGAAGCCGAGATGGCGCCCTACTCGTTGGAGACCTTCGATAACACGACAGCTTCAGTAACTGGACTGTCGCGCGCTGTCGCCTAACCAGCGCACGCACTGCCTTAGATTCGCCTTCAAAATGAATTCCCGCGCCGCAAAGCAGCCGGAGTTGTCGCTCATACACGCGACGGAATCTGCAGATTGATTCGTCTGAAATCTGTGGCGCGAACGGGAACGTTCTCGCGGCCCTTGCGTACAGACTGAGCATTGGCAGAACTTTTATCCACGACATGAGGAAATCACGCATGGCATTCGGAATGCTTCGGCCCGCAACTGGCCCGACGACGGCTCTCACGCGCCTTCTCGCGTTGGGCGTGTTCGCGGGATCGTTGCTGACGGCAGGCATAAGCGCCCAAGCTGAGCAGGGTCCAACGCCGCAAAACCTCACGCCGGAGCAAAAGGCCAAGATCGAGGCCGCGCGCAAAAAGAAGCAGCAGTTGCAACAGCTGCAGAATTCGCAACAGAAGAACGGGCAGAATAATCCCAACGCCGCCAAGGGGCAGCAGAACCCGAACGCAGGCGGCAACAACGGACAGAACGGCCGCAAGGTATTTCATAAAGGTCGGCCACCGACCTATGAGAAGGATGCGCCGCCGCCTGGTCAAAATCAGCAGGGCCGCAAAGTCTACCACAAGGGCCGTCCCCCGACGTACGAAAACAATGGCGCGCCTGCGGCGGCACAAACCCCGCCGCCCAACAAGCGGCCGCCTGCTACCTATCAACCGGACCCGCAGCACAAGGCTATCAATCCTGCGTTCCCACCGCCTAACAATGGAACGCGGCGCGCAGTGAACCCTGCCTTCCCGCCTCCGAATAACGGATCTGGCCCGCGGGCCGTTAATCCGGCGTTTCCGCCCCCGGCCGGCACTCAGCCTGCCCAGCGCGCAACAAATCCCGCGTACCCTTCATACAACCATCCGAAGTCGCGCCGTGCTGCGGGAACCCCGCCGCCGGACCTCAACGCGATCAAACAGCAGCGTCAGAGGTTCGAGAGCAAACGGTCGAACGCTGTCGTCATCAAGGAACCCGACAGCCGTGTGATCGTGAAGCGCAACAATCGCACGTTCATCACTCACAACGAGGCCAATCGTCTGCGGATGGTCTCGCCGAATGCCCAAGTCGAGCGGCGCGACGGACAGAACATCACGGTCATTCAGCGGCCCAACAACGTGGCGATTTATAACGTTTCCGACAATAACGGTCAGCTCATCCGCCGTTACCGGCGTGGACCGGATGGCCGCGAAGTCGATATCATCGACAACCGTCGCCGTAAGAGCAAATGGCAACGCAATCTGGCCATCGGGCTCGGTGTTGGTGCCGGTATCGTTGCTGGCGCAGCCATTCTCAACGCAATGGTTGATGTGCCGCCGCCCCACGTAGACGTTCCGCGCGACAAGTACATTGTCGACTATGACGATGCCGACGAGGACGAGGTCTACGAGGCCTTCGAGGCTCCGCCCGTCGATCGCATTGATCGGCGCTATACGCTGGACGAGGTTCGTGCCACTCGCAATCTGCGCGAACGCATGCGCCGCGTCGATCTCAACGACATCAACTTCGACACCGGATCGTGGGAAGTCGAAGAAAGCCAGTATCACAAGCTGGAACGCGTTGCCCGAGCCATGATGCGCGTGATCGATCGCAATCCCAACGAGGTCTTCATGATCGAAGGCTACACTGACGCCGTCGGTTCGGATGAAGACAACCTGACCCTCTCAGACCGTCGCGCGGAATCCGTTGCCGTTATCCTGAGCGAGGAGTTCAACGTACCGCCGGAAAATCTGACCACTCAGGGCTACGGCGAACAGTATCTCAAGATCGATACGGGCGGACCGGAGCGCGCCAACCGCCGCGTCGCGGTACGCCGGATCACGCCGCTGATCTCTCAGGACTACCGACGATAGCCCGAAAAGGCGCCTTCGAATTACGCGAAAAAGGAAAGGCCCGCCTCAGTGAGGCGGGCCTTTTTTAATTTGCACAAAACTTTGAGGCAGATCAGCTTGCCGGACCGATGGGAAACTTCTTGGTCCACGATCCGCCGTCAGTGTCCTTCATGGTCACTTCCAACTCGCTTGCGTGCATGTTGCGCTTCATGTCGAATTCGATCATCGGATCTTGTGCCAGCGCGATGGAGCCTTCGACCGTGAATACCGGCTCGTCGCCCTGCTTCACGGAAATCTCTGAAACCATCTTCATCGGCGTGTAGAGCAACGTGATCTGGTCCATCACCATGCCGGTATGGTTGGGATGGGACATCTTAATGCGGGCGCGAACATCGATCGAGCTCTTGGCAGCGTCGGCCACGATGGGCTCATAGCTCATCTTGCCCATGTTTGCCGCGATTTCAGCAGGGTCTCCTGCGGGCGGTGCCGAGCACGAAGCTTGACCGCCTGCGAACTTGATGAGCTGGCTCACCATGTAGAGCTTGCCGTCGCTCGCCTCCACAACGGCGCGCACATCCGATTGGGCATTAACGCGAAACTCCGATTTCAGCGAGACGTGCTCGCGCGCTCCACCCATGTGGAACACGGCGACGACGGGGGTCGGGTTCTCGTCGATGATGAAGCTCACGGTCTTGACCGTGCGGCCGTCGGTAAATCCAGCATCCACGGCAATCGGCACACGGCGCATGTCTTCAGGCCGGTTGGGCGCGTCAAGCGAGATCAGGCCGCGACCGTCTTCGATCTTCTTGTCGCCGTACACGCTGCCCTTGATCTCATCCCAGATGGTACCGGCGCATGCGGTGCCGCTTGCGATGGCCAAAGCCGCTGCGAAAACGGCGGCACGCAATAGTCGTGAAACGTGTGCTTCCATGAGCGAGCCTCGGAATGAGAATCCAACGATGACTGTGATTTCGAGAGTTTTTTATTACTCTAACACGCCGTCACGTCAACGGACGTTCTGCGGGTGTGGTTGCGATCCAATCGTGCGCTGAACCAAAATAGTGCGTCCCTCGCCGGGGCACCTAGCGCTGTTGTGCAGCGCGCCATCCAGCGGCCAAAGCTTCAGCCTCACTGCAGAACCAGCGTTCACCCCGCGCCTCGTCGATCTTCACCTTGTCGTACCAGGCGCTCCAAGGCGCGTGGTAAATCATGCCCTTAGACGAGATGTTGCCCTTAATGGCGCAACCGTTGGGAGCGTGAACTTCGGCGGATTGCCAGCGTCCGTGCCGGTAGTCCCACGGCGCAAGGTTGTCGGCTTGCCAAAGCCCGCGATGCGCGCTGCGTGCCTCCTCCTCCTCGGCAACGTACATTTTCGAGTACTTCACAAATGCGCGCGCCAACCCCGCCTTGACGAGAGCCGCGTTGATGCTCTCCCCCTCCACAAAGCAGATCGCCAGGGTGCGGCTGTATTTGTCTCGACCGACCGGATCACATGCCACGGTCTGACCCCGGGTCAATTCCACAACCATCTTTCGCGCCGCAAGACCACAGCGCCACGCCGCCCCGTTATCACTCTGGCAAGACTGGGCCATTTCTGGCGCGTCGATACCTTCCAAGCGGATACGGCGGCCGGCGACTTCCAGCGTGTCGCCGTCGATCACGAGAGCTTCACCAGCAATCGCGGGCTCGGTCGGCGTATATGCCTTAACAGGCTGATGAAGCGAAGAAAAAGTCAGCGCGACAGCCGCGAGGGCTGCGCGCTGAAGTTTTTGGGACGACGACAACAGATGGGCCATGTCCCATGGCTTGCTGAGTCGTGTGGCACAACCTTGGCGGACTCTCGACTATTTTTGCAACCAAAGCTGGTGCATGCAACTCGCCTGACCGAGAATAAGCTGAGTGCAGCTCGTTTAACTCAGGTCACGATGGACCGGCGCAACGCTGCCATCAGCATCGATGCGGCAGGGATCGAGCCGTAACCTGAGGGCGTGAGCGGACACGGAACAGGTTGCTCCACCGACGTGCAGGGCGGATCAATCACTGCGCCGGTGTAGAGATAGGCAGGCAGGGGAACCGGCGTGTGCCGGTGTTCAGCCCGTTGCGCGACGAACTCCTCTGCTCGCCGCTCCAATTCGACGCGCATGGCGTGAAGTATGCCGAATGCGTCGCGCGGAAGCGCGTGCCTTTCCGCGCAGGTGTGCAGCGCATCGCTTCCGGTCGGAGGGCCGAGCGTGTCGGCTTGCCCGTTGGCTTCTCTCAGTCTTGCCCGACGATTGGCGACGACGGCGGACGTGCTGACCGAAGCCGCTTCCTGCTGCGGTGTCGTTGGGGGCGGGGCGGCATCAGCGGAGGGTTCAACGGTTAGGCGTGTGCCGATCACAATTGGCCGCGCAAATTGCACGCCCGCGACTGTGCCGCGTTGATGGCGTACCTCGCACACGATCTCCGGTTGACCATCCCAAGCCAGCCAAAACCGCGCCGGAAGATCTAAGTTGGCATCGAGTTCCAACCGCGCGCCGCCTTCCGACAGGTCCTTGATGATGCAATCCAGGTAGCGATAACCGATGCGCAATTTCGCCTGAATGTTTGTGGGACGGCGCCCAAATGCGCGCCGTTCCAGATAGCTGAGTTGTTGAAGGCTCATTTCAAAGTCTGCCGACCGATTCCACGCGCCGCCGCAGGGGCGCATACAGAAGGATAGCCGTCGGCGGGTTAATCAATCGGACTACGCAAGCGGAAATAATTGCTTACTTATCGAGCGATTACCCCAGAAATGAATGCGGCAACACTTAAGATGCTCAGCGGCCGTCGAGCTTGTCAGCCATGACCGAGATCGTTTTGACGTAAACCTCAGCCTTGTTCCACTCACGGATAACGTTGTAGTTGGCCGTCCCCGGACCCCAGCCCTGACCACGCTGCCAGCCATGACCCTTGAGGAAGTTCGCGGTCGAGGCAAGCACGTCCGCCGAGCTGTGAATGAGATCGCGATGCCCGTTCCCGTCGAAGTCGACGGCGTATTTGACATATGCGGCCGGCAAGAACTGAGTCTGGCCGATCTCGCCTGCCCAACCTCCCACCAACGCCTTCGCAGACATATCTCCGCGATCGATAATCTTGAGCGAAGCGAGCAGCTGGTTCTCGAAGAAGTCCGAACGCCGGCAATCGTAAGCCAGTGTCGCGAGTGAACGCACAATGGAGAACCCGCCACCCTTCTGCGCACCATATGCCGTTTCCAATCCCCAGATCGCGACTACGACGGCACCGGGAACACCAAAGCGCTTCTCAACAGCATTTAAGGTGCTCGCATGTGTTTTCATCAATCGCCGGCCCTTGGCGATCATCGCGCTATCGACCCGGCGACGATAAAATTGATCGAACGAAAGCTTGAAAGAATGCTGGTTGCGATCGTAGTGGATCACCCTGCTATCGTAGGTGACGCCGGCAAGCGCACTGTTGATGGTCCGCGATGAAATTCCGTTCGCAGCAGCTCGCTTTTTGAAATCGGAAAGCCAAGACGAAAAACCCGCGCTGGTATTGCCGCACGAGGCAGCCATGGCGGACGTGCCCCACAAGGCAGACAGCACCGAAAGGCAGACAGCCGCGGCTGATTGTACGTAGTAACGCTTAATCGACATATTGAGCTGCTCCGTTTCTCGGCGTGTTTGGCGGACCATATCGTAAGGTTTGGCGCGAATATGATCGCAACTGCGGCAACATCGCCCCATTTGATGCGTCTCGACACCTTCAGCGAACATCACTTTATCGGGCCGCCGGTGGAAAAGGCCATGATTGACGCTGGAAGCCATTGGCTTTGCAGTGACATAATCGTCGGCGATAGAGAATCAAACCGAAATGTGCGGTGCAGGCCGTTCCGGCGCGCCGTTTACTATAAAGTCCGAGACAAATCCGATGCCTAATCAACGACCACCCTCACCGCCGCCGCTCTCGACCTATAGGCCGAGCGCAGAGCGCGGGCCGATGCCGCCTGTGCGCCGGGGGCCGCCGCCGCCGAACATGCAGCAAGCGCCGCGGCGTGGTCGCGCATCCAAGAAGGCGTCGCGCAAGGGCAGCGGTCTGTTGAGCTTCGTGCTCTACGCCTTCATGTTCGTCTTCGTGATCGTAGGCGCGGGCGTCGGATATCTGATCCTCAATCCCCCCAGCGACCTTATCCGTCAGACCATTGCGCAGCAGGTGAAGGAGAAAACCGGTCGCGATTTGATCGTCGCTGGACCTGCCGCTTTCTCGTTCTATCCGGGTCTTGGTGTGCGGCTCCACGACGTCACGCTGTCGGGACCGCCGGGCTCGCCAGCAACGCTGGTCAGCATGAAGGAACTCGACGTCAACATCAAAACGATGCCGCTTATCAATCGGCAAGTCGAAGTTCGCAGACTCATTCTGCGCCAACCGGTGTTCGATCTGCGCATCGACAGGCAGGGCGTGAAGAACTGGACCTTCGCGCAATCGGAAGGTTTCACACGCTACGCTCAGGCCGGAACAACCGGTTCAGATGCGACAGCGACGGACGTTCCCGGCGTTGCGGCGCGTAAGCCTGGCATTCGACTGCCCACGAAACTCTCCGAAGTCGAGCACCTGGAACTCGACGACGTGCGAGTCGAGGATGGCACGTTGCGCTACACTGACGAGCGTACCGGTCAGTCGCAGGCGATCACCGCTGTAAACATGAAGCTCAATCTGAAGTCGCTGAGCAGCGCCTTGTCCGCGGCTGGAGACTTCTCCTGGCATGGGCAAAAGACTGACTTCAACGGGCGTGTCTCGCCTGTGCGCATGGTCTTGGAGGAGAAGCCGGCACGGCTCGTGTTCACAGCTGTCAACCAGCACATCAACGCCAGTTATGATGGCGCCCTGCAGGTTGGCGACGGTGCTGATCTGGAAGGTCGCATGAATCTGTCGAGCACATCTGTGAAAGGTCTTGCCAATTGGCTCGGCACGAGCGTCCCGAACGTCGCCGGGCTTGGACCTTTGTCGATTGCGGGCAATCTCAAGACAGATGGAAACGTCACCAGCCTCACGGGCGCAAATATAACTCTCGACGGCGCGACGGCCAAAGGCAATGCCAAGGTCACGACGGGTGGCGCACGTCCCTACGTTCAAGCCAACCTCCAAATCTCGGAACTCGACCTCAACAAGTATCTCGGATCTGGAGCAGGACAACCAGCTGCCGGCCAAACATCCGGTGGCGGCGACAGTCAACCTGCGCCTGCAACGAAAGCAGGCAAAGACGCCATTGAGCAGCTGCTGAACAACAATCCCGCTAATGGCCCCCGCGTGCAGGGCTACACGAGCCGCGCGGGCTGGTCGAACGAGCCCATTGATCTCAGCCTGCTCGGTGTCGCCGACGCGGATGCCAAGCTGCGCGTCGGGCGACTGCTGTTTCAAAACATCAAGGTTGGACAGTCTGCCCTTACGCTGGCCTTGAAGAGCAAGGTGCTCAAGACGACCTTTGACAACGTCCAGCTCTATGAAGGTCAGGGCAAAGGCTTCGTCAACGTGGACGCGACCGGAAAGGCGCCAGGAATTGGTGCGAATTTCACACTCGACGGTTTGTCCGCGCAGCCGTTCTTGCGCGACGCCGCCAACATGAACTGGCTGGCAGGCAAGGCACAGCTCGCGTTGCAACTTGCAACCCGGGGCGCTAACCAGC
Source organism: Hyphomicrobiaceae bacterium (assembly GCA_041397645.1). Taxonomy (NCBI): domain Bacteria; kingdom Pseudomonadati; phylum Pseudomonadota; class Alphaproteobacteria; order Hyphomicrobiales; family Hyphomicrobiaceae; species Hyphomicrobiaceae bacterium. The sequence goes on along the minus strand of JAWKWE010000004.1, from coordinate 1,455,383 downwards.
TTCAGATGGTCGAGGCGCTAAACGGCAAAGCAGACTTCAAGTTCAGTGACGGCGCTATCGTCGGCTTCAATTTACCCGGCGCCATTCGCGGATTGAGCCAGGGCGACCTCTCCGCGCTCAATCAGGCGCCGTCCGAAAAGACGGACTTCAGCGAGCTGGCAGCCAGCTTCACCATCACCAACGGCGTGGCCCAGAACCAAGATCTGCGCATGACGAGCCCACTGCTGCGAGTGACGGGCGCCGGAACGATCCCGTTGCCCCAGCGCACGGTCGATTACATGGTAAAGCCGAAGCTCGTCGCGAGCCTGGAGGGCCAGAAGGGCCAATCGGATCTTTCTGGGCTCGAAGTGCCCGTGCACATCTCAGGATCTTGGGAGAAGCCCAAGATCGAGCCGGATCTGAAGGGCATCCTTTCCAATCCCGACAAGGTCGTCGATACGGTCAAGCAGCTCGGAAAGAAGTTCAAAGGCAAGAACGCCAACGAGATTGCGAACGAGTTGTTGGGAAAGAACGGCTCGACGGGTTCCGTCAAAACTAAAGATCTGCTCAACAATCTGTTCAAGCAGTAGCGCGCATTTTTTTGTCACAAAACTACCGCACGAGGCACCTTCAAGCGACCGCTACTGGCACCTTACCGGCTCGTGACAACGCGTTGATTAAGTCTGTGTAAACACGCGACAAAAAAAAATGTGCCGAGGGGCAAAAAAGGTCTTGCATGGGGGGGCGACTGGCCTCATATGCAGCCTCTCTCGTCTGTCCACCTGCCAGCATGGTCGAGGTTTTCCAGAACCAATGAGGTAAGGAGCGGGCGAGTCAAACGCTGTCTGCTGGTTGGGGAGGGTCTTATGGCCTATAATGACGCCCTCTTCCAATTGGGGATGGACTTGACTCGTTCAAGCACCGCCCAAAAGGAAGATCACTGTGAAGTTGCGTCCGATGTGCGCAACGAGCCTGTCGCGGTTACCGCTGCTCCAGGCATCAAGGGTTCAGGACGGAACCTTTTCATTGATCTGCATGGAGCCTCGCGGCTCAGCGACGTGAAGTCGGCTGAGCGCGCGCTCAAGGTTGCGCTCGCAGTGCTCGGCAAGCAGCCGCGCGCCATCGAGATCAGCCGCCTCGCTGACGGCACGCTTTCAGGCGTAGCCGTGCTGGGTATTGGACATCTGTCGTTCCAGGCGAGCCCCCGAAACGGGTTCGTCGCGGTGGACGTACGTGGTTGCGCCGGGCTTGACCCGCATGCCGCCATGTTCGCCCTGGCGGATGCCTTCTCGGCGCGCGAGGCCGCGATCCAGAAGACGCGGGCCTCCGACGTCGTGTTCCTTCCGGCTGTACAGTCCGAGAAGGTGCGCGCGAAGGCGGCCCCTCGCAGGCGCGAGGCCAAGGCGGCTTAACAGGCGGCAATCGCCACGCAAGGCGCTCCAACACCGGCTCGCGGTTCATGCGAGCCGGGAGAGCGCTGCGCCGTCTGACGCCCCATACCAATCTGAGCCATCCAGCAGATCAGCTCAAAGCAAGGAGCCGCGTTTCCGGTCGTTCCGGAAACGCGGCTCTCTTTGCAATGCCCGCACTGTTGGTGCGTCGCGCGTGCTCAGTTTCAAGCCCGGGCATCGGCCGACTTTTCCTCCGCTACGTCTGGCTTTGAGCCCGGTCTGACCAGCAGCACCGCACCCGCATTCGGATCAAGCTTCCAGGCGAACAAAGCGGCGGACAGGCCCGAGATCACCGCGATGGCAAGGAACACTGGAGGGAATATTGACGGCGTCATCGCGGTTGTGCCGTCGATCCGCATGTTGATTTCAAGCGCGAGGGCTGCAATTGACACCCCCACGGCACCCGACAGCTCTTGCACAACGGAGGCAAAGCTGGTCGCCCGCGACAACTTCTCTTCCGGAACGTCCGCAAAAGACAGCGTATTGAGGCCGGTAAACTGCAAAGACCGCGACAGGCCGCCGAACAGGAAGATCATACTGATCAGGAGCGAGGGGGTCGCGGCACTGAAGAAGGCGGGGAGCGAAGAAAACACCGCCGCCACCAGCGCATTGGCAATGAGCACTTTGCGATAGCCCCACCGTCGCAAGATTCGCGCGGCCTGGGTCTTCATGAACATTGAGCCAATTCCGGTCGCAAAGATCAGCAAACCGGACTGAAACGGCGTCAGCCCAAAGCCCTCCTGAAACAGCAGCGGCAGCAGAAATGGCGCCGCGCCGATGCCGGTTCTGAACAAGAAGCCTCCCATCACACCTGCAAAGAACGTCGGAATTCGTAGCAGGCGCAAGTCTATGAGCGGCTTTTCAACCGACAGCGCGTGCCAGACGTAAGCAACCATGAGCCCAGCACCGGCCAGCAACAGCAGAATAACGGTCTCGCGCGTGACAAGATCTAGCCCGAGCAGCGTCGCGCCCGTCAGGAACATCGACAGCCCGGGCCCCACCAGCAAAAAGCCCTTCACATCGAAGTCCTCTCGCTGCGTAATGCGTATGTCCGGGATGAAGCGCCAAACCAGGAATATGCCCAGCGCCGCCACCGGGACGTTGATCCAGAAGATCCAGCGCCAGTTGAAATATGTAGAGATGAAACCGCCGAGCAGAGGCCCCAAAACAGGGCCCATGAGCGCGGGAATCGTAAGCCATGCGGCGGCGGCGATGATCTCTGACTTGGGCACGCTACGCCAGACGATCAGGCGACCGACCGGCATCATCATCGCGCCTCCGATACCCTGCACGACCCGGCTGGCGACCAGCGTGGCCAGATCCGACGCCAATCCGCAGAAGATCGATCCCATCGCAAACACCACCATGGCGGCGCGAAACACGTTCTTGGGACCGAATCGGTCGGCGGCCCAGCCCGATGCCGGAATGAACACCGCAAGCGCCAGCAGATAGGTGGTCAGGGCAAGCTTGAGATGAATGGGATTGAGGCCTAGGTCTCGCGCAATCGCTGGCAGTGACGTCGACAGCACCGTCGCGTCCAGATTGGTCATGAACAGCGCCGTGGCGACGATGAGGGGGACGGAGTTGCGCTTCAGCGTTTCGAGCATGAGCGGATGTGTATCACGCCCGCGCTCTTAGGCACGCCCATCTTCGGTTGCAGGCACCATCGGACGCACAAGCCAAGTTTTGCGCGTCCCTTATCGTCCATCAACGACCGCCACGACGAGGCGGTCCGGATCTCTCGCCCGTAGCGTCACGTAGCCTCTGCGCCGCTCTCTGGCTTTTCCAGAAGGCACCGCAGAGCAGCAATAAACTGCTGACGCTGCTTTTCCGGCAGCCGCTGGGCGATCTTGAGTTCGACATCATGGGCGATCGGGAGGGCACGTTCGAGCACTTGGCGGCCCTCATCGGTCAGTTGCACAGCGTATCGCCGCGCGTCGGCCCGCGAGCGGCGGCGGGCTAGATAGCCCTTCTTAACCAAGCGGCGTACCATGTCGGCGATTGTCGAACGGTCGATTCCGGATCGCTCGCAAATATTGGTTTGACTAGGTCGATCTTCGCGCGCGACGATTTCCAGAACCACAAGTTGGCGTGCCGTCAGGTCCTGACCCGCGCTGGCGGCGGCAAACAAATCGTCCATGTACTGGCTGGCGCGGTGGAGGCTGTGAGCAAGACCCTCCACGCTTGAAATGTCTGTGTTCGAAAATGGATTGCTCTGAGCCATGTTCCAATCCCTTTGAAAAAGCCGCCGGAAGAAAAACGCAGCACACGGCATGTGAAAATAAGAACGTGTTAGAATAATCGTTATTCCCGCAAAGCGCGTCGAAATCGTACATTCTTCTCGCGCCCAGCGCGATAGCGCCGTACACGTTAGGGCAATTTCGCCATAAATACAGTCATCCTAGCCGCTCGAAGGCATCTACTCGCGCGTGAGCCCTTTTGTGGCGAGTTCGTCGAGATAACCTTTCCAGCGTTGGTCTTTCTCTTTGCCCAGCAAATGCAGATAGCCCCAGGTATAAAGGCCGGTGTTGTGCCCGTCGTCGAAGGCGATGCGCGTGGCGTAGTTGCCCACGCCAGTCAGTCCGCTGATGCGGACGTTCTTCTTGCGCGCCACCGTGATGCGTTGATCGGGCGAATGTCCCTGCACTTCAGCTGAAGGGCTCATCACACGCAGCATTTCGGCGGGAAGCTCGAAGGTTCGGCCATCAGGGAATGCAGCCTTAAGAGTGTGTCCTTCTTCGACGATGTCGAGAACCGGCGGCGGCGTCAGAGTGCCCTGCGCCCGCTCCAACTCCGTCCAGACCTTGGCGGCTATATCGCGGTAGATCTGTGCATAAAGACTCTCGGGCTCAGTAGCCACAACAGGCTTTCCAGCATCCGATTTGGCGCGGATATCCATGTGCAGCGGCACCTCCCCGAGGAAGGGCACGCCGAGCTTCAACGCTTCATCCCGGGCGCCGCCATGTCCGAAGATGTCGGAGCGCGTGCCACACGAAGGACAGGAGAAGTAGCTCATGTTCTCGATTATACCGAGGACCGGCACCTCAACCCGCTGGAACATTGCCAGCCCTTTGCGCGCATCGATGAGCGCGAGATCCTGTGGCGTGGAGACGATCACCGCGCCTCCAAGGGGGATAGCCTGGGAAATGGTGAGTTGTACGTCGCCTGTACCGGGCGGCATATCGACGACAAGAATGTCGAGATCTCCGTCATCGCCAGCCCACGCCGTTTCCCTCAGCATCTGGTTCAGAGCGGACACAACCATCGGGCCACGCCACACGACAGGCGTTCCCTCATCGACCAGAAAGCCCATGGACATGACTTTGAGGCCCCAACCCATGAGCGGCTCAATCGTCTTGCCCTTACCTACGCGCGGCTGGCCAGAAACACCCAACAACCTGGGCTGCGAAGGACCGTAAATGTCGGCATCTACGATTCCGACCTTCAGGCCAAGAGCCTGCAGACCAAGCGCCAGATTAACCGCCGTGGTTGATTTACCGACGCCACCTTTGCCGGACGCGACCGCAATCACGTGCTTGACACCGGGAATAGGTTCTATCCGGCGCGTGGTGCCTCCGGCGGGCTGAGCAGCCGCTTTTCGCGGACCAGCTCCATCGCCTGCAAGCCCGCGCTGACGCGCTTCCTGCACACGGCGATGCTCCTGCATACTGGTAACCCCGGCACCAGCGCTTTGGGTCGTTCCGGGAGCGGCTTCCGCCGTCAGCACGGCCGTAACCCCCGAGACGCCTTTGACATCCGACACTACCTTCTCGGCGGCTTGGCGCAGCTCTTCAAGCTCAGCGGCGCGTGCCGCCGGAACGGTGATCGCGAAGTAAACGCGGTCGTCCTTGATCATGACTTCGGAGACAAGCCCAAGATCGACGATATTGCTTTCGAGATCTGGTCCGCGTACCCGGCGCAAGGCATTCATAATCTCGGACTTCTCGATTCCCATCACCATCGTCTCCTGGATCGTCCGGCGCAAATATCGACGCCGCATAACTTTGGCGCTTAGATGAGCCCATCGGCCGCGCTGCGCAAGGGTCTCTCTGCCGCGCCAACCAGACGTTTAACGCCACCCCGACGTTAAAGAATGTGACCACGGCGCTCGATCACCGGCTTGAAGGCGGTTCGTCCACCTTGCTACTTTCTGCCCATGACAGATACCCGATCTATTGCAGGCGTGATCCTGGCGGGCGGCGGCGGTCGCCGCATGTTTCCCGAAAGCCCTGTTGGTGGCGACAAAAGCTTTGCGGATCTGGCCAGCCAGCCGATGATCCACCACGTCATCGGCCGTTTGGCGCCTCAAGTGCCGCAAGTCGTCATCAACGCCAACGGAGACCCGCAGCGCTTCGCACGCTTCGGACTGGATGTAATTGCCGACGCTGGCGAAGTCGGTCAGGGTCCATTATCTGGCCTGCTCGCCGCAATGCTATGGGCTGAGAGCCTGTCAGACGACATAACTTCCCTCGCAACAGTCTCCACCGATACGCCCTTCCTACCCGAGGACCTTGTTGCGCGCCTGGCTATGGCTTCCCGAGGCGGTGTCGCCATTGCTTCCAGTTTCGACCGCCTGCATCCTGTCATCGGGCTTTGGCCGTTGAGCCTGCGAAAAAGTCTGGAAATCGCGCTGACCGAGGGGCGCCGCAGCGTGGAAAAGTTCGCTCGCCTGCATGAGGCGGTTGCGGTTCCCTTCGCCCCTGTCACTATGGCTGGGCTGGACGTGGACCCATTCTTCAACGCAAATACGCCCAAAGACCTTGCCAGAGCCCATGCCCTTCTAGACCGGACAACATCTTCCAAGGAACAAACCAATGGCTGATCATTCATCCAACACGTCCACGCCCATGATCGGCATCGCTGGCTGGTCGAACGCAGGCAAGACAACGCTCATCGAAAAGCTGGCGGCATATTTCGCTCAGAGGGGCTTGCGGGTGGCAACCATCAAGCACACGCATCATAAGTTCGATATCGACAAACCTGATAGCGACACCGCGCGTCATCGCAGGGCGGGTGCCAGCGAAACCGCCATTGTCTCCGGCTCGCGGGTGGCGTTGATCGAAGAGATCGATACGCGCGGCGAACCCTCTCTTGAAGATGTGGCGCAGCGGCTGAAACCTGCCGACGTCATCTTCGTTGAGGGCTTCAAGTCGGCACTCATTCCCAAGATCGAGGTTCGCCGTCAAACCGTAGCAGGCGACCGCCTCCTCGCCGCCACCGATCCACTCGTGATTGGCATTGCCGCTGACTACGAACTCGACGGCCACGGCAAGCCCGTGCTTGAGCTTAACGACGTTACGGGTATCGCTACACTGATCGAAACCGTGTTGGGACCGCTGGGATCGGTCCGCAAGAGCGCCTGATGCACTTTTAGACGCCGAATTGAGCACAAAATTCCAAGTTAAGTCCTTATTGCGGCGCATTATGCGCAATTGGCTGACTGCGGTCGCGTTAGACGGCTTTGTCCCGTTACCGCTTCCCCTTGGACAGGGGTTGCGCCATAAGACGGGGGGCTCAATATTAGAAACTCTAGAAACTCTAGAAACTCTCGTAGAGACGGCAAATGAACAGCGAAAGCGCAACAATGGACTCCGTTCGTCCCCTGATCGACCCCTTCGGCCGCGGGATCGAATACTTGCGCGTATCTGTCACCGATCGCTGCGATTTCCGTTGCGTCTATTGCATGTCGGAGCACATGACCTTCCTGCCGAAGAAGGATCTGCTCACTTTGGAGGAACTCGACAGGCTGTGCACCGCTTTCGTCCACCTCGGCGTCCGCAAGCTGCGCATCACTGGCGGCGAACCGCTGGTGCGCAAGAACATTCTGTGGCTGTTCAAACAGCTTGGCCGTCATTTGGATAGCGGTGCGCTCGACGAGCTGACACTGACGACCAATGGCAGCCAGCTCGCCAAATATGCCGCGGACCTCAAAGCTGTCGGCGTTAAGCGCGTAAATATCTCCATCGACACGCTCGATCCCGACAAGTTCCGCGCCATCACCCGCTGGGGAGAGCTCGGCGGCGTACTCGAAGGTTGGGGGGCAGCGCAGAAGGCAGGCCTTGCCGTCAAGATCAACGCTGTTGCGCTCAAAGGCGTCAACGAGGACGAAATCGAGGAGATGATCCGTTACACGCACGGGCGTGGCGCGGACCTGACGCTGATCGAGACAATGCCGCTCGGCGACATTGACGGAGACCGCACGGATCAATACCTGCCGCTCTCGGTTGTCCGCGCCCGTCTCATGGATCGCTTGACGCTGGAAGACATCCCCTATCGCACGGGCGGGCCCGCCCGCTATGTCAAAGTCAAGGAGACCGGCGGGCGACTTGGCTTTATCACGCCAATGACGCACAATTTCTGCGAAAGCTGCAATCGTGTGCGTCTCACCTGCACGGGTACGCTGTTTATGTGCCTCGGCCAGGAGGACGCCGCCGATCTGCGCGCGCCTCTGCGGGCTTCCGGCGACAACGCCCCGCTGTACGACGCCATCCGTGATGCGATCGCGCACAAACCGAAGGGACACGATTTCATCATCGACAGGGCACGCAGCAAACCAGCTATAGCTCGTCACATGAGCGTGACCGGCGGCTGATTATCAATCTCTGCCAATTGGGGACTGCGGCAGGGTTACGGGGCTGGACCTGACAAGGGCGGGAGAGGGAATGGCACGCGCATTGCTGAAGTACGCGCGACTCACGCGCCGTCAGCTCATCGCCTTCGCGCTTTTCTCCGCAGTACTCAACGGCGTCATCACCGCATCAGTCGGTGCCTGGTTGGGTCAGGCATACGCCAAGTATCAAGCCCGGCGGCAATCGATTGAAACGCTGGTGCATCTTGTTTACGAGCGGCGCACACGCTCAGGTCTGGTTGCCTCCGCCATCAGACGCGGCGCCGATATCGACGAATTGCGCTATCGAAAGCGGGCCTACGACGAAGCCTACGTCGATTGGAACAAGAACGTTATGCAGAATATCTTCGCCATCCGCGAAGTGACGGGCGAGCACATGATCTCAGGCTTGGAAAAATACTATGAGGATGGCCTGGTCGCCGCCATGGCAAACGTCGACCGCTGTCTTACCAAGGCCTACGACGTGCGCATTGCGCAAGGCGATGGCGCCGCTGAACTCACCCGCTGCGACTACAATACGATGCATCAACTCGTGCTTGATTGCGGGGCTACATTCACTAACGAACTTTACAAAATGACGAAGCTGTCCTTCCTGCCCTACAGCGAGCGCACCAGCAAGGAAGGGCGCGAGATCTCCGAAATGCGGATAAAGGCTGCGTGCCTTCCCGATCGAAAGCCGGAGGTCAAGCCAGAAACTCCCGCCGAGCATCCGCACCCGCAAACTGCGAGCCCTGAACCGCAAGCGCCTATGCCGGGCTCTACGGCTCCCGTGTCAACCGGTGGGCAGTAATCCAGTTTTTCTCCTGCTTTATCTGGCGAACGCTAGAATGCCGCTTTTGCCTACATTGAAACGCGCGAGAAGAGCTCGCTTATCCTGCCGCTTCCATACAATAGCTTTACGCTCCCATGTCTATTTCGCGCTCTCACATGAGGCACAGCAACTTAACCGGCATACTTGCGATGCTGGGTTCAATGGCATTCTTCGTCGCCAACGACACATGCGTGAAGCTTGTCGGTGAAAAGATACCGCTGGGCGAGTTGATCCTGCTGCGCAATACGGCCGCAACGATCTATATCCTGGGATTCGCCGCAATCATCGGCGGACTGAGACTTCCCGAGACCGCTCCAAAGCGGCTGCTTGGCTGGCGCATGGCAGCGGAAGCCTTCTCGACATTGACGTTCCTGACCGCACTTCTTGCCATGCCGATTGCCGACGTGACGGCGCTTGCCCAGTTCACCCCGCTGGCGATAACAGCCGCGGCGGCGATCGTTCTTAAGGAGCCCATAGGCTGGCGGGGCTGGCTCGCGACGTTGATCGGACTCGTCGGCGTAATGCTCATCGCACGTCCGGGAACCTCGGCGTTTTCTCCCGCCACGGTCATCCTTCTTGTTTCCGTCGCGCTGGTTGCAGCACGAGATCTCATCACACGTCAGATCCCCGCCAGCGTCCCAACCCTCACATTGACGCTTATGTCAGCTGCAATCACCGCACCCGCCGGACTGTTGCTCGCGCCTTTCGAATCCTGGGTCGTGCCCGAATTGCGAGAGTGCGTGCTATTGATGCTGTGCGGCGCGTTTCTGACGCTTGCATATGCCCTAATCATAGTGGGGATGCGCGCGGGCGATGTCGGCATCGTCGCGCCGTTTCGCTATGCCGTCATTTTATTCGCCCTGTTATCGGGATGGGCAATATGGAATGAAACACCCGATCGCGTGCAGATGCTCGGGATCGCCATCTTAACATCCGCCGGACTCTACATGGTCCATCGGGAGCGACGTGCGCTGCGCACGCAGCCGCGTTAACACTGTGGGAATAGTTTGCGATTTTCACGCTTACTCAACACGAACGCGCTAGCTTCGAGGCAAGTGAATTTGTTAACAGCGTGTTGATGGTCTCGCGTCTCGCATGACAGATGTTGCATCTCCCCCCGCCCTCGAAATCCGGAACCTGCGCAAAGTCTTCGCCAAACCCGCGGTGAATGACCTTTCGCTGACCATCGCGCGCGGTGAGTTTTATGCGCTCCTTGGTCCCAACGGCGCAGGCAAGACCACGACGCTGCGCATGGTCGCCGGTCTGCTGAAGCCTGACGCGGGAGAGATCTCGATCTGCGGCATCGACGCGTTGCGTAAGCCGATCGAGGCAAAGACCATCATGGCGTGGGTTCCCGACGAGCCGCTGATCTATGACAAACTTGATCCGTTTGAATATCTCGAGTTCGTAGCCGGTCTGTGGGCGATGGATGCTGGAAAGGCAGAACGCGAGGCACGCCACCTTATAGACATCCTGGGCCTTGCTCCCCACGCAGCAACGCGCTGCAACGGCCTGTCAAAGGGTATGCGCCAGAAAGTAGCGCTCGCAGGAGCTTTGATCCACGACCCTCAACTCATCATTCTCGACGAGCCATTGACGGGCCTTGACGCCGCTTCCGCGCGTCAGGTCAAAGCGGTGCTGAAGGATCGCGTCGCCGCAGGCGCAACAGTCATCATGACGACCCACATTCTCGATGTGGCAGAGCGCATGGCCGAACGGATCGGCGTTATCAACAACGGAAGGCTGATTGCGCAAGGCACGCTCGCCGAGCTCAGCCAACAATCCGGCCAAGATGGCGGAACATTGGAAGAGATCTTCCTCACGCTTGTCGCTGATGAGAGCGCAACAGCCGCATGACGCACGCGCACACATTGGCGTGGTTCGCGCGCCACGAGATCAATCTGGCGTGGCGCGACTGGGCCGCCATGATGGCGGGCGGACGAACCGCACGTGAGCGCATCGTTACCTTGTTCGTGCTTGCTTTCGTCGCGGGTCTGCACTGGTTTGCCTATCTTGTGCTGTCACCTTTGCTGGCTAGCGGCGTCAAACCGGATGTCGCGACACTCATCGTTCTGACCGCCACGATGGCAACTACCTTCTCGATGATGCTCTCGCAGGCCATTGAGCATGTCACGCGGGCTTTTTACGCACGCGCCGATCTGGATCTCATACTGTCTTCGCCCGCGCCCGCGCAGCACTTGTTTGCTGTGCGTATCGTCGCAATCTCGGCAACCAGCGCGCTGATGACGTCGACGCTTATTGCGCCCTTCCTCAACATGGCAATCTTGATCGATGGGCCACGCTGGCTGGCGGGCTATGTCGTCATCGCCGCCATGAGCGCCATCGCCACCGCGCTGGCCCTGGTCGCATCCATGGTTCTGTTCAAGATGCTGGGTCCCAAAGTGACGCGCCTCATCGCGCAGATCACAGCGGCTGTCGTGGGCGCGTCGTTGATCATCGCGCTGCAGATTGCTGCCGTGTTGATGTACGACAACTTCTCGCGCATGGCCGTGCTGCAATCCCCTCTAGTTCAATCGTTGGCGCCAGCTCCTGACAGCCTTTTCTGGCTTCCGGCCCATGCGCTGCTCGGCGACTGGCACGCTGCTCTTCTCATGATGGCTGCTGCGTTTGCCATTCTGACCTTAGCCATTGCCTATTATGCATCGCGCTTTTCAGATCACGCCGTCGCCGCCGCCGGCGTTTCTGACGACGCGCAAGTCGTCAATGGCGGGGCTCGCGAGCGCCGGTTCATTCGACGCTCCACGGCTCAAGCATTGCGTCATAAAGAGTGGATGCTCCTGGCCCGCGATCCCTGGCTCATATCGCAGACCTTGATGCAGATCCTCTACCTCATTCCTGCGGCGCTGTTGCTTTATAAAGACTTGCGCGCAGATCAAAGCGTGGATGTGATCCTCGCGCCCGTTTTGGTGATGGCGTTCGGCCAACTTGCGGGCGGACTGTCGTGGCTAGCGCTTTCAGGAGAGGATGCGCACGACTTGGTTTCTACCGCTCCGCTATCGCCGCGTCAGCAGTTGCGGGCCAAGGTGGAAGCAGTGTTGACCGTCATAGCCGCGGGCTCTGCGCCCTTCGTGCTAGCGCTTGCATTCTCATCCACATGGGGGGCTCTGGTCAGCGCCGTCGGCATCGCGCTCGCCGGTGGCGCTTCGATCATCATCCAGATGTGGTTTAAGGTTACTGCCAAACGTTCTTTGTTCAGGCGGCGTCAGGTTGCATCACGCTCGGCTACGTTCTGCGAAGCATTTTCGTCGATTTTCTGGGCCGGTGCGGCCGGCTTTGCCGCCAGCGAAAGCTGGTTTGCTCTGTTCTTCGTCGCATTGGCGCTGCTTACGCTGGCAGTTGCCCGGGTCATCCGGCCTCGTGCGGCTTGAGGATTGAAGCAATCGGAACGCAACACAAGAAAGCAAAAGAGCGAACGCCTGCCAGCGCTCGCCCTTTTACCTTTCTTCCCACGCCAAACCTATTGTGTCAGATGCAGCGGCGACAGCTTGACGGCGATGTCACGAAACACGTTGCGCAACTGCTCGCCGTCCTGTGCAAGATAGGCGGTTGTGTCATCCGTCGCGCATTGCCGTAGAGTTTCGATAGCCTTGGTGGAGTCCAGACCAAAGCCCACCGTGTAAACCTGAATGCCTGCATCCTTCATTTGACCGCAGACGGTACGAGCCTGAGTGTCAGATGGACCGTTCATTGGGCTAGTGTTGTTTGTAGAGGTCATCAGACCTCGGGTATCGTATTGCGTATTGTACTCACCGTCGGTCATGAGGATCGCAATCTTCTTGACGCTATCGTCATCGTAAGAGGCAGGCTTGCTTGCACTGTCCCAGACATTCGACCATTTGGGTGACAGCAGATACCAGGCCCAGGCCGTCCCCAAATGGCCTGCCGTGCCACCGCTCGCGGTCAGACCATCGATCGTGCTGTTCAACTCAGACTTGTCAAAGGTCAAAGGAACGATCTCGGAACCCGTCGTGCACGATCCACCCTTGGAATAAACGGCACCCAGGACGTTTGCGCCATCGGGAGCTGCATCGGTGTAAGCGTCGGCGCCGCTGCGTTCAGAGACGCAAGGGGTAAGAGTGTAGGTCGTGAGGCGACCCCTCTTGTCGTACATCTTGATCGAGCCCGGACGCGAACCGCGGACACGGTTGAGATAGGCACTCCCCGGGCGGACGCTCTCTGCGAACGGAGCGAGCGCGACACGCACATTCGACTGGCCCTCGGACAGGACGATATTGACGAGGTCCTTCGCCGCCGCCTTGAGATCAGCGATCTTTTCCCCGCCCATCGAACCGGTCGTGTCGAGCATGACGGAGATTTCCAGTTTTTGACCGTTGCCGCCCCCCAGTTCCGTCACCGCTTTCGAGGTGTCCGAACCGCCGTCCTTCCACAGAACGAGGCGAGGAATGCTCGCAACCGCAAGAAACGGCGTGTCGATGTAGGCCGTGCCTGTCGCGAAAAGGCCGTGTCCGGTGCTGTCGATTTTGAAATCGATCGTGTCGCCTTTGACGCTCGTGCGTCCGTCGGTGTTCGCCTTATAAAAGTTCTTGGCTGTCGAAAGAGCGAGCGAGACGTCGCCACCCGATACCTGAAGCGTACGGGTCCCCGCCAGGACCGAGGCATCGACGGCGGCCTTGGTCTCGCTGTAGGCGTGCATCCAGCGGCCCATATCGACCGCGCCGCCGATCAGCATGACAAGTACGATAGCCATCATGCCGAACAGCATGGCCACTGTGCCGCGCTCATCGCGCCTGAAGCCGGCCAGCACCGACACCAGTCGTCCGGAAATCGTATAAAACGGATTAACGTGTGCGCCGCTATTTTTGCCAACCCAAAACATGGTCACCACTCCACTAACAAAAGGAACTGGGACCCATTAATACCGGATCAACAATTGTAACCAAAACATAAACGAAATTTGCAATTGCCATTGTATTAAAGGAATTGCTCGAAGTCTCCGATAATTGTTCGCGTTGATATGTGAACGATATTCAGAAATTTCGTCACCGGACTGATCTAACGCACACCGATGCAATTTCACTTGTTCGCTTTTTTGTTTTTATATCAGAGAGCTGTGCGGAATTTCCAATTTGCTCTCGCGCGCAAGCCGCATTAAAATCACAAATACAAGTTTGCTAAAATTAGACCAATTTCCCAGCCAGTTTGCTCCTGGCTATTAACCTACATCCGGCCGCCGAAAACAGTGCCTCGCATCACGAATTAATGGGCAATGAATTCTAATCCTATTCCAAAGCAGCCGCCTTGGGCATAAATCGCGCAATCGACAGGTTGTCGAAATAGATCGTGCCCGATATCAACTCCTCGGATGCTGAGCGCGCATCGAGTTCCAGCCTGAGGAGCTGCGGCCTGCAGTCGTTGGCGGGAACGTCGAACTCCGCTGAAAACTCGCGCCAAGTGTTGGCCACACCGAAGATCATCGGCGTCTCGGCGATCACCGTCGAAGTATCAGCGCACCTCACCCGCCAGACGAGGCCGCGACGGCCCGTCAGCTGGCCCTTGACTTCACCTTTCAAGCGGTAATGAGCGGACGGGAGCATGATCATCTGCTGCACATTCTGAAATTTGATACGGCCAAGACCAAACTCCACGGAAAGAGCGTGCCCATCAGACTGATCCGTGCGCGCCACAATGCCGGCTGTCGCACCTGAAGTCTGGGTTATCGACCAATCGAATGGATACCCGGTCGCAGGACGCTCGAACCCGCCGTTAAAGACCAGCCCAGCCGTTCTTAAATCTTCCGGAGGAAGGAACTGAAGCCACGCATAATAGGCGAGTTCATAGAACTTCTTGGCGACCAGTAGACTTAGGTACCGCGCGAGCTCTTCCCGATCCGGTGGATGAGCCGTGTCCTTCAATGCCAGGAACAGATCGAACGGCGTGCGAGCGTCGGTAACATGCGGGTACATCGCCTCCAACGCCTTGGTTCGCCAAGGCGGATCGTCGGCCAGCATCGCCTTCACCGAAGGGCTTGCCTGACTATTCTCCGCCATTCCGGAAAGAAATCTGCCAGCGAATGCCGGCGCAGCACTCTTCGTTCTGAGCAGAGTATCGGCGAGCTTGAGCGCCTCATCCCAGCGACCGGCGTCATAGTCATCCTTCAGCAGCCAGGCGATGGCCGGCGCCTCGCGCAAGGACACGTGCGCGGCGGCTGTCATGAGACGCCGGGTACGTTCTTGGTCTCCCTCGTCCTGCGCAATCTGCCCCAGGATTTGCAATGCCCTTGCGTTCAACGGAGCACTCAGCATCGCCGCTTGAAGGCTTTGCGTTACTTCCTGGCGAAGCTGAGACGACCATTTCGCCTTCT
Source organism: Hyphomicrobiaceae bacterium (assembly GCA_041397645.1). Taxonomy (NCBI): domain Bacteria; kingdom Pseudomonadati; phylum Pseudomonadota; class Alphaproteobacteria; order Hyphomicrobiales; family Hyphomicrobiaceae; species Hyphomicrobiaceae bacterium. Next base: position 1,440,171 of record JAWKWE010000004.1, on the reverse strand, counting down.
CTTCTGTTTCAGCCGATTTCTCTCCGCCAGCATCGGCGCCTGGCTGGCTTCGCAACCGCGCAGCCGCGAGACTGGAAAGAGATCCCGCAATACCTGCCTTCTGGCCCGAATACGTCTCACCCCCGACGGCGACATCGTTGCGCGTCATCGTCGCGTCGGCCTCTTCGGCCTCGGATGTCTTCAGCCGTTCAGTCGCCAGTTTGACCAAGGCCGTCGGCTCGGAGCTATCGAGCGATAGAGCGCGCTGCGGATCTTCATGCGCAAGATATGCGGAAAGCGTTTTGGTGATGACCAGCCACACGAGCACGAGACCCAGCACGACGAGCGCAGCAGCCGTCAACATGGACGGTCGTCGAGAGACGGCGACAGCCGATTCATCGTGGTCATGCGCTATGGCATTTGGCGATTGATGCATTGTAATTGGATCAATCCTCGTCGCCGGGGAACAAAGACCGCAACGCCGCGCGCAATTCACCCGCATCTTGTGCGTCGCGCCGTTCCTGATCCTCCGGCTTCAATATCGACAAGCGGCTTGCCTGACGTAACTGACGCAACGATGATCCTTTGCGCTGCTGTTGTTGCGTCCTTTGCCAAGTGTGATCATAAGCGCGCCGCCGCTCTGGCGTCTTAAGGTCGTCCCAAGCTCTGGTCACTCGCCCGGCATATAGCGCGCTTTGTTCGCTATTAGCGTCTGGATGGAGCCAGCGCAACAGCAACGCCATATTCCTGCGCAATTCGATCGTGCTAGCATCCGGCCTAACGCCCAGCACGCGATAGCTGCTTGCGTCCGGCATGAACATCATCTGCTCGATGAAAAAGGCAGCCGCCCTGCGGACGTCGCTGCGGCTACGTCCCGTCAGCCCGACAGCCTGCTCGCACGCATCTTCCTCACCCGCGGCAATACGCAACAAAATCCCAACTCCGACCGGCAAAGGCTGATACCGAATGAGCTTCAAACGTGACGGCACGTGCATAAGGTCGAGAGCAAGCCTAATTGCCTCGGCCGCGGCGCTCATGAACGCGCCCTCGACGGCCCGGGAAGATCCTTTTGATCCGGCTGGTGTTCAAGCCGTGTCCCGTATGTGTAGGCCTGATCGCCGTAGCCATAGCCGTACCCGTACCCGTACCCATACCCATAGCCCGCAGCCTTGGCGTCGTACTTGAGCAGAGCTGCGCCGACGATGGATGGGCTTCTACCAAGATGGAGACGCCGAAGCGCCCCGCGCACCTGACTCGTTCTCGCTTGATTAGCTGCGACGATAAACAGCGTGGCTGAGGTTGCATTCGACAACAGCATCGCATCGGCAAGTCCCATGACCGGCGGCCCATCGAGTACAATCAAATCGAAAACCTCAAGTCCGATCGACAACAGCGAGTGCAACCGTGAGCTACCCAGCAAGTCCGCCGCATTTGGAGGCAGAGGCCCCGAAGGCATGAAAGCCAGATTCTCGATGGAGAGCATCTGGAACGCCTCCGGCGGCGTGCAACCGCCGGTCAGATAGTTGGAGAGCCCGATTGCGTTATCGACGCCGAACTTCTTGTGCAGCGATGGATTGCGCAAATCGGCATCCACGATCAGCACCTTCATTCCCATCATCGCGAAGTGACGGGCAATGGCGACGGACGAGACCGACTTGCCTTCGCCAGGTGCCGAACTGGTGACCAGCAGGGTTTTGGGAAGCCCATGATCGGTCGAGAATTGCAGAGCTGTACACAGCGACCGGTATGCCTCGGACAACGCCGACCGCGGATCGAGCAGCGCGTCCACAACGTCCTCGTTGTCTTTCAGCTTGGGCACGACACCCAAACTCGGCAGGCCCGAAATCCGCTCCATCTCCTCAACGGAATGGATCGTGTCATCAATGTATTCGAGCAGGAATGCCGCGCCAAGACCTGCACCCAGACCGAACATGAGCGCAAGCATGATGGCGCGTGAAAGGTTCGGAGAAGATGGATCGCCTGGGAGTTGCGCCTTATCGACGACGAAAATGTTGTTGGCCCCGACACCACCCGCTACATCGATCTCCTTATAGCGCTGCAACAGCCCGTTATAGAGGCCGCGGTTGGTGTCAACTTCGCGCTTGAGGATGTTGTATTGGATAGAACGCTTCTGCAAATCGATGACGTTGCTTCGAAGCTTCTCAATCTGCTCCTTGGTCTCGCGCTCTTGATTGAGCGAAGATTCGTAGGCCGCCTTCAGTGAACCCTTGATGGTCTCAACCTCACTCGTGAGCTGGCGATTGACCTCCTTGATCTTGTTATTGATCTGAACCATCGCGGGATAGCTCGGCTTGAAGGTTTCGAGCTTCTCTTGATACTCCGTCACCAGGGCATTGCGTTTTGCGCGCAGACCGTCGATCACGTTGTTAGTCAGCAACTGAGGAAGATTTATCTCAGTGGCTTTCTCAACCTGCTGCCAGAGCTGTTCGTTTTTGATGCGCTCCGACACCAGACTGCCGAGCGTGGCATTGGCCGCAGCAAGGTTGCTTTCGGCAATCGAACCCTTCTCGTTAACGTCCACGATCTGCTCCTTCTGGGCGAAGTCGAGCATGACCTTCTCGGACTCTTCCAACCGCAGCTTGAGCTGCTTGATCTGATCTTCAAGAAACGTCTTGGCGTAGGCATTGGCCTCGAAGCGCTTATCGAGATTGGAAGCGATGAAGGCGTCAGCATAGGCATTCGCTATCCTTTGAGCGCGGGCAGGATCGGGATCGGAATAGATGATATCGACAAGACGCGAGCCCTTAATGGGCTCAACCGCCATGTTGGCCATAAGCAGACCGGCGGCCGCGGAATCCGATCTTGGTTCACTGGGGCTCTTTGGCTCCTCGGTCCGCCCCAGAACGGACTTCACAAGTCCGCCGATGGAAAAGCCGCGACGATCGAAGAAGCTGTCATCCCTCCCGAGTTTAAGAGCTGACGCGACACGCTCGGCAATCGCTCGCCCCTGCAAAAGCTCGTATTGCGTTTGAAGGAAATCAAAATCCTGCAAGCCCTCGGCCTGGATCAAGTTACCGCTGTCCAGAACCTTGGTGACGTTGTCGATCTGCAAGCGGACCACCGAAGTGAACATCGGCGTCTGCATCAGCGTTCGTATCCCGCCCAGTGCAACGCAAGCCGCGACAATGCAGAGAATGAGCCACTTGCGTTTGTTTACAACGCGCAGGTACTCAAAAATATCAATGCCGAGACCGCCCTGCTCCTCTCCAGGCATCCCATAGCCACCAAGAGAACGGTACGGATCGAGATTGGTCGGAACGTTGGTGGTCGAGGGAACAAGTCGAACGACCTTCGTCCCACCATCATGCTCCGGGCTATCGTTGACCGATTTACTCATAGTCCTCTATCGAAGCTCGCGATCGCTTAGGCTGGCCCATCAGAGCAGCGCAAATACGCTGGCGACCGGCAGCAATTTGAGGAAATTATTGAAAGTCTCTTTCGCCACGGAAGATCCAACGACGATGACATCACCGGACTGGATTTCTGGATCAGCGGCATTACCGGAGCGAATTTCGGAGATGTCGAATCGCGCCGCCGTGCGCTTGCCGTTCGACTGACGAAACACCACCACGGATGAATCAGAGGAAGGATCGAGCCCCTCCGCCGTGGCGATGAATTGCAACAGCGTGCTGTGGCCCCGGATCGGGTAGACACCCGGCTTCTTCACCGCCCCTTCGATCGTGACGCGCTGGCTGTTGTACTCCTTCACGAGCACCGTCACCTGCGGGTTTTGCAGATACTTTGATCCCAGCTTGGTTGTAAGTTCGCGCTCAAGTTCCTGAGCGGTTTTGCCCGCCGCCTGAACCTCGCCAACGAGCGGAAGATTTATGTCGCCGGTCTCCGACACCTGAACGCTCTTGGACAACTCCGGCACCTTGAACACGGAAATTTCAACGACATCCTGGAAGCCGATTTTGTATGCGGTACTGCCCGGCGTCGCTGGCGCGGTCAAAGCATCAGCCGCTCGAGCCGCAGCGACCTTGTCCGCTGGAGTGGCAGCGACGGGCACGAATGCCGCGCCAGCCGCATCAGTCGGAGTCGAGCCAGTGGCGAGCGCAGTCGGAGACGGCCCGGCGCCCTCATTGTTTGCTAGGGTCGTGCCATTATTTAAAGAGGCTCCGCAGCCAGCCACCAGAAGAGCGCATCCGAGGGCGATCAGCATCGCGCTGCCCACCTCGCGCCCCCTGCGTAGCAACGGAGTGCGGCTGCCCCCCGCGTGGCGCGGGCAACTCAGTCGGCACAACATCCAAAAGTACCCCTCTCGGCCTGGTCACCACCAGGTGATTGGCCTCTGCCTCTCCTACGCGAGCAGCTGCCGCGTCTCGCCCTCTCGACAACTGAGGAGGGCGGCGAACGACATCGTGCGCGTCGGTAGCCAGGAGATGCACCAGCCCCTCATCAAGCATTTTCTCACCCCAATATCGCGCACTTTTACCAAATGCACCAGTCAACGACCCTGCGGTGATCTGCATCCACACCCCCGCCTGTGCTAGCCGACCAATGGTGGAATATTGCGATGCTAGCCAAGTAAGACGCTCCGGGTGAGTCAGAATCGGAACATATCCACCGACCAAGATGTTGAAGAACAACTCCTCCATCCGAGGGGGTGCGATGTGGTGCGGTGGCTCGACCAGCACATATCGGCTATCACCCAATGTGAGCAGATGTCCTGATTTCAACCCAGGCACGAAATCGGGCACAACATGGTTGTCTGCACCCGGCACGAGGCGCAACGGAATGCCCTCTGCATCCAGACTCTGCTGCAAGCGCGAGACGGCCTCGCGAATTCGCGGTCCTGAGTTCTGATAAAGCCCTGGCAGAATATGTGGTGTGCACGCAACAGTGGTGACGCCGTCATTCAAGAAGGCCGCCGCCATTTGCAATGAGATCGCTTCGTCGGCTGCGCCGTCGTCGATTCCGGGCAGAATGTGGCAATGAAGATCAATCATCTGGCGCCGTCACCCACAACGCGGAACACCTGTTCAATAATTGTTAACTCACACGTTGGACAATTGATGCAACACTGATCATAGGTCGAAAATAGGGCGCATGAGCAACCCTGGGTTGCTTGAACGTGATGCTTGCACGCATCTTCCCCCAACTTCTAATAACGAAATTGAGTTGTTCACTTTCCGAGGGTTGCGCCGACTCACCTTAAGGTTGTCTAGTCTGCCGGTAAGATTGCGGGGGCAATTCGTATGAGCAGATTGAGTACATTTTATTCTGCGCTCATTTTAGGCACGTTAGCCGGCGCGGCGCAGGCTGCGACGCTCGACAATGTCTACGGCGACGTCTTAGTGAACACCGGCAGCGGCTTTGTGCAGATATCTGGCCCCGTTACCCTCAAAGAGGGTGACACGATCATGGCCAACGCAGGCGGCAGCGCAGTGCTCACGTGCGATAGCGGCGCCGTGATCAATATTCAACCGGGACAAGTCACGACCGTCTGTAATGTGACACCACCGGGCCCGCCTCCATCGCCAGACACTATTCCGAATGGACTGATCATCGGCGGCATCGCGGTGGCGGCAGGCACTGCAATCATCATCGGCACGAGCAATAGTGGTGGTGATAAACCTGTGAGCAGCCAGTAAGTCACACCGCCGGGAGCCGAAACGACTCGGCTGTCAATGTCCTTTTAAATCAGCAATCTAATGAGTCATTGGCCGCCCATTTCGGTCCAGTCCGTCTGCTTGTCAGCAGAGTTAACGTGCGTTAAGCCTGCCACCACGAGGCAAGAGTACGCCTTCGAGGGAGTATGGGATGCGGTCGTGTGTGTGGGTACTGCGCGTGGCAGCTCTGTGTTTGGGTTGCTCAGTGGCTGGATATGCAGCAAAGGCTGCGACAGTCGAGGTCATACGCGGCAGGGTCTCGATCAACGCCGGGGAGGGTTTCCTTCCTGTCAGCGGTTCTGCGGCAGCCGGCTCAGGCAACACCGTAATGGCCGCGCCCGGCGCCGCCGCCAATATCGTCTATGAAAATGGATGCAAAGTGCGTGTAGAGGCAGGCAACGTTGCCGTTGTTTCTTCGACACCGCCAACTTGTGCCAACGCACAGCAGATCGCTTCCTCGGATCAAGGGCTGCTAATACTCGGTGCTCTCGCCGTGGGCGGCGTCGTTGCTGGCGTTGCAATAATGAGTTCGGATGAAGATAAGCCGGCGAGCGGTCAATAGCCCATCGCCATGATGATCAAGGCCGCACAGCAATGCCCGTCGGAGCACGTCCCCGAGACGGCGCGCTATTTTGGGTCGGCGCCCTACTGTTCTCGACAAGCCTGATTTTCGGCGGCGGAGCGGCGGCCGGTTTCTACTTGTCCGACACGCTCTTGCAGTTACTCGCCATCCCCTGTCTCCTACTCGCCCTTTGGAGATTGTCGGCCGGCGCGAAATGCAATCTCGGTCGCTCGGAATTGCTGCTCTGCGCGGCTCTAATAGCCATTCCACTGTTACAGCTTATTCCGCTTCCACCGTCGCTCTGGGCGACCCTGCCAGCCCGAGAGCTCGAAAAGACGGCACTTGAAATGTCCTCGAACCAAACCGCGTGGATGCCGATCAGCATGGCGCCGAAGGCGACGTGGGTTTCTTTGTTGACGCTTCTGCCACCGATCGCCGTGTTTCTAGCGACCGCGCAGCTCACGAACCATGATCGCAGAACGCTCAGCCTGGTCTTCCTTGCGGCCGCCATTATCAGCGCCTTTGCCGGACTTCTGCAGACAGCACACCTTTGGATTGCGCAAAGTGAAGGCAACCCAGAAGCGGTTGGCTTGTTTGCAAATCGCAACCACTTCGCCGCTCTGCTGTATAGCGCCACACTCATCGCGGCCGTGTGGGCCATCAATGGCGTCTTCTGGCGCAAAAATACTTCGTCTCGGGCGGCAGAGATGCGGCACGTGCTCGTCCTTTTGGGCGGGTTTACGCTCCTGACCCTTCTCATTGCGGCACAAATGATGGCTCGCTCTCGCGCCGGACTAGGCCTCACGATGCTGGCGCTACTTGGAGCCCTTGCATTGTCCTATGCCGACAAACGCCGCACCCGATGGACGTCGGCAAGTGGATTGATTGTTGCCGCCGTCGTGACTGTGGCCGTGTTCTCCTTGCAGTTTGCCCTCATTCGTGTGTTGAACAGGTTCGACGTAGACCCGCTCACAGACGCACGCATCGCGATAGCCAAGAACACTTTTTCCGCAATAAAGGCGGCATTTCCGATCGGCACTGGATTGGGTTCGTTTGTCCCAGTTTATGGTGCGTTTGAGCTGCCTCAGGATGCGCTCATCGATCGCTATATCAATCACGCGCATAACGACATTCTCGAGTTGTTGATGGAAACGGGGCTTGCAGGAGCGGTCCTGATGGTGTTTGCCGCGTTGTGGTTCTTAGCGCGCACGCGAACCGCGTGGTGGACCCCCAGCGCCCACGGACTTGAGATCGATCATGGACTTACGCGCGCCGCTGCTCTGATCATCGGGTTGCTGGTGGTACACGCCTTCGTCGACTACCATCTACGCACCGAAACCATGATGGTCACCGTCGCCTTTTGCGCAGCGCTTTTGGTGAAAGCACCCTCCGATCCCAACCACCATCCGAGGCTGGAGAGCATCACTCCAGCAATGCGCCGGTCCACCAGCGAAACACAGCCTCAAACAACGCGACCTCTTGCCGTGGTGCGTGCCGCTGGCACCGAGCAAATCTCGTGGCCAGAATCCAGATCCGAAAATACTAAGACAAAAGACGAGGAGAAAACCGCACACCCGGTGGTCGTCGAAACCGCTTCCAGCCAGAAACACAAATCGTCCACAGGACAAATTCCCAGTTGGGGTGAAGCAATAAAATGGCCAGAAGCTTGGCGAAACCCTGATTCTGGGCGCCCGGCCGCAGATGACAAGGCTCGGCCTGACGAGACGGCGCCCGACAAGTCAGGATCAGACGATGTCTAAGCTCAAGATAGTCGTGTTGCGCCGCTTGGTGCGCTACAATACGATCCGCGGGGTTAAGGTTTTTCCGAACGGCCGAATTTGGCCACTCATGATTTTGGCGGGGCATGATGCGTTCGGTTGTTAGCTTGGTCATCGACCTTGCGTTGGTTGGTTGCGCGACGATCGCCGCGTTGCTTCTGCGTGACAATTTCGAGTTCTCCGAACTCAGGTTCGCCGCCCTGCTCCCCTACTTGGCCGCAACTCTGGCAATTTCCGCGATTGTGCTTCCTGCGTTCGGTGCAACGCGCATGATCACGCGCATGTCGGGCATGGCCGACTACCTTCGACTGTGTGCTGCCGCCTGCATCATCGTACTGACAGCGATGGCGCTAGGCTTCACGCTAAACCGGATGGGGAACGTCTCCCGATCTCTTCCCTTCATCCAGGGAATGCTCATCATGCTCGCGCTCGTGGGCTCGCGCGTATTGGTGCGCCTGCGCCATTCGAGTCCAGCCCGGCCCGTCATGTGGTCGGCGCCGAAAGCCGGTCCGGAAGAAACCATCATGCTCGTTGGATTGACCCAGCTGACGGATCTCTATCTGCGCGCTGTTGCAGAATATGCGCCGGGACGTATCCACATCGCAGGGATTGTCGGACGCACGAGCAAGGACACGAACCGTTCCGTGCGCCAGTATCCCATACTGGGCGCGCCGGATGATATCATAGAGATTCGTCGCAACCTCGAAGTGCACGGCATTGTGCTCGACCGCATTGTCGTCACTTCGCGATTTGACCGCTTATCGCCCAAGGCGCAGCAAGCCCTCCTTGAGATCGAGATGTCGACGTCGATCAAGGTTGAGTATCTCGCCGAGCAACTTGGGCTCGACGTCAACGTCAATCGCCCCACCGCAAATTCACCGGGCGAGCCGCCATTAACAACCTCCGATAAAGACCCCAGTTCAGCAGCTCGATTTGCCATTTCGTCGAACCAACTCGAAGAGCTTGCGCGACTGCCTTACTGGCGCATCAAAAGGGTAATTGACGCCGTCCTTTCTATCGCCCTCCTTGTCGTGCTGTCCCCTCTCATGTTGCTGATTGCGATGCTCGTCGTCATCGACGTCGGCTTCCCAGTCACGTTCTGGCAGCGCCGACCGGGACTGAGCGGACGTCCTCTCAGGTTGTACAAGTTCAGAACGATGGCGCCGGCCCATGACCGCAACGGCAACCGTGTCGATGACGACGATCGCCTATCGCTGATCGGACGATTTCTCCGCCGCACAAGGCTTGATGAGCTACCGCAGCTTCTCAACATCGTGTTTGGCGAAATGTCCTTCATTGGACCAAGGCCGCTGTTGCCCGCGGACCAACCGCCAGAGTTTTCCGCGCGATTGCTGGTTCGCCCAGGATTAACTGGATGGGCACAGGTCAAAGGAGGACGTGACGTTCATCCTGAAGACAAAGCCGCTCTGGATGTCTGGTATGTAAAAAACGCGAGCTTTGCGCTCGATTTCAGGATCGTACTCGAGACCATCCGTATCATTGCGTGGGGAGAGACCACAGATGTGGCTTCTATCAAGAAGGCTTGGCGCGACTTGACGCACGCCGGCATCTGGACCGGACCTAATCCGTGGGCACAAGGCGGGGCAGCAGGAGCGACACGGGGTCAAAAGGCCGCTTGAGGCGACTTTCTTGACGCTCACTTCATGACGGGGAGCCACCTCCTCAACACCGGACGTGCACAACGTCCGGTCAATTGGTGACGATTGCCGGAGAAGCGATTCACCCGGAGTGCGGTAGCTATGCCTTCGTGGCTCATCAAGTGACACGGTGAAACAGAAGCTTTCATGCTTCAGCAGGAGATTTCGTGACGCAGCCTAGAGATTACGACCGCAAAGCCATCCTCGTAACCGGTGGCGCAGGATTTCTCGGCTCTCATCTGTGCGACCGACTCCTCGCGCTTGGACACGACGTCATTTGTGTCGACAACTTCTTTACGGGCACAAAGCGCAACATCGACCATCTCGTCAGCCATCCACGCTTCGAGTTGATGCGCCACGACGTTACCTTTCCCCTCTATGTCGAGGTGGATGAGATCTACAATCTTGCATGTCCGGCATCGCCCATCCACTACCAACACGATCCCGTTCAAACGACCAAGACCAGCGTGCATGGCGCCATCAACATGCTCGGACTTGCCAAACGACTGCGCTGCAGAATTTTCCAGGCATCGACGAGCGAAGTATACGGCGACCCGACCGTTCATCCTCAAACCGAATCTTACTGGGGCAACGTTAATCCGATCGGGCTCCGCTCTTGCTATGACGAAGGAAAGCGCTGCGCAGAGACGCTGTTCTTCGATTATTACCGGCAGCACAACCTCGACATCAAAGTCGCACGTATCTTCAACACCTATGGCCCGCGCATGCATCCCAATGATGGGCGGGTCGTTTCAAACTTCATCGTTCAGGCGCTTAAGGGGCAGCCGATCACAATCTATGGTGACGGACAGCAAACGCGCTCGTTCTGCTTTGTCGACGATCTCATTGAAGGTTTCATCCGCCTGATGGATTCACCTGCTGGGTTCACCGGACCGGTGAACCTTGGCAACCCAAACGAATTTACGATGCGGCAGTTGGCGGAGGAAATCATCTCGCAGACCGGCTCATCCTCGAAGCTGACCTTCGAACCTCTTCCCGCTGACGACCCACGCCAGCGTCGCCCCGATATCGGACTTGCCCGCGAACATCTGGACTGGCAACCCGTCGTGCCTTTGAAGGAAGGCCTCAAAAAGACCATCGCGTATTTCGACAACCTTTTGACTCTGTCTGCGTAGAACCTCACGAGGCAAAACGCCATGTGCGCAATAGCAGGCATCTTCTCCTTCGGCGCGGACGGCCGACCGATCTCGATTTCAGAATTGATCGCGTGTCGAGACCACATGGCCTCGCGCGGACCCGATGCCTTCGGCCTTTGGGTGGACGGACGCCAAAGACTGGGCCTCGCCCATAGAAGATTGGCGATCATCGATCTTGATGCGCGTGCCTCCCAGCCGATGATGACCCCGCAAGAAGATCTCGTGATCGTATTCAATGGCGAAATCTACAATTACAAAGAGTTACGCGCAGAACTACAACAGGCTGGCTTCCAATTCCGCACCACATCCGACACCGAGGTCATCCTGCACCTCTACCGGCATATGGGGAGGAAGCTATTAGAGAAGCTACGCGGAATGTACGCGCTTGCGATTTGGGATGCGCACCGCCACGAACTTTTCTTGGCGCGGGACCCCTACGGCATCAAACCGCTCTACTACTCATGCGAAGACGGCGTGTTCCGTTTCGCATCGCAGGTGAAGGCACTGTTGGCCGGTGGAGGCATAGCGAGCGATCCCTGTTCAGCCGGTTGGGCGGGCTTCTACTTATTCGGAAGCGTTCCAGAACCGTGGACGACATTTCGCGCAATTCGGTGTCTCCCAGCGGGGCACAGTCTCGTTGTATCTCATCGAGGCACACAGTCGCCTGAGCAACACTACTCTCTCGCTGAAACACTGGTCCGATGCGAAGAAAATCTGCAGACCGGCTCCCGACGGCGCCAGGCCGTGAAGGCTCAAGTGAGAGATGCTCTCATTGACAGCATCCGTCACCACCTTGTTGCGGATGTGCCCATCGGTACTTTCCTTTCTGGAGGTATCGACTCAGGCGCGCTCGTCGGCTTGATGCGTGACGCAGGCCAGACCGACATTCACACGGTCACGCTTGGCTTCAACGAATTCAGCGGAAAGCCCGAAGACGAAGCGCCTCTTGCAGCGCAAGTCGCACTCACATATGGCACAAAACACACCACTCGCTACATCGATGAAGAAGAATTCCGGTCCGATCTTCACCACATCATAACGTCTATGGACCTTCCGACCATCAACGGTCTCAATACTTGGTTCGTGTCTAAGGCCGCTAAGGAAATGGGATTGAAAGTCGTCCTGTCAGGTCTTGGCGGCGATGAGTTGTTTGGAGGCTATCCCTCATTCAATCGCATTCCAAAACTCGTCGAATGGGTAAGAAACATCACTGCTGTGCCCGGTCTCGCCCCCATTCTGAAGTTAGCATCCTCTGCCATGGACGTGACGCGCTTTGGCTTGCACCCGAAGGCCCGCGGCCTGTTTGAGTACGGTCACACATACCCAGGTTCTTACCTTCTGCAACGAGGTCTTTTCTTGCCCCATGAACTTGCTTCTATCATGCCGCAAGAAGAAGCCACCGTGGCCTTGCAGCAGCTCGTACCGTTTGAATTGATACACGACACCATCGTACCCAGACCGCAAAGAGGGTTTGCCAAAGTCTGCGCGCTGGAAAGCTCGCTCTATCTGCGAAATCAGTTGCTGCGCGATACCGATTGGACGAGCATGGCTCATTCGATTGAAGTCCGCGCGCCGTTCGTGGACATAAGGTTGTTGGAATGCGTTGCGCATCTTCCTCTCGACCGGCCGGAATTCGCCGGCAAATCACTTCTAAAGGAGGCACCATCAACGCCGCTGCCGAAGATAGTCAGAGAACGCGCCAAGACCGGATTTGTAACACCGATCGCCCAGTGGTTGCACAGACTGCCCGCACCAACGCGAGCACCGCAAATGGCAATGTCTTTGCATAATCAGCCCTGGGCTCGCCGCTGGGCTCTGCTTGTGGCCGACTACTGGAGCAAAACCGCTCTTACACCGACCGCGCGATCATCTCATGCCTAAGCGCAAGTTGAACGTCCTCGCCCTTGTCACTGACGCGCATGGCGGCTTCGGAGGCATTTCGCAATACAATCGCGATGCGCTGGAAGCCATCGCAAGCTACGACACTGTCGCTCGTATTGATGTCCTTCCGCGACTTGCAGATGTCGATCAGTTGAGATCGTTGCCGCCGAAGATCAACTACGACCTGAGTGGTCTCGGAGGACGTTTGCGGTTCTCTCTCGCTACGGCACGACGTATCCTTAAACGCAATCGACCCGATCTTATTTACTGTGCGCATGTGAATCTGATCCCCACTGCGGTGCCTCTAGCAGTAAGGAACCAAATCCCTATCGTCCTTGCTATCTATGGCATCGATGTTTGGACGCCGGCACCATGGGCCGTGAAGCGGATGATCGAAGCTTGCGGACTTCACGTTATTTCGATCAGCAAAACCACAAATGATCGCTTTCTAAAATGGTGCGATGTCGATCCTGCACACACCAGCATTGTGCCCAACGCAATACGGCTCGATGACTATCTTCCAAGGCCACCGAACCGTGAACTTGCTATCCGCTACGGACTTGAGAACAGGACTGTTCTGATGACGCTCGGTCGGATGGCGTCGAGTGAAAGATACAAGGGGTTCGACGAAATCATCGAGGTCCTTCCCCAACTTCGCTCAGTTGTTCCAAACCTATGCTACGTGGCGGCTGGCGATGGCCCTGACAAACAGCGCCTCCAGGACAAAGTTGCCTCTATGGGCCTCACCGATTCCGTCATCTTCACCGGACGCATCCCGGATGAAATTAAAAGTGACTTTTATCGCCTTGCAGATCTTTACGTCATGCCTAGCCAGGGTGAAGGTTTCGGCTTTGTGATCCTCGAAGCCTTGGCATGCGGCGTTCCGGTCGTCGCAAGTAGCCTCGATGGCACCCGCGAAGCCGTGCTTGATGGCAAGCTTGGAATTCTCGTTGATCCGCGCGACCCCGATTCCATCACACAAGGAATTCAGGAGGGATTAAAACGACCTCGCGGGGTTCCTGAAGGCCTGGAGCATTTCTCCTATCCGCGTTTCTCACAACGCTTGCGAACAGCGCTTTCGAGCGTATGTCCGATCTGACTTAATCCTATGTCCTCCAAGCACGCACTCATTTGTGGGATATCAGGCCAAGACGGTGCCTACCTCGCCCGCCATCTGCTAGAAAAGGATTATCTGGTTACGGGCACTTCTCGCGACGCGGAATTATCATCGTTCGGCAATCTCCTCAGACTAGGTATCCGCGACCGCGTAAAGACGCGCTCAATGGCATTGACCGACTTTCGCAGCGTCCTCCAGATTCTGACCGAAACTGAGCCAGATGAAATCTACAATCTCGCTGGGCAAACCTCTGTCGGCCTATCCTTCGCACAACCCGTAGAAACACTCGAGAGTATCGCACACGCGACGCTCAATTTGCTTGAGGCGGTGCGCTACATCGGACGACCGGTACGAGTATATAATGCCGCCTCATCGGAGTGTTTCGGTGAAACAACAGCAGAAGCCGCGAACGAAGCGAGCCCGTTCCGTCCGCGAAGTCCGTATGGTGTCGCCAAAGCAGCTGCGTTCTGGGAAGTAGCGAATTATCGCGAAGCTTACGGCCTGTTTGCTTGCTCTGGTATCCTCGCCAATCACGAGTCCTCCTTGCGGCCGGCGCGCTTTGTCACGCGCAAAGTAATCGCAACAGCCTGTCGTATTGCCGGTGGCAGTTCCGAAAAACTTACGATCGGCGAAACGCGTGTGAGGCGAGATTGGGGTTATGCACCCGAATACGTCGACGCCATGTGGCGCATGTTACAAAATGATCGGCCGGAAGATTTCATCATCGCGACCGGCGAAAGCAATTCCTTGGGCGATTTCATAGCTGCGGCATTCGAAGCCGTTGGATTGAACTGGAAAGATCATACGGTCCAGGACACCACAATTTTCCGCACCACGGACATCCTGGAGAGCCGAGTAAACCCCTCGCGCGCGAAAGAGCGCTTGAATTGGGAACCGCGCACGCGCATGCGCGAACTCGTGCATCTACTGGTTGCTCAGGAACAAGGCCGCGCACCGCTGTGACGCAACGCATGTTGATTCAGGTTGTGCCGCATCGAACATCAGCACCTGACGGTATTGGGGACTACGCCGTCAACCTCGCGACAGAGTTGCGCGATCGCTTCGATGTACAGACGCTCTTCGTAGCGGGGGCGCCACCCGGTGAAGAAGTCGATCGAGCGGATGAATGGCCAACGCTGAGGGTAGCAACGCGCAAGAGTGAGGCTCTGATCGATGTCTTGAGGAAGGCAGTTCGACAAGCCCCGAATGCCTCCCTTGTCCTGCATATCTCAGGCTACGGATACGCCCCCAGAGGAGCTCCTGTATGGCTGGCTCGCGGCATTCAAAGCTGGCGTGCACGCAATCCCCAACGGTGCACGATAGGCATCTTCCACGAACTTTATGCAAAGGGCCCCATAACGAGCAGCTCATTCTGGCTGTCGGGTCTTCAAAAGCGCGTCACCAAAATCCTTTGGAACAACGTCGATGCGGCAATCACGACTACCCCAACCTACGTTGCGCAGCTTGCATCTTGGAGACCCACCGCAGAGGCCAGGATAATTGAGCTTCCCGTTCCGTCGACTATCGGCGAACCCGCTTCAATCCCGCTGTACAATGAACGCAAAAATCGCGCTGTCGTTTTCGGCCGAAATGGCGTCGAAGATTTGATCTACCGCCAGAACCGCGATCAGCTTATCGATGCACTCGTTGCTCTTGGTGTCGAGGAAATTCTCGATATCGGCCTGCGCAGAGCGCACGTTCCAGAAACATTGGGGCCGATTAGTATCAAGGCCCTTGGCCGCCTTGATGCAAATGAAATCAGCAAACTTATGCTGACAAGCCGCTTCGGCGTGCTGTCATACGATCAAAAACGGCTTGGGAAGTCTACGATTTTTGCCGCGTTCGCTTCGCACGGCGTCGTTCCGATCTGCATCGGCGCATCTGAGCCGTCGCAAGCTGCGCCCGAGCGCGGAAAGCATTTCCTGGCATCGCCAATTGGCGCCGCCACAGAAATAGATTTGCAATCAATTCAACGCGCGCTCTTGATCTGGTATCGCACACACGACCAAGCGGCACTCTCGACTGCCATTGCCCGGCTTATCCAAGCTGCCCGAGACGATTGAATTGACGACTGAGATCATTCTTTTCCTGCTTATACTCGCAGCACCTCTAGCGTGGCTCACCTTGACGCGTCGCTGGCAGTTGGCGCTGTTTAGCGTCATGATCTTGATGATTTTTGAAGGGGCTATCAGGAAGTGGCTCCTGCCTGAATATCAAGCGCAGGTCTACCTGCTCAAGGATGTTCTTGTACTTATGGCATTCTACGGCTTTCTACGCTCGCCTACACCCTACGGAGCACACGAGCCGCTGATCAAAGGCCTCAGAACCGCGCTTGTGATCACTGCCATCTATTGCTTCTTTGAAATTGCGAACCCGTATAGCCCGTCGCCTGTCGTTGGCCTCGTCGGCTTCAAAAACTATATACTCTATTGCCTCATCATGTTCATGGTCCCCTACGCCTTTACGTCGCCGCAAGATGTTGAGCGCAAGATCAAGATTTACATGGCGTTGATGATACCGGTTGCGCTGCTCGGATTGTTCCAGTTCTTCTCTCCGCCTGACAGTTGGGTCAACACCTACGTCAACCGTGGAGAGGAGGTCCAATCCGTTGCGCGTATGGGCCAATCCGGTTCTTTCGCGCGAACGTCGGGTACTTTCTCTTACATCGGCGGCTTCGCAACTTTTGTATTCGCCGTCTTCTTCTTGTCGCTTTCGACGGTGATCGCAAACTATCGGAGCATGAAATCGAACTACATAGGGTTAGCCCTTCTGATCTCGTCCACTCTGGCAATGTTTACCACCGGGTCGCGCACGGTCGTTTTCGGGATCCTTGGATTTCTCCCGATCGTGCTGTTCCTTTGTATGCGTGCGCGATTGATTACTCCCCGAATTCTCGTCCAGCTCCTGTTCGTAACCGCCCTTGCGGCTGGATTGGCCAGTCTCTCCGCATCGGACGCCGTTAACGCGTTCACCTATCGCGCCAATAATTCCGATAGCTCAATCATGCGCGCGCTGACACCATTCACCGAAGCAATTCATGCATTCGGATCATCTCCACCATTTGGCCTGGGCATAGGCGTTACTCACGGATCCGCGGCATCATTGACCGGCGATCCCAACTACACTTGGCTCCACGGCAACATGCATGAAATGGAAACAGCGCGTGTTTTGCAAGAAGTTGGACTGATCGGATTCGTGCTCGTCTATGCGGTCCGGATCTACCTGTTCTTTCTTGCTGTCTCTATGACGCGCCGGCTTCAAACGCCCCTATTCAAGGCTCTGAGCGCAGCAATCGCCGCCTACTTCCTGATGCACATCTTCATGTTTGTGATCAACAATCCAACGGCCGCGCTCTTCTACTGGTTTAGCGCAGGTCTGCTATTTGCCATGTACCGGCTGGAACGCGAACCTAAACGCGGTGCCATACTAACACATCCGAACGTTGCACCAAATTCCTCGCGCCGCCATCCGGGATGGCAAGTCCAGCATGGCGCTGCTGGAAGGCGAAATTGAGTTTCGCGAGAGGAGCTCTAGTCCTGCCCGGTCGCGCATGAGCAATAATCGAAAGAAGCCCGCAGTTGTGGTTGCTCATCCGGGCGGGCAACACGCACATCATTTGGCCGCTGCACTTCAAGAGCGGGATATGTTGTCCCACTTTTTCCATGGGGGAACACTGCCTAAAGACGTCTTAGAATTAATCCCCCGTGCAAAGCGAACGCGCATAAACTGGTTCCAGCCGATCCGCAGACTGATCACCTACGGCATCCCTTCCGCGATTCATTCGCGCCTCTTTGCTGCCGTTTACGACCTCTTTGATCGAGATGTTACCAGGAGAATGAGTGGCCAAGATTATCTTGCCGTCGTCGGATACGAGACCGTGGCGCTTAATATGTTCGCTCACGCCCACCAACGGGGCGCCGCAGGCATTCTCGACGCAGCTAGCGTCCATCATTCCTCTCAAACTCGCCTTACAGCCTCTTCCAACACTCCAAGCATGGTTCGACGCAAAGATGCAGAATTAGCGCAGACGGACTTCATTCTGACATGCTCAACCCTGGCACGAGATAGTTATCGTGCATCGGGATTTTCCTTTTCCAAGATAGCCTGCGCAAACTTAGGAGTAGATAATTCAGCTTTTGCGCCGTCGGCTACGATGCACGAAGAACTGCCCATAAAGTTCTGCTCCGCAGGCAATCTGAGCCAGCTGAAGGGATTCGACGTAGTGGCCACCGCATCGCGGGTGCTGCAATCAATGGGTCTACGTTATGAACTGCGGATCGCAGGAAATTTGAGCACTTCAGATGCCACGATCGCGAAAGACCTTTCTGGCGCAGCCATACTGACCGGACGGATTTCACATTCAAAGATGCCAGATTTCTACCGTACATCTGACGTCTTCATCTTACCCTCACGCTTCGATTCCTTCGGCATGGTGGTGCTCGAAGCTATGGCGTGCGGTTTGCCGGTAATTGTTTCCGAGAACGTCGGCGCTAAAGACGTTGTCACTGAAGGCGTCAACGGCTGGATCATTCCCGCCAACGATGCACAAGCCTTAGCGAATCGCATGGCTTGGTGCATCGCAAATCCACAAGCCGTACGGTCCATGCAAACCGCGGCACGTGCCGCTGCAGAAGCACGAAGTTGGAGCGCATATCGGCAGGAAGTTGCTATTGCCGTGGAACTCTTCCTCGACGACTGGGAAAAGAGAAAACATTCGACCTAATGCTGGCAATCCTGACTACACATCCCATCCAGTATCAAGTTCCAATTTGGAAGGCTTTGGCCTCACGAGGACGCGTCCCATTCAAAGTCTATTTTATGAGCGATCAAGGACTAGCGGCACGATACGATCCACAATTCGGCCGTAGCCTCGCCTGGGATATCGATCTGCTGTCGGGCTACAATCATGAGTTCGTGGACACGATTGAAGGCTCATCGCAGTCCAGCTTCCTCTGGTTGAGGCTACCCAGCGGATTTACGCGAAAAATCGTAGCCGATGGTGCCGACACACTCTGGATCCAGGGATGGCAAGTGGCCGCCTACTGGCAAGCAGTCCATCAAGCCAGGCAGCAGAATTTGCCCATCTGGCTAAGGGCCGAAACCAATCTTCGCAGCACATCTCACGGCTGGAAGCAAATGTTGAAAGCCCCGCTTTTGGCATGGCTCCTTAGTTCCGTAGATCGGTTCCTATGCATCGGCGAAGCCAATCGCGAATATTTCGTTTCACAAGGCATCAGCTCTGATCGATTGGCACGCGCGCCCTACTGCGTCGACAACGAGAGATTTTCCCAAGCTCACGATCACCTGATCAACCGGCGCCGTGAGTTGCGTCATCATTGGAACATTCCACCCGACGCCACGTGCTTGTTATTTGTAGGGAAACTCATTGAGAAAAAGCGTCCTCAAGATCTCATTGACGCCGCCAATCTGGTGATGGCTCGACGCCCAGAGCGGCCCGTCCATCTTCTCTTCGTTGGAACCGGAGAGTTTCTCGACAGTCTGCGCGCCAACAGCAGCGTGGTCTTTGATTTCGACGCCAATCTTTCTCGGAGACGAGACAACTATGTTTCGACATCGTTTGCTGGATTTCTAAATCAGTCAGAAATCAGCAAAGCATATACCGCCGCGGACTGCCTGGTGTTACCGAGCCAAGCAACCGAAACTTGGGGGTTGGTTGTGAACGAGGCCATGGCCAGTGGGCTACCAGCCATCGTAAGTGACGCATGTGGCTGCAGCGATGATCTCATTAAGCCTATCCGACCCGACCTATGTTTCCCGGTGGCAGATACAGCTGCACTGGCTCGTGCGATTGAATCATTTATTAGCCGACCGCAATCGGCCTCAGAGGTACAAAGCCTTATCAGCAACTACGACATCTTGCGCACGGTCGAGGCGGTGGAGAAACTCTACTTGTTGCAGCAGCCTGGACTCACCAAGCATAACTGATGCGCGTGCTGCATGTCGTGCCGAGCTACTATCCTGCTGTTCGCTATGGTGGACCCATCTACTCTGTGCATGGGTTGGCCAAGTCACTGGCGGAACGCGGTCACGACGTCAACGTCTTCACGACGAATGCGGATGGCGATGACGTCTTGGACGTACCATTGGGAACCGACGTCAATCTCGACAATGTCAACATTCGCTACTTCCCTTGCGGGATCGGGCGGCGCATCTTCCGTTCCCCCGCATTGGCTGCAACCTTGAAAGCGACGATCGCAACCGTCGACATTGTTCATCTCCACTCGGTATTTCTTTATCCAACGTTGGTAGCATCCCGCACGGCAGCAGCAGCCGGCGTACCCTATGTCCTTTCTCCCCGCGGTATGCTGGTCGAGGACCTCATCCAAAAAAAGAGCCGTCTTGCAAAGAGGATCTGGATCTCCCTCTTCGAACGGCGAACAATTGCGATGGCGTCCGCTATTCATTCCACAAGCGCGCACGAGACTGAAGAGCTCGAGAGGCTCGGCCTGGCGCTGCCGAAGATTATCGAAATACCCAATGGCATCGATCTTCCTGATACAGGGGCTCTGTCGGAACATCGGCGCAGCACAACCGAGCGACCTTACATCCTTTCACTCGGACGAATTAGTTGGAAAAAAGGGCTCAGCGAACTAATCCGCGCGATGGTTCATGTTCCGGATGCCGACCTAGTCATCGCGGGAAATGACGAGGAGAACTACACCGCAAAACTGCAAGCTCTCGTGCGTGATGTTGGAATCGAGGATCGCGTCAAATTCCATGGGCCCGTCCAAGGCCATGACAAGTGGCGTTTGCTTTCTCAAGCGACCCTTTTTGCCATGCCGTCCCAATCTGAAAACTTCGGAAATTCTGCACTCGAAGCGATGGCGTATGCGGTGCCGGTCGTCGTCAGTCCGGGCGTCGGATTGGCGGCCCACATCCAGCGCACCGTTTCGGGCGTCGTGGTGCCAAGCGACCCAGAAGAATTAGGGCGCGCTCTATGCGCCCTCATGCGCGATCCAACGCGCCGCGAGTTGATGGGCCAAGCCGGCCGGCACACCGCTGCGCAAGACTTTGCGTGGCGCGGCATCGCCGCCTCGTTTGAGGAACTCTACAGCGGAATTTGCGGCCCAAGATGATGCTCGACGCGATAACACCTGTCATCCTGACCTATAACGAGTCACCGAATATCGCGCGTACTCTCGGCCAACTTCAGTGGGCTCGCGAGGTCGTGGTTGTTGACAGCTTTAGCACAGATGACACCGTTGCGATTGCGACGACGTTTCCTAACGTAAGGGTTTTGACGCGCAAATTCGACAGTCACGCTGATCAGTGGAACTATGCGGCATTTGAAACCGGCATTACCTCTCCGTGGATCCTGGCACTCGATGCCGATTATTTCGTGCCCGACGAAGCAGTCAAAGAAATTTCAGCGATCGACCCGGACACAACATTCGACGGCTACACCGCTTCATTCCGCTACTGCGTTTGGGGTGATCCACTACGCGGCACGCTTTATCCTCCTGTGACCGTTCTCTTCCGTCGGGCAAAGGGCCACTTCTTCCAGGATGGACACACCCACAGACTTAAGCTCGATGGCAAAGCAGCCCCTCTCTCACACAAATTGTTGCACGATGATCGCAAGCCGATCTCACACTGGCTTTCCGCGCAGGACCGCTACATGAAGCTGGAGGCCGAAAATATCTGCGCAAAGCCATGGGACCTGCTCCCCTTGCCCGACAAGGTCCGTACGTTTCCTCTGATCGCACCGTTTGCGGTGTTTGGAAATTGCTACTTCTTGAAAGGCGGGATGCTCGATGGCAAAGCCGGCCTTTACTACGCGCTGCAGCGGATGCTAGCCGAGGCGTTGCTTGGCCTTCGAATTATCGAATCTCGCATCGGCAAATCTCGAAAAAGCCAATCACGTACCGGCGATTGACGAACTGACAGATGCGCCCGCAATCAAGATCCGTAGCGAACGTTTCAGGCGAGGCCGAGCCTTCATCGTACGTCGCCCAGATCGACGGTCTTCGCGCTATCGCAGTTCTCGCCGTTATCGGCTTTCATACGCACGTTCCGGGGATGACCGGCGGCTTCGTTGGCGTCGATGTCTTCTTCGTCATTTCCGGATTTCTGATCACCGGACTTTTGCTCAGAGAGCTTGAACGCGAGGGACGTCTCGATATACCGGGATTTTACGCAAGGCGCGTTCGCCGGCTGTTACCTGCGCTGGCAGTGGTTTTGATATTCACATTAGTCGCCGGAAGATTGTTCCTGACGCCTGTTGGCGAGCAACAAGGCCTTGCCGCGTCCGCCGTCGCAACGGCTACCTTTCTTGCCAACATCTTCTTTTGGCGCACTCAGACGGGTTATTTTGCCGGCTCTAGCGAAGAGCAGCCACTTCTTCATATGTGGACACTCGCGGTAGAGGAGCAGTTCTACCTCGTATGGCCGGTGGCGATGATTATGATTTGCGCGTTTGCGAAGCGCCGAAGCGCCACCCTAAGCTCGACGCTGTTGTGGGCGCTCGCGATAGGCACTTTTTTTTCGCTCACTGCATCAATCGTCGTGACCTATTGGCGACCGCCGGCGGCCTTCTATCTCACGCCCTTTCGCGCGTGGGAATTTGGTGCTGGCGCACTGCTCGGTTTGATGCCGCGCCGGCTCCATTTGGACTGGCTGAACCCCGTCATCCTCGCAGGCGGACTGCTTGCGATCTTCTTCGCCATCGCGACGTTCGGACCGACAACCGCGTTTCCCGGGTATGCCTGCATACTTCCAGTAAGCGGAACTGCAGGCATACTTTATGGACTCTCCGGGAGACAAAATCGGATCTCACAGTATCTTGCCGCTCGCCCGCTGGTCGCAATCGGCAAGCTTTCTTATGGATGGTACTTATGGCACTGGCCGCTGCTTGCAATTGCGCGCGCGGGCGCGCTTGGCCAAGACGACTTGAAGCGCGATCTTCTTCTTGTTCTCGTGGCTCTTGGACTTTCGCTCATCACCTACGTCAGCATCGAAGAACCTATACGCAGATATCATCCGTTTCCGTTTAATCACGCCGCGACCTCCATCGCGAGCGCATTTGCCATACTAGCCTTGATTACGATAGGAGCTCTTAGCCTCAACGCTAGCGCCGCATCACAACTTGCGGCATCTCCGCTGCTCCGCGCCGCCTATACTGCTCAGGAGCACGACTTCCCATACCCAGCAGAATGCAGTCATTTTGATTATCCATTTGCAGGGCTGCGACCTGTCGATGGCTGCCTGGTCGGCGCTGCCACAGGACCAATGATCATGCTTTGGGGGGATTCAAACGCTTTCCATCTCGTTCCTGCTTTCGCGGCCGCAGGAATCGCTAAAGGCCAGAAAGCTCTGCCAAGAGCTTCGGGAGATTGCCGCCCCTACACTTTCAACGCTGACGGCGCCTTGCCCGGCCAAAAGGACTTCGCTGCCAACTGCGCCGCGTTCAATTCCGCGGTCTTGGCGTCTCTTTCGACTTTGTATGCTCAGGGCGCGCGTGTCGTGGCGCTCGCTGCCCGTTGGTCCGTTCCAGCGCGTTATGAGCGCAGCATCGACCACTCAGCCCAGCTCGAAAAACTGGTGCGAACAATATCTGAAGCAGGATTTCGCGTAATCCTTATAGCCGATGTACCTGGCTATCCCTTTCTCGTTCCACACTGCGTGGCTCGCAAAGAACCTTCGGCCTGCACACGCAATCGGGTCGATGTTGACGTTGAGCGAGGGCCCGCACTAGACATGCTGAAGTCCGTCGCTCATCGCGTACCCGGCACGCGCATCTGGGATCCAATCGACGGCGTTTGCGGGGCAGATGTGTGCAGACCTTTGCGCAACGGCGTCGTTCTCGTGCGTGACACGCAACACCTGTCCGTTGCCGGAGCCGAAGGTTTGGCTAGAGAGCTAGAAGCGGTGCTGACGCCCGAAGGCAAATTCTGAAAGCTGAATCTACTAAGCCACATGATAGAATCTGTCGAAAGATACCCCATTTCACTGCGCCCTCAATTTTCGTCTGATTGGCCCGAAGATTGGAAGGACTCCTACCATTACGATCTAGTCGAGGTCTGGGACGACAAGAGCAACCCTGGCTATAGTTGGAGCTACCGCAATCGGCGTGCTGCAACTATCGAGTCTATTCTCGCAATTTGTTCGCCGCCAGCCCGTATCCTGGACTTGGCTGCAGCCAGTGGCAATTTCTCCATAGCGCTCGCGACCTTGGGATATGACGTAACGTGGAATGATCTTCGCGGGCACTTAATCGACTACGTGCGCCTTAAACTTCCTAGCAGCGTAGATGTTGCCTTTGTTGGGGGAAATATTTTTGATCTTGGCGAAGAGTACAGGCAGAAATTTGATGTTGTGTTGGCGACGGAGGTGATTGAACACGTCGCTCATCCAGATCAATTTCTTCGCAAATTGAGTACATTCGTTCGACCTAAGGGGCACGTGATCATAACCACCCCAAACGGCGCTTATTTTCTGAACAGACTCCCACGATTTTCCGATCACCCAGATCCATCGGCATTTGAACATGTCCAGTTCAAACCCAATTCAGATGGTCACATCTTCCTACTGTATGAAGATGAGGTACTCAGCCTTGCCCACAAAGCCGGCCTGACAGTTGAACATCTCGACCTGATCACCAACCCACTAACGTCAGGACATATCAAGCTACGCTATTTGCACCCCTTTATTCCGTCGCGGGCGTTGTGCGCAATTGAAGGAGGTAGCCGCCGTCTACCTCGCGCTTTACGAAGCCGACTCTCTAGCCACATCGTGGCTACGTTGAAACGATCGTGAGCGCGCGAGAGATCGCTCCGTTGAGATACTGGGTGAAAGCGATATTTGACTTTGCACTCGCCAAGGGGTTCGGTCAGGCGGCGGGCTTGCTGTCGGGCCTCATCTACGTTCGCGCAATGCCCGTCGAGCAATATGCACTGTTTGGTTTATGCATGACCGCGATCAGCATGATGTCCGTGGGTAGCGATCTTGGTATAACTGGTTCGCTCAGCTACTTTTGGCGCCGAGGTCTCCAGGAAAAGACCAACTTCGACACCAAACTCGCCTTAGTACGCCGTATCCGAGACATTTTATTCGTGCTGGCAGGCATTGCTGGCGCATTCATGCTGCTCAGCTCGGCACCTAAGGCCGGACATGTGTTTACTGTGGTCTCATTGTGCTTTGGCTTGGCCTTAGCGCAAACCTGGCTGCAGATGAATGTGTCCGTCTCCAGTCACGTTCTGCTCTTGGAAGGTCGACAACGAACGAGCTATATCGCTGAGGCGAGTGGCAGCGCGGTGCGCTTGGTGGCAGCCCTACTGATGCTGGTCAGTGGCGCTACTAGCGCAGTATTCGCGCTCATCGGCGGCCTCCTAGGCGCATCCGCGACAGCCGCTTACATAAAGCGGAATGAACGATCCTATTGGACGCAGGAACGTCCTTCTCCTCAGGATAGTGCCGATCTGCGCCGCTATTTTATCAGCGTCCTCCCGTCAGTTCTCGTCTTCACCTTCCGAGATCCCCTCGTAATGTGGCTAACTGCAACCCGCGCAGGAACGGTGGCCGTTGCCGATGTCTTCGCGCTCTCGCGTATCTCTCTGATTTTTGCAATCATTGGAAACTTTGCCACTATCGTCGTGGTCCCGCGACTCGCAACGATTACCGACGATCGGACTTTTGCCAAATCTCTAGCAGGCGCTTTGACTATCCAAGCCGGCATTTGTGCTATGCTTTTCGCGGTGACCTTGGCGGCTCCCCAACTCATCTTGCTATTGATCGGATCTAAATACGCCCATCTAACCGCTGAGGTTGTGATACTCGCCGCAACAGCGTCGGCATCGGTCTTGACATCATTCCTGGTTCTGTGCGCGCGCCTGAGAGGTTGGGTCGGACTTGATCCGCCACTGGCCGTGCTCCAGCTGGGTATCACTCTGGCCGCGTGCTTCAACTGGCCGTTCCAATCCACGGCAGACGTCCTCTATCTCAACCTTCTCCTTGCGGCCGTTGGCTTGGGACTATCTGTGCTGGTCATGCTCATCGGTTGGCGAGTTCCGCATCTTGTTGAAGGGCGCGGCCGTAGAGAAGCTGCAACACCGCAATGACAGGCGACACCCAACCGGCCAAGATCCAGCACGCTGCGCACCTCGACATGCTCCGAGGAATAGCTGCTCTTGCTGTCGTCGCCGGACATAGTAGGGGGTTCGCGCTCGTTGACTTTGCGACCTTACAGAACCCAGACCTTTCAACCAAGCTACTCTATTTCTGCACGAGCCTCGGCCATCAAGCCGTCATCGCCTTTTTTGCCCTTAGCGGTTTTCTCGTTGGCGGCCGGGCTCTGTCCGAAATCCTTGCAGGATGCTGGTCTCCCGCCCGATACTGCATTACGCGCCTTACCCGCCTGTGGACGGTCGTTCTGCCCGCTCTCGCCATTACGTTTCTCCTCGACACCCTCGGAAGACACTTGAACGGTGCGACTGGATATGATGGCGTATTTCATGACCTACTTTCGAGCGGACCATCCGCAGCTGCGCCTGCAGATACCTCATTGCTGACGCTGCTTGCCAATGTCTCTTTTCTACAAACGATTGTTGCACCGACCTATGGCACGAATAGTCCACTCTGGAGCTTGGCGAACGAGTTTTGGTACTACGCGATTGCGCCGCTCGCGTTTGTAGCGGCTTTTGGGAAGGGCTCTTCGCTTGCGCGATTAGTGTATCTTTCGACAACTATTTTACTGTGTGCCGTACTTCCCACGACATTGGTTGTTCTCGGAGGCATCTGGATGCTGGGTGCCCTCATGCACTGGACATCGCAAGTCGCTTCGCTTCAGAGAATATTTCGATTCCGCGCTTACCCGGCTTTAGCGCTCTCTACCGTGGTTGCAACAATCGTCGCCCCAAAGTGGGGAATCTTCGCCGTTGGCGATCTCACGGGTGACTTGGCACTCGGAGTTGCGTTCGCGCTCTTACTGCCCGGACTTGCCGCGGCGCCCGCTTCGAACGCAAACTACGTGCGCGCATCATCAGCGCTTTCCAACATCTCCTTCACACTCTATGCCACGCATTTTCCTCTTCTTGCCTTTCTTTGGTTCACCTTTCAGGCGCCAAACCAGTTTGCTCCCGGTCCTTATGGTCTCGCAGTCGTTATCGCCTATATCGCAGTTTCAGTCGCAATAGCTGCGTTGCTGTGGTGGATGTTCGAGCGGCACACGCACCGGATCCGCCAAGCCATATCGAGCCGTCTGTCATCGACGGTTCGCGAGTACAAAAGTTCGGCGAAAGGCCGAGCAGCTTAGATCATGATCCAATCAGATCGTAATACCTTTCGCGGCCATGATGCGCTTGATGGCCTTGTATGTGCTGGCGATCTCGGCGGATGTCAGTGCACGCTCGTAGACGGCAAACAAGCCGAGATCCGCATCCAGGTGTCGAAACCCACTTGCGGTCTCCCCAATGTCGACATAGCTCGTGGTAGCGCCCGGCTGAGCGGATGCGTAGAGCTGGGTAACGAGGGGTGATCCATCGGTCGAAATGGACACACCGTTTTGATCGCGAACGCCAATGACACATCGCCATACGCCGACGCCATTATCTCCGAACGTAACCTCGGGACGCTTCGACTGGAGGCCAAAGATCTTCACCACCTTTCCAGCCGTGGCGTCAAAACTATCGATCAGCGACATCGGGCTGGTGTTGTCGGTGGAAAGCCCAATGCCGTGACCGAAAATATTCTGGCCATTTGAGGGCGCGGAGAGCTTCTTGTAAACGGTGATGATCGTCTCGTTGGGCCCTGTAACCGCGATGCCGGTGCTGAGACGTTGCGCGTTCGCAGACCGAAATTGCAAAACGCCGCTGCTGAAGGGTGGCGTAAGCGAGCCGTTCAACAAAGATAGATGATTTCCGTTACCACTGGCATCCGTAAGGCCGTTTGCGCCATCGATCAGATAGAGGCCCTTCAGATTTTGCTTCGAAACGTAACCGATGTCTCCAAGCGTCGGCAAAGATGTATCGCCAGCCGTCGGCAGCTTGAGAATATAGCCCATGATCTTTGCTTTACTCCTTAGACACTGATCGGAATTTGAAACCGTACAAGCCAGTTCCACAGAGGATAGGTTTGGTCGGTGTATGCGGCCACGCTGTCGTCGCTGTCATGGATGTTGCCGCGGACCGCATGCGTTCCAAGGCCATCGAAATTCCCGACGCCGCCGTTCGTCGGATCGTCACGCCAGGCGTACTCCACCACCGGCGAAGCGCCCGGCGTAGCGGCGAGAGCCAGCCTCACGGTATCACCATTGACCAGCGCAACGCTGGAAACCGCCACCTCTCCGCCGGCATCGAATACCCGGAACCCATAGTTGGCCGCCGCGGGGATTGTGCTGGTGTCGATCACGACAGGCGGTCGCGGGACATGGAGCTTTACGGTTACGACGTTCCCGGCACGCAGCTTGGCCGAGATGGGATAAAGCGGTTTCCAAACCTTGCCCATGTAGGCTGTTTGATAGCAGACTTTTCCAAGCATCTGGCCAAGCCAGCGATAGCCCGCTGGCGTCAGATGCAAGGCTCCCGCGTAGGGGAATGGATAAAGCGGACAGGCGAGCAGACACTCCGCGTCCTCCTGCCAGGCGTGCCATTGAGCTTCTGCGACCTTCGGAATTCCCGCATCGTTCGAGCCTGCAAGCTGCGTGTAGATCAACGGAAATCGGTTAGGCTGCTTGGTGATCGCGAGCACCTGCGCATTGTAGGCATCCTTAATTGCAAAAAGGTCGGACTTGTAGTTGGTATCCGACACATCGCTCTCGCCGTGGATCCACGTGAGATAAGGAACTTGCGCGCACTGTCCGGCCGCTGCGGCGATGGCCACAATGTCACCAACCGCCGTCATGTGATCGGCGAAGTGATCCGGCGTAGATCCCGGCTGCATCTGCTCGATCTCGGCCCCGCTTATCGCATTCGACGAGAACACTTGGATGTAATCGTCGTTTTCGAACACGGGAGTTGGCAGCACGTTTCGTCCGGAATCTCCTTTGAGTGCAAACTTGACTTGCTCCGTTGCCACAACACCGACGCCGTAACTCGATGTGCTGAGTGCACTCAGAGATGTCTCGCCTGCGTTCAACATGGAATCGCCGGCCGCATACACGATCGGTCCACTGCTTCCTGCCAAGGCGAGGCTCTGTCCGCTGTTGAGGTGAATGTTGTAGTCGGCCGCTTGATTGGCGGGCACGGCCGAGGCCTCAACACCATCGACGGCAAATCGCGCGTTGGCGACGTCTGCACCCGGCAACAGAACGCGCCCGTCGTCCAGGACGCAAAAACCCACTCTGTTATCGCTATGAACGATGCCGTAGGCGACACCCCACACCTGTTCTGTGGAGGATCCGGCAATCGTTATGTCGCCGAAGTTGGCGCTCACTGCATCGAGAGCCGGAAATCCTGCCGAACCGTCGCTGGAGAATTTCAACAGCACGTTATCGTTGGCATCCACGATGGCAGCGAGTTCCATTCCATCGACGCGCAGCACATCGCTCGCTCCGATAACAGGAAATTCTACCGCTCCGATTTGGCCATTGACCGAAACGACAGCGCCGGTACCGGGCTCGCCACCGACAGGGCCGAGCGCCCAGTTTCCGTAGGTGCCCGATCCGTTGCTGAGCGTGACATTGATCGTCATGCTGCCAGACGCGAAAGCGGTTATGACGCCTTCCATCCAGACCGCTCCGCTGCTGAGGCGAATTGCATTTCCAGGCTGCCATGCCAGATCCGACTGAGTTACAATCGTTTTGGAGCCGGTACCAACGCTCAAAGAAGACGACGACGTGCCACCGTATCCATGCCCCGCCACACCCGCGATACCTTGCGCTCCTGTCGGCCCTGCCGGTCCCTGCACACCTTGAGGACCCACGACGCCCTGCGGGCCGATGGCACCCGTCTCACCCTGCACCCCCTGCGGACCAATCAGCTGAAGTTGAATATCGTCGGTGGCTGGAACGGCCAGAATAATCGGACTGACATCGACTGCCGCAATGCGGATGACTTCGCAGCTCATTGCGTTACTCCTTCGACCAGCGCCAACGTTCCAGTCCAGATTCGTCGCGTCGCGCTCCCCGTCGTCAGGACCATGTCGTGGCGATAGATGCCCTCAGGAAGCGTTGCCATCTGGCTTGCGGGAATGAGAAGTTCGAATTGCCCGTCGGACTCGCTGGTAATCACCACGTGCCCGTTCTGCGTGGAGGCTTCCAAACGCTCGGTTCCCGACAGATCGGCCAGCGCCATACGCAGCTGCGTCTGCGCGAGGCTGATTGGAGCGCCGTCCTGGTCGGTAAGCGCAAAGCCCTGCCGAAGATCTTCGTTGTTGGCCGCGTTGAAGGTCACGCGATAATGAGCGGACATTTGGACACTCCGTTACGAGACGATGGCGCGGTCGGTGACACGTCGCCAATTGGCTCCGTCACTGAAGGCAAGCACTGCCCCGCCTGCTTCATCAGGTACGAACACAACAGCGCCAGCGCCTCCGCTGGTCGCCGACGGCAGCGAAGCCTTGGCCACCGCGGGCAAGCGCGGAATGCCGGTTGCTGCTGGGATCACGATGGCTTCACGCCACGTCGCGCCATCGGCGGAGACCTTGAAATGGAAATTGTCGTCGCCTGTGGTGCCAATCTCCGCGCGACCGGAAAATCCCGTTTGGTAGAGCTGACTGGCCGTGGCGCCGCTAGTCGCCTTATTGAGCTTGATCTGGTGGCCCGCACCGGCGTGATTGAAGAGCGTGGCGTCGGAAGAGACCGCAAGACGATTGGTCGTATCGGCTGTCGCATTGACGCCAACAAGCGACACAGGATTGAGCGAGGCGACACTGGCCTGTTGCCAACTGCTTCCGTTCCACACAAAAAGCGCCGACTCATCGACAATCCACGCGCGCCATCCAATGCGAACCGGGTAGAACAGCCACGCTGCATCCTGATAGGCTGCAACGAGACCTTCCTGCCCCGACCACGCGCCCGTCGCGCCAGCGGCCACGATGAAACACTGTCCTTCAACGGGACTGACCGGAGGTGCGCTCAAGTCGCGGTCCTGCACAGTGAGCTGCACGATAGTATCGAGAGCGCGCAAGGCCTCGTTGTGCGTGACGTGCTTTTGAGCTTGCGCCGCCATGATGTAGGGCAGACCGAGGTTGGTCGTCGTATCGCTCATCGAGCCTCCAGGCAAATTCAGCCGAAACGGCTGCGTGCGTTGGAGGCCAATCTAGATCCAGCCGGGAGGGCGGGGATAACTTTGCCGGGGGCCGACTTGTCGGAACGAATCCAGAGACCGCTTGATGCTCATTCTTGGAATTAACGCTTATCACGGCGATGCTTCCGCGTGCCTCGTCCGCGATGGCGTCATCGTGGCAGCGGCAGAAGAAGAACGCTTTCGACGCATCAAGCATTGGGCCGGATTTCCATCGAAAGCTATACGGTATTGCATCGAAAGCGTCGCAGCCTCGCTGGCCGACGTCGAGCACATCGCCGTCAACTCTGATCCCAAGGCAAACTTCGGCCGCAAGGTCGCCTATGCGCTATTCCAGCGTCCCGACGTACGGCTCATCGCTGATCGGCTACGAAATCAAAGCAAACGCCACTCCATCGAGAGCGAGCTAACCGATGCTTTTCGCGGACAATCGTTCGACGGCAAAATACATCGCATAGAGCACCATCTCGCCCATATGGCGTCAGCCTTTCTCGTCTCGCCTTTTCGTGACGCAAGCGTCGTGTCGGTGGACGGGTTTGGAGACTTTTCCAGTGCAGCCTGGGGGAGGGGAAGCGAGACCTCGATCTCGATTGACGGTCGCGTCTACTTTCCTCATTCGCTCGGCGTTTTCTATCAGGCACTCACCCAGTACCTTGGCTTTCCACACTATGGAGACGAGTACAAGGTCATGGGCCTTGCGCCCTATGGGGAACACGTTCACCTCGACAAGATGCGCAGGATCGTTTTGCTGAAGGACAACGGATCGTTTGCTCTCGACACACGCTATTTCCGTCATCACCGCGAAAAGATCTCCTACGAATGGTCAGGCGGAAGTCCATACGTCGAACGCTTGTTTTCAAGGGAGCTTGAGGAGCTTCTTGGACCCGCCCGCGCCTCAGACGAGCCACTTACCGAGAACCATCGCAATCTCGCCCGCTCCGTTCAGGCCATGTACGAGGAGGCATTCTTTCACCTCCTCACCCATCTGCACGCTCACCACAAGCTCGACGCCATCACGCTTGCTGGAGGCTGTGCGATGAACTCGGTCGCCAACGGCAAGATCATGCGTAAGTCGCCGTTCAAGCGTGTGTATGTGCAGTCGGCCGCAGGCGATGCCGGTGGCGCGATCGGCGCCGCGATACACGTCTGGCATTCACTGACAGGCGATAAGACCACGTTCAGTCCGCGGCGATCAGCTCTGGCGGCCGACTCTGGTCTGAAACATTCAGTGATGGACCACGCCTACCTTGGTCCTCAGGCCACCGGCGAGGATATCTCTGGCTTGCTCAAAGCGCGCGCAAGTGAGATTGCAGCGCAAGGATGCAGGGTCGCAAACATCGACGACGAAGCTAAACTTTGCGCGCATACTGCGCAGGCGATCGCCAATGGTGCTGTCGTCGGCTGGTTCCAAGGCCGGTTGGAATGGGGTCCGCGCGCACTCGGAAACCGCTCGATCATTTGCGATCCGCGCCGCGCAGACATGAAGAACATTCTCAATCTTAAGATCAAACGGCGCGAAAACTTCCGCCCCTTTGCCCCCTCGATTCAAAGAGAGCACACAGCAGCATGGTTCGAAGAAGATGCCGACGTGCCGTTCATGATGCAGGTGTTCCAGATCAGGGAAGAGAAGCGAGCGCTCATTCCCGCCGTTACGCACGTCGATGGATCTGGCCGACTGCAGACCGTGTATAAGCAGACCAACCCGCGCTATTGGGCAATGATCGAAGCTTTTCGCTCCATAACCGGCGTGCCGATGGTTCTCAACACCTCCTTCAACGAAAACGAACCAGTCGTATGCCAACCGCAGGAGGCGCTCGACTGCTTCTTGCGCACACGCATGGATCTACTCGTGCTTGGCGATTGGCTCGTCGAAAGAACATGACAATCATTCGAAAGCTTAACAAACGAGCGTTTGCGATTTTCGCAACTCTTCTTGCTTGCCTTGGGTCAGCGAGTGTCGCTTATCACTTGCTGTTGCCGCCACTGCTCATGGCCTTGAAACCGGAGATCGAACAGCGCTTCGCACGAACGCAGATCGATCAAGGAGATACGATTGCCGGGTTCATAGTGCCTGGCGGAGGCGACGAACGCATCCGCGGCGCGCTCGAACTAGCTCGCCGCTTCCCAGCTGCGCGCCTTATCCTTACGGGCGCGCGGTATGACGAAATCGCGCTGCTGAAAGAAGTGCCCGATCCGATTGGGCGCTTCATCTTAGAACCGGACGCCAGCACCACATATGAAAATGCGGTCTACTCAAAACGCATCGCGCAACCGAGATCCGGCGAGCGTTGGATTCTCGTGACAACGGCCCTGCACATGCCACGCGCCATGGGCGCATTTTCCGCGGCAGGTTTTCATGTCGAGCCCTGGCCCGTGCCGATGAGAGACATCCCGCGGCGCTACGTCGAGCCGATGGTCGCATACGAGGTTGCAGCACTCGCCTATTACCGGTTGACCGGCCGCTCGCCAGCGTTCTTTCCCGGACCCGATGATGTCGGCCTCAATTCCGATAGCGGTCGCAAAGTCGCGCACAGCTTGCGAAGCGCGGTGCAATGAACGTTCGAATGCTCATCGGCTTTGCAAAGCCCTACCGCGCGCCGTTGGCGTTGGCACTCGGGCTGATGCTCGCCAGCACTGCAATCACGCTCTCGATACCCTGGTTCGGCGGTGTCCTCGCTGGCGACGTCTTGAAATCCGCCTCTGCCAATCCGACCCGCATCGTCCTTGCACTACTCGCGTTGCTTGCTCTTCTTGCGGCGGTCAATGCCGCGCTTGCCATCGTCACCAACAGAACCGAGCAGCGCATCCTGGCCGACTTGAGCATGCGTATATATGACCATCTTCAGTCCTTACCGCTCACGTTTCATTACGCTCACCGACATGGCGATCTGCTCGCGCTGCTTACCTTTGAAGCCGGCCAGGTTTCGAGTTACATCACAGGCACCCTGCTTTCCGCGCTGCCGCTTTTCCTCACGATTGCGGGCGCCTATTTGATGTTGATCCGCATTGATCCCGTGCTGGCCATCGCTGTCGCCTTTCTTATGCCTGCCCTTATCATCGCTCTTAAGCTCATTGGCCGACGGATGCGCCCCATCTCGGCGCAGCTTCAGGATGCTTATGCGCAGGCAACAGCAACTGCCGAAGAAAATTTATCGATGCTAGCCGCCATCAAGGCCTTCGCGCGCGAGAAGTCTGAATCGGAACGCTACAACCGACAAGTCCGCAACGTGGAGAAGCTCGCTATCAAGCAACAGCAGCTTTATGCGCTACTGGAGCCGGCAACCCACTTCGCCACATCTTGCGCCGTCGTGCTCATCGTATGGTTCGCCAGTTCCCGGATCCAGCAAGGCAATCTGTCCCCGTCCGAGCTTGTGACTTTCCTCCTCTACGCTGCGGCTGCGGCACGGCCCCTAAGCGGACTTGCAAGCCTATACGGACAGACCCAGCGCACACGTGGTACGCTCCAACGCCTTGAGCACATTCTGGCGCAAATCCCCGAATCCGGCCCACGACGCAAAACCGATCTAGCGACACCCGCCGGCGCGATCAGCCTGAAAGACGTCAGCTTCGCCTATCCTGGCCGCGCGAATGCACTAACCGGCATATCGCTCGACATTGCGCCCGGTGAAACGATCGCATTGACCGGACACAACGGTTCGGGAAAGACTACGCTCGTGCATCTTATCATGGGGTTCTTTCAACCCCAGTTTGGTACCATCTCGATAGATGGCACCGATACCTCAACCGTAAGTCTGCATAGCCTTCGGAGCGCCATCGGCCTCGTGCCGCAGCAGCTTCAGCTCTTTAATGCGAGCGTGCGCGACAACATCGCTTTCGGCCGCGTCGACGCGTCTACTCACGAGATCGAGGCCGCCGCACGTTCAGCACAAGCGCACGACTTCATCCACGCGTTGCCCCAGGGATACGACACCATCATCGGTGATCGTGGCGTTCGCCTGTCCGGCGGACAGCGCCAGCGCATTGCTCTAGCGCGTGCGCTTATCAAAAATCCGCCAATCCTGATCTTGGATGAAGCAACAGCAATGTTCGATCCAGATGGCGAGGTCTCGTTCATTCAACAGGCCCACGATGTCTTGTCGCAACGTACCGTCATCCTGATTACACACCGGCCTGCAAGCCTGGCGCTCGCCAATCGCATCGTCACTATGGATAATGGACAAATCATTTCGGTGTGCGAGCATGACTGATGCCGCATCGAGCAAATATACGCCGCTCTCGTTGCACACGCTCGTGCGCCAGCGCCTGATGCTCCGTGCCGACGATCCGGACGCAACCGCGCAGGAACTCAGCGGTATACTTGTAAAACTGTGCAAAAGCGCAGACCCGCATACCGCTGTTGCCGTCTTCGCCGATGAGGGAGTGGCCTCTTTATGGGACGAACGCATCTCGCGCCCATCCTTCGACGCACCGGTTAGCGATGGTCTTCGTGCCACGTTCAAGGCGAAACGGTGGGAAGAAGCAGGTCGATATCTTGCCCAGCGCGCGGCCATTGCCGAGGTCGATAGTCTCTTTCAACAGGCCGGCATCACATACGCTGTCTTCAAGGGCACTCATGTTCGCGAGTTGGTGTGGCAAACACCAGCTTTGCGGAGCGCCAACGATATCGATATCCTTATTCCAGCAGCAAAGCGCAACGACGCAATATCCCTCCTTGAGAAAGCCGGCTTCACACTGCGCATCGATGAAAAAAACCTGACGCACGAAGTCACGCTCGTGCGTGCGCCAGTCACGATCGATCTTCATTGGGACATCATTCGTCCCGGGCGAGCGCGCTGCGATCTTGCAACGCCATTTCTAGAAGGTCGAAACAAAACGGCGGGGTTTTACGGCCTGAACAATGAAGCCGCGCTCATTGTCATGCTCGTGCATCCGGTGTTTGCCCGCTACGTGAACAACCTCTCCGCCTGCAACGTGAAAGACTTCGAGAAGCTGGTGCGCCAACAGCCCGTCGACTGGGATGCGGTCTATACGCTGCTGGACAAGGCAGGACTGAAGACAGCCGCATGGACGATGCTCACTTGGTACCGAATGGTTCTCGGAGAGAGCATGACTCCCACGTTGCCGATACTCGATGCGGTGAAGCCGGGACGGCTACGCCAGGCCTACCTGCGTCAATGGCTGCAGCAGGACCTTTCAGTTCGACTATGGAATATCCCGCTGCTAACACCTGTGGCCTTCACACTACCGGCCCACGACAGCTTAGCCGATGCCGTGCGCGCCGTGCGCGCGCGGTCAGAACTGGCGCTATCGGGAATTTCCGGCAACGCCGGTCCCTGAGACTTGCGTGGAGAACAGGTGCCGTTTACTGAAGCAGAGTGGGCGGTCGCCGATTGACCGGCATGGGCGCAAAAATGGCCGAGATTGATACGCTTGAGGATCACGTGATCACCCCTTCCACACGCATCAGAAAATCTGCCGATCAGGTTTCATGCGAATTAAACGGCGAAGTCGCGATCCTCAATCTCAAAAGCGCGCAATATTTTGGGCTTGATCCCGTCGGCGCGCACATCTGGGCCGCACTCGAAGGTGTCCAAGAGGTTGCCGCGCTCGTCTCTACAGTTGTAGCCGTCTATGATGTCGATGAGACGCAATGTACATCTGACATTATCGACCTCGTTACCAAGCTCAACGACGAGGGCCTGATCGAAATCGTGACCGATGTCTAGCTCACAAGCCACCAGCACGCGAGATCGACGCGCGCAGCGAGTCTTGACTTGACGGATTTCAACGACACACCGCAGCAGCAGCGCGATATCGATGGCTACACGATCGAGATGCGCTACCATTATCGCTATCTCAGCTATCTCTCTCCCGCTTGGCTGCGACTGGCTGTAACCGATTGCGGCGTCGCATTTCCAGAAACCCGTCCGCTGCGATACCTCGAACTGGGATATGGCACCGGCGTAGCGCTCAACGTCCACGCCGCAGCCGACCCTGGTGAGTACTGGGGCACCGATGCCAACCCGGAACATGCTGCCTATGCCAACCGATTGGCAGCTGCTTCCGGCGTACACTTGAGGGCGCTCGATCTGCCATTCTCACAACTTGTCGACCATCCCGACCTTCCGCAGTTCGACATCATTACCGCGCCCGGCATCTGGTCGTGGATCTCTCAGGAGAACCGCGCCGCAGTCGTGGAGATTTTGCAAAAGCATCTCGCTCCAGGCGGGATTTTTTTCCTCACCTACAACGCCATGCCGGGCATGGCCGCGGTCGTACCCCTGCAGCAATTGCTGCGCCTTCATGGAGATCTTGTCTCACCCAACGTCGGCGCCTACCAGCAATGGAATGCAGCAATGCGCTTCGCGTCCCGGCTCGGGCAATGTGACGATGGGGGATACTTCACCGAAACTCCCTTCGCACGGCACACCTTGAAAGACATCGAGTCGACCAATCCGCTATACAATATCCATGAGTACATGGGTCGGAACTGGCATCCTAGTTTCTTCAGCGATGTGGCCAGCTCACTTGAACCTTCAGGCCTGCGCTACGTCGGCAGCGCCCGCCTTATCGAGCACGCGTCCGACGAGAGTTTTTCCGAACCGGCAAGGGATCTCCTGCAGGAGATCGATGATCCCATCCTGCGTGAGACCACACGTGATTTTCTACTCAACAAGACGTTCCGAAGCGACATCTTCGCAAAAGGAATAGTGCGTCTTAGTCCGCAAACGCGCCGGGACAAGCTCGCCACGCAAAACTTCGCCCTCGTTCAGCCCGCCGAAGAGATTGATTTGACGGTTCCGGTCGAATTGAGCGGTCCGGCGTTGGCGATTGCTAAATCTCGACGCGTAGCCGCGCGCAGCGTACTTGCCGTCTTCGCTGAAGTCGCTGGTCCTCTCTGTGCGAAAGGGATTGCCAGTTCAATGGAACCTGCGGCGAATATCGACGATATAATTCGCGCGCTGCTGGACCTGTGCAGCCTGCGCATGCTGAAGCCTGTCACCACCTCGGTGAGTGCCGAAGCACGCAATGCCTGCGGGAAGTTCAACAGGTTTGTCGCGCAAGAGTGGCGAGAGGGGCGCGGCATCTATGCATTAGCCTCGCCCACGGCGGGCGCAGGCGTACACGTTTCCACGTGGCACCATGCGTTCGAGGCCGCCTGCGAGGAGGGTGCTTGCACTATTCCCGATCTGCTTGAAAGAGCAAAGCCGCTGTTAAGGATTCATGCCGATCTGAATGCGCCCGAAACGGGACGCGATGCCGTTGATGCCGTCAAAGCTCTGCGCGCCGCCGATCTATTTCTCAAATCCGGTGATATCTGGAAACGACTTGGCTTGCGCAACTAGGCCTGCGTCCTCAATCTGAAGATGATCCATATCCCGCCGTCTTGGCTGCCCCTCAAGCCAACGTTCAACGTCATATCCCGGAGGGTGCCGAATTTCGTTAGCTTCGGAACGTTATAGCGATGCTTTTGCCTTTTAGGCGTGGGCACGACGTCCTCCTCCAAGGTTATCACGACGCGCACAGACTAACCGATTCGTACAACGAGTTTTCCGATGACGGCCTATCCGCCGCAGCCATCGAATCAGGGTCAAGTGGGCGGCGCCAAGCTCAGACGTGGGTGCGCCTCATGCGCGCTCCGTCCCGGCTTCCCATATTACCCACCGTCAATGTCGCCTGCCGAAGCGTCCCGAGCCTTTTCAGCTGAGGGGGCTTATAGACTTGCTTTTTGCGTTGAGGCGCAGCCACGACGCCCGCCATCCCCTGAACCCTGCAGCATGAGCACACAGAGCTATCTGATTCGCTAGAACAGGAAACTGGGGAAATTCATAAATGGAATCAAACTATGCCAGAAGACACATGGGGCCGAAAACGAGATCGGATTCGCGTTATCCGCGCCCATGTCGCCGAAGGTCCGGCGCACTAAAGGACTGTTTGATGTTTCGGACCGCACTCATATACAACGCTTCATGCAAAGGCACTTCTAATCGTTCGATCTCAAGACCTATGCTGATGCTCCTACTATCTTCAATGCTCGACGCCTCGTTGTGGTATCACCACTTGCAGCGCCACGAAAAATTCGCCCAATCACGGTCATGAATTCCCAATTTCTCTACCGCGTCTACGGGGTGACCCTGGGTAGTGACATGGCGCTTTCTTTACCGACTGCACCGGCAGGCGCTGCCGCCTATTCACAACTCGACAGCGGCGACGCGACGGACTTCGAACGCATCCGAGATAGTTTGCCGCCACCAACCGACGAATGGGGCCAGGTCAGCGTTCTGGGCGATGGCTCAATCTACATGCGTTGGAACGACTGGCTGGAATTCGTCGTATCTCCCGACGGGCGTCGAATCTCCTACCACGCGCTCTGTCCAGGGCCGCCGCACGCGTTCGAAGCTTACCTTGCAAATTTCGCTGTTAGCGCAGCCATGATCCAGCACGGCGAGGAACCCTTGCACTCCACTGTGGTCGAGTGGAAAGGACGCGGCTTCGGATTAACTGGACCCAGTGGCGCTGGAAAGTCCTCCCTGGCAGCCCATCTTCTCACGCGAGGCTCACGTCTCGTTACAGACGACATGCTTCGCCTGACATTTGATGGATCCCAAGCATTCGCGCAGCCTGGTCCGCTGCGGCTCAAGCTCAATGCCGACACCGTACCGATCTACAGTGGCGCCCTTGCCTATCGCGGTGAATGGAGCCCGGACGCGGGCAAATTCCTGTTCGAGCCTGTCGATGCGACCGAACCTCACGAGGGCGTGCAAATTTCCGCTCTGTTTTGGCTTGAGAGACCGGGGCACGACGACGCGGCCGACAACACCATAACGCTAGAGCGCCTCTCTGGACTCGATCTCTTCGCCGTGATCTGCGCCTCCACTATGAACAGTCGTGTGCATACGCCTCAACGGCTCCAGCGTCAGATGGAATTTGCAAAGAAGATTGGTGACAGTCTTCCGGTCTACCGGCTGACATATCCGCGCCGCCATGATTTGCTCGACGAAGTGGTGCACAAAATTGAGAGCGCTTTACCGTGAACCCGTTGGTGCGCTTTGTTTGTCTCCCGGCCCCAGACCGTCGGCTATTTGCCCGGGCGTTAGCTACCATTGCGCAGTGCCAAGCGCGTTTGCGGATCCAGCAAACCGCTAACCTGAGGTCTTGGGCGAGTGCACCGGGTACGGGGGACACGGCAGCGGAGGCGTTGGTTCTCGCCGTCGAAAGAGCGTCAAGATTTTCCCCGCGCGCGACTTGCCTTGTCAGGGCGCTCTCTTTGCAACGCCTATTGTCTCAGAATGGTCTTGCCAGTGAGTTGCGCATCGGCGTTGCCAAAAACGCTGATCAATTCAGCGCACATGCTTGGCTGATCCACGACAACAAGATTTTGATAGGAGAGGATGAGGATACCGACGAAATGCGGATCCTCACCACTTGGTCAGCATCTGGCTTGCCGCTTAAAGGGTAAGCCAGATCGAACCAAAAAACCGTTCGTTAGACGGGAAACTCACGCCGCGGTTTTCATCAGACCTGTAGTTGCTCCGCCGTCAACGGTGCCCATGTTCCCAAATGTCAAAGTCATCGCCCGAAGCGTGCCAAACTTCATAAGTTTGGGTGCTCGATAGGCAAGCTTAGAATTCGACTTGGATCCTTCATT
Source organism: Hyphomicrobiaceae bacterium (assembly GCA_041397645.1). Lineage (NCBI taxonomy): Bacteria > Pseudomonadati > Pseudomonadota > Alphaproteobacteria > Hyphomicrobiales > Hyphomicrobiaceae > Hyphomicrobiaceae bacterium. Next base: position 1,399,598 of record JAWKWE010000004.1, on the reverse strand, counting down.
CTTATTTGGTCGATCAACCATCGTTGCCACCGGTAGCATATGGGCTAAGGCACTCCACGTGCATCTAAGACACACATCGCGCGGAGACTATATGCCAGAATTGAACCAAGTCGGGAAAAAGTCCCTAGTTTTGAGAAACCATCCCCAGGACTTACAGACACAAATAATGAACGTAAATAGACAATGAGTTTCCTGGTCTGCTCCTCCCAAACGGGTGGCCTAAACGATGGTGAGGCGACCGGCCCCCTCCCGTTTTCGATAGAGGGTGAACAGCATCTCACGGTAAGCGAACGGCGACGAGTTCAGATCCGTTATACGCCCACGAGCATAGAGGTGCCCTTCGGGGCATCCGCAGAATCCTCACCGGACCAACGTCTGACCTTGGTTGGCCGCATCCGGTTGGACCGTCGCAATGAACTCACAAAACTTCTGTTTCCAGATGGCGGCACGCCGAGCGACGCCGCGCTTTGTCTTGCAGCCTACGACAGATGGGGGCCCGCCTTTGCCTCCTACCTGCACGGCGACTTTGGTTTTGTTCTTTGGGACGAACACGCCCAGAGGCTGGTATGCGCGCGAGACCGCTTTGGCGTGCGGCCTCTGTTCTGGACCCAGACAGACAGTGCGTTCGTCATCAGTGACGACCTCGACAAAATCACGACGGCCATCCCCTTCAAAAGGGATCTGGATGCTCTTTGGATCTTGAGCTTTCTGACCAACAACTTCAGTCCCCCGGCGGAGGCCACGGTTTACTCGCATATCAACCGGGTCGCGCCAGGAACCGTGTTGTGTATTGAAGGATCACGATCGACCACGACACGCTACTGGCAGCTCGAAATCGGAGATCCACTTTTTCTGCCCAATTCCCGTGCCTACGACGAAGCTTTTCGAGACAGCGTCACGGCCGCGTTGGCAGACCGGCTCGACCCTGGCATTACCGGCATCACGATGAGTGGCGGATTGGATTCGAGCAGTTTGGCGGCACTTTCCGTCGCCCACCTCGGCAATCCCTCACGCATCGTCACGCAGACCCGCGTCTATCAACGACTGATTGATGACCAGGAAGAGTACTACAGCGGCCTTATCGCCAAGCGACTTGGTGTGGCGCACACCGTCGTGCCGATGGACGACACGAGCTACGATCCACACTGGTTTGAGATGCCGACGACGCTGGCAGAGCCTTCCGATGCGATTATCATTCGACGCTTCGAGGAAGCCATGCATAAGGACATGGCACAGCGATCGCGCATCTGGCTCTATGGTGAGGGGCCTGACAACGCACTGACATTTGAATGGCGGCCCTATTTTCGCTGGCTCGCGCGGCAACGACGCTTCGGGCGGCTGGGAATCGCCATAGCGCAATTGATCGCCACGACACCGCAAAGGGAATGGAAGCTCGCCTGGCAACGGCTTTCGAGTTTCAATCGTCTCTGGATCGATGCACCTCCTCCGGTCCCCGACAACTGGCTCAATCCAGACTTCATCGACGGCACGAATTACGACCACTACTGCGCGGAACACTATAGGCTGCGTGCTGTTTCCCATCCTTGGAGGCCGCGGGCGTTCGCGTCACTTACATCGAGCATCTGGCCAGCGACTCTGGAGTCGATGGACCCCGTGCTCGCGAAGGCTCCGATAGATTATCGCCATCCCTATCTCGACACGCGGGTGATCGAATTCCTCGTCCGCCTCCCGCCCGTTCCGCAATCGCGGGCAAAATCGATTGTCCGTCACGCCATGACTGGGCTGCTCCCAGAAGAGGTGTTGCGACGTCCTAAGACACCCCTCGTCAACGATCCACTCCAGCGTCTGGTGCACGAACGTCCCCTTCCTGCTTTCAAGACTGAGAGTCCCATCCATGCTTATGTCGATACGGCAAAACTGGAAGCAGCTTACAGGGAAGGTCACGGACGCCAATCACTGCTCAATGCGCATGTCCTTGATCATTGGCTCACGCGCCGTGGCTATGGTTGAGTAGAACATCTGACAGCACCTCTTCGCACCCGAGCCAACATAAGCACATCGCGCTCCATGGCCGTCATTTTTGTCAACCGCTTCTTTTACCCGGACCATTCGGCCACCAGCCAAATGCTATCCGACCTCGCGTTCGCGTTGGCGCAAAAAGAGGAGACTGTCACCGTCATAACAAGCCGATTGCGATACGACGATCCTGCTGTCCATCTTCCAGACTCCGAGACTGTGCGAAACGTCACCGTCAAACGCGTGTGGACCTCGCGCTTCGGACGTCACAACCTCGTCGGGCGTGTCTTTGACTACGCGACCTTCTATATCAGTGCAGCATGGGCGGTTTTCCATTTGGCACAGAATGGGGACATCGTTATCTCGAAAACTGATCCACCAATGCTCGGTGTGCTCACCGGCGCTATTGCGCGTGCGCGCGGTGCCAAGACGGCAAACTGGCTACAAGACATCTTTCCCGAAGTGGCCGAAGCCGTCGGCATGGGGGACGGCCGGCTGAGCGGCGCACTATTCTCGGCCTTGCGTAAACTGCGCGATCGCTCATTACGCAACAGCGACGCAACAATCGCGATCGGCGAGCGCATGGCAGCGCTTGTAAAACGATGCGGTGTCGCGAAAGGGAAAGTCCGTGTCATCCCCAATTGGGCTGACTGCGATAGCGTCGTGCCGGTTTCTCCCTCTGAAAATCGACTGCGCGCCTCATGGGGGTTCGCGAACGCCTTCGTCGTTGGCTATTCCGGAAACCTTGGTCGCACGCACGAAATCGAAACGTTGCTTAACGCCATCGGTCATCTTGAAGCTAAGCGTGAGAACCACCCAACACCAATTCGCTGGCTCTTTATAGGAGGGGGCGCGCAGTTCGATACGCTGAAATCAGAGTGCGCGGCGCGAGGTCTATCATCGGTGAGCTTTCAGCCCTATCAACCGCGCGAACGCCTCGCACTGAGCCTGTCAGTAGCAGACGTCCATCTGGTGTCCCTGCGGCCCGAGCTCGAAGGCCTCATAGTGCCCAGCAAGTTCTACGGGGTCGCCGCCGCCGGGCGTGCCGCCATTTTTATCGGAGATGCCGACGGCGAAGTTGCGCGGCTCATTGCGGAAGAGCATTGCGGCCTGACTGTAGCCCAGGGCGATGGAGCAGCTCTCGCACAAGCTATCGAAACTCTGGCTGCTGATCCTGTCCTCTGCCGGGCATTGGGCGAAAGCGGACGCCGCGCAGCCGAAAAGCGTTTCGCTTTGAGCACCGCAGTCATATCTTGGCAAGATCTGCTCGCCGCTTTGCGCGAAAAGAGCCTTTGACCGGGCTGCATTAAATCTCCCGCAACACCATTCCGCTATCCCATGCAGGTGCGCTGCGCCACGTGGACGGCTGTCGTCTGTATCCCAACACGAAGCAGCGCAGCGTTGCGTTGGAGTTGTGTGCGTGTACCGGACCGGACCGAAGGCAAGCGCGTGTGCGCGTTCAAGGACGCCTGTGCGGCGGAGCATGCCGGTCGCCGCGGTCAGCGCTGTCCTTCTGTTATCCAGCGGCCCGCTCCCAGATGTTCCGCTTTTCACTACCCTGCTCAGCGAGCGCTTTCCCCGCACGACGCTTTCAGACAACGCACCCGTTGACGGGGTGATCGCACTTGGTGGTCTCGGCGTCCGAATGATCGAGGCCGTTCGTCTTGCGCGCAAATTTCCGAATTCAAAGCTTATCATCACCGGGCGGGGAGAAGATCCCTGGGCACTCTATGCCGTTCAAGCTGGCGTCGCGCGCGATCGCATCGTGCTAGAGCCAAAGTCGCGCAACACGTTTGAGAACGCAGTCTTCTCAAGCCGCCTAGCCCACCCGAACAAGAACGAACGCTGGCTGCTTGTCACCAGCGCTGCGCATATGCCGCGCGCGATGGGCGTTTTTCGCAAAGCAGGCTTCAACACACTCGCTTGGCCGCTTTCTCCCGACTACGACAGTCCGGAGTCTGCACGCCATGAATGGCTGGGGCTCGCCGCCTACCGCCTGCTCGGGCGGACCGACGTCTGGTTCCCTGCGCCGCAAAACCCAAATCGGAAAGATCTCGGTATGCCTAGCGTCGCACTGATGGGCGACGCGACACGTTCGTCGGCGGAGTTTCAGGAGCGGATGCTCGCGAGAAAATCCTTGTAAGCCGACGCAAGACCATCGCGCAGTCCGATTGATGGCCTCCAGCCTAACGTGCGCAACTTGTCGGCGCTCATCAGCTTTCGTGGTGTCCCATCGGGCTTACTGAGATCGTGCTCGATCCCCCCCTTGAACCCCACGACTTCTGCGACGAGCCGCGCCAGTTCATCAATCGTCATATCCTCGCCAGACCCGACGTTGATGTGCTGCTCGCCCGTATACATCTTCATGATGTGGACGAGCGCGTCGGCACAATCGTCAGCATGCAGGAACTCGCGCCGCGGAGCGCCGCTACCCCACAGTGTGAATGACGACGCGCTATTCAGCTTGGCTTCGTGAGCCTTGCGGATCAACGCCGGGATGACGTGCGACGTTTCCAGATCGTAATTGTCGCCGGGCCCGTAGAGATTTGTCGGCATCGCGCTGATGTAGTCGCAGCCGTGCTGGCGACGGTAGGCTTGCGCGAGCTTGATGCCCGCGATCTTTGCAATGGCGTACCACTCGTTGGTCGGCTCCAGAGGTCCGCTCAAAAGTGCGTCTTCCGTGATTGGCTGGGGCGCCAGTCTCGGATAGATGCACGATGACCCCAAGAACAGCAGCTTCTCCACGCCGGTCTGGAATGCGGCGCGCACCACGTTCGCCTCGATCACCAGATTGTCGTAGAGAAAATCGGCTGGGTAGCGATCGTTTGCCGAGATCCCCCCCACACGCGCGGCGGCCATAAAGACAGCCTGCGGCCGCACGCTTTCGAAAAATCCCTCAACCTCCCTCTGGCGGATCAGATCAAGCTCCGTGTGCGCAGCGGTTATGATCTCGCAGTTCTCTCGCTTCAGCCGCCGCACGATAGCGGAACCTACCATCCCGCGATGCCCTGCGACAAAAATGCGCTTTCCTTCAAGATCATAGCGATAAGGCGCTGCTTGCGTGCTCATGCGATCTCTTCATTTCCCGTCGTTGAGCTGCTCAGCCTGCAGTGCGATCGTTACGCCAAGTCTCGCGCTCAACAAGCGCAAGGTCGCTGGCAACCATTTCGCTGACGAGCTCCTTGAAGGACGTCTTGTGCGACCACCCGAGTTTCTGGTGCGCCTTGCTTGGATCGCCGAGAAGCAAATCGACTTCCGTTGGACGGAAATAGCGAGGATCGATGCGTACAAGCTCATCGCCGGTCGCACTGTCATAGCCGATCTCGTCTGCGCCCTTACCGCGCCAAGCGATTTTGCGGTCCACGCAGGAGAAAGCGAGCTCGACGAATTCGCGAACCGAGTGCGTCTCTCCCGTCGCCAGAACGTAATCGTCAGCCTCTGGCTGTTGCAACATAAGCCACATGCCCTCGACAAAGTCGCGCGCATGTCCCCAATCGCGCTTGGCGTCGAGATTGCCCAAATACAATTGCTTTTGCAGCCCATGATGGATCGCAGCGACAGCGCGCGTGATTTTGCGCGTCACGAATGTCTCGCCTCGAGTGGGCCCTTCGTGATTGAACAGGATACCGTTTGATGCATGCATACCGTAGGCTTCACGGTAGTTCACTGTGATCCAATAGGCATAGAGTTTTGCGGCGGCATAAGGAGAGCGCGGATAGAATGGCGTGGTCTCTTTCTGTGGGGTCTCCCGAGCCTTGCCGTACAGCTCAGACGTCGATGCCTGATAGAAGCGAACTTTGTCTCCAATGCCGAGAATTCGTATCGCTTCCAGGAGACGCAGCGTGCCGAGCGCATCGGCGTTGGCGGTGTACTCTGGTGTCTCGAAGCTAACCTGTACGTGGCTCTGGGCGGCCAGATTATAGATCTCATCTGGTTGGTGCTCTTGCACGAGCCTGATGAGATTGGTGGCATCGGTAAGGTCGCCATAGTGCATGAAGAAGCGCGTCTTGCCTTCATGCGGGTCGATATAAAGATCATCGACACGAGCCGTGTTGAAAGATGAGGAGCGCCGCTTTACGCCGTGAACGACATAGCCCTTATCAAGCAGCAAACGCGCCAGATACGCGCCATCCTGGCCGGTAACACCGGTAATGAGTGCGACTTTTTGGGTCATGCGGCAACGATCCGAGGAAGTTCGAGATGCGGGCGTATGTCCGTCTGAGGACGGAACTAGGTACGGAACCGGGTGGTTTCCGTCAACCAAACACCCTCAAGAGAAAGTCTAGGCTTGCGGGAACAGGGCGCTAGACCGGCCGCTGATCCAATAGGCGACCAGGCCGATCCATTCTTTCACGGCCACATCCGCACGCTTCAATCCATCGGGAATTGAATTGAAGGGCCGCAGCATGTCGCCCGGTCCGCGGGTCCGGTAATCGACGGGAAACGCCAGAACGTCGAAACCCGCTTTTCGAAACACCCCCATTGCGCGCGGCATGTGAAAGGCTGAGGTAACGAGCAGCCACGTCTCCCCAGACTTCGGCGATACCACCTCGCGCGTGAACACGGCGTTTTGAAACGTGTTTCTAGAAACACCCTCGGTCATTATCCGCGCGTTATCTATTCCCATATCCCGCAGATAATCGGCGACGGGGCCAGTAGCCTCCGCGTCTCCCACAAGCCGACCGACGCCCCCGGTGAAGACAACCTTTGTCTTATCGAACATGCGCGCAAGACGCACGGTTTCGGTCAAGCGTTCCGCAGCTTCGTTGACCATCAAACGGCCGCGCCCGGCACTCACCCACCCGTCTTCAAATCCGCCAAGCATGATGATGCCCGCAACGTCGTTGCGAGACTTGAGTTGTTCATCGGAGATCGAGGGAAAGCGCTCTTCAAGGGGAAAGATCAAAACATTGCCGATCGGTAGAAACCCGGCGAGCACGATCCAGCCAAACCCCATCGCTGCAAAGGTCATGGCAATTCGTGATCTGGGCGAACGCCTCAACCCCCACGTGCCGGCAAGCGCGAACATCACTGCTAGGCTTGAGGGCTGAAAAATGAAGAAGAGAACCTTGGAGGCAACAAAAAACATTTCTAATTCAACCATCTCGCTGGAAAGCATTGATCGTCATGCACAGCGAGACGATCAGGGAATATATTGCACGCCGACAAGACGCTTTTCTGAGGGCGATACATTAGTTGGCGACTAATGACCGCGGAATTGCTAAAGGGGGGTCGGTCGAATGACCTCATGATGAGTACGCATGATCTTGGTCACGAAAAACACGTGACAGGATTTTGACAAAAACCGACATCATAGGGATAAGCATAGATGTCGGGCACGTAAGACCGACTTTTGTTTGCGTAACTCCTAAAGAGACTTGGCGCGCCAAGATCAAGCCTTGCCGCTACATCGTCAACCTGAACTCCAATCGACACACGATGTCATCCGTCGCCTTTCGGCAGTTTCGGCGGAGCTTGCGTCGTGCCTTGATGCCGTAATCATCGAATTGCATAGGGCCGAACCGTTTGAACCCGATCCTGGTCTTGTCCGCTGCGCTCAAAACCTCGCCGCGACCCAGGTTGCCATTACCCAGCAGATCCTCTTACTCACCCGGCTGATTGAGACGGACGAACAGCCCATCTTGTTTGAGGCTCAATCTCAGCAGCAGGGCGGACCGTTCGAACTTCTCCAAGCGCAAACTTTGCCGCAAACGATTCCGGGTCCTGACAGGGGGACGTTTCTCGATAGGCCAATTCAGGCTCGTCCAAGCAATACCAGGGCGCTGCCTCATATCACGCGTTCAACTCTTGAACCGTTCAAGTTGCAACCCACCCAAGCGTTGCGCCGGACCGCTCTGATCTACGGGGCGCAGGAGCCGACACCTGCACGACTGGGACCGAGCTCGCAGCGCGAGCGGAATGAGCCTTCATTGGGAGTCGTCAAACGTATCCTGACCAGCCGCCTATCTGTGATTATCGGGCTCATAGCTTTGATCGTCGGCCTATGGTCGATCATTCTCAATCCAGGCGAACCCACACCCGCTCAACTCGTCCCTGGTGGCAGGACGGAGAATGGCACCGCGCCATCTACAGACACAGACCGCATGGCGGACAAACGTCGGCAGCGTTTGAGCGACACGGTCGAGTCCAAAGGGGGAGATGAACCGTCGACGGGCGTTGCCGAGCGTGAAGATGCAGCGAATGCGCCTGCGTCCACTTTCACCACGGCTCCCCTCAGTCAGCCGACGGTTGTGGTCATGCCACCTGCGAGCACAGCCGCAAATCCGGATGATGCGGCAACCGCGCAAGACACGCTATCTGAACCAGCCCGCCCTGTGGCAGTCGCCGCTCCAACCGTTCAACGCCCTGTCGGTCCGGATACAAAAAAGTTCAAAGCGCCGGCCTCTACGCCGAAAGAGACCGAGCCAAAAATTGACATACCTGCCCCCACTGCTCCCAAGCCGCAGGTTCAAGAGCCGACGGCGTTCAAGACCACCATCAAGCCTACGCCTCAACCTGTGCAGAAATTCGCGCCCGTGATCTTGGTTCTGCGCGACGGCAAAGTTGCGTTGCAGATCTATCAGGATCTGCAGAAGCGCCATCCTGCTGTCTTAGGCAACAAGACTGCCGAGCTGCGCAGCTTCACTGGAACCGATCAAACAACCTGGGTGCAATTGCTCGCTGTCCCGTCAACCTCCAAGAAAGACGCGGAGGCGATCTGCGAGCAGCTCGGATCGGAGGGGAAGGCGTTGGGCTGCAATGTTGTCTCGTACTGACTCCAGCTCGATTTGAAAGCGGTTTATGTCTCGCGGATACCGTGAACGTCGGTGTGGACTCGTACCGTCTGGTTCAAAAGGTCCAGCAAAACGACAAGACGCTGCTTCTCGTCCATTTCGACGATCGTTGCCACAAGGCCTTCAAAGGCAGCACCTGTCATGCGCACCGTTTGCCCGACCTGGTAGTCCTGCGACGGCTTCACGATGGCGCCGTCGATCTCTCGCGCGCGTAGAGCAGATATGAAGTCGCCTGACAGCATCCCTGGGGTTTCTCCGAACGCGATGACACGACGAACCCCTAGCGTGGAGTGAATACTTCGCCACGACTGACCAGCACTCAGGGCTGCGAAGACGTAGCCGGGAAACAACGGTCGCAGCACGTCCTGCACGCGGCGCGCGTGGCGGATCCTCTTACGCACCATCGGGCAATATGTCTGAAAATCCTGCCGTTCGAGATTCTCGATTGCGGCGCGTTCCTTGTGCGGGTGGGTCGCGATCGCAAGCCATTGCCCCGCCTCGTTGCAGGACAAATTCTCAACGTCACCGCTGACGATGGCTGACTTGACATTCATGCTCGGTAACTAGCCCAGCTCAGACGGGTCAAAGCCCTGGTTAGCAAGTTCAATCGCCTGACCGCAACAGCTTGCCGCTCGATCGGCAGAAAACAACCCTTGGCTGCCGATGGCAAGGGCGCTGTCGAAACAAGCAGCGCTTCCGCACACCCGACTGGCTAGTAAGCCCAAGTAAACGCCAAAGAAGATTGCCCATGATGCCGTTCACCGGCCTCCCTCGTCGATGCCGCTCCAGCATCGGCGTGCGTCTTTGCAATTTCGATTGCCCACTCCTCTCGCGCCAATTCTTGCGGGCTGATATGACAGATTTAGACCCAGGATAGATACTGTTCCCACAATTGCGAATTGCCAGGAATTCTGGATGCGAAATCTCATTACCGATGTGGCAGGCCTGAGCGTCGGGAACGCACACGACCCAACCGTTGCCTCAGGCGTCACCGTCGCGATCTTCGATGAACCCGCCGTCGCATCGGTCGCTATCCACGGCGGGGCGCCCGGCGTGTGCGATACCGCATTGCTGGAACCAGAGGCGTCTGTCGAACGGGTAGACGCGCTATTCTTGTCAGGAGGCTCCGCGTTCGGGCTCAGTGCTGGCGGGGGGGTGCTCGCCTATCTGCGCGCGCGAGGGCGCGGCTTTCAGGTGGGAAACATTCACGTACCTATTGCCCCAGGCGCTGTCCTTTTCGACCTGGCGCAAGCAGGCGCAACCGATTGGAGCGGGATTCCGCCATGGTGGGAGCTTGGCTACCGTGCGGCAGCGGAGGCAGCCAGCCGGTTCGACCTCGGCACAGCGGGTGCAGGCTTCGGAGCGACAACGGCCAACGTCAAAGGCGGCCTCGGCTCCTCCAGCGCCACGACGTCGGAAGGTTTTACCGTCGGCGCACTGGTCGCGGTTAACGCCGTGGGGTCGGCACTAATCGGTGACGGACCACATTTCTGGGCGGGACTAGACGAGCACGAAAGCGAGTTCGGGGGACTAGGCAGCCCGGCACACCTCCCTCCCACGGCATTCGACATGGCCATCAAGGGAGACGGAAACCCGCGAGCGAACACAACCATCGCCATGGTTGCCACGGATGCATTGCTGACCAAAGCTCAGGCCCGGCGGGTCGCCATCATGGCGCACGATGGTCTGGCCCGCGCCATCCGCCCCTCCCATGCACCGATGGACGGTGATCTCATTTTCGCGGCAGCCACTGGCAAGGCCAAGCGCGCACCAGATCTCAGACAGCTCTCCGACATCGGTTTTGTGGCAGCCCGGTGTATGGCTCGAGCGGTCGCTATCGGAATTTACCGAGCCACCTCCCTGCCTGCGCCAGGAAGTTTGCCAGCGTACCGCGATCGCTTTCGACCCTGAACATTGATATATTAAAAGGATTTTCGGGAGATGTTTGAATGAGCGAGTTGAGTGCCTGGCCTCAAAAACAAGCACGGACGATTCGATTTCGGATCCTTTCGCTCATCGGCTTTATTCTGTTTCCTCTTATCCTCGCCTCCATCTGGATGACTTACGATTCCGCGTCCACGAAGCGGCGAATTGTCGAACTCGAACGCCTGGAAATCACTAATCGCATCTCATCGGCGGTCGACCAACAGATCGCAATTCCGATTGGCATGCTGGTTGGACTGGCGGTCGCCGATGAATTGGTTCAAGGCGATTTCGCAGACTTTCGCAGACAGGCTTCGAAGCTTGTTCCAGAGCCCAACATAACGCGGATTTGGGCCTTCACCCCCAAAGGCAAAGTCAAGGCCACAACAGAAACAGATCCTAAGACCCCGGCAGACTATGCGTTAGATCCTGTTACGATGGAGAGAGTTTTCTCGGGACAACCCGCAGTGTCCCCGGTCCGCGGTGAAGGCTTGTCACACGCGACCGTTGTTATCTCAGCTCCGGTGAAGAGCAATGGCAAGGTGATATTCGGGCTTGCCGCCGAAATCCGCGTCGCTTCACTGAGCAGCATCTTTGCAGATCACGGATTGGGAAAGAATTGGGCTGCAGCCATAGTTGATCGAAACAATCGCTATGTCGCCCGAAGCCTGGACGCCGAGAATAGGGTTGGTCACGAAGCGCGCCCCGAGTTGGGCGTTGTGGCGACCGGACCAAACCAATCTGGCACGTTCGAGAACGTGACCTACGAAGGCGTCGAGATGGTCAATTCTTTTCGCCGCTCGGAACTTACCGGATGGACGACTGTCGTGGCCGTTCCCCAGGCCGAATTGGAAGCACCACTGCGAAAAGCACTCGCTTGGTCACTGCTTGGCAGCACAAGCCTCGTGCTCGCATCGTTGTGGCTGGCCTCGCTCATGGCGTCACGAATTTCTGAGCCGATCCAAAATCTCAGCCAATTTGCAAGCGCGCTCGCCGGAGGGCGGCCTGTTCCAGACTCAGTTCATCACATAACGGAACTGGATGAAGTTCGCGAGGCGCTCGAAAAGTCGATAGCACAGAGCGCACGCCTTGCCGCTATTGTTGCCTCCTCGGGCGACGCCATCATGAGCATTGGTCTCGATGGTAAGATCATGAGCTGGAACAAGGGCGCTGAGGACCTGTTCGGCTACACGGCCGAAGAAATTATCGGGCAGCCTAAGTCCATTCTCGTCCCAACTGGAAATGAGTCCGAATTCACGACACAACGCTCACTGGTGTTGTCGGGAGAGTCGGTACGGGCTGATAGCGTTAGACAAAAAAAGAACGGCCAGCTTGTCGATGTCTCGCTCAACTCTGCGCCAATCCGGCGGCCCGACGGAACGATTATCGGCACGTCCTCGATTATGCACGACATAAGCGAGCGCAAAGCCGAGGAAGAACATCGCCAGTTCTTGATGCGAGAGGTGGCCCACCGTTCCAAGAACCAACTTGCGATCATCCAGGCAATTGCCGGACAGACGGCGCGCCATTCCGGATCGATTGACGACTTTATCGTAGCGTTCCGGCAGCGGCTGCAAGGCCTCGCGACATCACACGATCTTCTGGTCAACCAAAATTGGCGCAACATCCCCTTAAGGCGACTGGTAGAGCACCAGATCGGCATCCTGACCGGGATTAAGAACGAGAGCGTTGAGGTCTCGGGGCCTGACGTTAATCTCTCACCGCAAGCATCCGAGGCGATCGGATTGGCTCTCCATGAGTTGGCGACGAACTCAATCAAATATGGCGCATTATCCGTCCCGACAGGTCGCGTTGAGATCCGTTGGACCCTTCAGCCAAGTGAAGACGCAAAGCAGAATTTGGTTCTGGAGTGGCAAGAACACGGAGGTCCGCCAGTGAACCCACCAAGCTCGAAGGGCTTTGGGACACAAGTGCTCGAAACGCTCACAGCTAGATCCGTCCAGGGCGAGGCACAGACCCTCTACCTCACTGAGGGCTTGCACTGGATCTTGAAATTTCCAGTGGCCACGACGGGCAGCCTAAAGGGAGCTTGATCGGCTCTCTAATGCGCAGACGAACGGCTGCGGGATATTTTCTGAAGACAACGATCGCTGCATTTACTGGGCTGCCACCCTGCTGCGCCATACAATCTCCGAGGGGCAATATTTAACGTCGAGTGTTAATTTAAAAGAAATCAGGGTCTTGCCGTGTTTTTATAATCTTATTTCTTAATATGAATTTCTTTGCGCCCCACCTTAAACAGTTAGCCTAACCACGATACTGTTGCTCATTGGAACTGTTCACCTGCAGCAAACTTTATATAGTTAGACCAGCCGGATGCGGGCTCGGCGGCAGCGTTAGAAAATGATGAAATTCTGAGTGGCAATCTGCGCGTTCATCTTCATTAAAGGCTAGGGACGTTATCTTTCGCCGGAGGCCTACGGGAGATTTCACCCATGCGTTCGGGTAGTTCGAAGCAACTTTTCCATTATTTCGTGGCGGCGCTAGCCGGATTGATCGTGGTGTCGTCCGCAGACGCCGCCTCCGCGCGCCGGAAAAAAGACGTCCCACCCCCCGAACCCGAGGTGGAGTTGAGCGGCAAGGCCGCCATCGCGGTGGTCTCCATCAAAGACCAGCGCATCTCGGTCTATGACGCAAGCGGGATTGCACTTCGCGCGCGAATTTCGAGCGGCCAGGACGGCTACGAGACGCCGGTCGGCGTGTTCAGTATTCTTCAGAAGAACGCCGAGCATTACTCAAATCTCTATGACGACGCCTCGATGCCGTTCATGCAGCGCATCACCTGGTCGGGTGTGGCGCTCCACGCCGGAGCCCTGCCTGGCTATCCTGCGTCTCACGGCTGCGTTCGCCTGCCCTATAACTTTGCCCAAAAGATCTTCCCGCTGACCAAGCTGGGCATGCGCGTGGTGATCTCCCGCGACGACATTGCCCCCGTCGACATCAGCAATCCCCTGCTGCTCGCGCCCGAGCCGATCGAGGCGACAGCAATGGCGATCCCCACCGCTTACAATGAAGATGATAACGCTGACGCAAGCGAATCTCTCATGCAACCGGACGTCGGCAATTGGCCCGCCCGCCAAAAGCTGCTGGACACCTTGAGAGCCGACGCGCGCGAAAAGACGGCTGCTTCCGAAGTCGCTACGCAGCACTGGCAGGACCTCACGGGCCAGCTTAAGAGCCACAAGAAAGAACTTTCTCTCATTACAAAGCGCGACCGCATCGAAAAGCTCGTAGACAAGGCCAAAGACCGATTGGCCAAAGCCGAAAAGAGGCTCGCCGCCGCCCGCACGCCGCGCTCGCAGAAAAGCGCGCAAAAAGAAAAGAACGCAGCCGAGAAGTCTCTCGCCACAATCGATGCCAAAGCCAATGATGTGCGAGCGGCCGCCCAGCAGGCTGAAGAAAGCCTCAAGCAGCTCAAAGAAGATATCGCCGTTGCCGAGAAGGCCAAGACAATGGCGGCACAAGAATCATCCAATGCTCGTCGCAAGACGATGCCCATCTCGGTTTTCGTAAGCCTCAAGTCTCAAAAGCTTTACGTTCGCCAGGGCAACGAACCCGTCTTCGACACCAAGGTGGCGATTGCGGAGCCGGATCGGGTCATCGGAACCCATATCTTCACCGCACTCGACTACGCCAACGACGGCAATGAAGTGCGCTGGAACGTGGTTACTATCTCGCGTCGCACCGCGTATGAAGACGATTGGGACGATCGCGGCCAACGCAAGCGAAAAAGCAATCAAAGCTATGCCCCACCCGTCACCAATGCTTCTGAGGCCGCAGCCGCATTGGAGCGCGTGTCGATCCCAGCGGATGTGCGCGCCCGCATTTCCAAGTATGTCTGGCCGGGCTCCTCGCTCATTATCTCCGACGAGGAGCTGAGCAAGGAAACGGGCCCCGGCACCGATTTCATCCTCGTGTCTAGCGACGAGCCTTCAGGTGCGCTCTTGAAGCGCAAGCGCGAGACCCCACCACCGTCGGCCTACTACGACCGGGACTTCTATAGTGACCGTTATTACTATCGCCCCTTGAACCGCTATGAACGCCGGGTGCCGATACGGCCGAAGACCTTGTTCGATTGGTGGTGATCCCCCCGGCAGGGCCCGACGTTTTACATTAGACGCAAGCGCCCTCTAATAAAGAGGGCGCAATCGTTTAGAAATATGAGCATGGCGTTATTAATACCAACACGACGCGACCACCGGCATCGAGTGACACTCGGTGCACAGGCCGTGGTGACTGACGGCGAGGGCCAGGTTCTTCTCGTACGCCACGGCTACCGCCCGGGCTGGCATTTTCCCGGTGGCGGTGTTGAACGCGGAGAATCGCTGAAGACCGCAATCACACGGGAACTCGACGAGGAAACGGGCATCGCTCTCGAACAGGAACCGCGCCTGTTTGGCATTTACGCGCACTTCGACGCCTTCCCTGGAGATCACATCGTTCTGTTTACCGTCGAACGCTGGCGCCGTTTGCGTTTCCCGGCCGCCAACAGTGAGATTGCCGAACACGGATTCTTCGCGCTCGATGCACTGCCGGATGAAACGGTGCCTCCGACGCGACGACGTCTAGAAGAGATTTTCCGAAAGGGTCCGCGAGCGCCGCATTGGTAGATCACCAACGCGATAGGCTCATCGGCCTCCACCGCTCACAACCACTGCAAGAAATCCGGCCGACCTATCGATGTCGCCAGTGGGCGCCGCACTCGGGGCAAGCGTAGCAGTCGTCGCCGGCATTCTCCGAGGAAACTTCGCTCCAGCGTGTCGTCCCATCCGGCATAGTGCACCTATGCTCGACAGTCAGAATCCTCGCAATCCACTGCAATAATCCATGTTTTCGGAAGTTAGAAAGCCTGCTCCGAGCGTTGTCTGAGCAGCCGGCATCCTGCGGCTTTGGCGCCGACGAACTGCCCCCCGAATGAACAAAAGCCTGTGCCATGACGCGCTCCCAAATCTGGGAGCACACCTACCATGCAATTTATGGTTGCGCAATCTTAAGTTTTAACAAATCAACAGCGCAACTCATCGAGCGGAGGCGCGCCAAGCTGTGACTTTGTCCATCAGCCACCCCCAAGCCTCCTCCTCGCGAGGCCCTGCGGTCTTGGAAATCGCGATCTCAAGATACTTCAGTTCGTTCTCGACCTTTTCCGGCGGCAGCATCTTGAGGCGCGTTGTAAGCACCGCGAGCTCAAGGACGGCGGCTTGCGCACGGTTGAAGCCTTCCCAGCCCTTGTGCGTCTCTCGATGAACCAGCGCGCAGACGAAGCGCGGCCTAAGCTCATCCTCAATGACATGCTCCACCTTTAGCTCCCAGTGCGCCACGCACTCCTGAAGTCGTCCGCCCTTAACAACCTTCGTCGGCACCACGGGCCAATCCTTGCGGCCAGTGACACAACCGGCAAAAACGCGCACGTCGTCGGTATGGCTTGCAGCCGCAAATGAGTTTGCACGCAGGTTGTCGAGCGTGCGCGAGGGCTTGAAGGGCGCGATGATCCAATGCTTGCCATCCTCGATCAGCCCCAACGGTGCAACGTGCACGTCGCCGCGGGCGCTCATGGTCGTTACGATGGTTTCAACGATGCGCGGCATCAGCTGTTGTCCTCTTGCTCGCGGCGAAGCTTCTCACGTTTGCGCTCGGCGGACGCCTCCTTGGACTTCAGCGTCTCGCCTTCAGGCGCATGGCGCGTCAGATCCTCGCTCTTCTTGTCAGCCGCAACGCCCCAATCGAGCGCGCCATCTTGCGTATATCGCTTGCCCAACTGCAACGCGATCTCAGCTTTGGCAAGCTCGTAGCCCAGGTAGAAGGCATGGGCGCCGTCCGCATCTACGCCTAGCTTGGGATATAGTTCGAACGGGTCGGTAGCTGTGTGATGGCCGTCGCGGTTGGCGATGTGGATCAAAGACTCGCCAGTGTGGATGCGGAAGTTATTGTCCCTGATCTCGCGCGCGGCATTTGCGATCTCGGCATCGTTCATGGGGTTGGGCAGAAGATCGTGCAACGAGAGCAAACCGTTCCCGCCATACCCCTTGGGAAGGCTCGAATCCGCGCGAGCGCGATACAGCAGACGCCTCGCCGCGTCATGCTCCTCGATCGTGCGTCGCGTATGCGGTGAAACCTGGACTATCAGCACATTGGTGATGAACAGCTCCGAGCAGATGGCGAGCAACATGGCTGTTACCCCCTGGCTGTCGGCTTCCGTCAACTCGGTCAGGTTACCCGTCCCCATCAGGATCTCGACATCAGGACGCGCGCGACGCAGTTCCGCATAACGCTCGATCGAGGCTGTAAAGCCGAAGTGAATCGGATCGAGAATGGGGTCTGCGATGTGAGGAATCTTCTTTGTCTTCGCAAGATCTATCGCCCGCAGAAGCGAGGCGAGATCGCCATGCGGCTTAGGCACGAGGATTGGTGTACATGATGTGCCCTTCACCGCGTCGAGCGTCGTCTCGTCGAGGCTCAAAACGTAATGCGCTCCAGCCTTGGCGCCACGCGCCAATTCATCGACATCCCCGCTATCGACACTGACCTTGAAGCCAGCCTTGACGAGTGCGCTGACCATCTCCTCCAAATGCGGGAATGGCGTGTCGGGCTGGCATCCGATGTCGATGACATTAGCGCCCTTTGCCCGCTGTTCGCCAGCGCGCACCAACATCTCTTCCACGCTCAATGCTGTAGCATCGACCGACTCGGCGAATATGCGTACGTCATACTTGGAAAAGTCCGGCGGCTTGCCGCCGCGCCCCAGATATTGCGGCAGGTCTGCCAACTCATCAGGACCACGCTCGAACGGCACACCGAAATGTCCACTGAGACTGTCGAGATTCATCCGCGCGCGGCCGGGAACGATCACGCGGTCGGCGTGCAGCGGGCCCTTGAGGCGGTTGCGCACGATTGCTTCCGTCATCAGCGCCGCAACCTTGATGCCGAGATTCGACACCGACCACGAGCCAGGCTGCAGCCCAGCTTCCGCGACTGTCGATTTCAGCCTGTCCTCGGCAAGCCGCCCGGTCAGGAAAAGGATGCTGTCTTTTGCGTCTTGAGCCATGTCAGCCTGGCCGCAACGGCCTCTCGCAATGCCGCCACCGTCTCGACGACCGTCGTGGCCTCGAACGACTTTAGCTTTTCGGTATTTTCAAGATCGACGCGTCGGGGATACACCTTCACCATGCCCTTTGGCGCTTCGGTATCCATCTCCGGTGCGGTATCGCAGGCAAACACGATTGTCGGAACGCGGCATTTCCCGGCCTGCGCGAAAACATTGGTCGCGAGGTTGTCTGAAATGCCGGCCACGCACTTGGCGACCGTATTGGAAGTCGCCGGCGCCATGATCAAGGTATGGTAGACGCCATAGTAAAACGCGCCGACCGGTGCCGCGCTCGCTGTCGTATCCTTGAAAATGCGCACGTCCGCCGCCAACTCGAAATCCTGCTTGTACATGCGGATAACCTCGACCGCCGCCTTGGAGACGAATACGTCGAGATTTGGCAGCTCTCGCATGATCTCCAGGCTCTCCTTGAAGAAGTGCCCGGATCCGGTCAGCGCCCAACCGAACCGCGGTCTGGCGATGCCTTTGAGTTCCTTTTCATAATCCATGTGTACCGCGCTAGCATGCCCAACAGGCCGCGTCGATGGCGCGGTTGCGAATTAAACATTTCAAGGTGACGGCGCCCCGATCAGTCGCGCCAGAAGGGCATCATCGCCGGGTCCAAGCACACGCCACGGCAGCTTGGCTGCACTCACGATCTGAGCAAATGCCGGATCAACGATCTCTCCCTGCGCGAGCTGTTGGACGGTGCTCCCGTTCTCGACAGCAACTGATTTGACGAGGATAACTTCAAGCCCACCAAGTCTCTCGGCAAGCCGCGCAGCGAGCCCGTCGGATGTGATGGTCCAGTCTGTCGGAATTCCGCGATCGTCTCGGCACATCGTTAACGGCAGCCATACCGGTATTCTGCCGTCAGCAATAAAGCGCGCGAAGTCTTCCGGGCGCTCCGCGGGTGTCAAGCGGTCCTCCATGGAGCACATCACTTCGGCCATTTGATGCATACTGAGAATGGCGAGGCGGTGGGCAACCGCATCGTCAAGGCCGAGCTTCTGCTGAAGATCGCGCACCGCGTCAGCGAATGGACCACCGCCAGGGACGACGATGATCGGATGTTCGGCCTTGGCGATCAACGCAAGACAGTCGCGCAGTCGCCCAGCCTGCATGAGAGATCCACCGACCTTGACGACAATCGGCCTTGGCGTATCGGCCGCCCAGACCTCAGCCACGGCCAAATTCGCGCGCGGCTGCTTTTGTGGCCGGCCGGACGATCTCGACACCGCGCTGAGGTCCGCGCTCCAGCTTTTCCAGCCGCACGCGCACGGCCACGATCCGCCGATCAGCGAGACAATTTTCGGCAATGCGCTCGGCGAACGTCTCGACCAGGTTGATGTGACCACCGCGCGCCAGCCCAACGATGAAATCGATAATATCCGCGTAGGATGGAACCTCCACCATCGCGTCATCCACGGAGTGGACCTCGGGCGCCAACCGCGCCTCAACCGTGAACGCGACCTTCTGGGTTACGCCCTGCTCCTCCGCGTAGACGCCGACGTTGCAATCTACGATGAAATCTTTGACGAAGATCGTGTCGCCAATCTCGCGCGCGGCCGTTGTCTTTTTGCTCGCGGATGTCTTGGCGGAGGCTTTCGATGTCATGCTGGTGGCGTCCTTGTTAGACGTTCATATTGTTTCTTGACGGTCGGCTCTAGGCCACCGAGCGTTTCCCAATTGCACCTGCGACGCGATCAAGTTCTCGCCGGACGGCCGCAACGCGCGCTTCGTCCACCGCGCCTGTCCGCCCACCCTCGCACAAAGCGCCGCGGAAGCCGAGAATATCTGGCCCTAAGGCCGCGAGGGTTTGGATGTCAGATAGACGTAGCGAGCCCGCGAGACCCGCAGCCAGTCCATAGCTGCGCGCAATAGCAAGGAAAGCCGAGAGACGGTCTGTCTCCATCACTTGCGGCAGCGCACCGCGCCGCTTGTCCGCAGTGTCGAGCATGACGCCCATAAAGCCGAGCTGCGCCAAGTGCGGCACGATGCTGAAATCGGAAATCTTGTCAGCCGATAGCACGGCAAACAGCTTGGCTTTGCCAAGCTCGGCTGCTGCCAACGCTTCGGCCGCCGCAACATCATCGGGCGATCCGTCAAATCCACATTTGACGATAGCGACGCCCGTTGCCGCGACCTCCTGCGCTGATTGCACCATCTCAGGGACGTTTGCAAAGCTGTCGCCAATGGTGGCGCTGACCGGAGCAAGCGCCGACACCGCCCTCACAATGTCTGCGATCTCGCCAAGATCGAGACGGCCGAGCGCTCCGGTCGCGGGATCCTTGCAATCGATGACGTCAGCACCTGCGGCGAATGCGGTATACGCCTCTTCGGTGTTGGTGACACTGGCGAGGAAAGCGGGCGCACCCCGCTGCGAACTGTCGGACATCGAAGAAGACCTTGTCGAAGCTAGTCGATCACCCGAGGGCGAGAAGCGGATCAGCCTGTGCCGAACACCCGCATCTGCTCGGCAAGAACGGCTGTCCTGTCCCTGCGCTGCTCTGGCGTGAGCCGCACCGAGATATCGTCCACGACACTGGCCTTTCCAGGCGAGAGGCGCAAGATGCGGGTGCCGAGTTGTATTGCCTCGGCGCGGTCATGGGTAACGAAAATTACCGTCGTGGGCTGGCGTGCGATCAGTTCCAAGAGCAATTGCCGCAGGCTCTGGGCCGTTGGATCATCGAGCGACACGAACGGCTCGTCCATGAGCAAGATCTGGGGCTCCACGATAAATCCCCGCGCCAGCGAAGCGCGCCGCTGCATACCTAAGGAAATCCGCTCTGGATACGCATTTGCGGCTTCGGTTAGCCCCACGCGTGCAAGCATCTCGGGAATACGCGCAAGCCGGGCATCGCCCTCCGGCAATGCAAGGGCGATGTTTTCATAAACAGTCCGCCATGGGAGCAGCCGCGGGGCCTGGAAAATGAAGGTCATCGCATCGCGGCCCGCCCCAAGATCAATCGAGCCTTCGAAGTCCGTATCGAGGCCTGCGATGATGTTGAGCAAGGTGCTCTTGCCGCAGCCTGACGGGCCGGTCAGCACAAGAAACTCGCGAGGAGCAACATCGAAGGAGACATCGCTCAGAACGAGCTGCGCATCGCGGTCGGCAAGAGCAGGAAAGATCTTACGATCGACGTTGACGCGGATCTTTCCGTTACCTCCGGCGCTGGCGCCCATCCTTGCGAGCTCTTGTTCCATCAGCGCCGCCATTTGTTCACCCTGGCCTGAATAGGTTGGAGAATGGCAAGCTCGATGATCTGCACAATCACGATGAAGGCGAGCGCGTAGGCCAGAATGGTCGTCACGTCGAAACTGCCGAATGCAATGTAGATCTGATAGCCGACGCCGCGGCCACTTCCACCCAGCGCCTCGACGACCAGAACGATCTTCCAAACAAGCGCCAGCCCCGAACGCGCCGCCGCGGCAAAGAAGGGCGCGAGCTGCGGCAGGATCACGTGGCGGAACGTGCGCCATGGGCCAAACTTGTAGATCTGCGCCATCTCAGCGAGATCGCGCGAAAGACTGCGCGCGCCTTCGCGCATTGTCACGGCCACATTCGGGATTTGATTGATCGCAACGGCGACAACCGCCGCGGTCCCGTTCATGCCCAGCCACACATAACTCAAGGTGATCGTGACAAGAGCCGGCAGGTTCAAAACGAGAATGAGCCAGGTGTCAAAGAACCGATCAGCGGTTTTGAAGCGACCAAGCAGCATACCGATAACGCTGCCGATGAACATGGCGATGGTGAACGCCATGACGACTCGCAACAGCGTCGCGCCAACGTGGGTAAACAGCTGCCCGTCCAACGCCTCACGTTTCAGCACGTCGAAGACGGCGGCGGGAGTGGGAAAATACCGGCTGTGCGCCCACTCGGCGCCGACGTGCCACAACAGCACCAGAGTTGCCAACGAGGCCACCGCCCAGCCCAGACGCTCCAGTCCGGCTTGCGGCGCCCTTAACCGGCTAACCCGTGCGGGTGTGGAATAGGTTTGGGTCGAAACGGGTGCCATCGCCTACGAGTTCCGCATCTCCAAGTTCTATGAGCAGTTGTGTCAGCTTCCCGGCCGAGGCCGTTTCCGCCTGTGTCCAGGGCCCTGGAACGCCGGACCTGAAATATTCTCTCAGCGCCACAAATTCTGCGTCGCTGAACGGCTTTACAAGCGGCTTGATGCGTTCCCACGCCTCGTCGGACGTGGCTAAGAGCTGATTGGCGTCCGCCACCGCCGCCAGCAAGGGCTCGATGGAAACGCCGTTGGCCTGTACCTCCTGTTCCGACCATACAAAGCCGACGAGCGGCGGAATGGGTGAAACATCCAGAGCCTTAATGATGTCGTCGACCGTCAGAAGCTGCTTGGCACCTTCCGTCGTCAACCGCGCCGCGTAGGTCCAGAAATTGAGACAGGCATCGAGCCGACCATTCCGGAACTCTTCAGTGACCAGTGGAGGCGCACCGTAAACGGGCTGGCAGATCTTCTCCAGATCTTTGCCAAGCAGCTTCATCCCGTAAGCGCGAAGGAGCACCCAGCTCTTGTCGATGCTGGTGCCAGCGACTCCCACGCGTTTACCTTCCAGATCGGCCAGCGTCTTGATTGGGCTGTCTTTGGGAACCAAAAGGCTTCCAAGCGCCGAGGAGTAGGGCGAGAACTTCAAATCGTTGCCCTTCGAGCGCAAGCGCAACGCCCACGTCCAGTCGGTTACAATCACGTCCGCCTCGCCCGCCAGCAGCGCAACGGGACCGGCCTGATTGTTGGCAACCTCGACGACTTGTAAATCGAGGCCGTTCTTTTTATCGAGATCATATTGTCTGATCGTCTCGATCAGCCAACTCACAGTTCCATACTTTACCGAGGTCAACCGGACCATGCTGGCAGCGCGCGACCCCGCCGGCGCAAGCGCAAACGCTGCGGCGCCGGCCCCCATGAGAAGCACATGTCGCCTGTCGAGCATCAGTTCTTCGTCTCCTCGACATTGAAACGATTGCGCCAAAGCCAGCTAATCCCGTGCAGCCATAGCTCATCGGTATTGCCCCGCACCTCTGCCGACATGGCTTTCGTAAGCTTGCCGGACTTAACATCGCGGACAAAAACCTGAATGCTAATCAGCGCATCCGACCACTTGTCGACAAAACCGGTGACCGCAATGTCAGCGCCCGCCTTTTGAGCGATCGGAGCTTCGCAGCCATCGCATTTCGCCAGTGGGGCAGCCATTTGGATCTCAGACTCGTAAGGGGTCAGATCGACAAGTTCGTATCGGCCGTCTTTTGTCATTAACGTGCGCAGTTCGTCAGCGATTACCTTGAGGCGGCGCAAATCCTCTTCGTTGTATTGGGGAACTATTTCGCCTTCCTGCTCCACATCGCGCATATCGAACGGAAAGACAGCTGCTTTCGGCGCCGAGAAGGCCGGATTAACCGGCAGAACCGCAAATAGCGCTCCCAGGCAAAGGAACAGATAACGAAGCATTCTCATCCAAGACTTTCAGTTGCGACTACGGTTGGCCATAGCTTTAGGTGCATTAGTGGGTATGCGGTTTGCAAGGTCCAGCCAAAAGGTTTGCAGCGCACGAACGGTCACAAAACCGCGAGTAATCGGACCGTCCCTTGACAACGCGTCACATGCGCCCCTTTTACAGGATAAGCAATACAGTAACATTTCGGGCCGGCACTTCGTCGTCGCGAAATGCGATTGGTGAAGGTCTGCAACGGACTGAGAATGAGCAGCGAACCAGCACATATCTGGCCGCGCGTGGGTCTTCGCGCTGCATCGACAAGCAAGGCTTGTTTCACCGGTGTCTTGGCGACGGGACTGATGCTTGCAATGAGCCCGGTCGACGTACGTCCGGTTTATGCTCAAGATAGCGCGGACAAGCAGGCGACGCCGGCCGCTTCAGACAACGCCAAAACCACGGCCGCCGATGTGCAGCAGGTACCCATCCTTTATCTCAAGCAGCAACGCGAAAAGAATTTGCCGTTGTCGCTTCTTGATCTGCCACCGTCGGATGAAGGCATTGCCGGCGCGAAGCTCGGCATCGCTGATAACAACACGACCGGACAATTCACCAAGCAGAACTTTACACTCGACGTCATAGAAAGCGCCAACGTCGACGACCTGATCAAAGCGGCGGTCGAGAAGGTTCCGCAGACTTCCGGATTCATCGCTGCCGACATGGCCCCTGACGCGCTTCTCAAGCTCGCAGATGCACTGGCGGGCAAAGATGCGGTTGTAATGAACGTCGGAAATCCGGACGACAGCCTGCGCGAGGAGAACTGCCGCGCCAACATGCTGCACCTCGCGCCGACGCGATCCATGCTTGCCGACGCTCTCGGTCAGTATCTGGCCTGGAAGCGCTGGAATAACTGGTTTTTGATCGTCGGTCCGCAGCAGGAAGATAAGTTGTACGCCGATGCTCTGCGCCGCGCGGCCAAGCGTTTTGGCTCGAAAATCGTGGAAGAGCGGGAATTCAAGTACGAAGGCGGCAGCCGGCGCGCCGATGGCGGATTTGAACAAGTCCAACAGCAGATTCCGGGCTTCACGCAAGGCGCCAAGGAGCACGACATCGTGATGGTTGCCGACGAAGGCAATCTGTTTGGCGATTACATTCCCTATCGCACATGGTCTCCGCGTCCTGTTGCCGGAACCACGGGTCTCGTTGCAACCAGCTGGCATCCCGCAGTGGAGCTTTGGGGGGGCACGCAGTTCCAGAACCGCTTCAAACGGCTTGCCGACCGTATCATGCGGCCGACCGACTACGATGCCTGGCTTGCCATGCGCGTGGTTGGGGAAGCTGCGACCCGCACCAAGTCGAACAAATTCGCTGACCTTAACCAATTCGTTCATTCCCCGAATTTCGAGGTTGCAGCATTCAAGGGAGTGAAGACGACGTTTCGTTCCTGGAACGGTCAACTGCGCGAACCGATCATTGTCGCCACGCCGAAATTGCTCGTGTCGGTCTCTCCTCAACCGGGTTTCCTGCACCAGACTTCGGTGCTCGACACGCTGGGTTACGACAAGCCGGAGACTAAGTGTAAAGCGTATGCCAAATAGCCCGCGCCACGCTGCGTCTCATCTAATTTCAGCCGGCAGACGCAAGGCTCATTGCCCAGGCACGAGACTTTTGGCAGCCGCCCCATATCCATTTTGGAGAAACTGAGAATGTCCGCCAACAAGTCCTTATTCTACTCGCTGGCATGTTTCACCGCAGTCGCCGCCTCCGCTTCGCAAGCGCAGGCCTACACGGTCTATGTCACGAATGAGAAGGACAACACGGTCAGCGTCATCGACAGCACAAAGCAGGAGGTCATCAAGACCTTCAAGGTCGGACAGCGCCCGCGCGGCATCGTTATGTCGAAGGATCAGAAGTGGCTGATCATCTGCACCAGCGATGACAACATCATTCAGGTCTATGACGCAAAGACCTACGAGTTCGTCAAATCGCTGCCTTCGGGGCCCGATCCTGAGTTGTTGATCCTGCATCCCGACGGCAAGACCCTTTACGTGGCCAACGAGGATGACAACCTGGTCACAGTTGTCGACATCGAGAAGGGCACCGTCATTTCCGACATTCCAGTCGGCGTCGAGCCCGAGGGCATGGGAATGAGCCCGGACGGCAAGGTGTTGGTCAACACCTCGGAAACGACCAACATGGCGCATTTCATCGACACCGAAACCCACAAGACGTTCGATAACGTCCTTGTCGACAGCCGCCCGCGCGTCGCGTTGTTCAATCATGACGGCACGCAGTTGTGGGTTTCGTCCGAGATCGGCGGCACGGTAACGGTGCTCGATCCAACCAATCGCAAGCAGATCGCCAAGATCTCCTTTGAGATCCCCGGCATTGCGAAGGAAGCTATCCAGCCGGTTGGCATTCGCCTCACCAAGGACAGCACAAAGGCCTTCGTTGCTTTGGGACCGGCAAACCGCGTCGCCGTAATCGACGTCGCTACTTTCAAAGTCGAGAAATATATTCTGGTCGGCCAGCGCGTCTGGCAGATGTACCTTACCCCCGACGACAAGTTGCTCTACACCACCAACGGCACATCCAACGACGTGACCGTCGTCGACGTAGATAAGCTCAAGCCGCTTAAGTCGATCAAGGTTGGCCGCTATCCCTGGGGCGTGGTCATTAGTCAGGAATAGGATGCACCGCGGACCGCATTGGCGAGCATGTATTTAGGTTTAGATGGTACCGATGACTGCAGCAGCAGCAGAGAAGCAAAGCGCACCAACGCAGGCGCTCGTCGTGCGAGAGGTCAGTCACGCCTTCGGCGATAAGAAGGTTCTAGATAACGTGTCTATCACGGTCGAACAGGGACGGTTCGTTGTGCTTTTAGGCCTTAACGGCGCAGGAAAGTCGACGCTGTTTTCCCTGATAACCCGCCTGTACGACAACGTTTCCGGCGAAATTCTCATTCGCGGCTTCGATGTGCGGCGCAAGCCGACGGCTGCCTTGCAACGGCTTGGCGTTGTCTTTCAGAGCCGCACACTCGACAACGATCTGAGCCTTTTGCAGAATCTGAAATATCACGCCGCCTTGCACGGTATGAACACGCGCGTTGCCGGTGAACGGGCCATGCAGGCGTTGGAGGTGGTCGGACTGGCCGATCGCGCCAAAGAGAAGGTACGGGCAATGTCGGGCGGTCAAGCACGGCGCGTCGAGATTGCGCGCTCGCTGATGCACAAACCCGATCTGCTCCTGCTGGATGAAGCAACCGTTGGCCTCGACATCGGCTCGCGCGAGAGCGTCGTCGGGATCGTTCGCGATCTTGTCGCCAAACAGGGGCTGGGCGTGTTGTGGGCCACTCACCTTATGGATGAGGTGCGCCCTACCGATCTCGTGGTCGTGCTGCACAAGGGGCGCGTTCTTTATAATGGAAACGTACCGGAATTCTTGAAGACGACAGACACGAACTCTGTCAGCGAGGCATTCCGTGCCATCACCGGATCTTCCGCGCAGGAGGCCGCGTGATGACCATGAACGCTCGCGTCGTGACCGGCCCTGCCTCGCATATTCCCGCAAACGCAGATCGGGTTGAAGAACATCGCGGCCTAAGCCTCGCCAATTATAGCGCCTGCTTCCGCGGCATCGTGTGGCGTGAGGTTCTGCGCTATCTCCACCAGCGCGAGCGATTTTTTTCTGCCCTCGTGCGGCCAATGATTTGGCTTTTCATTTTCGCCGCAGGCTTCCGCCAGACACTTGGCGTCTCGATCATTCCGCCCTACCAGTCATACGTTCTCTACGAAGAATTCATCATGCCCGGGTTGATCGGCATGATCTTGCTATTCAACGCCATGCAGTCGTCGCTGTCGATGGTCTATGATCGAGAGACGGGCGCGATGCGCACGCTTCTCGTCAGCCCATTCCCGCGCACGTTCCTACTGCTGTCGAAGCTGCTGGGCGGCGTTTCGGTCGCGCTCCTTCAGGTCTACGCATTCCTGCTGGTTGCCTATTTCTGGGAAATCCAGCCGGCCGCATTCCAGGAGGTCTCGCTCTTTACCATGTATGACCCCAGTCCGTGGTTCTCCGGGGTGCTGAGCGGGGTTGCAGAACCCATCACGACGCCGTTGTTCTCGGTCCCTGAGTGGGCTCAGTCGTTTGCGGGCTACGTCACCGTTCTGCCCGCTCTGATCCTTTCCGGCCTGATGCTGGGATCGCTGGCGCTGTTCATGTCGTCCGTAATCAAGCAGCTGGAAAACTTTGCCGGCGTGATGAACTTCGTTATCTTCCCAATGTTCTTTGCCTCGAGTGCACTTTATCCGCTGTGGCGCATCCGCGAGGCGAGTCCAATTCTTTATGAGATCTGCCGACTCAATCCATTCACCTATGGGGTTGAGCTTATCCGTTTCGGCTTTTATGGACAGATCGATATCGTTTCACTGCTGGTGGTCGTCGCCTGCACGATCCTGTTCCTGACCGCAGCCGTGTTCGCCTACAATCCCTCCAAGGGTTTGATCGCCCGGCGCGGTGGTCCTGGAGGAGCAGCCTGAAAGTCCATTCCATGATGAAATCTGTAGTCAATTTATCCAAATTGCTCGCATTGGCGGTGCTTGCTTCCTTGCCCGTATTGGCAACCAGCGCGCCGTCGCGCGCTCAAGATGAGCAAGCCGCTCCTGGCACCGAGCAATCCGCACCAGCAGAGGCAACTAATCAGGCGCAAAGCAATGGCGCTGAGGACAACAAAGAGCCCGAGTGGCCATGCATCTCGCGAAAGGTGCTGGAAATTTCACCCGCCCAGATTTGGGATGGTCCTTCTCTTGAGGGTCTGCCGAACTGGCGAGACGATGACACCATTCGCAAGCTGTCCGAGTATGTTGTTGCGCGCCGCATTCCGGAAGATGAAGTCGATGCCGCGATCAAGAAATACGCAGAATCTATTCCCAAGGCCGAGCGCGATCAAAAGTTGACGCTGCTGTTCTCCGCCGCTCTGTCGCGCATCAACGACGAACGCAAGGTCGTGATGTCCGGCATCGAACGCTTCCACAAGCGCCAGCTCGCCCGCGCCAAGGAGATCGAGAAGGAAGGCTTGACGCTGCCGTCTCAAGGCGAAGCTCTTCCTGAAAATCCCATGCCGGCCGAAGAAGTCGACCATCTGACCCCTGAAGAAGAGAAGTACAAGTGGGAGGTGCGCGTTTTTCAGGAGCGCCAGCAAAACATTCCGATCGCGTGCGAGATTCCCCAGCTGATCGAAGAGCGGGCCGGCTTTATAGCGCGCAGCATTCGCGCCCAGATGAGCAACTGAGCTTCACCCATACGACAAACAAAAGAAGCCCGGCAACGATCTGCCGGGCTTCCTTTATGGAGGTGTCATAGCAGCGAGCCTCATGGCTGCGGCTCTT
Source organism: Hyphomicrobiaceae bacterium (assembly GCA_041397645.1). Classification (NCBI taxonomy): domain Bacteria; kingdom Pseudomonadati; phylum Pseudomonadota; class Alphaproteobacteria; order Hyphomicrobiales; family Hyphomicrobiaceae; species Hyphomicrobiaceae bacterium. Next base: position 1,370,958 of record JAWKWE010000004.1, on the reverse strand, counting down.
GCGGAACTGGCGTAACTTGCACAACGGGCAAGCCCGCTTCCTGCCAGCCGTCCGTGCCGTCGGGATACCACATGACCTTCGTGTAACCGTAAGTAAGCGCGCGCTTGGCGGCATTCCAACTCATCCAGCAATCGCGCAAGCAGTAGAATACAACCGCCTTCGACTTATCACCGGCCGTGAGCTTCTCAAGGTTGCTCTTGAAGTAGTCATCGGTCTGCGGCGAGATCACACCATAACCAACATTCGCCAGCCAGGTTGCATTCTCAATGGTGAGGTGGATCGGCTCGCGCCAGAAAGTCCCCTTCGGAAGATTCGGCGGCTTGGGTGCACGCGGATAGACGTCGACAAAGATCGCCGCCTTCTTGGTCCACAGATCACCAGCCTTGTCGGAAGTCAGCACAGTCGCGCCTTTCAGCGTGGCAGGCACGGGCTTGCGGTACTCGTCCATGCGGTAACCGTCGGGCTCAGGCGGCCTTTCGGCGTTCGGGGGCGGTGCCGGTCCGACATCGACATGCTCTGCGTGCAGGCCGAGGCTGGTGCAAAACGGCAAAAGCGCAGCGATTAGAATTGCGGCGCGAACGTTTCTCATGGACGTTTCCTCACTGCTAACGTCCGCGCAATAAAGCGCGGTCTTGTTATTGATCCGCCGCCGGGCGAGCGGAGCCCTGATACGAAAAAACGGCGCTGCCGTCGAGCGGGCGCCGCCATTTCATGCAAAGCTGACTAAGGACGATGGGTAATCAGGGTGCTTTAGCGGTCTCTGCCGCGGGATTAGAAGCCGTATCCTCCGCCTTCTTTTCTCCGCCAGTCGCATTCGCGGTCCGCGGCGCGGTCAGAAGATCCATTTTCGTATCGTCATCCACCAGCAGCGGAATCCCATAGTCGAACAGGATCTTGTCGATATCACCCTGACGTTTGGCGATGATCTCGTTGAGCTGGCGCTTCCAGGCATCATCGCCCTGGCGCACACCCATCGTGATGCGGAAGGCAATCTTGCCTGCGCCTTGTTCTTTCAGCAACGGAACCACCACAAGGTCGTCGCCGCCACGTTTCGCCCAGTAGGCCGCAATCGGACCCCAGTGAACGCCCGCGGCGATCTCACCAGACTCGATATCTTTCATCATCTGCTCTGCCGGATTTTCGTAACGGCGGTCGACCATCATCGGATAACCATGGACGTTCGCCATCAAGCCGTACTTGGCGATGTAGTTGGCGCCGGGAGACCCCTGAATAGCACCGATACGCTTACCCTTGAGACGCGGATCGGCGAGCGTGTCGATGCCGTCGAGCCCGGTGCCCTTCTTGTAGACGATCGCCGACGTCGAGCGATAGATCGCGTTGGTGTTGAGGACAAGCTCGTCACCTTGGCCCCAGCCAATGACCAGATCACACCGCTTGCGCGACAGCGTCATACGGATGAAGCCTGTAGCCTTTGGAAACCAAGTGTAGACGACGGGAAGATTGAGCTCCTGACCGATCAGGTCTGCAATTTTATTCTCGAAGCCTTCGCCCTTGTCGTTGGAGAACGGAAGATCGGCGGGATCGGCGCACACGCGCAGTTGCTTACGGTTAACAAGATCCGCCTTTGGCGCCTCGGCTGCGAAGGCGCCGGAAACGGTCGCTAAGCCAATGATCCCTGCAATGGTCGCGAGTACGGTCTTTGACACGATAATGAATTCCTTGTTGCTTGCTTGGCGGATTGGTGTGCGCTCGGCTTCACCGCGCGCCCGGGCCACAGGCCAATTGTTCAAGCGCGAGTTCGACGTGAAAGCGCCGCACGCCTGCGGTCCCGCGGGACGGGACCTTTTCCCTATGATACGGCGTAAACCCGCTAACAAGGCATGACGATCACGTTATCGCCAGTCCCTTCTTCGTGAACGCAAAAACACCCGGGTTCGTTTCCGAGCCCGGGCGTTTTTGGAGTTACATGCTTATTCGCCGAAGCATTCTGCGGCGGTCTTCTTGGTCTCCGGAGAGATGTCCTCGCGGCCATTCGGACGGCCCGCAGGCATACCCGTCTTCGGGTCCGTCATGTTTTCAGAACGCGCCTTGATGTAGGTGTAGATGTCGTCGATGTAGCACATCACGTTGCGGTCATCGCCGAATGCCGGCATTACGTACTTGGTGCCGCCGCGATCCGCGATGCGGCCCGAAGCGACGGTCTGCAAGAACGTCGCGTAGTCCATGGTCTTCAGAGAGTCGCCAAGTGAGGGCGCGAAGGTGCTGCCCAGCGCGTTGGGACCGTGACAAACGTGGCAAGCATCGTGGTAGCGGCGAAAGCCGTTCCAAGTGCCCCAGTCGACCTTGTAGTCCTTGGTGACGACAGGCGCAGGATTGTCGTCCTTGTCCCTGTAACGACCGTCCTTGAATTCTAAGCCAAGCTCTTTGGCCCTGGCCTGGACCTCGGAGTTATCATCGGCAATCGCCTGGAAGCTCAGTGCGGAGCAAGCAAGTGCTGCGACCGCCAATGTGATGCCAAACTTGTTCACGCGTTTCCTCATCGTTTCTGAAGTTTTCTTCGACCCCAATTGATCTACGACAAAAGTCGCTAATTCAAGCCGCGACAATAGTCCGCAGGATCATATTTTTATTCTTATCTGGTGAACAATGGCGCCGTTGCAAGAACGAGCACGACTTCATTTCCCCGAAAATCAAAAAAGAACCGGCGCAGGGTGACCTGCGCCGGTTCCTTAAGTCCTTAGCTGCGTTTAGGGCAGCGAGAAGACTGTGAGCGAGCCGCCGAGGCGGGTGTAGTTCGACAGACCAGCGTAGCCGCCGACTGCGCCCAGACCATCGGTCGGGTTGGTCAGACCAGCTGCCAGACCGATGCCGGCCCAGCCACCGACGCCCGAGAAGACGCCGACGAACTGCTTGCCCTTGTGCTCATAGGTGAACACGTTGCCGATGATGCCCGACGGAGTCTTGAACTTGAAGAGCTCCTTGCCGTCCTTCTGATCGACTGCCTTCAGGTAGCCTTCCAGCGTACCGTAGAAAGCAACGCCGCCAGCGGTGGTGAGAGCACCCGACCACACCGAGAACTGCTCAGGCTTCGACCATACGATCTTACCTGCAGCGCCGTCCCAAGCGATGAAGTTACCCATGCCGCCGTGAGAGTCCGGAGCCGGATACATGGACAGCGTGGCGCCGACGTAGGGCTGACCAGCCGTGTACGAAACCTTGAAGGGTTCGTAGTCCATGCAAACGTGGTTCGTCGGAACGTAGAACAGGCCAGTCTTCTCCGAGAACGAAGCAGGCTGCTGGTCCTTCGAGCCGAGAGCCGCAGGGCAGATGCCCTTCGTGTTCACGTCCTGACCGTTGAGGAACGTCGAGTACTTAGCGACGACCTGCGGACGGCCATACTGCGGATCCTTGGGATCCATGACGACGTGCGTGGCCCAGTTGACGGCCGGATCGTACTTCTCAGCAACCAGGAGCTCGCCAGTGGCGCGATCCCAGGTGTAAGCGAAGCCGTTACGGTCGAAGTGGACGGCGACCTTGCGGTCTTTGCCACCGATCTTGAGCGTTGCCAGGATCGGCTCGTTGATGCCGTCATAGTCCCACTCATCGAACGGGGTCATCTGGTAAGCCCACTTCGCCATACCCGTATCGGGGTCACGAGCGAACATGGTCATCGACCACTTCTGGTCGATCTGCTTGCCATCAGGCCCAGCGCGCTGAGCCGGGTTCCACGTAGAGGGGTTACCGGTGCCGTAGTAGAACAGGTTCAGCTCAGGATCGTAGGCCATATAGCCCCAGATCGAACCACCACCGTTCTTCCACTGATCGCCATTCCAGGTCTTCAGCGAGGAGTCCTTGCCGACCGGCTTGCCGAGCGACATGGTCTTCTCAGGATCGACCAGGATTTCGTCATCCGGGCCCATCGAGTAGGCGCGCCATACGCGCTTGCCCGAGTTGAGGTCGTAAGCGGTCATGAAGCAGCGAACGCCAAATTCAGCGCCCGAAACACCGATCATCACTTTGTCTTTGATGATGATAGGTGCGCCCGTGCCGGTCTCACCCTTCTTGGGGTCAGCGTTGACGGACTTCCACAGCTCCTTGCCGGTCTTTGCGTCGATAGCGACGAGAGACGTATCGGCTTGGTGAAGAAGGATCTTGCCCTCAGCGTACTGCACGCCACGGTTGACCGTGTCGCAGCACATGACGGGGATAACCGACGGATCCTGCTTCGGGCTGTACTGCCAGATGATCTTGTTTTCGTCGTCCAGGTTCAACGCGTAAACGTTGTTCGGGAACGCCGTGTGGAGATACATCGTATTGCCGATGACGAGCGGCGAACCTTCGTGACCACGAAGAACACCCGTCGAGAACGTCCAGGCCACCTTCAGGCTGCCAACGTTGGCAGTGGTGATCTGGTCAAGCTTCGAGTAGCGAGTACCCGCATAGTTGCCCGACTGCTGAGCCCAGTTCTTTGGATCCTGCGACAACTTCATCGAGTCGTCGTTGGCCAGAACGGGCGCCGTGTAGGCAACAGATGCGAGTAATCCGCATGCGATTGCACTTTTGCGCATCGCGCTTCCTCCATTTTTGAGAATCTTGCCACGCTTGCAAGTGGTTCACGTGGACCCCTGTTCGCCCAGCCCCGTCGGCAGCCAGTGCAATGGGATTTTTTTTCTCCCTATTTGCAAAAAGCCAACACTAAAGGGCTTTCACACGACCGTGTGAGGTTCGAGAGGCCTCGTTACCCGGCGGCATCTAGGCACTTTTTTTTCCCGCCTGCAACAACGTCGCAGGTAATCTTTCTAATCGACATGATTAGGACAATAGTACTGACCCAAAAAACCCTAGAAAACATCGGCTTATATTGCACTGCGGGATAATTGGTGCGCCGCACGACTACTTGCTACGAAAGTCCCATTCTCGCACCTGCGATCACGTTCCGATCGCGATTCCGTGATCGATATGGTCGCTGGAAGATCTGCAAGACATGAGATCATCTAGGATCACAACTGCAGATCATGGAATGAGCATACATGCCTAACGAATTGACACGTAAGAATTTTCTCGCCGGAGCTGCGGCTTTGGCGGCTGTCCCCTGGCTCCCGCGCGTGTCAATGGCGGAGGCGCGGGAGCTGAGGATGGTCGAGGTGGCACCCGGTCTGTTTGTCCACCAAGGCGCCTATGAACTCGTCTCACCGGCAAATGCCGGAGATATCTCCAACATGAGCCTTATTATCGGCAAAGATGCCGTGGCGATCGTCGACACCGGCGGCAGCGCGATGGTCGGACGCGGCTTTCTCGCCGCGATCCGCGCCATCACAGACAAACCGATCCGATACGTCATCAACACCCACATGCATCCCGACCACGTTTTCGGAAATGCGCCGTTCGTTGCTGAAAAAGCGACGTTTGTCGCTCATTACAAAATGGCGCGCGGACTGGCCGCGCGGGCAGACAACTATCTCAAGAACAACCGGCGGCTTATCGGCGAAGACGAATTTGCAGGAAGCGAGATCATCCTTCCGACCGAACACGTGAAAGAACCGCGCGACATCGATTTAGGCGAACGCATTATAACGCTCGTTCCACGCCCCACCGCGCATACAGACAACGACCTCACGATTTTCGACAAGTCGACAGGCACTTTGATCGCCGGCGATCTTCTTTTCTCCAAGCACATCCCTACGCTCGACGGTTCGATCGTTGGCTGGCTGGCGCTTATAGACGTCCTGCGCAAGGAGCCGGCCGCCCGCGTCGTGCCGGGTCATGGACCAGCGAGCATGTCCTGGCCCGACAGCCTCGACCCTTTAGAACGATACCTCCGAAGTATCGCGGAAGATGTTCGTGCCATGATAAAAGATAATAAGACACTGACTGAAGCGACCAAAACGGCAGGCGCGTCCGAAAAGGATAATTGGCTGCTGGCTGACGAGTTTCATGTGCGAAACGTAACGGCAGCCTTTGCTGAGCTGGAATGGGAATGAAACGCTCGATCGTGGCCGGCCACGACTCGATGAGCCAAGGGAAATATCCGAGAATGAAGGTATACCCGTTGAGCCTGACGGCTGTGTTGGGAGCAGCGCTGATGGCGTTCGCTTTGATTGCGGCACCCGCATTCGCACAAGACGACGATGAAGCCGCCGAGCCGCCGGGATGGAACGGCATCAAGAAAGAATTCTACGATGGCCGTGAGATTGATGAGGCCTCTACCAAGATCGTCGTGGAAGCCCCAGACAAAGCCGACGACGCCGCTGTCGTTCCGGTGACTGTGTACATCAACGCCGACGTTGCCGATAACATCAAAACGCTGCGCATTTTCATCGACAACAATCCGATGCCGTTGGTTGGTGCGTTCACGTTCGGCCGCGCAGCAGGCATCGGACCAAAGACGATCTCGACGCGCGTGCGCTTCGACAGCTTCTCTTATATCCGCGCCGTCGTCGAAACCGAGGATGGTAAGGTTCACATGGGGGCTCACTTCGTGCAGGCCGCCGGAGGCTGTTCCTCATCGGCGCTGAAAGACGTAACGACGGCAGCCGCCCACGCAGGTCAGATGCAGATCAAGAAAATCTCCAGTGGACCGCGTTTTGCGTCGCAAAAAAATCAGTCCATGGTTACCGCCGAAGCCCAAGTTATGCTCCGCCACCCGAACTTTTCAGGAATGCAGATGGATCCTGTAACGGGTCAGTACATCCCTGCGAAATATGTTCGTGAACTGGACGTCAAGCGCGGTGACGAGGTGGTTTTTCACATGGAAGCCGGAATCTCGCTGTCTACGAACCCTAACATCCGATTCACTTACGGTTCCATCGACAACGACATCCTGAATGCGACGGCCTCCGACTCCGATGGAGCGACCTTTAGCGCGACATCGGCAAACAATTCTTGACAGGAACTTGATGGCGAGGGTCCTTGACGGAGCCGCCCAAACCGCCGCTAATCAGCCGAAAGGCTAATGCCCGGAAAGGACCCTTGACCATGATTCGCCTCATCCCGATCGGAGTTCTATTTGCATTGATGATGGCGTTTTCGCCAGCAATGCCTGCGTATGCCGGCGACGACGATCCATGGCCAGGGATTGCCAAGGATCTGTTCGAAGGCCGCACGATTGAGGAGAACTCCCAAATCGTGCTCGACGCGCCTTATCGCGCGGAGGATGCCGGCGTCGTTCCGATTTCGGTAAAGCTGCCAGCCGATCTCGCCGAGCAGGTCTCGAAGCTCACGCTCGTCATCGATAAGAACCCGATGCCAGTGGTCGCTGCCTTCACATTCGGCGCAGGCGCCGGAAATGGTGATCGCATTATTTCCACCCGTGTCCGGTTCGACATGTACTCCAACCTGCGCGCCATCGCCGAAACCAAGGATGGGAAATTGCTGATGGTGAGCCGCTTCGTGAAAGCGGCCGGAGGCTGCTCGGCTCCCGCGCTGAAGGATGCCGATCAGGCGCTCGCCAATCTCGGCAAGATGCAGGTGAAGATGTTTGGTGACGATCAATCCAAGGGCTCTTCTGCTCCAATGAGAGAAGCCCAGCTCATGATCCGCCATCCGAACTACTCTGGTATGCAGATGAACCAGCTCACCGGCTATTACATCCCGGCAAAGTATATTCAGGAAATCGAGGTGAAACGCGGCGACGAGTTGGTCTTCAAGATCGAAGCTGGCATTTCACTCTCGGAAGATCCCAACATTCGCTTCACCTACGGCGCAGGCTCGGCTGGCGAGGGCATTGAAGTCACCGCGAAGGATTCCGACGGCAACGTCTTCACGGGTCATGCGACGCCGAAGAACTCCTGATCCAGTCGCCGCATCGATGGTCGGCACAGATATAGAAAGGGGCGCTCTATAAGCGCCCCTTTCTTGCATTCAACCAACCAGGTCTGCGATGAACGCGCTTAGAAACACTTGAGCTCGGCTTCGACCTGCGCCATCTGCAGTTTCTTGACCTTAGCCTGGATCGCCGGGTTCTGCAGCACAGCGACCTGCTCGCCGCCGCGCATACTCACCGACTTGATCGTCTCGGCTTCCTCGTAGGCGCTGAAGGGCAACAAGGCTGCGATCTGATCGATTGAGCAGGAGCACTTCTCCAACATTTCGCGGGTAGCGCCGTTGGCCTGCATGCAGCCATAAACGTAGTCAGCGCGTGTCACCGTGGGATAATCGTTCGGGGGAAGCTCCATGGCCTGCGCCATAGGGACGACAGCCGCCGATATGGCAACGCTGACCGCCGCAAGAAACTTGATCGGTCTCATTTCGTACCTCCATAGCCCGCGAGCGTCGTGCGCTCTTCAAAGCTCGGGCTGCCCGCTGTCGAACTTTTGATCGTAGAACGAGCCTCGACGAGTTCGCCCGGCACCGATGGACTGATGATAAATTCAAACGTTGAAATATCATACCCACGCATACGTTCGACGTTGGGATCGTCTTTGAATGGTTCGACGTCGATGCGATAGGCATCAACGGTCTGGCCCTTGTAGTCGATCTTCACTTTTTCAACCGCCGATTTCTTGTCGATGTTCTTGGTGAAGCGGTTTTTCAGATAAGCGAAGTCTCCGCCGCTCACCGACCTGAAGCTCGAGACAGCTTGCTGCATTGTGACGATGAACATGGGATTGATCGTCATCTCCGTCATCTTCTGCAGATCGCGGGCGCGCTCGCCGGTGTAGATCTGCAGATCGAGAGTACGCTTGCCGTCCTTTACCTCAGCGACTTTGAGCGTGATCTTGTCGTTGAAGCCCTTGCCAAGCATCTCCTCGTTGGAAACCGTGCGGGCAAAATCGTATACCAGCTCCTCGCCTTCGGTCGTGTTGTTCATGTGCTGGGCTTCAAAGATGATGGGCGTGGCTTTCAGATCCTCGGCGGCAGCATGAACCGCACCAACCGGCGCGCATACCAGCGCAGCCATCACTGCGATCCTGCGAATAGACTTGGACATTGGGTGCGATCCTCCGATCGTCGTAGGTTTTTTGGTTGGCCGGTTATTTAGCGAGCCTTTCGGACTATGGCCAGGGGCGGCTGCTCACAACCTTGATTTAGGCGCGATGACCCCGGCCGTGACCAGCCGGAGCCGACATTTTGAGCAATTGCCGCGTGTTAGGGTACTTAAAACCCGTTAACGTAGGAACTTGCCGAAGGCTCGCGGACCATCGCCCACCTCGGCTTTGCCCGTAATCTTCAGCTCGACGGGATCGATCCTCAAAAGCTCGTTATCGCCCCAACAGGCTACATATACCGTGCCGTCGGGCTGACTTTCCTCGATGCCTTCAGGATGGTCGCAGGCATCAATCGTCTTCACAATCGCAAGCGTTTTGGTGTCGAACACACTGACCGAGCCGCCGTACTGGTCGGTCACGAAGCCTTTGTCCTTCGACAACGCCACCGCATAAGGTCTGCGGCCAACCTTGACATTGCCGAGAGCCTTGCGCGCGGCAATGTCTATGACGGTGACATCATCGCTGCCGACGTTGGCTGTGTAGGCGCGGGTTCCGTCATCGGAAATCGTAATGCCGAAAGGCCGGGTGCCGACCTTGATGGTCGCTAGAACCTTACGTGCATTGAGATCTACGATCGAAACCTGGTCGCTGTCGCGATCTGCCGACAACAACAATGCGCCGTCGGGCGTCACCGCAAGACCAGACGGGGACTGACCGACCCTGACGTCACCGACGACCGCCATTTTGGCCGCATCGACGATCAAAATTTTGTGCGTGTACCAGTCGGCGACGTACACCTCGGCCCGCGAGGGATGCGCCGCGATACCAAGCGGGCCGCCACCGACTTCGAGTTGCCGTGTGATCTTGCGAGTGACCGCATCGATCTCTATCAGCGCCTTGCCGTCCGGTGCCGTCACATACGCAAGCTTACGATCTGGCGAAAGAGCGATGCCCGCCGGCTTGCCCGATAGCGCGATTTCCGCGATCGACTTCATCTGTCCGAGATCGACCACCGACAGGCTATCGGCCGGTTGATTGGTGATGAGAGCTTCCTGTGCATGGGCCGCGCCCGCACCGGCCAATGCCAGAGCGAGCGCGAACGCGTGTGTCTGCCAGATGCCCGGCATATCAGCCGCCAGCCTCAAGCTTCTTCTTGAGATTTTCGAGCGCCGTCTTGTAGAGGCCCTCAACAGCCTTGACGGCCGCCTCGTCACTCAACTCTGGCGGCGGGTCGTTCAGCGGATAGCCACGGTAGAAGGCGCCCTTCCACTCCACCTTGGACTTGTCGCCGTCGGCCGACACGGTAATCGAGGAAGAGTAATTCGAGATCGGAACGACCTTCACGTCGACCTTCGTAATCTCATACGAGTACATCATGCCTTCAGCATTGTATTTGTTGAGTTTTTCATCAATCGTGCCGTTCGGAAGCGTCAACACGCGGGTCGCGCCGACGTCATTACCTCCGGTGCCTTCCGTTTTGCTGAACACTCCGGTCCAGCCCATATCCTGGAAGTTGCCGACCACGGCCCAGACCTTGGCGGCGGGCGCATTGATTTCGACCTCTTCCTTAACCTTCTGACGCGAGGGCCCATGAGCGAATGCGCTCGCCGGAAGCAGTCCGGCAAAAGCGATCAATAGGGCCAGATATCTCAGCATACTTTCCTCCGAGGATGTCTTGTAAGGTATTCGTCTTGCTTACTCTTTGGAGCAAGCCGGGCGAGGGCGGGGTGACCATAGGACTGCGCGTCGCCATGCGCAATGCACGCTTGCCTGTGTCGCCTTGACCCGTCGCTCAAGCGTTGTCATACCCCTCGTCTCGTGCTTTGGTCGAACTTCGTTAGAACAACAAACTTCAACGACATGGGTGGAACGATGGGGGCGCAAATGCCAGCTTCACAGGCATCGGGCAACACCGATGCCCGTGGGCAGTATGACAATGTGGCGTGCCCTTTTTGCGGCATCCTTTGCGATGACCTCAGCATCGCGCGGAACGGGTCTTCTCTAAAAGTGACCGCGAACGGCTGCCCCAAGGCGATCGCAGGCTTTGAGCGCGACGTGTCCAATGCCAAGCCGCAGATAGGCGGCAAAGACGCCACGCTCGCGCAGGCCATCAGCGAGGCCGCCAATCTGCTAAAGGCCTCGCGGCAGCCGATCCTGGGTGGGCTAGGCACAGACGTCGATGGCATGCGCGCCGTGTTGGAGTTGGCGGAGCGCACCGGCGCTGTCGTCGATCACGCGCTTTCCGAAGCCCAGTACCGCAATTTCCGCGTTCTGCAGTCCACCGGCTGGGTGATGTCGACGCTGACAGAAGCGCGCAACCGCGCCGATCTGTTCGTGATTGTAGGTTCCGATCTGCACGCGATGCATCCACGCTTGTTCGAACGGGTCATCAATGCCGAGAGATCCATGTTCTCGGACAACCCGCCCAAGCGCACCATCGTTTTCCTCGGTGAGGGACTGGACACCTCGGCTGCGCAGGGTTCGCGCATCGGCGACATCATTTCGCTTCCCGCCAAACCAGAGCGCATTGCAGAGATCCTCGTTGCCATGCGCGCGATGGCCAAGGGCGTGGCGGTGTCAGGCGACACCATCGGAGGGCTGCCACGCGCCGCCGTCGAAGACTTGCTGGAACGCTGCAAAAAGTCATCCTACGGAATTATGGCCTGGGCGCCTCCGGCCTTCGATTTCGCCAATGCCGACCTCACCGTCCAAGCCATCTCGGAGTTCATCAAGGACATCAATCAGCATTCGCGTTTCGCGGGCTTATCACTTGCGGGCAACGAAGGCGCGATCTCCGCGGGCGCCGTGTGCGCCTGGCAGTCGGGCTATCCGTTGCGGGTATCGTTCGCCACCGGCAAGCCAATTTACGATATAGAGCGTTTCTCGATGTCCCGAATGCTCGCCGCCAAGGAGAGCGATCTTCTGGTTTGGATTGCAGGCTTCACGCCCGATCTGAGCCCACCCGACACGGACGTGCCGACGGTCGTGCTCGGCACGCCGGGCCTCAAGCTCTCGCGTACGCCCAAGGTCTTCATTCCCATCGGCACGCCGGGCGCCGATCACAGCGGTCTACTCATTCGTTGCGATAACGTTGTGGCGCTGCCGCTTCAGAAGCTCGGCCGCGCCGACCTGCCAAGCGCAAGCAGCGTACTGGCGCACATCCAAGCCGCCCTCTAAACGCTTTCCTATCGAGACCCCAGACATGCTCATCAAGCTTACAGGCGGCAAAGTCTACGACCCGATCAACGGCGTCGATGGCGAGATCCGCGACATCTTCATTCGAGACGGCCGCATTGTTCAGCCGTCCCCCTCCGATAAGGTCGATCAGGAATATCCGCTGCATGGCCGCGTCGTCATGGCGGGCGGTATCGATCCGCATTCGCATATCGGCGGCGGCAAGGTGACGATCGCACGTATGCTCATGCCGGAAGATCACATGGGCCACGAAGTTGCGCGCACGGAACTGACGCGCGCGGGCTGCGGTCATGCGATCCCGTCGACGCTCACAGCCGGGTATCGCTACGCCGAGATGGGCTATACGGCGGCGTTCGAGCCCGCCATGCTGCCGGCGAACGCGCGCCAGGCCCACATGGAAATGGCCGACACGCCCCTTATCGACAAGGGCGCATTCGTCATGCTCGGGTCGGATGACTTCTTTCTGCGCCAGCTTTCCGGAAAGCAGGACTTCTCAGCCATCAAGGACTACATAGCCTGGACGATGCACGCGTCGCAGGCGATAGCAGTAAAGGTCGTAAACCCCGGCGGTATCTCCGCCTTCAAGTTCAATCAGCGCAAGCTCGACCTTGACGAAAAGCACGTCCATTACGGCGTCACCCCTCGCGACATAATTTTGAATCTCGCTCGCGGTCTTAAGGAGCTCGGCGTTACCCATCCGCTTCATATTCACGGCTGCAATCTGGGTGTGCCGGGTGGCGTCGAGACGACGCTGGCCACTATTCGTGGCGCTGAAGGACTGCCGATCCATCTGACCCACATCCAGTTCCACAGCTACGACACCGAAGGCGACATGAAGTTCTCTTCGGGCGCGGTACGCGTGGCCGAGCTGGTAAACCAGAACAAGAACGTTTCCATCGACATCGGTCAGGTCATGTTCGGGCAGACCTGCACGGCGTCCGGCGACAGTATGCGCCAGTTCGTCAACACGCGCTCAGCCGACCCCAAGAAATGGGTCGTGATGGATATCGAGTGCGACGCCGGCTGCGGTGTCGTGCCGTTCAAGTATCGCGACAAGAGCTTCGTCAATGCGCTGCAGTGGGCGATCGGTCTGGAACTCTTCCTGCTCGTCGACGACCCGTGGCGCATTTTCCTGACCACAGACCATCCCAACGGCGGTCCTTTCTACTGGTATCCGCACATGATCCGTCTGCTCATGGACAAAGCGTTTCGCAACGACATGATGCAGAAGATCAATCAGGACGCACTCAAGTATTCGTCGCTGCCTTCTCTCGATCGCGAATACACCATGTACGAAATCGCGATCATGACGCGCGCGGGTCCGGCGCGGAGTTTGGGTCTGAAGGACCGCGGGCATCTCGGCGCCGGCGCTTGCGCCGACATCACCGTCTACGAAGACAATCCCGATTACGAAGCCATGTTCGAAAAGCCTGAATATGTCTTCAAGAATGGCGAATTGATCGTGCGCAACGGCAAGATCGTGAAGGTCGTGAACGGCGCCACTCACGTCGCGCGGCCTACTTACGACAACGCGATCGAGAAGCAGATCAGACAGTATTTCGAGAACTTTCATACAATGCGCATGGAGAACTTCCGCCTCTCCGACGATGAGATCGTCAACGGCGGCCGCGGTTCGATCATCGTGCAACCGACGGGGACGCGCACGTCATGAGCCAGACTCCAGGCAAAACCATCAACGGCGTTCTGATCGACGACACTTTCGCGGAAGCCTTTGGCATGTCGGCAACCGGCATGATCATCACTGCGGATACGTTGAAATGGGCGAAGATCGCTGCCGACACAGCAACGGGGTTTGGTACTTCGGTCATCGGCTGCGGAGCGGAATGCGGCACAGACCGCGTGCTGTCCCCCGATGAGACCCCTGACGGCCGTCCCGGCGTGCGCGTCCTCATGTTCGGCTTCTCGCCGGACGCGCTCATTCCGCAGGTCAAGAACCGTATCGGTCAGTGCGTGCTGACAAGCCCCGGTTCGGCCTGCTTCAACGGCGTTGTCGCAGAGCAGAAGATCGGTCTTGGCCAAGGCCCCCGCTTCTTCGGCGACGGCTTTCAGACCGCCAAGAAGCTTGGCGGCTCGCGCTACTGGCGCGTGCCCGTGATGGACGGCGAATTCGTCATCGAGGAAACGTGCAGCGTCACCACCGAAGCCGTCGGCGGCGGCAACCTTCTCATCATCGGTAATGACCGCCCCGGTCTGCTTGAAACCGCGGAAGCGGCAGTTTCAGCAATCGCCAAGGTTGATGATGTCATCACGCCGTTTCCCGGCGGCATCGTTCGTTCCGGCTCGAAGGTCGGCACCAAATACAAGGGCATGTTCGCCTCGACCAACGACGCCTTCTGCCCCACGCTGCGTGGAACGGTTAAGAGCGAACTCGGCCCCGAGGCCATTGCCGTGCTCGAAATCGTTATCGACGGTCTTACCTCGAAAGCGGTCGCGGATGCGATGCGCGCCGGTTTGGCAGCCGTGACCGAGGTTGGCGCGGCCAAAGGTGTGACGCGCGTGTCGGCGGGCAACTACGGTGGCAAGCTCGGCCAGCACCATTACCATCTGAAGGATCTGATCTGATGAGCGGCCTTACACTTCGTCTCAAAGCTGGCGCAGGCGAGCGGCTCGACCTCACCGGTATCACGCCCGACAAGCTGGCTGGCCTGTCGAGCGCGGAGATTGGGGCCCTGCCCGTCGGCTCGGACAAGGAGCGCATCACGCTTGGACAAGCTTTCGATATCTCCGGCACGGCTGGCGACACGCTCACGATCTCCGGCTCGGGTGCGGCACTGGACTTCGTTGGCGCTGGAATGGCCAGCGGCACGTTGCGTGTGACGGGCAATGTCGATGCCTATGCCGGACGTAAGATGTCTGGCGGCAGGCTTGAGATTGCAGGCAACGCGGGCAACTATCTTGCGGCGGCGATGACGGGCGGCATCATTCACGTTTCAGGCAATGTCGCCGACAGCCTGGGCGCAGTGCTTCCGGGCGAGCGCTTCGGAATGGCGGGTGGCGCCGTTGTCGTCTCGGGTAATGTCGGCGCGCGGGCTGGCGACAAGATGCGCCGCGGCACCATAATCGTAAAGGGCACCACCGGTGCACAGACTGGCACGCGCATGGTCGGCGGCACCATTTGGGCGGAAGGCGGCCTCGGACCCGACCCAGGATTAATGATGCGACGCGGAACGCTGATTGCTCCCAAGGTCGAGCGTCTCTTGCCAACGTTCGTTGATTGCGGCCGCCATGACCTTGTGATTACGCGGATAATCTCACGCTATCTCAAAGCCGAGCTGGGCGATCTCGCTCCCCCGCCATTGCCGCACTTCGTGCGCAAGATCGGTGGCGACATGTCCATTATCGGTCGTGGCGAAATCCTGTTGCCCGCGTAAACAGGGCAGGGAAAAGCGCAAGAACAATACGAATTCAGAATGTCCCCGGCCGCTGGCTTTCGTGTAACCTCAGTTTTTGGGGTGCAACGAAGTCCAGACCGGCTTCGTTATGTTTTGGACCAATAAGGACCGCCGGCCTCTTTCAACCGAGCCGGCCGCTTTAAGGACAGCCGGACATGCTCGCAATCATTCTTTCCGCCTGCTTGATGAAAGAGCCAAACGTTTGCCGCGAATACCGAATCCAGCTCCAGGAGCAGATGGACACGGTGAGCTGCACCATGTACGCGCCGCCCTACTTCGTTCCCTGGAGCCAAGAGCATCCAGGATGGCAGATCAAACGCTGGCGCTGCGCATCTGCTGCCGAAGAGGATATCTGATGCAGATTTTTTGCAGCACGCCTGTAACTCTGCGCCCGTGTCGCTCGTACTTTCCTTAATTCAAGGAAGGTGTGCCATGACGATCCCTTCAAAGCCCCGTTCGGAAACCTGCGGGCAGAACAGGGGACACCGAAGCGCCTCGAACTCCGATACCGGGGCCTGGGCCACAGCGCGCTGGCCCTTCATCATCCTGGCTGCGCTCCTCAGCCTTAGCCAGGCGGTGCCGGTTCCTGCGAACGCTCAAAGCATGGTCGATTCACTCGACCTCACCTCCGAAGAATTCACAAAAGCCGATATGAGCCGCGCGGATCTGGAACACGCGCTCGCCAATTTGAAAGATGGCGAGACGCTCGATCTCTCAGGCAAGCGGCTCAACGGCCTTGATCTTTCAGGGATGGATCTGACCCGGACACGCCTACAAGCAGCACGCATCAACAACGCCAACTTCAAGAATGCCAAGCTCGATGGCGTGGTGCTGGATGCCGCCTGGGCCATCAAATCCGACTTCACCAATGCCAGTTTCATCGGCGCGAGTATGTTTCAAACGCAAATGCTGAACGCCAAGCTCGACAACGCAAACTTTGCGCACGCGATGGTGGGTGCAGACATGTCTCGCGCCAGCGTCACCAACGCCAACTTCGACAACGCCATGCTGGCACCGGACCTGACCAATCAATCGATGGGTCTCATGCGCGGGGTTCTGATGAGCGCTGACCTTAAGGGCTCGACATTCAAAGGTGCCAATCTGCGACGCACGGCATTGGAATTCGCAGACCTGCGCGGCGCTGATTTCGAAGATGCCGATCTTACCGGCGCAGAGCTTGCCGGTGCCGACCTCACCGGTGCCAATATCGCCGGCGCGAACCTGGAGGATGTCGACGTGGACTCCGCCAAGCTGATCGATCTGAAAGGCGCTGACACGGCCAAAGGCCTTGATAAGCTGAAGAACGCCGACAAGGCCATTCGCAACTAAGCGCAATGTCGGCTGCCCTGGACCTTCGAAAACTCAGCTTATTATCATTTCACTAGTCGCGATGTTTTGTCGGCATCCATGTTCAGCCCGAGGTTCAAGCGACCAGGAATACCAAGCCCGCTGATTTCGATGACGAACTTCTGCCTGATGGCGCGACCGAAATCGTTGTAGCCGTTGGCAGGCAGAACAAACGCGCCTGTCCCACCCATTACATGCGTACGATACCATTCCTCCAGCGTAACTGGGCCATGACCATTTTGCTTCAACGTCGAATCTGAGAAGTCTGAACCCGGAGCGCGATAAGCACCCTCGCCGACGGGCTCTGACGGATCGCCGATGTTGATGGGCAAGCCATTGACGGTGACGCCGTTGGCTACCAGTTCGTCGCGCACTTTCTCGATGGGCTCATCCGCGTTGCAATTGTCCGGCCCATCGCCAGAAACGTCCACCACGACGCGCAGCGCTTCACCGGGAATTTGCGAAACAACCTTATCATTCACCGAACGCATCATGCGTGTCATGCAGGTAAACTCACCCGACTGCGGTGGGATCTTGCGGATCTTTGCGGCGACGGCAAATGCTTCGTCCTTGTTCGTGATCTTCTGCCACGGGAGAGTGAACTCGGGCCGGTCCGACCATGTCACCATCGAAAACAGAATGCCGCCGTTGGGGCCATTGGTGATCGCTGCGATCACGCCGGGATCTTCCAAGGCCGAGGCGATGCCTTCCATCTGCAAACGATATCGTTCCTCATCGACGGAATTCGATACGTCAACGGAGACGACAAGCGCAGTATCGACCTGCAGAGTGTTCGGAGATTGAGACCAAACCGCATTGCTGGCGCCAAGCACACTCGCGCCAACAACCGCTGCGGCCACCGCATATCGCATCTTGGGGAATTTCAAATCCAGCTACCTCTTCACCGCCGACTGATCGACGTTCGTCGCGGTCTCAAGCCCCTTCACACTGTTGAGACCTTTCGCTCCAGTGAGCTTGACACCTTCAAAATTGCAGCCCGAAAAGACCGCATCCGTCAAGTCGGCCCCGGAGAAGTCCGCATTGGTCAGATTGAGAGAGGTCAGCCTCGCACCTTTCAGATTGGCCCCAGTGAACCGGCCAAACGTGAAATCGACATTTCGAATGTCGACACCTTGCAGATTTGCGTCCGTGAAATCTGCGCCCTTCATCAAGGAAGAAGGTGCAAGCCCTCCTTCGACCGACATGTCGAACGGACCGATGGAGGCTTCGCTCAAGTCCGCGCCACGAAAGTTCACGCTATCCATGCGCGCAGCAATCCGCGCCCTTTTCAGATGCGCGCCGGCAAATACAGGCGTTTCGGCAACGTTAAAATCCGGCGTGCTGAAAATGCTCGGTTTCAGTATCGTGACGCCTTCGAGATTGGCACCCTTGAAATTCGTCTTAGTCATTATCGCGCGGTCGAGCTTTGACCCCGAAAGATCCGTCCCTTCGAGATTGGCTCCGGAAAGATCCGAGCCGTAAAGGTCAGTGCGCGCCAGCATCGCTGAACGAAAATCGATTCCTGCCAGATCGAGCTCGCTCAGGTTCTTGCCGGTAAGGTCGATTTTCGCGCCGGGCGGTGCCTTGAAGACGGCAACCGCGACTTGGCGCGCCGTCATATCGGCTGCAGTCGCGGCGACATTCCCGGCCCCCAAGGCCAGCAGGACGGCAGCAGACAGACGTCCTCTAAGCATGTGGTTAATCTGAAAGGACATTCTCGATGGCTCTCTCGCGCGGATTCCGGATGGCGCTACGGCGCTTCACTCGGAGGAGAATATCCCACGACGGCCCTGATGGGGGTAACTTTTACTCGATCATTGGGTCAGGAAAACAGCACGCTAGAAATGGCGGTTGGGCCTTTACATCGGGTCGAGTGGGTCGAACCACGACTGCCTCGTAGATTAGAGGCGCATGAATCGAGAAGCCCCGGCGGGGCGATGCCAGGGCTACTCTTGCAAAACCGACTGGACCTACTGGCTGCCGCTCACGGCGGAGGGAACCTTGTCCAACACACCGTTGCCATCATCATTAGTGCCTTTGTCGAGAGCGGCAGGCGGCGTCACCGTGCGACTGCGGTAACGACTGACAGCACTTCGAGCGCGTTCGCCGTCCCACAACCAGCGATCACGTTTCGCCGCCGCTGGCCACCGATTGATCGTCTGCGTTGCGTTATTGACGGCTATAGAGTCGCCGACACCTAACGTGATCGTATCGCGCCGCTCCAGATAGTCGTCGCATCCACCGAGGGCGGCGACAACCGCCGCCGCCAGCACGCTTCGCGCGCTCCCGACGATCGCACGCGTGTTAGCCTCATTTCGCCGAGACATGGCTCACCTCCATTCCCGGATCGATGATGTGACCATAGAGCTTAGGACGCCCGCGGCGCTCGTCCGCTTCGGTAATCTCCTGTCGGCCACCAAGGAAGAAATCAACGTCGTTGGAAGCAACCGGCGCATCGAGCGGTGTCTTGAACGTCTCACCGGGGCGCTTGGGCTTCACCAGGCGAGGCGTGACGATGATAACAAGATCGGACTCGTTCTTCTGATATTCGGCACTGCGGAACAGCGCGCCGAGGACCGGCACCTGACCGATCCAGGGAAGCTGCTCCTGGTTCTTATTATGCCGATGCTGAAGCAAACCCGCGATGGCCAGCGATTGTCCATCACGAAGCTCCACGGTTGTATTCGCACGCCGGACAGCCAGACCAGGGATGCGCACATTATTGACCGTGACCGAATTGGTATCGTCAATGTCGGACACTTCAGGTGCAATTTTCAGATTGATGAGACTGTCCGCCAGAACGGTTGGCGTGAATGCTAGCGCCACACCGAATTGCTTGAACTCAATGGTAATCCGGTTGTCAGCCGCACTGACAGGGAACGGAAACTCGCCGCCCGCCAGAAAGCTCGCCGTGTCGCCGGAGGTCGTGACCAAGTTCGGCTCAGCCAATCGGCGTGCAAGTGAGCGCGTCTCCAAAGCACGGATCATAACATCTACGTTGGTGCCGCCCTCTAGAATTCGCGCAATCATAGTTCCGAACGGCGCTGTGCCCGAAAGGAGATCGGCCGTCGACAAGGCGAGGTCCTGACCACGGTTGAAGACTTGTCGGTCGGTATCCCAAGCCACGCTTGAACTGCGCCCCCGGGTACCGATGCCCAATTCGCGTGAAGCTGAGCGCGAGGCTTCGACGAAGCGTACTTCAAGCATGACCTGCTGGGGCGAGGCGACAGTCAATGCGTTGGTCACGGCATCGGGCGCATAACGCTTTGCAATGGCAACGGCTCGTTCGACGGTCGGCGCGTCGCGCACGGCGCCTGACAGCATTATGCCGCCGTTTATGGAGTCGACGCGGATGTCCGCGTCCGGCAAGTTCGTCCTGAGTTTGGCTCTCAAATCGTCGACGTCGGGCATAACATCGACCTCGACGATCCGCACGATCGACTGGTTTTCGCCAACCACCGTCAACCGCGTAGACCCAACCTTCTTGCCGACGACGTAGATCGAGCGATCAGAAAGCGGTACCACGTCGGCGACTTCAGCTTCGGCAATGAGAGCGGTCGTATACGACCGTCCAATCTCGACCACCTGAGATTTCTTGACCATAACCGACAGTCGTTTGACGACGCCGTTAAACGAGCGGCTACCACCGGACGGACCTGCTTCGACCTGTCGTCCTTCGGCGTGCGCAAGCTCATGCACGGGCCATAAACACCCGCCAAAAGCAATCATTGCCAGCAGGCTGGCGGCAACAAACCGGCGGGCGTGCAATTTATGAAAAGGCATTGCCTGAACCAGCTTGCCGGCCTTAGGCATGGAATTTCTGGCCATGGCAAAGCCGGAACCTACGCGGCGCAAAACGCCACGGCATGCAAACGTCTGCCACATCGCAGATCGTCCTCACTTAAGTTTACGGTCCCGAACGCTACGGAACTCAACTAATGGGACGCATCGACAATGGGCGGCCGCCTACTTTAACGCAGCAAAGCGAAGCCCGGTGAAACAAGGCGATTTTCACGCTTGGCCGGACTTCCCCAAAGCGAGGATTGCTCAGTCCTTCGGCTTGCTGCGCGCAACCGTATACTCGGAGGAGTCAACCGACCTTACGATATTGATCTTTACGGTCGGAGGCTCTCCCTCGTCCTTGCCAGGTGAAGGTGGCACCTTGGCCGGTTCCTCGGCAACGGCATTCGTCGGCTGGAATGTGGCTTCAGGTGTATTATCCCCGCTATCCCCAAGGTCGCCGACCTTCATCCGACGCACATCCTGCGACACGTTCAGACTCGCGGTGGAGCGAAGCACCAGCGACAGCGTGCCGATAGTTGAGGCAAGAGCGATCTTTTGAGCTTCGACCAAGTTGACTTCCACCGTTACCGTTTGACCGATCTTGGGCGTCTCCATCTTGAGATCGGAAAGCTGGTCGATGGCGAGGACGCGCACACGCTCGATGAGAAGATCAGTATAGGCGGGCTTTTTCGGCTTCTTGCGGTCTTCGGCTTCCTTCTCATCGACAATAAGAAGAATATCGACGAAATCGCCGGGCATAACGAAGCCACCGACGCCGAGCACGTCATTGACCTTGATCGTGACGGCCTTCTTGCCACTGTCCAACATGTTGGAAAGCGTAGCGCGCTGGCCGGGACCCGAAATCTTGCCTCGGAGAATGGGCTCGTTGCCGCGGATAGCCTCCAGCACGACGCGGTTGCGCTGTTCGCCAAACAGCTCCTTTATCGTGTGATACGAGCCTTCAGGGATGTTCTGAGACGGCCACTTTGCTTCCGTCAACTGCTCGGCACCGAGTGCTACGCCAAAAGCCATGTCATGCTTGGCAACGACAACGGTGGTCAACGGAATTTGAGGTTCGTCGCTCTTCAGCACCAACGTCTTGGTCGGCCCTGAAGGCATCCAATTATAAGCGCCCACCGCAGCAAACAAACCGCTGGTAGAAGCAAGAAACAGCGCAAGCACAACGTCGCGGCGCATGGGTGAACGGCTCCTGATAAGCCTCGAGGCGTGGCAATCTTTCTACACCTGGGTTATCGCATGGGGTTGCTTAAGCAGTTCATAAACAGCGTGTTGATGGAATGTGATTAATCCCACTGGGCCACGGTGACATCGTGTTAGCGTTAGAAAACTCTTAAATTTTGCTCCACGAACCGCCGTTGCGTCTGAGGCTTCTCAACAGGCTATCGACAGGTCTGTCCGAGGGCGGTCTAATCTGAACGCCAAAACATTGGCGCGCGCTCCAATATGGGGCACTAATGGTACAACGAGGTCGGTCAAGACCCACGTGTAGTTTGCAACTCCTGCCCAATCAAAGATCAACTGCTCAAAATCTAAGATCAGGCTCGTTGCGAGTGGGAAGTACTCGTTAGGATTTGCAGACAATGAACTGCCGATCCCTTTGCCAGTATCCAGTTGTGTTTATGTCGCGTTTTTAATCCGCTCGCGCAGCATTTTTCGAGAGCGGATAGCGTCATCGGTTGGGTACTGGTTGCGGGGATAGTCGTGCCGAAGTTTCGAGCTGCAGTTATTTGTCTGGTGGGTGCCGCGCTCGGCCTAAGCGGCTGCGCCGAAGGCGCGCTCGTGGGCGAGAGTTACATCACAGATCCATTTGCCCAAGGCGGCGCGGTTGAAACGTCGGCATTACCCGAGACCGTGAAGCTCGTCTCAGAGGCCAAACTCCAATTCACGCAAGGACATTACGGCCTCGCCATAGACGCCTATTCGAAGTCGATCGAGAAAGACTCTCACAACCCCGATGCCTGGCTTGGTCTTGCCGCAAGCTACGACCAGATCGGCCGTTTCGATCAAGCCGACAAGGCTTACGGGAAAGTGCAGGCACTGATCGGCCCGACGCCAAGCGTACTTAACAATCTGGGGTATTCGTACCTGCTGCGTGGCAATCTCGACAAAGCGCGGGGCACATTGGCCGCGGCGTATCAGGGTGATCCTGGCAATCCCTATATCGTCAATAACATTGAGATCCTGAATGAGCGGCTCATCAAGCTCGGACATCCGCCGATGGTCATGACCAACGCCCCGATAAAGGGATAAAAAAATGCGCCAGCGTTTCACCGCCGGCGCACTTGTTTCATTTTCTGTCTCGGTGATCTGCGATCAGATCGACTTGTATTCCGATTCACCGCGCGAAAGAGCGAACTCCTCTTCCGGTGACAGGATCAACTTATGACGTCCGACCAAAGCAAAGTAGATGATGCCAACGGCAAACCAGGCAGCCACCCAAAGAACGCCTGCAAGATATGTCGGATCTTGAAGCTGCATGTAGATGGTGACCAGCGCAATGATCACCGTCAGCGCCGCGCCGAAGACACCCAACGGACTCTTATACGGCCGCTCGATGTTGGGGAACTTGCGTTTCAGCTGAATGTAAGACAGCCCCTGCATCACATATGAGAACATGGCGCCAAACACGGCCATGTTGAGCAACGTGCCACCGATGACCTTTGCACCCTGCTCCGCACCTTCCACGAACCAAACCGTAAGCATGACGGCAAGCCCGAGGACCGAGCCGACGATCATGGCGATGTGCGGCGTCTTTCTGGTTCCGTGTGTAATCGACAGGAACGTCGGAAAATATCCAGCACGGCTGACCGAGTAGATCTGGCGACCGAACGCGAAAATGATTGCATGGAACGATGCAACCAGACCGGTCACAGCAACGAGCGCCAGAATATTGGCAATATCACTGCCAAACAATGCCCTGAACCCGTCAAGCAGCGGCTCGCCAGAAGCGCCAAGCTTTTGCGAGCCCACGCCCACCACCGACGGGTTGAGGAAGAGCACCAAGAACGCCGAGCAGATGAGCGTAAACATGCCGAGCATGATCCCCTTGGGCATATCGCGTTTGGGATCTACCGACTCTTCGGCTGCCAACGGCAATTGTTCGATGGCCAGAAACAGCCAGACAGCGAAGGGAAGCGCGGCAAGAACTCCGTACATCCCCATCGGAAGCATCGGACCGTTTCCTTCCGGCAGCTCACTACCGTCGGGAGCAATGTTGAGTGCCCAGCGATTGAAATCTACGTGCGGGATGGCGCTGATATAGAAGACGGCAAGACACAAGAGCGCCAGAACTGTGATGAAGAGCGAGAACTTGAAGGACTGTTCGACGCCTAGATAGTTCAAACCTACGAACAGCACGTAGCCAAGAATCCAGAAGATCGGCTGCCATTCCACCGGAGCGCCAACGATGGCCGCAAGGTAGCTACCGATGAAGAAGACGATCACGGCCGCCGTCATGACGTATTCGACATTCTCAGCAAGCCCGGTGATGAAACCTCCCCACGGTCCAAACGCCGTGCGCGCGAATGAATAGGCGCCACCAGTGTGCGGCATGGCGGGACTCATTTCCGCCAACGAATACGTGAGTCCCAGATACATGATTGCGATAACGATGGTGGCAATGAACATGCCGCCCCATCCGCCCGACGCCAATCCCAGGTTCCAACCGGAAAAGTGTCCAGAGATAACCGCCCCGACGCCGAGTGCCCACAACGACCAAACGCCGGCATGACGGCGTAGTCCACGCGCTTGAAAGTATGCGTCATCTACCTTCTCGTAGGTGACGCCCTTGGCCACATTTTGCATGAGTTGTCCTAACCCTTTTATTGGGCTCAAGGACCTCAGGGCGCCAGCCGAATTAAAACGCCGTGTATTCAAACAATTGGATAGAGCGCATGTCCAAAACGGTTGCCCGAAAACGGATACGCCTGCCAGCGACACCTTGCGTCGTCAAACCCTTCCCCAGATAGACGTGCGACGCTTGAAGTGCAGTGCAATGCAGAAATCGCGACGCACGAATCAGTGCTAGCCTACAAAAGGCGCGTCGTATATCGACCTTGACACAGGATTAGCTATTTTTCCCGATGCGTGACCGGTTCAAACCTTTGCACGCGCAGCAATGCCTGAAATAAAGGCAGAAAACGCTGTATTGAACGCCGCCTCGGCGTCCAGTCTCTTGAAGGCCGGAATGAACGCACGGGTCGCGGGGTAGCCAAGCGGATCGAGCGCGTTGAGCTCGTCCTCTTCCTCCCGGCTTAACGGAACCAATAAGCCTTCAACCTCAGCCAGCGCAAAACCAAGAACGAAGGCATAAAAGGCAAGCCCCAATCCTGCGGCAGCCGGATCGGGTAGACCGGTGGCGCGCATCGCCCGGTACACGATCTCGCTCGACGCATGGTCTGCGGGACCGGTCGCGTTAAAGCGAAAATGCAAATGGAAAACATTGGGATATCGGCGGGCAAGATCGCGATACGCATTGGCAACCGCGAGCAAATCCTTGCGCCAGTCTCCGCTTGGCATTGGCAGCGTCACCATCCCCAAAGACTTGTCAGCGAGCGCGCGCAGCAAGACTTCTTTCGATTTGAAATGGTGCAGGACCGTCATGGGGTCGACGCCCGCAGCCGCGCCAACCTTGCGCACCGAAAAGCCCGTCTCTCCCTCCTGGGCTAACAGCTTGAAAGCAGCCTCCAGAATGTCGGCACGGTCAATGCCGCGCCGCCCCCTCGGTCGCTTCTTGGAAATCTTGCTGGCTGCCCTGCTTGACAATTCTACACCGTAGCCTTTAAAGTCTTCACCGTAGCCTTTAGGCAGAGTAAGCCCGAATTTCGGGCACGCGCAAGTCCGCAAAGATGTTGACGGAAATTATTCCGCCTCACTAACTTGGGCTGGTTGTTGGAGGAGCGTCACGTGAACGGTCATTCGCCGATCGCGGGCAGTTTGGATCACCATGCTTTCGCAAAGCAGGGTGAGACGCGTCATCATTCGACACGCTGCGTTGCCCATGCCTGCGGCCTGACACGCAAATCTCTTCAGCTTCAACAGTGCGCCCGCATTGGCTTCACGCCGCCTGAAACTTCCCGCTCGCAATCTTTCCCATTCACCCGAGCATCGTTGGAGGTTTCACCTTGGCGCAGCAATACTCGCAGCTGAAAGAGCTGGACGCACAGCACCACCTGCATCCATTTACCGATCACAAGTCCCTGCGAGCCGGCGGCGCGCGTGTCATCGTACGCGGCGAAGGCCCCTACATTTGGGACAATGAAGGAAAGCGCATTCTCGACGGCATGGCGGGTCTGTGGACGACGTCCATTGGCTATGGCCGCGAGGAATTGGCCGATGCAGCGCACACACAGATGAAGGAACTCGCGTTCTACAACACGTTCTTCCGCACGACGCATCCCGCGGCGATCAGGCTCGCCCGCCGCCTCGCTGAAATCGCACCCGAAAATCTCAACAACGTGTTTTATGGTTCATCGGGGTCGGAATCGAACGACACCGCTATCCGCCTCATCCGCCATTACTGGGTGCTCAAAGGCCAGCCCAAGCGGCGCATTATTATTTCGCGCAAGAATGCCTATCACGGCTCGACTATTGCAGCGGGCTCGATGGGCGGCATGAGCCACGTCCATCAGCATAGCTATCCGGTCTATGAAGGGTTCCGCCATGTCATGGACCCTTACTGGTTCGGCGAAGCGCTTCCAGGCGAGACACCCGAACAGCTCGGTCTGCGCGCCGCTCGCGCTCTGGAAGAGGAAATCCTGCGCTGCGGGCCGGACAACGTCGCGGCATTTGCTGGTGAGCCCGTTCAGGGCGCCGGCGGCGTCAAAATCGCGCCGGACAACTACTGGCCGGAAGTCCAGAAGATCATCGACAAGTACGGCATTTTGTTCTTGGCCGACGAAGTCATTACCGGATTCGGCCGCCTCGGAACGTGGTTTGCATCCCAGTACTACGGCATCAAGCCGGACCTCATCACGTTCGCAAAAGCCGCCACGTCAGGCTACATCCCGCTCTCTGGCGTTCTTGTCGGCGACAACATCGTCGACGCATTGATGGCCGAGGACGACGACTTCAATCACGGTTACACGTTCTCCGGACACCCGGTCGCGTGCGCAGTTGCGTTGAAGAACCTTGAAATCATGGAGCGCGAGAACCTGATCGCGAAAGTGAAGACCGAAACCGGCCCCGCGCTCGCCAAGCTTCTTGGCAAGTTCAAGGACCACCCGGTTGTCGGCGAGGTTCGCTCGGTCGGTATGCTCGGCGCAATTGAGCTTTGCGCCAACAAGAAGACGCGGGCGCGATTTGAAAAGCCGGGCCGGGTTGGCCTCATCTGCCGCAATCACTTCTTCGACAACGGCTTCATCATGCGCGCCGTGTACGACACGATGGTGTGCGCGCCGCCGCTGATCTGGACGCAAGAGCACTTCGACGAGGCCGAAGCCGTCATCAAGAAGTCCCTCGATGCCACCTACGAAGCCGTCAAGAATGAGGTTGCGGCATGAGCCGACCAGTTGTCGTCATTCCCTGCTGCACCAAGACAATTGAAGGCTACACCTTCGACGCGGTGAGCCGGAAATACTCGGCGGCAGTGGCACAAGTGGCGGAGTGTCAACCGCTCTTGATCCCGCTTGACTTGGCGCTGGTCGATATCGGCGCCGTGCTCGACGTTGCCGACGGCATCCTGTTCTCCGGCAGCCCCTCCAACATCTCGCCCGAGCACTATGCTCCGGGCGAGATACCGGTGTTGCCGGATCAGCTGGACCAGGCACGCGACAAGGTGACGTTACCTCTGATCCGCACGGCGGTCGAAAGGCACATCCCGATGTTCGCAATCTGCCGCGGATTTCAGGAGCTGAACGTTGCTCTTGGCGGAAAGCTGCACCAGGCGGTTCATGATCAACAAGGACTGAACGATCACCGCGAGAAGAAGGAGTTGACGCTTGAGGAACGGTGGGGGCCGGTTCATTCCCTCACTCTGACCGGCAAGCTCAGAGACTGGATCGGCGAGGACGAAATCCGCGTGAATTCGCTTCATGGCCAGGGCGTCAAGGAAATCGGCAAAACGCTGACACCTGAGGCCCGCGCCGAAGACGGCTTGATTGAAGCAGTTCGCGGTCCGGACGATCACCCCTTCTGTTTGGGTGTGCAGTGGCACCCCGAATGGAACGCAAGAAACAACCCAGTATCCGTCAAGCTGTTCCAGCGCTTCGGCGCGGCGGCAGGAGCCAAGTACTCATGAACGAAACGTACCTCTCCGCCGAGCAAGCAAAGGCGTTTCTTGCGGCGCATCCCACCGTGCAATGGATCGACATCTTCATGCACGATGTCAACGGCATTGGTCGCGGCAAGCGGGTTCGCGCGGGCGACCTCGTAGCCTTTTCCGACAAGGGCTTTATGGTGCCCTCGACCTGCTACATCATGGACATGCGCGGTTCGTGCGTGGAGGAGACCGGCCGTCTGTGGGAGACGGGCGACCCCGATATCCAATTCCGCATTTTGGCCGATACTCTCGCCCCGGTTTCCATCAACGATACCACGCACGCGCAAGCCGTCATGGTTCCCGTGGAGGACGACGGCGGACTTGACCCGCGCCGATTGTTGCAACGCCAGACCGCACGTCTTGCCGCCAAGGGCTATCATCCGGTCACAGCGGTCGAACTGGAGTTCTACGTCAGCGCGGCCTCACCTAATGGGAACTTCACGCTCAAGACGCCCCCTGGCTTGGTCAGCGATCCAGATTGGCAGCAACTTTATCAGTTTGAGGAACTCGACTGCGCCAGCGCATTCATTGATGATATCTATCGTATCGCCGAGACGCAAAAACTGCCTGTCGATGCGGTGTTGCAAGAGGCGGGCCCCGGCCAATTCGAAATCAATCTGAAGCACACCAAGGACCCAGCTTCTTCCGCGCTTGACGGTTTGCTTCTGAAGCGCGCGGTGAAGGCCGCTGCTCGCGCCAACGGCATCGAAGCCACCTTCATGGCCAAGCCCCACCACGACTGGTCAGGCTCCGGTATGCACATTCACGTGTCGCTGCTTGATGATGCAGGGAAGAATGTGTTTGCGGGCGATCCAATTTCGCCGCTGTTCCGCAATGCGATTGGTGGGCTGCGCGCGACCATGGGCGACTTCATGGCGGTCTGGGCCCAATCGGCCAACGCCTACCGCCGCTATCAGCCTAAGTCCTATGTTCCTATGGCAGCACACTGGGGCTTCAATAACCGCACGGCATCGCTGCGGGTGTTGAATACGTCCCCCAACGCAACCCGCGTCGAGCACCGCATTGCCGGCGCCGATGCCAATCCCTATCTCGTACTGGCCGCCGTTCTTGCAGGCATCAATCACGGCATCGCCAACAAGCTCGATCCGGGCTCGGCGGCAGAAGGCAATTGCGATGCAACAGACGCGCCCAAGGTTCCGACCGCTTGGGTCAACGCTCTGGCCCAATTCGAAACGGCAAAGACCGTGTCCGATGCATTCGGCGAGACATTTCAGAAGGTCTACTCGCAGATGAAGCAGGCCGAACGCATCGCGTTCGAGCGTGTTGTGACCGAACTCGATCACCAGTGGTACGCGCGGGTCGCGTAAGGACAACAAGGAGAGCCGACGCCATGACATCGCTCGCCCATTTCGAAGCCCTGGCAGGCTCGATTGCCATTCCATCCAATGCTGTGATCGACGGCAGGATCACGCCTGCGCTGTCGGGAAAGACGTTTGAGAACGTATCTCCGCGCAACGGCCGCATTATCAACGCCGTTGCGGAAGGCGATGGCTCCGACATCGACGCCGCGGTCGCAAGCGCGCGTGCGGCGTTCGACGACGGCCGCTGGCGCAAGAAGCACTACAATGAAAAGAAGCGCATTCTGTTCAAGCTCGCCGACCTGATGAAACGCGATGCTGAACAGCTTGCCTTGCTCGAAAGCCTCGACGTCGGCAAGCCGATCAACGACTCTCTCAAAGTCGATATACCAGCGTCCATAAAGACCATGCGTTACTACGCAGAGGCGCTCGACAAGGTTTATGGCGAGGTCGGTCCGGAGACCTCCGACCGGATCTCGTTTGCCGTTCATGAGCCGTTGGGCGTCATCGGCTGCATCGTTCCGTGGAATTTCCCGCTGATGATGGCGGTGTGGAAAATCGCACCTGCGCTTGCAATGGGAAATTCCATCGTCCTCAAGCCAGCCGAGCAATCTCCTCTTACCGCGCTCAAGCTGGGCGAACTTGCGCTTGAAGCTGGCCTGCCACCCGGCGTTCTCAATGTCGTCCCTGGCTTCGGCGCTTCCGCCGGAAAGGCGCTGGCCTTGCATATGGACGTCGACATGATTGCGTTCACCGGATCGGGTCCAGTCGGCAAACTCCTGATGCAGTACTCGGGTCAATCGAACCTCAAGCGCGTCAGCTTGGAGCTTGGAGGCAAAAGCCCTCAAATCGTGTTTGCTGATTGCCCCGATTTGACGGCTGCCGCGGAACATGCAGCTTGGGGCATCTTCTACAATCAGGGCGAGGTCTGCACCGCCGCCTCCCGCCTGCTTGTGCATGAAGACATTGCGGACGCCTTCGTAGACAACCTCCTTGCTGTCGCGCGAGGCATCACACCCGGCGACCCGCTCAACCCAGATACGCGCTTTGGTGCGATGGTAAGCGAAGAGCAGATGAAGACCGCGCTTCGCTATATATCGAAGGCAAATTCCGAAGGCTGCGCGCTTAGGCTCGGCGGACGGCGAGCACGCGAGGAGACCGGCGGCTTTTACGTCGAGCCGACGGTGTTCGACGCCGTTGCAGCCGACGCAACGCTGTCGCGCGAGGAAGTCTTCGGGCCCGTCCTTGCCGTCACGCGCTTCTCCGACACGGAACAAGCCTTCAAGATGGCGAATGGTACAGTCTACGGCCTTGCTTCCGGCGTGTGGACGAAAGACGTGTCGCTCGCCCATCGCGCTGCCCGCGAGCTGCGGGCTGGCCTTGTATGGGTGAATGGCTGGGACGCCTGCGACATCACCATGCCGTTCGGAGGTTTCAAACAATCGGGCTTCGGGCGCGACCGTTCACTGCACGCACTCCACAAATATGCCGATCTCAAGTCCGTTTCCATCACACTACGCTAGAAGCAGAAGGAAGACGAAATGTCGACGCCCGCGCCCAAATATCCGACCGAAGCTCTGATCGACGGCAAGTGGGTGAAGGGCTCCAAGTCATTCGCGGTGACAGATCCGGCAACCGGCAAGACGATCGCGCAAGTCCCCGATCTTGGCCCCGCCGAGACGACAGCGGCCATCGACGCGGCGCATCGCGCATTGCCTGCGTGGTCAGCCAAGACCGCGAAAGAACGCGGCACCATTCTGCGCAAGTGGTTCGACCTGATGACCGCCGATACCGAGGCGCTTGCCGCGCTGATGACCAGCGAGCAAGGAAAGCCTCTGGCAGAAGCGCGCGGTGAGGTCGCCTATGGCGCCTCGTTCGTCGAATGGTTCTCCGAAGAGGGCAAACGCGCCTACGGGCACACAATTCCGACAACAGTCGCCTCGCGCCGCTACGTGACCATCAAACAGCCCATCGGCGTCGTCGCAGCCATCGCACCGTGGAATTTTCCAATCGCGATGATCACGCGCAAAGTTGCACCCGCTCTCGCCGCTGGCTGCACCATCGTTGTCAAACCGGCCGAGGACACGCCGTTGTGCGCCCTCGCGATCGCGAAACTGGCCATGGACGCAGGTGTGCCGCCGGGCGTCTTCAATGTCATCACCACGCAGCATGCACCCGCGGTCGGGAAGGTTCTGTGCGACGACCCCCGCGTTCGCAAACTCTCCTTCACCGGATCGACCTCCGTCGGCAAGGCGCTGTATCGTCAATGCGCCGATACGGTGAAGAAGCTGACGCTTGAGCTTGGCGGAAATGCCCCACTCCTCGTTTTCGACGATGCCGACCTCGATCAGGCAGTCGCGGGCGCCATGGCCTCGAAGTATCGCAACGCCGGACAGACCTGCGTTTGCGCCAATCGCATTCTCGTGCAATCGGGCATCTACGATCGCTTTGCGGCAGCCCTTGTGGAGGCGGTGAAGAAGCTCGAAGTCGGCCCTGGTCATAACTCCCAGTGCAACATCGGCCCGCTCATCAACAAAGACGCCATCACCAAGGTCAATGCGCTCACCGAGGACGCCATCGCGAAAGGCGCGAAGGTTCTCTACGGCGGCCAAGGACACGAAGCGGGCGACTTGTTCTTCACGCCGACCGTGCTCGGCGACATCAAGCCGAACATGTCGCTTGTGTCGGAAGAGATCTTCGGTCCCGTTGCGGCGCTGATGCGCTTTGAGACCGAAGCAGATGCCATTTCCCTTGCCAACGGAACACCCTTCGGCCTCGCGGCCTATCTGTTTTCGAGCAACCTCGCACGAGCCTGGCGCGTCGCAGAAAAGCTCGAAGCCGGCATGATCGGCGTAAACGAAGGGATCTTCTCGAACGAGGTCGTTCCATTCGGAGGCATCAAGGAATCCGGACTTGGCCGCGAAGGCGCAGCCGAAGGCTTGGATGAATATCTGGAGATCAAATACCTCTGTCTCGGCGGTATCGACGCGTAAGACGTCGCCGCGAGGTCGAGGAAGGCGAACCATTTGTCAGTCTATCGAATGTTGGAGGTACAGTAATGACACAAGACATCATGGCACTCTTCAATTCCAAGCGATCTCGGCGATCCGTGCTGCAGGGGCTCGGCGCGGCCGCAATCGGGCTGACGTTTGCCCCACGCGGCACATCGAGCGCATTTGCCGATGAAGAAAAGAAACTCAACTTCTACAATTGGGACACCTACATCGGTGAAACCACGCTTGACGACTTCAAGGCAGCGACCGGTATTGACGTCAACATGAGCCTGTTTGCGACCAACGACGAGTTGTTCGCAAAGTTGCGCGCTGGTAATCCCGGCTTCGACGTCATCGTGCCCGGCAGCGAGTTCGTCGAGCGCATGATCCAGGCGGATCTGCTAATGCCGCTCGATCATTCCAAGATCCCCAACATCAAGAATGTCTCGCCTGAGTTCATCAACGATGCGCCCTACGATCCAGGCCGCAAGTATTCGATGCCCTACACGTGGCTGGTCATCGGCATCGGCTATCGCAAGTCGAAAGTAAACGGGACGCCCGACAGCTGGAAGATCTTGTTCGAGAGCGATGAGCACAAGGGCAAGATCGCCGTCATGTCAGACGCGAGCGAATTGTATCGCCACGTCGTCAAGTATCTGGGCCACTCCATCAACGGCCTGACGCCGGAATTGATCAAGCAGGCCGAAGAAATCCTCAAGAAGCAGAAGCCGAACATCAAGGCATTCCATGAGGACAACGGCCAGGACCTCCTGCTCTCGGGCGAAGTCGATGTCGTCATGGAATACAACGGCGACATCGCGCAGATCATGGTCGAGGATGACGACATCAATTTCATCGTACCAAAGGAAGGCGCGATGAAGCAGTCAGATACTCTCGCCATTCCGAAAGGCGCACCGCATCCTGAGAATGCACATGCGTTCATAAACAATATTCTCGACGCCAAAGTCGGTGCCGAGATCTACAAGACGATAAAGTACCCATCGCCAAATTCCGCCGCGACCGCGCTGATGGATGACTCCTACAAGAACAACCCCGTCATCTTCCCGCCTGCCGATCTCGTGGCCAAGTGCGAATATCCGCGCTACGCGGGTGAGGAGATTACCCGCCTTCTCGATGAGTCACTTACCCGCCTGCGCGCGGACTGATCGCAGCACTCACCTCCCCGTGCCTGGGGAGAGGGAAAGGGCGAAGGCTTCGACATCCGTCGTGGCCGCCTCCCTTTCCCAAAGGTGTCACGCTCATAGGAGCACGTCTGGCCGGGAAACGATCATGGCACTCGAAAAGCAGAGCAGGGCAGCATTCTGGACAACGGTTCTACCGCCCACGTTATGGATAGCGATATTCTTTCTGATCCCGCTCGGAATCGTGTGGGCGTACTCGTTTGGACAAAACGAGGGCTTAACAGGTGTTACGATCACCGGAACGTTCAACAACTATATCCGCGCGTTCCAACCGCTCTATCTGCAGATCTTCGGCAAGTCGTTTGCCGTTGCTGGTTTGACGACGCTGCTATGCTTGATCATCGGCTTTCCGGTCGCTCTGGCCATCGTCTTTGCGAGCGAACGGGCGCGTCCGATACTGCTGATGCTGGTGATGTTGCCGTTCTGGACCAACCTGCTGATCCGTACCTATGCCCTCATGGCTGTATTGCGCACCGATGGCTTCGCCAATTGGACGCTAGGATGGCTGTGGAACCAAGGGAGCACGCTTGCCGCCTTCATTGGCCTGCAGCCGTTCTCCGCGTTCGAGCCATTTGAACTTCTCTATAACAACTTTGCCGTCGTGGTCGGCTTGGTTTACGTGCATCTGCCGTTCATGGTTCTGCCGCTGTATGCCGCACTCGATCGCCTCGACAAGTCATTGATGGAGGCGAGCCTCGACCTTGGCGCTGGTCACCTACGCACGCTGTTCTCCGTAGTCGTACCGCTCGCACTGCCCGGTATCGTCTCAGGCGTCATCATCACCTTCGTGCCCGCGCTTGGTGCCTACCTCACACCGGACCTTCTCGGTGGCCCGGATAGCCAGATGATCGCCAACGTCATCGAACGCCAATTCAAGCGGGCGAACGATTGGCCCTTTGGCGCAGCACTGTCATTCCTGCTGATGTACGCAACGTTCGCCACGATCGCTTTGCGCGCCTATCTCAACCGCGGCAAGCCCGCGGACGGCCACGGCATCTGAGGGGAGGAATGAGATGAGCGACCGGCCAGCCCCACTCGAATACAACCGCCTGTGGCCCATGCGTCTGTGGCTCGCAGGTGTGTTCTTTTTCCTCTACGCGCCACTTATGGCGCTGATTGCATTTTCCTTCAACGACAGCAAGCGCATCATTGTCTGGAAAGGCTTCACCTTCAAATACTACGACAAGCTGTTCCACAACGACAGCCTCATGCTAGCATTTGCCAACTCACTCACGATTGCCCTGGTAACGACGCTGATATCGCTCGTGCTGGGAGCGCTCGCGGCAGTCATGCTTTGGAGGTTCAAATTCCCATTCAAGGGCGCCATCGAAGGCACGCTGTCTTTGCCTATCGTGGTGCCTGAAATCTGCATGGGTGTCGCCATGCTGCTATTCTTCTCACGCGTCATTCCCTGGCCGCACGACCTACCCTGGCCGCTCAGCCTTGGCGCTATCATCATCGCGCACGTATCCTTCTGCTTCCCGTTCGTTGCTATGGTCGTGCGCGCGCGCCTCGCGAGCTTCAATAATGAACAGGAAGAGGCCGCGCGCGACCTGGGCGCATCCGACTGGCAAGCATTCCGCGATGTCTTGCTGCCTCACATGAAGCCCGCCCTGATCGCCGGCGCGCTCCTCTCGTTCACGCTATCTCTCGACGATTTCGTTATTACGTTTTTCACCTCCGGACCCAACACCGTAACCTTCCCCGTGAAGGTGTATTCCATGGTCCGCTTCTCGGTGACGCCCGAGGTCAATGCCGCATCCACCATGCTGATCCTTCTTACCGTCGCGCTGATGGTGCTGATGATGATCGGACAGAAGAAATCCAATTCGAGTTGAGGAGCAAAGTAATGGACCAACTCGCGCAACGCACCAACGATGCGGCGGCAGATAAGCCAATCATCTCGTTTCGCAACATCGTGAAGCGGTTTGGATCGATGACGGCTGTCGACAACGTGTCGCTCGATATCATGCCGGGAGAATTCTTCGCGCTCCTCGGCCCCTCCGGATGCGGGAAGACGACGCTTCTGCGCATGCTGGCGGGCTTCGAGGTTCCAACCGAAGGCGCCGTCTTCATCGACGGACAAGATATGGGCGAGACGCCACCCAACAAGCGGCCCGTCAACATGGTGTTTCAGTCGTACGCCGTCTTCCCCCACATGACGGTCGCCGACAATGTCGCCTACGGACTCAAGATTGACGGGCTGCCAAAGGAAGAAATCCAGGCGCGGGTGCAGGAGGCTCTCGACCTCGTGCAGCTCGGCCATCTGGGTGCGCGCAAACCTGATCAGCTATCGGGCGGACAGCGTCAGCGTGTGGCTTTAGCTCGCGCACTCATCAAGCGGCCCAAGGTCCTGCTTCTCGATGAGCCACTCTCCGCGCTCGATGCCAAATTGCGCGAAGCCATGCGCTTTGAGCTTTCGCAACTCCAGCAGAAGGTCGGCATCACATTCATCATGGTGACCCACGATCAGGACGAAGCTCTCGCCATCGCTTCACGCATCGCCGTCATGCACAAAGGAGCGATTGCGCAGCTGGGTACGCCCAATGATCTCTACGAGTTTCCAGCCTCGCGCTTCGTCGCGGACTTCATCGGATCGGTCAACATGTTCGAAGGCAAGCTGACCAAGGATGGAACCGATGAAGCCGTCGTGGCCTGCCCGGACCTTGCACCGCATAGCGTTTACATGCCGCACAGTTCGCCCGGTAACGCTGGATCTTCCGTATGGGTTGCCATTCGGCCCGAGAAGATCAATCTGCACAAGGATGCCGGTGAGCCGCCCGCAGTGCCGGAGTGCCCGGCCGCCCACAACGTCGCACGCGGTGAGATCAAGGAAGTCTCATATTTAGGCGATACGTCTATCTTCCACGTTCAGCTGCCCTCGGGACAGTTGCTTCGTGTCTCCCGCCCCAACCGTTCGCGTTACGATCAGGAGCACTTCGATTGGGGAGACACTGTGTGGGTTAGCTGGACCGGCTCCAGCCCTGTTGTTCTGTTGTCATGATCGCCATACGCCAACTCCCTTGAGGTCAGAATACGAAATGTCAGCGCGAAACAACCATTCCGGGCAAGCTGCTTTCTCCTGGGCAGATCCACTCGCCTTCGACGACGCGCTGAGCGATGACGAGCGCCTGCTTGCAGATAGCGCCCGCAAGTTTGCCGAAGACAAGCTGATGCCGCGCGTGCGCGATGACTTCCGCAATGAAAGCTTCGACCGATCCATCATGACGGACATGGGGGCCATGGGCTTTCTTGGGCCGACGATCCCGGAGGAATACGGCGGCACGGGGCTGAGCTACGTCGGCTACGGCCTGATTGCCCGGGAAGTCGAACGTATCGACAGCGGTTATCGCTCAGCTCTGAGCGTGCAATCGAGCCTCGTTATGTACCCGATCTTCGCGTACGGCAGCGATGAGCAGCGCCGCAAATATTTACCGGGCCTTGCTTCGGGCGAACTCGTCGGCGCATTTGGATTGACAGAACCCGACCACGGCTCCGATCCCGCCGGCATGACGACGCGCGCCGTTCGCGTATCGGACGGCTACAAACTGTCCGGCACCAAAACGTGGATTTCGAACTCACCCATCGCCGACGTCATGGTGGTGTGGGCCAAGACCGATGGCGGCATCATCCGCGGCTTCATTCTGGAGCGCGGCATGAAGGGGCTTTCGACGCCCAAAATCGCAGGCAAAGTCGGACTGCGTGCGTCCGCCACCGGCGAGATCGTCATGGATGACGTGGTGGTTTCCGAAAGCCATCTGCTGCCGAATGTGGAGGGTCTCAAAGGTCCTTTCGGATGTCTCAACAATGCACGTCTCGGCATTGCCTGGGGCGCACTCGGCGCTGCGGAATTTTGCTGGCATGCCGCGCGCCAATATGCACTGGACCGCAAACAGTTCGGTCAACCGCTTGCCGCCAACCAGCTGATCCAGAAAAAACTTGCCGACATGCAGACTGAAATCACGCTCGGCCTCCATGCTTGCCTTCGAGCAACTCGCCTCAAGGATGAAGGACGTCTCGCGAGTGAAGCGATCTCACTGATAAAGCGGAACAGCTGCGGCAAAGCCCTGGAGATCGCGCGCGTCGCACGCGACATCCACGGCGGCAACGGCATTTCCGACGAGTATCACGTCATCCGTCACATGGTGAACCTCGAGGCCGTCAACACCTACGAGGGCACGCACGACATTCACGCCTTGATCCTGGGCCGCGCACAGACCGGCATTCAGGCATTTTTTTGATCCTTATGGAGACCCACATGCCGACCTCAGCCGAGCTTCACGTCCGCCGCCAGAATGCGGTTGCGCGCGGCATTGGACACGCAACCGCAATCTACGCCAAGAAGGCCAAAAACGCAGAGATCTGGAGCGAAGACGGCAAGCGCTACATCGATTTCGGTGCGGGGATCGCGGTGGTCAACACCGGGCATCAGCATCCGCGCATCGTGGATGCAATCAAAGCGCAGCTCGACGCTTTCACGCATGTCTGCTTCCAAGTCACGCCGCACGAGAACTACATCTCTCTGGCAGAGCGCCTGAACGCGATCGCGCCGGTGCCCCAGCCTGCCAAATCCATGCTTGTCTCGACCGGCGCCGAAGCGGTTGAGAACGCCATCAAGATTGCGCGCGCCTATACCGGCCGTTCCGGCGTGATCTCGTTTGGCGGCGGCTTCCACGGACGCACGCACATCGGCATGGCGCTGACCGGAAAGGTCGTGCCCTATAAGAAGGGCTTTGGCCCGTTCCCGCCTGACATTCACCACGCCATGTTCCCGAACACCTATCACGGCGTGACGAGCGAGCAGAGCTTTGCGAGCCTCAAGCATCTCTTCAAAAGCACTATTGATCCTTCAAACGTTTCGGCGATCATCATCGAGCCGGTGCAGGGAGAAGGCGGCTTCAACATCGCACCTGTAGACTTCCTGAGGTCCCTACGCGCGCTGTGCGACGAGCATGGCATCCTGCTGATCGGCGATGAAATCCAAACCGGCTTCGCGCGCACCGGAAAGATGTTTGCACTTGAGCATGCGGGCGTGAAGGCCGATATCGTCACCATGGCAAAAGGTCTGGCGGGCGGAATGCCGCTGGCGGCAATCGTCGGCCGTGCCGAAGTGATGGATGCGGCCAACCCCGGCGGCCTTGGCGGCACTTACGCTGGAAATCCCGTCGCCTGCGCCGCCGCTCACACGGTCCTCGACATCATCGAGGACGAAGACCTCTGCAGCCGCTCCAACGCCATCGGCACCATAATCACCA
Source organism: Hyphomicrobiaceae bacterium (assembly GCA_041397645.1). Taxonomy (NCBI): domain Bacteria; kingdom Pseudomonadati; phylum Pseudomonadota; class Alphaproteobacteria; order Hyphomicrobiales; family Hyphomicrobiaceae; species Hyphomicrobiaceae bacterium. The sequence goes on along the minus strand of JAWKWE010000004.1, from coordinate 1,332,284 downwards.
CGCGCCTCAAGGAACTCAAGGAGCGCTCCAACCTCAATTGCTTCGGTGATATAAGAGGTCTTGGTGCTATGTGCGCGTTGGAACTGGTGAAGAATGGATCGAGCCACGAGCCCGACGCGGCACTGACAGCAAATCTTCTCAAAGCCGCCAACGAACGCGGCCTGATCTTGTTGTCGTGCGGCACATACGGAAATGTAATTCGGTTCCTCGTTCCCCTCACCGCCAGCGACGACCTGGTGCAGGAGGGCATGGACGTCTTTGCCGAAAGCCTGACCGACGCCGTCAGCCGTACGACCTGAGTGTACGGCGCACTCACTTTGGCCGCGCACCGCTTGGCGCGCGAACAAATCTAATTCAGCTCCCTTCAGGGACAGGCACGCGCCTGGACATGGCCATGAACATACATAGCAAGACCAACGATCTTTCAGCCTTCTGGATGCCTTTCACCGCAAACCGGCAATTCAAGAAAGCGCCGCGTATTTTCGTCGGCGCTAAAGACATGCATTACGTAACCGACGACGGCCGCAAGGTGCTGGACGGCACCGCAGGGCTTTGGTGCGTGAATGCCGGGCACTGCCGCCCCAAAATCGCGGAGGCGGTCGCCAAGCAGGCCGCAACTCTAGACTATGCCGGAACCTTCCAGATGGGGCATGACAAGGCATTCGAGGCCGCGTCGCGTCTTGTCAACATTGCGCCCAAGGGCTTCGAGAACGTGTTTTTCACAAACTCGGGTTCGGAGTCCGTTGAGACCGCTCTGAAAATGGCGATCGCCTACCATCGCGCAAAAGGCAACGCCACCAAGGTCCGCATGATCGGACGCGAGCGGGGCTACCACGGTGTCAATTTCGGTGGGACGTCCGTCGGCGGCATTTCGAATAATCGCAAGATGTTCGGCGCGCTGCTTCCCGGCGTCGATCACCTTCGCCACACGCATGATCTCGCCCGCAATGCTTTTTCGCGCGGACAACCCGCACACGGCGCTGAGCTTGCGGATGATCTGGAAAGGCTCGTGGCCCTGCACGACGCCTCAACCATCGCAGCCTGCATAGTCGAGCCGGTCGCCTGCTCGACGGGCGTTCTCATTCCGCCCAACGGCTACCTGGAGAGATTGGCGGCGATCTGCGCAAAGCACGACATTCTGTTGATCTTCGATGAGGTGATAACTGCGTTCGGGCGCCTTGGCGCTCCCTTCGGCACCGACTACTTCGGTGTCACGCCCGACATCATCACCACCGCGAAAGGTATCACCAACGGCGTCGTTCCTTTCGGCGGCGTGTTCGTTTCCTCCAAGGTGTTTGATGCGTTCATGCAAGGACCGGAGGACGTGATCGACTTCTTCCATGGCTACACGTACTCCGGGCATCCAATTGCCTCGGCGGCTTGCATCGCGACACTCGATACCTATCAGGAGGAAGGACTCCTCACACGCGCCAAGGAACTTGCGCCCTACTGGGAAGAGCGCCTGCACGCCCTACGCGGCATGCCGCACGTCATCGATCTGCGTAACATCGGTCTGATCGGAGCTATCGAGGTCGAACCGATCCCAGGCCAGCCTGCCAAACGCGCCTTCGATCTGTTCATCAAGGCATTCGAAGCTGGACTTCTGATCCGCCAGACCGGAGACATTATCGCTCTGTCACCGCCTCTCATTATTTCGAAGGACCAGATCGACCAGCTCTTCGACATTATGACCAAGGCCCTCAAGGCGAGCTAACTTATAAATAACAAGCAACGACGAGACTGTTGATTATGGAAACGATCCCGAATGGCATCGGCGGACGCAAAGTAGCTTCGGCGTCCCAGCGCTTCTCCCCCGTATTCAATCCAGCCACCGGCGAGGAAGTCGCGCGCCTTCCGCTCTCAGAGGTGGCGGAAGTCAATGCGGCCGTCGCGGTGGCAAAGAAAGCTGCCGCGACTTGGGCCACCACGCCGCCGACCAAGCGCGTAAAGCCGATGTTCAAGTTCAAGGAGCTGCTGGAAAAGAACGCCGATAAAATTGCGCGAGCTATTTCCGCCGAACATGGCAAGACCCACGCCGACGCGCTTGGCGAGCTTCAGCGCGGCATCGACGTCGTCGATTTCGCGTGCGGCATACCGCATCTTTTGAAGGGCGAATATTCGCGCAACGTCGGCCCCGACATCGACTCATGGTCTGACCGTCAGCCGCTCGGCGTCGTCGCCGGCATCACGCCGTTCAACTTCCCCGCTATGGTGCCGATGTGGATGTATCCCGTCGCCATCGCATGTGGAAACACGTTCATCTTGAAACCGTCGGAGCGCGACCCTTCGGCTGTCATGCTTGCCTGGGAGCTGTTTCAGGAGGCAGGCTTCCCCGAAGGCGTCCTCAACGTCGTGCACGGCGACAAGGCGGCAGTCGACGCTATTCTCGATCACCCAGATATCGCCGCGGTCTCCTTCGTCGGGTCGACGCCGATTGCGCAGTACGTCTACGCGCGAGGCTGCGCCAACGGCAAGCGCATCCAAGCGTTGGGCGGCGCCAAGAACCATATGATCGTCATGCCGGACGCCGATATGGACCAGGCCGTCGATGCCCTGATGGGCGCTGGCTATGGATCGGCTGGCGAGCGGTGCATGGCAATCTCCGTCGCCGTGCCCGTGGGCGAGAAAACCGCCGACAAGTTGGTCGAAGCGCTCGCGCCTAAGGTGCGCAGCCTCAAAGTTGGCCCGGCGACCGACCCGGATAGCGAGATGGGTCCGGTCGTCACTGCGCAGGCCAAGCAGCGCATTACCCATCTTATAGATTCCGGCGTGAAGGAAGGCGCCGAACTCGTCGTCGATGGACGCGGGTTCAAACTGCAGGGCTATGAAAACGGGTTCTTCCTCGGAGGCACGTTATTCGACCGCGTGACCAAGGAGATGGAGATCTACAAGCAGGAGATATTCGGTCCTGTTCTGTCGGTGGTGCGCGCAGGCTCATACGACGAGGCTGCGCACCTCATCAACAGCCACGAATACGGCAACGGAACTGCGATCTTCACCCGCGACGGCGACGCCGCACGCGCATTTGCCGACCGCATCGAAGTCGGCATGGTAGGCATCAACGTCCCAATCCCCGTGCCCGTGGCCTATCATTCGTTCGGCGGCTGGAAACGCTCGCTGTTCGGCGATCACTCAATTTATGGACCGGAGGGCGTGCGATTTTACACGCGGCTCAAGACCATCACCGCCCGTTGGCCTACCGGCATCCGTAAAGGTGCGGAATTCAATTTCCCGAGCCTGAAGTAGAAAAGCACGAACCGGTACGCCTCGTTGGGGCCCTAGCGACTGACCACAATCAGGCGATGGCGTTTGTGCGCCATTGGCGAAATCCGCCACGCACGGTAGATTAGCAGTTGTTCGCCTGAATTTCGCAGTGCCTGGAGCACACAACATGGCGGCTACGCTCAGCAGTTTCATAACCCGCGCACGCGCCTCCGTTATTGAGCGCTATATGCGCCTGCCAACGCTGCTGCGTTTTCTCAGCCGGCATCTGGCTTTTGGCGTGGCCGTCGGAATCGCGTTTGCGGCACTGATTTTGATGTCGAATATCTCCGGCATCAAAGACCTCATCGAGGAATCGGAAAATCCCTACCTCGCGGTAGCCCTTCTTTACGCGATGAACGCACTGACGTTCGCCAGCCTCGCGATGGGCATCGCAGTAATGACCATGCCGATGGGTGATCCTTGCGATATGCGCGATCCGGAAGACAAAGGCGACGATGACGACAAGGAAGACGACAGCTGAGCAAACTCATCGCTCTTGTCGAGCCGCACACCGTATTCGCGCTGATGCAGTGACCTTCTGCCTTTCCTTAGCCCCAAAAAAGCAGGCCAGCTTCGGATGAAGCTGGCCTGTTCTTCTTGTGACGCCCGGAGGAATGGCGGGCGGCACGGGGGTTCCGTAAGTTTACTCGGCGGCCACAGCGAAGTTGGCTTCCAGGCGGTCAAATCCCAGCGAGGCAGCAACAGCGGCGTGCGTGATGCGGCCGGCTTTGACGTTCAGACCCGCAGCAAGATGACGGTCGTCATCAAGCGCCGCCACACCCTTGTCTGCAAGCTTGAGAACGAAGGGCAAGGTGGCATTGTTGAGTGCCTGTGCGCTCGTGGAGGGCACCGCGCCGGGCATGTTGGCCACGCAATAGTGAATCACCCCGTCAACCTGATAGGTCGGCTCGGCATGTGTCGTGGGACGCGACGTTTCAAAGCAGCCGCCCTGATCGATGGCAACGTCGACCAGAACAGACCCCTTCTTCATGTCCTTGAGCATGGCGCGCGTCACCAGCTTGGGTGCGGAAGCGCCAGGAACCAGAACCGCACCAATCACGGCGTCAGCGGCGAGAACTTCCGTCTCGATCGCGTCGAGGGTCGATGCCAGCGTCCGCACGCGCCCTTCGAACAACTCGTCGAGCTGGCGAAGGCGGGGAATCGAACGGTCGATGATGGTGACGTCCGCGCCCAGGCCAACCGCCATGCGCGCAGCGTGCGTGCCAACGACACCGCCGCCCAGTACAACAACTTTCGCCGGCTTGACCCCGGGAACGCCACCCATCAGCACGCCTCGTCCACCGGTTGGACGACGCAGAGCCAAGGCGGCGGCCTCGATGGAAAGCCGTCCGGCGACTTCGCTCATCGGCGCCAGAAGCGGAAGTCCACCCTGAGCGTCCGTAACCGTTTCATACGCAATCGCCGTCGCGCCTGAGGCCATGAGGCCGCGGGCCTGCTCTGCGTCGGGTGCCAGGTGGAGATAGGTGAACAGGATCTGGTGCGGCTTCAGGCGATTGTATTCGACGGCCTGCGGCTCCTTCACCTTCACGATCATGTCGGCTTCGGCAAAGACTGCTTCGGCGGTCGGGACGATCCGGGCGCCAGCTTTCACGTAAGCCGCATCGTCCGCGAAGATGCCCTCGCCAGCGCCTGACTGAACGAGGACCTCATGCCCGCGGGCAGTGATCTCGCGCACCGATGAGGGCACCAGACCAACACGAAACTCGTTGCTCTTGATTTCCGTAGGAACGCCGATCCGCATTTTGGTTCTCCGCTGTGGTTGGCGCTTCGCCATGTCTGTCGTTGATGTGAATCATGCCTCAGCCTCCGGTTTATTACGGCGCGAATTTCGTTGCCATATGGCCACAAATTGCATATATACTGCGCTAGTTTTAATTTTTGCGCAGGATTTCTGCAATTATGCATCTAGATGCGCTGGATAAGGCGATCCTCGACGCGCTTTCCCATGATGCACGGCAATCGCAGGTGCAACTTGCTGAGAGAATTCCCCTTTCCGCCACCGCGATTGCGCGCCGGATTCGGCAGCTTGAACGCGACGGGGTCATAGAGGGCTATGCGGCCAAGCTTAATCGCGACGCGCTCGGCCTGCACATGACGGCGTTCATCCAGATCGCATTGAAAAGTCAGAACGAAGAGCTGCTGGCAGCTTTCGAAAGGGCGGCGGCGGCATCGCCGAACATCGTCTCTTGCCACCTGATGTCCGGCGACGACGACTATCTCCTGACGGTACTGGCACGCGATCTAGCCGATTTTGAACGGATCCATAAGGAGCAGCTCTCTCGATTGCCCGGTGTGGCGCGACTCAAATCCAGTTTCTCGCTGCGTGAAGTTGCGCACAGGCCACTTCCGACCAATCTCTTGACGCGTTGAACCAGCCTAAAACTTAAGCAAGTCGAAAGGATTTGATGCAGGAAACTCGTTCATAGTGACGAATATGCAACGCCGATCTGCAAGCACCGCTGTGTGGCGAAGTATTGCTTGAGTGATCGGTCACAATTCTGGTTCCTTAGCGTTACCGCGAACGAAAGAGTCGGGCTTCCGGTCCACATCGTTCGCCTAGACATCAAGGGACGGGGGTCCATTACTATGAATAAGTTCACCAAGCTGGCTGGCGTTGCGGCTCTCGCCAGCACTGCACTCGCGGGCGCTGCAAACGCAGAAGATCGCGCTTTCGAATGGTCAATCACCGTCGGTGGCACCAGCGATTACGTCTTCCGCGGTTTGTCTCTCAATAACGAAGAGCCGGCGGCTCAGGGTTCTGTCGATATGTCCTACGGCATCTTCTATGCCGGTGCATGGGCATCGAACGTCGGCGTTAAGGGCGACGGCGCTTACGCTCCGATGGAGCTCGACCTTTACGCGGGCATCAAGCCGACGTGGGATCGGTTCACCTTCGACTTCGGCTTGATCGGTTACCTGTATCCGATCGCTGACGATCCGGGTAACTACCTGGAACTGAAGGCTGGCGTTTCGACCGAGATCTTTAAGAACCTGTCGGGCGGCGTAACGTTCTATTACACCCCTGATCAGAGCAACTATCCGACGACCTGGACGGTCGAAGGCACTTTGGCTTACGAGCTGCCTCAGATGCATATCTTCACGCCGACGCTTAGCGGCACCTTGGGCTACTCGGATGATCCCGATAACGCTGGTGCTTTCTCGGGCCTTACCGACAACTACACCTACTGGAACGTTGGTCTTGCTCTCGCAGTCGAGAAGTTCACCTTCGACTTCCGCTACTGGGACACCAACCTCGATCAGACGCCGGGTGACACCTACACCGGTCTGTCGGACAGCCGTTTCGTCTTCTCTGTGAAGGCTACGCTTCCCTAATAAGCTCTTCCCATCCGGAGCAGAATCGGAGCCGGGGCCCTTGTGGCCCCGGTTTTCGTTTTGGGAGTTCGGTGAACGGTGGTTGGTCGACTTATTTAGATTATTCGGGGCGTCAGGCGAAACCAGCGCCTAAAGCAAGTCGCGGATTCGATAATAGAGCATCCCTAGCGCCAGCATCTGGTTGCCGGCCCAGCGCCCCACGGGCAACCGCACGTGTTTGATCTTCTCAAACAGATCGAACTTTTCCATCGTCCCAGCGATCGCATCGCAGACGATCTCAGCTGCGATGTGAGTCGTGTTGACGCCGTGCCCGCAGTAGCCCTGAAGGTAATAAACGTTCGGCTCCAGGCGCCCGATCGCCGGAATGCGCGTCAAAACGATTCCGATTCGACCGCCCCAGGCAAACTCGATGCGCTTCTGGGCAAGAGCCGGGAAGATCTCAACCAGTCTCGGTTGCAGCGAAGCCCGCAGATCGGAGGGATCGCGGTTTGAGTAGTTGCAGCGCCCACCGAACAGCATCCGCCGGTCGGCCGACAGGCGAAAATAATCGAGCACGATGTTGCTGTCGGCGACCGCGAGATCCTGCGGATTGAGCTCGTTCGCCGTCGCCTCGTCTAGGGGCTCTGTCGCGATGATGTAGCTGCCGGTCGGAAAGGTGAGCCCACGCAAGGGCCCACGCTGAAACTTGTGCTCCGTGCTCCCGGCCAGAATCACGCTCGTAGCCTTGATGCGCGCGCGCCCAGTCTTCACCACGCAAGGACTGCCACCACTGATCTCAACGACGGGGCTGTCTTCGAAAATCCGGACACCGAGCGACGCGGCCGCCCGTGCCTCTCCAAGACACAGGTTAAGGGGATGGAGGTGCCCGCTACGGCGATCTATATAGCCGCCGTAATAGATCTTGGTCCCAAGTACGTCAGCCATGGCGCCCGGCTCGACGATTTCGAGACCTTCGCCATCACCTTCCGCATGGCGGCCTTCCACGTACTCGCGCATCTGCGGCAGGTGTTTTTCGCGCGCGGCGGCTTCCATCCAGCCATGCTTGAAATCACACGCGATGCCATACCTGGCTATGCGGCTTTCGACGATCTCGTTGCCGCGATAGCGAATGTCGCGTAGCAGCGCGCGGCCGGCCGCGCCCAGCTGCCGCTCGATATTGTGCTCACCCGATATCCCGCCGATGATCTGCCCGCCGTTGCGCCCGGAGGCACCCCAGCCTATGCGATTGGCTTCAACGAGCACGACCTTGTAGCCGCGCTCAGCCAACGTCAGCGCCGAAGAAACCCCGGAAAAGCCGCCGCCGACGACGCATACGTCCGCCACCATCTCGCCTTCGGCACGAGGATAGCGCGTGGTGTCGTTGATCGTCGCTGCATAATAGGAATTGACGTGATCTTCAGCCATGTAAACCCGATTAACCCGCGCCGGCATCGACCGCGCGCGTCTCCTTCTCACGCCGGAGTGCTTGCTGCTTGCTCACAAGCGACGCGGCGAGCACACCGAGTGCGACCAGAGAGATCATGATCGTCGAAACCGCATTGATTTCAGGAGTCACGCCGAGGCGAACCTGCGAATAGATCTTGATCGGCAGAGTGGTCGCGCCTGGTCCCGTGGTGAAACTCGCGATGACCAAGTCATCGAGCGAAAGCGTGAAGGCCAGTAGCCACGCAGAAATGACCGCGGGCGCGATGATCGGCAGCGTCACTTCGAAGAAAGTCGTGACCGGGGATGCCCCCAGATCCATTGCAGCCTCTTCAACTGACTTGTCGAAATCCAGCAGGCGCGATTGCACCACGACCGCGGCAAAGCACATGGAAAAGGTGGCATGCGCGATCGTAACTGTCCAGAATCCGCGATCGAAATTGAGCGCCACAAACAGCAGCAACAACGACAGACCGGTGATTACTTCGGGCATAACCAGCGGCGCAAACACCAGTCCGGAGAACAGCGTGCGGCCCCGGAAGCGGCCCATGCGGGCCAGCACAATCGCTGCCAGTGTCCCCAGGATCGTGGCGATCGTCGCCGCCACCAACCCTACCCGCAAAGTCACCCACGCGGCGTCGATCAGCGCCTGGTTGTCGAGCAGACCCGAATACCACTTCGTTGACCATCCACCCCAGACCGTGACGAGCTTGCTCTCGTTGAACGAGTAGATGATGAGCAGCAGAATCGGCACGTACAAAAACGCGAAGCCGAGCACGATCGAAGTTATATTGAACCAAGAAAAGCGCGTATTCATCAGCCGGCCTCCCTCTGCTTTTCCTGCATCCTCTGGAACAGCATGATCGGAACGACCAGCACGATCAGCAGGATCACGGCGACGGCGGAGGCGACCGGCCAATCGCGGTTGTTGAAGAACTCACTCCACAGGGTTTTGCCGATCATCAACGTCTCTGAGCCGCCCAGGAGATCCGGGATAACGAATTCGCCGACGGCCGGAATGAAAACGAGCAGGCTGCCCGCGACAATGCCTGGGACCGAGAGCGGGAACGTCACCTGCCAAAACGCCTTCCACGGCGGAGAGCCAAGGTCTTCCGCCGCTTCAAGAAGCGATGGCTTGATCTTTTCCAGGCTCGTGTAAAGCGGCAGGATCATAAACGGCAGGTACGAATAGACGATGCCGATATAGACCGCAGTCGTCGTGTTCATGATGTTGAGGGGCTCGCTGATGAGGCCCGTATTCATCAGAAACAGATTGAGCAGTCCCTCCTTCTTCAAAATGCCGATCCACGCATAAACGCGGATCAGGAAGGAAGTCCAGAATGGCAGGATGACGAGCATCATCAGCGTGGGCTGCCACTCCTTGGGCGCGCGTGCCATGCCGTAGGCAATCGGGTAAGCGACAAGAAGTGTGAGGAAGGTCGCAAAGGCGGCAATTTTCAAGCTCGACCAGTAGGCGCCTATGTAGAGCTGATCGCTGAAGATGAACGCGTAGTTCTCGAAATCGAGCCCCGAGAAGAAGTCCTTGATCCCTTGCCAGCCCTCCGAAAGATCGAGCGTCGGCGTGTATGGCGGAATGGCCATCGCGATATCGGACAGCGATATCTTGAAAACGATCAGGAAGGGAACGAGGAAAAACACCAACAGCCACAGATAGGGCGCGGCGATCACATACCAGCGGCGCATCGCGACATCTCCTTGGCCTTTTGCATGTCAGACGTGGGCATGGAGATCTCCATTCCGAACCTGTGCAGCTATTTTGTAAGGACCACGCCGGCATCCACCGGCCAGCTCAGCCAAACATCGTCTTCCCATTTGATGTTCGCTTCCGCCGATTGAGCGACATTCGCCCGCAAAGCGGTCACGCGTTGTCCGGTCGCAACCTTGGTATGATAGTGCGATATGGAACCGAGATAGCCGACGTCATCGACCTTCCCCGGTATAACATTGGCGTCGGCGGTGGGTTTGTGCAGCGAGATGACCACCTTTTCAGGCCGCAGGGCAAGCCATACCTGCTGCCCGGTAGTAAGACCTGGCGGCGCAGAAGCTTTGAAGCGGCCGCCGCCAACCCACTCAATCTCGGCCATGCCTTGCGACAGCGAGGCCACCTTGCCCTCAAACAGGTTCACGTCGCCGATGAACTCCGCCACATAGCAGGATTCAGGTGCTTCATAGATTTCACCTGGGGTGGAAATCTGCGCCAGTTCGCCGTGGTTCATCACGCCGATGCGGCTTGCGACAGTCATTGCTTCTTCCTGATCGTGCGTCACGATGATGAACGTGGTGCCTGTCGTCTCCTGAATGCGCATCAACTCAAACTGGGCGCTCTGGCGTAGACGCTTGTCGAGTGCGCCCAAGGGCTCGTCGAGAAGCATGATCCGAGGCTTCTTGGCTATGGCGCGAGCCAACGCAACGCGCTGCTGCTGACCGCCCGACAACTGATGGGGCTTGCGATGGGCGAACTTCTGCAGCTCGACCAGCGACATCGCTTCCGCGACGCGTGCATCGATGTCAGCTTTGGCCATGCCTTCCTGGCGCAGGCCGAAGCCGATGTTCTTTTCTACCGTCATATGAGGAAATAGCGCGTAGGATTGGAACATCATGTTCACGTCCATGCGCTCGTAGGGTGGCAGATCGGTGATGTCGGTGCCACCGACCAGGATACGGCCTTCGGTGGGCTTTTCAAAGCCCGCAAGCATCCGCAGCAACGTACTCTTGCCACAGCCCGAGGGGCCCAACAGGGCGAAGAATTCACGCTCATAAATATCGAGCGTGATGTCCTTTACAGCCACGAAGTCGCCGAACCTCTTGGTGACGTTTTCGAACCGAACGATCGGCTTTTCGTTAGGATCATTCCAGGGCGTAAACCCCGACTGAGGAGCAAAGGTGCGGGCTAGCCGCGCCTTCGGTTGTGTACCCGCTGTCGCCGTCGCCGTATCCATCTTCATCTACCTCAATATGGCTGCGTCGCTTGGAACTATTCCGACGCGAAGCAGTGGCTTGGAGCGTTCGCACGAAATCCGTGTCTCGCGCGAACGCCAGAATGCCTTGAGGGCTATTGGCCCGTGACGACCTTGGTCCACAGCCGCGTAACGACACGCTGCGTCTTTGCATCGTATGCCGTTTTCACGAACAGCCGCTTCATCGTCTCCTCGTCGGGATAAACGTTCGGGTTGTCCTTCACCTCGTCGTCGAGGAATTTTTGCGAAGCGAGGTTGCCGTTTGCGTACTGGACGAAGTTCGAGGACTTCGCAATCACCTCAGGCTTCATCATGAAGTTGAGGAAGGCGTGGGCTTCATCGACGTGCTTGGAGTCGGCGGGAATCGCCATCTGGTCGAACCACATCTGCGCGCCTTCCTTCGGCAACGACAGGACGATAACCTGATTGTTCTTTGCTTCCTCAGCGCGGCTCTTGGCTTGCAGAATGTCGCCGGAATATCCGATGGCAAGGCAGATGTCGCCGTTGGCCAGCGCGTTGATATACTCGGAAGAGTGGAACTTCAGAATGTTGGGACGAATCTTTTCCATGAGATCCGCCGCCTTCTTGAGGTCATCAGGGTTCTTGGTGTTGGGATCAAGACCCAGATAGTTCAACACAGCCGGGAGTACGTCGTCGGCCGCATCGAGAACGTGGATACCGCAGTCTTTGAATTTTGAAATGACCTCGGGCTTGAAGAACATATCCCAAGAGTTGACTGGAGCGTCGGGCATACGCTCCTTGATCTTCGCCTCGTTGTAACCGATGGCGGTTGTGCCCCACATGTAGTTGATCGAGTACTCGTTGCCCGGGTCGTAAATCGAAGACCGCTTCTGGATGTCGGGCCACATGTTGGATAGGTTGGGCAGCTTCGACTTATCGAGCTTCTGGAACACGCCCGCCTTGATCTGGCGCGACAGGAACGGTCCTGAGGGCACGACGACGTCGTATCCGGTTCCACCAGCAAGCAACTTCGTCTCTAGGACTTCGTTGCTGTCAAAAACATCGTAAATGACCTTAATGCCGGTTTCTTTGGTAAAGTCCTCAAGCACTGAGGAATCGATGTAGTCGGACCAGTTATAGACGCGGACTTCTTTGTCGGCGGCGGACGAGGGTTGCGCGAAGACGAATAGCGAGACAGCGCATAGAGCGATAGCGAAGCTCGTCGCAAGAGAGCGGCGGGCGCCTTGTTGACCAATCATGGGAAAGACCTTTCTGGCGATTTCGGCAATTGCCCCACCGGTGGGCCAAGTTGGCACACGGACGGTAAGCCCGTAAAGCTAGAGACCCCTTATCCCTTGCCTTACTGGGCCATTGTGATCATAAAATTGGCCAGCTACAAGCAGAACGTCTGCAAATCTCTGATGCAGCAGCGCCCGTTAACTGACCATGCGAACGAGCGATCATCTATAATTCCAGGTGCAATCATGACTGCCGAATACGGCGCGACATCCCCCGAGGCCGATGGCTACGGTGCGGGCGCGACCTCTGACACCATCAAGACTTGGCTTCGCGAACATCGTATTGAAGAAGTCGATTGTGCAGTGCCGGATATTGCCGGCGTTGCGCGCGGCAAGACCATGCCGGCGGAGAAATTTGCCAAGCTTGGCGCTGTGCACCTTCCGATTTCGATCTTTCATCAAACCATTACGGGCGACTACGTCGGCTTCGAAGAAGACGGCGAAACACTTTATGCCGAGAGCGATTTGGTGATGGTTCCAGACCTATCGACCATCCGTCCGGCACCATGGGCCTCCAGCCCGACAGCCCAGGTCATCCACGATGCGACTTGGCAAAACGGTAGCCCGGTAGAGATCGCTCCACGCAACGTGCTGCGGCACGTCCTCAATCTCTATGACAAGGAGGGTTGGGTCCCGGTCGTGGCGCCGGAACTTGAATTCTATCTGACCAAAACGAATACCGATCCCGATTACCCGCTTGAGCCTCCGGTTGGAAGATCGGGCCGAAAGGGTGCGGGCCGCCAAGCCTACAGCCTTGGCGCGGTGGACGAATATGACAAGATCGTCGACGACGTCTACGAATTCGCCGAGCTGCAATATTTAAAGATCGACACCATTATCCAGGAAGGCGGCGCCGCTCAGCTTGAAATCAATTTGCTGCACGGCGATGCGGTGAACCTCGCCGACCAGGTGTTCTTCTTCAAACGCACGATCCGCGAAGCCGCGTTCCGGCAGAACTGTTATGCGACCTTCATGGCCAAACCGCTGGAGAACGAGCCGGGCAGCGCCATGCACATCCACCAGAGCATCGTGGACAGAAAGACCGGACGCAACATCTTCACCAAGGACGATGGTTCGCCCAGCGGACTGTTTTTCAACTTCCTTGCCGGCCAGCAGACCTACCTGCCAGCCGCCATGTGCCTGTTTGCGCCCTATGTGAACTCGTACCGCCGCCTCGTCCCTGGTGGCGCCGCCCCGATCAACGTGGAGTGGGGGCATGACAACCGCTCAGCCGGGTTGCGCATACCAATTTCCCCCGATAACGCGCGCCGGGTGGAGAACCGGCTGCCGGGTTCGGACGCTAATCCCTACCTCGCCGTGGCTGCCAGTCTGGCCTGCGGCTACCTGGGCATGAAGAATGCGCTGGAGCCACGCGAGCCCGTCATTGGCAACGCCTATCGCAATGACCACCAATTGCCGCGCGGCCTCTTGGAAGCGTTGATCGCTTTTGAAGAGTGCGAGGAGCTTCGTTCGGTCCTAGGCAAGCGGTTCAGTCACGTCTACCTCGCGTTGAAGCGCTCCGAATTCGAAGAGTTCATGCGCGTCATCAGCCCTTGGGAACGCGAGCATCTGCTGCTCAGCGTGTAGGCTTGGCAACGTAACATCAAAACATCGGCTACCAGCGGCGCTAGGGGCCGCTATGCATTTGGCAATGCGTAAGAAGTAGGCTAAGGACGGTGAGCCGGCAAGAGACCGGCGCGCCCTGAAAAAAGTCTGCTTACAGTTATTTATCGTGCTGCCGCGACATAGTTGCTCCCAATTTCGTTAACACGCGGATCCATTGGCAGTTTCCTACTAAGTTCGCAGAGTTGAATCGCCGCAAGTTTGACTTTGATCAACGCGCCATCGAACCCGGCTAGCGACAACGACAACTGGCGTCTGGCCCCACTTCAGCTTGGCCGCGATGCCCCGTGTCCGGGGAGCACAAAATGGCAGTCACACACACAGAAAAAAGCGCATTTGGCGATGCCATGGCCGTATTAACGGCTGTCGTATTCGCCGTCGTCGGCGTCGCACTGGGTCTGGGATCTCCCGATCCAGCGATGTCTTTCCATGGTTGGGTTTTCACGGCCGCAGCCGCAATAGCCGCAATTTACGTCCTGACCCAGATGTTCAAGGAGCGGGTCGCAGATTCAAGCGGTTACTTGGATGGGCCTATCCGCTTCGCGGTCGTCGCAGCAGTGTTTTGGGGTATCGCAGGGTTCCTTGTCGGCGACATCATCGCTTGGCAGCTGGCCTTCCCTGTCCTGAACCTAGACATGCCCTGGACCAGTTTTGGTCGTCTGCGGCCGCTGCACACTTCGGCGGTTATCTTCGCTTTCGGCGGTAACGTGCTGCTGGCAACCTCGTTCTACGTGGTTCAACGCACGACACATGCCCGACTGCTCGGCTACTGGGCACCCTGGTTTGTCATCTACGGCTACAACCTTTTCATCGTGATCGCGGGTACAGGCTACCTGCTGGGCATCACGGAGAGCAAGGAATACGCTGAACCCGAGTGGTATGCGGATCTGTGGCTCACGATCGTCTGGGTCGTGTATCTCGTGGTCTTCCTGGGAACGATCATGAAGCGCAAGGAGCCCCACATCTACGTGGCAAACTGGTTCTATCTTGCCTTCATCGTGACGATTGCCATGCTGCACATCGTCAACAACCTCGCACTCCCGATCTCGCTCTATGAGCCAAAGAGCTACGTGCTCTTCGGTGGCGTGCAGGATGCCATGACGCAGTGGTGGTATGGCCATAACGCGGTTGGCTTCTTCCTGACCGCCGGCTTCCTCGGGATCATGTACTACTTCATCCCGAAGCGCGTTGAGCGTCCCGTCTACTCCTACAGGCTGTCGATCGTCCACTTCTGGACCCTTATCTTCCTGTACATCTGGGCTGGTCCGCACCACTTGCACTATACCGCCCTTCCCGACTGGGTCCAAACCCTTGGCATGACGTTCTCGATCATGCTGTGGATGCCCTCTTGGGGTGGCATGATCAACGGTCTGATGACGCTTTCGGGCGCCTGGGACAAGCTGCGTACCGACCCGGTCGTGCGTCTGCTCGTAGTCTCGGTGGCGTTCTACGGCATGTCGACCTTCGAAGGCCCGATGATGTCCATCAAGGCCGTCAACTCTCTGTCGCACTACACCGACTGGACCATCGGCCACGTTCATTCCGGCGCACTCGGCTGGGTCGCAATGGTGTCGTTTGGCGCAATCTACTGCCTCGTTCCGTGGCTGTGGAAGCGCAAGGCGCTTTACTCGATCCGTCTGGTTGAATGGCACTTCTGGATCTCGACCATCGGCATCCTGCTCTACATCACCTCGATGTGGGTGTCGGGCATCATGCAGGGTTTGATGTGGCGGGCCTACGACAAGCTCGGCTTCCTCTCCTACTCGTTCGTGGAGACGGTCGAAGCTATGCATCCCTACTACATCATCCGTGCAACCGGCGGCGGTCTGTTCGTCCTCGGCTCGCTGATCATGGCCTACAATCTGTGGCGCACGATCCGAGGTGACGAAAGCGTCGATGCGGCCGAACAGCCCCGTGTCGCGGCAGCGCCTGAGCTTCGTCTGCAGCCGGCCGAGTAAGGATCCAGAAACATGAAACACGAAATCCTTGAAAAGAACTCCATCCTGCTGCTCGTCTGCGTTCTTGTCGTCGTCTCGATCGGCGGCCTGTTCCAGATCGCACCGCTGTTCTGGGTCGACAGCACAATCGAGAAGGTGAAAGGGATGCGTCCCTATTCACCTCTCGAACTCGCCGGACGCGACATCTACATTCGCGAAGGATGCTACGTCTGCCATTCGCAGATGATCCGCACCTTGCGCGATGAAGTCGAGCGTTACGGCCACTACAGCCTCGCGGCCGAAAGCATGTACGACCACCCCTTCCAGTGGGGTTCCAAGCGTACCGGTCCCGACCTCGCTCGCGTCGGCGGCAAATATTCCGATCAATGGCACGCGGAGCACATGACCAATCCCCGCGCCGTCGTGCCGGAGAGCATCATGCCGTCCTATCCTTGGTTGAAGGAACGCAAGCTCGATACCTATAATATCGGAGAAAAGCTTAAGACGCTCCAGACGATCGGCGTGCCTTATGACGATGCGATGGTTTCGAACGCGCTAACCGACCTTGAGGCTCAGGTCCAACCTGACAGCAAGGAAGCTGGCGAGCTCTTGAAGCGATATCCCAAGGCAAAGGTTGCCGATTTCGACGGTGATCCGAGCAAGGTGTCTGAGCTCGATGCGGTCATCGCGTATCTGCAGATGCTCGGCACGTTGGTCGATTTCGCGAGCTTCGACGCTTCCGGGCCAAACCTCAGGTAGGAGTTCAAGCGAATGACCTACGAAAACGTCGCGGCAGTGAGTCAGACAATATCGCTGATCTTATTCATTGCCATTTTCCTGATCGTGCTCGGCTATGTCTTCTGGCCGTCGAACCGTGATCGGCTCGAACATGCACAGCGCCAGGCATTGGATTTGGAAGAATCCAATACTGGCTCCAGAAGCGCCGACTGAGGGCAGACCTATGGGACATAATAAAGAAATCGACCACGCCACGGGCGTTGAGACCACCGGTCACGTTTGGGACGGTGACCTCAAGGAGCTTAACAAGCCTCTTCCGCGCTGGTGGCTCTACACCTTCTACGCCACCATCGTCTGGGCAATCGGCTACTGGATCGCGTATCCGGCTTGGCCTTTGATGAATGGCTACACAAAGGGTATGCTCGGCTACAGCCAGCGTCAGGAAGTGATGCAGGAAGTCGCTGCAGGAAAGGCCGCACAAGCTCAGTATCGTACCGAGGTTGAAAAGGCGGCCATTGCCGATATTGCCAAGAACCCAGAGCTGCTGCGCTTTGCGACAGCTTCGGGTGCTGCTGCATTCGCAGCGAACTGCGCACCGTGCCACGGTCGCGGTGCTCAAGGCGCAAATGGCTACCCGAACCTGAACGACGATGACTGGCTGTGGGGCGGCTCTCTCGACGCCATCCAACAGTCCATCACGCACGGCATCCGCTCCGAGGATACCGATACTCGCAGCTCTGCCATGCCGCGCTTCGGTCTCGACCAGGTTCTCGACGAAAAGCAGATCTCCGATGCTGCCGAATACGTTCTCTCTCTGTCGGGCAAATCGACCGACAAAGAGGCTGCCGCACGTGGTGCAACGATCTTTGCCGACAACTGCGCGGTCTGCCATGGCGAGAAGGGAACCGGCAATCAGGAGCTTGGCGCACCCAACCTGACGGACGCGATCTGGCTGTACGGCGGCGACAAGGCCGACGTGATGCAGACCATCAAGACAGGCCGCGGAGGCATCATGCCTCAATGGCATACCCGTCTTGATCCGGTCACCATCAAGACGCTCGCGATTTACGTTCACGGTCTGGGAGGCGGCAAGTAACGCAAGCCTCCTGACCTAAAGAAAGACACAACACGACATGCTTCAGCACTCCGGCAAGCAAGAAGCACCGAAACCAGAAATACACGACGTGGCGGCCGTAAACCGCCGCGTCGATCGCGTTGGATATGCGTCTCGGCAAAAGATCTATCCAAAACTCACCCACGGCACTTATCGCAATCTGAAATGGGCCCTTATGGCCCTGTGCCTGGGCATCTATTACCTCATTCCTTGGGTCCGATACGATCGCGGGCCGGAGCTGCCCAATCAGGCCGTGTTGCTCGACATGGCCAACAACCGCTTCTTTATGTTCGGCATCGAGATCTGGCCGCAGGAGTTCTATTACGTCACCGGCCTGCTCGTTCTCGCCGCTCTCGTTCTTTTCGTTGTCACGTCCGTCGCCGGCCGCGTCTGGTGCGGCTACTTCTGTCCGCAGACCGTTTGGACCGACCTGATGGTTCTGGTTGAACGCTTCTGGCAGGGTGACCGCAACGCGCGCATCCGCCTGGACAAAGAGCCGTGGGGTCTCTCCAAGATCTTCAAGAAGCTCATGACCCACCTAACCTGGATTGCCATTGCGGTGGCCACCGGCGGTGCGTTCGTCTTCTACTTCGCTGATGCGCCGACCCTTGCTCAAGAACTGCTGCACGGAACGGCTCCCAAGGAGGCGTATCTCTTCATCGCCATTCTCACCGGCACCACCTATCTGCTCGGCGGCATCGCGCGCGAACAGGTCTGCATCTACATGTGTCCGTGGCCTCGCATCCAAGGCGCGATGGTCGATCATGAATCGCTGTTGATCTCCTACCGCGATCAGCGTGGCGAACCTCGCGGACCTATCCGCAAGAGCGCAGGGCCAGAGCGGGTCACGGGTGATTGCATCGATTGCAAAGCGTGCGTCGCCGTCTGCCCGATGGGCATAGATATTCGCGATGGTCTGCAGCTCGAATGCATCCAGTGCGCGCTATGCATCGACGCCTGCGACGACATCATGACGAAGATCGGGCGGCCAACCCGCCTCATCGCTTATGACACGATTGCAAATCAGGAGGCCGTCGCCAAAGGATCGACCTCGCCCGTCAAGATTTTTCGCGCGCGTACATTTCTGTATATCGGGCTGATCGCACTGGTCGGCTTCATCATGCTTGGGACGCTGCTGCACCGTTCGGTTGTTGAAGCCAACGTCATGGCCGACCGCAACCCGCTGTTCGTTCAGCTGGCCAATGGCGACATCCGCAACGGCTTTACCCTCAAGGTCCTGAACAAGCTGCATGAACCGCGCACGTTTACCGTCGGCATCGAAGGCCTGCCGGAGGGTAGTCACATGGTGCTGAGCGGACGGGAAGACCAAGACAAGCCCTCGATCGTCGTTCCGACTGACGTGCTGAGCGAAACGCGCGTCTTCGTGACCGTCCCGGCTGCGGCCCTCTCCAAGCTCGCTTCCCAGACCGAGCCATTCAACTTCATCGTCAAAGATACCCAGAGCGACACGATCGCCACGCGCAAAGCAACATTCCGGAGGCCATGACGCCATGTCCAAAATGTCCGACACAACCTTCGTAATCACCGGCCGTCACGTCCTATACGGTCTCATCGGCTTTTTTGGCATCATCTTCGCGGTGAATGGCTATTTCATCGACATGGCGCTCAAGACCAATTCCGGCGTCGTTTCGAACGAGCCGTATCGCAAAGGCTTGAAGTATAACGAACGCATCGAAGCATCAGAGCGTCAGGCCCAGCTCGGATGGCGCGACCAAATCAAGCTGGCGCCCTCGGGCGACAGGCTATCCATCGATATCCGCGACAAGGACGGCAAAGCCGTGAGCGGCTTGACCATCACGGCAACCCTCGGCCGCCCCGCCAGCGAAGTTGAGGACGTCACGGTCACGCTCGCACAAACGCCCGAAGGCGCCTACGAGGCCTCCCTTCCGCATCGCGCCGCTGGGACTTACATCGCCAGCATCGAGGCCGTCGATTCCGCCAACGCGGACAAGGGCATCCTGTACCGCGCCAAGGAGCGCTTATGGCTGAAGCCTTGAGACGCGTCGACGCCGGGTCACAACCTGGCGATGGAGCAGCCCGTGCCGCTTCAGGACCGGTCGTAACGAACGACAACGGTCCGGTTATTGAGCACGTGACGCTTGCCGTCAACGACATGCATTGCGGCGCTTGCATCCAATCGGTCGAAGGTACGCTCTGCAAACTCCCCGGCGTGGTCAGCGCGCGGGCCAATCTTGCGGCGCGGCGCGTCTCGATCGCACACGAAACCGACAAACTCAGCATTGAAGAACTGATCGGCGCTTTGACGAAGGCCGGGCACGAAGCGGCAGAGCTTTCAGCAACTCCTGACGCCGAGGCAGCTGCCCGCGACGGAGATCTTCTCAAGCGACTTGGTGTTGCCGGCTTCGCCGCCATGAACGTGATGTTGCTATCGGTATCCGTGTGGGCCGGAGCGGCGTCGGGCGATATGGAAGACTCGGTCCAGTCGATGTTCCATTGGCTGTCGGCGCTTATTGCACTGCCCGCCATCGCTTATGCGGGCCAGCCATTCTTCAAGTCCGCAGCCGGCGCGCTGCGTGGCGGCCGTCTCAATATGGATGTGCCGATTTCTCTGGGCGTGCTGCTCGCAACGGCCATGAGCCTCTTTCATACGATCCGCGGCACACACAACGTCTATTTCGACGCAGCCATCACATTGCTCGCCTTCCTCTTGATCGGGCGACTGCTCGATCAACAGATGCGGACGAAAGCGGCGGGCGCAGCGGCAAACCTGCTTGGGTTTCGCGCCT
The DNA here is from genome assembly GCA_041397645.1 of Hyphomicrobiaceae bacterium. Taxonomy (NCBI): domain Bacteria; kingdom Pseudomonadati; phylum Pseudomonadota; class Alphaproteobacteria; order Hyphomicrobiales; family Hyphomicrobiaceae; species Hyphomicrobiaceae bacterium. The sequence goes on along the minus strand of JAWKWE010000004.1, from coordinate 1,311,827 downwards.
ACTTTGCCTCCCGCGTCCATGACGATGACCGCGTGGAGCGGATTTCCGCCAAAAACCTCAAACCCGGAATGCGCGTGCTCGCAGCGACCGGGGAGCGCATCGCCGCCGATGGCATAGTTCGCGAAGGCGTCAGCGATATAGACGACAGTCTGCTCACCGGCGAGACCGCACCAAAGAAGGTGTCCGAGGGCACGCGCGTTTATGCAGGCACTTTAAATCTGACTGGGCCGCTCGTCGTGGAAGCAACCGCGACCGAGGAAGGTTCACTGATCGCAGAAATCTCAAGGCTGATGGAAGCAGCCGAGCAGAACCGCGGACGCTATATGCGCTTGGCCGATCGCGCCGCACGTATCTACGCCCCGGCCGTCCATTTGCTGGGCCTTATGACTTTCATCGGTTGGATGCTGATGGGACAAGGCTGGGAACCGGCGCTGACCAAGGCCATTGCCGTTCTCATCGTTACCTGCCCGTGCGCGCTCGCGCTGGCGGTCCCTGCGGTTCAAGTTGCAGCATCTAGCCGGCTCTTCGCGCGCGGACTGATCCTTAAAGCTGCCGACGGTCTCGAACGCATGTCGGAGATCGATACCGTGGTCTTCGACAAAACCGGAACGCTTACGACCGGCGAGCCAAAACTGGCAGATACCGGGCTCCTTCCCGACGACGTTCTGATCCGCGCGGCCTCCCTCGCTGCCGCGAGCCGTCATCCTTACTCACGCGCGATCGTGGCCGAGGCCACGGTGCGCGGGCAACGCGTGGAGCCTGCGAACAACGTACGCGAGATTCCCGGCTGCGGGCTTTCGCGGATCACTCAACAAGGCGAGGAACGTCTGGGTTCAGCGGAATGGTGCGGCGCCGACAAAAACGAAAGCACCGGTTCGATCTGCTATCGCGATGCGGCGGGCAAAGTCACGGCTTTCCATGTCGTCGATACGTTGCGCGACGATGCGGCTGAGACGATTGCCCGGCTGAAGGCTGGAGGTTTTTCTGTTGAAGTCCTTTCAGGCGATCGGCCGCAAGCCGTTGAAGCCGCGGCTCACGAAGCCGGCATCACCGATTGGCGCGGCGGACAGCACCCGGATCAAAAGATCGCCCGCCTTGACGAGCTCAAGGCGGCAGGACGGCATGTCTTGATGATTGGCGATGGCATTAACGATGCCCCCGCGCTTGCTACCGCGCACGCATCGCTCTCACCTGCAAGCGCTGCCGACATCAGTCAAACAACCGCCGACGCGATATTACAGGGCAAATCGCTGGCAGGCGTGGGCGATGCACTCGCTGTCGCCAAGAGCGCACACCGCTTGGCTCTTCAAAACTTTGGCATCGCCATCGTCTACAACGCCATTTTTGTGCCGTTGGCCGTTGCGGGATTGGTTACTCCGCTAATTGCCGCCATTGCAATGTCGGCGTCTTCAATTACGGTCACCGCAAATGCCGTGCGTCTCAAGGCCATGCGACTGGAGCTAAAGGCATGACATCGCTTGCTTGGTTGATTCCCGTAGCGCTATTCCTTGGCGGATTGGGCCTGGCGGCGTTCTTATGGTCGCTGAAGACGCATCAATATGACGATCTCGAAGGGGCCGCTTGGCGCGCGCTTGATGACGAAAAGCCCCACGCGCCAGCCTTTCCAACTAAGCCGCACGAATAGGAGTCTTCACGACGCAATGGATGGCCTCGCATTGGCATTTGCTGGCGGCCTGATGCTCGGATTAGCGAGCGCGCTGCATTGTGCCTCGATGTGCGGCGGCATTGCTTCCAGCTTGCTGTTCCTGTTTCGCCCAGAAGGCGCGCGCGGCAACATCACAGTGCTTGCCGCCATGCAGAGTGGACGCATCCTGGCTTACACTTTGGCGGGCGGCGTCGTCGGACTTGTGGGCTCAGCGGCGTTCACCTTCATCAATCCCGACAACGCCTACCGGGTCATCCAGTGGGCCGCGGCGGTCTCGTTGATGTTCATCGGCCTCACCATCGCCGGCCTGATGCCCGCCATCGCCGGGGTGGACAGCGGGGTCGCGCGGATTTCAGAAACGCTCGAACGGGTGCTCGCACCGTTGCGGCGCCGGCCCGTGATCGGCCCAATGGCAACCGGGTTTACCTGGGGCGTCAGTCCGTGCCCCATGGTCTACGGCGCGCTGTTCAGCGCGACGTTGCAGGGCACCTTCCAGGGCGGCGCCGCCTGGATGCTCGGGTTCGGCGCCGGCACTTTGCCAGCTATCATCGCTTCGGCGTTTGGCATTCGCGCGCTCTCCAAACTCAACAAAGGTGTGTTGTTGCGCTCCGCGGTCGGACTCTCTATTGCAGCGTTCGGATTTTCGACTGTTTACGTCGACTGGCCAAAGATCCTCTGTCTGACCTGATCGGGCCTCACGTTTCCAGGTTCTGCACCGCCAGACGGATCAGATCCGCCGTGCGCTCCACGCCCAACTTCACCTTCATGTGGCTACAGTTATTGGCGACCGTCTTGTAGGCTACGCCAAGCGCATCTGCGATGGCCGTAAGGCTCTTGCCTCGCCCAAGCAGGCGTAGGATCTCAAGCTCACGCGCAGTCAGCACATTCAGGGGATCGCCCGCCGCGCCTGGTGCGGAAACGAGGGCAGCGGCCATCTCACGGTCGACGTACTGCCCGCCCTCGTGCACGCGCCGGACGGCAGCGACGAGTTCCTCAACTGGCGCGCTCTTGCTGACATAGCCCTTTGCGCCGGCCTTGATGGCGCGACTAGCGAATGCCGGCTCTGCGTGCATCGAGAAGATCAGAACCTTGGCTGACGGATCGATTGCCAGAACGCGCCGCAGCATCTCCAACCCGCCAACTCCCGTCAGGTTGAGATCGAGAAGTACGATATCGGGTTTGTGTTCTGCGTAGATCTTCAGCGCCGTTTCGACGTCGGCTGCCTCAAGCACCGTTGCGGAGAAATGCACGCCGAGCAGCCGGCTTACGCCCTCGCGTACGACCGCGTGATCTTCCACGATAAGAACTTTCATAGTCTTTGACCTTTTTCCTCAATGTCATTCTCTATCTGTGCCGCGTCTCGTTGAGCGCACAGACACGTTCCGTCTGGCAGTGGCAGCCTTGCGACCACAGCGATACCTGAAGCAGATTGGCTTGGAGCGACATCAAGCGATCCGCCGATGGCTTCCGCACGTTCGCGCATTCCCGCAATTCCAAAGCCCGCACCCGCCATCGGCGAGATGCCACCTCCATCGTCGACGATCGAAAGCTCAAGCACAGCTGGATCACGGTCGCACACGGCATATCCCTTGATCTGAATGTGTGTGGGCTCGCCATGTCGAATGGCGTTGTTCAGGGACTCCTGAACGATGCGGAAGGCAACATCATCGACCTCGGGGCCATAGCTCGACTGATCGAAATCTGCATGGATAGTCAGATCCGAATGCCGCCGCTTCCAGAATGCCGTCAGGTAGTCGACTGCGTGCGTAAGTCCGAGATCGAGAAACTGCGTGGGCCGCAATCTCCCAAGGATTGCGCGCACATGGGCTTGCACATGGGCCACCGATTGACGAATGGCACTCACGCGCGCGGTAACGTCGCCGAGCGTGCCACGCTCAATGAATTCCGGGATGGTCTGCGCGTCGACATCAATGGCGAAAAGGAATGGCCCGACCTCATCGTGAAGATCGCGCGCCAGCTCTTTGCGCTCCTCTTCTTGAACGGCACCCAACTGAGTTGAAAGGAGCTTGTTGCGCCGTTCGGCTTCCTGCAGCCCCTGAGCCATGCGGTTGAACTCGCGGTAGATGATATTGAGTTCCTGCGGACCGTTTTCGGCAACTTGAGCGTTGAAATTACCGCGGCGAACCTCGCCCAAACCAGTAGCGAGCTTGTCTAGGGGACGTAACGCGCGATCGAGCGTGAAGGAGACGAGCCAGAGTATCAGTGTGAAGAAGCCCGCAAGGATCGCGAATTGCAGTTTCATTTCCTCCCAGACTTCGGAAATCTCATTGTCTGCCACACCATCCAGACGTATCGAGCCGAACTGGCTGATGCGATCGGGTAGTGGAATGACAACCGTCTTTGCCTCTGGATAGAGTGCTGTTTGCAGCCATTTGGGCGCAGGCGGCATCGTCGGCAACGGCCGAGACGATCTCTGCACCTTGCCATCGGGACCGACCAGCCTCACCCGAACGTCCCGATCGTTGTCGAAGGTTGCCACCAGTCGCGCCAGATGTTGGCTTGGATCGCCGTTCGGATTGATTTGGGAAACCGCCTCGCTCACCGAGTTGCCAGCTAAATTGAGCGCAATTCTCACCTCGCTCTCCACGACGCTAAGCGAGTAAAAAAAGCTGAGTAAACCGCCGACGATGAGACTGAGCGGCAAGATGAGAAGGATCAACGCAAGCAATCTGCGGCGCAGCGACATGGTAGACTCGATGGCTGAGGACCGTAACAAAGTAACATGATGACGAAAGACTGCAAGGCGCGGAAATATCGGGAAAAATTCCCGTCTCCGTGATCGTCACTGAGAGCAGACTAGATCTGCTCCCAGCCATGGCATCACCGCACGCAAGTCCTTCAGCGCTGATGCTTCGAGAGCGTCGCGACAGGCACGTGAAAGATCGCGCGGGAGGTTGCCAAGTTCATGGCGGCGCGCGATTAACGTCAGCGTTCGCGTCAGCTTTGGGCCAGGCAAAGCGGCAGCGCACGTGCGCACATCGTCGAGCGGCGCTTCAGCGATACAGAGCGGCGTCGTGATCGCAAAACCATGTCCTGCATCGACCATACCGTGCACACCGAACGGCGTATCGAATTCGTATCCCGATGGAATTTCGATACTCAAACGCCGCAAATGCCTCTCGATCTCGATGCCGGTTTTCGACCGCGCGCTGTAGCGCACGAAGCCAACGGTGCTTGCAAGCTCGCGCAGTCCGGCTGCATTGACGGGCGGCGTCACCTCAACGGGAAGCAACAACACATAGGGCTCGCTGACCAACTCAAACCGTTGCAGGCCAGCGACTTCCGACAATTCGTCCGCGCCGACGAAAAGATCGAGATTGCGCGTCAACAAGGCTCCCGCGTGAGCTGCCGTGAAGCCGGATTGCACTTGCACGGACTCCGCGCGCGTGTGCAGAAACTCCGCGATCGGCAGGCTCAACGCGCGCGCTAGGCTATCCACCAATCCGACGCGAATGAGCGAAAGCTTGCCCTGATCGGCTTCTTTCAGCAAAGGCGCGATCTGGCGGGCTTCGGAAAGAAGAGCCGCGGCGCGCTGGCGCATGACGCCCCCCGCCGGGGTAAGCCCGAGCGGACGCACACTTCGGTCGAACAGCACCGTGCCCGTACGTGCCTCCAGCTCCGCGATGGCTTGCGAGATGGCTGGTTGAGTTAAACCCAGCGCTCGGGCTGCCGACGCCATCGCCCCCGTGTCGCAAACGCTGAGAAAAATCTCGAGCGCGCGCAGGTCGAAGGGCAGAACATCAGGTTTGATAGACATATCACACTATAACTCAAACTTATATTATCGGCAAATACAGGCTCATATATTAGTTGATCCGTTCCTAGACGGCCCAGGATCGGCCGCCGCTTGAAAACTCAGCGAGTTACGCATGCTGATCGACCATTATTCGATTTGGAATGTCCTCCGCCAATCCTTGAAGGGTCACACCGGCTGGAAGCCAGCCTGGCGAGAGCCCGAGCCGAAGGCGGAATATGACGTCGTCATTGTCGGCGGCGGCGGACATGGATTGGCGACGGCTTATTACCTTGCCAAGCGCTATGGCATCACCAATGTCGCCGTCATCGAGAAGGGCTGGATCGGCTCGGGCAATGTCGGTCGTAACACGACCATCGTGCGTTCCAACTACCTTCTTCCTGGCAATATACCGTTCTATGAGCTGGCGATGCAGTTGTGGGAGGGCCTGGAGCAGGACCTCAATTACAACGCAATGGTCTCCCAGCGCGGCATCCTCAACCTCTACCATTCGGATGGTCAGCGCGATGCTTATGCCCGCCGCGGCAATGCCATGCGCCTACATGGCGTCGATGCAGAGTTGCTCGACCGGCCCGAGGTCCAATCCATGTACCCATGGCTGGACTACGACAACGCGCGGTTCCCGATCAAAGGCGGCCTGATCCAACGCCGCGGAGGCACGGTACGCCATGATGCGGTTGCGTGGGGTTATGCCCGCGGTGCAGACCGGCTCGGCGTCGACATCATTCAGAACGCCGAAGTCACCGCGATCCGCGTCGAGAACGGCCGCGCCGTCGGCGTCGAGACGAAACGCGGTTTTATCCGCGCTAAGAAGCTGGCGTTGTCGTGCGCTGGAAACTCCTCGCGCGTTGCGGCCATGGCTGGCCTGACGCTGCCAATCGAAAGCCACGTGCTGCAGGCCTTCGTCACCGAAGGCATCAAGCCGTTCATCGACGGCGTCGTGACGTTCGGAGCGGGGCACTTCTACATCAGCCAGTCCGACAAGGGCGGCCTCGTGTTCGGAGGTGACCTCGACGGCTACAATTCCTACGCTCAGCGCGGCAACCTACCTGTTGTGGAAGACGTGCTCGAAGGCGGTATGGCGTTGATGCCGCGCATCGGCCGCGTTCGTCTCCTGCGGTCATGGGGTGGCATCATGGATATGTCCATGGATGGCTCTCCAATCATCGATAAAACCCCGCTCGATGGCCTCTATCTGAATGCGGGCTGGTGCTACGGCGGCTTCAAGGCAACGCCGGCCGCTGGCCTCACCTTCGCACATCTGATCGCACGCGACGAACCCCATGACACGGCGCGCGCCTATCGGCTGGACCGCTTCGCGACCGGCCGGATGATTGACGAAAAGGGCATGGGCAATCAGCCCAATTTGCATTGAAAAAGGCACTTAGATAATGCGCATCTCTTGCCCCTACTGCGGCGAACGCAGTCTTGATGAATATCTCTACATTGGCGACGCGACCGTCAGCCGACCTGATCCCAATGGTGCCAGTGCGGCGGCCGATTTCTACACTTACGCCTATGAGCGCAAGAACCCGGCGGGGCCGCACAAAGAACTTTGGTATCACTCCGCCGGCTGTCACGCATGGCTGGTCGTAGAACGCGATACGCGCACACACGAGATCTTGTCGATCGAAACGGCAAAGGATGTCGCCTTGAAGCGCAACGCTGCCAGGGGAGGCGCGTGACATGAGCACTTCGCAGATCAATCGCGTCACCGGCAAGGGCCTCATCGACCGCCGCCAGCCGATCCGCTTCACATTTGACGGCAAGAGCTACGATGGCTTTCAGGGCGATACGCTCGCCAGCGCGCTGCTCGCAAACGGCGTTGTTCTCACCGGTCGTTCCTTCAAGTATCACCGCGCACGCGGCATTTTGAGCGCGGGCTCCGAAGAGCCCAGCGCCATCGTCGAGTTGCGCACCGGCCCGCGACGCGAACCCAACACGCGCGCGACCATGATCGAACTTTATCCCGGACTTGAAGCAGCGAGCCAGAACCGCTGGCCGTCGCTCAGATACGACGTCATGTCGATCAACTCGCTGCTGTCCCCTATTTTCGTCGCTGGCTTCTACTACAAGACCTTCATGTGGCCCGCAGCGCTGTGGGAGAAGTTGTACGAGCCGATGATCCGTCGCGCCGCCGGTCTCGGACGTGCTGCCGACGAACCCGATCCCGACACTTACGACAAATCGAATGCGTTCTGCGACGTGCTCGTCATCGGTGGCGGTGCAGCAGGTTTGATGGCAGCGCTGGCTGCAGGGCGTGCAGGTACGCGCGTCATTTTATGCGATGAGAACTTTGCCCTTGGCGGCCGGCTGCTTTCTGAAACGCAACTCATCGACGGCAAGCCCGCGCACGAGTGGGTTCACGCCGCAGAAGCCGAGCTGCGCGCCATGCCGGAGGTTCAGATCCTAACGCGCACGAGCGTATTTGGCGCCTACGATGGCGGAACATTCGCCGCCGTCGAGCGTGTGAGCGACCACCTCCCCAAGCCGCGCGCTCACCAACCGCGTCAGCGGCTCTGGCGGATCGTTGCCAAGCAGTGCGTGCTTGCGGCAGGCGCAACCGAGCGGCCCATCGTGTTCGGTAACAACGACTTGCCGGGCGTGATGCTGGCAAGTGCCGTGCGCACCTACGTCAACCGCTTCGGCGTAGCGCCGGGCAAGAGCGCTGTCATCTTCGCCAACAACGATGAAGCTGCAGCAACCGCGCGCGACTTGACGATGGTCGGAGTCCGAGTTGAGGCAATCGTCGATAGCCGCCCGCAGCCGAGCGATGCGGTTCGCGATGCTGCCAAGACCACAGGCGCTCGTCTGGTGAGTGGCGTTGTGTCGGACGCAAAGGGCCGGATCGCCGTCAAAGGTGCGCGTATCGTTCCAGCATCCGGCACGCCTTTCGACGTCTCGTGCGATCTCATTGCGGTCTCAGGCGGCTACAATCCCAACGTTCAGATCACAACGCACCAAGGTGGCCGGCCTCAATGGGATGAGAACCTCGCCGCCTTCATTCCGGGCGTGTGCCCGCGGGGCATGACAGTTGCTGGTGCTGCCAAGGGAGCCTTCTCGCTTCCCGACTGTTTTGCGCAAGGTTCCCAAGCTGGCGCCGCTGCGGCGATGGCGGCCGGAGTGAGCGCGCAAGTTCCCGCCTCTCCGAAAGCAGACGCAGAAACTTATGGCATCGTCCCGCTGTGGCGTGTGACGGAAGCCAAGCACAAGGCGTTCGTCGATTTCCAGAACGACGTCGCCGCCAGCGACATCGATCTGGCGGAGCGCGAAGGTTATCGCTCCATCGAGCACGTCAAGCGCTACACCACGATGGGTATGGCGACCGATCAGGGCAAGACCGCTAACGTCAACGGCCTCGCGATCCTCGCGCAACTGACGGGCAAGTCCATTCCGCAAACCGGCATCACGGCGGCCCGTCCGCCCTATTCGCCTGTCTCTCTTGGCGCGCTTGCCGGTCATCATCGCGGAAAAGACTTCAAGCCGACGCGCCTGCCGCCATCGTATCACTGGGCCAAGGAGCAGGACGCGGTCATGGTGGAAACCGGATTGTGGATGCGTCCGCAGTATTTCCCGCGCGCGGGGGAAAGCGATTGGCTCACGACTGTCACCCGCGAAGTGAAGACAACGCGGTCAGCGGCCGGAATCTGCGATGTCTCGACGCTCGGCAAAATCGAGATCCAAGGCGCGGACGCCGGCACGTTCCTCGATCGTGTCTACATCAACATGTTCTCGACGTTGGGCATCGGCAAAGCGCGTTATGGCATGATGCTGCGTGAGGACGGCATCGTGATGGACGACGGGACGACGGCACGATTTGGGCCGGACAGGTTCTTCATGACGACGACAACCGTAAACGCGGTCAAGGTCATGCAGCATCTCGAATACTGCCACCAATGGCATTGGCCCGAACTCGACGTGCAGATGACGTCGGCCACGGACCAGTGGGCGCAGTACTCGGTCGCCGGACCGCGCTCGCGTGAGCTGCTTGCCAAGTTGGTCGATGCGCCCTTCGACATTTCCAACGAGGGCTTTCCCTACATGGCGGTCGCGGAGATCACCGTATGCAACGGGATCCGCGCACGCATCTATCGTCTGTCGTTCTCTGGCGAGCTTGCATACGAGATCGGTGTGCCCGCGCGCTACGGCGACGCCCTAATCCGCGCACTGATGGCAGCTGGCGAAGAGTTTGGCGCGATTTGCTACGGCACCGAAGCCCTCGGCGTGATGCGTATCGAGAAGGGCCACGTCGGCGGCCCCGAAATCAATGGCATCACAACCGCTGCGGATCTTGGCCTTGGCAAGATGGCATCGAAAAAGAAGGACTACATCGGGCGCGTTCTGGCTGGCCGCGAAGGTCTTGCCGATCCTGCCCGCCCCGCCCTTGTTGGCTTCCGCCCTGTCGACCGTTCGGCCCGGCTGCGGGCTGGCTCGCATTTGCTGCCGAAGGGTGCCGGCAACTTTGCCTCCAACGATCAGGGCTATCTGACGTCGGTCGCTTATTCACCCATGTGCGGACACTGGATCGGCCTGGGCCTCCTGGCCAACGCAGCCGACCGCATGGGTGAAATTGTGCGCGCCTACGACCCGGTCCGTAACGGTGACACCCTGGTCGAGGTCGTGTCGCCCGTATTCTTCGATCCTGAAGGAGAACGCCTGCGTGTCTAGTCTCACACTCACCCCGGCTAATGCCTTTGCCAGCGTGCTCGCATCGAGCCGCAGCGCCGTAGCAATTTCGGTTCTTGACGGTATCGGCATCGCTCACGTTGCCGCACGCAGAGGCCAGAGCGAGGCTCTCGCCGCGCGCGTGCAAGAACTGTACGGCGTGTCGCTTCCCAAGTCGCCGCGCATTGTCAGCGGCCCCAACCTCGCCTTCGTGTGGGCGGGGCCCGAGCAGTGGCTTGCCGTCTCGCAATCGACTCAGAACCTGACGAGCCAAAATCTCGAAAAAGAGCTTGCCGAAAAACTCGCGGGCCTGGCGTCGGTCGCCGATCAGAGCGATGCACGCGCACTCGCGACGATCCGCGGTCCCAAAGCGCGCCAAGTGCTTTCCAAGGGTGTGCCGATCGACCTTCACCCGAAGGCGTTTCCGGCAGGTAGCGCGGCCATCACACACGCCTCCCATATCGGCGTTTTGCTTTGGCTGTCAGAGCAGGGAGATACATTCACGCTCGCCTGTCCGCGCTCCTACGCAACCAGCTTCTGGGGCTGGCTGACCGAAGCTGCCACGGAATTCAGCCCGTCAGTGGGCGGATAGGAAACCGTTCAGCTGGGCCGGTCGCCGCTTCGGCGACCCAATAAGCCGTTGTCTATCAGAGAAAAAGCGTTGTATCGTGCCCCCACTCGGCGCACCTGCGTATTGACGGCCGTGCGCCAACGGTGGGCTAGGCATGGCAGAACATCGCAGCAAAAAGTCTGTAACTGTTAAAGAAGCAGAAGAACTCAACACTGGCTCCGGCGCACCGGGCGCTTCCACACGGACCCTTGAGCAAGCGATAGGTCTTCGGGTCCGTCAGCAGCGTAAAGAGGCGCAGCTGACGGTGGCGGAGCTTGCGGCTGCGGCCGAGATCTCTCCAGGCATGTTATCGAAGATCGAAAACGGACAGATCTCGCCTTCGCTCAACACTCTCCAGACCTTAGCTTCCGCGCTTAATGTGCCGATTGCACTGCTATTTTCCTCATTCGAGCAGCGGCGGGATTGTTCGTTCGTCAGGTCGGGAGAAGGCGTCATTATCCGGCGCCGAGGCACCAAGGTCGGTCACCAGTATCAATTGCTGGGTCATTCGCTCGGAGGCGACGTTGTCGTCGAGCCTTACCTGATCAATCTCACCGAGGATGCCGTACCTTACACGGCCTTCCAGCACGACGGCATTGAGTTCATCTACATGCTGTCGGGGGAGGTCGAATACGCCCACGCCGACCGCTCCTACCACCTCAAACCTGGTGACGCGATACTGTTTGACAGCGCGGCTCCTCACGGCCCGGTCAATCTGCTCAAAACACCGATGTCGTACCTTTCGATCATTATCTATCCCCGCAGATGACCCCTGAGCGGTTCTCGACCGCGCTGCACAATTTTCCTGCAAAGAAATTTATTTTCCCCCTAATTGACATTTGTCTGAAAGCTGCCTTAGGATCGCGCTCAATGTAGTCGCAACCGAAGGGCAAAATCCCATGTGCGGAATTGTCGGACTTTTTCTGAAGAACAAGGCGCTTGAACCCAAGCTGGGCTCGATGCTCTCCACGATGCTGGCCACCATGTGCGAGCGTGGTCCGGATTCGGCAGGCTTTGCTGTGTACGGCGCGACGGAGCCGGGCCAGGCCAAGATCACTTTGCAGTCCGCAAATCCTGACTCTGATTTTGCCGGCCTCGCCGACGCGGTTTCGAAAGTCATCTGCGCGCCTGCAAAGCTTGTGGTGAAGTCCACACATGCGGTGTTGACGGTTCCGGCGGCCAAGGCTGACGAGGCACGCGCTGCTGTTCGTGCTCATCATCCTTCGGTTCGCGTGATGGGAGCTGGCGAGGCTATCGAGATCTATAAGGAAGTCGGATACCCGACCGAAGTCTCCAAGCGCTTCGACCTTGAGCACATGAGCGGAACGCACGCTGTCGCACATACCCGCATGGCAACCGAGAGTGCCGTGACCACGCTTGGCGCGCATCCCTTCTCGACCGGTCCTGATCAGTGCCTCGTGCACAACGGCTCGCTGTCAAACCACAACAGCCTGCGCCGGGAACTCAAGCGCGACGGCATGACGTTCGAAACCGAGAACGACACGGAAGTCGCTGCAGCCTACCTCTCCTGGCGCATGAAGCAGGGCTTGAACCTGGGCCAAGCGCTTGAGAAGAGCCTGGACGATCTCGACGGCTTCTTCACATTTGTTGTCGGCACCAAAGACGGCTTTGGCGTTATCCGTGATCCGATCGCTTGCAAGCCTGCCGTCATGGCTGAGACCGACGACTACGTCGCTTTCGGTTCTGAATACCGTGCGCTCGCCAGCCTTCCCGACATCGATAAGGCGCGCGTTTGGGAGCCCGAACCCTCGACGGTCTATTTCTGGGAACGCAAGCACTAACACCTCCTCAAACGGGTAGCGGAAACGACAATGAGAACGATTGATCTGGCGGCAACGCCGTTACGTGAATTGAATCAAGCCCTGCATCGTCAAAAGGACGGAACCAACGAGGATTCCTGGGAGGTGCTCAATCCTCGCGGCGCTCACGCGGTTGCAGTAGGCGTCGACGCGCCCATCAAAGTCGAAGTCAAGGGCAGTGTCGGCTACTACTGCGCAGGCATGAACAAGAAGGCGACGATTACGGTGCACGGCTCCGCCGGCCCCGGCGTTGCCGAAAACATGATGTCGGGCCGCGTCACCATCAAAGGCGACGCTAGCCAATACGCCGGAGCCACCGGACGCGGCGGACTTCTCGTCATCGAGGGTAACGCTTCGTCGCGTTGCGGCATCTCGATGAAGGGCATCGACATCGTCGTCAAGGGCAACATCGGCCATATGTCGGCGTTCATGGCGCAGTCCGGCCATCTCGTCGTCCTCGGCGATGCAGGCGACGCTCTCGGCGACTCCATTTACGAAGCCAAGCTTTTCGTGCGCGGCAGCGTCAAGAGCCTCGGCGCTGACTGCGTGGAAAAGGAAATGCGCGCTGAGCACCACGAAGCGCTCGCGAAGCTACTCGAAAGCGCCGGACTCCAGGACGTGAAGACGAACGAGTTCAAGCGCTACGGCTCGGCTCGCAAGCTCTATAACTTCAACATCGACAACGCGGATGCCTACTGATGAGCTATCATAACCCCCCGACCACGCCGCGTAAGTCGTGGACCTTCGATGACTACACGCTGTCTGAAATCCGCCGTGCCGCACAGACCGGCATCTACGACATTCGTGGCGGCGGCGCTAAACGGCGCGTGCCTCACTTCGACGATCTCCTGTTCCTAGGGGCGTCGGTTTCCCGCTACCCGCTCGAGGGCTATCGCGAAAAATGTTCTACCAGCGTTACGCTTGGAACGCGCTACGCGAAGAAGCCAATCGAGCTGAAGATTCCGATCACTATCGCCGGTATGAGCTTCGGCGCGCTTTCGGCGAACGCTAAAGATGCGCTCGGCCGTGGTGCATCCCTCGCCGGCACCTCGACGACAACCGGCGACGGCGGTATGACGCCGGAAGAGCGCGGGCAGTCCAAGACCCTCGTCTACCAGTATCTGCCGTCGCGTTATGGCATGAATCCCGACGATCTGCGCAAAGCCGACGCGATTGAAGTCGTGGTCGGTCAAGGAGCCAAGCCTGGCGGCGGCGGCATGCTGCTCGGCCAGAAAATCTCCGACCGCGTCGCCGAAATGCGCAACCTGCCGAAGGGCATCGATCAGCGTTCGGCTTGCCGCCATCCCGACTGGACCGGCCCGGACGATCTGGAAATCAAGATTCTGGAGCTTCGCGAGATCACCGAATGGGAAAAGCCCATTTATGTGAAAGTGGGCGGCACGCGTCCATACTACGACGTTGCTCTTGCGGTTAAGGCCGGCGCGGACGTCGTCGTTCTGGATGGTATGCAGGGCGGCACCGCCGCCACGCAAGAAGTGTTTATCGAGCATGTCGGCTTGCCGACCCTTGCCTGCATTCGTCCCGCGGTTCAGGCGCTGCAGGATTTGGGAATGCATCGCAAGGTCCAGCTCATCGTATCGGGCGGCATCCGCACCGGCGCCGACTGCGCCAAAGCACTTGCTCTTGGCGCTGATGCCGTTTCCATCGGCATCGCCGCGCTGGTTGCGCTCGGCGACAACGATCCTGCGCTGGAAGCTGAGTACAACAAACTCGGCACGACCACAGGCAGCTATGATGATTGGCATGAAGGCAGGGATCCCGCCGGTATTACGACGCAGGATGCCGACCTTCAGAAACGCCTCGATCCGGTCAAGGCCGGCCGTCGTCTGGCCAACTATCTTAAGGTCATGACGCTCGAGATTCAGACGATTGCGCGGGCGGCGGGCCACAACAACATCCACAACCTCGAACCTGAAGATCTTTGCGCATTGACCCTTGAGGCAGCAGCCATGGCACGTGTGCCGCTGGCAGGCACCTCCTGGATTCCTGGTGTTACGGGAACGGGCGGCCTTTAAGGCCGCCCCTTTTTTTGACCTTCAGAACAAAACGCACAAATAAGCGCGCCACCGCGCAAACGATAACGAGGAAAAACAATGACCCAGAATCTCTCCGACTTCGCCAAGGAGCGCGGCGTCAAATACTTCATGGTCTCCTTTACGGACCTTTTTGGATCGCAGCGCGCCAAGCTCGTGCCCGCTTCGGCTATCGGCGATATGCAGAAGGACGGAGCTGGGTTCGCTGGATTTGCCACTTGGCTCGACATGACACCCGCCCACCCGGACATGCTGGCGATGCCTGATGCGTCGGCCGTGATCCAACTCCCCTGGAAGAAGGATGTGGCGTGGGTGGCCGCCGACTGCGTGATGGAAGACAAGCACGTCGATCAGGCCCCGCGCGTCGTTCTGAAGAAGCAAGCGGAAGAAGCCGCCAAACTGGGCCTCTACGTAAAGACCGGCGTCGAGTGCGAATTCTTCCTGATTTCCCCCGATGGCACCATGATCTCCGACCCTCAGGACAAGGCTTCCAAGCCTTGTTACGATCAGCAGGCCCTGATGCGCCGCTATGACGTGATCGCCGAAATCTCCGACTACATGCTGGATCTCGGCTGGGGCGCTTATCAGAACGACCACGAAGACGCGAACGGCCAGTTCGAGATGAACTGGAACTTCGACGATTGCCTGACCACCGCCGACCGCCATTCATTCTTCAAGTTCATGACCCGCTCAGTCGCTGAAAAGCACGGACTGCGCGCGACCTTCATGCCCAAGCCGTTCGCCGGCCTCACCGGGTCGGGCTGCCATGCGCACATTTCGGTATGGGACAAGAACGGCACCACCAACATGTTCTTCGATCCCTCGGATGAGATCGGCCTTTCCCAACAAGGCTACCACTTCCTGGGCGGCATCATGAAACATGCCGAAGCGTTGTCGGCTATCACCAATCCCACGGTGAACTCCTACAAGCGCATCAACGCTCCGCGCACGACGTCCGGTGCAACCTGGGCACCCAACTCCGTTACCTGGACCGGCAACAACCGGACGCACATGGTTCGCGTGCCGGGCAAGGGTCGTTTCGAGTTGCGTCTGCCAGATGGCGCCGCCAACCCTTACCTCCTGCAAGCCGTCATTATTGCAGCCGGTCTGGACGGTATCCGCTCGAAGGCCGATCCCGGCAAGCGCCTGGACATCGACATGTACCAGATGGGCCATACGGTGAAGGACGCACCGCGCCTTCCCCTCAATCTTCTTGATGCACTGCGAAATCTGAACGCCGACACAAGCCTGAAGGCGGCACTGGGCAACGAGTTTGCGGACGCTTACATCAAGTTGAAAACAGACGAGTGGAATTCGTATGCTTCCCACTTCACGCAGTGGGAGCGCGATCACACTCTGGATTGCTGATACGCAACTGCGCACCTCCAGCCTGTTTAACTTCAAGGCCCCGGTTCTTGCACCGGGGCCTTTTTTTGCGTTGCCATTAAAGATCAACTAAGCTTGCCCTATGCCTTGGCCTTGCCGCAAGGTTAGGTTCACATGATGCCGATGCGTCGGCTCAGGCGGCCGTCTCTCCAACTAAGAAATGTGGAATGAGCTACGAAACGAGCGAACAACGCCGCGTCTACGCCTTTCTATCAGATCCGCAAGAAGCCGCGGGTAAGATCGCGCCGCCTTTATCCTATGTGCTATCGGCGCTCATTGCGACTGGGCTTGCCTACTACCACTGGTTCTATGAAGGCTGGCGCGAGAACATCATTTTCGCCGCCTCGATCACTGCCGCGCTCGTTGCCGCTCTGACTCTGATAAGCCGGCGGCTGCTCATGTCGATGGCAACCGTTGCAGCGGTTGTTGCGATGATCGTGGTCGCCGCCGACGTCAAGCGCCGCTACATCGAGATGGTTCTGCACGCCTACGATGTCGTTTTCTACCTGACTTCATGGGCGACAATCCGCTTCTTATGGGTCGATCATCGCGCCTACCTGATCGCCATCATCGCTTCATTCCTGCTCACCGCCCTTCTCGCCCGAGTGCTCTACGTGTGGGACAGCACGCGAATTTCTCGCGTCCTGAGCGGCGGTCTTTTGGTGATTTTCTCTTGCCTGGCCATGTGGGCTTCGTACGCCAAGGGCGAGCGGCGAAATACGCTCTTTTATTGGGACAACCTCTACCTTTCGTCATTCTATGCGTCGTGGTCCGAGACGATGGAGACGCTGATGGAGGGCCAGCTTCTGGAAGCGCTGAAATCGCAAAAGAGGCCGTTGTTCACGATTCCCACGACCTGCCCGATGATGGAAAAGCCGCCTCACATCGTGCTGATCCATCAGGAAAGCGCGGTGCCGCCATCGCACTTCCCGGAGATCGCCTACGACCATTCGCTTGATCCCTTCTTTCGCTCCTTTGATGGGCAGTTGCACAAATTGAGGGTTGAGACTTACGGCGGCGCGTCGTGGCTTACCGAGTTTTCCGTGCTCGCCGGTGTTTCGACGTATTCATTCGGCGGCATGCGTACATTCGTGCAATCGCTCATGCAGGGAAAGATCCACGACACGCTTCCACAGGCGCTGTCGCGGTGCGGCTACCATAATTCCGTGTTCTATCCTGTGCCCAAAGACTTCGTGTCGAACGGACGTTTTTATGCTGCCGTTGGCATGCCCGAGATATACGACTTCAAGGCTCAAGGCGCTAAGCGCTTCAACGAACGCGACAAGTTCTACTACGCAAATGTGCTCTCCCACCTTCAGAAGCACATCGGGGAAGGCCCGACGTTCAGCTTCGTCATTACCTCGGCGACGCACCTGCCTTACAATTTCACTTATGAGCCCAACGAGACTGCTTCAGGCGGCGCACCGGGAACGGACCCTGAGATGAATGAGTACCTGCGCCGCCTTGCGATGGCGAAGATGGACTACGATGCATTCCGCGCGCAGTTGAAGGACCGCTTCCCCAACGAGCGGTTCCTGATCGTTCAGTATGGCGACCATCAACCCGTCGCGACTCGCACCTATCTGGGCTTCGACCAGTCGTTCGCCGCCGAGGACATGAAGCTCGACCCTGATTCCCCAGGCTTCGTTACCTACTATTCCGTCAATGGCATCAACTACACGCCGCCGCCTCTGCCTGCGGTTGACACGCTCGAGGTGCCCTATCTGGGAACGTTGCTGCTCGAAGAAGCCGGTCTTCCCCTGTCGCCCTCATACGCGGAGCGCTTGCGTCTTCTGGAACTTTGCGATGGCCGCTATTACACCTGTGCGAATAAAAGAGAGATTTTGAGCTTCCATCGAAGGTTGATGGATAGCGGCTTGGTCGAAGCCAGATAAATTACTAATAAATAGCGAAAATATCTCTCGTACAATTCACTCAGACCGCACAATCCTAACCAATCATTAGCGTGTAATTGCTATCTAAGGTTGAAGTTCATATTCAACCTTGGGTTCTCATGTCTTTTTCGACCGAACTGCCGCCCTGCCTTGATCCTTGGACCGATCCGCCCGAGGTGGAGCCTGCAAATCCACTGCTGGAAAAGCTCGTGACCGACTCTCAGGGCGCCGCGCTTCTGACGGCGGCAATCTCCAGCACCATCAACGCCATGAGCAAACCCGGCGTGATGTGCTCGCCGAGCGATCTTCAAAGCTACCTGCCTAACGCCAACGGGATGGCCCTCGCTTTGCGAATTCTTGAGCGACACAATCAACTGCCCGATGTGCATGATGCCATCTCCACGTTTGTCGCTGGCCTCGACCCTGCTTTGCGCGAGATGGAGCACTACTTCTCCGATTGCGGCATGATTGGCGTGGAGCGTGCGATAGCCCTCCACCAGCTTTCTCTCGCCCAGGTTTGGCGCCATGCATCCGATATCGCAGCCGAAGCCATCTGGAACCTCGACCGTTCGACCCAAGCCGCTCTCCCGGAACTTTACAATCTTAGCGCAGGGATTCTCATGCGGCTGCTCAATGCGGCAGCCCGGGGACAGTCGCCCTGCCTGAACGCCAACGGCCATCCATTCTTGCCCGCGCTACCCCAACGCCGGCGCGCAGCCAGACGCATCCTTGGCCAGCCCGCCACCGTGACGGTAGACCGCTGCACCCAGTACGCCTTCGTGCGCGACGTCTCGCAGGGGGGCATCGGTCTGGAGCAGGTAAATGGGCTCGTGGAGGGGGAAAATGCTGTCGTTGCCTTGTCAACAGGCCGCCGCTTCACCGGCACTGTCGTCTGGCAAAAGGCCCAACGGGCCGGCATCCGTCTCACCGTTGCGCTCAACCCTAACGATCCGCTGTTGTGGGGTTAAGGCCAATATTCTCCCTGCCGTTGCCTCCACTAGCGCCCCGTGGCAACCTTGCCGAAGCACCGCTCAAAGGTTTCCGGCCGTTCTGGCGACTGTCCGAATTGGCTCACTCAACGAGAAGTCGGCGGCGCGCTGCGAGGAACGCCCGATCCGTGTCTCAAGACTCTCATCAATCCACCTTGGCCGAATGCGGCATCCGCGTTGCGGCCACGTCACAATCGTCTACACGCGAGGCCGTGCGCGCCGTCAAGGCAGAGCTTGGAAACGAGCACTATCAGCACATCATCGCCTTCTTCTCGATCGAGCACGATCCGGTTCAGCTCGTCGAAGCATTGAACACCGCGTTCCCAGAAACGCCCATCTCGGGTTGCTCAACAGCGGGGGAATTCGGGCCGCTCGGGATGATGCAGGGCGGGGTTGTTTTGATCGCGTTTCCCGAAAAAGGCTTCCGTGTATTCTGCGAGGCAATTCCAGACGCCACGGCGCCCGGGGTCGAACGCGGCACTGAGATCGCGCGTCGACTGCGCACACAAGCTAGCGATGGAAACGATCGTGGAGTCATGGGGCAGATCTTCGCCTTGATGCTGACCGACGGTTTGGCCAACAAAGAAGAGGCGTTGACGGCTGCCGTTCACTGGGGTTTAGACGACATCGAACTGATCGGCGGCTCGGCGGGAGACGGTCTCGCATTTCGCAATACGGCTCTTGTTCATCGCGGACGCATCGTTCGCGCCAGCGCCTTGCTCTTTCTTATCGAGAGCGCCTATCCGTTCCGCGTCTTCAAGACCCAGAACTTCGAGCCAACGCCGATCAAACTGGTCGTGACCGCGGCGAATGCAGAAAACCGCATCGTGTACGAACTGAACGCGGAGCCGGCGGCGCGCGAGTACGCGGCAGCCATTGGATTGATGCCCGATGAGCTTGGCCCCTTCAGTTTTGCGTCATACCCCCTCGTGGTGAAAATTGGCGGCGATTACTATTGTCGCTCGATCCGGAACATGAACCCCGATGGGTCTCTGTCTTTCTTTTGCGCCATCGACGAAGGGCTTGTGTTCACGGTTGCCCGCCCTCGCGATATGCTGAAATCGACAATGGAGACACTGGAGCGGGTTGATCGCGATCTCGGCGGCACTGATCTGATTATAGGTTTCGATTGCATTCTGAGACGCCTTGACGCGGAAAGCCGGCAAGTTCGGCACAATGTCGACGAACTCTACAGGCGGTATGGCGTCGTCGGCTTCCATACTTACGGCGAACAGTACAACGCGATGCACCTCAATCAGACCCTGACCGGAATCGCATTCGGCAAGTCGGAAAGTGGGATCTGACAATGCCGGACGTCACCCTCCCTCCGAGACGGCACGACGCAGACGATTTCGAACGGCGCATCGAGAAGCTCACCAAAATCAACAATGCACTCATGCAGCGCGTTGAGCGCTCGATGGACCAGCAGGCGAATGCCTTTTCTCTTTTTCAGACAGCAATTGGCCTGGAAAACCAGATCCGCGCACGAACCGAAGAACTTAAGAGTGCGTTGTCAAAACTGGAGAAGGCGAACGAAGAATTGAAATCGGCGCGCGATGCCGCCGAACGCGCGAACCGTACCAAGACGCGATTCTTCACCGCTGTCGGCCACGATCTGCTTCAACCCCTACATGCCGCTAGGCTGTCTCTTGGCGAACTCGCAGATGCTCAGGAGCAAATCGCAAATCAGCGTCTCGCCGCCAATGTCTCCACCTCGCTGTCCGCCATCGAAGATCTGCTCACCTCGATCCTCGACCTTTCCAAGCTCGAAGCTGGCGTTCTGGTCCCAGCAGTGCAGCCCATAGCCCTCAACGCATTGTTTGAGCAGCTCATCTCCAACGTCCAGCCGATAGCGCGAAAAAAGGGACTTTTGGTCAGCTCACGGTCCGCGCCTCAGACGGTGGCGTCCGACCCCTTGATGCTTCGCCGCATCCTGCAGAACCTGCTCGCGAACGCGATGAACTACACACAGAAGGGCGGCTTGTTGCTTGCAGCGCGCATGCGCGGCGATCATGTTCGCATCGAGGTTTGGGACACGGGCCCCGGCATCTCCCCGCAGGAGCGCGAACGCATCTTCGAAGAGTTCCAGCGCGGCGTAGCGTCCGAACGGTCCGGGGGAACAGGCTTCGGCCTGGGCTTGTCGATCGTCAAGCGCATGTCGGAAGCGTTGAACCATCCTTTAGAGCTGTGCTCGCGCGAGGGTCACGGCACGCGGTTCTCGATCTGCGTTCCCACAACAGACGCCGCGCTGCCGACGCTAAACCCAGGACGCAACATCAACGGCCCAGCCAGCTACGGACGCATGGAGATCCCCGTCATTGTGATCGACAATGATCTTGCCGTTCTGGAGGCTATGCAGTCGCTTTTGAGTCGCTGGGGCGCGGACGTCCGCTTGGCCCGAGACTTTGACGACATCGGCGACATCATGGGCAAAGGTGCATTCAAACCGGCAATCATTCTGGCCGACTATCATCTCGATGAAGGCCTATCGGGACTTGACGCTGTAAAGCGAATTCGTGTTTTGCAGAACGAGGACGTACCGGCCATCCTCATCACCGCGGATCGCACCAATGAAACGGCTGAAGGTGCCCGCACGAGCCAGTGCGAGCTTCTGCATAAGCCGGTCAAACCGGCTGAACTGCGCGCACTTATGCAGCATCTCTTAAAATAACTGACGCGACGGCAGACCCACACTCACGACAGGGCATTCTCGGGAGGAGACCGCTGCGGGCGTCAGTCCTGCTCGTCTTCGTCACTTTCGAGGATGTTGTCGAAATCAATCTTCTGCGCCTCGATGACGGCTTGCGTGCGCGAAGAGACGTTGAGCTTGCGGAGAATCTCTGAAACGTGGGCCTTAACGGTCGTTTCCTCGATCTTCAATTCGTGCGCGATCTGTTTATTGAGCAAGCCCTGGCGAAGCATCTTAAGAACGCTGAGCTGCTTGGGCGTGAGGGTCTGCAACCGATGTGCAATGTCGTTCTTGACTGCACCTGTCTTTGAGGTTTCGACAGGGCTGTAGGCCTTGGGAAGCACAACTGACCCTTCCATCGCCTGTTGCAAGGCCTCAGCCAGTTCTTCTCGGCCCACGGATTTTGCGATGAAGCCTGCCGCCCCATAGCTCATGACTTCCTGAATAATGCGCGGATCTTCGAGCGCGGAAACGACCACAATCGGCATTTTGGGATAAAGGCCGCGCAATTCCAGCAAGCCATCGAAACCGCGCGTTCCCGGCATGGAAAGATCGAGAAGGACCAGATCGAAGCGAGTCTTGCCTTGCAACTCCACCTTGGCACTCTCGATGGAACTGGCTTCCACGGTTACGGCCTGCGGCATGGCCGATTTAATGGCGCGCTGGAGAGCCTCGATAAAAAGCGGATGATCATCGACGATCAAAAAGTTTCCCGCTTCTATCACCGTGGCTCTCCTTCGTGTTTGGCCGGCGCAATAGCCGGCACGCTCAATCACCTATCGATTGCGCTCAGCCCGCAGCGCCGTGACATCCCATCAGGCCGTTCCAAGTCTGTCCTTCGAACAATCAAAACTCGGAAAGAACCCCTTTGAGATAATTCCCATAGTCGTTCTTAGAGTAACGTTGCGCGATCAGACGCTCCAACTCGCTAGGTGTAATAAACCCTTGCCTGACCGCGATCTCCTCAGGGCTCGCCACCTTCAAGCCTTGCCTTTTTTCGATGGTCGCCACGTAATTTGCAGCCTCTAGGAGACTGTCGGGCGTGCCGGTATCAAACCAGGCATATCCCCTTCCGAGGCGTTGGACGTTGAGATCTCCACGGGCGAGATAGGCGGCGTTGACGCTCGTGATTTCCAGTTCACCGCGCGGTGAAGGCCGCAAGTCCTTGGAAATCGCTACGACGTCGTTGTCATAGACATAAAGCCCGATCACAGCCCAATTGGACTTTGGTCGCATGGGCTTTTCCTCGATCGACGTCGCCTGCCCCGCGGAATCAAACGAAATCACACCGTAGCGTTCCGGATCAGAAACTTGATGCGCAAACACTGTCGCCCCTTTGTGCGGAACAAACGCATTGCGGACCAACTCAGACAAGCCATGGCCAAAGAAGATGTTATCTCCCAATACCATAGCGCAGGGGTCTTTGCCGATGAAACGCTCGCCAATTATGAACGCCTGAGCCAGTCCTTCAGGCCGCGGTTGTTCCGCATAGGAAAGATTGATGCCCCACTGCCGCCCATCGCCCAAAAGCCCGGCGAATCCCGGCAGGTCGCGCGGCGTGGAAATTACCAATATGTCGCGTACTCCGCCCAGCATCAGGACCGAAAGCGGATAGTAAATGAGCGGCTTGTCGTAGACAGGAAGGATCTGTTTGGAGACCGTAAGTGTCATCGGATAGAGCCGCGTTCCGCTGCCGCCTGCAAGAATGATGGCTTTCATTTTTCCCCTCGCGCATCCCCATTTGAGGTTTCGTCCAGAACCCTCGAATCCGAAACGTGAGCCCGGAAAGTCGCAAAATTCGCCATTATTCACAAGGCCGACGATCCAGCGGGGCCAGAGGAAAGGCGACGTGTTGACCATGCATGCGGCGGCGGCTACCGGTTTCTGTCTCCGGCGGCGAGCTGACCGGAAACCCCAACAGACACGGACCACCGCGAATGAGGCGACCAAAGATCCTCTATGTTGCGACCGAGGATTGGTATTTCGTCTCCGATACGCTTCCACTTGCCATGGCAGCGCGCGACACGGGCTATCACGTCTGCGTCGCCGCCAGGGCAAACGACAAAGCCGAAATCATTCGCTCCGCCGGGCTTGAATTTCATCCCCTCAACAAGATCTCGCGAGGAGCGACGGGGCTCGTGTCCGAGCCTCGAAGCGTCGCGGAACTCACGCAGCTCTATCGGATGCTCGCACCAGATCTGGTCCACCATATCGCACTGAAGCCCATTTTGTACGGCGCACTGGCTGCGCGAAGCCTCCCCCGCACCGCCCTGATCAATTCGGTTATGGGATTAGGCTACGTTTTCACTTCGCGAGCGGCAAAGGCCCGCATCCTGCGACCTCTAATGTCCGGCGCGCTCAGAGTCGCTCTTAGCCGACCGCGCTCGCGGACGCTCGTCCAAAACAAGGACGACCTGGAAGCGGTTGCGCGGCTGTCGCCCGGCGCGCGCTCAAAGCTCCGGCTCGTTCGCGGGTCCGGGGTTGATCCGGTAAAATTCTCGCCCACGTCCGAGCCCGCGAGCGTTCCAGTTGTTGTGCTGCCTGCGCGACTACTGCGCGACAAAGGCGTCGAAGAGTTCGTCGCGGCGGCGCGGCGGCTGAAGGAATTCGGCATCGAGGCGCGGTTTGCGCTCGTTGGCGAGCCCGACGCCGACAATCCAGCCTCCGTGACCCAGGGTGAGATCGAGAAATGGGTTGCGGAAGGCACGATCGAACATTGGGGATTTCGATCGGATATGCCCAATGTTTATCGCGAGGCTACCATCGTGTGCCTGCCTTCTTACCGCGAAGGGCTGCCGCGCGTGTTGCTGGAGGCGGCCGCATCAGGTCGTGCGGTCGTGACAACGGACGTGCCCGGTTGCCGCGACGTAGTGAGCAGCGGAGTGAACGGCTGGCTGGCGCGCCCACGCGACGTCAATACGCTCGCGGACGCCCTGCGGTCCGCCCTCACGGACTCCGTCCTGCGCGCGCGATACGTGGCAGAAGGCCGACGCCAGGTCGAGGAGCACTACGCGGCTAACATCATCATCGCGCAGACTTTGGCGATCTACGAGGAACTTCTGCACGCACTCAATTGAAAGCGACTTATCTCGCACGCGGCTTAGCGCGCGTGGTGGGAAGGGCATTGGCAGGATCGTCAGGCCAAGGATGCTTGGGATATTGACCGCGCATATCGGCTTTGACTGCGGCCCAAGATCCTGCCCAGAAGCCGGGCAGATCGCGGGTAATCTGAATAGGCCGGTGCGCAGGAGACAAAAGATAGAGCGTCAACGGAAGCCGCCCGCGGGCAATCGCGGGGTGCTCCTTCAAGCCGAACAACTCCTGCACGCGGATATGCAGGGCCGGAGCGCCCGCGCCTTCATAGTCGAGCGGGTGCCGATTGCCCGTTGGCGCCTCGAAATGCGTGGGAGCTTCGGCATCAAGCCGCTGGCGCGCTGACCAGGGGATCAATACATCGAGCGCGGCGGCAAGATCATCGCAACCGATGTCTGACAGGCGCTGTTTACCTTGTAGAAACGGCTGCAGGAACGCGCAACCGTCTCGCGTCAACGCTTCATCGGAAAGGTCCGGCCAATCCTCGATGCTCGCCAGCCTTAGAAAGGCGACGCGGGCCCGTAGTTGCAACTGCGCTTTGCTCCAGGGCAAACGTTCTACGCCGAGTTTTGCAATGCCCTGGACTAAAACGCCAGAAGCGTCATCATTCGCCGAAATTGCACGAGGCTTCGCGTTCAGTGTGATGGCACCAAGACGGCGCACTTGGCGCGCACGAACGCTTTCAGCGTCGACGTCAAACGTCAACTCATCGCGCGTCACGATGCGCGCACCGGCGATCTCGGCGACTTCCTGCTCATCGGTTTGCGCGGCAAGCAGTATGCGGGTTGCAGCCGCCTTGCCTTGCATCTCGCCCACCACGAGAAACGGTGCCCGCGACAGATGAGAAGCCGCATCGACAGTTCCCGCGCGGCCATTGGCGAGCAGAAACTGTCCCGCAGGACCGCGCGCCTTGGCGATCCGTTCTGGAAAAGCCAAAGAAAGGATTGCGGCCGGCGACAGGCGGTCCGATCCATTAGATTTGGATTGCGAAACATCAACGGCCGCACTCTTGGCCCAGCCGAGTGCAAGGTGACGCATATCCTGCGCGCGACGCCCCCGGTCACGGCCGAAAGTCTCCAAACGAACTGCGAGGTCGACATCGTTGCCACCGATGCCACGCTCGACCAAAACCGCCGCGATCATCGCAGCCGTTTCCGCTTCGCCACGCTCGGCGGCCGCGAGAACCATGCGCGCCAAACGCGGCGGCAATGGCAGAGAACGCAAGCGACGGCCGATGCTGGTGATATGACCATCGTCATCCAACGCGCCGATCGCCATCAGATCGTCGCGCGCCGCTTTGATAAGGCCCTCGGGTGGTGGGTCTAGCCAACTAAGCGCGGCCGGGTCGTTCGTTCCCCACTCGGCGCAGTCGAGCAGAAGCCCGGAAAGATCGGCGGATTTGATTTCTGGCTCGGCGAAGGCGAGAAGGCCCTGCGTCTCCGGCTCATCCCATAGCCTGTAGCAGACACCGGGTTCGGTACGGCCAGCGCGCCCTCGGCGCTGATCTGCCGAAGCACGCGACACGCGCACCGTTTCCAGACGCGATACGCCGACGTCTGGTTCATAGCGCGCGACTCGCGCCAGCCCGCTGTCGATAACGACGCGCACGCCTTCGATCGTGAGAGAGGTTTCAGCAATCGCCGTGGCAAGGACGACCTTGCGACGGCCTCGCGGCGGCGGCGACACAGCACGATCTTGCGCCGCCATATCGAGAGCACCGTACAGCGGTGCAAGCTCGACAGAGGGGTCTTGCAACCGCGCTTCAAGACGTTCCGCGGTTCGCACTATCTCCCCTTGCCCCGGAAGGAATGCCAGGATGGAGCCGGTTTCCTCGCGCAAGGCCCGCATGACGGCATCCGCAACGTCATCCTCGATGCGTGCCGCCGTGCGGCCGAGATAGCGCGTCTCAATAGGGTAGGCGCGGCCTTCACTCGTTATAACGGGACAGCCTCCGAGCAGAGAAGCGACACGCGCGCCATCCAGGGTTGCCGACATTACGAGCACGCGCAAGTCCGGCCTCAGTGCGCTTCTGGCGTCGAGCGCCAAAGCTAATCCAAGATCTGCGTCGAGCGAGCGTTCGTGATATTCATCGAACAGAACCGCGCCGACCTTGGAAAGCTCCGGGTCATCGAGAATCATACGGGTGAAGACGCCCTCGGTGACGACTTCCACCCTGGTCTCAGCCGACACCCGCGAGGCAAGTCGCGCGCGCAGTCCCACGAGGCCCCCGAGCTTGCCACCGGTCTCCCGCGCCATGAACTCGGCTGCCCCACGTGCCGCAATCCGGCGAGGCTCCAGTACGATGATCTTCCTGTTCTCAAGCCAGGGCGCGTCAAGCAAAGCCATCGGTACGCGCGTGGTCTTGCCAGCCCCGGGCGGAGCCACAAGAACGCCAAGGCCGCCTTCGGCAAGAATGGCGCGCACGTCCGACAGGACGATATCGACGGGAAGCGGGTTGGCGAAGCGCATGATGGTGCGTGAAATCCTGGGGTCGCCCCGCGGGAATATCGGGCTGCGAACGGCACCGCAAGGGATAACCGTCTGTCAAATCAGGCATCGACAACCATCCGCGCGAAAATATGTGCCGGCGCTGTTGCGCATTTGGCAACGATCATGTTGAAGAATTGCAGCTGGAGAACGCAATAAGGGTAAACATGAAAGTCTTGGTGACAGGCGCCGCGGGCTTCATCGGCTTTCATACGTGCAAGCCTCTGCTTGAACGGGGCGACGAGGTCGTCGGTATAGATAATCTCAACGCCTACTACGACGTGCGCCTTAAAGAGGATCGGCTCGCACAGCTAGAGGGAACGCCTGGGTTCCGCTTCATCAAATGCGACATTGCCGATCGCGACGTGATGGCCAAGCTGTTTGCAGCCGAGAAATTCGATCGCGTCGTCCATCTGGCGGCTCAAGCGGGCGTTCGCTATTCGCTACAGAACCCGCATGCCTACGCCGACTCCAACCTGCAAGGCTTTCTCAATATCCTCGAAGGCTGCCGTCACTCCAAGGTCGCCCATTGTGTGTTTGCGTCGTCAAGTTCGGTTTACGGCGCCAATACCAAGATGCCGTTCTCTGTTTCGCAATCGGTAGATCACCCCATCAGCCTCTACGCCGCCACCAAAAAGGCCAACGAGCTGATGGCGCACACGTATGCGCATCTCTACCGGCTACCAATGACGGGACTGCGCTTCTTCACCGTCTATGGTCCGTGGGGGCGTCCAGACATGGCGCCCTTCATCTTCACAGGCAAAATTCTCGCTGGCGAACCGATCGATGTATTCAACGAAGGACGCCAAGCACGCGACTTCACCTATATCGACGACATCGTCGAAGGCGTCGTTCGCACCATGGACAAAATTGCAGAGCCTGACCCTGCATGGTCGAGTGATGATCCCAACCCCGCAACCTCGCGCGCCCCCTACCGGATCTACAACATCGGCAACAACAAGCCGGTGCCATTGGAGCACTTCATATCGCTGATCGAGAAAGAAACCGGACGCACCGCGAGCAAGAACCTTCTTCCCGCCCAGCCGGGCGACGTGCCGATGACTTATGCCGACGTCGATGCCCTGACCGAAGCGGTTGGCTTCAAACCCTCAACATCGATCGAGGATGGAATGAAGCGCTTCGTAGCCTGGTATCGCGACTACTACAAAGTCTAGCGGACGACGATCCCAGCTATACGCCTCAGCTTTTCGCGCCCTTGCGGATGGCCGCGATGTTCTCGGCATAGGCCTTTTGCGTGCCGCCCTTAAAAACCGCCGAGCCCGCGACGAGCACGTTTGCACCAGCTTCAACAACCAGCGGCGCGGTTTGCGGCGTGATCCCGCCATCGACCTCGATGTCGATTGGCCGGTCGCCAACCAATGCCTTTACCCGGCAGATTTTTTCCACAACGGCGGGAATGAAAGCCTGTCCGCCAAACCCCGGGTTCACCGACATCAGCAAAATGAGGTCAAGCTGGTCAAGCACGTATTCGATAACGTTCTCCGGTGTTCCCGGATTGATCGAAACACCAGCTTTCTTGCCAAGCGCCCGGATCGCCTGAAGAGAGCGGTGTAGATGCGGGCCAGCCTCTGCGTGCACGGTAATGATATCCGCACCAGCATCCGCAAAGGCGGCGAGGTAAGGGTCCGCAGGTGCGATCATCAAGTGCACGTCGTAGATCTTTTTGGATGCGCCGCGCACCGCTTTGATGACCGGCGGACCAAAAGTGATGTTGGGCACGAAATGGCCGTCCATGACATCGCAATGGATCCAGTCGGCGCCAGCCGAGTCAATGGCGCGGATTTCCTCACCAAGACGACCGAAATCTGCCGACAGGATGGACGGTGCAATGAGCAAGGGGCGCGTCACGACGAATGACCTTTGACTTGTTGAACTTTCAAATTTCGGGGCAACACTAGCCGGATTCGAGGGGACCGGAATAGCCTCACCAGGCGCGACGCTTACGCTCCACCAGCTGCATGATCAACGGGGTGAGGATCAGCTGCATCCCCAAATCGAGCTTGCTGCCTGGAATAACGATGGAATTCGCGCGCGACATGAAGCTGTCTCCAATCATGGAGAGCAGATAGGGGAAATCAATGCCGCGCGGATCCCGGAAGCGGATGATGACCATCGATTCATCGGAGGTCGGGATCCAGCGGGCGACGAAAGGATTAGAGGTATCGACGGTCGGCACGCGCTGAAAGTTGATGTCGGTCTCTGTAAACTGCGGACAAATGTAGTTCACATAGTCTGGCATCCGCCGAAGAATGGCGTTCGTGACTTCCTCGGTTGTGTATCCCCGATGCGCTCTGTCGCGGCTGATCTTCTGTATCCACTCCAGGTTGATCACGGGCACAACGCCAATCTTGAGATCGGCATAGCGCGCCACGTTGACGTCCTCGGTGATAACCGCGCCGTGCAGGCCCTCATACAGCAGCAAGTCCGTGTCGGGCGGAATCTCTGCCCATGGTGTGAAAGAGCCGATCGGCACCCCCACGCTCCTGGCTTCCTCCTCGTCGTGAACATAAACCCGCGTGCGTCCGCGCCCCGTTTCCGAATAGCAGCGAAACAGCTCCTCCAGTTCGGCAAAGAGGTTCGCCTCTTCGCCGAAGTGCGAAAAATTCTGGTTCCCACGGGTCGCGGCCGCGTCCATGGCGGCCTCCATTTCCTCGCGATCGTAACGATGGAACGCATCGCCTTGGACGAATGCAGCGTTGACATTCTCTCGGCGGAAGATGTGCTCGAACGTGTGTCGCACCGAGGTCGTACCTGCACCCGACGAGCCTGTAACGGAAATGATGGGAAACTTAGTCGACATGGGATTTTCGATTTTTCGATAGCGTTGAATTGCTGATTGAAACGCGGGGCACTCGTCACCAGGCCCTGAACAAGCCGCGTCGGCCAAAGAGCGGATTGTGTTCACCTTTCAGGAAACTTCCGCCGTATAGCCGTGCGAGATGATCGACCTCTTCGCGAGATCCGCAGATCAACGGCGTTTTCTGATGCAGCGATGAAGGTACCATATCAAGAAGCCGGTCGCGCCCGGACGTCGCCCGGCCACCGGCCTGCTCCACGAGCCAGGCTATCGGGTTGGCCTCATAAATCAGCCGAATGCGACCTGCATGAAACCCTTCACGAGCATCGCCCGGATAGATATAGATGCCGCCCCGCGACAGAATGCGGAAAATGTCGGCAACAGGCGATCCCGTCCAGCGCATGTTGTAATCCTTGCCGCGCGGGCCGCTCACGCCATTCTCGCACTCATGAATGAAGATGCGCACGGGTTCGTCCCAGTAGCGCGCATTCGACGAATTGATCGCATATTCGTTCGTCGTGGGCGGGATCGCCACGTTCTTGTGCGTAAGAATGTAAGAATTGGTGCTGCGGTCCAGCGTGAACACGTGCGTCCCCGATCCCACCGTAATCGCAAAGACGGTTGCAGGACCATAAATCACCATGCCAGCAGCCAGCTGGTAGGAACCGGGCCGCATAAATGCAGCTTCGCCCTTGGCTGCCGGGTGGCGTGGGAGAATCGCAAAAATCATTCCGAACGATACGTTCGCATCTACATTCGATGAGCCATCGAGCGGATCGGCTGCCACCAGAAGCGGCGCGTCGTCACGAAGTTGCAGAGGCTCGCTCAACTCTTCCGAGGCGAAGGCCGCGACGGGACAAGACCTTAACGCCGCGATGATGGCGTCGTTTGCTATGACATCGACCTCTTTCTGCTCGTCGAACTTTCCCTCGCGCGCGGTTACCTTGCCCAGCCTGCCAAGGAGCGCGCCCTTGCCGACCCGCTCCGCCATCTGGATGCTCGCAGCCGCGAGCGCATTCACGGTCTGGGCGATGCTCAGACGGCCCGACAGCTCCATGGCCCATGACAGCAAATACTGCTCGAGGGTCACCGACCCCGGCGGTTGTTCCACGTGTTGAATACCCTTTTTGATGATCCGCAGGACCTTCGCAGGCGGACTTGGTTCGCCCTGCCTAAATTCTAATCCAACTTTCGTAGGAGACGCGAGCTGGTTGTGAAGGCGAACGCAGCAAGCCTTAAGACGACGCGCGTCAGCCGCCTGAGCCCTCCTCCGAATGCCTACCAAATCGTATAGTTGCTGCAGCACACAAAGGCGCCCTCTCGCTCGGTGGAATTTGCCGCCTCATACTTTCATAAACGAGCGATCATTCGACCCACCGTTCGACATACATCCAAATAATACATCTGTCTTTCAGTACGTTATCAGGCGCATCGATGAAGGTGTGGTTGTCGCCCCTCCGCACAGAACCGTCGCCACGTTAACGAATCATCGCCTCCTATGAGCAAGCGCAGAGGAACGAAACTTTAAGGTTCAGGGGACAAAGCTTGGCCTGTCAGTTCCGCATGAGCGATTCGCTTGAATTGACACAGTCGAAGCAGGGAGGGCCGTGACGGCCACTTTGCTCACTCCCGAGCTTACCCGCGTTGTTGCGTCCGCGTGGTTGCGTCCTTGCGTCAAAAAAATGAACCGGATCAGGGCTGAATCGAAAAGGGCCAAATGGCTAGTCAACCTCAGTCTGCCCGCGGGCAGATCAAGAACCCCATAGTTACGCTGCTGGTCGAAAACGCTCCGGTGCTCACTAGCGTTGCGGTGTTCTCCGGCGTCATCAACGTGCTCGCGTTGGCCGGTTCGTTCTACATGCTGCAGGTCTACGACCGAGTCCTGCCGTCGCAATCCATTGCGACACTCATCGGCCTTTCGGTCCTCATGGTCGGTCTTTACGCGATCAATGGTCTGCTAGAGTACTTCCGCTCGCGCATCATGATACGCCTCGGTACGCAGATCGACAAAACGGTCAGCCCGAAAATCTTTCACGCGGTTCAGATCCTACCGCTGCGCAGCCGCCACGGTGGAGACGGCATGGCGCCATTGCGCGATCTCGACACCATCCGCTCTTTCATGGGTGGCCTTGGCCTGCCAGCTCTCTTTGATCTTCCTTGGATCCCGGTCTACTTGTTTTTCGTCTACATGCTGCACCCCTCGTTGGCGGTCATCGCGGTATTTGGTGCGATCATCCTCATTGCGCTAACGCTGGTCACCGAGCACCGAAGCAACGCACCCTTGAAAAATGCGGCACAAGCGGGTGCTCAACGCATGATCATCGCAGAGCAGGCGCGGCGTAACGCAGAAGCCATCTACGCAATGGGCCTATCGCCCCATATCGGCGCACGCTACGCAGCCCTCAACGACAGCTATCTCGCCTATCAGCTCAAAGCAGCAGACGCTTCCGGCGGAATCGGAAACCTTACGAAGGTCATCCGCATGGTGCTGCAGTCGTCGGTTCTAGGATTCGGCGCCTACCTCGTCGTCAAGAACGAGATTTCGCCCGGCTCTATCATCGCCGCCTCAATCACAGTCTCGCGCTCGCTTGCTCCAATCGAAACGGCTATCGCGCATTGGAAGGGCTTTGTGTCCGCGCGTCTCGCCTCTCGCCGGATCCACGAGCTGATCGGTGCGGTCGGCGATCTCGATCAGAAAGTGGTAGCGTTGCCTGCTCCCAAACATCAGCTCGCCGCCGAGCAGGTCTTCGTGGCCCCGCCGGGCACCAAGGATCCTATCGTCAAGGGCGTCTCCTTCTCACTTGAGCGCACCGACGCGCTCGGCATCATCGGTCCCTCAGGCTCCGGCAAATCGACCTTGGCGCGCGCGCTCGTCGGAGTGTGGCGACCGATAAACCCGGCGAGCGCTATCCGTCTTGATGGCGCGGAAATCGGCCAATGGACGCCAGACGAGCTCGGCAAGCACATCGGGTATATGCCGCAAGATGTTGAACTCTTCGACGGCACCATTGCGGAAAACATCGCGCGCTTCGATGCGAACGCAACCAGCGAAGCCGTTGTGAAGGCGGCCAAGGCCGCCGGCGCCCACGAAATGATCGTCCGCCTGCAAACTGGCTACCAGACGCGTCTTGGAGAGGGCGGTCGCTCGTTGTCGGGCGGCGAGCGTCAACGCGTGGCTCTTGCTCGCGCGCTTTATGGCGATCCATTCCTCGTCGTTCTCGACGAACCCAATGCAAGCCTCGACGCTGCAGGCGATGCGGCTCTTACCGAAGCAATCCTTTCAGTGCGCCGTCGCGGTGGCATTGCCATCGTCATTGCGCACCGCCCATCGGCGCTCGCCGCCGTCAACAAGGTACTCGTGATGGCCAACGGCCAATCTCGGGCGTTTGGGCCAAAGGACGAGGTGCTGCGCTCCATATTGCAGACCGTCCCGCAGGGCACCGGCATACCTGAGGCGCAAGATACCGAAAACAGCGAGATCAACCATCAGGCGAAAGATAGCGCATGAGCAGCACCGCCGCCCCGAAGATTCCCACAGGCCAGATGATCCCGACAGGCCAAGCTCTTTCGCTCGGCCAGATCGCGGCCCCGGGTCAAAAAATCCCGTCGAGCAAGACCGAAATGGTCAAGCTCGACAGCAGCCTCATTTCCGTAAAGCGCTACGTCGTGTTCGGATTCGCCACGCTCTTCGTGTTCATCGGCGGGCTCGGCGGCTGGGCGGCAACAACGGACCTTTCGGGTGCCGTCATCGGGCCCGGAACCGTGGTCGTCGCCTCAAGCGTCAAAAAAATCCAACATCCGACTGGCGGTGTGATCGGCAAGATTTTCGTCAAGAACGGCGATCATGTAAAAGCCGGTGAAGTCTTGATCCGCCTGGACGAGACCATCACGCGCGCACAGCTCCAGGTCCTCACCAAGCAGATGGACGAATTGAGCGGCCGTCAGGCGCGCTTGCGGGCAGAGCGCGACGGAGCCAAGAGCGTTGAGTTCCCACCGGACCTTCTCGCGCGATCCTCCGACCCCGATGTCGGCCATATCATTACAGGTGAACGCGCACTGTTTGACAGCCGCGTGCGTGCCCGCGAGGCTCAGCAGGCACAGCTCACCGAACGCATCGCGGGGCTAAAGGAAGAGGTCTCCGGCCTTACCTCGCAAGCCGACGCAAAAGCGCGCGAGTTGAGCCTTATTGGCAAGGAACTCGCAGGCCTTGAGACACTTGAGGCGCAACGGCTCGTGCCGACGTCGAAGATGATGTCGATCCGCCGCGAGGGCGCACGCCTTGAAGGCGAAAAGGCGCAACTTCAAGCCGCAGCCGGCACCTCGCGTGGCAAGATTGCCGAGATTGAGATGCAGAAGCTCGGCGTCGAGATCGAAGCGCGCAGCGACATCATGAAGGATCTTCGCGAGACCGAAGGCCGCCTCGTCGAGCTGACCGAACGTAGCACCGCGGCTGAAGATCAATTGCGCCGCGTCGAGATCAAGAGCCCGGTTGATGGTGTTGTTCACCAATTGAACGTTCACACCGTCGGCGGCGTCATCAATCCCGCCGAACAGCTCATGCTGATCGTGCCTGCCGACGACCGCCTCATTGTGGAGGCGAAAATCGCGCCGCACGACATAGATCAGGCGCGCATGCATGAGAACGCAACGATCCGTTTCCCAGCCTTCAACCAACGAACGACGCCAAGTCTGGCCGGCCGCGTGCGTGACATCTCAGCTGATCTGACCAAGGACCCGCAGTCGAACATGGCATATTTCACCGCGACGGTCGAAATTCTCGATAGCGAAATGACGAAGCTCAACGGCCACAAGCTGGTGCCGGGTATGCCCGCGGAGGTGCAAATCGCCACCACGTCGCGCTCCGCCTTGTCCTACCTCGTCAAGCCGTTGGAAGATGCATTCGCCAAGGCATTCCGCGAACGCTGAAAACCTGCAGGCAATCGCTTCTGCTGGCACCTATCGAAACAAAAGAGGCGGGCTCTGTGCCCGCCTCTTGTATTTTCAGCGTCTTGCGCTCCGGAGATCCGGCTATCGCCCAATGCCGCGATAAGCAAGCCCAGCCTCTTGCGCGGTCTTGCCAAGAAAAATGTTGCGCAAATCGACAAGCGCGTCGCCCTTCATTCGACGGCGCATCTCCGTGAGATCAAGCGCGCGAAACTCATTCCATTCGGTGACGATAGAGACGGCATCCGCGCCGTCCGCCACATCCAACGCACTTTGGCACCATATCACGCCGGGCAATAGCGGCTCGGCCTGCTTTCGTCCCTGCGGATCGAACACGCGGACCTGCGCACCGCGCTCAAGCAACATCGGCACGATGACGAGGCTCGGCGCATCGCGCATATCATCGGTGTTGGGCTTGAAGGTTACCCCGAGAATGCCAATGGTCTTGCCACGCAGACTGCCACCGACCGCTTCCTCGATCCGCCCCGTCATCGAGATCTTGCGCTCGTGATTGACGCGCTCGACCTGCTCGATGATGGACAGCGGAGACTTATTTTCGCGTGCCGTACGGATCAGCGCAGAGACGTCCTTTGGAAAACAAGAGCCGCCGTACCCTGGTCCAGGATGGAGAAATTTGTCTCCGATACGCCTGTCCTTACCGATCGAAGCGGCAACCTCTTGCACATCGGCTCCCACTCTTTCACACAGGTCTGCAACCTCGTTGATGAAGCTGATCTTCAGAGCGAGGAACGCGTTGGCCGCATATTTTGCGAGTTCAGCCGATTCGCGGGAGACGAACATGACCGGCGAACCGCGCAGGGCAAGCGGCTTATAGAGCCGATCCAGAACGTCGCGTGCCTTCTCGCTGTCAGTACCCACGAGGACGCGGTCTGGATGGGTAAAGTCCTGAATCGCGGAACCTTCACGCAAGAATTCTGGATTGGAACAGACTGCGAAATCGAGATCTGGGCGCAGTTGGCGCAAGCGCGATTCAATCTCACGACTTGTACCGACGGGTACGGTCGATTTCGTCGTAATGACGATGAAACTTTTTAGATACGGCGCAATCTCTTCAACCGCTGCATAGACGTGCGAGAGGTCGGCATAGCCATCGCCGCGGCGCATAGGCGTACCGACAGCCAGAAAGACAACCGCCGCATCCTTGACGGCACCTTCCAGATCCGCCGTGAACTGAAGGCGACCTGCCTGCATATTGCGTTGCATGAGGTCATCGAGCCCAGGCTCGTAAATGGGAGAACGGCCCGCATGCAGCTCTTCCAGTCGTTTGGGATCCTTATCGACGCATGTCACCTGCCATCCGAACTCAGAAAAGCAGGCTGCAGAGACCAGCCCGACATAGCCCGCCCCGATCATGCAGATTTTCACGCTTTATCCTCCCTCAGGCGCTCGCGCAGTGCGCCAATCGCTAGCCGAGCTGACATTAATCCGCAACGTGAAAAGACCTCTCTACGCGGCCCAAGCACCCCACGATCAGCCAAAATCGCCTGTAAACCGCTCAATACGCAATTTACCGAAAAACGAGGTTTTGCGGCGCGACAGGCTTAAACCTTGAATTCCTCGATTTTCGAGAATGCCGAGCGCAGAGCTTCCGACCACGACGCCGACAGCTTCTTGAAATAAGCATCATCGGCGAAAATGCGCTTTTCTCGTGTGACATCCAGAGTGTCGTGCTCATAGACGAGTATGTCCAAGGGCATGCCAACCGATAGGTTCGATCGCAATGTTGAATCGAACGACAACAACATCAGCTTGGCTGCTTCGCCCAAGCGCATGTCAGACCGCGCAACACGATCGAGGATCGGCTTGCCGTACTTGTGTTCA
This sequence comes from Hyphomicrobiaceae bacterium, assembly GCA_041397645.1. Taxonomy (NCBI): domain Bacteria; kingdom Pseudomonadati; phylum Pseudomonadota; class Alphaproteobacteria; order Hyphomicrobiales; family Hyphomicrobiaceae; species Hyphomicrobiaceae bacterium. The sequence continues at coordinate 1,275,094 of JAWKWE010000004.1, read as the reverse complement.
CCGATCTGAAGAAACGGTGTGTCATCGGTCGCCTCGATGAAATTGCCTTCCGAATAGATCTGAAACAGCCGCGGTCGTTCGTTTCCAATTTGGCCGCCGAAAATAAACGAAGCTGCAAATCCGGCACGGCTTGCCTCAAGCGCTGCTCCGTCAATGCGGCGTGCTTCGCGCACAGCTTCTCCGATGACGCGCGCGGCTCGATACATGTTGGGCGCATTCATCAGGTGAGTGTTATGGGCTTCATCCTCATCACCAACTGCCGCGCTGAGCTGCTCATTCAACAGAGAAATCACCGATTGTGTTACGGCGAGATTACCGGCGGTCAACACGACCAGAACCCGGTCTCCCTTCTTGCACCAGTAATGAAGCTTTCGATATTGCGCGATATTGTCCACACCTGCGTTGGTGCGCGTATCCGCGGCAAACACCAGCCCGCGGTCGAGCCGCATGGCTACGGCGTACGTCATTTCCGTCTCCCAGAGTGGCAGAGCCTACTGCTGGCTGTTTGCTTGTTGAACTTCTACCAGAACGTCAAGCGCCTCCTCGGACCCTCCCCGACGATTTCCGCGTATGGGGGCGGCGGAGACGGCATCAAGCCCCATGGCCAGGCGGACATAATGATCGGTGGGGCACATACGATTGGCTGGATCAAAGCCGACCCAGCCCAGCCCCTCCACGTAAGCCTCCGCCCAAGCGTGGTGGGCTTCGGACGCCTCATCGGCACCGCTCAAAAAATACCCGTTGACGTAACGAGCCGGGATGCCGGCGGCACGCGCAGCCGCGATAAAGATATGGGCAAAATCCTGACAGACCCCGCGCTCCCCGGCGAGAGCCTCGGCGGCGCAAGTGTGTGGCCCGGTCACGCCGATCTGATAGTCAACGCGATCCCGAATGGCATTCATGAGAACGTGCAAGCCGTCGATCGGGCTTCCGTTCGAAGTTAGGGAGGCAAGTTCACGAATGGAGCTATCGACCGCCGTCTTCGGCGTCTCGCGCAGAAACACCTTGACCGGCACGAAATCTTGCAGGCCGCGCACGACACCGGCCCGATCCTCGGTCTCAACAATCCCCTCCGCGCGACACTCTATCTCCAAGTGTTCGCCGGTGATGCTGATGAGATGAGAGATATTGGAAAATGCATCGAAGAAGCGCGTCGCTTTTTCGATACCCGGAGCGGATATCTTCCAGGATAGAACTTTTTGGCCCGCGAATGATGGCGGGGTCAAACGCAAAGACTGGACACTATAGCGTGCCGTCTCGGTATACTTATAGCGTGTGACATGACAGATCGAGACCAGCATCGTGCGCCCTGGATAGACTAGTCATTGAAATGATAGGCGGCGGATATCTCGAGGCTGAGAGCGTTGTTTCTCCCAATGAGATCTTGAACGAACTCGTGAAGACCGCTCTGGAAAATGGTGTCCACATCGATCTCGATCAATCTGTCGCGCGTTGCGGCTACTGTGGCATGGCACGCATGGCGCTGGCCATAGTAAAGCGCAAGATCGTTTAATGCGCTCGCCATCTCGTCGTAGCAAGCCCGGAGCGAGCGAGGCATCTGACGGTTCAAGATCAGATACTCTGCGATATTCCACGGCCGGTAGGTGTCTTTATAGACCCAGCGATAGCTGCGATGAGCCGAAACCGATCTCAGGATTGAGGCCCACTGCGCATTGTCGGGACTGGTGCCGACGAGATGGCTGGACGGCAGCAGGTGGTAATATTTGACGTCGAGAATGCGTGCCGTGCTGTCGGCACGCTCGATGAAAGTACCCAGCTGACTGAAATAGAACGTGTCGTTTCGCAGGATCGTATTCAGCAGCGCGCCACGATAGAGTGCGGAACGTGAACGAACCCAGTCGAGGAAATCTGGCAGCGCGTCGGACGTCATGCTGGACGGCCTCAACTTTGACATGTGGAGCCAGGAGTCGTTCAGGCTCTCCCACATATCGCGCGTGATGGCCGTGCGTTGAGCACGCGCATTCGATCGAGCGGCGTGAAGACACGCCGCGACGCTGGAAGGGTTTTCCAAGTCGAACAGAATGTAATCTATGACGTTGCGCGTGTCGAATACGCCGTGCTTGGCCAGATATCCCGGCAAGCATCCCGCGCTCTCCAACGTCGAGCGCCACTCTTGATGGAAGTCCTTATCTGATCGCGGCAGCAGTACGATGCGGTATCCCACTTCGACAAGCCGGGCCATGTTTTCGGCCCGTTCGACATAGCGCGACAGCCAATACAGATCGTTCGCCGTGCGTCCGAGCATTTCAGCCTCAATCCTGCAGAACCCAGGTGTCTTTCGTGCCGCCGCCCTGGCTGGAATTCACAACCAGTGACCCTTTTTTCAAGGCGACCCGTGTGAGACCACCTGGCACGAGCCGGATCTGATCGCCCACCAGAACAAAGGGCCGCAAATCGAGATGGCGCGGAGACAAACCAGCCTCGACCAGCGTTGGACACGTCGAAAGCGCCAGCGTCGGTTGCCCGATATAGTTGTCCGGACGAGCCTTCAGTTTGGCGCGAAACGTCTCGATCTCGGCGGAAGACGCCACCGGACCGATCAGCATGCCGTAGCCGCCCGACCCGTGGACCTCCTTGATGACCAGTTTCTCGATGTTGTCGAGAACATATTGGGCCTGGTCCGGAATTCGGCAGTTGTAGGTTTCCACGTTGGGCAGAATTGGAGGACGCCCGGAGTAGAACTCAATGATCTCCGGAATGTAGCTGTAAATTGCCTTGTCATCTGCAATGCCCGCACCCGGAGCATTCACAAGCGTGACGCGGCCCGCACGATAAATGTCGAAAACACCGGGAACGCCCAACATGGAGTCGGGGTTGAAAACAAGAGGATCAAGATAGTCGTCGTCGATACGGCGATAGAGCACGTCGACGCGCTTGTAGCCTTCCGTCGTCTTCATATTGAGAACGCCGTTGTCGACGACCAAATCGCGTCCTTCAACAAGTTCGATGCCCATCTGATCGGCAAGGAAGGAGTGTTCATAATACGCGCTGTTGTAACGACCCGGCGTCAGCAGCGCGATGACGGGCTCAGCATCGAGATTGGCCGGAGCGACAGACTCAAGAATCGTGAGCAGATTGTCCGGATAGTTCTCCACCGGCAGCACGCGGTTGCGGCTGAACAGGTCGGGGAACATGTGAAGCATGGTCTCGCGGTTCTCCAGCATGTAGGAAACGCCGGAGGGAGTGCGAGTGTTGTCTTCCAAAACGCGGAACTCGTCGGGGCCGATACGAACCAGATCAATGCCGATGATGTGACTGTAGACGGACCGTGGCGGATTACAGCCGAGCATCTCGGGCACGAAAGCGGAGTTCTGGATGACGAGGTCAGAGGGAACGCGTCCGGCTTTCAGGATCTCCTGCCGGTGATAAATGTCGTACATAAAGGCGTTGAGCGCGCCCACCCGCTGCTCAATGCCCTGCTGAAGCTTTCGCCACTCGGAGTTAGAGATGATCCGTGGAATGATGTCGAATGGTATGAGCCGCTCGGTCGCTTCTTGCGCTCCGTAGACATTGAAAGTAATCCCGGTACGCCGGAAGAGTGTTTCGGCCTCGATACTTTTCGCAGAGAGGTGGTCCAGTCGCTGTGTACCAAGCCATTCGGCCAACGCTCGGTAAGGTTCGCGAATGCCTTCCCCGAAACCGTTCATTTCATCGAACGCAGCGTCCATCCATTCCACCTGTTTCCCTTACCACCGATCGCCTCGCAAAGCCTGGGCCAGCCGCAAAATGCTCTATTCTGCGCTACCCAGCTGAATTTGGATGCGTAAGCGTGCACCCAAAAAGAGCATCATGCACGAAGTTTCACCATGAATTCGACACAAGCTCAGGAACTGGGCAATACACGCGCGTGTTAAAGAGCAGCCTCTTGCCACAGGATAGACCATGACCAGCGCCTACTTGGTTCCTATTGCGCTTCTAGTGTCGTCAAACATCTTCATGACCATCGCATGGTATGGTCACCTGAAATACCCCTCTACATCGTTGTGGATCGCCATTCTAGCGAGCTGGAGCATCGCGCTACTAGAGTATTGCCTGGCCGTGCCGGCAAATCGGCTGGGGGCGCGCGTGTACAGCGTTGCCGAGCTGAAGACCATGCAGGAGGTGATCACCCTCCTGGTCTTCTCCGGCTTCTCCGTCCTTTATCTGGGCGAGACGCTCACCATCAATCACGTGATCGGCTTTTCGCTGATCGTTGCGGGGGCCTATTTCATTTTCAAAGCGCCGATCCATTAAACAATCCCTGGCAGCCCGTGGTAGCAGCGAGCGAAGGTGTGCCTCAAACAACCGGCGCACCATAGCCGTAGCTGTAGGGAACGGGACCTGAAAAGGCGATCACGTCTCCCTCGTTCAAGCCCACCTCGGTGTTGACGACACCGCCTTGATAGAGGCCGGGCGTAATATCGCGTCCGTTGCGCAAGACGAGAAAGATATCCGAAATGGGCAACCTGAAGTGACTGATGAGATCGCCGATCGAGGCGGTGGCGGGTACTTCTAGATCCTCTCGGAAGTTCGAATTCTGCGTAAAGCGCGACAGGGAGTTGAATAGCCGCACCTGGATCCGAATGGTTTGCCCTTGCGAATTATGTCCAATCTGGCTGCCGGTCATCCGCGTCTCCATCTCAACGGGGAAATCGTGTAGCGCCATTCTAGTTGCGACCGACGCTGCGAGCGTTGACTTTGACCAAATGATCCGATCCAAAGCCCTTGCACTTTGGAACAATTTCGTGAGCGTTGCCGGCTTATCTCAGGCGGGAACACCGCGCCGGATGAGCCCCCAGGCGGTAGCAAAGCCAAGCCCGCCGACAATTGCGCCAGCCACGAACAACGTTGCCGTTGAGCCCAGCGCAGGCAGAGATAGGCCGTAAATAATCGGACCTGCCGCCTGCCCCAGAAAAAAGCAGAAAGCGTGCGCGGCCACCGCCGCCCCACGATTGTTTGGCGCAAGCTCAGTGGCCTGTGTCTGAAGCGAGTTATGGATCATATAAAATCCAACGCCCACGACCAGAAAAGCCGCCATTTCGGCTGGCCAAGACAGCCCCACCGCCAATCCGCAAAAGCCGATGCCGCAAACCACGCCACCGGCTCTTATGAGATTCAACAATCCCATCCTCGGCAAGATCGACGAAACCAGCGCCGTGTAAAGAAAACCGCCAAGGCCGAACCCGGCCAGCACCAAACCTGCTTCGCGCAGACCACCGGCTCCCCGCGCCTCCAACAGGATCGCGATGTAGGGGAAAAGCCCGAATAGCACAACGCCCTCCACGAACACCGCCATGAAGCAGACGGCGGCCCGTGGGTTCGACAGCACTTGCGCATACCCTTCGCGCATAAGGGCCAACGTGAATCGCGTACGCACCGGTTTGGTGCGCGGCTGCAGCTGCCAGACGGTGAGCGCGAGGGCCGCAGCCGCCAACACCGCGCCAACAGCCATCGAAAAGCGCCAGCTGGTGTAACTGGCAAGAACTCCCGAGCCGATCGACCCCAACAGTTGCCCTGAGATGATCGCAGCGAGCAGGCGCGACAGTGCCACCTGACGATTTTGGAAGTCGAAACGATCACCGACCATGGCAAAGGCCAAAGGAATGATTCCGCCCCCTGCCGCGCCTCCGACGATGCGGGCGGCGAACAGCACATCGATACTGGGCGCCATCGCGCCAACGACAAGGCACACGATGACGATGGCGAGACTGATCTTGATGATGAGTGCCTTGCCGACTGCGTCTCCCAGAGATCCCAGAACAGGCTGGAAGACCGCATAGGGCAGCGTGAATGCGGACGCCAATAGCGCGACCGTCTGCGCGCTGATCGACAGATCGCGCGCGATGGCAGGGACAACCGGATCGATGATCCGCATGGTCATGGCGCTGACGAGGCAACTCGCCGCGAGCACGAAAAGAAGGGGCATCAGCTGAGAGTTCCGAACGGGGAGCGCGGATCAGAAGCTGCGCCCGGCGTCCCTATAACAGAAAACGGGGCGGACCGTGCATGGTCCGCCCCGCATGACAGCTTCACGCCAAAGGCCTCAGAACAGGCCCTGTATGAGACCTTTATCGTCCAAACGGATCGAATCGGCTGACGGAACCTTGGGCAAGCCCGGCATGGTCATGATCTCGCCGGTAACCACCACAACGAATTCCGCACCCGCCGAAAGTCGAAGTTCGCGGATCGGCACGATATGGCCGGTCGGCGCGCCGCGCTTGCTGGGGTCGGTCGAGAACGAATACTGGGTCTTAGCCATGCAAACGGGCAGATTTCCAAAACCTGCCGCCTCAAGATCCTTAAACTGGGTCTCCACCGAGCCGTCGCAAGAAATATCCGCGGCGCGGTAGATTTCCTTGGCGATGGTGCGGACCTTTTCCTTGAGCGGCATCTCGTCGGGATAGAGCGGCTTGAAATTCGCCTTACCTTCAGCAATGACCTCGACGACGTGCTTTGCAAGTCCCTCTGTCCCTTTGCCACCGTCGGCCCAGTGCGTGCACATGAATGCTTTAGTGCCCATGCTCTCTGCTGCTTTCATTACTTCAGCAATCTCGGCGTCCGTGTCGGTGATGAACTTGTTCACCGCAACCACAGCCGGAACGCCGAACTTGTTGACGTTCTCGATGTGCCGCTTGAGGTTGTCGCAACCCTTGGCGACTGCAGCCGCGTTTTCGTTCTTCAGGTCGTCTTTGGCGACGCCACCGTGCATCTTGAGCGCGCGCACCGTCGCAACGATGACAACGGCCGAAGGCGCAATGCCCGCCTTGCGGCACTTGATATCGAAGAACTTCTCAGCGCCAAGGTCAGCGCCGAAACCGGCCTCGGTCACAACGTAGTCGGCGAGCTTCAAAGCCGTCTTGGTCGCGAGCACCGAGTTGCAGCCATGCGCAATGTTAGCGAATGGTCCACCGTGGATGAACACCGGATTGTTCTCCAGTGTCTGCACCATGTTTGGCTGCAAAGCATCTTTCAGCAACACGGTCATAGCGCCGTCGGCCTTCAGATCGCGCGCTCGAATGGGCTTCTTGTCGCGCGAATAGGCCACGATGATGTTTCCGAGCCGCGTCTCCAGATCCTTGAGATCCTTGGAGAGGCACAAAATCGCCATCACCTCCGACGCGACGGTGATGTCGAAGCCGTCCTGACGCGGGAAGCCATTTGACACGCCGCCCAGAGAATTGACGATGGAGCGCAGCGCGCGATCGTTCATATCGAGCACGCGCTTGTACTGGACGCGGCGCTGATCGATGCCGAGCGCGTTACCCCAATAAATATGATTGTCGAGCATCGCAGCCAGCAGATTGTGCGCGCTTGTAATCGCGTGAAAGTCGCCCGTGAAATGGAGGTTGATGTCCTCCATCGGCACGACCTGCGCATAGCCGCCGCCTGCCGCGCCGCCCTTCACGCCGAAGCAAGGCCCAAGGGAGGGCTCGCGCAATGCGGCAATCGCCTTTTTTCCGATGTGGTTGAGGCCATCGGATAAACCCACGGTGGTCGTTGTCTTGCCCTCGCCCGCCGGCGTCGGGCTGATGGCGGTCACCAGGATCAGTTTGCCGTCTTTGTTGCCCTGAATTTTATTGATGTAATCGAAGGAAACCTTCGCCTTGGTCCATCCATATGGGATGAGCGCTTCGGCAGGGATGCCAACCTTGGCGGCCACATCGGCAATCGGCTGCTGTTTGGCTTCGCGTGCAATTTCAATGTCAGACTTGACGGACACGGCTCGGGTTCCTCCACGGTTCTTATGATTGCGCCCTCCGATCGCCTGCTGACGATGGAAAGGTTCGGTTCGACACAGCTTTAAAGCCCGGCCATGGGCCCACGACTGCGCGAGACGCCGGGGATATTGTACTTTCGTGCGAGCCGAGCCAAGCACCTCAGCCCAAATTTCGACCTCGATGCGCACAAAGTCGCGGGGGCCGGCTTTTGGCCTCAGATACGCCACGCTTCAGCACAGACGGCATTCCGCCCAAGAACAAAATACAATCGTTAAATCAGCGGGTTAAATCCAGAATCTGAGTCTTTCAACACTTATAGGCAGGGTCACTGGAACATCTCGAGCCCAACGCGGTAAAGTGTTTGAGGGGTGATGCGCGGCGGAATGCTGCACGGCGAGGTCTTTCGCAGTAGGGAGAGTTCTGTTGCAAGAGCACGTTTCAAGGACGGCGGAGGGAATCCAGCGCCATTCTGGTTTGCGCCTAGCGGCCATCGCCTCCAAGGCAAACTTGCCGTGGCTCTCCAACCATAGACGGACACTGCGCGCCAAAGTCTACGACGTGATTGAAGGCGGTCAGGGCGAAACGCGCGGCAGCCGGATCTTCGACATTACGATCGTCTCCCTGATCCTATTGAACGTTGCTGCCGTCGTACTGGAGACCGTTCCCAGCGTTCGCGCTGAATATGGACGCTGGTTGTCGAACTTCGAGTTCTTCACGGTCGGCGTTTTCACGGTCGAGTACATGCTGCGGTTGTGGACGGCCGTCGAGGTCCCGTTTCTGGCGCGCATGAAAGCCAGTCGCGCACGACTGACACTGGCACACAGCCCGGCCCTCATCATCGACCTCCTGGCCATCCTACCGTTCTATCTCAGCAGGTTCATGGCTCTTGACCTCGGCATGTTGCGCGTTCTGCGTCTGCTGCGCTTCCTCAAGTTGTCGCGCTACTCGCCGGCCATGCATACGTTGATCCGTGTTTTGCAGAACGAGAGCAGGGCACTCTTAGGGGCCTGCCTGCTTTTGGCGATGGCCATACTGTTTTCGTCCACCGTGATGTATCACCTGGAAAATGCGGCACAGCCCGACAAGTTCGGTTCGATCCCCGAAGCCGCATGGTGGTCGATCGCCACTTTGACCACAGTCGGATACGGAGACGTCGTGCCCGTCACTGCGATGGGACGAGTCGTGGGCGGTCTCACGATGGTTATCGGCCTCAGCATCCTGGCATTGCCGGTTGCGATCATCTCGACGGGCTTTGCGCAGGAGTTGCAGCGACGCGATTTCGTCGTCACATGGTCGATGATGTCGCGTGTACCGATACTATCGGGCCTGGAAGCAAAGCAGGCAGCCGAGATCATGCCGATGCTCCAGGCACATAATTTACCGGCTAATGCTGAAGTCCTTGCGCGCGGCTCGCCGGGCGACGCGATGTATTTCGTTGCCTCCGGCAAGGTCGATCATTTGCACGCCGAAGGAAGAACAAGCTTCAAGACCGGAGAATTCTTCGGCGCGAATGCCATGCTTGAGAACAACGTGCATTCAGGCTCGTTCATAACAATGTCGAAGACGAGACTTCTGAAGCTGCACAAAGAGGACTTCCACCGCATAGAAATCCAACATCCGAACGTTGCCGACCACATTCGAAAAGCCGTGCAGGCAGGAATACCAATCCCGCCGCAGAAAGAGTAGACGCCGGCGCGAACCGATTTAATTGGTTCGGCGTGCCGCCCAATTGAATGGACTGATTTCAACCTATTGCGTGAACCACGAGCACGGTGGCGTTGTCTTGATAGGGTTCTCGCAACGCCTCAACGCCGCGAATGAGCGCCTTTGCGACCGCTTCTGCCCCATCGGCTGCGTAACCTTGAATGATGCGGGCGATTTCCACCGCATCCAGAGTTTCAACGCCGTCACTCGCCAGCACGACGTAATCACCCGCTTCCAGAGCGAGCGGCCGTTTCGATGTGTCGATCATATCGATCTCGTCACCCGTCACGGCGGAACGCAACATATGTCGTCGTGGATCGCGCCGCGCCTCTTCCTCAGTCAACCGCCCCGCCGCCACCAGACGATCAAGTTCCGGCGCCAGCGAGTGATCCTCGTTGAGAATCGCAACTTCACCGCGGCGGTAAAGATAGAGTGGACTGTCGCCCACGCTGATCCATTCCAGACCCTTGGTAGAGAACGCCACACCCACCAGTGTCGATCCCATCCCCGATAATAGTGGATTATCATCGACTTTCGCTGCCAACGCTCCGTTGGCCGCTTCGAGGCCGGCCTTCAGACGCGATGGAAGATCGAGAGCATGGGACTCCGGACCCGATGCCGCCGCCAGGAATTGCTCACAAACCATGCGGCTGGCCAACGCGCCGCCCGTGTGCCCGCCCATACCGTCCGCCAGCACGGCAAAGCCGCCGTCTCCATTGGAGAAGGCGGCCCTATCCGCAAGCTCGGACAGAAAATCAACAGGCTCAGCCGCCCCAAGCGGCCGAAACGCAGCTGTATCTTCTTGATAATCCCGCGATCCTTGTGTCGCGGCGACAGCACACTCGTATGACGTCATTCGTCCTTGGCGTCAGAAATCTCGGACCAGTCGAACTCCGGTCCGCAGAATGGGAGAAAGGCAACCTGCGTGCGCCCGAACGTCACGATGTCCATGGGTTTTAGCTCCACGGCGCCAGCCGGACGCTTCTCATTCACGGACACGACGTTGGTTTTAGCAAGGTTCGGCACAAAGAGGAAAGACCGATCGGTGGAATCGTACCGAATATAGGCCTGCTCCTCGGATGAAATGGTTTCATCGCCGAAATCGAGCGCAATTCGGTTCGATCGTGAACGCCCGATAGTATTGTTGCCCTCGAAAATGGGCCGTGACGCGCCAAGCCCAGGGCCGCCCACCACGATCAAGAAGCCAACGACAGGATCCTGTGCAAAGGTGTCGCGCACAATGTTTTGCCGGCCGCGAACAAGGCGCGTGCGCGGTTCTTCGGGCTCCACAGGGACAACGGGAGGCGTCTCCCGGCGAACAACGCGGGTTGTCGGCGGATCGGCAGGCACGATCGGTTCATGTTCAATATGCGCCGGGGGGACCGAAATCGTACGGGCGTGGCGTGCTGCCTCGGCTGCACTCATCGAGCCTTGCAGGGATGCGTTGGGCGTCGATGCGCTTCGCAACCCATGCGTTTCGCCGTTGTCGCTATCGTTGCCCGAAGAAGCGACAGTCGCCGACGCAGGCCGCGCAGCCGGCACCAGCGCCACGGACCGGATCGGCGTTACCAGCACGGGCCCACTGCCGTTTTCAGCGTCTTCGCGCCCGGCTGCACGCAAGGCATCCTTCAGTGAGCCCAGGAGACTACCGGACTTGGGCGCTCTTGCTGCTGCCCGTCCTGCAGTGTCCTCGCCCCGCTCAATCGACATAGGTCCCTCCTTGAGGTTGAAATTCATTTGAAACGCTTTGAACGCTATGAGACTTGGCTGCCGTCGACACACGCTAAACAAGGCCTGCATGGAAACGCAGGCGCCCCGGCCCCAACTCGATTAGGTCACCATCGCGTAGGCGTACGTCCTCGCAAGGCTGACCGTTGACGCGCACGCCATTGCCTTCGATCCCGGAAAGATCGGTGATCCTGTAGCTACCGAAGTCCTCGCGTAGAATGGCCGCGTGGTAGCGATGCACGGCGGCCTCCGTGAGGCGGACATCATTGTCTTCCTCACGTCCAATGCGCAGCATGTCGTGAAGGATGGCATAGCGCGCGCATGAAGCGCTCCGCGTTGCTCCCTCTTCAGAATCCATCAACTCCACAAAAGCATGTCCCGGCAATGAGGGAAGCGCGTCATCGCCATTGTGCGCGCTGCTTTCGGACTCGATCCTCGCCAGCAACGACCGTCGATTAAGTGCGCAAACCAAACGGCTGGCGAGAGAAATGGCCGGCACAGCAAGAAGCGTAGCCAAACCGAGCATAAGTGCTGGCGCAGCTCTATATCCTGCTGCAATCGACCATCCGGCGACATCTATTCCGTGCGCCAACAATTCAGCAATGCGGCCCCCCATTCGCCCTTCTTGCGCTGTTGATGCTATCGCTGGTGAACCGCTCGAAACGGCCAGCGCGACAACAATCACCGTCAAGACTTGCTGGTTTTGTGTTCGAGCTACGTCGTGGCGAGCCACGTGTTGCTGGCGCATGTCGTCCACCGCTCCAAATCACACGCGATTTGGCCCGGCGAAGCAGGCAGCAACATGGCCGGAAAGAGACACATTGAGGATTTGTTCATCTCTGGTTCATTGCCCCACTCAATGCCATATTCTTGCGCGAAACGATTCATTGCAGGGCAGCGTTTGTGTGATGCGTCGTTGCGAGGCCGTATCAAACAAGCGATAGGCTCGAGTTTGCGGAGACTTGGGCATATGCAGGGCAGAAGCCGCGGATGACAACTTTCAACGCGCTTGAAAGCGCGACGGAGCTGGCTGGCGATTTTCGCATCGACCGTGTGCTTGGCGCAGGCGGCTTCGGCGTGACCTATCTTGCCCACGAGACCGCTCTGGCACGGCTTGTTACTATCAAGGAATATTTTCCCGCAGACTTCGCAGCGCGCATCCACGGTGTGGAAGCCGGTCCCCGGTCGCAGGCGAGCGCCAAGGACTACCAATGGGGCCTCGACCGCTTCATCGAAGAAGCGCAGACCCTCGCCAAGTTCGATCATCCCAACATCGTGCGCGTCTACCGAACCTTCAGAGCCAACAACACCGCCTACATGGTTCTGCACTGGGAAGAGGGACAAAGCCTTAAGTCCTGGCTCAAATCGCTCGGCCGCGCGCCGCGCCAGAAAGAGTTGGATCGCATCATCGCGCCGCTGCTTGACGCGCTGGAGACCATCCACAAGGCCGACTTCCTGCATCGCGATATCGCGCCGGACAATATCATTATCCGCAAGTCGGGAGAGCCCGTACTTATCGATTTCGGCGCAGCGCGCGGTGACATTGCAGCCCACTCCAAGACCAAGACCGTCTCGGCCCTCGTCAAGCCCGGCTACAGCCCTTACGAACAGTACGCCGAGACCAGCCGCCAGCAAGGTCCATGGACCGACATCTACGCACTTGCTGCTACGCTCTATCACGCAATGACCGGCAAACGCCCGCCCGACTCGCCGTCGCGCATGTTGAACGACGAGTTCGTACCATCGGGCCAAGCGGCGTTGAGTTCCTATCGCTCGACATTCCTCGATGCGATAGATCGCGGCCTCGCACTCGCGACGGATGCGCGTCCGCAAACGATCGCCGCCTGGCGCGGCGCGCTTCTGGCCCCCGAGCCGAAAAAGCCCGGCTTCCTGTCGCGCATGCGCGAGTCCAATGAAGAGGCCGCCAAACGTACGCGACGGCAGGCCCCGGCCGAGCTTGCTGAAAAAGACGCGACATCCGTCGTACCGCCACCACCCGACACACCGGGTCCAGCAGGCAAACTTCTCGACTTCGTCGAAGGGTTGCGTGCCCCAGCCGTTGCGAATTCAAACGCAAAAGCGTCAAAGCCGAATGCCGCCGATGCTGCACAAGCTGCAACGCAGTTGGCTTCGTCCGCAGCCAAGGACACGAACATCGCTGCTGGCGCGCGCACACGTGCGATTGCCGCAGCGCTCGCACCCCCCGGGAAAGAGGCTGCACAGCCCGCTGCAGCCAAGGCAGCGGACCGAAAGAAGGCAAAGACACAACGAAACGCACGCGCCGATGCTGCGAAATCGGGGCGGATGCTCGAGCGCAAGAAGCTCAAGCCAGCACCGGATGTGGCCCGCAAGCGCCGTTGGACGAAGGGCCTGCCGACAAAACTTACCATGGCCGCCTGCATCGTCGCCGGGATCTTAGTGTTTCGAAACGACCTACCGCGTCTGCTCGCGAAACCGCAGACCAGCACCATCACAACGGGTGCAATCTCGCGGACAGAGAATGACAACGGATTGAATGTTGCCGGCAGCTTCAAGGCGCACGACGGCGCGATCGAGAAAATTGCGCTGTCAGGCGATGGCCGCTTGATCGTAACCGCCGGCGATGATCGAGTTCTCAAAATCTGGTTCCGTGAAACTCATGCCCAGGCAGGCGCCATCTACATGGATGATGGCCCGGCAAATTCGCTCGACATCCGCAACAATCGCGCCCTTACGACCCATTCCAACGGCAGCGTCAATGTGTGGGATCTCGACAAACAGCAACGGCTTTATCGCTTCAAACGCAATGACGCGGCAGTCTGGGCTGCTGTTTTCGTCGGTTCGCAGGACCACATCGCCGCTGCCGGGCACGACTGGGTCGTAGCGCTCTGGCAAACTTCGTCGGAAACGGCGCCCATCACCGTTCTTGAGGGACATGCCAACGCCGTGCAGGCGCTTGCAACCGATCCCTCCGGCACATGGCTTGCCTCTGGCGGCGCCGATAAGACCGTGAAGCTCTGGAATATGGAAACCGGCGAGGTCAAAGCGACCTACCGCAACCACTCCGACTATGTTTCAGCCCTCGCCGTCACCGACGATGGCGGTCTGGTTGCGGCTGGCACGCTGGATGGAGCGGTGCGATTGTGGTCTCGGTCGACGCGCCGCCCGCTGCGCACGTTCACCGCGCACCGCGCGCGTGTTACCGCACTGACTTTCTCTCCCGATGGGCGTCTGCTTGCGTCGGCAGCAGAGGACGGCAGTGTTCGGGTGCGGGGGCTGAAAAGCGCTCGCCCCTACTGGACACTGAGCGGCTTGGAACATGGCGCCAAGACGCTGGCTTTCGATACTGAAGGTCGTCAACTTATCACTGGCGGACAAGACGGCGTCGTCACGCTGTGGTCGCTACCTGTCCCGGCCCTCGCCCAACGTTGAGCTGTTAACGCTGTAAGCTCCTTTGTTTTCATTTTGTCACGCCATGCGGGCTCGACGCCAAGGCTCGAACGCGCCATCATAAGGCCGCTCGAACATCGGCGGTTTGAAAGAGGCAGCATGGACGTCGACGCAATTCTTCTGGCGCGGATCCAGTTCGCCTTCACGGTGATGTTCCACATCATCTTTCCGAGCTTTACGATCGGCTTGGCCGCCTTTATCGCCACCTTGCTGGTACGCTGGCGCATGACGGGGGAGGACAAATTCCACCGCATGGCGCGCCACTGGACGAAGATCTTTGCCGTATCGTTCGCCATGGGCGTCGTCTCAGGCATCGTTCTATCTTATCAGTTCGGTACCAACTGGAGCCGCTTTTCCGAAGTTGCAGGTAACGTCGTCGGACCGCTGATCGGATATGAAGTGCTGACGGCCTTCTTTCTGGAAGCCACGTTCCTGGGCGTCATGCTGTTTGGCTGGACGCGGGTTTCGCCCACCTTGCACGTTACCGCGGCCGTGCTGGTTGCCATCGGCACGTCGCTCTCGGCATTCTGGATCCTTTCAGCCAATAGCTGGATGCAGACCCCGGCCGGTTTCGAACTGAAAGACGGCATTGCGTATCCGACCAATTGGATCAACGCGATATTCAATCCGAGCTTCCCTTATCGCTTCGCGCACATGTTCACAGCGGCCTACCTCACGACTTCGCTCGTCGTATTGTCGGTCGGCGCGCGCTATCTCGTGAGAGACCGCTTCATCGACGAAGCCAAGACGATGATGCGCATGGGGCTCGGCATGGTCGCCATACTCGCGCCCTTGCAGCTTTTGATCGGCGACGCTCACGGACTCAACACCGCCGAGCACCAGCCTGCGAAGGTCGCGGCGATGGAAGGTCATTGGGACGGCTCCAAGCCGGGCGATCTTGTGCTGTTTGCCTGGCCCGACCAGGCACAGGAAAAGAACCACTTCGAGATTTCCATCCCCAACCTCGCCAGCCTCATCATCACCCACAGCCTCGACGGCACCTTCAAGGGGCTAAAAGATTTCAAGCCGGACGAACGTCCGCCTGTGATTCCCGTCTTCTTCGCCTTTCGCATCATGGTCGGATGCGGACTGCTGATGATCGCAATCGGACTATACGGTGTATGGCAATGGTGGCGCGGACAGCTCTTCGACAAGGGCTGGTATCTCACCAGCCTCACTTATTGTTGGCCCCTTGGCTTCATTGCCATCCTGGCAGGTTGGTGGGTCACCGAAACGGGACGTCAGCCTTATCTGGTCTATGGCATCCTTCGAACGGCCGACGCAGTGTCGAACGTCTCGTTCTGGGCGGTGCTCGCATCGCTCATCATGTTTGTCGTCGTCTATACGGTGGTGTTCTCGATGGGTGTGCTGCTCATCAACAAGCTCATAGAGAAAGGACCCGAAGGGCGGTCTTTGGTGACCGAAGAGGGTGTGCCGTCACGACCGTTGTCGGCAGCCGACGAGAGCGCCCGCGAAGCTATTCAAGGAGGCAAATAGTATGGACGACATCGCCTACTGGCTGCCTCTGGTATGGGCCGCGATTATCGCCGTCGCAGTTGCGATGTACGTTATCCTCGACGGCTTCGATCTTGGTCTTGGCATTCTATTTCCGTCGGCGCCAGAAGAACGCCGGCGCGATGTCATGATGAACTCTGTCGCGCCTTTCTGGGATGGCAACGAGACTTGGCTGATACTTGGCGGCGGCGGCTTGTTCGTCGCGTTTCCCAAGGCCTACGGCATCATCATGTCGGGTCTATATATTCCGATCATCGTCATGCTGCTGGCGCTTGTCTTTCGCGGTGTCGCATTTGAATTCCGCTGGGTCGCCAAACCTCGTCACGAGTTTTGGGACAAGGCGTTTGCCTGGGGTTCCATCATCGCCACGTTCGCTCAAGGCATCGTGCTGGGCGGCCTGCTGCAGGGGATCTCCGTAACGAACGGACAGTTTTCCGGCGGCGCGTTCGACTGGCTATCGGGCTTTTCCATCATGTGTGGCCTGTCGCTCGTCGCTGGTTACGCGCTTCTGGGCTCGACTTGGCTCGTCATGAAGACCGAAGGCGAACTACAGCTATGGGCCCGTGCACGGGCCGAACTTGCGCTTGTAATGACCCTGGGCGCGATCGCCATCGTCAGCCTGTGGACGGCGGTCGGGTTGCCGCGCATCGCCGACGTCTGGTTTTCCTGGCCCAACATCCTTCTGCTGGCACCCATCCCGCTGCTGACGCTCTATTCCGGCCTCAAGTGCTGGTGGGGCCTGATCGAGCGCAAGGATGTGCAGCCTTTCGTTTCGGCGATTGCCATGTTCCTGTTGGGCTTCGTCGGCCTTGTCATCTCAAACGTGCCTTTCCTCGTTCCAGACACGGTCACCGTTTGGCAGGCCGCCGCCGCGCCGTCCTCGCAGCTTTTCATGCTGGTTGGCACTCTCGTCATGGTCCCAATCATTTTGGGCTACACCGCCTTCGTGTACTGGACATTCCGCGGCAAGGTGAAAGAAGACGCCGGCTATCATTAAACAGGGCTTCATCGTTGATGGGCCTGCGCATTTTCTTCGTTTTGAACCTGCGAACCTGGGGATGACGCGCGCCTGCGCCTAAGCCCTGCCATCATTTCTCCAGACATTCGCCACCAACGATTCGACGAGGTTCACGGGCGGGGTTTTTTCCATGATGTTCGGATGGCGCAAACGCAGCGAAGGCTTCGAATGGCGCGAGTATGTCCGCACCACAATCCTCGTACGCCGGGCCGACCGCCAGAAGCGCATGGATGACGCGCGCATGGCGGCACTGGCGAAAGTCCGCGATGCGCGTGACCGCGGCGTGAACGCCGGACTTGAGCAAGTTGAAGCCGTCAAGAACGGTGCGGCGGTTGCCGCCAACAAGGCTGGAAACGCCATCGCCGGGGCCGCCGTGGGAAGTGCGCGTAAAGCTGCCGGGGGTGTGCGTGGCGCGGCTGCGTTGCTAAGCCGGGCAGTATCCGCGATGCCACGCCCAAGTATGCCCAATGGCCTCAAATCGCTTGTGGCGGATTTCGTCATGTACGGCGCCGACCTGCCGCGCCGCTGGCGGATGATCAAACCCTATCTTTTGCCTATGGCAGGTGCCGCAGCAGCCATTTTCGTCTTTGGCGCAGCTTTCTCTCCTGAGCGTTCAGGACTTCAGCCCGCAAACGCGGGGGCATCGGGTTCGGCACGTGCGATGAATGAGGGCGCACGGAGGTCCACTGCAAACGCCGACCCAGCCGTCGTTTCTGGCCGTGCGCGCGTGGTCTCCGGTGATCGGCTGCGTGTTGGCGGCAAACTACTCCATCTCGCCGGTATCGACGCGCCGCATCCTGCCCAGCCCTGTTTCCGCAGCAATGGGCGCCGCTGGGGCTGCGCCGCATCGGCGGTCAGCACATTGCGGCGCCTGGTTCGGGGCCGGAAAGTTGCGTGCGAATTGAACACACAGGGTTCGGGGGAAGGTCCGATTGAAGCCCATTGCCGCGCCGGTGACCTCGACATTGCCGCCGCAATGGTTCGCACCGGATTTGCGTTCGCCAGCGCCGATCTCGGCACGCCCTACGCCAGCGAGGAGGAAACAGCTCGTGGCAACAAGGCCGGCATCTGGCAGGGCGAGACCGACCGCCCCGAGATCTGGCGCGCTAAAGTATGGGACGAGGCCAAGAAAACCGCACCCGAGGGTTGCCCGATCCGCGGCGTAGTTAGTTCCCGAGGCGCGGTCTACGCGATGCCGTGGGCTGAAGGCTATGACCGCCGTAAAATCAGTAAAATCAAGGATGAGCGCTGGTTCTGCAGCGAAGAAGAGGCTCAGGCAGCGGGCTTCAAACTCACGACAAAACTCTGAGTTAAGACAATCAGCCTACATCCTACGGCCTGCGCGGCCTTCAAGAGCAACTGAGCAACAAAGTGAGCCCGCCACTGCAAGTCTAAGTAATTGCAAATAAAATGCCCGCGGTCGGGGGAGACCGCGGGCTAACGGAATTGGCGCCACTTGGGGGTAAGCGGGACGGCGCTCAATTCTTCTTAGACTAGATAGTAAGGACTTTCGGATAGCAAGCCGTCCACGGAGCACATCAGAATTTTCGAATCAATGTGTTGCACGGATCCGTCATCTTTGGCCGTTGTCAACCATTCATTTCTCTAGAAGCTGGCGGCGACTGCATAAACTATTGGCGCTGAACCACAAACGGCGAAATGGTTAACCGGCCACTCGGACCGTTGGCTTGAGCGTATCCCAAGTCGGCCACGACTCCGGACAGTCCGATTGGTTCTTTGCCGATGAGGTTGAGCCCGATCTTCTCGATCTGAAGATGACCGTCGATCCAAACCCTCATCAGACCGTTGGGCTTTCCGGGGGTGTTGAGAACGACTTCCTGCGTAACGTCCACCCAGCGGCCGACCGGCCAAACCTGCTTTCCGGCTGAACCGATCCACGACTGGGGGTTGCCGGCGTTTTGAAACGTCATGCCGATGTCGCCGTCCTTTTGCCAGGCTAACCGAGAAACGAAACCGGCCTCAAGAGCCTGGGCATCGACGTCTTCGGCCTCGCGCGTGGCGTAAAGGCCGGGAAGATTGCCCGGCACGTCGAATGAGAAATCCTTAGGCAAGAACAACCGATAGCTGAGACACGCGGCATGCGCGTTCTTCAAATCGGTGAGGTTCCAGAGGAAGCCAACCCCATCGTGCCCAGCAGCTTCCTGCTCATCATCGTCCTGGCCCTCAGCACCAAGCGCCACCTGGAGGAACTGCGCCTTGCCGTCCGGCGTCTCGACCACGCGCGCGTTGTTGAGCAGTCCCCATTCACGCGAGGACAGTCGAGCCTGAAGCTCAAGACTTGTGAATTTGTGGCCATTGTTACCGGTCAGCGAGAAGCGCACCCCATTTCCATAACGAGCCTGGCAGACCGCAATCTCTTCCTTATGGAAGAATGAGTTCACCATGTACACGCCAAGGAATAGCAGAACGCCCAGCCCTCCAGCGTTGAACAAAACCATATTGAGACTTGGACGCATGTCGCACAGACCTTCTAGCCGTTGAAAGCTTTGTGCACGTTACGCATTAAAGGATCGATAAGCTGGTCGAGTAGCGTGCGCTGCCCGGTCAGAAGCAGCACCTCTGCGCGCATGCCCGGCTGCAACGGAACTGGATGACCCGAGGGACCGTTGCGGGCGCTGTCGGCCTCCAACTCCACGCGCGCCACGAAGTAGGGCGCACCGGTGCGCTTGTCCTCAACGCTGTCTGGCGAAATCCACGCAAGCTTTGCCGCCATCGGCCGCTGCTCACGCCAGTTCAAAGCCGTCAGCCAGACTTTCGCAGGCATTCCGGGCACGACGTTTTCGATCTGGTTGGGCTGGAGATGGCCCTCGATCACGAGCCTGTCGCTGCGCGGCACAATTTCAGCCACCGTTTCTCCAGGCTGAACAACGGCACCGGCCGCATGAACGTTGAGCGTGAGGATACGTCCGGATACCGGTGCTTTCACCTGAGCGCGTTCCAGCTCTCCTTCTGAAGCTGCAATACGCGCATTGACACTCGCCACTTCCTTCTCGATCTCGGCGACCATGCGCCTGAGCGCGAGCGCCTTGGAAGTGGCGGCGAGCTTGCGTCGTTCCAAATCATCAACTGTCGCGCTTTCCTGGCGAGCCAAATCCAGCTGCCTTTCCGCAGCGCTGGCCTGGGCCCTTAGTGCGATCATCTGCTGATCGAGAATGTCTGTATTGAGAGTGACGATCACATCGCCTTCGTTGACTTCCTGACCTTCAACGACGCGGACTTCGCGGACCAAGCCACCCGCCAAGTGGGCGGCTGGCTTCACCTTAGATTCAACGATGATCGTGCCGGGCAATCCGACACCCTTGTCGATCGGCGCAAGCGCCGCTCCGCCAATGCCAAACACGAAGAACAACGTGATGACCAATATACCCAGCCGGAGCGGCAA
Organism: Hyphomicrobiaceae bacterium; assembly: GCA_041397645.1. Classification (NCBI taxonomy): domain Bacteria; kingdom Pseudomonadati; phylum Pseudomonadota; class Alphaproteobacteria; order Hyphomicrobiales; family Hyphomicrobiaceae; species Hyphomicrobiaceae bacterium. The sequence continues at coordinate 1,254,579 of JAWKWE010000004.1, read as the reverse complement.
CGATATATCGAGGCGAGGAACCACGGCTGCTTTGACGGCTTCGGATTGGCTCATAGCGCGGCCCTTACCGTGGCGGGTTGATCGGATCCATCGGCCTGGGCCACGACGTGAGGCTTGGCCTGCTTGACATCGCGTGCATCGGCGAAGGTTTGAAGTGCGCCGCTCGACAACACCGCGACCTTATCGACAAGCGCCATCAGACGTGGATCTTGAGTGGCAATGACCAGCACGACACCTTGCGCTTTGAGGGCGTGCAGATCGCGGATCAGCCGACGCATACTGGCGCCATCCAAACCAATCTCTGGCTCATCGAGAACAATGATCTTTGGGTTTCCAGCGACTGCGCGCGATAGAGCGACCGCGCGGCGCTCGCGAAACGACAAATACGAGCCAGACGGTCCGACTTCGGTGTCATAGCCCGCATGCAGGCTCTGCAGCGTTTCGTGCATTCCCGCCATGATGGCGGCGCGAGCAACCGAAATCATGCTCATGTCAGCGAAGCGCGCTATGTTTTCATGCACCGTGCCTTCAAGCAGCAGCGGCTCATCTGCCAAATATCCGATCGGCGCTGGCCCGGCGCTACGCTGCCATTTCGCAATCGGCAAGCCATCGAGCGAAGCGCTGCCCGTGGTCGGGATCATCGCGCCGGCAAGAATGGCGGCGAGCGTCGATTTCCCAGCGCCGTTAGGACCAACGATACCAAGAGAAACACCAGGCGGCAGATCGAATGAGACATGACGCAGCGCCGGAACCTTGCGGCCGGGATGGTAGTGCGTCACTTCGTTGATGTGCAGTCGTCCTTCGATTTTCGTCTCGTCGTCGCAAGTGACGATGGGCACGACGGCATCATCCGGAAGAGCCTTGAGACGACGGTAGGCTCCAAAAGCAATTCGAATGGCCTTCACCGAGCTGACCAAGCCTTCCAGCGGCGCGAGCGCGCGCGCAAGTAGAATGGCCGAGGCAACCAAGGCTCCCGGCGCGATCTCGGTCTTGACCACCAGCCAAGCACCGACTCCGTAGATGGCAACCTGCGAACCGATGCGGATACTGCGCGACATCGCCTTGATGAAGGCGGCCCGCTTACCTTGCGAATAGGCCGCGCCGATGTGTGCGCGATTGAACGTTTCCCACTGAGCCGTGGCCCCCATGATCATGCCGAATGCCCCGGTGAGCTGCCCGTGATTTGCAACCGTGCGCCACCATTTCTCGGAACGTTCGTGAGCGATTGAGCACTCCTGCTGCAAACGCGAGGTGAGCAAGAGTTGGAGAATTGCGGCCACAGCCAGCAGACTGGCAGCCGTGACGGCGACAGCGCCGATGACGGGATTTAGCGCAAACAGAGCCACCAAAAACAGTGGAGCGAACGGCGCATCCATGACGACGCCCGCGGCCGGGCTGGCTAGGAACTGCTGAAGTTGTTCCAATGCGCGGGCGGCCTGCCTGAACTCCTGCGGAGGTGTCCCGGCTTTCAAACCGTTTTCTAGTATGTGGCGACCAAGCTCGTGATCGATCCAGATACTCGCGCGCAGAAGAACCATATCGCGTGCGATTTCCAGCAGCGCCAGCGTTCCGATTGCGAGGGCCGCAACTGCCGTAATGATGCTTAGGGTTTCAAGAGAGCCGAGGGGAACGACCGTGTCGAACACCTGCAAGGTGTAAAGCGGCGTCGACAACATCAGCACGTTGATAAAGGCGCTGAAGAAGAACGCCGCGAACCAAGCACGGCGCACGTCTTTCAGCATTCGCCGAGAAGTACGCATTACACCCAATCTCACACGCTCCAGCCGGAAAGACTGGACATACACATCCGAAAGCACATGCGCGGCGAGCCGGAACTTAATGGCTCGTAAACGCGCACATCCCTTCAGCTTGTGAGACCATAGCGTCCCCGCCTAAAGATATCGTTGATGAAAGGTCAATCGGGACAGGCGAATTTCAGAGTATCTTGCCCGGATTGAAGATGTTGTGCGGATCCAACGCCGCCTTGATCGACCGCATCACCGCAACGGCCGGCCCATGTTCTTCGGCAAGAAAACGCCGCTTTCCCTGACCGATACCATGCTCGCCTGTCGCCGTGCCATCGAGCGCAAGAGCCCGTGACACCAGACGGCTTAGGAACGCTTCCACTCGCTTTATCTCTTCGGGGTTGGTGTCGTCAAAAGCGAGGATCGCATGGAAGTTGCCATCTCCGACATGACCTACGATGGGGGCAGTGAGACCTGAGCTCTTGACATCTTCAGCGGTCTCGCTGACGGCCCGAGAGAGGTTCGACAAGGGCACGGCGACATCCGTCACGAGTACCTGCCGACCGGCATAGACGGTCTTGGCTGCCCACAGTGCATCGTGGCGGGCCCGCCAGAGCTTGCGGCGCCCATCCTCGTCGGCGGCCGACGTAAGTTCAATCATCCCCTCCTCGCCGGCAATCTCTCGGAAGGTCTCGACATCCTGCGCGCAGGCAACGGGAGAACCGTGGAATTCAAGGAAAAGGGTCGGCGTCTCGCGCATCTCGAGTTTCGAATACTGGTTGACCGCATGAATTTGAACGGCGTCCAAGAGCTCGATCCTCGCAAGCCCGAGACCGCATTGAATGGCGGTCGTGGTTGCGCGGCAGGCACCTTCGAGATCCGAAAAGCTGGCCACCGCCGAGACGACGTGCTCGGGCACGCCGTAAAGCTTCAAGGTCAACTCAGTGATTATCCCCAAAGTCCCTTCGGAGCCCACCAGAAGGCGCGTCAAATCATAACCGGCGGACGATTTTCGCGCCCTGCGCGCAGTCTGGATCACCTCGCCATTGGCAAGGACGGCCGTAAGATTGATGACGTTGTCGCGCATCGACCCATACCGCACCGTGGTCGTGCCGGAGGCGCGGGTCGCCGCCATACCACCCAACGTTGCTTCTTCGGCACCTGGATCAACCGGGAAGAAAAGCCCGGTGTCCCTCAGCTCTTGGTTCAGACGCCGCCGCGATACCCCGGCCTCGATCGTACAGTCGAGATCTTGGGGCCGGACCGCGATTACCCTGTCCATACGGGTAAGATCTATAGAGAGTCCCCCCTTGGGAGCATTGACGTGCCCCTCAAGCGATGTTCCGCCGCCGAAAGGTATGATTGGCATCCGCTCGGCCGCAGCAACGGAGACGATTTCGGCCACCTCTTTGGTGCTCTCCGGCCAGATCACGGCGTCGGGAAGTTCGGCCGGGTGAAAGGTCAACGTACTGGCGTGTTGACGCCGGATGGCCTCACCGCGAGCAATTTTGCTCGGGAACTTTTGCGCTAGGATTTCCAGCGCGCGGGTGAAATTTCCAGCCTCCAGGGACTGCAAAGTATCTATGCCCATGCCTTTATTCACCGTCCTTGCGCGCTTCCAGATTGGCTATCGTTTTTCTTTTCCCACAGCTTACAACCGAGCGCCTGCGATGTTCAAATCGCCAAACGGCTAAAGCCGCCAACCCACAGAGGCGCCAGCAAGAACTGCGTGTTGCAGATTCACATCACAGCACAGCTGAAGAGCTCTCAGCACCCGTTGCCTCTGCCTTTTCGTCCGCCAACCGCTAAACTGAGCGGCGTCTGTAGGCACGGGGCTACGTGCGCACAAACCTTTAGGGGAGTTCTTTCATGTTGCGAAGGCTGGTAGTGGCGTTGTGCGCCATCGTGGCCGTTGGCGCGTTGAGCGCGGAGGCCCACAGGCTGAGGCACCGCGGCGGAGGAGATAACCTCGTTGTTATCTCCGAACAGGATGTCGATCTATCGCTTGATCGCTATACGATCGACGTCAGCACGGCGAAGGGTGCCTACAAGGGCATTCGCGTCAAGAACAATAGCGGCTATCTGTTCGACCTCTCGAGCGTGCAAATCGTCTACTCAGACGGCTCCACGCACAACGAAGATCGTCAGATCGACATGTACCAAGGCGAGCGCAGCCGTCCGATCAATCCGACTTCGGAAAGCCGCTTCATCGACAAGATCAATATCACTCAGGTTCCCGGCCGTGGACGCGGGCAACTTCAGATCCTGGGTATTCAAGACAGCCGCGGTGCACGCATGTCGCGCAGCGGCGGCGATGACTACTACGACGACCGCAATAGAAGCCGCCGTGGCAGCAGCTCGACGACGGTTAGCCGCGTTCCAACGTCGCCCTCAGCGCCTGCCTTGGACACGCGCCCGACATCGTCAGAGCACTCTTCGGCACCTGTTGGACAAGCCAGCGCAGGTGGTGACGTCCTCTTTGGTGCGCAATACGTCGGCTTCGGCGTAGACCGCGACGTCATTCGCGTTGGAAACCAAATCGGCAAGTTCGACCGCATCCGTCTTCGCGTTCTCGACAACGACATCTTCATCAACGAGATGAAAATCGTCTACGCCAACGGGGAGACGGACACGCTTGCAGTCAACGCCAACGTACCGAAGAACTCCCGCACGAACTGGATCGACCTCAAAGGTGACCGCTTCATCAAGGAGATCCAGCTGGTCTACCGCTCGCGTCCGAGTTTCCGCGGTCAGGCCCGCATCGAGGTGTTCGGCAAGTATGCGCCGGGCTGGCTTGGACCCAACGGCGAAGGCCGCAAATATAATCAGGGCTGGGTGCTGCTTGGCGCTCAGACCGCAGGCTTCGTCGGCTTCGACAAGGACGTCATTCCAGTAGGTGCCAACGAGGGCGGCTTCAAGCGCATCCGTGTGACCGTCCGCGATCGCGCGATTACCTTGAATGAGGTGAAAGTGATTTATACCGACGGCACCGATGAAACGATCCCTGTCCGGACCCGCGTTGACGCGGGCGGCACGTACGGGCCGATCGATCTCAAGGGCCAGCGGCGCACTGCCATCGATCGGATCGAAGCCAAGTATCGCTCTCGGTTCTTCGACAGCTCGGCCCGCGGCAAGGGCTCTGCAATCGTCGAAATCTGGGGACAGCACTAGTGTTCGCTAGTGCACACTTCGAGATATGAGAAGTCAGACGGGGTCGCGAGTTCGCGGCCCCGTTTGTCTTTGATTGGCGTCAACTCAAGAACATTTCACTATGTTTCAAGCCTTCAACGACAGATAGAAATGTCTGAGAATAAGCAGAAGTTATCGGGCCCGAACCGTCAAACTTTCTTCGCGTTGGTTGCGCGAATATGCTAACCGACTTTCACTTTCGCGTGTGCTTAGAGTGCGCGTTGCCTAACTCTTGGGGGACACTCCTGTGAATCTGACGAAGCCGTTGACCGACGATGTGCTGACCAGTGTCGATGTCAGCACCTACGATTCCAATACTCCCCACAAGATGGAAGAAGCAACGAAGCAGAGAGTTCGCCGGCTCGCGGCGCACTGCCAGGCCTATCGCGGCTCGGTCACTCGGCTAGCGATTCTGCAGATCGCCACAACGATAATTCCACTGACGCTGATCGTCGCCGCGATGTTCGCCACCGTGCGCACCAACTATTGGCTGACGTTGCTCTTGGCCATCCCTGCCGGCGGCCTGCTGGTGCGCGCATTCATCATTCAGCACGACTGTGGCCATGGCTCGTTCTTCGGTTCGCGCAAGGCCAACGATTATCTGGGCCGTTTGATGAGCGTTCTGACCATGGCGCCCTATGGCTTGTGGCGCCGTGAACATGCCCTCCATCACGCGACCTCTGGAAATCTGGATCGCCGCGGCGCTGGCGACATCGACACGCTGACGATCACGGAGTATCAGGCGCTTTCGATCCTAGGGAAGCTGCGCTACCGGCTTTATCGCAACCCGTTCTTCCTCTTTGGCATCGGCGTGCCATTCTATTTTGTCTTCATTCAGCGCCTGCCTTGGCTTCACGCGCTGCCAGCGCGCGACGCATGGAAGAGCGTGATCGGACTCAATCTGGCGCTGGCCGCATTCTATGGCCCGCTGATCTATGCCTTTGGTCTATCCGACGTCGTGTTCGTGGTCTGGCCCATCGTTCATCTCGCCTCAGCTGCCGGCGGCTGGCTGTTCTTCGTGCAGCACCAGTTTGAAGAAACCCGATGGGACAACGCTGGTGAGTGGGACTTCCAGGTTGCAGCACTTCTGGGATCCTCTTTCTATGATCTGCCGAGGGTGCTCAACTGGTTCACCGGCAATATCGGTCTGCATCACATCCACCATCTCAACAGCATGATCCCGAACTACCGCCTGCAAGACTGCCTCAATGCGAGCCCCGAACTCAAAGCACTGAACAGGCTGACGCTGTGGGAGAGCTTCGCGTGCGCACGGCTGAAGTTGTGGGATGAGGCCAACCGACGCATGATCCGCTTCGACGAGCTGCCGGCCACGGCTTGATCCATCAATGCCCTGACGTTCCAGGCCTGATCGCTTAGAGCGTCGGGTCAAGCTCCTTGCTCTGACCGCCCGAGAATGTCCGGATTGCCGCGATCCTCTCGCTGATAGAGGGGTGCGTCGCCAAGAACCCACTTACGCGGGTACGCACGGGGTTCTCGATGAAGAACGCTTCCATGCGCGAGACAACGTCCATTTTGGCGTTCTGATCGATCTTGCGCAGCGCCGAGATCATCGCTTCGGGATTTTTTGTCAGCTCAACAGCACCGGCATCCGCCAGATATTCGCGCGAGCGCGACAGAGCGAACCGGATGAGCGTCGAGATCCCCCATGAAATAACGATGATCGCGATAGCGATCAGGATAGCGAGCGCGGCCCCGCCGCCGTTGTCGCGACCGCCACGCCGGTCGTCGCTTTGCCAAGTGCCTGCCTCATCGCGTCGCTTGCCCTGCGGAGAAAGGCCATATGGGAAGTCCCAACGGCGAATGGTCAGGTCGCCGAAGAATGCGAATACACCCGCAAAGATTACCGCGATCACCAGCAACTGGGTGTCGCGATTTCGAATGTGGGTCAGCTCGTGGGCCAGCACCGCCTCAAGCTCTGGCTTGTCGAGCGTTTGAAGCAAACCGCGCGTAACCGCCACAACGTAGTCGCCATCGCTGATACCAGCCGCGTAGGCATTGAGCGCCGGCGTCTCCATGATCTCCAAGCGTGGCATCGGTATACCGCGAGAGATGCACAGGTTCTCAAGCGCGTTGTAGAGTTCAGGCGCCTCCTGCCGCGAGACGCCCTTCGCGCCTGTCGCACTGCGGATCATGGCTCCGTGAAATTTATAGGCGATAACGAACCACAGAGCGGCAGCCAGCGCTGCGACGGGCCAGGAGCCCGTAAATTGCTCCATGGCCTGGGAGACGATGTACTCGAAAGGCCCGCCCTGAAGAGCATTCAAAAAGAGTAGAATAGAAAACAGAAGTGCATGCAGCAGGACAACGAACCCGGCGAGCAACACCACCGACTTGATCTTGTTGGCGCGGATATGCCCGTAAAGCCCGTAGGCTCGCATCATTTCAGGTGCCCAGCCTAGAACTGCACTTTTGGAGCCTCGGACGCAGCCTTGCGCTCGACTTCATCCAAATTGAAGAACTCCTGCGGTCCAAACCCCATCGCGTTTGAAAACAACACGGCAGGAAAGCTTTCCCGCGTCGCGTTATATTCGGCAGCCGCGTTGTTGAAGAAGCGCCGAGAAGCCGCGATCTTATTTTCGATATCGGCCAGTTCGGCCTGCAACTGCTGGAAGTTGGCATTGGCCTTGAGGTCGGGATAGGCCTCCGCCACAACCATGAGCTGGCGCAGGGCCTGGGTAAGCTGTCCTTCGGCCGCTGCCTGGGCGGCCGGACCGCTCGCAGCTTGAGCTGCGTTGCGCCACTTTATGACATTCTCAAGCGTGTCGCGCTCATGCTTGGCATAACCCTTCACCGTTTCCACGAGATTGGGAATGAGATCCTGACGCTGCTTGAGTTGGACGTCTATGTCCGCGAAGGACTGCTTGACCCTTTGACGCAAGCCAACAAGACCGTTGTAAGTGGTGACCAGCCAAAGAACCAGAAGCGCGATGGCGCCCAATACGATCATCAACACCGTGCTCATCGCGGCCTCCTGATTGATCCTTCAGTTGCCCGAACATAACACCGCGCGACGCCCGAGGCGATAGGCTCCTCGGCAAAGTCAAGTGCGCCAGCTAACCGGCTTATGACTTGCAAGAGCTCGAACCGGCTATTTTTTGGCCGTCCCGTCCTCGGCTCCGACGACACCCGACAGCTCGTAGAGATCGCGCTGCCCGACATAGAGTACGAAGTCGTGCTCCTTCATATACCGGCGCGCTTCAGCGATGTTGGCTTTGTTCTTGAGATACTCGATGACGAAGATCACCTTGCCTTGCTTGCGAGCCGCATCCAAAAGCTTGGTAGAGTGCTCGATGTCGCCTTGCGAATTGCGACGCTCCTTGTGGCTGATGCCGAACAAGAGATCTTCTTTCGCAATTCCGTCGATGGCTGCCAGATAGTCGGCGTGATCGAGGAGCTCCTCGGCATTCTGCGCTAGGATCACAGAGTCCGGCTTCTTGGCGCGCATATAGGAGGAAATGCCCTTGATCAGGTCGATCATTTGCAAGCGGCGCTCCTCCGTATCACCGAAGTAGTAATAGGCGTCGACACGGTCGATGGATATGCCGTCGAACCCGGCAGCGAGAATGTTGTCGATCAAGGAGTCCGGTGTTCCGTAGATGATTTTGCGCCAGTCTGGATTCCAGTACTTGACGATGTAGTCGCCCTTCCAATCGCGATCCGCCTTGTAGACCCATGCCGGATGGTGCCTGTCCCATTCCTTCTTCCAGTAGGAACGGAAGCTCTCGCATTCGCCAGCGCTGAAGTAAGCGACCACCAGACGGCGGCTGCCATCCGGCTTCTTCTTCATGCTCTCCACCTGCTCGCGCGTCAGGCGGACTTCCTTGCCGCCAGGAAACATCGAAGAATCGATGATGATCATGTCGAACGGTGAGGCGATAATCTTGTCGATCTTTTCCTGGCTCACGTCCTTCAATTGGTATGCCCAGTTCTTCACCCCTTCCAAGCCTGTAGACCGCTGTTGTGCTGATGCGCTGTTCGCCAGCACGGCAAGCGACGCCACCGCGGCCAGAGCTGTGGCCAAGAATGCTGTTACTCTCGACATGCAAATGTACTCTTATGTGATGGGCTGTCCGGGACGCTTTCCGCGGACGTCTTGTGGCTGTCCGGGAAACCCCCACTGCTGGGCTAAAGACTACCGTTTGACTTAGGCGCCCCGCGATAGCGATGCGCGTTTACCATGAACTGCCGGGCGGACATTCCTTTGTCGTGCGCTCCGGCGTGCCGACCTCCGTGCTTAGCTCGATGGGCGCGGTGGGGTCTTTGCCATCAAGCGCCCTGGTTTGGAACGTCGGCACAAAGCCGTGCTGACGTACCTCATTATCTGCCACGCGCATCGCATGCCGGTCGATGAGATATTCTACCGCAAACACCGGCTTGTCCTCGGCCCGCAGCCGGTTGAGCATTGCAAGCGACCAGGCGATGTCCTCCGGCTTGTTGCGCACCCCGGTGGCCTGGATGCCGTAGAACAGACTTTCCTTGCCCAGCCCGTCGATAGCTGAACGATACTGAGCATTGCTCAACAGGCTTTCGGCATTTTGCGGGACGATGTAGAAACCCGGCTTCAAGCGCCAAGCGGTGTGTGAAAGTTCTTCTACATAAGCGATCATGTCGTCGCGCGCGGTCGGCCGGTCTTTCTCGTAGGTCTCGTAAATATCAACGCGGTCAAGATAGACCCCATCAAAGCCTGCATCGATGATGCGCTTTAGATAGGAATTCGTACCGGCAAAATTTATGTCCTTCCATCCCGGCAACCAAAACCTAACGCGGTGCGCCTGCGGCCAAGCGCAGTTCTCCTCGCCGAGCCAATCGGGCGGCGAAGTCTTCCACTCCGGACGCCAGTAGAAGCGATACTCCTCAGCCTCGCCCACCGAAAGGTAGGCGAGAACGATCCGCTTTCTGCCGTCAGGCCCTGCTTTAATGCGCGCCACGTCCTCGCGCGTGAGCGGGATCTTTCCCTGCTTTTTTGCATAGTCGATGACGAGCACGTCCGCAGGGGTAGCGGCGAGGCGATCGACGTCAATATCGTCGAGCTGGTAGTGCCAGGACTGGGCCGCAAACAGCGCCGTTTCATCCTTGGCGGCCGCAAGCCTGTTGGAAGGCAGATGCCGCACTGGCCAGGCAAGCGCAAAAAGCAGCGCGGTCGCGACCGGCAAAAGCCACCTTTTGTCCGTCAACATCACGCGCGCGCCCGCCCTCTTCGTCCCTTGCGTCGAACTTGCCGCCCGACACCTACCAACCGCAAGCCCAGCGTTTCGCTTCCCGGCAAGCCTTGTTGGTAAACCCTTGCTAATCGGCAGCGGTGGCAGCAAAACGGCGCGATCAGGAGGCAGCAATGACCGACGCAATCGACGCCGATCCAGTCAATGACCTTGTCACCTTACGCGATTGGCTGAGGTGGGGCGTTACCACGTTTGAAGGAGCCGATCTCGTCTATGGTCATGGTACAGATAACGCCGTCGACGAAGCGGCGTTCCTCATCCTGTCCGCCCTGAAACTTCCTATCGACGACATCGGGCCTTGGCTCGATTGCCGCATGACGCACGCCGAACGGCGAAGCTTGCACGATCTTCTCAAAGCGCGAATCGCAACGCGCAAGCCTGCTCCATACCTCATCCACTCTGCATGGATTGCTGGCCACAAGTTCTACGTCGATGAACGCACGATCGTGCCGCGATCCTACATCGGAGAGCTTCTGGTGCGAGACCGATTGGCCAGCCTCATCGAAGATTCCGGTGCCATTGCCAGCATTCTGGAACTATGCACGGGATCGGGCTGCCTTGCGGTTCTTGCCGCCGAGGCATTCCCCAACGCAAAGCTTATGGCGATCGACATTTCGACAGACGCGCTCGATGTTGCTCGCATCAACGTCGCCGACTACGCGCTGGATGACCGCATTCGGCTACTGCAATCGGATCTCTATGAGAGCGTACCGCAAGAGCGCTTCGATCTCATCATCGCCAATCCGCCTTACGTGACAGCGCAGGCCGTTGACGCATTTCCTCCCGAGTATCGCGCGGAGCCCGAGCTTGCACACCTGGGAGGCGTCGATGGTCTCGATCTGGTTCGCCGCATCTTGGGTCAGGCCGGCGAATACCTGACCGACGATGGCATTCTCGTCGTCGAAGTCGGCCAAGCCCGTGAAGCTCTTGAAGCAGACTATCCCGACCTGCCGTTCTTCTGGCTTGATACGCAACAAAGTGAGGGCGAGGTCTTTGCGCTCAGCGCACGCGACCTCGCCCCCTGATCGATCGATTTCCTGAGCGCGCCCGACCTCAGCCGAAGGCGCCGAAATGGTGAGAGATGCCCGTGCCGATCTCACGCACGAACTCGTATGCCTCTTCCATCGGCTGGAAAATCTCGTTTTCCAGACGGCCATAGTCGTCGATGCCGCGCGGGCGGTAGCTCGCTGGCTCGTCGAACGAGGCACTCGCGTCCGCCGCCCTTTGCTCATGCGGGAAGGCTTTGCGCATGATCGAAACAACTTCGGGGATTTCCAGGCTCAAGGCCATGTCGAGAACCTGCTCGTAGGATAGGCCGTCTTGAGGCGTGAAGCGCGGCAGCTGTGCAGCCAGAATGAAGATGCGCATGATCACGGCAAGGCGGATAGCCTGTAGCAGATCCAGCTCGAGACGATGCTCGTCAGGCACTTTGCCGCCCGACATATCCTGATTTTCAAGGATCGCGTGGAGATCGATGGCGTCGAGCCGCAAGTGATGAACCAGCTGGTTGATCGAGCTGCAACGGTCATCTTTGAGCAAGTGCGTAGCAAGCGATCGGAATGCCGGTTCCAGCGCTTCCTCTCGTCCCCAGGAGGCGCGTGACGCCCAGAAGCCGGCATCGAATACAGTCGCGTTTGCTCCCATGGCGTTGAGGCTCGACAGCTTCTTGCCGTGCGCGATCATTTGCAACAGCGATTTCAAGCGGGACGAAGACCGAGCCAGCTTGGCAAAGCGATCCTTGTCGGCGCCCACACCGGCGCCAAGGCCGGCGACGACGTTCGCGATGTAGCCGAACTGCTGAAGAATTGCGTTGTTGGGGATTGCGCGCATCCGGGCCGGATCGCCACGATCGGAGGCATGAACACCCTGGCGCTTGACCGGACGCGAGCCCGTCTTGAACAGAAGATTGGGACCGAACGCACCGAGCATGGCGCGATAGCCAGAGTGCGCGAAGAGCGCCTGTTGGTAAGCGCGCAAGCGCAGGAAGAAGTCCAGCGACAGGTTCTGCTGCGTGTAGAAAGGATCGTTCTCGGGCTCGGGAACGTCACCGTCCATGATGATCGTCGCCAGCGTGCGCGTGGTCAGCGCACGGTGACCGAAGAACATATAGCCGTCACCGCCCTGGAAGCTGGTCTCGTGCTTGACGGGCAACTCCGCATTTCCGAAACGGCGGCGCGCCTCATCCGAAAACACGTAATGGAGGCGTGTGTGGAGATCGCCGGGATGCGCGCCACGCCCCATGGACTCGCCGTGGGTCGAGAATATCAACGTCTCCACGCCGTCCAAGCCAGCCCGATCGATGATCGCGGCAAGACCCTGATAGTAGCGCTCGATCGCAAGCGTCGCTGAGATTTGTCCGATAAAGCGCCCCGCATCGGAGAAACCCGTCTGAATGGACAGACGCTTTCTACCGCGTACGTAATCGCGATAGGCATCCTCCTCCAGCAGACGCTCCATGATCCGGGTGCCGTTTTCGAGACCAAACGGCGTCTCGAACAATGGGGAGATGTCCGTAATAGTTTCGACGCCGAACAGCTTGGCGAAGAAGATCGCGATCAAGATCGTCGCAGGGCTTTCGCACTCGGCAATCAGGAATCGGATCGGCGTCTCGTGGTCGACATGCTTGAAGATCTGCGCCGCTAATGCGAACTGGCGGATGGCGGTCGCCGTCTCCAGATCCAGGGTCTCGAAGTTGACCGTCTCGCGCGGCGAGTTGCGTATCATCTCCACGATGCGCGCCAGCGCCTGACGCTCGCTCAGATCGCGCGTCCAGGGCTCGTGCACGAAGGCGCGGAAAGCGTTGTTGATCTGCAGCGCGTTGATGCGCAGATGGATGTGAGACGCACCAAGGCCGGTTGCATCCACGAGCCCGATCAACGCTGCAACCGCACGCTTCATCTGAGGCGCTTCAGTAGCATCGAGAAGCTGAGCCAATAGAGACGTCAGCGGCTCGACGGAGGTGATGTTGTAGCCATCTCCGCGCGTAATGACATTTGCCGCTTTCGCCAGCGCGCCAGGACCGGAACCAACATCTTCCAGCGCCTTCAGCTGCTCGTCCACGGCGGCGATCGCAAGATCGAGCTTTCCAGTCAACTGCCTGGAAATGCGTTGAACGGCGTCGCCGTCACCCAACTTGTGCTTCAGGTTGAGGAAGCGCTTGCGCACATCGACAAGCGCGGCGCGCTTCTCCATCAGCCGGACCTTGAACGAGAAGGTCCAGGCAATATCCGTGCGCCCGTCAAGATCGTAGCCGACCCAGGAAGCAAACGTCGTCATCTTGGGGCGCAAGTTGTACGCTTCCGGCCCGAATTTCTGGGCCGCGACGCTGTAGAAGCCGTGCAGAAGCTCCTCATAAGCATTGCGCAGGTTCTCGATCGCATCCTGAGCGCACTTGTGCTCGTGCTGCAAAGTGATCTTGCCCGAGGGACGATGCGGCAAACCGATGGTGACGTCATTGTCTTCGGGATTGGAGACGGCGATTTCCACCATGCGATGGTACAGCTCGTCAGACAGGCCGAACGTGGGATGGGCCGTCAAGACGATGCCTGTGCGTGCGCGCTCCCAGCGCTCTGAGAAGGCCTCAAGCGAGCCGGCCTTTTCGGCGGTCTTCTCGACGTAAGACGTGAAATCCTTAAGCGTCGTCGCCTGATCCTGGTAGCCGATACGTTCGCGCAAGTTGCGCGCGCGATGCACACAGGCGCGATCCATGATGCGACCGGCGAGAGCTTTCAGTTCCTTGTAGGGGATCTGCCCCGACTCCAGCCGCCGCGACAGGTCGAATGCGACATTGAGGATGGGATTGAGAGAGGGATTGTCGGGGATCTTCGTGCGAAGACGCTTGAGCTCATCACGCAACACGGAGCCATCGAGCTTCACGGTGCTTTCAGCGCTGGTCTTGTCTTGCATGACGTTGATCCTCCGGCCTCCGTTTTCGTTGTTTATGCGAGGCGACACGCGCGCAACGCTTGGCCTGCATCCAGCTTGAAGAGATCAAGCCGGATGCGGGCAGTCGTGTCATTCAGGGGCGCTTTAAGCGACCTTCTTGGTCTTCGAGAGTACTTGGGCAACCGTCGCGCCCATTTCCGATGGCGTCGGCGCAATGTTCACGCCACAGTTCTTCAGGATGTCGACCTTCTCCGCAGCCGACTCGCCGAAAGCCGAGACGATGGCGCCTGCATGGCCCATCCGGCGGCCCTTGGGCGCTGACAGACCTGCGATGTAGGCAATGACAGGCTTCTTGAAGTGGTCGCGGATAAACTCGCCAGCTTCAGCTTCCTGCGGACCGCCGATTTCACCGATCATCATGACCGCATCGGTATCGGGATCCTCGGCGAAGTGTTCGAGCACATCGCGGAACGACGAGCCATTGATGGGGTCGCCGCCAATGCCGACCGACGTCGACACGCCGATACCGAGAGCCTTGAGCTGCTCGGCCGCTTCGTAGCCCAGCGTGCCTGAACGCCCGACGATGCCAACTCGGCCCGGCAGATAGATGTGTCCGGGCATGATGCCTAGCATGGCCTTGCCCGGCGAAATCGTGCCGGCGCAATTCGGTCCGGTCAGAACCATACGCTGCTCTTTCTTGTAGCGGCGCATGTATCGCTTCACGCGGATCATGTCCTGGGCGGGAATGCCATCTGTGATGCAGACGCAGTACTTGATGCCCGCATCGGCGGCTTCCATGATCGCGTCCGCCGCGAACGGCGGCGGCACGAACACGATCGAGGCTTCTGCGCCAGCCTCTTCCACGGCACCCTTCACCGTGTTGAAGACCGGACGGCCAAGATGGGTGGAACCACCCTTACCGGGCGTGACGCCACCGATCACGTTGGTGCCGTAGTCAATCATCTCCTGGGCATGAAACGTGCCGATGCGGCCGGTAAAGCCCTGGATCAGGATGGGTGTATTCTCGTTGATGAAAATAGCCATAGATGTCTCCTCCGGGGCCTTAGGCGCTTTTGGCCGCAGCGACGGCATTCTTGGCCGCTTCTGCAAGCGTGTCGGCACTGATGACCGAAAGTCCGCTCTGCTCGATGATCTTGCGGCCTTCCTCTACGTTGGTGCCGGCAAGACGCACGACGACGGGCATCGTGATCTTCAGCTCCTTGATGGAATCGACCACGCCCTTTGCAACCCAGTCGCAGCGGTTGATGCCTGCGAAAACGTTGACAAGGATGGCCTTGACGTTCTTGTCGCGCAGCACAGCCCGGAACGACTTGGTGACGCGTTCAGGTGAAGCGCCCCCGCCAATATCGAGGAAGTTGGCCGGCTCTCCACCCGCCAGTTTGATCATGTCGAGCGTTGCCATGGCGAGACCGGCACCGTTGACGACGCATCCGATGTCACCATCGAGGCCGACATACGACAAGCCGCGATCGTTGGCATAAGTTTCGCGCGGATCTTCCTGGCTCTTGTCACGCAGCTCCGCGATGTGGGGGCGGCGAAACAGTGCGTTTTCGTCGAAGGACATCTTGGCATCGAGCGCCACGACGGTCTTTTCCTTCGTGATCACGAGCGGATTGATCTCCACCATGGTTGCATCCAGATCGCGGAATGCGCGATAGCAACCCATAACTGCCGTAACCAGTTTGTTGACGATCTCAGGATCGACGCCGAGCCCAAACGCAATCTCGCGCGCCTGGAATTGCTGCATACCGACCGCGGGGTCCACCGAGACGCGGATGATGGTGTCGGGCTTCTTTGCGGAAATCTCTTCGATGTCCATGCCGCCCGCGGCCGAAGCCACGACCATGATGCGCTCCGACGCGCGATCCATCACGAAGCCGAGATAGATCTCTTTGTCGATGTTGGTGGCTTCTTCGATGTACAGACGCGAGACGAGCTTGCCAGCAGGGCCCGTCTGATGGGTGACGAGCTTGCGGCCGAGCAGCGCCTCGGCAGCGTCTTCGATTTCCTGCTCGGTCTTGCAGAGCTTGATGCCACCGGCTTTGCCGCGAGCACCCGAATGGATCTGCGCCTTAACAACGACAGCTCCGCTTCCCAGCTCGCTGGCGCGATAGGTCGCCTGCTCAGGGCTATAGGCCAGACCACCGCGCGGAATAGGCACGCCGAACTTCGAAAGAAGCTCCTTGGCCTGATACTCATGAATGTCCATTTTGGACCTCCTTGGAATTGTTTTCCTCGACCCGTGTTAGGCCTTCTTTGCGCGGGCGGCTTCGGCGGCCTTAATCGCAGCAGCCGTCGCCAGCATGTTGCGCGCCATCTTCTCCGACGCAGCGTCGATCATCTTGCCGTCGAGCGATGCTGCGCCCTTGCCCTGCGCCTCAGCTTCCTTGAGAGCAACGAGGATGCGCTCGGCGCGTTCGACTTCCTTGCCGGTCGGCGAATAGATCTCGTTGGCGAGTTCAATCTGCGAAGGATGGATTGCCCACTTGCCTTCCATGCCGAGCGCAGCGCCACGTCGGCATGCGGCCTTGAAACCTTCCGGATCGTCGATGCCACCGAACGGACCGTCGATCGGACGTAGACCGTAAGCGCGGCAGGCGACCGTCATGCGCGAAAGCGGGAAGTGCCACTGATCGCCCGGATAGTCGGGGTTGAGGCCGCCGATGACGACGGTACGCGCCTTGTTGAACGCCGAATAGTCGGCGACACCGAAGTGCATCGCTTCCAGGCGGCTGTTGGCGGCCGCAATGGCTTCCACGTTCGCCATGCCGAGCGGCGTTTCGATCAGGGCCTCGGTGCCGATAGTGTTCTTCAGGCCCTTGGCAACCTCGATCTGGCTGACGATGCATTCGACCGTGTAGACGTCGGCCGGTACGCCGACCTTGGGAATGAGGATGGTGTCCAGCTTGGCGCCGGCCTGCTCCACGATGTCCACGACGTCGCGATACATGTAGTGAGTGTCGAGGCCGTTGATGCGCACCGAGACGCTCTTGCCAACGCCCTGCCAGTCGAGATCGTTCAGAGCCTGGATGATGTTCTTACGAGCCTGCTCCTTCTCCGGCGGAGCCACGGCATCTTCGCAATCGAGAAACACGAAATCGGCGGCGCTCTTGAATGCGCGCTCGATCATGGTGGGGTTCGAACCGGGAACCGCGAGATAGGAACGCTGCAGGCGCTGTTTGCGGGTGGGATAAAGCGTGAAGCTCATTGTGGGGTTACCTTCCCTTGGATTTTGTTTGTGGGGTCGTTCGGCCACGGCCACCCAAGAGGCCGGGTCCTTATCTGGCGCAATGTCGTAAGCCGGAATAACGTAAGAATAACGAAGCGCCCGACCGCGCAAAAGGCCGGGCGCTCCAGTACTTTAGGCCGCCTTTGCGGTGACGCTTGTCGCCGACTTGGTTGCGGTCTTGGAGAAGTATTCCGCCGCAGCGCCGGTGCCCGATCCGAACTTGATCGGCACGCCGCAATCCTTGAGCGCCATTTCGACGTTGAAGAGCACGCCGCCGATCATGCCCTCATCAAGCGCACCGAGATGGCCGATGCGGAACACCTTGCCGTTGACCTTATTGAGGCCAGCGCCGAGCGAGGTGTTGTAGCGAAAATAGGCCGTCTTGAGAACGTTGTTGGCGTCGAAGCCTTCGGGAACGATGATAGCCGACACCGTGTCGGAGTACCACTTGGGCTCCTTGGCGCACAGCTTCAGGCCCCAAGCCTCAACGGCCTTGCGGACGCCAGTCGCCAAACGAGTGTGACGCGCGAAGATGTTGTCGAGACCTTCTTCATTGATGAGATCGATCGAAGCACGCAGGCCGCGGATAAGCTGCGTAGCCGGCGTGTAGGGGAAGTAGCCAAGATCATTGGTCTTGATCATATCTTCCCAGGAAAAGAAGCAACGGTTCATGCGACCGTTCTGGTTCTTGTTGATGTCGAGCGCTTTCTGGCTGACAGCAAGAATGCCAAGGCCGGTCGGCAGCATGAAGCCCTTCTGCGAGCCCGAAACGCAGCAGTCCACGCCCCATTCGCCCATGCGCATGTCGAGCGAGCCGACCGAGGAAACGCCGTCGACCATCAGCAGCGCGGGGTGCTTGGCTGCATCGAGCGCCTTGCGTACGCCGGCGATGTCAGAACTGACGCCCGTTGCGGTTTCGTTGTGGGTCGCGAAGACGGCCTTGATCTCGTGGTTCTTATCCTTGGCGAGGATATCGGCATACTTTTCGAGCGGAACGCCCGTACCCCACTCCTCGTCGCAAAGCTCGACCTTGAGCCCCATGCGCTCGGCCATATCGACCCAGAGCAGAGAGAACTGACCGAAGCGGCTCATGAGAACCTTGTCGCCAACAGCCAGAGTGTTTTCGATCGCCGATTCCCAGGCACCCGTTCCCGACGACGGGAATACGAAAACGCGGCCGTCCTTCATTTTGAAGATCTTCTTCAGGTCTTCGAAAATGGGCAGCGTAAACTTCGGGAATTCGGGAGAACGCATATCCTCCATCGGTACGTTCATGGCCATGCGGACCTTATCGGGAATGTTGGTCGGGCCTGGAATGAACAGATGCGGCTTTACCATCGTCATGGGGGTCTTCCTCCCTAGGGGTTTCTTAATTACGGCGTAGCGCCTTAGGTCGTTGATCGCCCAGTGCGCACGATTGTTGGGCTGCCTGACGCGCCAAACTCCAGCGAGGCATCCGACTTTAGTCTATAAATCACGTAGGCACAGTGCGGGAGGGGCCAGCGTCAAACAACACCCGCATGGGCGATGAATGGGTGGGAAGGCCGGGGTGGGCTTGCCTACCCACCCAATCCGGCACTCAGTCGCTGCTGGCGCAAAGCTCAGTCCTTGGGAGCCGACAGATAGAGTGCGACAGCCATAGCCCGGTTCGACACGCCAAGTTTATCGTAGAGGTTTTTAAGGTGATATTTCACGGTGTTACGGGTGATTCCCGTCCGTGCCGCGATCTGCAGGTTGGTCCATCCGTTGGCGAGTGCAGCCAGCAGTTCGCGCTCGCGCGTGGTGAGCACGCCGAGAGGGTCATAGTTGAGCAAGTCGATATCAATGTAGGGGAGCGACAAGCGGCCGCGCGCCACGGTGGCTATGGTCTCCAGCAGTACGGCCGGCTCCTCGGCCTTGGAGACAAAGCCCCAGGCACCGCCTTTGATCGCCCTGCGCAAAATGTCGGCGCTGCTTTCACCCGTATAGATGATGACGCGACTCGACCATTTGTGGGCCTTCACCTCGGCCAGAATGTTTGAGGCCTCCATATCGGGAAGCGACCAGCCCACGATGGAGATCTGAGAGGGCGTTTTGGCAAACTGCTCCAGAAGATCCGCCCCATTGGGAAACAACCCGCTGATGTGGAATCGCCCATCGCGCTGGATCAGGTTCTCCAGCCCCGCGCGCACGACCGGGTTCTTGTCGGCAACTGCGACCTCGATCCTTGCCGTCATGCGCGTGCTATCCGTCCTCATCTGGCGGTTGTTTCAGTACCTTACGCGGCTTGCGCCGGTAAATCAGCTCTGCCGGAAAAATTGGACTAACGCGGCGTCCAACCACCCACCGGGCCGCCAGCGTGGCGACCCCGGCAGGATTCGAACCTGCGACCTACGGTTTAGGAAACCGTTGCTCTATCCGGCTGAGCTACGGGGCCGGAACACGTTCCGACTGCTAGCCGCTAAGCTATGAGGACAGCCAGCAGGCCCGTCAAGCCACACACAATGACGCCGTGCCAAAGACAACAATCACAGATTGAATCAGCACGCACACCCATCCTAAGGGAGAATGGTGGCAAAAATCTCCTTTTTAGGTTGATTTTTAAAAGCACCGTTCAATGACCGGCAGATCTGCAAGTGTTGTGACGATCCGTCTAGCGACTGTCACATCACGCACCATGGCAGGCGCTTCCAATCAATCGTGTTTGCTGGGGCATCGGCTATGGGAACCATTCGCGTCGAATTCGTACCGATCAAGAAGTTCAACCTCGGCTTGCTTGGCTTGGATCATCTTCAAATTGTCTACGAAGATGAGACCAGCGTCATCGACAAGCAGGACTATTGGTACGTCCTCGAAGGAACCCACGACGGCAGCCTGCTCGAAGGGCAGCTCGGCGTTCTCGGCGAGGAGATCTTCACGGAACTGGCCGCCGCAAACGGCGCAAACGGGGATGACCTTATCGCCTCCATCGGCACGCCGGAATCGCGCGGCTCGCGCGTCGTCTACACGGGGCCCGACGCTCTGTCGTTGTGGCAGACCATGATGGACTACGGCAAGGAGATCGACGCGCAGCAGTTCCCCTATGAAGGACTTGCCTGGCCATTTTCGCCCGGCGCCATCATGAATTCCTCCTCGGTCGTCGCCACGCTGCTCTACTCGGTTGGCATCGACATCAATGCGAACATGCCATTTGGCATTCGCAACTCTCCCGGCACGTCGACTCTTCTTGGCACATCAGGTGCTGATGAGATCACACTGGGAGGCAACTTCACCCAGGTGGCCGCCGGCTTTGGCGACGACATCCTGCGCGGCACTGAGACGTTGCTGTGGCCGGAGAAGTTCTTCGGCGGGCTCGACGACGATACCATCATGTGGTCGAAGGGCGAGAACATCGTCCATGGTGGCGAAGCCCGCACACCCTACGCACTCGATGGTCTCGACACCATCGACTATTCGGGCGTCGGCTTAGTCCACATCGTCAGCACAAAGCACGCGGTCGAACACAAGGTCGCCGACTTCGTCTCCGCGTTCGATGGCGGATCGGATCAGCTCTTTTCCATCGAAGCCATTACATGGAATCGCGAAACCGACATCGTCACCGTCGGCCAAGGCGTCGATCTGCTCGAAAAGCCCATCATGCTCAACCTCGACGACTCCGCAGGTGGCAAGGGCGATGAGCTGAGTTTTTTCGATAACACCGCGCCGCTTCTCGTCAACGCGATTGACGCCGACATGATTTCGATCCAGACGATCGCAAACCAGGGGCTCGATGCAGGTTACTGGGCCCAATCCGTGGAATGGCTCGCAGGATCGTCCGGCGATGACCGGATCTATGTGGGTGCGACGCTGCTTGGGGCCGAAGGCGGACAGGGCGACGACCTGCTCGACGGACGTCTCGCGCCTGCATTCACCTCCGCCAGTCCGCTTGGCTACGACATAGAACTCTACGGTGGAGACGGTAACGACACGATCGTAGCCGGAGCGGGCTACACGATGGCCGAAGGCGGCGCGGGCGCCGACATCTTCGTTGTCTCAACCATGGGATCGGGCGAAACCGAAGCATATCCAGAACTCGTCATCACCGATGCTGGGGCTCAGGACAAGCTTTACATCCCTTACAATTACTTCCAGGAAACGCGCGGAGAGTTTGAAGACTCTGAGCTGATGCAGCTGCGCGGCGCGCCGTTCAAGTTCTACGACATGATGCCGGTGTCGCTTTTCTTCTGGGGCATACCGGACGACAATATCGTTGAAGGCTACATCGATTTCGTCGGCGCCATTCAGTACTATATGGACGGTGCGGATCTCATCATCTCGATCATGATGGGCGACGTCGAAACTTTTCAGCAGGACTACGGACCCGGCGAACCTCCCGGTCCGCTCACGACCGTGATCGCAGCCGACGGCGCGACAGAAACCATTGTGCGTGTTGTCGATTGGGAGGATGGCGATCTCGGCATCACGTTCCCGCTAACCTTCGACGGAGCGACCTATAACCAAACCGGCTTTGAAGATTATCCCGGCTTCGCAGAAGCCGTGCAAAACGCGGTCGCGCCGAGCGCGTTCATCGCACCCCTAGAACTCAGGCCCGATGCTTACGTTCCCCAGGACATCGTCGCGAGCAATCCTGGCCCGATTGCATTGAGCGCCTTCAGCCTTTTCGCGGCTGATGAGACGCCCGAGGCCACCGAAGGAGACGATGTGATCTCCAAACCGGACGGCGGGCCTTACGAGATCTACGGCCTTGGAGGCAACGACAGCATCTCAGGCAGCGCGGGCGGCGACTACATCGATGGCGGACCCGGCAACGATACGATGGCGGGCGAACGCGGCAACGATGCCTACGTCGTTGACAGCGCCGGGGATGTCATCGTCGAGCAAGCGGGGGGCGGATTCGATCACGTCTATTCCTCCGTCGATTATGCGCTCGGATCGGAGCTAGAACATCTGACCCTGACCGGCGATGCGATCTTCGGCACCGGAAATGCGCTTCGCAACACGATTGTCGGCAACGACCGCGATAACATCTTGTCCGGCGGAGAGGGAGACGACACGCTCGCCGGCAACGGCGGCGATGACATCCTGATCGGTGGCAATGGCGGTGACGGCTACGTCTATGAAATCGGTGACGGCGACGACATCGTTATCGAGTTGGCAAGCGATTTAGGTGACGACGTCCTCGTCTTCGCGGGCGGCATTCTACCGGAAGATCTACTGTTCGTGCGCGACCCGAGCGCTCTCAACGATCTCATCGTGCGTTTCGTGGAAGGCGGCAGCATCACCGTTCTCGATTATTTCACAGCCCCGGGCACCATCGAAGGCGCAGAATTCGCCTCAGGCTTGGTCTGGGACTTTGCCACTTTCGACGGCCTTGCCCAAGCGGCCCTCATTTCTGCAAACACGACGCCGGTCGCAGCCAACGACGCCTATGTTTACGCAGGCGATACGACATTCCGTTTGCCGGTTTCCGCATTGCTCGAAAATGACACCGACGCGGACGGCGACGACCTGACCGTCACGGCGATATGGTCTGTAAGCGAAGGCGCTGCCATTCTCGACGGAGAAGATATCATCGTCACTGCAAGCGCGTCTCAAGCCCCTCGCACCGTCTTCAGCTACATCGTCTCTGACGGCAACGGCGGCAGCGCCAGCGCAACCGCGGAAATCACCTTCTGGCCCAACAGCCCGCCGGTGATCACCGCCTCCGCACTAGAACCCGTGAATTTCGACACCCCCGCCCAGGGCGTCATCGTCGCGAGCGATGCCGATGGCGATTCCCTCTTCTATGCGGTCGCTGATGGCGCTGGTCCAGCTCTCGGAACAGTCACAATTGGAGAGAATGGTGGCTTCACCTACACGCCATTCGCTGGTGCCCGCGGAGATGAAAGCTTTACCATACGCGTCACCGATCCATTCGACGCCAGTGCGGATCAGACTTTCAGCTTCACCATCGAATCGGCCGGCAACAACCCGCCGCAGATAACCTCCGTATCGATGACGGAGGCCTGGGAAGATCAAATCTCGACAGGGCTTCTGGTTGCCACCGATCCTGACGGCGATCCGCTGAGTTATGCCGTCAAGGACGGTGCGGGCCCTTCAAAAGGCACCGTGAGCATTGCTGCGGATGGCTCCTTCACCTACACGCCGCACGCCAACCTCAACGGCTCAGAGACGTTCACGATAATTGTCACAGACTCTGTTGGCGCCACCGCGGAGCAGGTTGTTTCCTTTGACATCGCACCAGTCAACGATGCGCCTCTCGCCGTCGATGACTTAGGATTTTCTGTTGAGGCGGGTCAGAACATCGCCATCGCTGCGGCCGCGTTACTTGCCAACGATAGCGACATCGAGGGAGATCCGCTCACGATCGTTTCGGTGTCGAGCGCGACAGGGGGCACCGCTATGCTTCTTACAGATGGGAACGTCACCTTCACAGCCGATCCGAACTTCGATGGTCAAGCCTCGTTCAGTTACGCCATCAGCGACGGCTTAGAAACTTCAGCCTCTGCAATCGTGATCGTCGACGTCACGCCGCCCGCAGTGGAAACAGGCGTTACGCTGACGGGAACCAACTGCGCCGACCGGCTCGTCGGCACCGATCTCGATGACGTCATTTATGGCCGCAAGGGCAATGACATCCTGATCGGGAAGGGCGGAAACGACATCTTCGGGATCCAAGGCAATGACGGCTTGGATAGATTTGACGGCGGCTCCGGCTACGACATCATTCAAGGCAGCAATGGCGATGACGTCCTGCGCGTGACGTCTCATCTTGCAAACCTCAACAGCATCGAGGAGATCGACGGCGGTGCCGGGCGCGATGCTATCGTCGCTACGTCATGCAAAGATGTGCTCGATTTCTCAAATATCACACTGAAAGGAATTGAGTTGATCCGCCTTGGAGGGGGTAACGACATAGTTCGCGGCTCCACGGGCGACGATGTATTTTCAGGCGGAGCCGGGCAAGACACGTTCATCTTTGGCCCTGGTGGTGGCCACGATACCATCGTCGATTTCAATCCGGGCTCCATTTCCTGCGGACATCATCGCGGCAGCAAGACAGCCGGGACGGCGCATCACGACACCATCGATCTGATGTCTTACGACTTTGACAGCTACGGTGCCGTCCGCCGGCTGATGCACCAGCGCGGACACGACGTGGTGATAGAGTTCGAGCAAGGCTCCTCGCTATCGCTCAAGAATACCCAACTTGCGGAACTGAAAGCCTGGGACTTCCTGATCTGACATCGCGCAGCCTCTAAATGCAGGGTGCTTAAGGCGGGCTGGCCAACATGTCTGCCGTATGCTGATCTATCGATCATCGGGAGGTGTCGGGACATCATGCGGCAGCCCATAGCGGCATTTCGCGCGCGTGTGCGCCTAAAACTCGCAGTAGCGGTAGCGCTGGCGTGGTGCCTGTATGCGACGACAAACGCCGACGGGGCCTCAACATCCCCTGCACCCGCATGCGAGCTGGAACCTGGTCCTTCGCGCACCGTGACGCGCGTCATCGACGGAGAAACAGTCGCCCTCGACGACGGCCGCGAGATGCGGCTGGCCGGCATTCTTGCCCCGCGTGCTCGCGATGCCGGAGCTTCGCCCGGCGGCTGGCCTCTTGAAGAAGCCGCAAGAATTGCGCTTGCCGACCTCGTTCTCGGTAAACAAGTCCAGATCGCATTCGGTGAGGAGAGATCGGACCGGTACGGACGTGTCTTCGGTCATCTCTTCATCACCACCGGCGGTTTGCGCCAATGGATAGAGGGCGAGCTTCTAGGAAGGGGGCTGGCGCGCGCGTTTGTGCTCCCCGGAGATGGCGCTTGTGTTGCCGAATTACTCGCGCACGAACGCCTGGCGCGCATCGACATCTCCGGCATTTGGCGCCTGCGCCTTTACGCGGTCAAATCCGCCCAACAGGTCGGCGCGCTTTCCGCCGCGCGAAGTAGCTTTCAGATCGTCCGAGGACGGGTGCTCAACGTCGGGCGCACCAAAAGCGCTGTTTATCTCAATTTCGGCAAAGACTGGCGGACCGACTTCACGGTGCGCGTGCCGCGGTCGGTTCTGCGTGAGGACGAAGCGTGGGCACAGTCGCTCGACACTCTGAAAGATCGCGAGGTCGAGGTGCGTGGGTGGATAGAGCGGCGTAATGGACCGATGATCTCGATCGCCCACCGGGCCGAGCTGGTCATTCCCGGCGAAAACGAAGATTTGCCCGAGCCCTCGATCTCCCAGCGCGCGCCCAATAAGGACAGCGACGGGCCGGCACCTGCCACGGCGCACGGCTCTGACAGTCCAACGCCAAAGAAAAATCGCCCAGAGCAGCAGCGCGCTCCGGGCGATTTAGATCTTTAAGCTGGTACCTTCCTTCGTCTCGGTACCAACCTCAGCGCCGGTCGTTCAGGCGGCTTCGCCGACGGCCTCGCCTTCGCTGGTCAGACGGCGGCTCTTGGCGCTTTTGGACAGCACGTCCGTAATGCGCTGAACGGCGCCACGCTCGTCGAGCCTCTCCACCGCCGCGATCTCGCGCGCCATACGGTCCAGCGCGTCCTCGTAAAGCTGCCGCTCAGAGTACGACTGCTCGGGCTGTGCCTCGGAGCGATACAGATCGCGCACGACCTCGGCGATCGAGATAAGATCACCCGAGTTGATCTTCGCGACGTACTCCTGGGCGCGCCGGCTCCACATCGTACGCTTGATGCGAGCACGGCCCTTCAGAATTTCCATCGCCTTCTTGACCACGCCGTCATCGGCGAGCTTGCGCATACCCACGCTCTCCAGCTTGCCGGTGGGGACGCGGAGCGTGAGCTTCTCCTTTTCGAAGTTGATCACGAACAGCTCCAGCGACATGCCCGCGATTTCCTGCTCCTCGATGCCGATGATGCGGCCGACACCGTGGGCGGGATAAACGATGAATTCGTTGGCCTTGAAGCCATGGCGCTGACTGACAGGCTTCTTCTGGGCAGCAAGCATCTGGCGCGCGGCGGCGGCCTTCTCGGCGATCGCCTTCGGCGTCTGCACTGCCTGGCCCGCGGCCTGCAACGGCGCGGTCAACTTTTGGCTGCCGGGTTTCTGGACAACGGCAGGAACCGCGCGCGGAGCGGCACTTGCCGACTTCGCCGTAGCCAGAGCGGCCTTCAATACACCCGCAGAAATCTTCTTGGGGGTAGCAGCTGGAGCCACCGGTTTGGCCTCTGTCTTGATCGGAAGAGGGGCCGCCTTCTTGGACTTGGCAGCGGCGACCGTCGCCTTAGCCTTGACCGGCGCGGCAGGCTTTACCACCGCCTTCGCGGCAGCAACCGGAGCCTTGGCCTTCACAGTCGCCTTGGACGTGGCGGCCGCAATAGCCTTAGCAGGAGCCTTACGCGCCGCAGCCTTAGCGGGAGCTTTGGCAGCCGACGTGACCTTCTTCTTCTGAGCCATGTGGTTCATCTCACTCTAGCGTACACATCCAGCCAGCCATTGTGCCGGCGGGATGGGGAACACAGTCGCGAAGGCCGTTCCCTTCGCACTGGCACCCTGTTCTGTCCGAATGCCGAAGGGGGAATCCCGACACCGGACGCTACACGCGCGTTAACTGCCCTCCACCCTTCTGGTCAGGTGGAAGCCACCGCGCGTTCGATTTTGGCCTAGCTTTTCAAATCCTTACCGGCTCTGACTTGGCCCAGCGACGCCCCATGTCGTCTTGTTTGGTTAATCCCGTTGTTGCGGAAC
Source organism: Hyphomicrobiaceae bacterium (assembly GCA_041397645.1). NCBI lineage: Bacteria > Pseudomonadati > Pseudomonadota > Alphaproteobacteria > Hyphomicrobiales > Hyphomicrobiaceae > Hyphomicrobiaceae bacterium. Next base: position 1,227,583 of record JAWKWE010000004.1, on the reverse strand, counting down.
CACCACTTATTCTTGGCCGTTGTGGATTTGTGCTCACTTCTCGCCATCACGCATTGCACACTAGCACAATATTGACGAGAAATGAAGGGCTGGGCAGCCGCAGGTGCCCGCTGCGCTTAACCGTTAGGCTTACGGCGCACCGAAGTATTGTTAAAATTTGAGAATTTTATTCTGAAAACTCTAGAAAAAATGGAGACGACTACGCTCAGTCTCCTGCTCCTGGCTCCGGAGAGAAATATTTTTCGAACTTGCCTTCTTCGTCCTTGAAGGTTTCCGCCTCAGGCAGCGCTTCCTTCTTCTGGGTGATATTCGGCCAGCTGTCGGCAAACTTACGGTTGAGTTCAAGCCACTTCTCTAGCCCAGGTTCGGTATCAGGCTTGATGGCATCGACAGGACACTCAGGCTCGCACACACCGCAATCGATACATTCGTCGGGATGAATGACGAGCATGTTCTCGCCCTCGTAGAAGCAGTCAACGGGGCAGACCTCCACACAATCGGTGTATTTGCACTTAATGCATTTGTCATTGACGATGTAGGTCATGCTTGCGTCAGTCTTCCTGCTCTGGCGTCGCGAACGCGCGACGAACTTCCTGATCCCTATTTCCATGTCCGGTGCCCACAAAGCAAGCACCCTGTCTGAGGCGGAGTGTCGTCCTGAGGGTTATTCGCCGACTTTCTCACATCACAACTGCTGCGGGCGCGGCACAACGCCCATACGTCAACCGTCACCACCTTTCTTAAGCCGATCGATGGCTCGTCGATCTCGCTTGGTGGGGCGCCCTGCGCCATGCGGACGGACCGCAATGGGAGCAGACGGAGGTTCGGGTGCTGACGCCTGCGCCCTCTCAGCTCCCCCTCGACTTTCGGCCGCCGTGCCGCTCCGTGTGGGCGTTCCAGCGTCGGGTGTCAATTCGACATAGAGCTGTACGGCCTCGGAAGCAGGTCCGCGCCTGTCGCTCAACGCAGAGACCTCTAGCACGCGAATCCTGGGACCGAGCGAGATCGTTATCACGTCGCCGGGCTTCACCTGCTGGCTGGGCTTGTCAATACGGGCGCGGTTTATGCGCACCTTGCCACGCTCGATCAAAGCCTGAGCCAAGGTCCGCGACTTGGCAATGCGGGCGAACCACAGCCATTGATCGATGCGCAGGCTTGAAGTTTCGCTAGCGGGCTGCCGCATGGGCTGCCTCGTCCTTATCCTTCGTCACGCTTGTCCAAAGACGCCTTGAGCGCGGCCAGCGCCGCGAATGGGCTATCGGGATCGACGCCTCCGCGCTTGGGTGGCGCGGCGGTGATGACTTCCGGCGAGCGGTTACGCCGGTCGTCGCGACGGTCCCGGTTCGGCCTCTTGTCGCCATGCCGTCCCTGCGGACCCCCATTACCAGACCGGCCGCTCTGGTCGGCACGGTCACGTCCCTCGCGCTTGCGGTCGCCCCGTTCTTGGCGGTCGCGTTCGTGGCGGTTCCGTTCGCCGCGATCTCTATTGTCGCGATGATGACGTTCGCGCGGCTGGGCATCGCTCTCAACAGTGCCCTCGGCTGCTTGTGGCGTACCACCGTTGGCTTGAGCAACTTCACCGCCTTCGGTTGCGCTGCCTTGAGCTGCGCCACGGCCCGCATGACGCCCGTGTTGACGTCGCCCACCACGCTCGCGCCGTTCCTCACGGCGGTGGTGGTGACGCCGTGGACGCCAAACCTCTTCGTATTCCACGCCCGGCTCTGCGGCGACGGCCTCGGAGTCTGCGCTCTGCTCGCCGGTCTCCGCTTCATTTGATGACGCAGCGGCGGTGCCCTCTGTTGCCGCCTGTGCTGGTTCTTCCGTGGCAGCAGCGCCTTCGGTGTCGGATGCGGACGCGGCGGCAAGCTCAGTGCCTTCCTCTGCGCCCAGCGCTGCCTCTCCAGCTGAGTTATCTCCCTCAATCCCGGCGCTTTGCGCGTCCGCGTCGGCGCTTTTGGCAGCCTGCACAGGCCGGCGCTCAAGCCGGAAGCCCAGCGCCTTCAACACGTTTCCAAGCTCGTCTGCGGAACAACCAAGGATCGACATCATTTCTTCTGTCGCCTTGAACCCACCATCGCCAGTCGATCCTTTGGGCGGGATGGCCGGACTCTCGGGATTTTGCCGCCAAGCAAGCAGCGGGCGGATGAGATCGGCCAAACGCTCCAGAATATCGAGCCGAACCGCGCGCGGACCGCATGTATGGAAGCCATAGGCGCGATAATACGCCTCCGGCACTGTGGCATCGACTGCAACCGACGTAAGACCGGGGCGCGGCAAGTCGGGAAGAGCGTCGAGATCGAGCCCATGCTCGGCGGCATGCTTCAACGCGAACAATGTCGCTGCCAACTCTGCCGCGGCGGGCTTCATCAGCACAGGAAAGTAGATGTTGAAGGCGCCAAAGCGCAGTCCATACTTGCGCAACGAAGCGCGGGAGGGCTGATCAAGCGCGTTGATCTCGTCCGCGACGGTATCTCGCTTCAGAACGCCGAAGCCTTCCTTCAAGCGGAAGGCAATTCCGCGAGCAAGCCCCTGGAGATCTTGAGCGGCTGAAAGCTCCGCCAGCGGTTTCAGCTTGTCGGCAACCAGATCCTTAATCCAGGTCTGAAGACGGGCCGTCACCTTTTCCTTGTCGGCTTCGGCCAGATGCTCATCGGCCAACAGCTGCACGACGGGTGCAAGCGGATCCTCTCCGGCGTCCAGCCTTGCGATCTCGTCCTCACGCCACACGATGCGTCCATTGCGCGTTAACTTGAAGGCGTCATTCTGAGCGGCCGCGACACGGCGCGCGCGCATGCCGAGCTCTCGCGCAAGGACATGCGTTGCAGCAGCGCGCGTCGCCTTCTCATGGATGCCATCGGCTGATGCATCAAGCGTGAAGCGGAAGCCCTTTAGCCGTCCGACGAAATGGTTTTCGACCGTTATCGATCCATCTTCCGCGAATTCCGCGTTGAGTTCGTCCTTGTCTCTCATGCCCTTCATCAGCGCGCTGGTCCGACGGTCGACGAAACGCTGAGTCAAGCGTTCGTGCAAAGCATCGGATAAACTGTCCTCGATCTCCCGCGTGCGCCCTTGCCAGTGCCCGGGGTCTTTCAACCAGTCAGGCCGGTTGGACACAAAGGTCCAGGTGCGGATGTGAGCGATCCTGTTAGCGAGCGTATCTATATCCCCATCAGTCCGATCCGCGAAAGCCACTTGCTTGGCAAACCAGTCTTCCGGAATCTTCTCTTCTCCGCGACGGAGGAACTTATAAAGGGTGCCGACCAGCTCGGCATGGCTCGTGCCCGAAATCTTGCGGTAGTCCGGCACCTGACACACATCCCACAGCATTGAGACTGCGGCAGGCCCGATACATAGCTCACGCACCTCACGGTCGGAGCTGACAGCATCTAGCGCCGCAACATCGTCGGCGGTCCTGCAACGCACCAACCGGGCTTCGTTGGGCATCTCCCGCAACGAAGTGTGCAACCGCTCCAAGGTCCCGAAGTCGAGCCGCCGATTGCGCCATTGCAAAACACGCACCGGATCGAACGAATGCGTTTCGAGCCGCTCGACCAGATCGGCGTCGAGCCCGTCGGCACCTCCCGTTACGCCGAAGGTGCCGTCGTTCATGTGACGGCCCGCACGGCCGGCGATCTGACCGATTTCGCTCGGCGTCAGATTGCGGTGCGCATGCCCGTCGAATTTGCGCAGCGCGGAAAATGCAACGTGATCGACATCGAGATTTAGTCCCATTCCGATGGCATCGGTCGCGACCAGAAATTCCACATCGCCTGACTGATAAAGCTCGACCTGCGCATTGCGGGTACGTGGCGAAAGCGCGCCTAGCACGACGGCGGCGCCACCGCGCTGGCGACGGATCAGCTCGGCAATGGCGTAAACATCTTGCGCCGAGAACGCCACGATGGCGGAGCGCGCAGGCAGGCGGGTAATCTTCTTCTCACCTGCATAGGTCAGCTTCGACAATCTGGGACGCGAAATGAAATTGGCGCCCGGGATGAGATCGCTGATCGCCTCGCGCATCGTCTGCGAGCCTAGCAGCAATGTCTCGGAGCGGCCACGCGCATGCAGCAGCCGGTCGGTAAAGACATGACCGCGTTCGGGATCGCCCGCCAACTGCACTTCGTCGATGGCGAGAAAATCAACATCTACCTCGCGCGGCATCGCTTCGACGGTAGACACCCAATAGCGCGCACGCTCGGGCTTGATCTTTTCTTCGCCAGTGATCAGCGCGACTTTCTCTGCCCCGACGCGCGCTTTGATCTTGTCGTAGACTTCGCGCGCAAGCAGTCGAAGCGGCAAACCGATCATGCCGCTTTCATGGCCGAGCATGCGCTCGATTGCCAAATGGGTCTTGCCCGTATTGGTCGGCCCCAGCACTGCCGTGACGTTGCGAATGCGGGCTTCGAAATCGTTGCCCATCGCTTGCCTCCTCAACGGACACCAGCCCCGTGCATTGCAGAGCAATGGCGCAAGATCAAGGGATTAATCACCACCCGCAGCGCCTGCGCGACGCCGTGACCTCAGCGCCGTAGGGTAATCGGTGACTTGCCGTCGGCGGCTGCGATATCGATGCTTTCAGCGGACATGACGGCCGATCCCAGCGAGGTGGGGATGACGACCTGATAAGGCACCTGAAGACCCGCCGCTGGAATAGGCCGCAAGGCAATTTCTATGCCGTCGTAGTCGACCCAAGGGTTCACAAAATCTTTCGGCTTATGTCCGGATACAGGTTGGTATTTCACTTTGCAGACATAAAGCTCTTTCGGCTGACCCGACGGCTGCTTCTCATCTATTTTCTGGCGGCCCTTGTAGGACATCACAAGATTGAATCGCGCCTTGCCATCGAAGATCGGTACCGTCTTGGCGCACGGATTGCCAGGTCCGGCATGGGTTAGCTGTAGAATCGCGCTCATAGGATCAAAGACCGAGCGCATATCCTCTGCCTTGACGGGCACAGCTTCGGGCGAGGGCGCCTTTTCGGGCTTCACAGCCACCGATTTCACGCCCTTCTTGTCGAAGCCAAGCCGCACCAGACCGGCTTTGGACTTGGTCTTGAAATTCAAAAGATAGCTCGCTGGCTCCGGGCCCGTGTCCGCCAGACGCCCGGTCGCAGACGTATTGCCCCGCCACCGGAAGGCTCCAAACAGGGCCGAAACCTCAGCTTTGCTGGTTGCCGAATAACTCTGCCCCTTCGTGGACGACTGGAAGGCGAACTTGCCGACCTCGAAGCCGTTGAAATAAAGCCGGTAAACGCTTGAAACCTGAGAGGGCCAGGCCGGATCGGCCGCGGCCGGGGGGGCGGCGAAAGCCGGCAAGACGGACCCAACGCCTATCAGAAGGGCAACGCCAAGTTGCCCCGCGCGAGCCTTCAATGCCCCAAGAGCCTGCGCTCCTGCAGCTCGTGCGTCAAAAACCTGTGCCATGCGAAGCGTGTTCCCTGACACCCGTTTAATTCCAGGGACTTGCCGGTAACCCTCCAATGCGACCAAACTACGGCTGTTGGCAGCCCGGCTTGGCGATTTTCGCTCCGAAGGCTTGCCAGTTGCGGCCGCAAAACCGGCGCTGCGCCCTGCTTGCGCTTGACGGGAAAGCTTTTGTGCCGCTATACACCGCCCATCCTCCCCGCAGGCGAGACGCTGGCGGGGTGCATTTTTTTGACCTCAGCCAAGATTTCCGCCCCATCCGCCGCCATAGTGCTGCCGGTACCGGGCGAAGGAGACGACGATCATGACTAGGCGCTGCGACCTGATGGGCACCCTGCCGCTCTCGGGCCAACTGCGAAGCCACGCCGAGAACAAGACCAAGCGCAAGTTCCGCCCGAACCTGTGCAACGTCACCTTGATTAGCGACATTCTCGGACGCAAATTCCGCCTTCGCGTTTCGGCGCGCGCTCTGAAGTCCGTTGAGCATCGCGGTGGGCTTGACGCTTACCTCCTCAAGGCGAAGAACGAGCAGCTTTCGCCCGACTGCCTCAAGATCAAGCGCGAAATTCAGAAGGCGACGGCTGCAAAAGCAGCAGCCTGAGTTCTTTGCGCAAGGGTTTCGGCTCTTGGCTTGCAAAAAAAGCCCGGCAGGGATCGTCCCGCCGGGCTTTTGCGTCAGCGCGGACGCACCATCGCCAGACGCTTTGCGGGATCGTTGTGATAGGCAAATTGCAGAAGAATGGTTCGCTGCAGCAGACGATTGAAGTTGTCGTCTGAAATCATCGTCAGGATCAGAGTCCCATCTGGCTCGCGACTGACACCCAAACCTTCCATGTTGTCGATCTCGTCGGCGAGATCGGCCTTCATCAGCACCTTGCCTTTCATCGGGCCGGATAATGCTAGCTCCTCGGGGGCGACAAGCCGCAGGCGAATCTGCAGGCCCTCCGTCCAGCGGAAACGCCGCTCGAGCACAATGATGCTGCCATCTTCCAAACTGGCAACGTCCGAAATATCGAAGTCGCCTATATCCGTCAGCCGGACTGGATCGGCTTTGTCGCCCGACCAAATCCAACCCATCCGATTGCCCTGGCCGTCAGTCAGACGTTCACCGAATGCAATGACCGCGTCCTTGCGCGGACCGCCCCTCAGCACCGTCAATGCCTCAAAGCCCGTGTTGGAGCGCAGCGCACGGGCCGCAGCGGGCAGAGGCAAGAATCCACGTGTCGGCGACACCCCTTTGGCGGAGAAATCGTAGCGCGCGATGCGCGCGTTCTGTTCGAAGGCAACCAACAGGCTGCCGCTGTCGAGCGATCCACTTGCCAGCGCCACCGCCTCCGCGTCACGGTCGCGACCGCGTTGCAGACTGGTGCCTTGCTGTGTGCGCAACGGCCCGATGTGCAGGTTCTTCAGGCCAGACGGATGCGCCTTGGCGTCGTACATGATCTCGCCGGACATCCACGCTCCGGCATCCGATACGGTGATGAAGCGCCGTCCATCAGGCTCCATCGCAAGCCCCGACCAGCCGCCAAAGTTGCGATGGGCCGATTGCAGCAGAAGTCCGCCGCGCCATTCCAGCTCGCCAGTTCTTTCGGCATCGCTACTGCGACTGAACTGCCTGATTGGAGTCGACACAAGCGTCAGCGGCCCGACGCCCAGCTTCTTCATCTGAGGCTTGGAATCGGCAAGCGCGAAGGTCGCTGTCAACACAGCCAGAGCGCCCAGGCTGAGCATCAATCGCTTGCGACCAGCATTCGTTTTGATGCCCTTCACGAAAGTCAGCACTGACGACATTGCACTCACAGCAACTCCTCCTCGGAATGTCAGTGCACGCGCGCCCGACGTCGCGGCATAGGCGCCTCGGCAGGAGGCTTTTCGTCAAACAGCTCCACGAGCTTCTCCGTCATCGCGCCGGCAAGCTCGGACGGATCGGAAATGGTCAGCGCGCGCGAGTAGTAACGGGTAACATCGTGGCCGATTCCAATAGCCAACAATTCAACCGAGGATCGAGATTCAATTTCGTGGATGACTTGACGCAAGTGGTGCTCCAGGTAACTGCCGGAATTCACCGATAACGTGGAGTCATCGACCGGCGCACCGTCGGAGATCATCATGAGAATGCGGCGCTGCTCGGGCCGGGCCAGAAGACGCGCATGCGCCCACGCCAGCGCTTCGCCATCAATATTCTCCTTGAGAAGTCCCTCGCGCATCATCAGCGCCAGCGCATTCTTCGAACGCCGCCATGGCGCGTCGGCCGTCTTGTAAATGATGTGCCGGAGGTCGTTGAGCCGGCCCGGCGAACCGGGCTTGCCCGCTGAAAGCCACTCCTCACGCGACTGTCCGCCTTTCCACGCCTTAGTCGTGAAACCCAATATCTCAACCTTGACGCCGCAGCGCTCAAGCGTACGCGCAAGGATATCGGCACAGCACGCCGCAACCATGATCGGCCGCCCTCGCATGGAGCCCGAGTTATCCAGCAGCAGCGTCACAACGGTATCGCGGAAGCTCGTATCGCGCTCGCGCTTGAACGACAGTGGATGCATAGGATCGATGATGATGCGCGGCAGGCGCGCCGCGTCGAGCACGCCTTCCTCCAGATCGAAATCCCAACCGCGGTTCTGCTGCGCGAGAAGTTTGCGCTGAAGCTTGTTTGCCAGTCGCGCAACGACAGCTGACAGCGACTTCAGTTCCTTGTCGAGAAAGGCGCGCAAACGCTCCAGCTCTTCAGGGCTGGAAAGTTCTTCTGCCGCGATTTCTTCATCGAAGGCGCGGGTGAAAACCTTGTAGCCAAAGGCCTCAGGATTATCGAGAACGTTCTCATTGGGACGCCATGGCGCAGGCGCTTCCTCTTCGTCGAAATTCTCGTCGTCCACGTCGGAGGGCTCGACATCGCTGGTGTCGGCCATCTCCTCGGTTTCTGAGGTCTGTCCATCCGACATCTCTTCGTCGCTGGACTTGTCCTGGCCTTCGCTGCTCTCGTCCTGGCTGTCCTCTGCCTCCTCGGCGCCGCCTTCGGGCGAGTTTTCCGATTCCGTCTCGTCGTCCTGGTCGGGCTTTTCGGCGTCGGTATCCTCGACCATGTGCAGAGCCTTCAGCAGATCGCGGATCTGCCGACCAAAGAGCTCCTGCTGTTCGCCAACGCCTTCGAGCTTCTTGAGAACGTTCGCGCCCTTGCTTTCGATAATCGGCCGCCATGCGTCGACCAACCCCTTGCAAGAGGCGGGAGGCGGCAATCCGGTGAGGCGCTCACGAATGATGAGCGACAAGGCATCTTCCAACGGTGCCTCTTCGCGCTCCATCGGCTTGGCGAAGCGATTGTGACTGTAGACGTCTTCAAGACGTGCGGACAGATTGTGCGCCATTCCCGCCATCCGGTTCGCACCCAGCGCTTCCACGCGCGCTTTTTCCGCAGCTTCAAACACAGTGCGTCCAGCGCCTGGCGGCGGCGCGATGCGCTTGTGGATCTTGGCGTCATGACAGCCAAGGCTAAGTGCAATGCTGTCCGCCCATCCGCGCACCACCGCAATATCCTTTGCCGATGGCACGCGCGGGGGTTCTGGAAGCTGCACGGAATTTAGCGATACCTCGGGCCGTCCAGGTCCGTATCCGACCTCGACTTCCGCGTTGCCCGCAACTGCGCGCAGCGTCGGCCCCAGAACGCGTTTCAAGGGTTCAGAGGGCGCTTCTTTACGTTTGGTGGGAGATGTAGCCACGGGCGAAAAATCGTTGCTCGATCCGATCGGTCAACCTGACCCAACCACAGCCCATGCCGCACCGCAAGAGGGAGCCTCAGGCTCTGGCATCAAGCTTAACTACGAAGACGTTTGATGTTGGCGATTTTACCACCCGACCCACAGCACCAACCTCGTCGGGTTGGTTGACGGCCCTAGGCGATAGCTGTTTTTCCCGCCTTTTCGATCAAAAGCAGTGCGCCTTGACCTTCGATATAGACGCGGCCGTCGTCGCCAGACAGCTCACCATGCAACTTTATGATGTCGCCGCCGAGCTTGTGGGACGGCTCGATCGCTACGATGCGCCAAGTCAGCCGCGCATCAAGCCCAGCGAGCACCGCGCGGCGGAGTTTGTACGAAAACTCCAATCCGTAAGCCTCGCCCTTCTGCGTGAAGTATTCCGCCAGAAGCGAGACAAAAATGCCCGTTGAATGCCCCGCAGAAGCGATCAACCCGCCAAAGCGCGTGGCCGCCGCCATTTCGCTGTCGTGATGGGCTGGATTGGTGTCTCCCAGGCGCAAAGCGACGTCAGAGATGTTCTCAGGCGTGAACAAATACCGCTTGGAGCAGGTCTCTCCGATGAACGCCATGTGCCGGTCAGCTCAACGCAACGTTAGCGGTGCTCTCAGGAAGCTCCTCGCCGAAGCAACGCTGATAGAACTCCGCCACCAGCGGCTTTTCCAGATCATCGCACTTGTTGAGGAACGTCACTCGGAACGCAAAGCCGATGTCGCCGAAAATTTCCGCGTTCTCCGCCCACGTCATGACCGTGCGCGGGCTCATCACCGTCGATAGATCGCCGTTGATGAACGCGGAGCGAGTGAGATCGGCGACGCGAACCATTTGCGACACCTGCTTGCGTTTGGCTTCCGTCTTGGCAAACGCCTTGACCTTGGAGAGCACGATGCGTGCTTCATCATCGTGTGGCAGGTAGTTGAGCGTTGCTACGATCGACCAACGGTCCATCTGTCCCTGGTTGATCTGCTGCGTGCCGTGATAAAGGCCCGAAGTGTCACCCAGACCGATCGTGTTCGTGGTTGCAAACAAACGGAACGCAGGATGGGGGCGGATCACCTTCGACTGATCGAGCAGCGTCAGCTTACCGGAAACCTCCAGCACGCGCTGGATAACGAACATGACATCGGGACGTCCCGCATCGTATTCGTCGAAAACAAGAGCAACGTTGTTCTGCAGGGCCCAAGGAAGGATTCCTTCCTTGAACTCGGTCACCTGCTTGCCATCCTTCAGCACGATCGCGTCCTTGCCGACCAGATCGATACGCGAAACGTGGCTGTCGAGGTTGACGCGGACGCAGGGCCAGTTCAACCGGGCGGCCACCTGCTCGATATGCGTTGACTTGCCAGTGCCGTGATAGCCTTGGATCATCACACGGCGATTGTGCTTGAAGCCTGCCAGTATCGCCAGCGTCACATCCCGATTGAACAGATAATCCGGATCGAGGTCGGGGACGTGCTCGTCGGCCTTTGAATACGCAGGCAGTTCGAGATCGCTGTCGATACCAAAAACCTGTCTCACCGACAGCTTCATGTCGGGCATGGCCGCTACCGGGCTCGATGCCCCTCCGCTCGCTTGTGTGCGCATGTCGTGAACAATTTCCCGGCGTTGAGTGGACCGCTGCGGGGTCTTTACCGAGGTTTACCGCTTTGCGCGCGGCTCTCCCTGGGTGGCCGCCTGACGCCGTTTCTCGTCAGGCCAGCCCCGCCTGCTTCAGGTAATTATAGGCTTGGATGATCTCGCGCAACATTTCCTCCGAGCGGGCGTCCCCGCCGTTTGCATCGGGATGGTGAAGCTTAACGAGGGACTTGAAGCGCGTCTTTATGTCCTCGCGGCTCGCCGTTTCCGGCAAATCCAGGACCCGTAGAGACTTTCGCTCCAGGGGCTTCAGGTTGCGGCGATACTCGGCGCGCGCCTGGGCTTTAGACGTGCGGGCGCGCGTTCCGGTCGCACCGCCAGCTTTGATGTTGGCGGCGGCCTCCGCTGAGCGCGCTGAATCGCGTGTTCCATGCGCCCACGCATTTGCGCCGACCTTCCAAGTCGGACGATGCCCAGTGATGGCATCCTTACGGAACTCGTCGACTTGGGCGTCATTCATGCCGTCGAAGTAGTTGTAGGTCTGGTTGTACTGCCGCACGTGATCCATGCAGAAGTGGTAGTATTCGCCCTCGTGCCCGCGCCCGACGGGCGCTCTGTGGCGCCCGGGTTTGTCGCAGCCCTTCCATTGGCAAGTCGCGTGCGTTTCCTCGCGCTTGGAGGAGGATCCGCGCTTGCCGGAGACTCGGATGCTGTCGAAGTATTTTGACTGTAGCTTCATGGGGGCGTGAGTATGATGGTTGAGCGCGCACTTCACAAGACGAACCTGAGCAACACTGCTCAGCGATGAACTTGGGCGGCCAGGGCTTAATGCCGCGTTCATGTGGGAACGAAAAATTCCAAAATTAGGCCTTGACGCGCGGTAAATGGGCCCATCAGAAATTTGATCACAAAAAAGGGAATTGAAGAATGTCGGTCGAACAGCGCATCCGGGAAAAACTGATGGTCGCGCTCGAGCCAACGCGGCTCGACGTCATCAATGAATCGGAAAAGCACGCCGGCCACCGATCCTCACCGGGAACGGGCGAGAGCCATTTCCGCGTGCTGGTCGTTACGCCTGCCTTTGCGGGCAAATCGCGGGTGGAACGTCACCGCATGGTCAATGAAGCGCTCAAAGGCGAGGTTGGCGGCACGGTACACGCGCTTGCACTCGCCACTTATGCGCCGGGCGAAGCGATGTCCTGATCCTTGAGACGGGCCAAAGCGCTTTCGTCAGGCTCCGGTAGCGCCGCCCGCTGGCTGTGTGGCTTCCGTCGTATCGGCGCCAACAGAGACCACATCGGCCAGAGGGGTGATGCGTAGAGCGGTGATCTTATTGCGCGTCTTGCGCAGCACCTCAAATCGATAGCCGTGAAAGTTGAATATCTGCCCTGGCTCGGGGATCACCTGCGCTTCGTGAATGACGAGCCCTGCGATCGTCGTGGCTTCGTCGTCCGGCAGGCTCCAGTCCATCTGCCGGTTGAGATCGCGGATGGCGACGGTACCGTCAACGTTCACGGTGCCATCCGGCTGCGGTCTGATATTGGTCTCCTGAATGTCGTGCTCATCGGCGATCTGGCCAACGATTTCCTCCAGGATGTCCTCCAGCGTGATGAGCCCCTGCACCTCGCCGTACTCATCGACAACGAGCGCCATCTGCGCCTTCTTTTTCAAGAACTGATTGAGCTGCTCCCTGACGCTTGTCGTGTCGGGCACGAACCACGGCTCGGTTGCAAAACTCATGATGTCGAGCTTGTTGGGATCCCAGCCCGCGCGGCCCAGCGCGGCAAACAGATCCTTCGTATGTAGGACGCCTACGATGTTTTCCGGCTCGTCCTTCCAGATCGGCATACGCGAATTCTGGTGCTTTAGAATCTCAGCAACGATCTTATCGGGCGGATCGTCGGCCGACACCGTGTCCATCTTGGTCCGGTGAACCATTACATCGGCCACCTGCAGATCGCGCAGATCAAGCACGCCGCCCAGCATCTCGGCTGCTTCCTTTGTCACCGCGCCTTCCTTGGCCTGCAGGTCGATGGTGCCGCGGATCTCTTCGTGTGCGGCCAGAATATTGGCTTCGTCATCGACATGCGTCGGCGTCAACTTGAAGATTTGGCGCACGAAGAAAGCGATGGAGCGGGTAGCCGGAGTTAGCAGCACGATGAGAACCCGCATGATTGGCGCAACCAGCAACGCACCCTTGTCAGCGTAGGCCAAAGCATAAGTTTTCGGGATCACGGCACCGAAAATGACGATCACGATGGTCATGATGGCGGTGGCGTAGGCCACGCCTACATCGCCGTAGAGCTGCACGGCAAGATTGGATGCCATCGCGGCGGCAAGCACATCTACGAGCGTGTTGCCCAGAAGGACCGTTCCAATCATCCGGTCGGAATTTGCCAGCAAGCTGTTGACCAGCTTGGCGCGGACGTTTCCATCCTCTTCCAGGGAGTGCATGCGGGCGCGCGAAACGGCGGTCAATGCCGTCTCACTCCCGCTGAAGAACGCCGACAGAGCGACCAACAGAATGATCACCAGGAAGCTGATTGCAATTTCGAGGGTCATGGCGAAGCGTCAGGGCCTCACGTTGCAGTTGGGGGGAATTTGCACTGAAAGATTGCGCCTAAAGCTGCACAATTCAAATCTCCTGCCGTCAGCCGGCAATTTCACGTTCCAGAAAATCTCGCACACTCTGCGGGGGAACGTCGTGCGCAATGAACGCCTCGCCGATGCCGCGCACCAATATGAATGTCAGTTGCCCTTGGCGGACTTTCTTGTCCTGGCCCATAAGCCGCAACAGTTCGCCTGCATCGGCCTTTCCGCCGGGAATGTCCGAAATCTTTGTTGGTAGCCCCACCGCCTTCAAATGGCGCGCAACACGCTCGGCACTGCCTTTTGGACACAACCCCTGCTCTTCGGAAAAGCGAAAGGCTTGCGCCATACCGATGGCAACGCCTTCGCCATGCAGCAGCCGGTCGGAATAGCTGGTCCAGGCTTCCAAAGCGTGGCCGAACGTATGACCGAGGTTGAGAAGCGCGCGGTCTCCTGTTTCCGTCTCGTCGCGTGCCACGATCGCCGCCTTGGCCTTGACGCTGGTTTCGACCGCATGTGCGAGCGGCGGACCGCCGTTCGCAAACACGCCGCGCCAGTTTTGTTCAAGCCAGCCGAAGAAGGTGGCGTCGCCGAGGAGGCCGTACTTGGCAACTTCCGCGTAGCCTGCACGCATCTCGCGCACCGGCAGCGTGGTCAGCACGTCGGTATCCGCGATGACCAGAGACGGCTGATGGAAGACACCGACCAGATTCTTGCCCTGCGGCGTATTGATCCCGGTCTTACCGCCAACGGAGGAATCCACCTGAGCAAGAAGGGATGTCGGAATCTGCACGAACCGGATACCGCGGCGCAGAATGCCCGCTGCAAATCCCGCCAGGTCGCCAATCACACCGCCGCCGAACGGCACGACGATGTCACCGCGCTCAAGCCCCATTTCGAGCAGCCGCTCACACAAGGGCGCAAGCTCTCGAAAACTCTTGGTCGCCTCGCCCGGTTTCAGGACGACGCTTTGCGCAGCAAGTCCAGCGCTGGCCAAGCTGCGTTCGAGAGCGGCCAGATGATGATGCGCGACGTTCTCGTCCGTCACGATCCCGCATTTCACTTTCCCCAAGCGTCCAGCGATGAGATTGCCCGCTTGGGCCAGCAATCCTGGACCTATGAGAACGTCGTAGGCGCGTTCTCCCAGCTCTACGCCGACTTTGCGGTTGGCGGATTGGTCAAGTTCCGTATCGGAGGACGTGAGTGTCATCTTGTCATTCAACCTTGAGAGGCGTCGGGCGGTTGATCTGCGGCGGAAACCGACACGCAGTCTTTAGCTTGATCCGCGTTTTCAATGTGCGCAGTAAGCTTGTCTATCAATTCTGTCACAATAAGCTCGTGCGGCTCGTCGCGGCTTTCAACCACGATGTCGGCCAGAGCATAGACCGGATAGCGGGCATCCATCAGCTTGCGCATGGTCGCTTCCGGGTTGGGGGTCTTGAGCAGCGGCCGCGTATCGCGCTTGGAAACACGGCGCATCAGAACGCACAGATCGGCCTTAAGCCAAACGGAAATACCGCTGGCTGCAATGGCCTGACGTGTCTCTGGGTGCATGTAAGCTCCGCCACCCGTCGCCAATATCTGGGGACCCTGCGTTAGCAGCCGGCAAATGACCTTACGCTCGCGGTCCCTGAAGAATTCCTCGCCGTGGTCAGCGAAAATTTCGCTGATCGACTTAGCCGCCACAGTCTCTATTTCCTCGTCGGCATCGACGAAGGGTAGGCCAAGCCGGGCGGCTAATCGCTTGCCAATGGATGACTTTCCACAGCCCATCAGCCCCACCAGCACGACGCTGCGTGACCCAAGTCTGCGCTTTAAATCTGCAACGGCGTCGATGTTGTTCATGTGGCGGTGCCAGATCAGATCCGAATCAGGGTTAGATGCGGAACGCTCCGCGTGCACGCCTGACCGGCTGGGAACACCTCATGCCATGATCTCAATAGGCCTGCAAATCATGCAGGTTGTCGTTGTTTCGACAAGTTGCGCCAAACGATTGAAAGACGATATTTTTGCCGCGTTGACCGCGTCTGGGGTCATATTCGCGCCACTTGGCCCTCCGATATGGTCACTGAGGGGATTTACCAGACTATGCCTAGTCTTTTTCGCTTTCTGTTCGTGGTGTGCACTATCGCCGGCGTGTTCTTTGGCGGCTTGTATGTGCTCGCGACCAAGTATGAACCTGAGCAGCAACTCATCAGCAAGCCGGTTCCAGGCGTAAAGATCCGGCGCTAGGAGCGTCCCCGAGGCCATGATCCCATTTGCGAGCCCGAAAAACCGGCGCCGTTCAAACAAGGCGGCACTCGTCACGCTGGCTGCCGTACTCTTGCTGACATCCACCACAATTAACGTTTCCACAGGTCATGCGGGCGCCAAGAAAGATGACGCCTACCGACCGCCGGAGGGCTCCGGTTCGACGTTGCGTGTCCCGGGTAGCGCACCCGCAACGGCCGTGTTGCACGACAGCCTCGGACCGGCAGTAGAGAGCAGCGAGCTTGCTCCTGTGATGGCGGGCGATGGCTCCGCGCTGCCCTACGAGCTTTGGCGCGGCGTCGACATTGCGGGCTTTGAAAAGCTCATCAGTGAAATCGAGATCCCGCCACGCTCGCCTGCTTTGCACGGTCTCTGGAAGCGCCTGATCACCTCCAACGTGACACCTCCGGCCGGGCAGACGGGCGACGCCAAGTTCACCGCTTTAAGGCTCGAAGCACTCTATCGTTCAGGGCTTGTCAGTGAAGCGACGGCAGAGCTTGCCAATGCTTCGCCGAATGATCCGGTCGTCGCACTGTTCGCGGCTCGCAACGCGCTCGCCAATGCAGATCGCAACAAGGCGTGCGCGCTTTCCCAGCACGTTGTCGGGCTTAAAGCCGACACTCCGAAAGTCGTCATCGCGCAGGCCGCGCTTCTGAACGGCTATTGCGCGGCGGTCTCCGGCGATACCGCAGGCGCTGGATTGGCCGCCGAGTTGGCACGAGAAGCAGGGCTACAACAAACGCCGGGACTCGCCGCTCTGGACGCAATTTCCATTGGCGTCAAACCCGCCGCAAAGATCGAAGGCCGCCTCGGCCTCATCGATTATAGGCTGCTCGAAGCCGCAGGCGCGCCTCCTTCGGCCTCCGATCTCGATAAAGCCGAGCCCGCACTTCTCGTCGCCTTGACCAACGATAGTGCCAGTCCGCCCGATCTCAGGCTTGCCGCGGCGGAAGCAGGTGCAAAGCTCAACGGCGTACCACCGGATGCGCTTGCCGCCATCTACAGTGCATTGGGTACACCCCAGCACGTGGAAGCGTTGTTGTCTGGATCAGGTGGACTCACTGGTGCGGCGCGCCGTGCAGCCTTGTTCAAGGCCGCCGAAGGCGAACGCACACCAATGAAGAAGACCAGGCTCATCCGCGCGCTCGTCGACGACGCACGCACCGATGGGCTCACATTTCCGGTCATGACGATGCTGGCCCGGACCACGGCACAAGTTCCGGTCCAACCCGAGCTATCCTGGTTCACAGAAACGGCTGCTGAAATCGGACTTGTCTCAGGAAACTACAAGATGACTTACGATTGGGTTGCCCTTTCTCAAACCGCCAGCCCTGACGGCGCCGGCTACACCCACTGGCTGGCGCTCGCCGACATCGCCGGGGCTAACATCGAGCCACAAGGTCAACATCTGAGCGAGCTTGAAGTCCTGGCGCGGCATTCGCGCTTTGCGCCCGATGCGCTCAACCGGCTCGCCACTGTACTCGATGCACTCCAGTACATGGTACCCATTCCGTTGTGGGAAATTTCAAGCCGCTCGCCGCAACCAACTACCGGCTACCTACCTGAAACCGGGGTCCTGTCGGAATTGCGTGATGCTGCCAAGAAGAAGGAATTTGGCCATACGGTCCTGCGTGCCATGAAGGCTCTCGGACCTACGGGAGCGGAAGGTGCAAACATGATTGCACTCGGCGACAGCATTCGAGCCTTGAAACGCGCAGGGCTTGAGTCCGATGCCCGTCGTCTGGGCTTTGAGGCTCTGTTTGCCAACTGGCCGCGCACTGCAATCAACTGAGATCGCGATGGGCCAAGACCGCAACATTGACGAAACTGACAATCGCGCTGCTGCGGTTCCCGAGACCGCCCAAGGGGGCGACGCGCTACTGCTCAAGTCCTTCCTGGCGATGCTGGCAGCCGAACGCGGAGCCGCCGACAACACCATCGCCGCTTACGAGCGCGACCTGTGGGATTTCTGCGCCTTCGTCGAAAAGCAAACTTCCACGCTCGATGCTGTGACCTCGCGGACGATCCAGTCCTACATCCAGCATCTTTCGCAAGACGGCCTGTCTCCAGCCTCACGCGCGCGTCGCCTATCGGCGATCCGCCAGCTCTACAAATTTCTCGTCAGCGAAAACGCGATCGATACGGATCCCTCGGAAGGCATTTCCGGACCCAAAAGGGTACGGCCGTTGCCAACTGTACTGAGTATCGCTGATGTCGATCGTTTGATTGCAGCGGCCCACGCGCGTGTCGCGGGTCAGGAGGGCCACGCGCTCTTTCGAGCTTTGCGTCTGTGCTGCCTGCTTGAGCTTCTTTACGCTACCGGTATGCGCGTGACCGAATTGGTTTCTCTGCCGCGTAGCGTTCTGCGTGGCGATCCGCGCGTGCTCACCATCAAGGGTAAGGGTGGCCGCGAGCGCCTGGTACCGCTGAACCCGTCGGCACGCATGGCGCTTGACCAGTATCTTGCCGTCTCTGGCCGCCACGATAACTCACGCTGGCTATTTGCCTCCAAGTCAGCAGAAGGCCACGTCACACGGCAAGGCTTTGCGCTTGACCTGAAAGAACTGGCGGAGGAAGCGGGGATCGACCCAGAGCGCGTGTCGCCGCATGTCTTGCGTCACGCCTTTGCAAGCCATTTGCTCGATCGCGGCGCCGACTTGCGCGCAGTGCAGCAATTGCTCGGTCATGCCGACATCTCGACCACCGAAATCTACACGCACGTTCTGCAAGAGCGGCTGAAGAAACTCGTCAACGATCACCATCCCTTGGCCAAACGTGGCGACACTACTAAAAGCTGATGCGCACGTTTGCCGCAGCCCCTATAGTCCGCCGCAAAATACGTCTGGCGAAGGGGAGCAAACGCATATGAGCCGTCTATACGGAGAGAAGCATCGCGAGCTGCAAGATGTGTTCGATAGCCGTAAGCTCGCAGACCGCGTCGAAGAGATCGTGGTGCGGCCCGATATCGACGACATGGGCAAGGCCTTCATCGAAAGCCGGGACATGTTCTTTCTGTCTACAGTCGATCACAACGGTCGCCCAACCGTGTCCTACAAAGGCGGCACGCCGGGCTTCGTGAAGGTCATCGATCCGACAACAATTGCGTTCCCGAACTACGACGGCAACGGCATGTATCTGTCGATGGGCAACATCGCCGGAAATTCCGAGATCGGCTGTCTGTTCATTGATTTCGAGCGACCCTTCCGCACCCGCCTCCAAGGCCGGGCGGAATTGGTGAGGGAAGGCCCGCTGATGTCGCTGTTCAAGGAAGCCGAAATGGTCGTCAAGGTCGCCGTCAGCGAGACCTGGATGAACTGCCCCCGCTACATTCACCGCTATCAAAAGGTGGAACGCTCGCGCTATGCCCCGGGCGTGGAGGCCGAGACACCGTTCTGCGAGTGGAAGCGGATCGATCTCATGCAAGACACGCTTCGGCCCGCTGAGGTAGCAAAGGTGGCCGAGTTAGGCACCGTGACCATAGACGACTGGATCGGCAAGGTAGTAGCTGGTGACAAGGGCGCTTAGCGCCCTCACCCCACATCGAAGCGCAGCCTTACTTTTGAACCGGGACGGTACGACGCGCCGTCCGGCTTGAGATTTTGCGAGCCGCAAGCTCCTTGTCGAGTTTGCCGTCGAGCCACAGCGCAAACATCTTCAAATCGGCGCGGAGTGACCACCAAGGATATGTCAACGTAGCGGGCTTGTTGTGCTCGATGGCGGCATGTGAAAGCCATGCTGGGCCGTAGGATCCTGCCAACGCACTCACCAGAAAGCCGCGCCGTCGCGTCACCGCGTACGCCGCCAAACTCCCAATGGCAACCGCCGTGCCGAAGATGTGCATCTGGCGCGTTTTGTCATCGCTATGCTCGCCAAGGTAATACGGCCAGAACTCTTCGAAGGTTTTGATCTCAGACGCATCCTGCTTCGACTGCGCCACGTTCCGATCCATAAAATGCCTCCTGTGCAAAGCAGTGCGAAAGCTGCCAGCCGGCAGCACGGATACGCGTGTGCGATAGTTCTCAACGCATGTACCGTTTTTGAAGTTCCCGGCGCGTGCACTTGTCTTCTCTGCGAAATCTCCCATCTCAAGCCTCACGGGTGCTTTCACTGCCCGACTGTTTCAGAGAGGATGACACGATTGCACGCTGCTCACGCGACCGACCGTTTCAGCCGCCCGCGCGAACACGTCTCAAAAGCCTCGCCCATGCCGCAGCATGACGATGTTCAAGCGACGCTCGCGCGGCTTGAGGCTCTCGCCACAGTCATGGATAGCGCAGTGCGTATTCCCGGGACCGCCATTGTCATGGGTCTTGATGCGCTGCTCGGCCTTCTGCCTGTCATTGGCGACGCCATATCGGGCGCCATTGGCAGCTATTTGATATGGGAGGCTCGTCGGCTGGGCGCGTCGCGCTTCGTGATCGCTCGCATGGCGACCAACACCACGATCGACACCGTGCTCGGAAGCATACCGATTGTCGGCGACATGTTCGACCTCGCGTTCAAATCCAACCGGAAGAACATTGCCCTTTTAAGGGCCCATTTGGAGAAACATGGCGCACGCCCCCCCGCGCGCAACGACAAGGTGATCGAGGCGACCTTCAGCGCAGAGACCGTTGGCTGAGTGTGCGCCGCACACTGCGATTTGCAGCGTTTTGATAATCCTAACGCAGCTCAAACCTTACAATCGCAAGCCGGTTTAACTAGATTAAAGGCAGACGGAGGTCCCGGCATGCTCGGCCACGCCTGAGCGCCAATCCAGGAGTCTTAGAGAAATGACAATCGGAAGAATGCAAACAGCTAAGGGGTTCGCAACGATGTTCGCCATCGCCGCGATGCCCCTCTTTGCCGCGCTCGGCGCCGGCCAAGCCCAAGCCTACGAAGACAATGACGAACAAGCGCTTCGTCTGCGTGACACGGTTGCAGATCCCAGCGTTCCGTTAGCATGGGACCGCCGATATCACCCGGAAACGTGGCGCTATAAGAGCTACAAGAGCTCGTGCGGAAAGAAGCGTTACTGGAACGGCTACAAGTGCGTGCTGAAGCGCCGCTACCGTTAAATGCCAGATCTCAGAATAGAAGCGGCCGCCTTTTTGTTTGCTTCGGCTCGCCAAGCAATCAGACGTCGAGGTTGGACACGTTAAGCGCGTTGTCCTGAATGAACTCACGACGAGGCTCTACCACATCGCCCATGAGCTTGGAGAAGATCTCGTCGGCCTCGGAAAGGTCGCCGACTTTGACCTGAAGCAGCGTGCGTACCTCAGGATCGAGCGTCGTTTCCCACAGCTGGTCCGGGTTCATCTCGCCCAGCCCTTTGTAGCGTTGCAGCTCAAGGCCCTTGCGGCCGTGCTCATAAACAGCGTCGAGCAACGAGCGCGGTCCGCTGATGATATCTACTTTCTCCTTGCGCCTGAGCTTCGCCGGCGTCCCGTAGACTTCCCACAAATGCCCCTGGCGCTCATGCAGACGGCGCGCGTCCTGTGAACCAAGCAGGTTGCGGTCGATGGTGTGGACCTCTGTCACGCCGCGCACTTCGCGCTTGAATACGTAACCGTCGTTACCGTAGCGGCCTTCCCAACCCGTTTCCATTTCCTCGGCGATCGCATCGAGCCGATTGGCGATGCGCTCGGCGATTGCGTTGGCCTTCTCGGCATTTGGCGTCGCAAGAATGCTTGAATCGAAGATGCCGCCGATCGCCCCCTGCTCAACAACAGAACGATTGTAACGCGAGTGCAGACCGTTGATCGCACCCGTGATCGCACGAGCTTGATCGAGAATGTCACGCAAGTCGCGCCCAGCCCGTTCGGTACCTTCGCCCGTCACCAGCACGGCATCGTTGATGCCCGTATCGATCAAATAGTCCTCCAGCGCGCGCTGGTCTTTCAGATACTGGTGCTGTTTGCCCTTCTGCACTTTATAGAGCGGAGGCTGGGCGATGTAGACGTGACCTTTATCGACCAAATCCGGCATCTGGCGATAGAAAAACGTCAACAGCAGCGTGCGAATGTGTGCACCGTCGACGTCGGCGTCCGTCATGATGATGATCTTGTGATAGCGCAGTTTATCGAGCTTGAACTCGTCGCGACCGATGCCTGTGCCGAGCGCTCCAATGATGTTCGTTACCTGCTCGGACGAGAGCATCTTGTCGGTGCGCGCGCGCTCCACGTTGAGGATCTTACCTCGGATCGGAAGCACGGCCTGGAATTCACGTTTGCGACCCTGCTTGGCGGAGCCGCCGGCCGAATCGCCCTCAACGATAAAGAGTTCCGTCTTCGAAGCATCGCGATCCTGGCATTCGGCAAGACCACCCGGCAGGCGAAGACCGTCAAGCGCGCCCTTGCGACGTGTCAGTTCGCGAGCCTTGCGGGCGGCCTCACGGGCGAGTGCTGCATCCACGATCTTGCCAACGATAATCTTGGCTTCCTTCGGGTGCTCCTCGAACCATGCGCCCAGTTGATCGCCAATGGCGGTTTCGACCACCGGCTTCACCTCGGAGGACACGAGTTTGTCCTTCGTCTGCGAGGAGAACTTGGGATCGGGCACTTTGACCGACAGCACACACGTCAAGCCCTCGCGCGCGTCGTCGCCCGAAAGGTTCACCTTCTCCTTCTTCGCGATGCCGCTCTCTTCCGCGTATTTGTTGACGATACGTGTCAGTGCAGCGCGGAAACCGGCCAAGTGCGTACCGCCGTCACGCTGCGGAATGTTGTTGGTGAAGGCCAACACCGTCTCGTGATAGCTGTCGTTCCACCACAGCGCGACCTCGACGCCGATGCCGTCCTTTTCGGAGCGGATCATGATCGGCTCAGGGATGAGTGCCGACTTGGAGCGGTCCAAAAAGCGTACAAATGCGCTCGTTCCACCTTCGTAGAGGAATTCTTCGCGCTTGATGTCTGCATGGCGCGCATCGGTCAGAACGATCTTGGCGCCGGAGTTCAAGAACGCCAGTTCGCGCAGGCGATGCTCCAACGTTCCATAGTCGAACTCGGTGACGTTATGGAACGTTTCAAGCGAGGGAAGGAAAGAAACCTCCGTGCCGCGCTCGTCGGCAGCGTCGCCAACGACCTTCAACGGCGCAATCGCTACGCCGTTGTTGAACTCGATCTGATGCTCTTTGCCGTGACGCCAGATCCGGCACTTCAGCCAGCTCGACAGCGCGTTCACCACCGACACGCCGACGCCGTGGAGACCACCGGAAACCTTGTAGGAATTCTGGTCGAACTTGCCGCCCGCGTGAAGCTCGGTGAAAACGATCTCGGCGGCCGAGCGCTTGGGATCGTTGTCGTCATCCTGCTTGATGCCGACCGGAATCCCGCGGCCATCGTCGCGCACGGTACATGACCCATCAGAGTTGAGCGTCACCTGACAGCTCTGCGCATGACCTGCGAGAACCTCGTCGATGGCATTATCGACGACCTCGTAGATCATGTGATGCAGGCCCGATCCGTCATCGGTATCACCGATGTACATGCCCGGACGCTTACGCACGGCGTCGAGGCCTTTCAGCATCTTGATGCTGTCCTCGCCGTAATCTTCCGGCATCGGAGTCTTCCTAGCGCTCTGGGGGCTCATCAATGGACCTGTAGTGGGTGGAAATTGGTTGTCTGATATATAGCACGAACCGCCCGCACTTGCGTCAAAAAACCGTCATTTCCGCGGAGCTAAGTACTTGGTGTTTCTTTTTGAAATTCAATAATTTGCGTGCGGCCGATTGCCGCCCACCTCAAGCAGCTTCAGCCGGCCTCAGCCCCGTCTCGTCGACGGCCCAGAACTGAGCCCTTCCGTGCAGGTCCTCAAAGGCTGAAATGTCGGTTCCCGTCATCCAGGCTTGCGCTTTCAGCCGCAAAATTTCGTCAAACAACGCCGCCCGCCGATGCCGGTCGAGATGCGCTGTGATTTCATCAAGCAGCAGAATGGGCGCTGCCCCTTCCTGGCGCGCCGTAAGCAATTCCGCATGGGCCAGCACAAGACCGATCAATAAAGCTTTTTGCTCGCCCGTGGAGCACAAACGCGCTGCGATCTGCTTGGGCCCGTGGACAACCGCAAGATCGGAGCGATGCGGCCCCTCCAACGTCCGCCCTGCCGCGCGATCGCGCTCGCGCATCCCGCGAAGCGCGCGCGCATAAGCGTTCTCGGCTTCAAGCGCCGGCATGGCGGCCAAGTCGTCCTCGATGCGGCCTTCGATAGCAAGTCCACTCCAGGGAAATGCGGAGTCCGGATCGCGCGCGCGGCGTTCGGCTATAATGCGCGCCATGGCCGCCACTGCTTCGAGACGCGCGGCCGCCACTGCAACGCCGGTCTCGGCCATTACCAGCTCGAACCCGGACAGCTGGGCATCGTCGCGCACGCCGTCGGAAAGCAGGCGATTACGCGAGGTCATCGCGCGCTCGAAGCGACCTGCCAGGGTCCGATAGGCAGGGTCGAAACATAAAATCAAGCGATCGAGAAAGCGACGGCGCTCCGTTCCCGAGCCGGTGAACAAACCGTCCATCGCGGGCGTCAGCCAGACGATCTCCAGATAATCGGCGAGCGCACCGGAGCCCGACTGCTGCACACCGTCGATGCGCACGATCCGGCCGCGCTCCGATCCGCCCGCACCCGGCTGCAATCCCGTCCCAATGTCTGCCGGCCCGTTCAAGGTGTGCACCCGTGCAGCGACCGCAAAGCCGCCGTCACCTGCTGCACGCGGGATCTCGTTGAACGGGGCGCGGCGCAATCCCTGCCCCGGCGCCAGCAACGAAAGCGCCTCAAGGAGATTGGTTTTGCCTGAGCCGTTCGCGCCTGCGATCACCTGAGGACGCAGCGTTGCTTCGAGCGTGACCGCGCTATAGCTGCGATAATTCGTAAGGCTCAGCCGCTCGACCCAAAGGCTGTTGGAATCACTCGTCATGGCCGCAACCTAGCGCACGAAAGGTCCGCGCGACATCGCACGTTGCTGCGGCTGACCAAGAGCCCTTTGAGCGCGCCGACGCCTTCAACGGCGTCAGACGCGCATCGGCATAAGTACGTAAAGCGCGCCTTCCGAGCCGGTATCCTTCACCATCGTCGGCGAACCGGGATCGGCGAGCAGGAAGCGAGCTTCCTCGCCTTCCAGCTGGCCCGCGATATCGAGCAGATAGCGCGCGTTAAAGCCGATCTCCAACGGGGATGCAGCGTATACCACCGCAATCTCTTCGGTGGCGCTGCCGCCTTCAGGATTGTTCACCGACAAAATCAGCTTGTCCTTATCGAGATTGAGCTTGACCGCTCGGCCGCGCTCGCTCGCAATCGTCGATACGCGATCGACCGCACTCTGAAATGCTGCGTTGTCGACCTTCAGTTCTTTGTCGTTGTTGTGTGGGATAACGCGCCCGTAGTCAGGGAACGTGCCATCGATCAGCTTGGAGGTCAGCACCACGTTCGCGATCTCAAAGCGTACTTTGGATTGCGACACGCCAACTTTCACCTTGGCGCTTGCGTCTTCTAGAAGTCGCGAAAGCTCATGGACCGTCTTGCGCGGAATGATGACACCCGGCATACCCTCCGCGCCCGCTGGCGACGGAAGCTCGACTTGCGCAAGGCGATGGCCATCGGTTGCAACCGCGCGCAGCGTCTTGGTCTTTCCAGTTTCGGCGGTGTGAAAATAGATGCCGTTGAGATAGTAGCGGGTCTCTTCCGTCGAGATGGCAAAGCGCGTTTTTTCGATCAGCCTTTTGAGGTCGGCTGCATCGATGATGAACTCGTGCCCAATCTCACCGACCGCTAGGTCGGGGAAGTCCTCAGCCGACAGCGTCTGCAACGAAAACCGCGAATGACCCGAGGTCAGCGTCAAGCGCTCCTTATCACCATCGCGCTTCATCTCGATCTCGGCGCCTTCGGGCAGCTTGCGCACAATGTCATGGAGCATATGTGCCGGCACAGTCAGCGTACCGCCTTGCGAAACCTTGGCGTCGACGCTTTCTGATACTTCGCGCTCCAGATCCGTCGCCCTGAACTGCAAGCTCGAACCAGACGCTTTCAGCATGACATTGGAGAGAATGGGAATGGTGGTCCGGCGTTCCACAACGCTCGTTACGTGGCTCAGCGCCTTCAGCAGTTCTCCGCGTTCGATCTCGAGACGCATGGGGCTCCCCGGTCTTTTGTTGTGAGGCACGCGCATGACTTCGGCTCGTTTGCCGCCACGCCAGTCGCGCTTAGAGGATATTATAATTTGTGCCGCGCGCGCTCGTTAGCTGAATCGCTCGCGGAAGAGCGTGATGAGAGCCGAACAACGGGGATAATTCAAGCAAAGAACACGTCGCAAGGCCGTCAAATAGCCCAGAAAAAGCGGTTTGCAGCAATAAAATGGGCCGAAGACGCACCCAAGGCGCATCTCCGGCCCACCCAACGGCCAGCTACCCCGCTGCCGGTCAGTGGTTAAGGAGCTTCTTGAGCTCTTCAAGTTCGTCGCGCAGGCGCGGATTGTCTGTAATCTCGCCCTCAATCTTACGAATGGCGTGGAGCACCGTCGTGTGGTCGCGGTTGCCGAACCGGCGGCCTATCTCCGGCAGCGAACGCGCGGTCAGCTGCTTGGCCAGATACATGCCGATCTGGCGCGGCCATACCACCGAGCGATGACGGCGCTGCGAGAGCAGATCGCCCTTCGAGACCCCATAGTGGCGCGAGATAATGCGCAGGATGTCCTCGATCTTGGGGCGGCGCGGTTCCAGGCTCTGCACCAGATCGCGGATCACCGATTCAGCGATATCGAGCGAGATCGGCGTGCGCATGTACTGCCACGTCGCATAAAGACGGGTCACCGCGCCTTCAAGCTCACGGCCGTTTTCGGTCAGGCGCGTTGCCAGCAGATCCAAGACCTCGCTCGACAACGTGAAGGAGGGATCGGAAGCGCGTTTTTCAGCAAGCCGCTTCTCCAGCACCTTCAGGCGCAGCTCATGGTCGAACGGACCAAGCTCTGTGACCAGACCACGCTGCAGACGAGAGCGCATACGCTCATTCAGGCGGTCGATGTGATTGGGCGCACGAGCCGACGCCACCACCACCTGGCGCCCGCCATCGAGCAGAGCGTTGATGATGTGATCGAATTCCTGCTCGGTCTTCTCGCCATGGAGGAACTCCAAATCGTCGATCAGGAGCAGATTGACGTTACGGAACTTCTCCTTGAACGCCAACGGATCGGAAGAACGCAGCGCTTCGACGAACTGATAGCGGAAACGTTCGGCCGTAAGATAAAGGACCTGGGCCTGCGGCGCGCGGCGCTTCACTTCCCAAGCAATTGCGTGCAGCAGATGGGTCTTACCAAGACCGACCGATGAGTGGATGTAGAGCGGGTTGAAGCCCGGCTGATCCGAAAGAACCGTCTCGGCGACCTGCGTGGCGCCAGCGTGCGACATGCGGTTGGACGAACCAATGACGAAGCTTTCAAACGTGTATCGCGGATCGAGCGGCGAACCCTCAAGCCCACCGGCAGACGTGCGCACGGTCGCGGGAATGGCCGGACGGATCAGCGGAGCCGGTGCCGTCTTGACGGCTTGATCGCTCGACTGGCCGAGAGACTGTGGAACCTTCGCTGCGTCGGCGGCGTCGGCCTGCTGGGCGCCATCACCCTGACGGACGACAGCGGCACCGGGCTGGCGCCAAATCACCTCGACGCGCTCTGCGTTGGCAAATTCGCTCCGACAAGCTGCCAGAAGCTGCTCAGAATAATGCGCCTGGATCCAGGTGCGCAGGAATTTCACCGGCACCGATACCTTGACGACTCTGCCATCGAAACCATCAAACTCCATGGCGTTGAACCAGCTGGAGTAAATGTCCTCGCCAAGCTGCGCTCTGAGCATTGCACGCACCTTGGCCCCTCGTCCCTCAGCGCCTTGCGAAGCTTCCGCCTCGATGGTTTTCTTGATCGGCTGCATTTGTAGTTTCCCCGCTATACTAGCTAAATCTTGAATTCCGTACTCTGCTCCAAGCGCACAGCGCTGCAGCATCGGCCTCAATGGCCGGGCCCTCTTGCCTTCTTCAGCAGTGCCCCCCTCGATCCTCCTTCGCGATGTCCCTCAGCCCTGAACCCACGGCAAGCCGGTAGCCTTCCAGCCGGCAAACCGTCCGCGGTGACGCTTGGAATCGAGTGGCCCCTCGAAGCCTTCCGCCACATTCCGGCAACGCCGGAAACCCTTTGCCGCAAGCGCCTGCGCCGCCATCCGGCTGCGGCCGCCAGAACGGCAAATGAAAAATATCTCGTCGTCTTCGACAACGCCGGCGGCTTTCAAGACGCCAGCGAGGTTATCCGCGAATGCCGGGTCTACCCGATTATCGGGAAACGTCTGCCACTCCTGGGTCAGCAGGCGCTTGCCTGCCTCCGACAAATCGGGCAGCCCAACAAAGACCCATTCTGCTTGAGTACGCACATCCACCATGACAGCCCGTGGATCGGTCTTGAGGTGCTCCCACACCTGAGTGACCGTCACGTCGTCGATGTGGACAACCTCATAACTCGCCAACATCGCCTCCTACACCAAGCTCCGCCCAACAAGGGCATTCGCTCAGTGACCCCGCAAACAACCACAAGCAGTATCGAAGACAATTCCGCAAAGCCCAAGAGTAGAGCCAAGTAGAAAACGCCGACCTGCAAGTTTTGACGATGGATCCATCAGGCAAATCACTTGGATTTAAGCCCTGGATACTACGCACGCCCACAACACGAGGATGTCTGGTTAGCCCTCAATCATCCGCTTCATTTTTACTATCCATTAACCGTCTCTCCCGCAAGCCTCCACAAGGCTGCCCACCCCCTCTCCGGAACGGCGAAAAAGTTTCCACAGGATTGTGTGTAACCCACCCTCGCAACAGAAGATGTGTGGACAAAGCGTCTGACTCTTAGGGGAAAAAGCTGTGTGTGGAGATGGCGTGACGGACGCTCAGCTTAGTGATCGCAAGTGTCACATGAACGTCGTTTTATAGTTGCGAGGAGCTGACGCCCGCGCCTAGTCGAAATCTCATCGCCACTGCGAGTCTGCTCGTATCAGCCCACGAATCCTACGATTTACGACTGTTCAAAAAGAAAGCGGGCCCCGAAGGACCCGCTCTTTACTATTGCGAACATGCAACAGGGAGAAAAAGTCGATTTTCTGCCCTTCAGAGGATTTAGCCAGCAAGGGCCTTGACGCGGCGTGCGAGCCTAGAAACCTTGCGCGCAGCGGTCTTCTTGTGGATGACGCCCTTCTGCGCAGTGCGCATCAGGATGGGCTGAGCGGCCTTGAGGGCGGCAGCGGCCTTCTCGTGATCGCCAGAGGCAATGGCCTCCTCGACCGTCCGGACGTTGCTCTTCATGCGAGTGGTGCGGGCCTTGTTAACCTTGGTCCGGCGGATCATTTGGCGCTCGGCTTTCTTCGCCGACGACGTATTGGCCATGTTTGACAGTCCTCGTTTGTGTCTGGAGCACGCAAGCCGAACGAGACCCTGGAAACGGGCCCTCCCCCAGATGAATGGGTGTCCGGATGGGCTTTAAATACCTTTACCGCCCGGAACTGGCGTTCCGAGCGGCGCTTGGGTTTCCTATACCGTTGGGCCAATCGCCGGTCAATCGCTGAAACAGCGGCCCAAAGACGCCTGGAATTTCAATTTGCCTGAGCAAAGGGAAGGGGTGTTTTACGAGATTCATGTATGTTCTGCCGTCCGAACGAGATTCGGCCTGGGCTTTTAGATCTTCGGCCCGGCCGCACGGTTGTGGGGGAAACGTCAAATGTCGTCGTTGAGCGCTTGGATGATCAGCCTGACGCTGGGGCTGTGTGCCGTCATCATCACCGCCGGAGCCAACCAGCCCTTTCTCAATCTTCTTTCGACGGGCCTTGTCTCAGTGGCCTTCGCAAGTCTCGGTATTCGCGAAAATCGTGCACTCGTGGCCGATGGCGCTCACAAGAGCGAGATCGCCGCATCGACCGCTCGCTACATCGGACTTGTGTGGACCTGGGGTGCCCTTGCCCTCCTGGTGATCTACGCGCTGGTATATGAAAACTCCTGGAAGGAGTGGTGGCAGTTCTTCCTGAGCTTCGCCACCGCTGCTGTCGGCTCGATCATCTTCGCCAACATGCTCGGACGGGATGCCGAAGCCGGCAAGGAGGATGAATCAGTCATGGGCCTTGGCCGCCTTCTCGTCAAAGTGCAGCTCATCGGCATGATGGTGGGCGTCATCAGCCTTGTGATCGACGGCAAGTTTCCTCGCGACACCGCGCATCAGGACTGGGCGGCTTGCAACATCTTCTTCTTCGGTGGACTAGCGATCGCCGCCATCTGTGCGAACGCACTCGCATCCTCGCGCAGTTGAGAATATCTGCATGGGTCGCCCCAAGCCAATCCTCATCGCCGCATGCGCACTGAGTCTTGCAGGCATGTACTGGTGTGCGGCCAATGACCTCAAATTTGCAATCAACGCAGTGGCGCTCGCGTTTGCGGCCGTCGCGATTTGGGCAGCTTTGCTGGAAGGCAAGAATAAGTCCGCGGCCGTTGCCAAAGCCGCCCCGGACTGGCAAGCCGCCTCCGCTCAGATCAAAACTGCAACCGCGCTGTCTGCTTTCGTGTACGCCTGGGGCGGCGTCGCAATGTTTCTTTGCTACGAATTGAGCGGTCTGCACTGGCAACACGGTTGGGAATACGGCTCCATCATGTTGCTCATCGCCGTTGGACTTTATGCCTTCTTCAGAGCGATGAACAAACCGGGTTCACCTCTCGTCGAGCCCGGCGCACTCAACCGCACTATGATGCTCGCCGCATTGCACGGAATTGCAGCTGCAGTTGCGCTTAGCTGGCTCGTTCTATCCGGCAAGCTCGCAACATCGAAAGGTGATTGGGCCGCCAACGCGGTCTTCATGGCGGGTGGTTTAGCGATCATCGCCATTTGCGCCGTCACGGTCCGCACCCACCGGGCCTTGACCGGACCCTAATGCAGAGTCCGCGCCGCGATCTTTAGCGCTGGCACACCGCACAGTAGAACGTCGCCCTTCCCTGATGCACAGCACGCCGCAACACACCTCTGCAGCCATCGCGCTGACACGGCTCTCCCTCACGATCGTAGACGAAGAACTTTTCCTGAAAGCCGCCACGCGAACCGTCGGCATGGCGATAATCGCGCAACGTCGATCCGCCGGCGGTGATTGCATCGTCCAGCACATCCTTGATCGATCGGACGAGATTTGCCGCTCGCGCGGCCCCACCGCGCGCCGCGAGGCTCGACGCGGCACGATCAGGCGATAACCTGGCGCGAAAAAGGGCTTCCGAAACGTAGATGTTTCCAAGCCCCGCCACGACATGCTGATCCATCAAAAAGGCTTTCAGATTGACCTTTTTTCCGGCCGCACGGGCGCTCAGGTAATCGGCCGTCAAAGCCTCCGACAAAGGTTCGGGCCCAAGTTCGCGCATCAACGGGTGGCGTTCCAGCTCATCGCTACGGGTCATCACCATGAAGCCGAAGCGGCGCGGATCGTTGTAGACAACCGCCAGATCGTCCGGAAAATGAAAGACGACGTGATCGTGGCGAGGATCCCCGGCCTGGTCATAAACGTATTGTCCGAGCGCATGGTCGTCTCCGCCGCTCGAAATGGTAAACCGGCCCGTCATGCCCAGATGCATGATGAGCGCTTCGCCGCTGTCGAGATGCCCGACGAGATACTTCGCGCGGCGATCAAGACGCTCAAAAACGCGGCCCTCGAGTCTCGCCGCAAACTTGGCCGGCAGCGGAAAGCGCAGATCGGGACGGCGCGCATCCACACGCAACAAGGCCCGCCCGACAAGAACAGGCTCCAGGCCGCGGCGAACGGTTTCGACCTCAGGTAATTCCGGCATCCTTGGACCTTCTGTTAGGGATCTTGATGTATTGATCCCGGATGTGTCGAACAAGGCGCATTTTGGCCAGTGGCGTGCCGATGCCGCCTCGGCTATTGTCTCACCTGCAATGACCAGCGACACCACATCTTCCGCCGATGCCACCGTTTCGTTCGGCTTCCGCAACGTGCCCGAGAGTGATCGGCAAGGGCTTGTGAACTCAGTGTTCGCAAGCGTTGCTGAGCGCTACGACCTCATGAACGATCTGATGTCGGGTGGGCTGCATCGGCTGTGGAAGTCGGACTTCGTGTCGTGGCTCAACCCTCCCACAGGCATCGCGCCGTTCCGCTTGCTCGATGTTGCGGGCGGCACGGGTGACATCGCCATGCGATACGCGCGCGCCAGCGGCGAAAATGCAACCGCGGTCATCTGCGATATCTCTCCCGAGATGCTTGAGGTTGGACGCCGTCGCATCGCAGACGCTCACCTCGACCACCGCATTCAATGCGTTGAGGGCAATGCGGAACAACTGCCTTTTGAGTCCGGCACGTTTGACGCCTACACGATCGCATTCGGCATCCGCAACGTCACCCACATCGACAAGGCGCTCGCCGAGGCGTACCGCGTCCTGCGACCAGGCGGACGCTTCCTATGCCTGGAATTTTCCGAGTGCAACGTGCCCGTGCTCGATACGCTCTATGACTTCCATTCTTTCGAGGTGATCCCGCGGCTCGGCAAGCTGACGGCGGGGGCCGCCGAACCATATAAATACCTCGTGGAGAGCATCCGCAAGTTCCCCAAGCAGGAGGCGTTCGCGGACATGATTCGCGCCGCCGGGTTTGCGAATGTGAGCTACCGCAACCTGACCGGCGGCATTGCCGCCATGCATTCGGGCTGGAAGATATAGAGCCGTCTCAATTCGTTGCGAAATTCGCGTTGAGGCATTGAAAGCTGCAATTGACCGCGCGCACTCACCCAGCTTAGCTTCAATCTTGGACCCCGCGGGGGGGGGCCTTTTTGATTGGGGAGATCGCTTTATGAAAGCAATCCGTTTGGCGTCGCTGGCTCTCGCCGCGACTATCGCTCTTGGTGCATCAGGGGCCTCAGCAGGTTGTGTAGTCAAGGGTGCCGTTGCCACCGCTGGCTCCGCGAAGGATGCCAAGTGGTTCGCCATGGAAACCATGGTCCAGGCCGTGTCCTGGGGGCTATGGCCGGGCTGGCTGTCAACTGGCAAGGTCGCAGGCTACTCGGTGAGCAATGAACGTTATCGCTGCGGCCCCGATGGTGGTCAGGTGACTTGCCACGGCCGTGCGACCTTCTGCACGAAAGGTTGAGACGAGATTATGAAGGACGGAAGCGGCGGTCTCCGGCAAACTTCGCCGGTGGCCGCCGTTTTGCTTTGAGGCTAGGACATCAACCGACTGTACCTGGCTGAGGCGACGTGCTTGGAAAACCGCACCGGCTCTATGCCTGAGCCAAAACAAGATTAACGACGAAGAAGAATCGACAAGACCGACGCATGGCAAACGCAATTACCAACACGCTCCGCCTCTCACGCGCCGGTCTGGTCCTTGCCCAACATGGCGTTCGCTTCGTGCCCAAGGGCATGCCGGTGCCTCTTCCACTGCGCATCGCGCGCGCGGTGACGGCTCCGATACGTTGGATTTCCGCTCCCTTTCGCGCGCACCAGCCAAAAGCCTCTCGTGTCTCGGCAGCGTTAACTCAGCTTGGCCCGAGCTATATCAAACTGGGGCAATTCCTCGCGACCCGCGCCGACATCCTGGGTCCTGAACTCGCCGCCGATCTGCGCCATCTTCAGGATCGCCTTCCCCCGTTTTCACAAGCAGAGGCCCGCGCCGCCATCGAGCAAGCGCTCGGCGGCAAGCTCGAAGATCACTTTGTCGAGTTCGGTCCTGCGGTTGCTGCCGCCTCGATTGCACAGGTCCACAAGGCGGTGGTTCTGGAGAACGGCGTCAAGAAAGCAGTCGCGGTGAAGATCCTGCGCCCCGGGGTCGAAAAGCGGTTCCGCCGCGATCTCGACAGCTACTATTTCGCAGCCCAGATGATCGAACGGTTTCACGAGCCTTCGCGCCGCCTGAAGCCGGTCGCCGTTGTCGACAATCTCAAACACACAACCGATCTGGAGATGGATCTGCGCCTGGAGGCTGCAGCTATTTCCGAAATGGCCGACAACATCACCGACGATGAGGGCTTTCGCGTTCCAAAAGTCGATTGGAGAAGAACCGCCAAGCGCGTGATGACGCTGGAGTGGATCGACGGTACGCCAATTTCCGATCACGCCACTCTAAGGGCACGCGGCCTCGATCTGGAGGCGCTCGGCCTTGCCGTCATGCGTTCCTTCCTGCGGCACGCCATGCGTGATGGCTTCTTTCATGCCGACATGCACCAAGGAAACTTGTTCGTCGATGCCGACGGCAAGGTTGTCGCCGTCGATTTCGGCATCATGGGCCGGTTGGGAAAAACCGAGCGACGCTTCCTTGCTGAGATCCTGCACGGCCTCATCACGCGCGACTATTATCGCGCCGCTGCCATTCACTTTGAGGCGGGCTACGTGCCACCCCGTCACACCGTGGAAGAGTTCGCCCAGGCCATGCGCGCGATCGGCGAGCCGATCCACGGCCGCACGGCCGAAGAAATTTCAATGGCGGACCTCCTCGGTCAGCTCTTCGCCTACACGGAAGTATTCGACATGCAGACGCGGCCCGAGCTGATCCTGCTGCAAAAGAGCATGGTCATCGTGGAAGGCGTGGCCCGCGATCTCGATCCGAGGCTCAACGTGTGGACCGCATCCGAGCCCGTCGCGCGGCAGTGGGTGGAGGAAAACCTGAGCCCGCTTGCAAAGCTCAAGGAGGCCGGCGGCGGATTTGCCACGCTTGGCGAACTCCTTGCCAAGTCGCCGGGGCTCTTAAACACCGCTGAAACAGCGGCGCGCGATCTCGCACAGATGATGCAAACGGGCGTGCGGCTGGATGAGGCAACCGTGGCGCGCCTTGCGCACGCGCAGGCTAAGGAAGCGCGTAAAGGCGCATGGGGGCGCTTCACCATCGGCCTGCTCGCCGCGCTCGTGGTGGCGGCCATTTATCTCAGTCACATCGGCGCAATCCACTAGGCGCTTGCGCCATCCGCATCCGGAAAAGTGGGACCCGGTTTTCCGACAAGAAGCGCGACAAGACAAATGAGTAGAGCTTTTCCGCGATTCCGCGAAACGCGGAAAAGCTCTAGGTCTCGCAGTCGCCAGCGACGCCCGTCCGTTCACCGCTCCGCCAAGACAAACAAAAAAGGGTGCCCTTGCGGACACCCTTGAAGTTGGTCGGGATGGGGTCGTGAAAACTAATCAGAACGATTTGCTCCAGTTTGCGTAGAGCGTGCCGTCTCGTTCCTGCTGGTAGCCGTTGACGTCGTCGCGGATCGGTTCGAGCCACTCCACGCTCAACCGATGTCCCTTCAAGGCACCCTCAGGCACCACGAAGTTCACACCGAAACCGATATCGAAGTAGCGGCCTCCATAGTTGGAGGGGAAATCAGGTGCACTCATGCCTGAGCCGGTCGGATAGAACGAACCCTCGATCTCGCTGACGCTGGTGCTCAACAAGCGTACCGACGTCGACATCCAGTCGGTCAGCCGATAAGCCGCCCAGCCAGTCGCCTGAAACACATCGCCCAAGCGATAGCCTTGATTGTTTTCGTCTTCCATGCGGATGACGCCGGAAAGCTGAAGTCCCCACGACAGCCGGTCGGCGCGCCCGGTGTAGGTGAGGCTCGGCAGGAAGTCCCACGTACCAGACCCAAGCTGCATCATGTAATGTGTGAGATTACCGTTTGCGGCGCGCTCGCTCGTCGAGCCTGTGGGCGCCGAAAACATCATGCCCGTGTGCAGGTGATATCCGGGGCCTTCGGAAATCTTGATGAGTGCGCCGAAAATCGTGTCACCGATGCCATCGGTGCCATGGTTGTGGCTACCCATGTGGCCCATTCCCATGTGGCCCATTCCCATGCCATGGCTGGCGTGGGGAAGCTCATCCATCATCATGTCCATGGTCATCCATTGCGGCATCAACATGAGCGTCAACCAGTCGGTCGGCGCATACATGATGTCGAGCATGTGCATCTGCATGGTCATCTCGGATTGATACATCGCGCAGTGCTCATGCCCGGGTACGGCAGCATTCTGACAGGCCTTGTGGAGCAACGGATTTGACGGATCGTTGATGTCGATCTTGGAGGTTCCGTCCAGCTGATCGCCCGATGCGCGCGCCCAGCTGTAGCGGTATCCCACCATGAACTCGCCGGCTTTGTGCATGTGATCGGCCATGACGCCGGCCGGCGCATGGCCGTCGGGAATCGGAGCGGCACTTGGTTCGTCTGCAAGAGCGAGCGAACCGAAAGCAGCGATTGATGTCGTCAAGGTTGCAGAAAGCGTGGCTATTGGCGCTAAGCGCCGTGACGTGCTGTTGAACATATTGTCCCCCGAGTTGGTCTCGCGCTCAACGTGGAGCACTTTCAGCTGAATCTTGGTAATGCATGGGTGGTGCCCGCGCGTGCCCCGCGACGCACTAAGCGCGCAAGACGTCAGCGTGGAGCAGGTTCCTGATTATTCGAACTGGCGAGCCGCTCAGAACGCTGAGCCGCTTAGACATGCGCTTCGCCAGATCAAGCGGCAGCGGGGGGTCCGCGCGCTTCAAAAGCAGCACAGCTTCTTGCGTGAATGCTTTCCGCATCCAACGACAGGTGGACAAGAGCGACCTCGACAAGCGCGAAGTTTGCCAGTTGCGGCACATCATGCGTGGCCATGCCGGTAAGTGCGCTGGCGCAGATCACGCAGTACGTGACCTTCAGCCTACCAGGACGATGCTGCTGTCTTCCCTCATCTGTCACGACCGCGTGACAGATCGGGATGTTGTTATCGATTGCCCACTTTTCAGATTCGCTCAGCGGAGCCGCGGCGGCAATCTGCATGAGCGCGTGCTGCGGAAACACGCCGACGTGCAGCAGCGCACCCAACAAGGCCAGCGCCGCAATCATGCATCCCAGACGTGGAATACGCAGTCGTCTCATCGTTTGGATATGGCCACTACAGAAGTCGGTTATGCAAGTGCACCGACGCAACACTCGCGGCTTCAATTAACTTGGCCTGCCCGTGTGTTCGCTCTTACCGGCGCGAACGGGCGTCAAGATTTCTTCCCGACGAGATGCGTGCCGTGGGCGATCGCCGCTGTCGCACGCATGGCGGCCGATATGAAGACGACTTCAGCAATCTCGGCTTCCGTTACGCCGGCATTCAACGCATTTGTGCGATGCACTTCAAGGCTGTAAGGGCACTGCGTCGTGATAGCGACGGCCAAAGCAATGAGTTCCTTATAGCGGCGTGGAATTGCGCCGGGCGCCATCGCGGCCCGGTCGAATGTTTCGAAAGCCTGCATGACAGAAGGCGACGCCTGACGCAGGTTTTGCAGCTTCGACAGGTTGGCGGTGTCGTACATGACGTCAGTCTCCTTGGATCGCGATTGGGCATGTTTTGGCGCCCAAGCTAGCAAAGTCCTCCCCCGTGGGGACATGAACTTTTCGCACCTCCGCCGCCTAGGTCGGTCTCATCCTGGCTACTAAGGAACCGGATGACGTGGACGCGCGTTGTTGGTCGTCGTTTTGGGATTTCCGTCAATGCCCGCGATGCTGGAAACGTCCATGCCCCACGACATTGGAAAATCGAAATCTACGTGGTTCACGCGCTTTGCGCGCAAGGTAGCCGATTTATCCGGCCGCCCGGTAACTTTTGCTATGGCGGTTGGGGCCATCATTTTGTGGGCCCTATCTGGACCTTTTTTTGGCTACAGCGATACGTGGCAACTCGTCATCAACACCTCGACCACGATCATCACGTTCCTCATGGTGTTCGTGATTCAAAATTCGCAAAATCGCGATGGCGAAGCTATCCAGGTCAAACTCGACGAGCTGATCCGGGCTGTCGCGGCCGCACAAAATAAGCTGCTCGATCTGGAAGAGCTGGACGTCGAGGAGATCGAAAAAATCCGCGAAAATTATCGCAAGCTGGCGGCTGCGGCGCGCGGCGACTCCGATTGAAGCTACGAAGTCCTGCATCCTGAGCGCATCCATGCTACGCACGCGCTAGAGTCGAATAGCGCGGAGGGCAGGATGGACATCGGGTTTGCGGCAAAGTTCTTGGGTGCGATGTTCGCCATCATGAACCCGTTTATCAATCTGCCGATCTTTCTGGCGCTTACCTCCGACAAGACTGTCCCCGAACAACGCAGTATGGCGGTGATGATCCTGTTTTATTCCGCTGTGATGTGCGCCGTCATTTCTCTCGCGGGCCAATCGATTATCGGCTTTTTCGGCGTCACCATTGATTCCTTCCGCGTTGCAGGTGGTCTTGTCCTCCTCGGCATCGCCCTTTCAATGCTCAATGGCCAACCCATCACCTCACACGAACGCGGCGACCATGAAAAACGCGCCGAACATGCGGCGGACGGAAGCGACGATGACGGGATCGCATTCTACCCGATGACCTTCCCCATGATCGTGGGACCAGGAACGATCGCGACGCTCATCATTTACGCCGCCCAGATGCATGACACCGCACACTACATTTCGTTCGCGGTCGTTCTGACCGCCATTTTGCTCACGCTCTTCATCGTCTTGTATTTCGCCTCGGCGCTCGGCAAGCTGCTCTCCGCCAAGATGCGCGTCATCATGACCCGATTGATGGGCATGATCCTCGCAGCCATTGCGGTCGAAATGGTCGTAGATGGCGCGAAGACGATGCTACCGGGTCTTGCCTGACAAAGGCTATTCGAAATACTTCAGCTGCCACGCAATCTGGAGCATCTTCAATGACCGACCGACCACCGCTGCCTCCGTTCACACGGGAAACCGCGATCATCAAGGTACGCAAGGCGGAGGACGCCTGGAATTCTCGAGATCCGGTCGCTGTTTCTCTGGCCTACACGCCCGACAGCCAGTGGAGAAACCGTGCGGAGTTTCCTTCCGGGCGCGCCAAAATCGTGGAATTCCTTGAGCGCAAATGGGCGCGGGAGCTTGAGTATCGCCTCATCAAAGAACTCTGGACGTTTGCAGAAAATCGCATAGCGGTGAGATTTGCCTACGAATGGCATGACGACAGTGGACAGTGGTACCGCTCTTACGGAAACGAGAATTGGGAGTTCGATGCACACGGCCTCATGGCGCGGCGGTTTGCGTCGATCAACGATATGCCGATCAAGGAAGAGGAGCGCAAATTTCGCTGGCCTCAAGGTCGGCGGCCCGACGATCATCCTGGCTTGAGTGACCTCGGACTTTAAGAGATATACCATGACAAAGCCCATCGTCCGCTGCATCTGCGCCATCGGACAATCCGGCCAGCTTGGCCTCAATGGCGAATTGCCGTGGGAGGGCAATCAAGGTCCCGAGTACCTTGCGGACGTTGCCCGTTTTTTCGAAATCACAAGGGGACACGTGCTGCTTGCCGGTCCCGCAACGATCGAATCAGTGCCAGAATTCGCCTTCAAAGACCGCACGATCGAGATCCTCCGTTCATCCATGCTCCCGCGAGACGTCATCGCGCGTTTTCCAGGGAGAGTTGTTTTTATTGGCGGCGGCCCACCCGTCTGGGATGCCTATGCGCCCTTCATCGAGCATTGGGACGTCACGCGTTTGCCCTATGACGGCCCCGCCGATCGCTGGTTCGATCCGAGGTGGATAACCGCAAGCCATCTCGGCGGTGCGAGATAAGTCGCTAGAAGTCATCCGGTCAGGTAATACCCGGCCTTCTCTCCCGCTGCTAAGTTTTATCGAGGCGCAAGCCTCGCCGGCCGCCGCCACTAGAAGCGGCGCTGCAGACGGAACTTGCTTGGGAGGAACCGATGAAACTTCCAATAACAGGCGGTTGTGCGTGTGGCGCTATCCGCTACGAGTGTACAGAAAAGCCGGTGTTTGCCTGGAATTGTCATTGCCGCGATTGCCAGCGGGCCTCTGGCGGTGGCTACTGCCCCGTGATGTATGTTCCCCGTTCCGCGCTGACGATAACTGGACCTGCGCCGGTCTATTATGACGTGCGAGCGGAGAGTGGCCGACTTGTTCAGCGCGGCATCTGCCAGTCCTGCGGATCTAACCTTTTCATTCTCGCCGAGCTGGTGCCTCAACTTCAGGGACTATGGGCCGGCAGTCTCGACGATCCGAGCAACTTCAAACCGCAGATCAATGTTTGGACTCGCAGCTCGCCGTGGTGGTCACAAATGGATTCAACCATGAAGAAACTCGACGTCGCGCCCAACGAAGACCAATTCAAAGTTTTGCTGGATGAGGCGGACGCAATGTAGTCGACACCTCTATGGCGCCAAACTACGACGACACTGGATGGTAAAACAAAAAACGCGCCGCTGGCATAAAGCACAGCGGCGCGTTTTGAGTTCGATGAAGAGGTAATTTGACTTCTTATCATCACATGACGTCTCGGCAGACCTGGCAACGACCTACTCTCCCGCGTCTTAAGACGAAGTACCATCGGCGCAGGGGCGTTTCACGGCCGAGTTCGGAATGGGATCGGGTGCAGCCACCCCGCCATAATCACCAGGTCGGCGGAGACGTCATATGACTTCTGTTTTTGGTCTTTCCGTTGAGCCCTACGCTCATCGAGCTCGCGCCTAAGCTTTGCAGCGGCGCGAGACACGCTTGAATTCTAGCGCGCTCTTCAGCGCGTTCGGTATTTCATGAGCGATATCGATGAGCATTGCTTAATGAGAGCAATCAAGCCAATCGAGTTATTAGTACCGGTAAGCTACACGCCTTGCAGCGCTTCCACACCCGGCCTATCAACGTGGTGGTCTTCCACGACTCTCGAGGGAGAACTTGTTTCGAGGTGGGTTTCCCGCTTAGATGCCTTCAGCGGTTATCCCGTCCGCACATAGCTACCCTGCTGTGCCGTTGGCACGACAACAGGTCCACCAGAGGTGCGTCCATCCCGGTCCTCTCGTACTAAGGACAGATCCTCTCAATTCTCCAACACCTACGGCAGATAGGGACCGAACTGTCTCGCGACGTTCTGAACCCAGCTCACGTACCACTTTAAATGGCGAACAGCCATACCCTTGGGACCTGCTCCAGCCCCAGGATGTGATGAGCCGACATCGAGGTGCCAAACGACTCCGTCGATATGGACTCTTGGGAGTCATCAGCCTGTTATCCCCGGCGTACCTTTTATCCGTTGAGCGATGGCCCTTCCACACGGGACCACCGGATCACTATGGCCGTCTTTCGACTCTGCTCGACTTGTCAGTCTCGCAGTCAGGCTGGCTTATGCCATTGCACTCGACGAGTGATTTCCGACCACTCTGAGCCAACCTTCGCACGCCTCCGTTACGATTTAGGAGGCGACCGCCCCAGTCAAACTGCCCACCATGCGCTGTCCCGGAACCGGATAACGGTCCGCGGTTAGACAACCATAATCGCTAGGGTGGTATTTCACATTGCGGCTCCACAAAAGCTGACGCCTCTGCTTCAAAGCCTACCACCTATCCTACACAAGCAGTCACGATTGCCAGTGCAAAGTTGCAGTAAAGGTGCACGGGGTCTTTCCGTCTAACCGCAGGAACCCCGCATCTTCACGGGGAATTCAATTTCACTGAGTGTGTGCTGGAGACAGTGGGGAAGTCGTTACGCCATTCGTGCAGGTCGGAACTTACCCGACAAGGAATTTCGCTACCTTAGGACCGTTATAGTTACGGCCGCCGTTTACCGGGGCTTCGATTCAAAGCTTGCACTTCTCCTCTTAACCTTCCGGCACCGGGCAGGCGTCAGGCCATATACGTCGTCTTTTGACTTAGCATAGCCCTGTGTTTTAGGTAAACAGTCGCCACCCCCTAGTTTGTGCCCTGCCACCCTGGTTGCCCAGAATAGCAGCCTGCTTCTCCCGAAGTTACGCAGGTAATTTGCCGAGTTCCTTCAGCACACTTCGCTCAAGCGCCTTGGTATTCTCTACCAGTCCACCTGTGTCGGTTTCGGGTACGGTCTATGTGGGGGCTATTTCCTGGGACACATTCGCTGCCTCGGCAATCCGATAAGCCTCAACAACTTGCTGCATCCGTCACTCACCCACTGGCCCACGAATATTAACGTGGTTCCCATCGACTACGGCTTTCGCCCTCGCCTTAGGGGCCGGCTAACCCTGCGCAGATTAACTTTACGCAGGAACCCTTGGACTTTCGGCGGGAGTGTTTCTCACACTCCTCTCGTTACTCATGTCTGCATTCGCACTTCCGATACCTCCAGGAGCCCTCACGGGTCTCCCTTCACAGGCTTACGGAACGCTCCGCTACCGCGTGCATTGCTGCACACCCGCGTCTTCGGTACACTGCTTTAGCCCCGTTACATTTTCGGCGCAGAAACCCTTGTTTAGACCAGTGAGCTGTTACGCTTTCTTTAAAGGATGGCTGCTTCTAAGCCAACATCCTGGTTGTTATGGGATTCACATCCTTTCACACTTAGCAGTGATTTGGGGACCTTAGACGGCGATCAGGGTTGTTTCCTTCACGACGGACGTTAGCACCGCCGTGTGTCTCCCAGATAGTACTTCCAGGTATTCGGAGTTTACTTAGGTTTGGTAACCCTGTGGGGGCCTAGCCCATGTAGTGCTCTACCCCTGGAGTAGTTCATCTTTGAGGCCACCTAAATAGATTTCGCGGAGAACCAGCTATTTCGCCTTGATTGGCCTTTCACCCTTGCCAGCCACAGTTCATCCGAGGCTTTTTCAACAGACCGGTTCGGTCCTCCAGTGGGTGTTACCCCACCTTCAACCTGACCATGGCAAGATCGACAGGTTTCGGGTCTAATCCGACGAACTGAACGCCCTGTTCAGACCCGTTTTCGCTACGCCTACAGCTATCGCCTTAAGCTTGCTCGTCAGACTAAGTCGCAGACCCATTATACAAAAGGTACGTCGTCACCCTTGCGGGCTCCGACTGTTTGTAGGCATCCGGTTTCAGGTACTATTTCACTCCCCTTGTCGGGGTGCTTTTCACCTTTCCCTCACGGTACTGGTGCGCTATCGGTCGGTAAGGAGTACTTAGGCTTGGAGGGTGATCCCCCCATGTTCAAACAGGATTGCACGTGTCCCGTTCTACTCGAGGATTGAGCTTGGCATTACGTGTACGGGGCTGTCACCCACTGAGGCCCACCTTTCCAGATGGTTCCACTTGTCCTTGCTCAATCACTGGCCTAGTCCGCTTTCGCTCGCCACTACTCGCGGAGTCTCGGTTGATGTCCTTTCCTCCAGGTACTGAGATGTTTCAGTTCCCTGGGTTTGCTTTTAACCCCTATGTATTCAGAGCTAAATACCTTCTCATGACACCCTGAAACTCGAACCCGGAAATTGCTCCCCGGATGCGAATTACAAGATGTCGAAGGTGGGTTTCCCCATTCGGAGATCTACGGATCAACGGCTGTTCGCACCTTCCCGTAGCTTATCGCAGCGTACCACGTCCTTCATCGCCTCTTACCGCCAAGGCATCCACCAGATGCCCTTAAGTCACTTGATCGCTCTCATTAGCAATGCTCACCACGCTTGAAAGCCAGCACTTTTCCCTCGGCAAGAAGGAATGCCAGCAAACCAGCGCTTTGAATGGTGCGCATTGTCTTAGAAAGACCAGGTCCATCCTGAACAGCTCTTGCGAGCCATCCGGAACGGACCAGAAGTCAAATCAGACCAAACCCAAACATCACCTCACGGTGAGATCTGTGCAGATAGCGCGGGGTACGCGCCTCAGGCTTAGTCCCTCTTCACGATGTCATTTAGAACCAACCACTGGAGCAATGCTCTCAGCGGAAACTTTGTCTCTTCAATCACGAAATGATCAGGAAATGGTGGAGCCAGACGGGATCGAACCGACGACCTGAAGCTTGCAAAGCTACCGCTCTCCCAGCTGAGCTATGGCCCCAATTCCGGTCACCTTGTTCGAACCAACGCCGAACCGCCGCTCAAACCTACCGACCCACCAGGCGCCAAACGGCAGCCAGAAGAATGGTGGGCCTGGGAAGATTTGAACTTCCGACCTCACGCTTATCAAGCGCGCGCTCTAACCAACTGAGCTACAGGCCCTTAAGCGTGCATTTCGTGTGAAGAAAGAGAAACGAAGACGGCGGCGTCCCGCGTTGTATTCAGCGGACCGGTTCGACTCTGAAACCGATCCTGTTATCCAATTCAGAGTTTTGAAGCGCAGCAGCTGAAAGCCACTTTGCTTGACAAAGCTCATCCTTAGAAAGGAGGTGATCCAGCCGCAGGTTCCCCTACGGCTACCTTGTTACGACTTCACCCCAGTCGCTGACCTTACCGTGGCCGGCTGCCTCCTTTCGGTTAGCGCACCGTCTTCGGGTAAAACCAACTCCCATGGTGTGACGGGCGGTGTGTACAAGGCCCGGGAACGTATTCACCGCGCCATGCTGATGCGCGATTACTAGCGATTCCGACTTCATGAGGTCGAGTTGCAGACTCAATCTGAACTGAGACGGCTTTTTGCGATTAGCTCCCTATTACTAGGTGGCTGCGCACTGTCACCGCCATTGTAGCACGTGTGTAGCCCAGCCCATCGGGGCCATGATGACTTGACGTCATCCCCACCTTCCTCCGGCTTATCACCGGCAGTCCCACTAGAGTGCCCAACTTAATGATGGCAACTAATGGCGAGGGTTGCGCTCGTTGCGGGACTTAACCCAACATCTCACGACACGAGCTGACGACAGCCATGCAGCACCTGTGTTCCTGCCCATTGCTGGGAAGACCCCGTTTCCGAGGCCGGTCAGGACATGTCAAGGCTTGGTAAGGTTCTTCGCGTTGCGTCGAATTAAA
Source organism: Hyphomicrobiaceae bacterium (assembly GCA_041397645.1). Classification (NCBI taxonomy): domain Bacteria; kingdom Pseudomonadati; phylum Pseudomonadota; class Alphaproteobacteria; order Hyphomicrobiales; family Hyphomicrobiaceae; species Hyphomicrobiaceae bacterium. The sequence goes on along the minus strand of JAWKWE010000004.1, from coordinate 1,183,337 downwards.
CCACATGCTCCACCGCTTGTGCGGGCCCCCGTCAATTCCTTTGAGTTTTTAACCTTGCGGCCGTACTCCCCAGGCGGGATGCTTAATGCGTTAGCTGCGCCACCGACAAGCAAGCTTGCCGACGGCTAGCATCCATCGTTTACGGCGTGGACTACCAGGGTATCTAATCCTGTTTGCTCCCCACGCTTTCGCACCTCAGCGTCAGTACCGGACCAGTGGGCCGCCTTCGCCACCGGTGTTCTTCCACCAACTCCATCTCTTACGAATTTCACCTCTACACTAGGAATTCACCCACCTCGGACTCTGAATCTGCAGTATCCAAGGCAGTTCCGAGGTTGAGCCCCGGGATTTCACCCCTGACTAACAAATCCGCCTACGTGCGCGCATGCAATGATTCCCGAACAACGCTAGCTCCTTCGTATTACCGCGGCTGCTGGCTTTAGAGTTAGCCGGAGCTTATTCTTCGGGTACCGTCATTATCGTCCCCGACAAAAGAGCTTTACAACCCTAAGGCCTTCATCACTCACGCGGCATGGCTGGATCAGGCTTTCGCCCATTGTCCAATATTCCCCACTGCTGCCTCCCGTAGGAGTCTGGGCCGTGTCTCAGTCCCAGTGTGGCTGATCGTCCTCTCAGACCAGCTACGGATCGTCGCCTTGGTGAGCCATTACCTCACCAACTAGCTAATCCGACGCGGGCCCATCCTGTAGCGATAAATCTTTCCCCTCTCGGGCTTATACGGTATTACTCCAAGTTTCCCTGGGCTATTCCGTACTACAGGGAAGGTTCCCACGTGTTACTCACCCGTCTGCCACTCCCTATTGCTAGGGCGTTCGACTTGCATGTGTTAGGCCTGCCGCCAGCGTTCGTTCTGAGCCAGGATCAAACTCTCAAGTTGAAAGATTTGATACTGGTTTTGACTTGGAGGTTAATCCAAGGAAATTACTGCGTAACGGGCACCTTCACACTATGACGCTCGCTCGTTTCCAAGCGCTCGTCACGGTGATGGCTGAAACGCAGATTTCACCAGAGTCTAGTCTCGATCTCACGGTCTTTCGACCGAAGATCCGCCAGGACTCCGCCGTCTGCGTTTCCCTTCCTTCAAATTCAATTGTCAAAGAGCGAAATCGAGAACACGAACCCGTCCGGCGGCTGACCGCCGGTGCTTTCGAGACAACGAGGCTCCTAGCCGGATGACCCGGCTTGGAACCCGAGAGTTTCGAGAGGTTCATGCCCCGAAGGGCGGCGAAGCACTGTGTGCCCCGCAACGAGGACCGTTTAAACAACATCGCCGGGCTGGTGTCAACTACCGTTTTAAAAAATCTTAGCCCTGTTGGCGATGCTGTGATTTTTTCAATAAAATCAGATGTCTAAACCATTGCGGCCTAACGCTGCCGCCTCCCGTTCGAGACGCTTTTCTCGGCGCCGTACGGTTTGTCGCAGGTCCACGCGAGCGATTTCAGAGCCCACCGGGCAATTTTGGTTAATCCATAGCCGCCGTGGTGGCCTCAGATTGGGCCGCTCAACGCGGTCACGCGGCCAAAGCCTGGCCACTCAGGGTGTCGGTGCCGACTGCGGATTAGGCCCGATTTCCCGTGAGGTTGTCAGGTCGCTGCCATCTCTCCGCCCCGATTTCCCAGCCTAATGCGCATGCTATTGTTATTTCGCTAATCGAAATAACGATGGTATTCAGGGGACTGCGTCGTGATTGACGACGGCGCATAGTGCACGGCTTACAAACCTCGGGGGCACTCCGCCGGCTGACAGGCCCGGACGGAGATTTTGGCTTGTGGCCCCGGAGCTGACATCAGGACCTAAATCAGGTCCCAGGGGAGGGGTTTCGGGTGCTACTTCGTCGGCGAAAATTGGAGCGCACCCACTCGGGCGCCCTCGCCTTCGACACCCCATCCATGCGTGGACTCCCCCACGTCTACCGCGGCGGGTCCAGCGCCTTTTTCCGCGATATTTACGATATCGATCACGTCGAACAGCGCCGGGGCGGTCGCTTCCGCTGGCTGCTTTCGACGTGCTTGGCTGCAACCGTCGGCGCCATAGCCATTCTTGTTGTCGTGTACGGAGCTTCAGACAAAAGCGAAATGGACGACCGGCTTCTGCCGGAGTTCAAGAACATTCTCGATGGCACCGGTAGCGGCCCCGTCTTTCCGGCCTTTAAGAACGCGGATGGACTGAAATGGCTGTTGCCGAAATCCGATCGCCTTCAACTCACGACCGGCGCGCTTTCGACACGCTATATCATCCATGAATCCTCCAAACAGCGCCGCGACGGCCGCGAATACATGCGCCAGAAGCCGTATGCGCGTATCGTTGCACGGCTTGCGCCAGTTCCGGCGGACTACGCCGATGTCATCCCGCCGTTCAATCCGTTCAAGCTTTACGCGAGCAATCAGCCCATCAATGGTAACGATGAGTCGGATGGCGGCGTTTCGCGTTCTGATGTTTCGGTGAAGGTTGTCGAGCTGTTAGGCGGCATTCTTCCAGGCGAAGATGGGCAAGAACTCGATACGCGAGAGGTTCAAGATCTCGTCGAACGCTCTGCCGATACCGCCACGACAAGCACTGATGCTGAGGCTGCGGCCGATCCAAGCGGAACACCTCTGGACGGCGTAGCAGAGACGACCGCAGAAGACATCGAAGCGCAAGCCGCGCCGCAATCGCCTCATGCCGTGGCCCAAGATTTACCGAACACGACATCGATCGCAAAAACCGCCGAGACCTTCGAAGACGTCGACAACGATCTTGAATCTGGCGAGGTGAGCGTCGTCAAAGTGGGGCGTGACGATTCCTTGCAAGCAATCCTTGAGCGCGCCGGCGCCGATGACTGGCAAGCGCGCGCTATGATCGACGCCGCACGCGCCACGTTCCCCGAAAGCGCGTTGGTTCCCGGTCAGGAAGTTCGCATCACGCTCGTGCCTTCCTTGACTCAGGCCAACAAGAAAGAACCATCGAGTTTTTCGGTATTTTCTGACGGTCACGACCACCTTGTCACGGTCAGCCGATCAGCCGCCGGCGAGTTCGTCGCCAGCTCACAGCCCAGCATCGGCAAAGAGCTGCAGCTTGCCTCGCCAGACAATGAGAATGCGCAAGCTTCCTCGCTTTACGCGAGCTTCTATCACGCCGCTCTCGTGCAAAATATCGATCCCGAAACGATCTTGCAGGTTCTGCGTGTCCATGCCTTCGACACGGACTTCCGCCGCCGCGTGCGCCCTGGCGACACGTTCGAAATGTTCTTCGACATGAAGGATGAGCAGTCGACAGATGGTCCGCCGGGCGAGCTTCTCTACACCGCCATCAACTCCGGTGGTGCCGTGACGCGCTTCTACCGCTTCCGGACCTCCGACGGGCAAGTCGATTACTATGACGACGCGGGAAACAACTCCCGAAAGTTCCTGTTGCGCAAGCCTGTACGCGGCGACAACGTGCGCCTTACCTCGGGCTTCGGCGTGCGTTTCCATCCCCTTTTGAACACCCGCAAGATGCACACGGGCGTCGATTGGGCGACGGCGGCTGGCACACCAATTATTGCCGCCGGCAACGGCACGATCGAGGAGGCGGGCCACAAGGGCTACTACGGCAACTACATCCGCATCCGGCACGCAAACGGCTATCACACCGCTTACGGTCATATGATGCGGTTGGCGGCAGGGGTGAAAGAGGGCGTGAAAGTACGCCAGGGCCAAGTGATCGGATACGTCGGATCCACCGGGCTTTCTTCAGGCCCGCATGTGCATTTCGAAGTTCTCGTCAACTCCCGCTTCGTCGATCCCATGTCAATTCAGGTGCCGCGTGAACGCAAACTCGATGGCAAAGATCTTAACGACTTCCAGAAGGAACGCGCGCGCATCGACGACCTGATGAAGCGCTCGCCGGTTATGACCGCAAGCAAATAGCCGCAATTTCTTGGCATTTCTGACGAATCTCGCGGGGGCCACATAGAGGGTGAATCGCACGCGGGCTCGCGTATCACTCCATGCGTCGCGATGCGATCAATTCCATCGCGCGGCCAAAACCCGCCAGCAAAGAGCCAATACCAAACAGCGCCAGCACAACGATTTGAAGAATCGATTCGATGTTCTCCTTGTCCAGGAGATAGTTGGCAATGTTTGCGTCCGCTGTCTGATATTTCTCCATCGCCTTTGCCCGGTCGGCTTGAGCCGCATCTATCTCCGTCTGTTCAGCCTTGAGCGCTTTCAAGATCGCGATCCGGTTGGCGAACACGGCCTGCAGCTGCACTTGCCCGTTCTGTTGCATGTTGAATGCCGAAAGGCGCCATTCGATCTCGCGCTTCAAGGGCTCGACGTAAAACATCTGAGCGGCGGTCGATGCAAGCAGGAAGAAGACGCCAATGAGCTCCGCCACTTGGTAAAACTTGAATTTCATAATTCCCCCTCAGGTCCTGGCATGTCAGTCGTCGCGCGGAGTTGCTGCCGAAGCAACCCTCTGTCCCAATCCCGCCACCCTTGATCTGATAAATCAAGCGCGTTGGCTCAGTTCACGAAAGGTGCGTCATATGCCCAAAACGTTCTTGATCCTGGCCCTCGCGATCGGCCTGTCGCTGGCTGACGCGGCTTGGGCCGACGAGCCCGCCACGGACAAGGGACTAGGGGGCACATCCTGGCAGCTCGTCGAATTTGCCGGAGGGGATGACACGAAAATCAAACCCGACGACGGATCGAAATACACGCTTCAGTTCGAGAGCGACGGCAACGTTGTCGCGCGCATCGATTGCAATCGCGGACGCGGCACCTGGGAGTCGAAAGACGCCAATCAGCTCACGTTCGGGCCAATGGCAACCACGCGCGCCATGTGCCCACCTGGCTCTATGCACGACCGAATCCTGAAGGATCTGCCCTATGTGCGCTCTTACGTCCTCAAAGACGGCCACTTGTTCCTCGCGCTAATGGCAGATGCGGGCATCTATGAATTCGAGCCCACGGCGCCTACTGCGAAGTAAGATCGGTAAAGATTGACGTAGCAAAAAAAGAAGGCCGGAGCTGCGATGCAGGCTCCGGCCTATTCTTTATTCCTTCGTCTGACAGCTCAGCGTTAGGCGGCGGCTTTGACCGGCCAACCGTTGATGGTGAGCGCGCCATCGCGCACCGAAACCTGAACCTTGTCGCCATCCTTGACACCGCCCGCCAAGATCTGCTCGGCAAGCGGATCCTGCACATAGCGCTGGATCACGCGCTTGAGCGGACGAGCACCGTAGGCGGGATCGTAGCCACGGTTGGAGAGCCAAGCACGGGCGTTGTCGTCCAGGTGCACCGTGATCTTGCGATCGGTCAGCAACTTTGCCAGGCGGCCCATCTGGATATCGACAATCTTGCCCATGTCCGAACGCTGCAGACGATGGAACAGGATGATCTCGTCCAAGCGGTTCAAGAATTCCGGACGGAAGCGCGCACGCACCTCTTCCAGAACCTCATCGCGCACCAGATCGGTATCCTCGCCCTCCTTCTGGTTGACCAGAAGATCGGCGCCGATATTCGACGTCAAGATGATCAGCGTGTTCTTGAAATCGACGGTACGGCCCTGGCCATCGGTCAGGCGTCCATCGTCAAGAACCTGGAGCAGAACGTTGAAGACATCCGGGTGCGCCTTCTCGATCTCATCGAACAGCACGACCTGGTAGGGCCGGCGGCGGACGGCTTCCGTCAACGCGCCACCCTCCTCATAACCGACGTATCCAGGCGGTGCGCCGATGAGGCGGGCCACCGAATGCTTCTCCATGTACTCCGACATATCGATACGGATGAGCGCCGTATCGTCGTCGAACAGGAAGCCCGCAAGCGCCTTGGTAAGCTCGGTCTTGCCCACACCCGTGGGACCTAGGAACATGAACGAGCCAATCGGGCGGTTGGGATCCTGAAGACCGGCACGTGCGCGTCGAACCGCCGTCGAAACAGCGACCACGGCCTCTTTCTGGCCGATGACGCGCTTGCCCAGCGCCTCTTCCATCTTCAAGAGCTTGTCGCGCTCGCCTTCGAGCATCTTGTCGACGGGAACGCCGGTCCAGCGCGACACTACCGCTGCGATCTGATCGGGCGTCACCGCCTCCTCAACCATGGCCGTCGACCCAGGACCGCCCGCGCTTTCGAGCGAAGCGAGCTTCTTTTCCAGATCCGGAATGACGCCATAGGCAAGTTCGCCAGCACGCGCGAGGTTGCCCTTGCGCTGCATCTGCTCAAGCTCGTTACGACGTGCGTCCAACTCCTCCTTGATCTTCTGAGCGGAGCCGAGTTTCTCCTTTTCGGACTGCCAACGCGCGGTCAACGCCTTGGACTGCTCTTCGAGATCGGCGATGGACTTTTCCAGCCGCGCAAGACGATCCTTAGAGGCGACATCCGTCTCCTTCTTCAACGCCTCGCGCTCGATCATCATCTGCATGAGATCGCGGTCGATTGCGTCTAACTCTTCCGGCTTGCTGTCTACCTGCATGCGCAGACGCGATGCAGCTTCGTCGACAAGGTCAATCGCCTTGTCGGGCAGGAAGCGGTCGGTGATGTAGCGGTTGGAGAGCGTCGCAGCGGCCACGAGCGCGCTATCGGTGATGCGCACGCCGTGATGAAGTTCATACTTCTCCTTCAAGCCGCGAAGGATCGAGACGGTATCTTCCACCGTGGGCTCGCTGACGAAAACGGGCTGGAAGCGGCGCGCGAGCGCAGCATCCTTCTCAATATGCTTGCGGTACTCGTCCAGCGTGGTCGCGCCGACGCAGTGCAACTCGCCTCGGGCAAGCGCCGGCTTCAAAAGGTTACCCGCGTCCATCGCACCTTCGGACTTTCCAGCCCCGACGATTGTGTGAAGCTCGTCGATGAACAGGATGATGCCACCCTGCTCGGCCTGAACCTCCGAAAGGACGGACTTCAGCCGCTCCTCGAACTCGCCACGGTACTTGGCGCCCGCGATGAGCGCACCCATGTCGAGCGCAAGCAGCTTCTTGTCCTTCAGGCTCTCAGGCACGTCGCCTTTGACGATACGCAGGGCCAAACCTTCAGCAATTGCCGTCTTGCCGACGCCAGGCTCGCCAATGAGCACGGGATTGTTCTTGGTACGCCGCGACAGCACCTGAATGGTGCGGCGAATTTCCTCGTCGCGGCCGATCACAGGGTCAAGCTTGCCAGCGGCAGCCGCTTCCGTCAGATCGCGCGCATAACGCTTCAAGGCGTCATAGGCCTGCTCAGCGGATGCACTGTCGGCAGTACGGCCCTTGCGGATTTCGTTGATGGCCTGGTTGATCTTTTCAGGCGTAGCACCCGCTTCGCGCAGCGCCTTGCCTGCGTCGGTGCCACTTTCGAGTGCAAGTGCCAAAAGCAGCCGCTCGGCCGTCACGAACTTGTCGGACGCCTTATCTGCGGCCTTTTCGGCCGCGTCAAAAACGCGAGCCGCTTCCGGCGAAACATAAACCTGCCCGCTGCCGCCTGAGACTTTGGGTCGCTTGGCGAGTGAGGCTTCGGTTGCAGCAAGTGCCGCTTTAGGATCGCCGCCCGCACGCGTAATGAGCCCGCTGGCAAGGCCTTCGGGGTCATCGAGCAAAACCTTCAGGAGATGCTCGGGTGTGAAGTGCTGGTGGTTCTCGCGCAGTGCAAGTGATTGGCCCGACTGGACAAAGCCCTTGGCGCGATCGGTATAGCGCTCAAAATTCATGTACTTCCCTCCTCATGCACGCCTCTTGCGCCCGGTTTGGCACGGCATGAGGCGCCGTATTCAGGATGCTGCTAATTCCAACGCGGTAAGGCACGAAGCCCCGCCTACGGGCGCTCTGCACCTTCCGCACCTCAAGATATAGTGCCGAACGCGGGTTCAAAAAGGGGCCCAACGCCCCTCTGCGCGAGACAAAAACGCCCTGGATTTCGGCAAGTTGCAGCTCGGACAAAATCAAAGGGGCCCGAGGTCACCCCCGGGCCCTTTTGGAAGCTCCCAATCAGAAGCTTCACGATCTTCAAAAACTCAGCCTCAGGATTATTCCTGATCCTCGTTGGCGGCCTGCCGCGGCGGCGCCGCCTCTTCGACCGGCTCAGCACGTGGCCGACGCACCGGGCGGCGCAGGAACTCGGGCTGATGATCGGCGGCCGCGGCAGCGGGCTGCAGAGCCTCGCCATTTCCATTGCTGTTGCCCGGCTGGAACCGTTCGCGGCGACGCGCCGGCATAGGCGCCGGCATAGGCGCCGGTTCAACGGCATCCGAAACGATAGGTTGGGGCTGGCGATCGTCGCGCATCTGGCGCGGCTCGCCGCTTCGGTCCTGACGATCCGCACGGAAGTCGTTGCGCTCGCCGCGGTCTCCTCTGTCCTGACGATCCATACGATCGCCCCGATCGAAGCGATTCTCGCCGCGATCATGCCGATGGTGGCGGTTCTGTTGGTCGTTCCGGTCGCGGCGATGATGCTGCTGACGATTGTCGCGATTATCGTAACGCTGCCCCGGCTGATCGAAATTACGCGGCTGGCCGGAAGGCTGACCCTGCGGCTGCGCCATTTGACCGCCTTCGACTTGGCTCGGTCGGCCTTCGCCGAAATCATCGCCCTCGTCATCGCCGAACTCATCGCCGGCCGAGTCCAGCGGATCACCAGGCACACCCGGACCGCGCGCCACGCTCAGGCCATTAGCGAACGGATCGCCGCCGCCCTGGCTCATCTGCTGCTCGCGGAAGCTCATGATGATGCGGTTGTAGTGTTCCGCGTGCTGCATGTAGTTCTCGGCAAGCACGGGATCGCCGGACGAGAGAGCGTCACGCGCCAGCGACATGTACTTTTCCGCGATGTGAGAAGGGGTGCCGCGAAGTTTCACGTCAGGCCCCGTGCTCTCGAAGCTCCGGGTCATCGGATTCTGCGACTTGCGATTGCGACCGCGACCACGGCGGTTTTGCTGTCCTTGCCTCATTGGCTCCCGTTCTTACCGTTCCTACAGTTGACGTGTCCCACGACTGCGAGACGTTTCGTGACCTTTGATCCACCGTCCTGGCGCCTGTTGCCTGCGTCTGTTTCGACCGTGCTGCAAGAAACAGCCTTCGATCGTCAGATCCGGCACTTTTCGCGCGCCTTCGCGCAAAAGCGGGCACAGCCCCATTCCGGCAAAATTCTCAAATGCGCATGCGCCCCGGCCTGATGTCCCCAGACGTCGCCAATGCCGTTACCGGCCCAAATCTTTCCCCTCAAGCTGCGGCGCTGTGATGTGCGCTGACGGCCGCTGCCCAGGTCGTGTGCTAAACTGCTTTCCTTGGTCGCTCGCCATCGGCGTCGCGTCCGTCCTCTTGGAAGCAAGGCGTTTCGCGCTCGTATCCGGCTAAAATTGCAAGGCCTCAACCGTGGCCTTCGCCGCCGTCAACGCGGGTACTTCAGCACGCGATGATATCTCTGCCGGAAACGTGCAGCTTCGGAACTCTCGCGAAGCACCCGAAAGCCGAGTGAGCCTCTATCGTTCATCCCGAACTAGACCGCCTAGTCAGGGACATTAGCGCTTATCGTGCGTCCATCCAACCATTTTCACGCTTTTGACTAAGAATGTCGCTCCACCGTGACACATCGGATATGCCCGCCCAAATCCTTCGAAAACCAACTTTCTATAGTGCCGGTACCCTGCAGTGCTCCTAGCAGAAGCAATCTTACATCGGCCGCCTGCCTGGCACCCACTTCGACACAGACCGCAATATTTCCACTCATCTTACTGATATGGCTTGATAATTTACGGTAAAATTTCAGCCCGTCGGGGCCGCCGTCAAGGGCTTCCTGTGGGTCATGTTCGCGAACGTCTCGGCTTAGACCCGCGATGTCTCCAGAAGGTATGTAGGGCGGATTTGAGACGACGATGTGAACCGGGCCCGTCACCCCCCACAGCATGTTTGTTTCCACAAGTTCTATGCGGTCCAGCACACCAAGCCTCTCAGCGTTGCGCCGCGCAACGGCAAGTGCCCGCGGACTGATGTCGGTTCCAACCCCCCGAGCCTCGGGAAGTTCCGCCATCAAGGTCAGAAGAATTGCTCCCGAGCCCACACCGACATCGACGATGCGAAGCTGGTTTTGCGCGCCCCCGATGGCCTTCGCCAGTTTGAGGACTTCATCAACAACGGTTTCCGTGTCCGGGCGAGGATCGAGAACGTCGGGAGTGACGATGAAATCGCGGCCATAGAAGCTGCGTTCGCCCAGGATGCGCGAGACCGGCTCGTGATCGAGCCGCCGGCGCGTGCCAGCTTCCAGGCGATCAATGTCCTCTTTGCTCAACGCAATATCGCGCGAGAGCACGATGTCTGAAGGCGAACGTTGCAGGATGCCCTGAAGCAAAAAACGCGCATCGGTCTCGGGTGTCTCGAAACCTGCGCGGGTGAATACTTTCGCCATGGCGCGATACGCGGTTTCAACCGTCGGGCCCAGATGGAGATCCACCGCCGATGACGAATCTGGTGGTGCGACCCGGCTCATTCCGCACCCAATTCGGCAAGCTGACTTGCCTGATGGTCTGTGATCAACGCGTCGATAAGTTCGTCGAGCGCATTGCCTTGCAGCACTTCGTCGAGATTGTAGAGTGTCAGGTTGATGCGATGATCGGTAACGCGCCCTTGCGGGAAATTATAGGTGCGGATTCGCTGCGAGCGATCGCCAGAACCAATCTGCTCTTTGCGGTGTTGCGAGCGCTCATTTGCCGCCTTATCTCGTTCCAGCTCATAGACGCGCGCCTTGAGCACCTGCATGGCCAGACGCCGGTTTTGATGCTGCGACTTCTCGGCGGAAACAACGATGATCCCCGTCGGCAAATGGGTAATACGGACCGCCGATTCCGTCTTGTTGACATGCTGTCCACCAGCACCGCCTGCGCGCATGGTATCGATGCGGATGTCTTCGGGCTTGATATCGAGTTCGACATCTTCGGCTTCGGGAAGCACCGCCACCGTGGCCGCTGAGGTGTGAATGCGACCACTCGCTTCCGTCGCAGGTACGCGCTGCACACGATGCACGCCGCTTTCAAACTTGAGCCGCGCGAACACGCCCTGACCAGACACGGACATCACGAGTTCCTTGTACCCACCAAGGTCATTCTCGGAAGCGGAAATGATCTCTGTCTTCCAACCCCTCAACTCCGCGTAGCGGGTGTACATGCGCGCGAGGTCGGCCGCGAACAGCGCCGCCTCGTCACCACCCGTGCCCGCGCGCACTTCGAGGATCGCGCTCCTCTCGTCCGCAGCATCTTTGGGCAGCAGCGCAATGCGCAGATCCTTGACGAGCTGTTCGATGCGCGGCTCAAGCTCGGCGCGCTCCGCATAGGCCATCTCGACCATATCCTTGTCGGCAGCCGGATCGGCGATCATCTGATTGATGCCCGCAAGTTCATCCTCCACCTTGCGCAGCGCTTGGATCTTGGTGACGACGGGCGACAGGTCGGAGAATTCCTTGTTGAGCTTAGCGTAGGCCGCCTGCGAAACGCCGCTGTTGAGCTCCTCTTGGATAACCATCCAACGCTCAATCAGACGTTCAAGTTTTTCGGTGGGAAGCGTCGAGGTGGACATGGTAGATCTGATTGCTGAGCCGCAGGCTTTGATCGGCCAGGGTGTGGTTGAAGAAGAGCCCAGAGGCTCGCGCCAGGAAAAGTACGGGCGCCGCGCCATGCAATGCCACCGTTTTGGACGGCAGGCCAGCCCCGTGATGCGCTATCGCTCGGGCTGGTGAAGGCGATCTGACCGGCGCGCACGCGGGTCGGTGACCTCAATCCACCTTAACCCCTCACGCTCGGGAGCAAAATGTACCGCCATAACGTCGTGGAGGTAGTGCGCTGCGCTGGTGAAGGGCCCGCGAACATGGGAAAGCGTCCCGGACAGCATGTTGGTGTTGAGCATCAACAGCGCAAGCCCTAGCGGCAGCGACAGTGCGTAAAACGTGCGAACCGGACGCTCACGAGCCTGATTCAAAGCCTCGATGGGCAGCCGCATGGCGGTCTCGGCAATGGCGTTGCGCATGTGGCGTAGATGTTCCGCCGACGCGTTAACCGCCGGGCGTGCAGCCTCCGCCTGGCGCGCGGTCTGCTGGCGCTGGTGAGCGTCCCGCACCAGAATTCCAAGAGCGGTGAGGACCGGACGCGCGTCGATGCCTGCCCACGCGGCATACGCCATCACGATGCGTTCCACCTCCGGCCACGCGGGAAGACGCGCCGCGTCCGCTTGCTCAAGCGCAGAGATCGCAGCCAACGATGTCCTTAAGGCGGTTGCCGCTTGGATCTGATCGACACCGATCGTGGAGCGAAGATCGCGAAAGAATCGGGCGACATCGGCGCGGATCTGAGCAGTTGCCTCACCCTCGGCGCGCACGCCTGCTGCGTACTGACCAGCCGTCTGACGAGCCGTATGAGGCAAAGGTCTGCCGCCGCCGACGGACACAACGCTACCACTACGGCTCCTCGCGATGTCGCGATGAGTACTCAACCGATTTAAAACCCCGAAATACGCTCCGCCCCAGCCCCCTGAGGCGGACACCCTGATGAATTCAATCTTGGGCAAATCCGTTGCGATGTCAAAGGGCGAGCACGGCTGCGGCAACGGTGCGCGCGAGCATCAATTTTCCACTTCAATGCCCAGCGATTCGGCGTATTTCACCAACTCCGCGCGCAAGTCGTCGGATCCGTTTTTCAACAGATTTTCGATCTTGTCTGTGACCTTTCCGACATCCATCGACAGGATGGTCGCTTTGACCGGGCCAACAGAGGCGGGCGCCATCGAGAGCGAACGGATGCCGAGCCCGATGAGAGCCAGGGCCTCAACCGGCCGTCCCGCCATCTCGCCGCACACGGTAACCGGAACGCGATGCTTCTTGGCTGCCTTGACGAGGGTGCGTAGAGCCCGCAAAGGCGCAGCCGCGAGCGAGTCGAACCGGCTCGCAACCCGAGCGTTTGTGCGGTCGGCGGCAAACAGGAACTGCAAAAGGTCGTTAGAACCAACCGAGATGAAATCAACCTGCGGAAGAAACTCATCAAGCTCATAGAGCAAGGATGGAACTTCCAGCATCGCGCCAACCAACAAACTGCTGGGTGGGCTATATCCATGCTTGCGGAGGAATTCGACCTCCTTTTCGATCAGAGCGCGAATGGGCGGCATTTCAGCCGCCGCCGTCACCATGGGAATCATGAGACGGAGTTCTTGTCCGGCAGCCGCCTTCATCATCGCACGCACTTGAACGCGGAACAGTTCGGGCCGGTCGATCGCCATACGGATCGCCCGCCATCCCATGGCCGGATTTTCTTCCTTGGGCTGGCGCAGATAATGGAGAACTTTATCGCCGCCAATGTCGAGGGTGCGAAACACAACGGGCTTGCCCTCGGCCTCGCGCAACACTGACTTGTAAAGTTGCGTCTGGCGGTCCAGCCGCGGAAACGCATCCGATAACATGAATTGCAGCTCGGTGCGGTATAGGCCAATACCGTCGGCTCCGCACTCGCGCAGATGGGGCATATCGACCAGCAGACCGGCATTCATGTTGAGCGAGATCCGCACGCCATCCTTGGTGACGGCGGGCCGGTCGCGCAACGCCATGTACCGCTTCTGTTTGCGGGCCCGGAAGCGAACCTTGTCGGAGTAGGCCGCGATGACTTCGCCAGTCGGCCGCAAATGAACCTCGCCCGAGACCGCATCGACGATGGCGGCATCGCCAGCATTGACCCGCTCGACGACCCCGGCCGCCTGACCGACCGCTGCAATCCCGAGTGCTTTGGCAACGACCGCAACGTGACTTTGCGACGAGCCGTCCTCGACGATGAGGCCGCGTAAGCGAGTGCGGTCGTAGTCGAGCAACTCTGCCGGTCCCATATTGCGAGCGACCAGAATGGTATCGCCGGGAAGGCTGGAAGGCTCGTCAGCACTGGTGATGCGCCCGGCCAGCACGCGCATCAGCCGGTCTGAGAGATCGTCAAGATCGCGCTGGCGCTCGCGCCAGTATGGATCATGCTGACGAAGCATACGGGTCCGCATGGCGTTTTGCACGCGCTCGACCGCTGCTTCCGCCGTCAAGCCGCCTTCCACCGCCTCCCGGAGCCGGCGGTGCCAGCTCTTGTCGTGCGCAAACATCCGGTAAGCTTCGAGCACCTCGCGATGCTCTCCGGCAAAAGCCAGATGCTCATGCTCGAACATATCGTCAATGTGCGCGACCAGCTTATCGAGGGCGCTATTCAGCCTCTCGATTTCAACGGAAGGATTGTCCGACATGAGCTGGGTGACAACGATGCGCGGCTCGTGCAGCACAACATGCCCCAAAGCAATTCCGTCGGACAGCGCTTCACCTTCGATCACCATCGGCTGCGAGCGTGAAAACTCAATGGCCGCACCCGTCCCGGCCACCGTTCCAGACATCAGGTTCTCGGCCACCACCATCGCGGTGGACTGCATCACCTCGACGTCTTCGTCAGAGTATTCCTTGGTCTTGCGGTTTTGGACAACGAGCACGCCGAGAACCTGGCCGGACCGCTCGATCGGCACAGCGAGCAAAGCGTGATAGATCTCCTCGTGCGTTTCGGGCCGGTAAGAGAACGCTGGATGGCTTGAGGCTTCGGGTTCGTTGACCGTGACGCCCAGCTCCGCGCAGCGTCCGGCCAAACCTTCGCCGCGCTTCAGCCGCGTGCGATGCACTGCCGCCGGGTTCAGCCCCTCGGTGGCGAACAACTCCAGAGAACCGTCCTGGCGCTTAAGGTAGATCGAGCAGACGTCCGCAACCATCACGCCCGCAATCTGGCGCACGATACGGTCGAGCTTGGCCTGGCCGGGTTCGTCGGCAGCCATGATCTCGCGCAGTCCACGCATGATGGCGCGCAGCGATGTCTCGCTGGGAAGTGGTCTGGGATCTTCGCGCCGCGTCACCATTGCGTTCGCCGCTCTTTTCCACGTGAAAACACGCGGGTCTTGTCCACCAAAGACAGCGGCCAGGCGGGGCTACTTCGCAGCCCGCCTCGCCTTTAGTCGCTGTCCAAACCATACGTCGAATGCAGAGTGCGCACGGCAAGCTCTGCATAGGCTGCATCTATCAATACGCTGATCTTAATCTCGGAAGTCGAGATTGCGTGAATATTGATGCCTTTATCCGACAGCGCCTTGAACATTTGTGAGGCGACGCCAGCATGACTGCGCATACCGATCCCGATGACCGAGATCTTGACGACATCATCGGAGCTCTTGACCTCAAACTCCCCAATGTCGGCCTTTGCCTTTTTGAGCACTTCAAGAGCACGTGGAAGCTCGGCAGCCTGGATAGTAAACGTCATGTCGGTCTGCTTGCCGTCGGGCGTCACATTCTGGACGATCATGTCGACGTTGATGTTGGCCTCCGCGAGGGGTCCGAAAATCCGCGCCGCAATCCCAGGCTTGTCGTCGACCTTGAGAACCGTGACCTTCGCCTCGTCCTTGGCGTAGGCAATGCCGCTCACAACCTGCTGTTCCACGATCTCATCCTCGTCACAAACGATTGTCCCGATGTCCTCGAGATTCTTCATATCGACAGCCCGCATCGCCTCGGGCTCCACGAAGCTTGAGAGCACGCGCGTTCTCACACGGTACACCATGGCAAGCTCCACCGAGCGTGTCTGCAGCACCTTGGAGCCGAGCGATGCCATCTCCAGCATCTCCTCGTAGGAGATTTTCGGCAAGCGGCGTGCCTTGGGAACAATGCGGGGATCCGTTGTATAGACGCCGTCAACGTCCGTATAAATGTCGCAGACGTCGGCTTTCAGCGCCACCGCCATTGCCACCGCACTCGTATCCGAACCGCCCCGGCCCAGCGTCGAAACCCGGTTGGTCTCCGGCTCGACGCCTTGGAAGCCGGTAACGACCGCAATCTCACCTGCATCGATCCGCTTTCTGATCTCATCGCCGGGGATGTCCATGATGCGCGCGGCGCCATGAGCCGAGCTTGTCTTGACCGGAATTTGCCAGCCGGTCCACGAGCGCGCCGTGTAGCCCATGTCCTGCAGCGTCAGGGCCAGCAAGCCCGCGGTTACTTGCTCGCCGGTCGCAACGACGGCGTCGTATTCGACCGGATCGTAAATCTTGTTGGGCGAGGCTTCCTTGACCCAGGCAACCAATTGGTTGGTCGCACCAGACATGGCAGAGACGACGACGGCCACCTTGTTGCCGGCGTCCACCTCGCGCTTGACGTGTTTGGCCACGTTGCGGATGCGCTCGATGTTGGCGACCGAGGTGCCGCCGAATTTCATCACTACAACAGCCATGCTACCTGTCGCTTCCCTGGACCTTACATTTCTGCCACCAGCGTCTTGCAGGTGGTACGCGAAAAAGCGCGACCGTACCCGCACCTTGGTCTTAAGGTGAACGCAAAGCCCACAAAATCATATGAGACGAGCGTTTCTTAACGGCTAGCGGCCCCCGCCGCAACAAGTCAAATGGGCCTTGAGCCACACCGCTTGACATTCCATCTCCATAGGTCCGCACTAGCTCTCCACTTGGGCCTGCCGACGGCCCTGGTCACGCCTCCGGAAGGATTCCTCGATGGCCCACCCCGACTATGACACGCAGCACGTACCTGACGAGGCGCTCAGGGGCGACCGGACGCTCGACGCCGAAGAAGTGGCGCGCTTTTCCCGGCTGGCAGCGGAGTGGTGGGATCCTGCGGGGAAATTCCGCCCGCTGCATCAGATCGGCCCACCCCGGCTCTCCTTCATCCGGGACCACGCCGTGGCGCATTTCTCGCGCGATGCGCGCAGCCTCAAGCCGCTGGCCGGACTTCGCGCGCTCGATATCGGCTGCGGCGGCGGCCTCATCGCCGAACCACTCGCCCGCATGGGAGCGTCCGTTACCGCTATTGATCCATCAGAGCGCAACATCGCAATCGCCAAGGGCCATGCCGAGCCGCAGGGGCTGGCGATCGACTATCGCGCGGTCCGCGTGGAGGATCTCGTCGCCAAAGGCGAAACATACGACCTCGTGACATGCCTGGAAGTCGTGGAGCACGTGCCGGATGTCGCGGTCTTCATCGCCGAATGCGCCAAGGTTGTTAGGCCGGGCGGCATTATTTTCCTATCGACAATCAATCGCACCATGAAAGCCTGGGCGCTTGCCATCGTGGGTGCGGAATACGTACTGCGCTGGCTGCCACGTGGCACTCACCAGTGGGAACGCTTCGTAACACCCGAGGAGTTGGGCTCACATTGTACCGCCGCAGGGCTGCGCGAGACACGTTTTGAAGGTATGACGTATAATCCGTTGCGCGACGTCTGGACCCGCGCTGCAGACACCGACGTCAACTACCTCGCCGTTGCCACAAAGCCCATTTGAGCGACCGGAGTTCTTAAGGGATGACACGCGTCATACTACGCATCGACTTCGACGAAGACCGCTACATCGGCCATGGCCGCATCGAGCTGCTGGAATTGATCGGCGAGTACGGTTCCATTGCACGCGCGGCCAAAGCGATGGGTATGTCGTACAAACGCGCTTGGTATTTGGCAGAAAGCATCAACAGTACGTTCCGCGAGCCGGTGGTGGCGCGACAGCACGGCGGCAAGGGTGGCGGCTCGGCCCACCTCACGCCTTTCGGCGAGAAGCTGGTGCGTGACTACCGCGCCATGGAAGCGCAAGCCCTAAAGACTTTCGCCAAACCTCTCGCGGCAATGGAGAAGCGACTTGGCGCGCGCAAGGATTTTCGCACCTGATCTCTTAATTGACGCCTGAAGGTCCACTCACGTTGGAAGAACGTCCTCAGGCGTCCCATGGGCTATGACGCGCCCTTTCTCCATCAAGACAACCTCGCCAGCCAATTGACGTACCTCGGCTGCCGAATGCGTCACATAAACGATGGGTATTTTGAACTCGTCACGCACCCTCCCGATCAGTTCCAGAATTTCGCGCTTGCGCGCGTCGTCCAAACTGGCAAGTGGCTCGTCGAGCAGGAGGATCTCGCTACCAGCAAGGAGCGCGCGTCCCAGTGCAACGCGCTGCTTTTCACCGCCCGAAAGCGCCGGCGCGCGACGCGATAGCAAAGGGGCAATCTGGAGCGTTTCGACAACCGCCTCGAAAGGAACGGCCCGACCTTCTCCTTGCGCAAAGCGCCGGCCGAACCGGAGATTTTGCTCCACACTCATATGGGGGAAGAGCTGCGCGTCTTGAAATACCAGACCAATGCGTCTGCGATGCTTGGGAACGAAGATCCCATTGGCGCTATCGACGACCACACGCTCATTGATTGCGATGCGGCCTTCGTCGGGCCGCACGATACCCGCAATCAGATGCAAGACTGTCGTCTTACCTGAACCTGAAGGACCGAACAGCGCCAACAGGTTGGCGTTGGAAGCAAACTTGGCATCAAGCGCAAAGCCATTCCGGCGCAGTCGTGCGTCGAAGTCGATCATGGACGGCCGCACCTCACCGCTCGAAGACCGAGATCCGCCGCTGCATCTGGCGGTTTAGAACTTCCGATAGCACCATGGCTGCAAGCGCGATGGCAACCGACACTCCCATCAGACGCAAAGCTTCACTCTCGGAGCCGGGAATTTGCGTGTAGGTATAAATTGCCGATGCGATCGTTTGCGTCTCGCCTGGGATGTTGGAAACGAAGGTGATGGTCGCGCCGAACTCGCCTAGCGCCTTGGCGAAGCCAAGAACCGTACCCGCCAGAACGCCCGGCACCGCCAGAGGCAACGTGATCAGGACAAACGTCCACCAGCCGTTGGCGCCGAGCGATCCCGCCGCATCCTCCAGCCGCCGGTCGATGCTCTCGAACGAAAGCCGGATGGCTCGCAGCATCAGCGGAAAGCCCATGATGGCAGCCGCCAGCGCCGCGCCTGTCCACCGGAAGGACAGTACAATGCCAAGGTTATCATAGAGCCAGGCGCCCACCGGGCCCTTCCGCCCGAACGTCAGCAGCAGCATATAGCCCGTCACGACAGGGGGAAGCACAAGTGGAAGGTGCAAGATGGCATCAAGCAATGTCTTGCCTGGAAAGTTATAACGGGCGAGCAGATAGGCAAACGCTATCGCGAAGGGCAATGAGGCAAGCGTCGCGACGATGGCGACCCTCAGACTGAGCTCAATAGCAATCAAATCGTTTGGAGATATGGTGCACCTACCGCTCTGATTGCCGAAGAACGACATGCTCAGATCCAGATACTCAGATCCAGCAACATGGCGAGCCCCAATATTTCCGGTAAGAAATATTGCATGTCAAGGTCATGGGCAGAGCCATAAGACCCGTTGGCTGGCCGAAATTCCTGATTCTACGTGCCACCGCGAGGCCGGTGCGACCCCAAGACACCAGACAAGACACGGGAACTGAAAGCACCTAGGGTGGCTGGTTAACGCACCCAACGCAACAACTACGGCTCAAGCCGATGAGCAAACAAATCGCAGACCAGCCACGTTGGCCGGCCAGTCCACGCAAGCTCCGCGAGCCTGAGATCCAGGAACTCATCGTCAAGGGAGATCCGTTTTGGCGCGCATTGGCCATTGATGTCGTAACAAGCACAGATCGCTGGCATCAATCGGGCAGAATTCGGATCAATGCGCTCCGAGCTTTGCGACGACGGCTGTGTTGCGGAGAGATATCGGCGGCGGAGCAGTCCGAGCTTCACGAGGCGATAGACCTTGGCATTTTGCGGATGTTGGATTCAGGTGTCGGCGAGGAGTTTCGGGCGCTGGCCAACGTTGCACGCACGGCCGCGACCCCAAAACTGATTGCAGCTTTAGAAGATCGGGTCCGCACGTCGCCAAGTCGTCCCCATCGCATCAACGCGCAGCGGTTGCTCGACCGCATAGCAGGCAAGCCTTATCGCCCGTACGGCAGCTGAATAGGGCGGTCTGCCACTTGTGTCCCTGATTTCATCTAACTGTCACACTGGCGGTTGAGAACGCTCAACTGGCATCAAAATCAGCATAAGCGGGTCGCGAAGATCGGCAGCGAACTTCCCGGCCGCCTGCTCACACATGAAGCTAGGAAAGCGAACCCTATGACAGATCACGATCCCGAGAAGCTTTCAGACCGCATCCGTGCAGAGATTCAAGACAGCTTCGATGAAGAACTTGAGCTGGAATTGGAGGACGACACCGCCGGTCGCGCACTCGAAGACGCGATTGAGCATCCCGAGATCACAGGGCTGGAGCGCACTAGCTACTTCAAGGAGCTGTTCAGACTTCAAAGGGAACTCGTGCAGCTCCAAGATTGGGTCGTCAGCCAGAAGCTCAAGGTCGTCGTCATCTTCGAGGGCCGCGATGCTGCCGGCAAAGGCGGCGCCATCAAGCGCATCACGCAGCGGCTTAATCCGCGCGTTTGTCGCGTTGCAGCCCTTCCCGCTCCGAGCGAGCGCGAAAGATCGCAATGGTACTTCCAACGCTATGCGGCGCATCTTCCCGCAGCCGGCGAAATCGTTTTGTTCGATCGCAGCTGGTACAATCGCGCCGGTGTCGAGCGCGTCATGGGCTTTTGCACCGAAGACGACGTCGAAGAATTCTTCCGCGCCGTTCCAGACTTCGAGCGGATGCTCGTACGATCCGGCATCAAGCTCATAAAGTACTGGTTCTCGATCACCGACGACGAGCAGAACTTCCGCTTTCAAATGCGTATCCACGATCCGCTGAAGCAATGGAAGCTCTCGCCGATGGATTTGGAATCACGCCGCCGCTGGGAGCAATACACCAAGGCCAAGGAAGATATGTTGGAGCGCACCCACATCCCGGAAGCGCCGTGGTGGGTCGTCAACGCCGTCGACAAGAAGAAAGCCCGATTGAACTGTATCAGCCACCTCTTGAGGCAGATCCCTTATAAGCCAGTGGCGCGCGATGAAATTTCGCTGCCTGCCCGCGTCCACTCCCCCGACTACGTGCGCGATCCCGTGCCCGTCGAAATGTATGTGCCGGAAGTTTATTGAGGGATTTCGGTCGTCCGGACCGCGATTTTGCAACCAAGCATCAAACCGACGCGAGCGGGCTGACTTGCGGATTGAGGGGCGGCAATTTCGACGGCGCGACAGGATGAGACTGCGTGCGCCGGATACCTTCGAGCGTCTCGATGAAGGTGTTTGATTGGTCGGCCGTCCAGGCCTTCGTGGGCCCTGAAAAGAGCGCGGCATCGAGCGAAGCGGCTGCTTCTTGCGCGCGGTCTGCTTGCTCGGGCCTCAAATGCCGCCGCCATGCCGCCAACGCGCTGTAGACAGCTTGAGCCTCTCCACCGGCGCAAGCGTTGCGTAGGTCGTTAAAGGCCTCCTGTTCGGCGTATGCGGGGCTTTCTCGCCAGTTGCGCGACAGCCGCGCAGCGCCGATTGCGGCAAGAACGAGCAAAGCGGCTATCGCCGCAACGCGCGCAAGTCTTGCGAGATCGCTTGAAAGCGAATGTGCTTCCCCCGCAGGCGCCCCGCCCGTCGCAGCAGCCGTCACATCGACCGACACCCCGTCTGCCTGCGCGGTCTTCACCTTGCCCGAACCAAGCTCCCACCATGGCTGAACGACGGCTGGCAACTCAAAGTGCCCACCCCGCTCGAACACGTAGGTTACGCGATCGACACGCTGCCCCTTGAGATCACCACGATCGACATGATCGTTGATGTCGGGCGGATCCACATAGACGCGCACGCCTTCAGGCGCGGAAAATGTGAGGTCGCGCATGGCGAGACCCGGGACATCCTCGGCCGAGCGTGAAATGGTGCGCACAAGAGCGTCACCCGCCTTGTACGATTGTTTCGGATCGGGATCCCATTGCTGGGAGAGCGTGAGGTTGCGCGTTGCGACCACAGGCTGGCTTGGATCGATGCCGGGTGGCACCCGGACATCGAAGCTGACAGCCTTGCCGTCGATCGTCTTGATAACGTCGCCGTCGCGGTTCAGCAGCGTAATAGTCGCAGGAGGTATCTCGAAATTGCCGCCCCGGCGCGCAAACAACGCAAACTCAAAACGCTGTCCGATGTAGCTTTGGCCATCGATGCGCTCGCTCATCGTCGTGCCTTGGGTTTCGAAGCGGAACGCCTGCAGCCCAGCAACCTCCGACAAAGTCACCCGCGGCGGCCGTGGCATATCGTTGAGAAACAGAATATCGACCCTCAAAACGACATGCTGGCCGACCACGGCTCCTGTGGCAGGTTCCAGGCTTTCGCGTACCACCACATCTTGAGGCGCTACTGAGGCAGGCGCAGGGGAAGTCGGCGCAGCAGGCGTTGCAGCCGCAGGTGCCGTCTTCTCCTGAGCGGAAAGTGGCGGCGCTGAAAACAGCAACAGCGCGAGGGGCAGAAGCCATCTCATGGCTGCGCCTCCGGTTTAGGTTCTTTCCCCTTCTCTTGCGCTTCCAATTGATAGCCAAAGCGCGAGCGCAAAAAATCTGCTGGCTTTGTCTGCACGCGCTTCAGCCAAAGTGCGCGCACGGCTTTGTCGTCCATGCCACCGGTCGTTTGCGTTTCCTGGCCGCCAGGCTTCTTCGCGTCCTTGTCGAATACGATCTCGTCGGCACCCAAACGCTGATCGCCCTGGTCTCCGCCGGGGGCCTTCACGCGCTCAGCCCGCACACGGGCAATTTCCCGATTAGCTTTCGCCTGTGGCCAATCGGGCTTTAATGCAAGGGCACGGTCATAGCGGCCAATTGCATCCTCGTATTGGCCCATCATCACCAGTGCATTTCCGTGATTGAACGCCCCTTCCGCGGTATCGATACCGGCAAAAGATTGCTCCGCGCCTTTGAAATCGGCGGCGCGCATCTGAGCCACACCGCGCCACATCGGATTGACAAAGGCTTTGGCGGCCTCTGCGTAGCGATCATGTTCGAACAGATAGCGGCCACGTTGATCCGGGCTTGCCCACATCCGCTGCCAGCCCACAAACCAAGTGCCAATACCAATCGCTAACACAAAGACGACCGCAAGGATGGCAAACGCGCGCGTGATGGATGTCATGCCAGCACCCATCCGCGACGGAACCAGTAGAGCACCAGCAGCACGATGAGCGGCACGAGCCACAAACCCGATTCCTCCCAACGCGGCGACTCTCCGCGCGAAGCAGGCGGCGGCCCCGCATTGGCAAGCCTCTTCGCGAGCGCGTCGACATCGCTAGTATCAATGGTTGGCGCGAGCAGATCCGCGCCAAGCGTGCGCGCGGCATCGCGCAATGCCGGATCAGCAATGGCTTGCTCGGCAGGTAACATGGCGAAAAGCGTCACCGGCGCTTCGCCTTCGGGTCGTGCCGAAAGTACGGGCGCCGCATCGGCAAATACGACGATTGATCCGCCTTGTTTGGCTTCGGCCATCGTTTCTTGTGCCAGCTTCACCGCATCGCCCAGAGCATCTCCCTGACGGGGCATAACGTCGGGCGCAAGCGCATTGGCCATGGTGCTCACCACCGATGCATCCGGCGTCGGAGGCATCACAAGGTGAGCAGAACCTGCGTAAGCGATAAGACCGGTCGGCGCGCCTTCGCGAAGCGTCAAAAGGTCGGAGATCTTCTGACGCGCGCGGTCGAGACGGGTCGGCGCGAGATCTCGGCCCTGCATAGAGGGCGTAACCTTCACAACAAACATGGCCGGGCGGGAAGCTTGTGCGAAGGGCGATGGCACCTGCCTCAAGGTCGGGCCAGAGACCGCTGCGATCGCCAGAAACCAACCAGCGAGAAGCAGATCGGCCGGCCCGAACCGATTGCGGCCGTCACCCGATACGGTCAGAGCCTCAAGAAGAGAGCTGTCCATTACCGCGCGCCAACCGGCACGGCCGTCGGCCGCGCGACGTTGCAACCACCACAACCCAACAGCTGGAATAACGAGCAGCAACCACCAGGGGCGCAGGAAGTGGAAGGCTGCGAGCACGTCTATCATGTCGCCTCCTGCACTTGAGCATGGCGTGGCCAGCGGACCAGCCTGAGCGCCTGGACGAACAAAGTAAGTAGCAGGAGCGCCGCGAGCGGTATCCAGTACAGCTCGACGCGTGGCTGGAAAGAAACCGTCTCGACTTTTCGGGTCTCGATCTCGTCGAGCTTTGTGTAAATGCCGGCAAGCTCTTTGCGATCCAGCGCGTGGTAATAGCCCCCGCCAGTAACGCTGGCGACATCCTTGAGCGCGGCTTCATCGAGCTTCTCTTCGCCGACCGCACTGGGATCGCCGACCGCTACAGTATGAATGACGATGCCGTTGTCCTTTGCGATGCGCGCAGCCTCAGCCGGCGGCACACTGCTCGCCGTATCGTTGCCGTCGGTCAGCGCAATCATGGTTTTGGCGGGAGCGGTTGAGGCCGCAAAATGATTGATGCCCAGACCGATTGCGTCACCAAAGACGGTACGTGGGCCCGCCATGCCCACTTGCATTTCGCCGAGCATCTGGCGCGCAAGCTTCAAGTCGGTCGTGAATGGCACCAGGACGTAGGCAGCGTTCCCGAACACGATAATGCCAACCCTGTCGCCCTCTCGCCGCGACAGGAAATCGTCCAACACCTGCTTCACAGCCGTCAGCCGGTTGACCGTCTTGCCAGAGGCGTCGGTGAAGTCGGCGGTATCCATCGAGCCGGAGAGATCCACCAGCAGAAGAAGATCTCGAGCTGGCTTATCATGGTGGATCGGCGGCAAAACCCACTGCGGACGCATCACCGCGAGCACCGCCAGCAGCCAACACACGGCAAGCACGAGCAAGCGCCACAGATCGCGCCGTCCGATGCTCGCTCCCTGGCGAATTTCTGCTCCGCTAAGCCGCGCCAGATCGCGGAAGAACGGCACGCGAACCGCCGTGCTGCGACGTTCGTAGGCTGGCAACAAATAGAAGACCAGCAGCGGAAGCGGTGCGATAAGCGCCAGCCAGGGATATGCAAAAGACAGCATTACCCGGCCTCCACACGATGGTTCCTAACCCAATCCTGGGCAACAGCCAGAACTCTGTCGCCATCTCGCAACTGGCCGCTGTAAGGAGCGGTCACCAGCTGAGCAGCCGGACTTTCTGTAAAATCATGCGTCGCGCCTGCGCCGTCGAGAAAGGAAAGCCATGCCGATCCTGAAAGACGCGCTACGTCGGTGCGAGGGTACGAAACGAGCGCGACACGTTTCAAAATTGCGGAGATCTTCGCGGCACTCTCTGGATCGGTAGCCGGTGATAGTGCTGAAAGTTCCGCGAGGGCCGCACGACGGTAAGCGTTGCGCCGATAGCGGAGCACGGCGGCGAGACTAAGGATCAGCAGAGATATAAGGAATGCAGCCCCGACGATCCACCAGCCCGGAGCAGGTGGCCACCACGGTACGGGCGCTGTCTGCACGACGTCGGCAAGTTGCGAGAGATCGGCTCGATCATCCATCACGCCACACCCGCTTTGTGGCCAGGCTTGAGGGATCTTGCCATGCGGCGACCAAGAAGCTCCCGGAATTGTTCCGTGGTGTCGCGCGTCGTCGTGAGCGGAAGTACCGGGATGGTCCGCTTGCGCGAAAAGCTCTCGACCGCTGCGCGTCTCTCTTTGAAGTTCGCCGCAAACTTACTGCGCAAGCTGCTTGAAGAACTGTCGACTTCAAGCTGTTCTTGAGCATAAGCAACGACCATACGGCCGATGTCGGGCAAACTCTCTTCCAAAGGATCGGACACGAAGACGGTCAGCGCATCGTTGTGAGCGGTTACTTTCGTCACCAAGCGCATCGTTTCGGGATTCGCACCCGCTGCATCGGTAATCATCACAAGCAGCCCGTCATGCGGCAACAGCCGCAATGCGCGCTCAATTGCTGCGTTCAACAAGCTGGGATCGGTGGGGCGCGGATCATCGCCGCGAAGCTGCGTGTTGTGTCTCACGATGGCATCAAACAGCGGCCCGATAGCAGCTTGACGCGAACGCGGAACAATCTCGTCCAAGCCACTTTCCGAAAAGACGATGCCGCCGATGCGATCGCCAAGGGACGTAACCCGCCAAGCCGAAAGCGCGGCCGCCTCTGCAGCCACAACGGACTTCATAGCTCTCCTGCTGCCGAAGAACATGCTGAGCCGCTGGTCCACGAGCAGGATTACGCGGCGATCACGTTCCTCTGTGTAGACTCGCAACTGCGGCGCTCCGGTTCGCGCAGTGGAAGGCCAATCGATGGCGCGAACATCGTCGCCCTCATAGTACGGCCGCAGTTCCTCAAATTCGAGCCCGCGCCCACGCAACCGCGAAGCATGTCGGCCAGCTAGGAGGGAATGCACAGGCTGTTTAGGGAGAAAACTAAAGCCCTTCGCCCGATGTTTCAGACGCAAAAGCGCATCCATCGTGACGTAAACACCCGCATCCCGGACGTCAGTAGCGCTGTTGCGAGGCTCCTGCGCCATATCAGCCTCCTCAAATGGCGACCGCCACCTGACGGATCAATTCGTCAATGACGTCATCCGAGCTCTTACCATCCGCGGTGGCCTCGTAAGACAGAGACACACGATGGCGCAAGCAGTCGTGCGCAACCGCCTGGACGTCCTCAGGCGTTACATAGTCCCGACCATGCAACCACGCATACGCACGCGAAGTCCGATCAAGCGCGAGCGTCCCGCGCGGACTTGCCCCGATGCTGATCCAGTTCTTGAGTTCGTCTCCGAATTCGGCTGGCCGCCGGCTCGCGGCGATGAGGGCGACCATATAGTTCTCAACCGCTTCAACCAATTTCACCGCGTGGATTTCATCACGGGCGGCGAAGATCTCGGACTGAGGGATTTTGGGCGGAGGCCCTCCTTCGGAGCCACCCTCTTCGCCTCGCACAAGTCGCAGCACTTTCACTTCGTCGGCGTCGCTGGGATGGGTAATGCGCACATGCATAAGAAAACGGTCCATCTGCGCTTCCGGGAGTGGATAAGTCCCCTCCTGCTCGATCGGGTTTTGCGTCGCGAGCACCATGAAGAGATCGGGCAACTTGTAGGTGGTGCCCGATACGGTCACCTGCCGCTCTTCCATCGCCTCAAGCAAGGCCGACTGCACTTTTGCAGGCGCACGGTTGATTTCGTCGGCCAGTACGAGATTTCCGAAAATGGGACCCTGGCGAAATTCGAACTTGCCTTCGCCTTGCCCCTCTGCGCGGTAGATCTCACCGCCGGTAACGTCGGATGGCAACAGATCGGGCGTGAATTGGATGCGACTAAAATCGCTTTCAATCGCTTTGGAAAGGCTTCGGATGGCGCGCGTTTTTGCCAACCCGGGCAATCCCTCCAACAGCACGTTGCCGTTGGCAAGAAGCGCAATGATGAGCCTCTCGACGACCTTCTCTTGACCGACAATGGAGCTGTTTACGCGCTTTTGAATCTCGAGAACGGAATCACGTGGTGACATGGGAGTCTTCTTTGAACGCTAAAGAACTTTCGATAGACCATTTATGTGCGCAAGCGACGAATAAGCAAGAATGTTATGCGCTTCGCATCGCGATAGTTTTGTTCTGAGAAAGTTGCTCGGAACGTGAGGCCTTGGACGTCACATGACCAAACAAAAAATGCAGCCAGCTATGCCGGCTGCATTTTCTTTTATTGCAGTCGCTGAGCGGGGCGACCGCTCAGCTCGAAGCCTAATTCTTTTGCGGCGTCATGACGGCTTCCATCGCACGGTCGAGATTGAAGCTGCCAGGCTTTTGACGCGGCGGGAACTCTTTAAAGCTCTCAAGCCACTTGGACATGAAGGCACCAGCAGGAGCCATCATAAACATATGGTCCACGAACCAACGCTGGTAGCCCATAGCGTGCTCGACCTCTGCGCGCTCGAACGGATCCATACGCAGGTTGGCCAAAATGGGTGCGCGAAGGGGTACAAACGGATCCACCCACACACGCAGACCATGCGCCTTCTGCTCAAGGAAGGTCAGCTTCCAGTTGTTGTAGCGCAAAGCCGCAACGTTGCCGTCATCCGTCCAATAGATGAACTCGTGACGGGGCCACTCACCCTCGCCCTTGAATGCGGGCAGGAGATTATAGCCGTCGAGATGCACCTTGTAGGTCATGTCGCCGAGCTTGCGGCCCTTCAACAGATCTTCCTTGATGGTGGTGTCGCCTGCAGCAGCGAGCAAGGTGGTGAACATATCCTCGTGCGCGCCGATGTCGTTGATGACGGTACCCGGCTTTATCACGCCCGGCCATTTGATGAGGGTAGGAACGCGATAGCCGCCTTCCCAGTTGGTGTTCTTTTCACCGCGGAACATCGTGGTGCCGCCATCGGGCCAAGTGAACGTCTCAGCACCGTTATCGGTGGAGTACATCACGATGGTATTGTCTTCGATACCCAGCTCTTTGACCTTAGCCAGCACCTGACCGACGTGACCGTCGTGCTCGACCATGCCGTCGGCGTAAATGCCAAGGCCGGTCTTACCGTCGGACTCGGGCCGCAAGTGCGTGAAGATGTGCATGCGGGTGGAGTTCCACCAGACGAAGAACGGCTTGTCGGCCTTCTTCGCACGCTCCATGAAATCAAGCGCCTTGACGGTGACTTCCTCATCGATCGTTTCCATGCGCTTGCGCGTCAGCGGCCCCGTATCGGTGATACGACCGTCAGCGAAGCTATGGATCACGCCGCGCGGTCCGAACTTCTTCTTGAATTCGGGATCCTTCGGATAATCAGGATTTTCCGGCTCTTCCTCGGCATTGAGATGGTAGAGGTTGCCGAAGAACTCATCGAAGCCGTGGTTCGTGGGAAGCATGTCGTCCCGATCGCCAAGATGGTTCTTGCCGAACTGGCCGGTCATATAACCAAGCGCCTTGAGCGCAGTTGCGATGGTGGGATCTTCTTTCTTCATGCCTTCCGGCGCACCGGGCAGACCGACTTTCGTCAGGCCGGTGCGGATGGGCGATTGTCCCGTGATGAAAGCAGCGCGACCGGCGGTGCAGCTTTGCTGGCCATACCAATCGGTGAACAGCGCACCCTCGTTGGCAATGCTGTCGATGTTGGGCGTCTTATAGCCCATCATGCCGCGGTTATAGGCACTGATGTTGAACTGACCGATATCATCGCCCCAAATGACGAGAATATTGGGCTTCTTGGCAGCCTGCGCAAATGCGCCTGTACTCAAGGCGACAGCAAACGCACAGAAACTCACCGCCGCAAATAATTTTCGCAGCTGCATGATCTGAGAACCTCCACTTTACAAAAAATTCTGATGGGCCCGGACAATAGGCATGAGCGGACGGGCTTAGCAACCGTTCTTATCTCGTCCATGACAGGGAGAAGGATCCTTGTCCGAAAAACATAATTGCCCAATTGGAAAATCTGGAGCGTCATCGTTCAAGGCGCGCGGAGACCGTCGATCAGAAGCAACTTTCGTATGCGTCTACGGGAATTAGTCCCTGGCGAACTTTTGGACTGCATCAGTCACCTCTTCAGCCAACTGCCCGATGACTTCAGTTCTTTCGCTGCTCTCTAAAACGGCGATGCCGTTTTGGAGCTGCGGTCGCAAGCTCTCAGCTATTTCAAAATGCACTTCTTGATGACGTCCAAACCTCGGAACTTGTGCGCACGATATCGGCGCAGCAGCTCAGGAGAAAACATGAATTGTGCGCCGCCTTTGAGATATCAGTCGCATAGTGGGTACGAAACTGCTGCAACATCACCGGCGTCATCACGAACCGCTCAAGATCCGAGATGAAGAACTGTTTGTGCGACGGGCTCTGGGACCCTGGGCAGCGTCATCCTGGGGCCCGGCTAAGGCATCTCACCCCGGCCTCACAAACCAGCGAAACTCACGCAGAAAAAATATCGGAAAAAGCGTGGAGTTTTAAAATGGTACCGCCTCCCCGAATTGAACGGGGGACCTCTAGATCCACAATCTAGCGCTCTAACCATCTGAGCTAAGGCGGCACGTCGGCGTCAAGGCGTGTGCCCGAAGGCCAACATCACCATGCGCGGCGCCCGTGTTTGGCAGCGCGGCCGAGCGCCTTAAAAGGCGCTTTGGGGCACGGTCGTCAAGTGAAAAACGAGCCGCGCGGGGCGTCCAGCTCGACAAAGCGTCCGCAGGCGCGATCACGGAGATAAATCCGGCCGCATTGAGCTAACATTTTGTCGCAACCAATCCCCAGGCCAGCCGACTGAGGGTAGGCTTTGCAAGAGAGCTCAAGGCTGGCTCTTGTGGGCAGCCCCGCTCATCAAACGGGTGATTTCTTGCGCTTGCTTGGAGTAGGTCTCAAGCTGACTTTGCGCATAACGCGACTGGGTCTCAAGGTACTCCTTAAGGTCGCGGGCGCGGGCCAGTTCTGAGGCGAAGCGGAAATTAGATTCGATGTTGGCTTGAGCAAATTCCAACGATTTGGCCTGGATCTCCATTGCGCTTTGCGCCATCGCGCCTTGCGATTTGGCGACCGCCTCCTGCGATTTGCGCATCAGTGTCAGCACTTGATCGTAAGCTTGGCGAACCTGGGCGACGTTGCGCTCGGCTAGTTCACGGACGGCGGCCGGGATCTCGAATTGCGGCTTGTCATACATGGCCTTCTTCTACTCCTGCTGCGTTTGTGGACCGCTGGCGGCCATTTGAGCGCTGCCAAGCTGGACCATGCACCAGCTACTATAGCGATGGTTACGGCGCTCAGGGACTAAATTAACAAGCCTCATCAAAGCCGCGCCCAGTGTTGAAGTCAGATGCTAATATTTGTAGACAACATACCGGTTAAACTAGATTTTTTACCATGAGCAATGAGACATCTGCAGCCGAGTTCGCAAGCCGCGTTGCAGAAAACGCCGCCGAGCCTTGGTGCGCGGCACTGCAAGACGCCTCCGAAGCTGCATTCGTTGTGGATCCCGCGCTGTCACGCATAGAAGGTGCGAACGAAAGCGCGCGACGCCTGTTAGGCTTGCACGGTGCGCCGGTGAATTTTCCTATCGCACTCGATGCCGCGATGCCCGCCGTACGCAGGCTTCGCGCCTTGAGCGTGTTGGGTGAGGAGGATCCCGACAGGACAAAGCGGGATACTGATCAGCAGCCAGCGCTGGATGGTGAAGAGGTACTGATTTTGTGGTGCGCCGGGCGGCTGGTAAGCCTGCCCGCAAAGGTGACAAGGACGAGCATGAACGACGGCCGCCCCGTAATGCTAATCAATGCCACCTCTGAAGATCTCGCATCGCCCGAGGCCGCCACGAGCACGAACACAGCACTAAGCCCCATCCCTCCGATTCCCGCGCGGCTGCGACAGCCAGAATCAAGCGAAACGATCTCTGCCTCTATCACGGCTGCCATTGAACCCGTTACGAACGAGCCGCCAGCCGGACGGCCACGCACCCTGACGGACGACAGCGAGACATTGCGCGAAATCGCCCGCCGAATTCGCGAAGGGGGCAGCGCGCGCACGATTTCACCAACAGCTTCACCCACCGCCTCGCTTGAGAGCAAATCCGCTGAGCCCGCGCAATATGGCCAGCCGGAGATGCCGATTCCGCCGCCAATACCAAATGGCGCCGATACCGCGCCGCCCCGTTCGCAGCGTGGGTCTCATCACACCCTCGACCCACGCCAGCTTTCAAAGATCGCCCACGAACTTAAAACGCCACTCAGCGCCATCGTCGCCGCGGCAGAAATCATGCGCGACGAACAGTTGGGCCCGATGGGGAATGCGCGCTATCTCGGATATGCTTCCGACATTCATGAAAGTGCGCGTCACGCGCTCGATGTCATCAACGCGATGCTGACGGGCACGCACAACGAGATACGCAAATCCGAGCGGGTCGATCTCGCAGGTCTGGCGGACATCACGGTGTCGGCAATGCTGCCCTTGGCGCGCGCAAATAACATCACGCTTCTTTCCGATCGTGAGGAAGGGGCGCTTTACGTCACAGGCGACGCGACGACAATCCGCCAGATCATTTTCAATCTCGTCAGCAATGCCTTGAAATTCACGCCTGCCGGCGGAGACGTGCGGGTCGCGACTGGCTACCTCGACAATGGAACGCCGTTTCTCGTCGTCCGCGACACCGGCCAGGGCATGAGCGAGGACGAGATCACAGCCGCGTTCTTCGAGCGCGACAGCTTTGGCGTGCCCCGGGCTGGAGGCGGGTACGGAATTGGCCTTCCCCTGGTGCGGCGATTGGCGGAAGCAATGTCGGCTACCGTCGACGTTGATAGCGCACCGGGAAAAGGGACTGCCGTCCTCATCACCTTCCCATCTTGAAGCACATCGAGCGCGCTTACGGATCCGCCGCTCCACGCTTTTGAAATTTATAAAGATTCTAAGGTTCGCAGAGCGACACGTTGAACGTTGACCCAGCCGTTCAGAACAGGCTAACTCGCGTACAAGCGCTTTTTGTGCGCTGGCGCGGCATAAGCCGCGTCAACCCGATACCGGGGCCTTGAACCCCGAATATTGGAGCTGAACGATGACACATGCCCCACGCGCCTTTTCGCGCGGCTTCCTCTCCTGCCTTGCCATCACCCTCTCACTTGCAGCGTTCGCGGTTGATGACACCGCGCGCGCGGACGGAGCCGTTAACATCTACTCCTATCGCGAGCCCAAGCTCATCGACCCGCTGCTCAAGGACTTTACGGCCAAGACTGGCATCAAGACCAACGTCATTTATGCCGGGTCGGGCCTTGTCGAGCGGATCACCGCTGAGGGCCAGAACAGTCCCGCCGACGTTCTGCTTACAAACGAATTCGGCCTGCTCATTCAGGCTGTCAACGCCGGCGTTACCGCGCCGGTCTCTTCCACGGTCATAGAAAAGCAGATCCCCGCTTCGCTGCGCGATCCACAGGGCCATTGGATTGGCCTGACCCGTCGCGCGCGTATTGTTTACGCCTCTAAGGATCGCGTGGCGCAAGACACCATCACCTATGAGGAGCTCGCCGATCCGAAATGGCGCGGCAAGATCTGTTCCCGCTCGGGCCAACACACCTACAACGTCTCGCTCATTGCCGCGATGATCGCGCATCTGGGCGAGGAGAAAGCGGAAGCCTGGCTCAATGGCGTCAAGGCCAACCTCGCGCGCAAACCAGCGGGCGGCGACCGCGAGCAGGTTCGGGACGTCAAAGCCGGCCTGTGCGATCTCGCCATCGGCAACACATACTACATGGTCGCCATGCAAAAGATCCCGGCCCAAAAAGAGTGGGCTGACGCCGTAAAGATCCTGTTCCCCAACGCCAACGATCGCGGAACGCACGTCAATATCTCGGGGATGTCGCTGCTGGCCAACGCACCAAACAAAGACAATGCAATGAAGCTGATGGAGTACCTCGTCTCCGACGACGCGCAGAAGATCTACGCCGACGCAGACGGTGAGTATCCAGCCGTTCCCGACGTCAAAGCTTCCGAATTCGTCCAGTCATGGGGCGAGTTGAAGCCTGATTCTTTGCCATTGGCGAAGATCGCGGAGCTTAGAAAGAAAGCCTCCGAGTTGGTGGACAAGGTGCATTTCGATGCAGGTCCCAACTCATGAACCGGATGCGCACTGGCGCAGCGGAATACTCCGCCTTGCCGCCTCAGCATCCATCAGCCCGCCATTCTCTTTGAGAGATCCAAAATGACTAAGCACTTCACGCGTGCCAACGGCACATTCGATGCAGAGCCCGCCCTGGTGGTTCCTTTTCCCGGCCGCACGCCCGAACGCCTTGTCGGCGTCGGCTTTCGCGGATGGCTCTCCGGCTTCCAAACAGGCGATATCAGTCTGTGGGAATGGACATGGAACGCCTATGAGGCGAGCTTAGGCGCTAGCGCGACCCGATCCGTGGTGATGTCGCTATCGCAATTCGTTCGCGCCGCCATGGTCAGCGCCGACCGCGACATTGAGATTTATCCAGCCGAATGCCGCGGCTTTTGCCGTGACGAATGCCTCGCCATCTCAGTGATCGCAGGTTGCCAGCACGATCAGCGCTCGGCGCTATGTGCATGCGCTGCGGCTCTCATTGGCTCCAACGATATTGGCGATACGATTGCAAGAGCCCAGGAGTTTGCAATCGAGTTGAAGGAGGCAGGCCAGATGCTCAGCGCATCCTCGATCTGCTCAGCCAACTGTCCGCTCATCATGCCGCGGCCGAGATTGCAGTAATCGAAAGCCGACGCTCATATGACGATTGCGCCATCCTCGTTACCCTCACAGCGGCCAGTGCCTGCACTGCCACTGATGGCGCGCCTGTTGCGTGCGGGGAAACGGGGTGCGCAAGCCGTGCGAAATGCCCCGATGTGGTCCGCAATTGCGATTGCGATTGCGGGACTTTTCGCGCTGCCGGTCGTTGCCGTCGTCGTGCTCGCTGCGTCGCCTGCCGACGACATCTGGGCGCATCTTTCATCGACGGTATTGCCCCATGCCCTGCTCAACACGTTTCTGCTTTTGATCGGTGCCGGTACCGCCACGCTCGTTATTGGCACCGCATCGGCGTGGCTTGTGACCATGTATCGGTTTCCAGGACGAGCGTTGGCAGACCGACTGCTGGTTCTTCCACTCGCGATGCCGACCTACATCGTTGCTTACGCCTATGCTGAACTGTTCGACTATGCTGGACCCGTCCAATCAGCCATTCGCGCGGCCTTTGGCTTCAAGTCTCCATCGGATTACTTCTTTCCCGACATTCGCTCGCTCAACGGCGCGATCATCGTGTTTACCGCCGTTCTGTATCCCTATGTTTACCTGACGGCCCGCGCCAGTTTCGTGCAGCAATCGGTGTGCGTACTCGAGGTCGCCCGCACGCTCGGCCGAACAGCTCCGGCCGCGTTCTGGGCGGTTGCGCTACCATTGGCGCGACCCGCACTTGCCGCCGGGGTGGCTCTGGTGCTGATGGAGTGTCTCAACGATCTTGGCGCTGTGCAGTATCTCGGCGTTGAGACGCTGACAGCCAGCATCTACGCGACGTGGATGCAGCGCGGAAATCTGGCGGGTGCTGCTCAGTTGTCGGTTGTCATGTTGGGTTTCGTTTTGGCGCTCATGATGCTTGAACGCTATGCCCGCGGCGGCGCACGTACGCACGACACAACCGGGCGCGTGCGTGCAATTCCCTTCGAAGTGCTGACGGGCTGGCGCGGCTGGGGCGCCCTCGCTCTGGTCGCCATGCCGTTTCTGGCCGGTTTCGTCGCGCCGTTCGCGGTGCTCGCGCGTCACGCGATCTTCCACCCGGAGGGCTGGTCGCCGTCAGAGTTCGCCTCCGCGGGCGCCAACAGCCTTTTACTCGCCGGCATCGTGAGCTTTTGCGCGGTCACCCTCGCCATGTTCTTCGGCTATGCCGCGCGCGTGGCGCGCAATCCCTTGACCGACACCGCAACGCGCATCGCCTCCACCGGATACGCCCTGCCCGGCACAGTGCTTGCCATTGGGCTGATGATCCCGCTGGCGGCCTTCGACAACAGAGTCGACGCCTTCATGCGCGCGACCTTCGGCATCAGCACCGGTCTAATGTTGTCTGGAACGCTTTTCGCCGTGACGCTGGCGCTGGTGACGCGGTTTCTCGCCGTCGCCCTCGGCTCGATTGAGGCTGGTCTCAATCGCATCTCGCTGAGCCTCGACGCAGCGGGGCGGACGCTTGGTGCGAGCGTGTGGACAATCCTTGCCCGGATTCACATTCCGATGCTGGCGCCGGCGTTGGCGGCAGCCGCGCTTTTGGTGTTCGTCGATGCCATGAAGGAGTTGCCGGCCACTCTGTTGCTGCGCCCGTTCAACTTCGAAACCCTGGCAACACACGTCTACGGGCTGGCAGCTGCTGAGCGCTTTGAAGAAGCAGCCCTCGGCGCCATCAGCATCGTCGTAATCGGCCTGCTTCCGGTTCTACTGCTACACCAGACCATCGCAACCGGACGCGCGGGCTCCAAGGCCAGTGGCGCTTGAGGCGCACCGCTGGCTGGGAGGGCGTTCGTTTGCTGCGTGCACGCTACGCTGGCGCTGGCGATTACCAGGTCCTGCGAGCGCCGGTGTCGATGTGGAACAGACCGCCACCGTAGTGCTTCAAGCCGCCGACGCTGCCGGAAGAACGCAGGAATGCGTAGACGCCGCGAATATTTCCATGCACGCGGAAGTCAACGGCATTGCCGGTGAGATGCTGGGAGTTGGGTGCACCGCCGACAGCGCGATTGTGACCCTTGCTGCGGCAGGTAGAGTTGACGGTGACGGGCCCGAAGTTCGAAGCCACTTGGTACACGACAGACCTGAGAGTTCCGTTCAAGCAGCTTGAGCTTGCAATCCAGCGCACGCCTCCACCCGAGAGGCTCTTTTTCGGCTTGTAGTTGCCATAAGCATCATCGCCGAGCGAAGCAACGCGATAGCCTTTGCTGTTGCTTTTCTTGCCCTCGCTCGCGGCTGCGTATCCGCCAAGCTTTTTGCGCGAAGCGTACGACTTCTTCTTGCCCGACGATTTATAGGCATATTTGGAGGACGACTTCCGGGAGGCGGACTTCTTGTAGGAAGATTTTTTGTAAGATGTTTTCGTGTAGTAGGACTTCTTCGCTTTCGGAGCAGCCTCCGACTTTTCCCAGAAGGGCTTGTCGGCGGCGGCCGCCTTTGAGCACATCCACGACGGGCTGACAAAAAGTGCGATAGCAGCTACCACGACGGCGAGCGCACGGCGCACGACAGTCGTCCGGCTCCTGCCGGCAAGACGCGAATACAGCATTGGATACTCCCTACCCTGGAACGTCCCTCCCGAGCCGAAGCGCTTAACCTTCCGGCATGGTTGGAAACGTCCACCCATTGCAGTCACAACTGACCGCAATTCCCGGCGGTACACGGACAAGAGCTTCCTGAGAACTCGCAAATTATACAATTGGTTAACGAAAAAGATTGATCTTAATATTCAGGTCGCCGAGGCGACTTGAATACTCTTCATCTTCTTTTGGAGGGTGTATTTCTTGCTGCGACTCCATTCACAAACGCAAAAATCCAAGTTTGGCACAATATAACGGAGCGGGACTGCGTCAGCCCGCCGCAACTTCTTCTGAAATTCTGCGCAAGATCCACAGTATAGATGAAGTATAGAATTTGCCCGTCGCGCTCGTGATTCCTAGATCTAAGAAATTCGCCCTAAGGGACTATGCGTAGGCCGCATCTGTTTCGTTCAAGTCTGAACTCCGCGCCGAGCGGTGAAGAGCGTCACCGCGATGCCCGCCAAGAATGATGCCGGCACAGCAAACAGCACCGCTGACGCGGGACGCAATCCCCACCAGTTCGCAACACTCGCCGCTTGCTCGTAGAGCGCGGTTTGCGAATGTATGAGCGTTGCGGGATCGGTCGCCGCGTCCAACGCCGCGCGAAGCTCGGCAAACCTGCTTACCGCAGACGGCGACGCCGTAGACAAATGTCCGGTAAGATCAAACATCAACGTCGGTGCGAAACGTATGCCGAAGATGTAGACCCCCGCGGCTACAAATCCCGTGACCAGGGTTGCGACCGCGCCCGGCGCGCCAAACCTGCGCCAGAACAGTCCAAGCAGCAGAGGCGGAAAAATCGAAGCTGCGATGAGGGCCAACCCTTCACTGGCCAGCGACACAATATCGGCTGGCGAGAATGCAGCCATCGTCACCGCCGCCAGTAAGAGCAAAACGCCAAGCGCCACCGAGCGCGTGTCGAGCCTGTCTGTTTCCGGCGGACCCAGGTGACGCGCCTCCGCATCGGCAGCAAGAAATCCGGCAAGAAGCGCATGACCTGCAACGAGCGCCGCAAGCAAAGCGGCGCCCGAGAGCCCAAACCACAACACATCCGGCAATCCGCCTACGCGAGAAGCCGCGAACACATACGCGTCGTTGTCGAAGCGCAGATCCTGAAGCCGGAGCAATCCCTTGTGGCCGCTGGATTTGGCGCACGCTGCAGCAAGATCGGCCGCCGAAGCGGACTGCTCCCCGCAGACGGAAATCCAGCCGTTCCCCGAACTCTGCGTGATCGGTGCTGGCGCCTCCGCCACTTTGACGCCGGACTGGACCAGTTCGGCGACCGCGACGCGCGCGAAGACGGCAAATGGCGCCAAACCGCACATGAAGACCGCCACCAGCGTCAGCGCGATACTAACCCGACGCGGCGCTTCGCCCGGCGCGACCGCTGCGCGCGAGATATGCCGACCCAGCAGTTGCGGTAGGACGGCAACGCCAAGTGCCATCGCCAGAACTAGCCCCGCGAAATTGAGATTGGAAAGCTGCAGGAAGGGGGAGGCCATTGGCTTCAGCGCGCTCACGTCCGCAAGCCTTCGGCCGATCAGTGAGATTTCCAAGTTGGCGACATCCTGCAACGCAATGCCGTACGACCAATACGGCAACGGTAGACGATGCTGGAGCATCGTAAATACGATCAGCATCAAACTGAACACGCTCAGCAGAATGGCGAACACAACCCCGATTGGCCGTCGACGCCCGGCAAGAGCCAGGCTGAACCAGGAAACGCTCAGCACAACCGGCACGAGCGCAAACGACGTCGCACGGTCAAGCCCGCTTAAGGCCTGAATTGCCAAACCTGCGCCTCGCACATCTGCCGCAAGCAGCAAAACCGAAGCAACGCCTAATGCCGCCAGCGCCACGCGCCGGGGCCACAGTCCGCCAAACCGAGCAGAGAAGAAGCCCGCAACGGTGGAGACGGGATAAAGCGCGAACCTGGGCGCTATGAGGATAGTCATAAGCGCGAGGCCGGAGACGACACCGAGCGGATAGGACAAGGCGTCGAAACCCAGCGCCGCAATCAGCCCCGCATAGCCTATGAACCCGGCACTGCCGATCGCTTCGCCAGCAAACACCAACGACGCCAGGATGCCCTCAGCGCCCCTGTCGCCCCCGGCCCGCCAAGTGAACAGCCACGCGATGGCGACCAAAGCGACCAGAGCGCCCTGGGCGGTGAACCAGAAGCCCAGGGGGAAACCCACGATCTTGAACACATTGAGGGTAAGGGCAGCTAACGGCAGGGCAAACGAAACGAACGCCCAAGCGGCAAGCGAAAGCCCTGTTAGCCGCCGTGTCGGTCGACTGGCTCCGGCTACTTCGTCCGTGCTCATTCTTACCCCCAAGTCCTAGTCAGCTGGACTTGTGGCCAAGGATCGCGGTTCGATCAAGGCAACGGTGCCTAAGGCGGGTGCAACCAACTGCAAAAAGCGTTGCGCGGTGTGTTCCTGGGCCCGAAGCAGGCGAACAACGGCGCGATGAAGGCTTCTCGAGCCCTGAAATAGAGAGAGCCGGCGCTGGAGGCACCGGCCCTATCGTAACGTCCCTAGACTTGGACCCTAATTCTTTTTTTTTGCGTTCTCGGGGCCGGCCCAGGCACCGAAAGCGCGGGCAACATGCATCAACTGTCGGCGTGCGTCAAGTCACCGCGCCAGATAAATTTTTGCACTTTTTCCAGGCGCTGCCTGAGCTCTAAGATGTGCTCAAATTGGCGTCAGTGTTGGTCGTGGGACTGGTGTCCGGAGGCGGCATCCCCGGCTGGCTTTGCGGCCGCGCCATTCGCTCCCATCGAGCCTGGTGCCAGAATCGGCGCGTCCACCTCAACGGCTCCAGCCTTTTCGAAGGTCAGCGTAAGTTTCAGAGTGCCGCCTTCTTTAAGAGGCTCCTTGAGCTCCATGAGCATGATGTGATCGCCCATCGGCTTGAGAGCATGGGGTTTGCCTGCCTCGATGGCGAGATCGTCCACGCGCCGCATCCTCATGACATCGCCCTGCTTGATGTGAGTGTGGATCTCCACACGCCCCGCTGCAGGCGAGGAGGCGCTGAGGAGCTTGTCACCCTTCTCGGAGGCAATCTCCATGAATGCTGCAGAGATGTTCGAGCCGCCCGGGGTCGCGCGCACGAAAGCATGAGAGATCGTTACGCCATTGGCATCGTCGGCACGAGCATCGGCTGCCGGTAGGCCAAGCAGGCCCAAAGCCACGGCCAGCGAGAAGAGCGCATTTCTCATCGAACGTCCTCCTGTGTTTTTTGTCGTGACGCATATAATGTCGGCTACCACATATCCGGCATGCGGCATGGGAGCACCGAGCATAACCAAGCCTTTAAGTAAACTCTCATTGGAGAAGGTCAAGGCGCTGCTCCTTAACGGTTATCAACCCCAGATGTGCTACACAGAAGGCCGGTAAAACTGGCCACTTTAATGGTTGGTCGCACAACGGTGACAATCTTGGTGTCTAAGCGCGTAGTTTTGATCATCGGCGGCGGCATTGCCGCCTACAAATGTCTGGACCTCATCCGCCGCCTGCGCGAGCGGTCGGTCCAAGTGCGCGTTGTGATGACGGCGGCCGCTCAGCAGTTCGTAACGCCGCTCTCGGCAGGCGCGCTGAGCAATGAAAAAGTTTTCACGGATCTGTTCGATCTCGATGACGAGCGCGAGATCGGCCACATCCGCTTGGCGCGCGATTGCGATCTGATCATCGTCGCACCGGCCACAGCAGACCTGCTTGCCCGCATGGCTGGCGGACACGCCAACGACTTGGCGACGAGCGTTTTGCTCGCGACCGATAAGCCGATCCTGGCGGTTCCCGCCATGAACCCGCACATGTGGGCAAACAAAGCGACACAGCGAAACGTCACCCTGTTGAAGGACGATGGCGTTCACTTTCTGGGCCCCGCGTCTGGTGAGATGGCCGAACGCGGCGAGGCAGGTGTCGGCCGCCTTGTCGAAGTGCCTGAGATTGTCGCCGAGGTGGCGCGCTTACTGGGCTCGCCTGAAACACAAGCACCTGTCGCGTCCAAGCCGGCATTCGGCTCGTCGCACACACAGCCTCTCGCGCAAAGCCCTACGGACGCAAAGTCAGGCGCGCTCGCTGGCCGTCATGTTCTTGTCACCGCCGGGCCGACGCACGAGCCTATCGATCCGGTGCGCTACATCGCCAATCGTTCGTCCGGCAAACAAGGTTACGCAATCGCTTTGGCGGCAGCGCGTCTGGGCGCGCGCGTGACGCTCGTCTCGGGCCCAGTGTCGTTGCCTGAACCGGTCGGCGTGGACATCGTGCGCGTGGTCACGGCGGATGAAATGCTTGAGGCTGCAAAGGCCGCGCTGCCTGCCGACATGGCTATCTTCGCCGCCGCCGTTGCCGACTGGCGTGTCGCCAAGCCGAAGTCGGAGAAGATCAAGAAGAAACGCAGCGAGACCGCGCCGAAGCTCGCCTTGACCGAGAACCCGGACATTCTCAAAACGCTCGCGCACCTGAAGCGACAGCGCCCGACTCTGGTGATCGGTTTTGCGGCTGAAACGCAAAGCGTACTGGAGCACGCCCGCCGCAAGCTGAAGCGCAAGGGGGCCGACTGGATCGTTGCCAACGACGTTTCCCCGGAAACCGGCATCATGGGCGGCGACCGCAACACCGTGCATCTCCTCAGCGCTGGCGGCGTCGAAAGCTGGCCTGACATGAGCAAAGATGAGGTTGCCGAGCGCCTGATGGAACGGGCGGCGGCGAGCCTGAGCGACGACGTGTCGGCAAGGACAGCCGCTGAATGAAGAAACCACTCGTCAAAGTGATGCGCTTGTCGCATTCAAACGGCTTGGCACTGCCGGCCTATCAATCCAAGAACGCGGCCGGGATGGACTTGGTGGCCGCCATTCCCGAAGATGGGCCTATCAGGCTCACGGCCCGCGGCGGCACCGCAATGATCCCGACAGGACTGGTCCTGCAGTTGCCGGTCGGTTGTGAGGCCCAGGTGCGCCCTCGCTCGGGGCTCGCAGCCAAGCACGGCATCACTGTACTTAACAGCCCCGGCACGATCGACGCCGACTACCGCGGCGAGGTGCAGGTGATCTTAATCAATCATGGCCCGAAGCCTTTTGTCGTAAGGCGAGGAGAACGCATCGCCCAAATGGTTATCGCCCCGGTGACGACCGTGCGCCTCAAGGCTGCGCAAAAGCTGACCCCAACGGCGCGGGGTGCCAGCGGGTTTGGATCAACGGGCGGCGCGACAGCGCTGGAAAAGAATGCCATTGCGCCTGTCAGCGAACCGACGAAACCGGCCTTGCGCGCTCCCGCACGCAAGAAGAAACGTTGACCCTGGTGCCACGCCCCGTGAGGCGTCGTTTTCTGCCGCGCAACTTGAGCCATGCCCCATTCCTTGCGACAAGCACTCAATTGGCCTCGCTGCCAAGTCTTTGGCGAGAGGCGAGAAATTCACATGGGAAACTCCGATGACGAACACCGAGATCAAGACGCTCGCCGCCACACAGTCGTGGGGACGTGGCCGCGTTTACGACAGCATCGCTGAAACCATCGGTCATACGCCGCTTGTTCGGCTCAACAATCTCAAGCGTGAGAAGAACCTCAAAGCCGACATCCTTATGAAGCTTGAGTTCTTCAATCCGCTCTCCTCGGTGAAGGATCGTATCGGCGTATCCATGATCGACACACTCGAGGCTCAGGGCCGCATCACACCAGGCAAATCGGTGCTTGTGGAACCGACATCGGGCAACACAGGTATCGGACTTGCGTTCGTTGCTGCAGCGCGCGGCTATCGCCTCATTCTCGTGATGCCGGAGACGATGTCGATCGAGCGGCGCAAGATCCTCGCGCATCTCGGCGCGGAACTGGAACTCACCCCGGGACCGGGCGGAATGCCTGCAGCGGTGGCACGCGCGCAAGAGCTTGCC
The DNA here is from genome assembly GCA_041397645.1 of Hyphomicrobiaceae bacterium. Taxonomy (NCBI): domain Bacteria; kingdom Pseudomonadati; phylum Pseudomonadota; class Alphaproteobacteria; order Hyphomicrobiales; family Hyphomicrobiaceae; species Hyphomicrobiaceae bacterium. The sequence goes on along the minus strand of JAWKWE010000004.1, from coordinate 1,140,980 downwards.
GAGACGATTCCGGGCGCGGTGATCCCGGGCCAGTTCGACAACCCCGCCAATCCTCTCGTGCACGAGATGACCACCGCGGAAGAAATTTGGAAAGACACCGGCGGCAAGGTCGATGCAATCGTCGCAGGTGTCGGAACCGGCGGAACGCTCACGGGTGTCGGCCGCGCCCTCAAGCCGCGCAAGCCGGACTTGAAGATGATCGCGGTTGAGCCATCGACAAGCGCCATTCTATCTGGCGGACCGCGCGGTCCTCATAAGATCCAGGGCATCGGCGCAGGCTTCGTCCCAAGCATCCTCGACACCAAGCTGATCGATGATATCATCCAGGTCTCGAGTGAAGCGGCGCTTGAAACCTCGCGGATGCTCGCAAAGGTCGAGGGCATTCCGGGTGGCATTTCCACCGGCGCCAATCTCGCCGCTTCCATCGCACTGGCCGAACGGCCGGACATGGCGGGCAAGACCATTGTCACCTTCTCGCCGTCGTGCGCGGAACGCTATTATTCGAGCGAGCTCTTCCTCGATCCCGGCAAGAGCTGATCGCAGGATTACATAAACCGATGACGACACTGACGCCCGAGGAATCCCAGCGCTACAAGCGCCACCTCGTATTGCGCGAGCTCGGTGGCCAGGGCCAACAGAAGCTCAAGGCCGCCCGCGTCCTCGTCATCGGCGCCGGCGGGCTTGGCTCGCCGGTTCTGCTCTATCTCGCGGCGGCGGGCGTGGGAACGCTTGGCGTTATCGACGACGACGTTGTCTCCATCGACAATCTTCAGCGTCAAGTCTTGCATGCCACGGCCGATGCCGGGCGGCCCAAGGTCGAAAGCGCGGCTGACGCGATCGCGCGTCTCAATCCGCTTGTTAAGGTGGAAACGTACCGCACACGCATCGATGCCAGCAATGCTCTCGACATCATCGCGCGCTACGACATTGTAGCTGACGGATCCGATAATTTCGCCACGCGCTATCTGGTATCGGACGCCTGCTACCTGATGAAGAAAACCCTGGTTTATGCCGCCCTCGGGCCGTTGGACGGCTACGTGTCTGTATTTAAGCCGCACGAAACGCAGCCCGATGGCACGCCTTATCCCTCCTTGCGCTGCATCTTTCCGGAAGCGCCACCCGCTGGGCTTGTCGCCAACTGCTCGGAAGTTGGCGTACTGGGTCCCGTCGCTGGCGTCGTAGGAACGCTTCAGGCCACAGAGGTCGTGAAAGAAATCGCCAGCATCGGGGAAAGCCTCGCCGGCAAGCTTCTGATCTACGACGCACAGGCGAGCCGCTTCGACACCGTGCAGCTTGCCTGGGATCCAGATAATCCGTTGTCAGGCAAAAACCCCACAATCCGCGATCTATCTCAGCACGCGCCCCTCGCTGAGCCCGCCTGCGCGGCGCGTTAACACATTTGTCCTTCAGGCAATAAGGTTCCGTGTGGAACTGAACCCCGAAGCGGCTTGATGCGACCAAGGGCTCATATTGCTTACATCGAATATTGATCGAGATATTGATCGGCCCCGCACTCGCGTTCAACCCGGGAAGGAATTAGGGTGGGGGGCCGCCATTTGCGCGCGCCGTGTCCGGTTTCTTTGCCGGCGTCGCAGATCATCGAGAGCCTGAAATCCGCGTGCTAGTGCTGCTGTCTCACATTTGGTTCGTCCTTGGGGAGTTCTTGCGCGCTCCCTTCGACGCGATGGCTGGCCGTAACCGCAGGAGCTACACGCTCTCTATGGACGTGAATGCACCCAAGTCGGCGACGTGGGCCGTCGCATCCGCGCACTCGGTCCGCCTGGAAGGCACGCCGCCCATCGAAATCACGACCGATGCCGACCCGACACGTCCCGGCGTCTACACCGGACGTCTGAAGATCGGCGAACTCGATCTGCCGATGGCTTATCGCGTGCTTGACGAGCGTCCGGGTGAAGCCATGGCCATCGAGGTTCTCAAGGCCGAATCCGCACCCGAGTGCTGTCCGGGCGATGACTATGTTTGCGCTTTCGCCGTGACAGGCGATGAGCACACCTCAATGATCACTTCTACCTATAAAGTCACGCATACGCGCTTTTCCTCCCGCCTCCTCGTGCCGCTCGCGGCCGTGCAAAACATTCGCCGCTTGCGCGCGAATGCACAGCTCCGCGCCGGCAGGACGAGCGACTCGGGCCAGGACGCGATCAAGAACGCGCTACTGACCGGCGCGCTCACCTTCGCCAGCTTCTTTGCGATGTTCGGATGGTCGGCTGCTGCCATGCTGATCCTTGTCATTCTCATCCATGAACTCGGTCACGTCATGGCGATGCGCTGGACAGGCATCCCCGTGAAAGGGCTCTACTTCGTGCCTTTTTTCGGCGGTGTCGCCGTCAGCGCCGACCGTTTTGAAAGCGAAGCCGAGCGGGGGCTCATCGCTCTCATGGGACCCGGCTTCAGCCTTCTGTCGACGGGATTGTTCATGTTCCTGGCCATGCAGGGCAAAGATGCCTTCATGACGGAGTTGACGTTGATGAGCGCGCTGCTGAACGGCTTCAATCTCCTGCCGATCCTGCCATTAGACGGCGGCCAGATCACACAGGCCTTGCTATCTCGCTTCAACGAGAACGCCGCACGCGTCTTCAACGCTGTCGCATTAGTGGCCGGAGCTGCTCTTGCGCTCGCAATCAAGAGCTACGTACTGCTGATCGTACTTTTGCTTGTGGCGCCACTGCTGGCATCGAAACGGGGCGCTACGGCCCTGCGCCTTCCCCCGCTCACCGGGATGCAATGGGTGCTGCTGGCGATTGCATACGTGGCGACGTTCGTGTTCTACGCAGATACGATCATGCAACTTGCGCTCGCGGCGGGCGAAGCCAAAGGCTGACCCTCCTTGGGCAAGCGATCTGGTCAGCGGCACTACTAGCCAGTTCCGCTTTGCAAAACAGACCTTCCCGTTTCATCAGGCCATCAGAACATCGCGGCGTGAACGCGGTCGGGCGGTGCATGCCCGTCGGCAAAAGCCTTGATGTTGATGATCACCTTCTCGCCCATGTCGATGCGACCCTCAAGCGTCGCCGAACTCATGTGGGGCAAGGCAACGACCCGACTGGATGACAACAGCCGCGGATTGACGGTCGGCTCGTGTTCGAACACGTCGAGCCCCGCACCCGCAATGGTCCCCTGTTCGAGCTGACGCACAAGCTCGTTCTCATCGATAACCTCGCCGCGGGAGGTATTGACGATGAAGGACGAAGGCTTGAGCAGCTTCAACCGGCGCGCAGAGAGCAAATGATAGGTCGCGGGCGTGTGCGGGCAGTTGACCGAGACGATGTCGACGCGGGTGAGCATCTGATCCAGGCTTTCCCAGTACGTCGCCTCCAGCTCCTGCTCGACTTCCACCGGGACTCGGCGACGGTTGTGATAATGGATCTGCAGACCGAAAGCCTTGGCGCGGCGGGCAACCGCCTGTCCGATGCGGCCCATACCGATGATGCCGAGGCGCTTGCCGAAGATGCGGTGGCCAAGCATCCAGGTGGGCGACCATCCGCTCCACTCATTGCCACGCTCCTTGAGGTATGCCGCACCTTCATAGATACGCCGCGGCACGGCGAGGATTAGCGCCATGGTCATGTCTGCGGTGTCTTCCGTCAGCACGCCCGGCGTGTTCGTCACCAGAATCGAACGATTGCGCGCGGTATCGAGATCCACGTTGTCCACGCCGGTGCCGAAATTGGCGATCAGCCGCAAATTCGGCCCTGCCTGCGTAAGTATGGATCGATCGATACGGTCGGTCACCGTTGGTACCAATACGTCCGCACGCTTGGCCGCCTCGACCAGCTCCTGGTGGGTCATCGGTTTGTCGTCGACGTTGAGCTCCGTATCAAATAGCTCGCACATGCGCGTTTCGACGACGTCGGGAAGCTTGCGTGTTACGATGACAACCGGTTTTTTAGGGGTGCTGGGCATGAATGATTCCAGGGGGATAATCGTTTGAGTGAAGTGGGCGCCGACTAGGATTATCTCCGAGCGCGTGTCGTGGACGATGTCGTCGATCTGAGTGTCTAACAGATGGTCTTAGCGATGACAAAGCACCGAAATTTCTCTGGACGAGCTTCAGACTGACCCTTACCGCCAAAGTTATGCCTCGGGGCCAGTCCACTAGACGTCAGAACCTTGCGGAAACGAGCAAGAGCAGCGTGACGAAACCACTACTCCATAACCTCCATCGCGTCTTCTCAGGGCCGCTTTATGGGCGCTGGCGTGTGCGCGATTGGCATTTGCTATCCGCGCCGGCCCTTGGCGTGATGATCTTTGCGTTGGTTTCGACGGCTCAGGTGGGTCTTTCGTCCAGCGCACGCGCGCAAGACCGTTCCGTACCCTCCGGCAGCGGGCTGCCTGTCCCGCGCTTCGTCAGCCTCAAATCGGATCGGGTCAACCTTCGCAATGGTCCCAGCACGGAGTATCCGACCGGCTGGGTTTTCCGCCGCGCCGGGCTTCCCCTGGAAGTCATCAAGGAATACGAGGCTTGGCGGCAGGTGCGCGATGCGGAAGGCACCACGGGCTGGGTGCTGCAGTCGCTGCTATCCGGCCGGCGGACGGCGTTGGTCTTGCCATGGGAAATCAAAGCTGGTCTCAAGCCGCCACAGGTCGCCATACATTCCCGCGACAGCGAACGGTCCTCTGTCGTCGTCAACGTCGAAGCAGGTGTGATAGCGAATTTGCACTCCTGCGATGGCCGCTGGTGCCGTGTCTCGGTGGAAGACTACGGGGGCTACATCGAGCAGAAAAAGCTTTGGGGCGTCTACGAGGGCGAGACAATCAACTAACGCGGAAGACGGGAGGAAAACAGGCGGCGCAGCGCTATTTCTTCGCCAGGCGGACGACCACGTCGATGTGCGTTATTCGCATGCCTTCGGGCGGCGCTGGTACGCCTGATACCGAAATGGCATTCCCTGGGATATCCATCAGCTCGCCTTCGGACTCCAACAGGAAGTGATTATGGTTGGACGTGTTGGTGTCGAAATAAGCCTTCGCCCCCTCAATGGCCAATTCCCGCACGAGACCGGCGCGCTTGAACTGATGCAGCGTGTTGTAGACGGTCGCTAACGAGACGTGCTCCCCTCGCGCCACGACTTCCGCGTGAAGCTGCTCCGCGGTAACGTGCCTGTCGCTCCCACCAAATAGCAGGCTTCCCAGCGCCAAGCGCTGACGTGTCGGCCTCAACCCAGCATCGCGCAGCACCTCTGGCACGCTGCGTACGGGTTCGATCCGATGGCTCTCAGGGCCGTCACAATCGTCTTGGGAGACACTCATTCTTTCAGCCGCGTCCTAGCCTTAGGCCTTAGAAAATCAGTTCGATACTTAAGGGATGTGCTGACACACCACCATTACCAGGCGCGACTTAGCCGCACACAGGGGTTATCGACATAATATGCCTGACCGCAACTCTGCGCAACATCCTCACAACACTATGTTTTTCTTTGGCTTTTCATCCGACATCTTGATTTGCGCCAACCGCGCCCGACTTTGAGTTCGAAAATCCTTGTGATAGACACCCCGCGCCAAGGAGCCACTAATGGCCCAAGATTTACAGGGAAGTGAGAACACGATGGCTGACCGCCGACCCAGTTTCGAGTTCGAGGATCTATTGAGCTGCGGACGCGGCGAGTTGTTCGGACCTGGCAACGCTCAGTTGCCGCTACCTCCAATGCTCATGTTTGATCGGATTTCGCAAATCTCAGAGACGGGCGGCGCGCACGGCAAGGGCTTGATCGTGGCGGAGCTCAAGGTCGCGGGAAATGAACGACTAAACTGGTTTTTCGACTGCCACTTCAAGGGCGATCCGGTGATGCCGGGCTGCCTTGGCCTAGACGCGCTGTGGCAGTTGGTCGGATTCTACCTTGGCTGGCTCGGCGCACCGGGTCGCGGACGGGCGCTCGGCGTGGGAGATGTGAAATTCACCAACATGGTGCTCCCGACGACCAAGAAGGTCGAATATGTCATCGATCTCAAGCGCGTCATCCTGCGCAAACTCAAACTGGCGATTGCCGACGGGGTGCTGAAGGCGGACGGCGAGCCCATCTATCACGCGACCGATCTCAAGGTCGGTCTATTCCAAGCTGGCGAGGAACCTTCTGCATCGGGCGCTTGAGGTTGGGGCGCACTTTCGGATAAACGATCAAATCCGCCAGGCGCCAATGATTGAAGCTGGGCGAGGCTAACCGCCGAGAGGGGCGCGAGGGGAAGGATTTTTGATGAGGCGCGTCGTCGTCACGGGAATGGGCATTGTTTCCTCGATCGGAAACAACAGCCAGGAGGTTCTCGCTTCACTACGCGAAGCGAAGTCTGGAATCTCGCGCGCCGAGAAATACGCTGAATTGGGCTTTAAATGCCAAGTACACGGCGCGCCCGAGATCGACTGGGCTGCCATGGTGCCTCGCAAGCCCAAGCGCTTCATGAACCCCGGCGTCGGCTGGAATTGGATCGCGATGGATCAGGCGATCCGTGACGCCGGCTTGGAAGAAAGCGACGTCATCAACGAACGTTCCGGCATCATCATGGGATCTGGCGGTCCCTCGACGCGCGCCATCGTGGAAGCTGCAGAAACGACGGTGAAGTCGGGAGGGCCCAAGAAGATCGGCCCCTTCGAAGTTCCCAAGGCGATGTGCTCAGGTCCATCCGCTGCGCTTGCGACCGCGTTCCAGATCAAGGGCACGAACTATTCGATCTCATCTGCTTGCGCGACGTCGGCGCACTGTATCGGTAATGCCGCCGAACTCATTCAATGGGGCAAGCAAGACATCATATTCGCGGGCGGTTGCGAAGAACTGGACTGGACGCTGTCCAACCTGTTCGACGCAATGGGCGCGATGTCCTCGCGCTTCAACGACACGCCGCAAAAGGCGAGCCGCGCTTACGATAAAAACCGCGATGGGTTCGTGATCGCGGGTGGAGCCGGTGTGCTGGTTCTGGAAGAGCTGGAACACGCCAAGGCGCGCGGCGCAAAGATTTACGGCGAGGTCGTCGGCTACGGCGCAACGTCCGATGGCTTTGACATGGTCGCCCCCTCTGGCGAAGGCGCAGCCCGGTGCATGAAGCTCGCGCTCAAGGGCCTCGATGGCAAGGGCGTACCGAAGATCGATTACATTAACCCGCACGGCACCGGCACCCCGGTCGGAGATGCGCGCGAAATCGACGCAATTCGCGAGGTTTTCGGCTCAGAAATTCCTACCATTGCCGCGACCAAATCGCTCACGGGCCATTCGCTCGGTGCTATTGGCGTACAGGAAGCTATTTTTTCACTTCTGATGATGAATAACGGCTTCATCTGCGAGAGCGCAAATATTGAGGAAATCGATCCGGCATTCGCTGACGTGCCGATTGCACGCCAGCGGCTCGACAACGTGACGCTTAACTGTGTCATGTCGAACAGCTTCGGTTTCGGCGGTACAAATGCCACTCTCATACTTCGCCGACATGATGGTTAACCGTTAGACCGCCACTGTCGTCTTCAGTCTTATAGCGTAACGACAGACGGTACCGTTTTATGAGAGTTCACAAGCGCGGAGCCGGCTGGTTTCAGGTTCACGGACGTTCATTCGGTAAGGATACGAGGCTTCCCATGACGGATATTGATATCGCAAAGCCCGGTCCGCTGATGGCAGGCAAGAAGGGCCTTATAATGGGCGTGGCCAACGACCGGTCCATCGCGTGGGGCATCGCCCGCGTGCTTGCCGGTCAGGGTGCCGAACTCGCCTTTACCTATCAGGGCGGTGCATTCGGGCGCCGTGCCGCGCCGCTGGCACAGTCGCTGGGCTCCAAGATCATCGAAGAGTGCAACGTCCTCGATCTTCCGAGCGTCGACAACGTCTTTTCCAAGATCAAGTCAGAGTGGGGTTCACTCGACTTCATCGTTCACGCACTTGCGTTTTCCGATCCGCGCGAGCTTGCCGGCCGCTACGCCGACACGACGCGGGAGAACTTCACCAACACCATGGTGATTTCGTGCTTCTCTTTCACCGAGATCGCCAAGCGCGCGGCCGAGCTGATGCCGAACGGCGGTTCAATGATCACGCTGTCATACGGCGGCGCGACTCGCTGGGTCCCGTCCTACAATGTTATGGGCGTCGCCAAGGCTGCGCTTGAAGCCTCGGTACGTTACCTCGCCGCCGACTTCGGACCGCAGGGCATTCGCGTCAATGCACTATCGGCTGGCCCGATGCGAACGCTGTCTGGGGCAGGCGTGGGCGATGCGCGCGTGATCTTCAACTTCCAACGCGAGAACGCACCGCTTAAGCGTACGCCGACTCTCGATGAAGTCGGCGGCTCGGCGCTCTACCTGCTTTCGCCGCTCTCGGGCGCTGTCACGGGCGAGGTCCACTTCGTCGATTGCGGCTATAACACCGTCTCGATGCCGACGCTTCAGAGCCTCAAAGAGATCGACGCCGAAGGCAAAACCACCGGCCGTTCGCCCTCGGAAGCCGCCGAGTAGCGCCTCGAGCGTCCAACACTCATTCATACGGGCTCGCGATTGCGCGGGCCCGTTTCGTTTCTAGGCCCCACGCCATTCGCGGTGCATTACATTGCGCTGCTCCAGGGATGAGCGCCGGGGCTGGCCTCGGGATACTTGCGCAAAAAGTGATGCAGAACATGCAGAAGACTGACGACGTGGGCACGGTCGCCGGACTTTTGTGCCTCGCGAATGTCATCGACGATCATGGCGCCGATTTTCTCCGGGCCCTTGTCGCGCATCAAAAGGTATTCGGCCAACTCGGTGGCAGCGATCTCGGGAATGTGCTCGTGCTCGGCAATGGCCAGCACCTCCTCCTCTGACAATCCACACAATGCAATGCAATCATCGAGCGTAATCATTGGCAGCTCTCGCGGCGCTGCGGCCAGCAGACCCTCGCCGGCGACGAAACGCCGTTCTAAGATTAAAAATACACCGAACGTCATGCCATCATGGCCTCTTAGGCCACACGAAACAACGATCAACAGCCAACCGAGGCAAACTCGCCTCGCGAGTGCGAAATGGCGCGGGGGCTGTACCCAAGCCCACGGGTTTGTGGGCTCGCGCGCCACAGGAGCGCTTTCGGGACCGTTGACACTAGACCGGCAGCAAGGGCACACACTCGCGCTCATGATCGGCGTCTTTGATTCTGGCCTGGGGGGCCTCACGGTGCTGCGCGAGCTTGTCTCGCGTTTCAGGCATGCCGACTTTGTTTACCTGGCGGATCACGCAAACGTTCCCTACGGCAACCGCCCCTCCGATGAGGTCGTGGATCTGACGCGCAACGCCGTTGAGGACCTCTACCGTCGCGGAGCCAAGCTTGTGCTTCTGGGCTGCAATACGGCAACAGCCGTCGCTCTGCGCACCCTGCAGCAGCAATGGCTCCCTTTTAGCGCGTGGGCGGGTACGCATAACGTGCTGGGCATTGTCGCGCCGACCGTCGAGGCTGCCACGCAAACCCCGTGGGCCGTCACCTCGCCACAGTATCCGCAAAAGTACAATACCGACACCATCGCGGTGTTTGGCACCACACGCACAATCAGTTCGGGCGTCTTTCCCGAGGAGATCCGCAAGCGCTGTCCCAAGGTGACGGTCATTCAGCAGATCTGCTCGGAACTGGCAGGCGCAATCGAAGCGGAAAGACCGGCGGACGAGCTTGATCGGCTCGTTGCCGAGGGTGTCGCGGGCGTGCTCGCCCAGGCGGGCAGCATTCCGCCCCACCGCGCCATCCTTGGCTGCACGCACTTCCCGCTCGTGGAGCACCTGTTCCGTCGCCACCTGCCTCCGTTCACGCGGATCCTATCGCAGCCGGAGGTGGTGGCTGACAGCTTCGAGGACTATCTGCACCGGCGCCCCAGTTATCTGGAAGGCAGCGACGGTGGACGGCTCACACTCCTGACCACCGGAGACCCCGCCGATATCAGCCGCGTTGCGCGCGTGTTCTGGCCCGAAGTGGCGGCTTTTGAACGAGCCTGAGAACACCTCCCTTCAAACGAGGTTGGCAATTTGACGCTACTCAGCCCATTTATGGGAGAAGGGCGTTAGGCTTGTGACTTGGCCAATGCCTTGGTCGATCCTGCTCCCGCGTCACTTCATGAGGCCCAAGCGAAGCCCATGTCCGAGCTTTTCAAGAAGTCCGCCCACCCCGTCCACGCCACGAACGGCGCACACCACAGCGCCAACAGCGCTGACCACGCTATTGATCCGGTATGCGGCATGAGCGTCGACCTCCACGCCGGTAAGCCTTCGTTCGACTACGACGGCGTCACCTATCATTTCTGCGGCAAGAAATGCCAAGAGAGATTTGCCGCTGACCCCGAGCACTACATCGATCCCGACCGCAAAGTCGTCCGCAAAATGGCGGCTGCGAATGCTGGCGACGGCAAGAAGCTCTACACCTGCCCGATGCATCCCGAAATCATCCAGGAGGGGCCCGGCACTTGTCCCAAGTGCGGCATGGCTCTGGAGCCGATGGGCGTGCCAGATGCGGAGGCCGGAGACAATCCCGAACTTACGGACTTCCTCCACCGGCTGAAGGTGGGCGCAATTTTTACGATTCCGCTATTCGTGCTGTCGATGGGCGCGCACCTCGGCTTACCGGTGATGAATTGGTTCGGTCCGCGCGGCAGCCAGTTCGTCGAGTTGCTTCTTGCAGCGCCCGTGGTGCTGTGGTGCGCCCAGCCCTTCTTTGAACGCGGCATCGCGTCGATCCGAAACAACAGCCCCAACATGTGGACGCTCATCTCGCTCGGCACTGGCGCGGCGTTCCTTTATAGCCTTGTCGCCGTCGCAGCGCCGGGACTTTTCCCGCCTGCCATGCGCGGCCACGGGGGAACCGTGCCGGTCTACTTCGAAGCCTCGGCTGTTATCATCGTCCTCGTTCTTCTTGGACAAGTTCTTGAGTTGCGCGCACGCGCGCGCACGGGCGACGCTCTGCGCGCCTTGCTCGACCTCACGCCCAAGACAGCACTTCGCGTGCTCCCAAACGGGGGTGAACGCGAAGTCCCGCTGGCCAACATCCTGCACGGCGACCGGATTCGAATCCGGCCCGGCGCGGCAATTCCGGTCGATGGCGTGATCACTTCTGGCCACTCCACAATTGATGAGTCTCTGCTCTCGGGCGAGTCGCTTCCGGTCGATAAATCGCCAGGCGATCATGTGACCGGCGGCACGATGAATACGTCCGGCTCCTTCGTAATGGAAGCGCGCGCGATCGGATCCGAGACCGTTCTATCTCGAATCGTCGCCATGGTTTCGGAAGCTCAGCGCAGCCGTGCACCGCTACAGAACTTAGCCGACCGCGTTGCACGCTATTTCGTCCCAGCCGTCGTCTCCGTTGCGGTCCTCGCGTTTCTCGCATGGATGGCATTTGGGCCCGACCCGCGTCTTGCTCACGCCATCGTGGCGGCGGTGTCAGTTCTCATCATCGCCTGTCCGTGCGCCCTTGGCCTTGCAACGCCGATCTCGGTGATGGTCGCGACCGGTAGAGGCGCACGCGAAGGCATCCTGATACGCAACGCCGAAGCTCTCGAAGCTTTCGCAAAGTCGGACACGCTTGTTCTCGATAAGACGGGCACCCTGACCGAGGGGCGGCCTGTACTGTCAGATATTGTCTCCACCGGATTTCCTGAGGCAGAGCTGTTATCGCTGGCTGCCAGTCTTGAACAGGAGAGCGAGCATCCGATTGCCGCGGCGATCGTGGCGGGGGCGCGCGAGCGCGGATTGACGCTTTCTGATGCGCAGAACTTCACTGCCGTTACCGGGCAAGGCGCACGCGCGGATATTTCAGGCCGGCACGTTGCGGCGGGGAACGCCAGATTGATGGCTGAGCTTGGCGTTGACGTTGCGGCAACTCAAGAACAGGCTGAGCGCCTCGCGACATTGGGACAAACACCGCTGTTTATCGCCATCGACGGCAAGCTAGCGGGCTTGCTGTCGGTTTCCGATAAAGTGAAACCGCAAGCGCGCGCCGCGATTGGCGAGCTGAAATCGCTCGGCCTCGATATTGTGATGGCAACCGGCGACCGTCAGGAAACGGCGCAAGCGGTCGCTCACGAACTGGGTATCGGAAAAGTCCACGCGGGACTTCTACCAGCCCAAAAATCGCGTCTCATATCGGAGCTCAAAACGCGTGGTCGCACCGTTGCGTTTGCTGGCGACGGCATCAACGATGCTATCGCCCTGTCAACCGCCGACTCTGGCGTTGCTATGGGCACTGGAGCCGACGTCGCTATCGAAAGCGCCGGCATCACGCTGCCGAAGGGCGATCTCAACGGTCTCGTCAGAGCTCGCCGCTTGGCCGCCGCCACCGTCGCCAATATCAGGCAGAACCTCGGCTTTGCGTTCGGCTACAACGCCCTCGGCGTACCCATTGCGGCTGGCGTTCTTTATCCGATCTTTGGCGTTCTGCTCTCCCCGATGATTGCGGCGCTGGCCATGAGCCTGTCATCTGTCTCGGTGATTACGAACGCATTGAGGCTCGGCCGTACGGTTCCGTAAGTTGCGGGCGAGCCGCCAATCTGCCAGCTTCCCGTCCGCGGTCGCCCAGGGAGCGCCGCTTGTTTGTCGCAATGGACTTCTATGGAGCATCCATCGGTAAACGCACGATCAACGGGAAGGAGCTTTTCCTATGCGGTTTTCTGGTATTGCACTTGGTGTTGCTGTGCTTGCCGCAGCGATTGCGGGTTCAGCTATCGTTCCAGCCACGGCCGCGCCCAGCGGCTCTCTCGGCGTGATGAAGTCGATCTCCGCCGAACAGACAATGGTCGCCAAAACCCATGGCTGGCATCGCACCTGCCGGCGCGGCTTCACGGATGTCCACCGTCACGTGCCCGGAGTTGGCCGCGTCGCTTGCACATCGCACCGCTGCTGGAAAAACAAGTGGGGCGTTCGCCGCTGCCGCTGGTACTAGGACATCGTCCCTCGACACCCGACTAACGAGAAAGCCGCTGGCGACTCCAGCGGCTTTTTCAATGGCTACAATCCGAATCTTGATCGGACGCGTTTAGCGTGACCGCGTGCGCGCCGCAAAAATGATCGAGCGACGGATGATGAATACCGCAGCGAAACTGATGATCACAGCAAGTCCTTTCGCGGGCACAGAGCCCATTCCTAGAGTTCCCGTCGCGAGATGGATCACGGCCCACGTCGCAAAGACGCCGAATAAACCACTGGCCACAAATTCCCCAAACAACCGTCGACGCGTCTTGAGCGAGGCATCAGCATCGAAGACGAAACGCACCGACAGAACATAGTGCAACACAAGACCGAGGCTGTATCCGGTCGCTCCTGCGGTCGCAGGCGACATCGCCGAGAAGTGGGTGAGCAGCAGAAAAACCGTGAAATCGAGCCCCAACGCGAGCGCACTGACACAGGCATAGCGGATAATCTGTTCGACCACCGAAGGTCGGCGCGCCACCAACTCCGCAATCCCAGAGCCGGGCGCAATGGCGTGCGGCGCTCTATCAGAAGCGGAGATCATGCAGCAGAGCCGATTTTCCGCGGCACCAAGCGCACGCTCTTCAAGGCCTCCTGCGCGCTGGCGTTGCCGGCTTCGTGATACTCGGCATCCTCGTTCACACACCAGATGTCGTAGATGTTTTCGCCGGCGATGATATTCTCCACCGTCAGCATAGACGTCATCATCGCGTGGTCTTGATTGTTATATTTGTGCATGCCGTTGCGGCCGACCAAATGCAGCGTGGGATATTTCTCAGCCAGCTCGCTGCGGATTGTCTCGACGTTGAACTTGTAGTCCTCGTCGTAGACCGGATAAGCCTTCTTCTGTCGCACTACGCAGCCATCGATGCATTCTTTCTTCTGGGCGAGACCGATCGCGGCAAGCTCGTTTCTGGCGAGATCGAGCAGGTCTCCGTCAGGTGCCGTCCAAAGCCCATCGCCCTCGAAGCAGAAGTATTCCAGCCCCAGGCAGGCGAGGCGCTCATCGGGGACCATTTCCGGCGACCAGGAGCGGAAGTTCTGGATGCGCCCGACCTTGACGCTCGGCTCGTGGATGTAGATCCAGTTGTCTGGAAAGAGATCGGGCTTATCGACCACGATGGCCACTGTGATGAAATCGCGGTAGCGCAGGGCCTGTGCCGCAGATGCGCACAAGGGCTTATCGGTGAAAGCCTGAACCAACTCGCGAATGGGTGCCGACGAAATAACATGCTTGGCGCGGAACTGAAGGACTTCGCCATCCTCGCGCTGCGCGGTGACGGTCCAGCGCGCTTGATCGTCATTGAACGTCAGCGCCAACAGTTTCGTGCCCATATGGATGGTGCCGCCCTGCTCTCGCGTCTTGCGCGCAGCTTCGTCCCACATCATTCCCGGGCCGAGCCGCGGATACTTGAAGCTTTCGATCAGCGTTTTGATGATCTCGCCGTCGTGGGCTGAGGTGCCATCCTTGACGCCCTTTGGCTTAACCGAATTACGCAACGCATTTGCCATGGCCGACCAAAGGTCGAGGCCCTTGATGCGTTGCGCAGCCCAGTCAGCCGAGATCTCGTCACAGCTCATGCCCCACACTTTTTCAGTGTAGGTTCTAAAGAAGATCGAGAACAACCGCTCGCCGAACTGGTTTGAGACCCATTCGTGAAAGGTTTCCGGCTTCTCGTTGGGGAACGCCTGCTTGTACAGGAACGACATCACGCACATCGCGCTCTCGACGACACCCAGATTGCCGAGCGCCTCAAAAGCCTTCAGCGGATACGAATAGTATTTGCCAGCGTAGTAGATCCGCGACATGCGCGGACGATCTATAAAATCCTGCGGCAGGATCTCGTTCCAAAGATCCACGACCTCCTTCGACTTGGAGAAGAAGCGGTGGCCGCCGATGTCAAAGCGAAAATCTTTGTAGGTTGCTGTGCGGCTGATGCCCCCGACGTAGACGGGATCCGCCTCGATGACAGTCGTGGAAACACCCTTCTTGGTGAGGAGGTACGACGCGGTCAGCCCCGCCGGTCCCGCTCCAACGATGAGCACATCACAATCAGTCATAAGAGTCGCCTGCACATTCGCCCCAATGCCGGCTTCGGACTGTGTTGACCAAGGTCCGCGATACGCAACCGACACCGTCAGGCTAGTGGTGAACGATGAAGAAAGACTGAAGTGTTTGCTGCGCCGAATTAACCCATCGTTCACCACTTCAGCGCGTTTGTTTACGCGAGCGCAAGGAGGGCGGCACTAAGGTCGTTGCTCCCCAGGGAGCGCATGATGCGAAGCCTCGCCTTTGAAAAATCGGCCAGCGAGAAATCGGCCTCCGTCTCCCCGCTTGCACGGCTTGCGGGCCCACCCCTATGGGTCTGGTGGCTCGTAGCCTTTACATTTATCGCGCTGCGCCAGTGGCTCAGCGCTGGCCTCGCCATGGGCGATTACCTCGGCGACATGGATGACGCGGCGCGTCTCGTTCAGGTGCGCGACCTGCTTGCAGGCAAACCCTGGTTTGACCTGTGGACGCCGCGCATGGGCGGAGAAGCCGGCATGTTATGGCACTGGTCTCGCCTGATCGACGCACCGATCGCGCTGATGCTCGCTTCGTTCGAACTCGTTATGCCAGCCGACACGGCTGAATTGGCCACCCGTGCGGTCTGGCCTCTGGTCGTGCTCGCTCCCCTTCTCTACGCCATGGCACGCGCAGCCGAAGCCCTAAGCGGCCGCTCTGCCGCGCTGATCACCCTCGCGTTGGTGGCGATGTGCCCTCTCGGCCTTTATCAATTTGCGAACGGACGCATCGATCACCACAACGTCATGATCGCAGCAACGATCATCGCCACCTTGTTGATCCGTGCTTTCCCACCAAGATCCAAACGATGGGCGGGCGCGGGAGCCTTGTGCGGGCTGGCACTTGCCGTCGGTTACGAGGCACTCGCGCCGGTAGCGGCGTTATCCCTCATCGTCCTCGCCTGGGGCATGATCGACGACAACACCTCGCCATATGCCCGCAGCTACCTCGACGGTCTTGCTGGGGTCTTCGCGCTTTGCTTCGTTGCAACCATTCCGCCGGATCGCTGGCTTGACGTGCGTTGCGACGCAATCTCGCTCAACATGGTCGCGCTCGTCGTCATCGGAGGCGTCGGCGCGCGCACTGCGCTTGCTCATGCCGACCGTTGGAGCCTGATGCGCATCATCGGAGTTACCGCGGTGGCGGGCATGGCAGGCGTCGCGGCTTATGGCTTTCTGGAACCCAAGTGTCTTGCTGGCCCGCTGGCGCAGCTACCAAAAGACATCTTCCCGATCTGGTTTGCGACGATTGGCGAAAACCGTTCCATCTTGGTGGATGCCTTGAGCGGCAATCTGGAACAGTCTGTCGGACTTCTCATCTACTACGGGCTGGGACTTGCCGCCGCTTGGAAACTTTATCGTGAGGATCGCTCAGCACACTCGTTATTTCTTGCTCTTGCAGCGACGGTCTTCGTGCTGTGCGCCTGCTGGCAATACAAATACACAAGCTACGCGAGCTTTCTGGTCACCCTGCCACTTGCGCTCGTCATTGCACGGATGCCGGGCTCCACGAGCCTTAGCTCTGGCACGATCCAAGCCGGTGCCGCTGTCCTGGCGAGCCAAGCGTTTCTGCTTCAGGGATCAAAGGCACTTGATGCGCAGATTCGTCCTGAGACGATCATGAGCGCGGCTTCCGTTCCTCCGGAAGCCTGCCTGCACAATAGCGCGATTTCCGACCTCGCCGTTCTGCCACCCGGACTTATCGCTGCTCGCATTGATCTTGGCGCCTACATCGTTGCGCTTACCGAACATAACGTCTTGTCCGCCCCCTATCATCGCATCGCCGACGCGATCATTGCCAACCACCGCATCTTCGCTGCGCGCAATAGCAAGCAAGCCGCAAAAATTCTCAAAGACCGGAAAGTGACCTACGTCGTCACGTGCACGGGTCTGGATGATCCGTTTGTTTCTGGAGCGCAATGGCGTGGGACACTGCGTGCCGCCCTCGTTGCCAACAAAGCGCCGGCGTTTCTGCTGCCCGTGCCGCTAGAAAACCCTCACAGTCTCTTTAGGGTCTGGAAGGTCGATGCGTCGGCGGTCGGTTCGACTGCTTCGCCTTAGGCTACGCGCATATTTCCACGAAACAACGAAAAGCGCCGGACCAACAGTTTGGTCCGGCGCTTGCCTTATCTTCGTTGTTTAGAAAGCGAACTTAGCCGCGGTCTCGGCGCGGTCCGCGATCACGGCCGCCACGATCACCCCGTCCGCCCTCACGGCGCGGCGGTCGCGACTCGAACACCTCTTCCGGCTCGCCCTCGGCGCGCGGGATTTCCTTGCCGGTCTCCTGATCGACGATCTTCATCGACAGGCGCACCTTGCCGCGATCGTCAAAGCCAAGAAGCTTCACGTAGACTTCCTGACCTTCCTTGACGACTTCGCCAACCGTAGCCGGACGGCCATTCGTCAGTTGAGAGATGTGCACAAGGCCATCCTTCGCACCAAAGAAGTTCACGAACGCGCCGAACTCCATAATCTTGACGACCTTGCCCTTGTAGATCTCGCCGACCTCGGGCTCGCTGGTGATGCCGCGGATACGGTCCAGCGCCTTTTCGATCGACTCGCGGTTTGCGGACGCGATCTTCACAGTGCCATCATCCGAAATGTCGATCTTGGCACCCGATTCAGCCACGATTTCGCGGATTACCGAACCCCCCGACCCGATCACTTCGCGGATCTTGTCGGTCGGGATCTTGATCGTTTCGATGCGTGGCGCGTACTCGCCGAGCTCCTGACGCGAGCCGGTGATGGCCTTGGCCATTTCACCCAGGATGTGCAGGCGGCCTGCATTGGCCTGCTCAAGTGCCACGCGCATGATTTCCTCGGTTATGCCCGTGATCTTGATGTCCATCTGCAGCGACGTGACGCCGTTTTCGGTGCCCGCCACCTTGAAGTCCATGTCGCCGAGGTGATCCTCATCGCCAAGAATGTCGGAGAGGACGGCGAACTCTTCGCCCTCCTTGATGAGGCCCATCGCAATACCGGCGATCGGCGATTTCAACGGCACACCAGCATCCATAAGCGCCAGCGACGAGCCGCAAACGGTCGCCATGGACGAGGAGCCGTTGGACTCCATGATCTCGGAGACCACGCGGATCGTGTAGGGGAACTCCTCCTGCGAGGGGAGCATCGGACGCACGGCGCGCCAAGCAAGCTTGCCGTGACCGATTTCGCGCCGCCCTGGCGATCCCATGCGGCCGACTTCGCCAACCGAGTAGGGAGGGAAGTTGTAGTGCAGCAGGAAGCGCTCTTTCTTGGTGCCTTCCAAGCTGTCGATGTACTGCTCGTCCTCGCCTGTGCCGAGTGTGGCAACCACGAGAGCTTGCGTCTCACCACGTGTGAAAAGGGCGGACCCGTGCGTGCGCGGCAGTACGTGAACTTCCGAGAGAATTGGACGGACCGTCTTTAGATCGCGCCCGTCGATGCGCTGGCCCGTCTTGACGACATCCGTACGCATGATGTCCATCTCAAGCTTCTTGAAGGTGTCGGCCAGAAGCACCTTCTCGTTGGGATCATCGCCGGTATCGATCTCGGCAAAGACCTTGTCGTGGGCCTCGTCGACAAGCGCGTTGCGCTTCTGCTTCTCAGGTGTCGAGAACGCCTCGCGCAGCGTCTTCTCGGCCAGCTCCTTGACCTTGTCCTTGTACTTGTCGAAGTCGGGGAGCTTGATGTCCCAGGGCTCTTTGGCGGCCGTCTCGGCAAGCTTGATGATTGCCTGGATCACGGGCTGGATGTGCTTATGGCCGAACATGACCGCTTCCAGCATCTGCTTTTCGGGAAGCTCCTTGGCTTCCGATTCAACCATCATCACGGCGTCCTGCGTTCCGGCAATGACGAGGTCGAGGGAGGATTCGGCCATCTCGTCGACCATCGGATTGAGTACGAACTCACCGTTGATGACGCCGACGCGCGCCGCGCCGATGGGGCCGAGGAAAGGAAGACCCGACAGGGTAAGCGCTGCCGATGCAGCCACCATGCCCAGTACGTCGGGATCGTTTTCCAAGTCGTGGGAAAGAACGGTGACGACTACCTGGGTCTCGTTCTTGAAGCCTTCCACAAACAGCGGGCGAATAGGCCGGTCGATCAGGCGCGAGGTCAGCGTCTCCTTCTCGGTCGGACGGCCTTCGCGCTTGAAATAGCCGCCGGGAATTTTGCCGGCGGCGTAGGTGCGTTCCTGATAATTTACGGTCAGGGGGAAGAAGTCGATGCCCGGCTTCACGGAGCGGGCTGCAACAACGGTGGCAAGCACGCTTGTCTCGCCATACTGGGCCACGACGGCGGCATCCGCCTGGCGGGCCATGTGCCCTGTTTCCAGCGTCAGCTTGCGGCCACCCCAGTCAATTTCCACGCGATGGATGTCAAACATATCGGTTATCGTCTTTCGTTTACGCTTCTATCTCGGTCATCGGTCGTTCGTTTGTGCCAACCCTGTCGGTACAAACGGCGCATGCGCCAGGGCTTCAAAAGCACCAGCGCACACACGGTCTCGTCATTGAAAGCATGCGGCCATGGGGCCGTCCTTTGCCACAAATGCGCGCCTGTTGACCAAGCGCGCTGAGCAGCCGTTAGCGGCGGATGCCGTTCTTCTCGATGATCTTCTGATAACGAGCGGCGTCCTTGCCCTTGACGTAGTCGAGGAGCTGGCGACGCTGCGAAACCATCTTGAGCAGGCCGCGACGCGAATGGTTGTCTTTCTTATGGAGCTTGAAGTGCTCCGTCAGCTCGTTGATGCGGTGGGTCAGAACAGCGATCTGGACCTCCGGCGAGCCGGTGTCGTTGGTCTTGGTCGCATTGTCCTTGATGACAGCAGCTTTCGCCGCACGACGGTGCGGTGCGATCTCCGACATCGGGTTCTCCTTATGAGTAGGTGTTGATCACGGGCGGCCATAGCCGGGATGTCGTCCAGCCAGGTCACCAAAAAACTGCGCGCGGGCTCAAAGTCCCGCGCGCGCCGCAACTTATACACGAAACGACAGAAAAGGCGAGGAACAATTCTGAGCAAGAACATGCAGCAATATCAATAAGATGATGGCCGAGCCCACGGTCCGAAGGTCATTCTTTCTGTCCCCGACAGGCCGCAAGACAAGCAGATCAATCCGTTCCGACGCATTAGACTGAGGTTGATCGGTGTGTTTCGCGCAGGCCCTTGCCCTCGGTATCAGATACCGTTTAGTCCCAACATCTCATTTGACCCGCGCCGCCCCAATGCCTGACATCGCAAACTTCGATTTGAACATCTCAGAGCCGCTGAGATCCGCTTGGACCGCACGCACGCAGATCCTTCTCGACAGCTTCGAGCGCGCGGTGGGACGGCAACTGATCCCACGCGCCGGACAAGCCCTGGAGGATGCCCGAAGACTCTATTCGGCGCCCTTCGCGGTGCTTTCACACGGGACCCAGTCCGACCCGATCCTCGACTACGCCAATCGCATCGCGCTCGATCTTTGGCAGACGACGCCGGAGGCCCTCATCGTCATGCCTTCCCGCCTCACCGCCGAACCGGTGCTGAGGGAGGCCCGCGAGCGCCTATTGAAGGATGTCGCTACATGCGGATTTGTCAGCGGCTATGATGGTGTTCGCATTAGCGCGACTGGGCGCAGGTTCCTCATCAAGAACGTCACGATATGGAACCTCCTGGATGCAAACGGGCGGCCTGCAGGACAGGCCGCCACGTTCGACTCCTGGCATGACATGCCATCAGATACTTAAGGCGGCAGTTCAAGCACCTGAATGGTGCGCCAGCATTTCAGTCGCGATCCGAACCGGAAGCCGGAGTTTGACCACCACCTGTGGCGACTTCATCGGTCACCGGATCGAGGCGATAGATTGCCGCCTCCCCACCATCGGTGAGAAGATAGATGTAACCATCGGGCCCAACGGCGACATTGCGGATGCGCCCGATTTTCTTCTCCAAAAGCTGCTCCTCGCGTACCACCGCGCCATCGACGATGGTCAGATGCACAAGCCGCTCACCTGAGAGCGTCCCGAGAATGAACGTCCCCTGCCAATCGTCCGGCATCACATTGCCCGAGTAGACAGCGAGGCTCGACGGCGCAACCGAAGGCACCCATTTGTAGATCGGATCGATGAGGCCCGGCGCGCTTGTGCGATCGGAGATGATCTTACCATCGTACCCAATGCCAAATGTCACCAGCGGCCAACCATAGTTGCCGCCCGGCTCAAGGACGTTGAGCTCGTCGCCGCCTTGAGGTCCATGCTCGATTTCCCAGAGCTTGCCGTTGCGCACAACCAAACCCTGAGGATTGCGGTGCCCGTAGCTATAGATCTCCGGCAATGCGTCGCTGCGTCCGACGAACGGATTGTCTTCCGGAATGGACCCGTCCTCGCGGAAGCGCACGATAGATCCGGAATGATCCATCAGATCCTGGGCGCGATTCATTTCGAAACGGTCACCGATCGTCAGGTAAAGATTGTTGTCCGGCCCATAAGCGAGGCGGCCGCCGATCTGGTCGGTACCGGGCAAGGCTGGACGGCTATCAAAGATGACTTTCTGCTCGGTCAGCGCGTGCCCGTCTAGGCGCGCGCTCATCACGCGCGTATTGATCGCGCCTTTGACGCCGTGCATGTAGCTCAAGAAGATTCGCTGGTTGTTGGGAAAGTCGCGATCGACCAGCACATCAAGCAAACCGGAATGGCCAGCAGCCATTACTTCGGGCGTTCCCGCGATCGGCACTTCGTCCAAGAGCCCGTTCTCGATGACGCGCAGACGGCCAGGGCGCTCCGTCACCAGCAAACGGCCATCGGGCAAGAAGGCCATACCCCACGGCATCTCCAATGGCCCGACGAACTTGCGCGGCTCAAACTTCATTTCCGACGCCGGCGGTTTGACGGGAATGACGGACCCAGGCCCCGTCAGATCGTCAACAATTGCTGGCTGGCTCTCATCCGCAAGGACGCGGCCAGCGCCAGCGCCGAGCAGACCCGCGCAAAAAAAAACCGCCACGGCAACTGCACGTAGCGACCCCAAATTGGAACCAAAGTCCTGAGTCATGCTGGCGCCTTTCCCGGTCCAACGCTCATTGTCATTACTCTGTCATAGTCCATCTAGCAGAACTGCAAGCGCCGACTATGGGTCATCTTGGATGGCCATGAACCGCCCACAGCAATTTCGACGACTTGGAGCACCCGTCAGACATCGCCGTAATTGCCAATGTCAGACGAAGCGGGCCGAATTGCGCCGACGTCGCCCCGCCATGAGTTCGATCAACTCCTAACGCGGCATTGCCGCGCTGCACGATCGCCATCGCTGCCATGCAGCAACCTCCATTTTCTCTTCCAGTTCAGGCGATTACATAACACTCGACGACTCACTGGCTGCGCAGATTCGTGCGCTCCAACGTGGCCGTAGATAGACTGAGGAGATCGGCGAAATGACCACGAACGACACTGTTGAGCTCCAGACCCGCACAGGCTTTCGCATCCGCGTACGCCCGGCAAATGAGCAGGACGATCCCGCCCTGTCCGCCTTCTTCGAGCACGTCTCCAAGGATGATCTGCGGTTCCGGTTTCTGAGCGCGATCCAAAAGGTCTCGCCTGAGCAGATTGCTGCCATGACCCATGTGGATCACCGGCAGACGGAGGACTTCCTCGTATTCGAACCTGGCAGCAAGGAGATCATCGGCAATGCTATGCTCGCCGCCGACAAATCACTCCAGACGGCCGAGGTTGCATTCACCGTTCACAGCGACTTCAAGGGCAAGGGAATTGAGTCGGCCCTTCTCAAATACGTTACTGAAGTTGCCAAGGCCCGCGGCATCAAGAAGCTGCAGTCCATCGAGAGCCGTGAGAACCACTGCACAATCGAGCTGGAGCGAACGATGGGCTTTACCGCACACGGCATTGAGGGCGATCCCATGCTCGTCCTTCTTGAGGCCGCGCTCTGAGTGTAGCGCTTTGCGTTGTTGATTGGCCGAGCAGCCCCAAACTACAGCGGGTTGGCGACCTCCTTAGGAAAGCCCACAAGAACTACGAAAAAACGTCACCCGGCGAAAGCTGGGTGACGTTTTCTTTTTCTGCAATAACAATGATGAGGCTCAGCGCCGACGCAGCGTCATGCTGCCGCCGCCGCGGGCGCTCGAAAACGTAACGGTTTGAGAGCTGCCGCTGATCGTAACGCGTACTCGGCCAGAGATGTCGTACTCGGGGTTGTGGAAGTCGCCGACGTAACGGGTGTCGGAGACCATCGACAACGACCCCGTCTGGCGGATTGTCACGGACGCCGATGCGCACGTGGCAGCAACCGCCACGACCTTGGCTCCCTGAGGCGAGTAGGTAACACGGCACCGCACGCTTTCACGTTTGCCTTCCTTGGGCTGCACATAGCCAGAGCCCGACCAGGTTCCCGACAGAATTTCCGCGTGGGCCGCCTGCGTCGGTACGGCAAAGCCCAAGGCCAAAGCTAACGGAAAAAGTCTAAAAACATTCATGATCGGCTCCTTAAAACTATCAAAGGCATTCGGGCCGTATCGCCCCGCTCTTGCGCCGTTCTATCCAATATCGGTGCACGATGAAACTGCGCCAAGAGCGCCAATGCATGGTCACGGACAGTTTTTCATCGGATGCGGCTCAAATGCACAATCTTGCGCCAACTTCTTCGCCTCCTTTGACTTTCGGTAATGTTCGCTCTCAGATTGCTCCATGAGCAGCACCGAACCGGCACGGCCCCGCACAACAATCGATCTAACCAGCCGCGTTTCCAGCGGGCTGTTCGCCTCTCAGCCAGCAGGGCTGCCTCGCTTGTTTTTCACCGAGCTGTGGGAGCGGTTCTCTTATTACGGAATGCGCGCCCTCCTCACCTTGTTCATGGTCACGCCGATCGCTCAAGGCGGACTAGCACTGTCCACCCCCGATGCTGCGCAAATATACGGCAACTACACGATGGCCGTTTACATGCTGTCGATCCCAGGCGGCTTCATCGCCGATAGGATCCTGGGCGCGCGACGCTCGGTTTTGGTAGGCGGATGGATCATCGCTCTAGGCCATTACTGCCTGGCCTATCCCTCGCTGGCCACGTTCTATACAGGTCTGGTTCTGATCGCGCTCGGCACGGGCCTGTTCAAGCCCAACATCTCCGGTCTCGTAGGCGCATTGTACGCCCCTGGCGACGAGCGCAGAGACGCCGGCTTCTCCATTTTCTACATGGGCGTCAACATCGGCGCATTCATCGCCCCACTCGTTACAGGCTTCCTGGCTCAAAGTGCGACATTCAAAGACTGGCTGACGGCCGCGGGCTTTGATCCGACGACGAGTTGGCATTGGGGCTTCGGAGCCGCCGGCGTCGGCATGACGCTAGCCATGCTCGAATTCATGCGCTCCGGTCATGTCCTGGAAGAGCCCGTCTCACTTGCCGAACGGCTGGAGGGTCGCCGCGGCCTTTGGCGCGACGGCGTTGCGATGTCGGGCCTCACGCTCGGCTTGCTGGCTTTAGCGATGCTATCGGACATGCCGAGCCTGGAGTGGTTACGCTGGATGTTCCTGGTTCTGCCTCTGGCCGGGATTGCTTGGTGCGTCAAAAAAGGGACGCGCGATCATCAACGGCTGGCGGCGATCGGGGTTCTGTTCATTGCAGCAATGGTGTTCTTTGCCATCTTCGAGCAGATGGGGACATCGATGTCGCTTTTTGCGGACCGCTTGACCGTCAATTCGTTTTTTGGGCTCCCCTTCCCATCGTCCTATTGGCAGGCGGTCAATCCGATCTTCGTCGTTCTGCTGGCGCCAATGTTTGCGCTTCTTTGGCTCCGCCTGGGCCGTCGTCAGCCCTCTGCCGCGGTCAAGTTCGCGTTTGGCCTAGCGCTCGTCGCATTGTCCTTCGCCTGGATGATCCCCGCAGCAAAGCTCGCCGCGGAAGGAAAAGTGTCTCCAATCTGGCTCGCCGGACTGTTCTTTCTGCAAACGTCCGGCGAATTGCTGCTCTCTCCGGTCGGTCTTTCATCCATGACTAAACTCGCGCCGGCGCGAATGACAGGCTTCGTACTGGGGCTGTGGTTTCTGGCAACCGCCTTCGGCAACAAGCTGGCAGGCGTGCTGGGCGGCAATTTCCAGGCGGAAGACCCTGCCGCGCTTGTCGATTTCTTCGCAACCCAAGCGTTGTGGGTAGCCTTGGCAGCAGCTTTGATGCTCGCCGTCTCGCGGTGGGTGAACCGGCTGAGCGGCGAGCACTAAATCGACTTGTGAGAGAAGCCGCTTACGCGTTCAGGATCTTCATCATGGCTTCCGGATAGCGCGGGCCCGCGGCAGCGCCAAACGGGAAGGCTTGCTCGATCGCATCCGCTTCCGCAGTGGTCAGCACAATGTCGGCTGCCGCAATGTTCTGCTCCAGATAACTGCGGCGCTTGGTGCCAAATAGCGGAATGACGAAATCCCGTTTGCTCAACAGCCATGCGAGCGCCAGCTGCGACGGAGTTACCGCGCGGGCCTTGGCCAACTCCTCCACCTTGGCGACAAGCTTCAGATTTTTTGCGAAATTATCGCCCATGAACCTGGGGCTGTTTCGACGGTAGTCATCCGGCTCGAAGTCGTCGGGGCTGCGAATTGCACCGGTCAGGAAGCCTCGTCCAAGCGGGCTGTAGGCTACAAAGCCGATGCCCAGCTTTTCGCAGGTGTCGAGAACATCTGTCTCTGGATCGCGCGTCCATAACGAGTACTCCGACTGCACCGCGGTGATCGGGTGGACCTTGGTCGCGCGCTCGATGGTCTCTGACGACGCCTCGCTCAGTCCGAGAAAGCGCACCTTGCCAGCCTTCACCAAATCGGCCATCGCGCCGACTGTGTCCTCGATCGGCGTCTTGGGATCGACCCGGTGCTGGTAGTAGAGATCGATATGATCGGTGCCGAGGCGCTTCAGGCTACCCTCAATCGACTGTTTCACGTACTCCGGCCGTCCATTGACACCGCGCTTAGTTACGTCGGCGGGGTCGCGCACGATCCCAAACTTGGTGGCGAGGAAGACCTTGTCGCGCTTTCCTTTGATGCCTCGCCCTACTAGTTCCTCGTTGGTGTGAGGACCGTACATGTCGGCCGTGTCGAGGAAGTTGACGCCAAGCTCGATTGCCCGATCGATGGTCGCAAGCGCCTCGGTGTCATCGCGCTTGCCGTAGAAGTCGCTCATGCCCATGCAGCCGAGCGCGAGAGCGGAAACAGTGGGGCCTCTAGACCCCAGACGCCGTGTTTTCATCATTATGAGCCTTCTTGCCTGTTACGACGCTTTCTTGGCGCGTCATCCCGGTGCGTCGTTTGCACCCTTGATCTGGGAGTACCTGCCGCCGATGCCAATTCACAACCCGATGATCGCGGTCAGTCGTCGTCGGGCCATTTGCATTAACCGTATGTTATTATTGAATTTATTGTCCACCCCACCATCTCGCCTGCATGCCGCCTTGACACCCTGACGACAGCCGGGTGAATTCGCAGCCGCAATTCGGGTCCGCGAACAATAAGATGCGGCCGTTGCAGATGATATGGTAGCCCCGCGCCAGATGAGAAAGCGGGAACGAGAGAGAGGCTCCCTTGAGCGCGCAAGCCGCCATCCGCACCTATTTGCCCTTTGAAACGCCAATCCTTGAACTGGAAAGCAAGGTTGCGGAGCTCAAAGCGCTTCAAGGCGAAGGCAAGGGCGTGCAGATCACCGAGGAAATCTCCAAGCTCGAACAAAAAGCCAAATCGGCATTGGTGGACATGTACGCGAAACTGACGCCGTGGCAGAAAACGCTTGTCGCGCGTCACCCGGAACGCCCCCATTGCCTCGAGTTTGTGCAAGGTCTGATTGAGGAATTCACCCCGCTAGCCGGCGATCGCTACTTCGCCGAGGACGAAGCCATTATCGGCGGCATGGGCCGCTTCCGCGGGCGCTCGGTCATGGTTCTTGGCAACGAGAAGGGTTCCGATACCGAAAGCCGCATCAAGCACAACTTCGGAATGGCCAAGCCCGAAGGCTACCGCAAAGCCGTTCGGCTCATGGAGATGGCCGACCGCTTCAACATGCCGGTCATAACCTTTGTCGACACGCCAGGCGCATATCCGGGCATTGGCGCGGAAGAACGCGGGCAGGCGGAGGCCATCGCGCGCTCGACCGAATGCTGCTTGAAACTGGGCGTGCCGGTCGTCTCCGTGATCGTCGGCGAAGGCGGATCGGGCGGCGCCATCGCAATCGCCACGGCCAACCGCATTCTTATGCTCGAACACGCGATCTATTCGGTAATCTCTCCTGAAGGTGCTGCCTCGATCATCTGGCGAGACAGCAACAAGAAAGAAGAGGCCGCAACTAATATGAAGATTACGGCCCAGGACCTCGACCAGCTCGGCGTGATCGATGTGATCGTCCGCGAGCCTGTTGGCGGCGCCCACCGTGATCGCGAACAGGTCATCACCTCGACCGGCAACGCCATTTCCCGCGCCATCTCCGAGTTCGATGGAAAGTCACCGCAAGAGATTCGCCAGCAGCGCGAAGACCGCTTCATGAATATCGGTCGGCTGTAATGCTCCATCTGGGATGCACGCGAATTAAGCAACTCCATCGAAAGCCAGCCGGGACCTAACGCCGCGTCTCCGATAAACCACAGCTGATTTGCCCGCAGACCTACCTGCAATCATCGCCAGGTGTTAGCTTTTGGCCGCCCTTGGAGCGCCGTATTCATCCACATACTGAACTTGACAGGTACCTGTGCTGCGCCCAAACGGCGTATTAGATTTTTTTCCTAGAAGCCTGTGGTGTCGGCGTTTTTTTGACGGGCGTTCTATCTGACGAAAGGGGGCCCTCAAGTGTGCGCGTGGGCAATGGACCGATGCACGACACGTTGGGGGCGACGACGCATTGACCGCACACTATTCCAGACCGGGGCTCAACACGGGGCCCGTCAGCGCGCCGCGCAGGACGCTGCGCACGCTCGCGGCTGCGACCGCAGGTCTGATCTTGGCTTCGTGCTCCAGTGCCCCCGTTATCCCGCCGCCGTCTGAAGTGCCTCTCTCAAGAGACACGCTCAACCTGCTTGCCAAAAAGGGCATGCAGCCGAGTTCACCCGTATTCGTGCGCATCTTCAAGGAGGAGAGCGAGCTAGAAATCTGGAAGCAGCGCGACGACGGCCGCTTCTATCATTTCAAGACGTACCCGATCTGCAATTGGTCGGGCGAGATCGGCCCCAAGCTCCAGGAGGGCGATCGTCAGGCGCCTGAGGGCTTCTACACCATCACACCGGCGCTGATGAATCCGAACTCGAAATACTACCTGTCGTTCAACCTGGGCTATCCCAACGCCTACGACAAGTCTTGGGGCCGCACCGGCAACAGCGTGATGGTCCACGGCAAGTGCCGCTCGGCTGGCTGCTACGCCATGACCGATGCTATGATGGAAGATATTTATGGCCTGACGCGCGAGGCGCTAAAAGCCGGACAGCCATATTTCCAGGTGCAGGCTCTTCCCTTCCGCATGACGGACGCGCGCTTGGCGCAAATGAAAAAGAACAAGTGGTATTCTTTCTGGATGACCCTGAAGCAGGGTTACGACCACTTCGAAAAGTATCATTTGCCGCCGGAAGTCGTCGTCTGTTCGCGCAGCTACGTGGTCAACGCCGTCGCCCAGAGCCGCCCCGATCCCGCAGGTCCCTGTCCACCGCTTGCGCGTCCGGTCATCAGCGCGTTTACGCCCCTGCCTGAGCCGCAGGAAACCACCGTAGCGGCCGGCAACAAGATGAAGGGCATTGTCGATCCCGACAACGAGCCGACGCCAGCCGATGTTGCGGCCGCCAAGGCAGCGGCGTCTTCCGCGACGAGCGCCGGCGCGACGACACCGCCGGGCATATCAACTCCGAACTTTGCCGGAAACCAATAGGGCTGGCAGAACTGCCAACCCTTCTTATTTTTCTCGATCGGACTTTCACGCTCAGTTGAGCGGCACGTTCAGCCACAGCGAGCCGGAATAGGCCTCGAAGTCGCTTTGTCCTATGCCGTCGTATGCAGCTGCTGCTCTAATCGCATATCCCTCGCGCGTCTGCACGATGAAGCCGCCTTCGATCTTGGCGCGATTTTCGTTTGGATCGATAATCTCGCCCGCGATGATCAGATCGTCGCCTGAGAAGTTGGCAATCCCCGAGATCGACACATGCGGCTCGATCATGGTGCCATCCACGAGGTCAAAACGGTAGCCGA
The DNA here is from genome assembly GCA_041397645.1 of Hyphomicrobiaceae bacterium. Classification (NCBI taxonomy): domain Bacteria; kingdom Pseudomonadati; phylum Pseudomonadota; class Alphaproteobacteria; order Hyphomicrobiales; family Hyphomicrobiaceae; species Hyphomicrobiaceae bacterium. The sequence goes on along the minus strand of JAWKWE010000004.1, from coordinate 1,111,855 downwards.
CTTCAAGGGTCGCATTGATGCGGGCAATCGAGATATCCCGACCTTCGACAACCTGACCGATGCTGTTGTAGTAATCGCCGTACCATTCGCGCCCGTAGGCAAGGCCCAACTGCGGCGAGAAGCGGAAGTTTCCGATGTACTCATTTCCCGTCAACGTCGCGGTTGTGAGCCAGCGATCAGTATCGAAACTTGCCGACCGATAACCGGCGGCACTGTCGTCGAGCCAGATATCGTTGCTCGACGTACCGTAAGCGGCGCGCGCATCTAAGAATAAGTTATCGGTGAGCTTGATGCCGACGTACGGACCAACCATCCAGCCAGTACCTTCGACTTTGCCTGTCAGATCCGACTTGTTGACGTCTTCACGCGTGTCGTCGACCTGAACCAGCGCACCGACCAAGACGCCTGGCGCAAGAGCATAATCGGCACCCACGTAGAGTACCCGGAAGTCTCCGTCGCGATCATAACCGCCCAGACCGTCATCATACTTGCTGATCTGCCCCTCGACCCAAACGTCGAGACCCTGGCGCATCTGTGAGGCGCGATCCGCAAAGCCCTCGCTCACAAAGCCGAGACCTGCATCGGCAAGCAATTTCTGCTGGCGGCGTTGTTCCGCGTCTTGAGCATCGCGCCGAAGCTCACTTAAGCTGGCTGAGAACTTGAAGTCCCTCATGCCAACCGGGAGTTCAGCCCAATCGGGCAGAGCTACGCGAGCGGAACGGTTTGAAAAAGCAGCACTCTCAAGCCACCGTGAGACACCGGACCGAATGGCGGGGCAAACGGCAACCGCGTTGCTTGCGCCAGCTGCACGTCGGTCGTTACGAGGCCAACCCGCCAACCGCGAAATTGCGAGCTAAGCCTCTCGCCCAGTGTGCGGTAGAGCGCGTGGAGGCCCGACGTATCTCCAATGCGCGCGCCGTAGGGCGGATTGATAACGACAAGTCCGGCCGGACTATCCGGCGCAACGAGTTCCTCAACTGATTGTTGCTGGAATTGCGCGATATCACCGACGCCGGCACGTTCCGCATTCGCCATACTCATACGAATAGCGCCGGCATCTCTGTCACTGCCAAAAAAACGAAGCGGTGTTTCAACGACACAAGACTCAGAACGCATCTGCTTCCAGGCTGCCTCATCGAAGGTCGCGAGTTTCTCGAATGCAAAGTTGCGCGAACGCCCGGGCTTCAATCCGCGCGCAATCTCGGCCGCTTCGATGACAAATGTTCCCGAACCGCACATTGGATCGACAACGGGCTCCTGCCCTGAATATCCGCACTGGCGCAGGAGCAACGATGCCATCGTCTCGCGCATGGGCGCTTTGTTGACGGCTTCCTTGTGGCCACGCCGGTGCAGAAGTTCGCCTGAGGTGTCGACCGCTAGCGTGCACACGTCGCGCTCAATGCGCGCTTTGATGACGACTTCCGCTTCATCGGACAACGGCGCGCCAATCTCATCGGTTATTGCGCGCGCGATACGTTGTGCAGCTGCTCCTGAATGATAGATGCGGGATGAGCGACAAACGGCGTCCACGCTGAACGGAATGTCAGGCCGCAAGATGTCGCGCCAAGCGATGCGGTGGGCCCTTTTGTCGAGCTGAGCGAGATGAAGCACACGGAACGATCCGATCCGCGCCAGAATTCGGCTCGCCCCGCGAAGCTCCAGATTGGCGCGCCAGACGTCATGCCAGCGCCCGTTGAACGCAATGCCGCCCGCTATGATATGCGCCCCGCGAAATCCCTTCTCACGCGCCTCGGCACACAACACGGACTCCAGGCCTGGTATGGACACCAAAAAGATCTCGAATGGGTCTGGAGAAGTCATAAGGCCTTGCGAAAAAACGTGCCGCCCCGATAGGCAGCGGCGCACATCCTAGCCGCACGACGTTGCTGCCGTCTCTGGTCGTATTGTCCGCTCTCCGAAAATTGAGAGAGACAACGAGTTATGGGAAATCCACGCCCAATCGACGAAGCCCCTTGCGGGCTTCCCATGCCCCCCGCGGATTGAGTTTCCAGGCGGTCAGATAGTTGTCTATAGCCATGCGCGTATCGCCCCAGCTCTCGGCCATCTGCCCCCGGGCAAAATATGCGGCGATCGACTGGGAATCGATTCTGAGCGCGTCATCCAACGCTTCCAACGCCCTGTCGCGGTCGTTTAAGCTGCCATAGACCTTGGCCCGGCCGATGTAGGCCTTCACGCTGGTCGGATTGCTTTCGAGGATGACGGCGTAGTCGGCAAGCGCCGCATCCGGCTTTCCTGCAGCCAGTTCGCTTTCTGCCCGTGCCAGATAGACTTGCTCTTTCGCGGCACCATCTTCTGACTGGGCAAGGATCGCGCTCCAATCCGCAACGGCAGCGGGGTGCTTGCCGAGCAGCGTATTGGCACGCGCGCGTCCCTTCAGGGCTGTGACATTTCCCGGTTCTATAGCGAGCGCATGGCTAAAGTCCGCAGCCGCCTCCTTAGGCTCGTCTTCATGCAACCAAGCGTCCCCTCTGCGCCGGTAATAGCGCGCGCGTGTTGCCTGATCGAGGTCGCCGATGTCGAGCAACTGCGAGCAAGCGCGCAGGGCGAGCGTTGCCTTGTTCTCCTGTTCACAGTCCTTGCGCTCATAGGCGAAAGCGCCCGCCGTCATGATGGCAACGAGCAGGATGAAGGCCGCAGCACCCAACTCAGGTGCTCGCGACATGGCGCGCACGACGACATGGATCGTGCTTGTCACTCCATCCTCACATCTAAATTGCAGAAACACGATTCCGAGCCTCATTGTTGATCGCAACATTCATCCCGGAATTTATTGGTGAGGGTCAACCCTTGGTTTGATGCCGGGGCCTGTAAATTGCCTCGTTCTTGGATATGATGCCGGCAATGACTGCACGGGACTCGCAAACACGGCCATCCTCGCCAACACAAGGCCCCCTCGCGCGCAAATCGCGGCGACGCTGGCCGCGGCGGCTCGTCATGCTCACGCTTGTCGCGATCGCAGGCGTCGTAGTCAGCCTAGCCGGAGCCTGGCTCACACTTTCGCCGCGTGATGCTGATGAACGCCGGATCGCGTTCGAACGCACGGAGCGACGCTGGCGCGCAAGTATGGGAATGGCCCTGCCTGGAGCACCTGACCTTGCCGATTTTTCCCAACGCCTCGCCTCGCACGGATTGAAAGAGGGCGCGCCGATTCTGATGCGCATCTTTAAGCGAGAGTTCGAGCTGGAGCTGTGGATGGCGCGGGACGGTGTCTTCCACCACTTCGCAACGTACCCGATTTGCCGCTGGTCAGGACGGCTTGGACCTAAGCTCAAGGCCGGCGACCGGCAGGCGCCAGAGGGCTTCTATGAAGTGTCCCGGTCGTCTTTGAACCCCAACAGTCGTTGGCATCGCTCGTTCAACCTGGGTTTTCCAAACGTCTATGACCGCTCCTTGGGCCGCACGGGCTCGTTCCTCATGGTTCATGGAGGGTGCGCATCTGTCGGTTGCTACGCCATGACCAATGCGCAGATCGATGAAATATGGCGGCTCATCAACGCGGCTTTCGACCAGGGGCAGACGTCCTTCCAGGTCCAGGCCTATCCCTTCCGGATGACGCCCGAACGGCTGGCGAACTACCAGGATCACCCAGACGCCGCCTTTTGGCGCGACCTTCAGGCCGGCAACGCCCTGTTTGAGACCACCCGCCTGCCACCGCAGGTCAATGTTTGCAAAGGGCGCTATCTCTTCTCACCCGGCAACTCACCCAGCCAGGGTGTGGGAATCTCCGAACGTTGCCCACAAACCTCGGCAAAGAATTGAAAGACTTTCCTGGGCTTACGAGACCGGTCCGCGGCCATAAAATCACACTGACTCTTATCCTATCGAACGGGTATGTTGTCGATCCAATCGGGTGGGAAACCTCTAGGCGAACGACGAATGACGTGGGGAGTTGCGCGGCTTCTGCCGATAGCGCTTGCGCTGATCGGTTGCATCGGAGGGCTGATAACAGCCCCCCGGCGCGCCGATGCGCTCTCCATCGAGCTAAAAGGCGTTGCGGCGGACCGCGTCGAACGCCAGCGCTCGTGGGAGCAAGGCGCCATGCCGCTGCCAGGGACACCAGACGTTGCAATTCTCGATGAGCGACTAAAACAGAAGGGCGTCTCGATTAGAGCCCCCATACTCATCCGCATCTTCAAGGCCGAATCCGAACTGGAGGTTTGGAAGGAAAAACAGGGCCAGATGGTGCTGTTTGCAACCTACCCGATCTGCCACTGGTCCGGCATGCTGGGTCCGAAGCTGCGCGAGGGCGACAAGCAGGCGCCCGAAGGATTCTACACCATCACCAAGCGCCAGCTTTATCATGCAGGTCGCTGGCCACGTTCGCTGCTGCTCAACTATCCCAACATCTATGATCAAGCAGAGGCACGCACCGGGTCCGATATTCTCATTCACGGCGGCTGCACGTCCGTTGGCTGCTTTGCGATGACCAATCCCGTTTCCGACGAGATCCACCGGCTCACGGAATCAGCGATCGATGGCGGTCAGCAGGATGTGCCAATTCACGTCTTTCCATTTCGCATGACCGAAGAGAACGTCAAATCACACCCGTCCACCGCTTGGTCGGGATTCTGGGCCAACCTGAAGGAAGGCTACGACGCCTTCGAGCTGACAAAACGCATTCCTCACGTTAGCGTATGCAGCAGCCGCTACACGTTTTCTGAAAGCTCGGGCAGCTCTAACACCGGACCTGTCGAAGCCTGCCAAACAACGATTGCTACCATCAAAGATCAGAAGGACTGGCTCGATGGCGTAACGCCCTCCTCGCCGGTTGTTCAGCCTGTCCGCACGGCGGCCGTCGATATTTCTCCGCCGATGCGCCTGGGCGCGGGAGCGCAAACCCAAACCGATGCGCAAACTGCGCCGGCGGGTCTCACGGGCGCAGCTGCTCCTGCGGCTGCAACGCCTGACCTGAGAAGCACAGACCCCAAATCCGTCGTTCAACCTATAGCCGAAAAGCCACCGGCTCAGCCGGCCATCAAATGCCGCTGGGCACTTCGGATCTGCCGCAAGACCGCGACTTTGAAGGACATCCAGGCCGCGCGCAAGGCGGCACGCTTCGCCCTCGGCCTGAGGCTGACCGTCATATTGCCAAGACTGCGCACCTTGGCAGAGAGCAATGCTCAATAAACCCGGCGAGACGGGGACGTTGTATGAGACCGCGCGAGCTGCGGCCTTGTAGGGAGCCATGCGGATCGGCTAGAGCCATATCAACACATCTCAACGGGATACCGGCATATGGCTGAAAACTCCGCAGGCAAGCACATCGAAACTATTTTGGAGAAGGCGCTGTTCGCCTCCCGATGGCTGTTGGCGCCTTTCTATTTCGGTCTCGCGCTGTCGCTGATTGTGCTGCTCGTAAAATTCCTGGCCGAGTTGATCCATCTTCTGCATGGCGCGTTTGTGCTGAGTGAATCCGACGTCATCCTCGGCGTCCTCGCGCTTGTGGATCTAGCGCTGACCGGCTCCCTCCTCATCATCGTTATCTTCTCAGGTTATGAGAATTTCGTTTCGCGCATCGATCATACGGGCCACAAAGACTGGCCAGCTTGGATGGGCACAATCGATTTCAGCGGGCTGAAACTGAAGCTGCTGTCTTCCATCGTCGCCATTTCAGGCATTCAGCTGCTTAAGCAGTTCATGTCGCTCAAGGCGGTGACGCCGGATAACGAGCGTGTTCTGTTCTGGCTCGTTATCATTCACGTGGTCTTCGTGATTTCGAGCGTCTTGCTGGCTCTGTCCGATCGCATATCGGGTCACGGCAGCGACGGGGATCACGAGACGCCGGCCAATGGCTCGGGCCACTAAGCCTGTTTGGGCCTGCTGAAACTGAGAAGAACCAGTGTCCTTCACTCAGCGTCCGCTAGGCGCGTGCATCCTTCACGTCTCAGTTTTGCTTGTTGGGATGACGAGATAAATCTCGTCATCCCAAAGAACCGCGATGCCGCGTGCGTATGGAATGATCAGCCTAGTCGAGCTTACCATGGCAATGTTTGTACTTCTTGCCTGAACCACAAGGGCATTCCGCATTACGTGACACGCGCCCCCAGGTTGCCGGGTCATTGGGATCAAGCCCGCCCTCGCCCTTGCGCGTTTGCAGGGGCTGACGCTTGGGCGGCTCGGTGGGTGCAAAACGCCGTGCCCGCGCGCCCTGCATGGCAGCGTCCGCCATGGCAAGCTCGCGCGCAATATGCTCAGGAACCCGCTCGTCGGTATTTTGCATATCATCGTAGCCGGTATCGGGATCGATGTGATGGCCCTCCATCTGCGGAAGCTCTATGGGTTGCAACGCAGGCTGCTGATCGGGCGGCATTAGCTCGACATGCATGAGCTGACCGGTTGTCACTTCGCGCAAACGACCCAACATATTCTCGAACAGCACAAAGGCTTCCGACTTGTATTCGTTCAGCGGATCGCGCTGACCGTAGGCGCGGAAGCCGATCACCTGCCGTAGATGCTCAAGTGTCACCAGATGCTCGCGCCACAGATGATCTAGCGTCTGCAGCAACACCATCTTCTCGATCTGGCGATAAAGATCGTTGCCGAGCTCCGATTCTTTGGCCTTAACCTTGGCTTCGGTGGCGTTGATGAGGCGTTCTTTGATCTCCTGGTCGGCGATGCCTTCCTCGGCGGCCCAATCCTGAACGGGCAGATCGAGACCGAAGACATTTTCGACTTCTTCCTTGAGTCCCGCCGTATCCCACTGCTCGGCGTATGCCGCAGGCGGAATGTGCTTCGTTACAAGCTCTTCAACAAGCTCTTGGCGCAGCTCGGTCACTGTTTCCGACACGTCTTCCTCGGCCATGATGTCGAGGCGGTGGCTGAAGATGACCTTGCGCTGGTCATTCATCACGTCGTCGTATTTGAGAATCTGTTTGCGGATGTCGAAGTTGCGCTGCTCGACCTTCTTCTGTGCGGTCTCCAGCGACTTGTTCATCCAAGGATGCACAATCGCCTCACCTTCCTTGAGGCCAAGGGTCTGAAGCACCTTATCCATGCGCTCCGAACCGAAGATGCGCATGAGATCATCATCAAGCGCGAGATAGAACTTTGAACGGCCCGGGTCGCCCTGACGGCCTGAGCGGCCGCGCAGCTGGTTGTCGATGCGCCGGCTTTCGTGACGTTCTGTGGCAAGCACGTAGAGGCCGCCTGCTTCAAGCGCCGCCTGTTTCTTTGAGGCGACGTCAGCGAGCAGCTCCTCGCGTTTTTTCCTGATCGCAGCCTCTTCAGGCTCGCGGCCCGCCGCCTGTTCTTCAGCAATCCAATCGCGCACGCGATATTCCGCGTTGCCGCCAAGCTGAATGTCGGTGCCGCGGCCCGCCATGTTGGTGGCGATTGTGACCGCGCCGGGAACACCGGCCTGGGCAACGATATTGGCTTCCTGTTCGTGATAACGAGCGTTGAGCACCTGATGGGGAATGGGATCGCCCTTGCCCTTGGCGTCGCGCGCCATTTTCACGAGTCGCTCGCCAGCTTCGGTAAGGTACTTCTTCAGTTCCTCTTCCTTGGCTTTCAAGGCCGAAGCCTGCTCGATAAGCGACTTGCCGAGAGACTCGAAATACTTGTGATCCTTTAGCAGCTCGGAAAGCTGCTCGGACTTCTCGATCGAAGTGGTGCCGACGAGGATCGGCTGCCCTTTTTCCTTCGCCTCCGCGATCGATTGCACGATGGCGCCGAGTTTTTCGCGCTGCGTACGGTAGATCTCGTCATCTTCGTCGATACGCTTGACCGGCACATTGGTCGGGATCTCGATGACTTCCAGGCCGTAAATGTCCATGAACTCGCTGGCTTCGGTCATCGCCGTGCCGGTCATACCGCCGAGCTTGTCGTAGAGGCGGAAGTAGTTCTGGAATGTGATTGAAGCAAGTGTCTGGTTCTCGGGCTGGATATCGACATGCTCCTTGGCTTCGAGCGCCTGATGAAGCCCCTCGGAATATCGACGGCCCGGCATCATGCGGCCAGTGAACTCATCGATAATGACGACCTGCCCGCCCTTGACGATGTAGTCCTTGTCGCGCTGGAACAGCTTATGGGCCTTGAGCGCCTGGTTGACGTGATGAACGATCGTCACGTTGTCGATGTCGTACATGGAGCCTTTCATGTGACCAGCCGCGGTCAGCAATTGCTCCATCTTCTCGTTGCCGGCTTCCGTCAGCGAAACCTGACGCTGCTTCTCGTCGAGCTCGAAATCCTCCGGCTCGATCTGCTTCATGAACTCATCGACGGCCTGATAAAGATCGGCGCGGTCCTCCAACGGACCCGAAATGATGAGCGGGGTGCGCGCCTCGTCGATCAGAATGGAATCCACCTCGTCGACGATTGCGAAGGTATGGCCACGCTGGACCATCTCCTCCTTGTGCATCTTCATGTTGTCGCGGAGGTAGTCGAAGCCCAACTCGTTATTGGTGGCATAAGTGACGTCGCAGGAGTACGCAGCCTTGCGGTCATCGTCGCTCATGTCGTGCACGATGACGCCAACTTCCAACCCCAGGAAGCGGTAGACTTGCCCCATCCAGTCGGCGTCGCGCTTGGCCAGGTAGTCGTTGACGGTAACGACGTGGACACCCTTGCCTGCCAACGCATTGAGATAAACCGGCAGCGTCGCGACCAGCGTCTTGCCTTCACCGGTCTTCATTTCGGCGATGTCGCCCTGATGAAGCACCATGCCGCCGATCAGCTGCACATCGAAGTGGCGCTGTCCCAGGGTCCGTTTGGCCGCCTCGCGAACGGTCGCGAAGGCTTCGACGAGAATATCGTCCAGCGAAGCTCCATTCTTGAGCCGTTCGCGGAAATCCGCCGTGCGCGCCCTCAAATCGGCGTCCGAAAGCTTCTCAACCTCGGCTTCAAGCGCATTGATGGCCGCAACCTTGGGCCGGAACCCCTTGACCCTGCGCTCATTGGAAGAGCCGAAGATCTTGGATGCCAAACCGCCAAGCGAAAGCATGTCGTGTGTCCTAACCGTTTATCGGGATGGGCTCGCAAAAGCCTTCAATCCCATGGACTTGCACAGATATGTTGCAGCTAAATCTGCAACGAATTCCAACAACACAAATCGCGCGGCAAGCCCCGCTTGCCACGCCAGCGCATTTCGGCGCCCAGGACCAACTTGCGAAACAATCCGGGGCAGGCCCGTCGGGGCCACCCCGTCCCGGCGGAGACATAAGAACTCGTCCCCCCCTATGTCAACGCTTCAACGGCCCAAGTACGCCGTACAAAAGGGCAAAGGTGTGCCCGACGGTAAGGCGGGATTATTGGCCGCATCGGCCGGGCGGCGCGCTACTCTCGAATTTTTAACTTGGCTTGCCGGGGCTGGCAGCGCTAATCCACCATCGGCTCAACGTGTAAGCGTGGTCCGCTCCCGCCGATCGTGGCAGCGGCAACAACATGCAACCGGGCGCGCCTTTAGGAGCACGATCGCGTGACACCGCGCAATCGGGCCCGGAACCTTTGTAAGACACAGACGACGGTCTGAGCCGCAATCGAGAGCCAACCCCAAGCGCAATTGCCGCTTGCTGAACCCTCACGAGGTCCCTTTTGAAAATGCGCGTATCACATATCGCCCTGGCTCTTGCGTTGATCGGAGCCTTTCCCGCGATCCTGCCAGCACCGGTCAAGGCTGAGGACAAAGTTGTCGCCACCATCGACGGCAAGCCGATCACCGAGGCAGACCTCGCGGTCGCAGACAGCGAGATCGGCGGCGACATGGGATCGATGCCCGAAGATCAAAAGCGCATGTCGCTGCTGGAGTTCCTCATCGACAACCAGCTGTTTGCCGAAGCCGCAGAGGCCAACAAGCTTGATCAGGGTCCCGCCTTCGAAAGCCGTCTGGCCTATCTGAAGCGCCGCGCGCTCCGCGAACTTTATTTCGACAAAGTCATCAAGGGCTCGGTATCGGACGAAGAAGCGCGCAAGCTCTATGACGAGCAGGTCAAGAAACTGAAGCCAGAAGAAGAAGCGCGTGCGAGCCACATCCTCGTGGAGACCGAGGCCGAGGCAAAAGACATCAAAGAGAAGCTGAAGAACGGCGGAGACTTCGCCGCGCTCGCCAAGGAGCACTCCAAGGATCCCGGCTCAAAGGACAACGGCGGCGATCTCGGCTTCTTCACCCGCGGCCAGATGGTGCCGCAATTCGAAGAAGTCGTGTTCTCCATGAATAAAGGCGACATCTCCGATCCGGTCCAAACTCAGTTTGGCTGGCACCTCATCAAGCTGGACGACAAGCGCGCCAAGGCGCCGCCGGCCTTCGAGGTTGTGAAGGACCGCATCCTCCAATCGATGCTGCTTCAGAAGGCCTCCCGAACCGCCATCGACCTGCGCTCGAAGGCCAAGATCGAGTACGTCGATGAGGGCATCAAGAAGACGATGGAAGACCGCATAAAGGCCGCTCAGGGCAGCGCCGCCCCAGCCGCCAGCGAGACAAAGCCCGCCGACAAGCCGGAGGAAAAGACAGAAGAAAAGCCTGAAGAGAAAAAGTAACTCTTCTGCTCTGTCTGAAAAGCAATTTGATCGGGCCGCTTGCCAAGGGCGGCCCGATCTGTTTTGGGGGAAGCACAAGCTCACGGAGAGACCCAATATGGCTAATGTCACGAAAGTATCGCCCTTCGCGCCACAGACGCTCGCAATCCTTGAACCGCTTAGTGGCGTGCGCTTTGCGACGGCGGAGGCGGGCATTCGCTATAAGGGTCGCACCGATCTCATGGTGGCGGTCATGGACGAGGGTACCGCCGCAGCCGGCGTGCTCACCAAATCCAAGACGGCCTCTGCGCCGGTGTTGTGGTGCCGCAAGGCTCTCAAGAAAGGCAAGGCGCGCATTCTGGTCGTGAATTCGGGAAACGCTAATGCCTTCACCGGACAAAAAGGTGAAGACGCCGTCGCCTTGACCGCCGAGCACGCCAGCGCCGCCGTCGATTGCAAGCCGCACGAAGTGTTCCTCGCTTCGACGGGCGTCATCGGCGAACCGATGGATGCGGGAAAGTTCGCGCACCTTTTACAGGGTCTCGTGCAATCGGCCCATGCCGATGCGTTCGAGGCCGCCGCACGCGCCATCATGACCACCGACACCTATCCAAAGCTCGCCACCCGCACAGCGATGATCGGCAATGTCAAGGTGACGATCAACGGCTTCTGCAAGGGAGCAGGCATGATTGCGCCCGACATGGCTACGATGCTGTGTTTCATTTTCACCGACGCCGCGCTGCCGCCGAAGGTGCTGCAAGAGCTTCTCAACGAGCACGTCGAAACGACGTTCAACTGCATGACGATCGACGGCGACACATCCACCAGCGACACTTGCCTGCTGTTTGCAACCGGCTCTGCTGGCGAGCGCGGACAAAAAACCATCGACAATGCAAAGTCCAAGAAGCTGGTTGGGTTCTCCGCTGCGCTCCATGATCTCATGGAAGACTTGGCCATCCAAGTCGCCAAGGACGGCGAGGGACTTTCCAAATTCGTGACATTTGAGATCGAGGGCGCGAAGTCGTGGGAAGGCGCGCGCAAGATTGCGCTGTCGTGCGCGAATTCTCCCATTTTGAAAACGGCGATTGCTGGCGAGGATCCCAATTGGGGCCGCGTCGTCATGGCCATCGGAAAATCCGGCGAGGCTGCCGATCGCGACAAACTCACCATTTGGTTCGGACCCCATTGCGTGGCGCGCAACGGCGAACGCGCCGAGGAGTACGATGAAAAAACGGTGGCAGCCTATATGAAGAACACCGACATCGTAATCCGCGCCGACGTTGGCGTCGGCAAGTCGTCGGCGCGCGTGTGGACCTGTGACCTCACCCACGATTACGTGTCGATCAATGCGGATTACCGGAGCTGACGGAACTGCATTTCGCTGCATTGAACAAGACCGTCACGGGAGACAACCAATGGAAGACCCGAACTTCTGGCTCGAGCGCTGGCACAAGAATGAGATCGGCTTTCATAGCCCGGACGTACAGCCCGCACTTTCCAAAAACTGGCCTGCTCTCGGTGTTTCAAAAGGCGAACGCGTGTTCGTGCCACTGTGCGGCAAGAGCCTCGACATGGTATGGCTCTCTTGCGCCGGCTATGACGTCGTTGGCGCTGAACTATCTGCGCTTGCTATTGATGCCTTCTTCAGCGAACAGGGCCTCGTGCCGCAATCGCGCGCACAGCCTCCTTTCGAGGTCAAATCAGCGGAGGGGTACGAGCTTTGGTGCGGCGACTTCTTTTCGCTCAAAAAATCCGACGTCAATGCAACCGCCGCCTACGACCGCGCGGCTCTTGTCGCGATGCCGCCCGACATGCAACCCGCATACGCCGCCAAGATGGGAGAGCTTCTGCCCGCAGGCGCAAAGCTGCTTCTGATCGGTCTCGATTACGACCCCAAGGAGATGCAAGGCCCGCCCTTCAACGTGCCTCAGGACCGGGTGCGTGAAATGTTCGGCGAAAACTTCGAGATCTCCGTGATCGACGCTCGTGACGGGCTGACCAAGAGCGAGCCCCTCAAGAAGCGTGGCATCACCTGGTTGGAAGAAGCGAGCTATCTGCTGGTGCGCCGTTCATGACGCCGTCTAAGCCCGTGGTGCTGGTTGCAGCCGTCGCGCTCATCGATGCCGATAATCGTATTCTGATCGCTCAGCGGCCCGAGGGGAAATCCATGGCCGGACTATGGGAGTTTCCCGGCGGCAAGGTCGAGCCCGGCGAAACCCCGGAGCGCGCGCTTCATCGCGAACTGCAAGAAGAGCTGGGCATTGATGTTTGCCTGTCCTGTCTGTGTCCGTTCAACTTCGCGTCTCACACGTACGAGAAGTTCCACCTGCTGATGCCTCTCTACATCTGCAAGACTTGGGACGGCGAAATGACGCCGCATGAAGGCCAAGCGATCAAATGGGTGGCTGCGCGCGAATTGAAGAACTATCCGATGCCACCAGCCGATCTGCCGCTCATACCGTGGCTGCGCGATTTTCTAGCCTAACCCAAAACGCTCAAACGCCGCTGGACTGCGCTCCCAAAGGAACAGATGCGGCCAGAACTAGCTCCGGCTCTTGCCAGCATCGGCGACCGTCTTCGGCTTGGCCGCGCTGGCCGTCGGCTTCGCTTTGGATGCTGCCTTTGACTTGCTTGTGGCCGGATCCGAGGGACTTGAGTTCAAGGCGCTCAGACTTGGAAGTACCTTCACCGTGGTGCCCACGTTCACGAACGAAGCAAGATGCACGACATGTTCGTTGAGCATCCTGAAACAGCCAGACGACGCCGCATACCCGATTGTATTTGGATCGTTGGTGCCGTGGATGCGATAGAGCGTATTGCCCAAGAACAGAGCTTTGGCGCCGAGCGGGTTCTTGATACCGCCGAGCATCTTCTTCGGCAGGCGTGGATCGCGCTCGCGCATCTCCTCGGGCGGATACCAGTCGGGCCAGTCGGCTACACGGCTGATCTTTTCGGTGCCGGTCCAGTCAAAGCCTTCGCGGCCCACGGAGATGGGATACTGGTATGCAGTGCCCGGGCCGAGGGTGAGATAAAGTTTGCGATTACCGGAGTCGATAATAATCGTTCCTGGCTTTTCCGAATTGGCAAGCGCAACCCTCTTGGGCGTAACCGGCGGGATGACCGGGCGCGGACCGCCATCCATTTCCTCAGGGAAATACTCGTCTTTATCGGGCGGCGCATAAGCGTCGTACTGAGTGCCATAATAGCTCTGGGTTTGCGCACAGCCGCCGAGGCCCGTGAGCGAGAATGCAATCGCGCACCATACCAGAATCGAAAGCCTATTTGACTCCTTCATCATGGAGTGTCCCTCACGGATTGGCCGTCCCCAGTGCCAAGGGGGCAGCCATCAGTCCTTAACGCGGTCCAATGCTTCTGGATCGCTAATGCGCAACCCGTGCGGAGGTTCCACCGTTACGAGCCCGCGACGTTGCAACTCGACCAAAGCCTGACCGAGCGTTCTGAGATCCATCCGTAAATATTCGGCGACGACATCGCTCTGCATCGACTCGTCGACGACGTTGGGATCCCGCCCCTCGGCAGCGTTCATGCGCGAAACGACCGACAGAAACGCGGCGAGCCGGCTAACTGGACGCTCGCCCGGCGAAGCAACGATGGATGAACGCAGATGCAGGAATTCGCGCTCGACGGCGTCTGCCTGAAGGCTCTCGAGTTCAGGCATAGCATGCGTAAACTGAGCCAGTGCATTGCGTGGCCAGAAGCTCACCGAGCAATCGGTGATCGCGGTGGCGTCGTACAAATGATAATCGAGATATCCTAGTCCGAAGACGTCGCCAGCCTCGACGCGCTCTACCAACTCAGGAATACCGATTGGCGTCATCCAAGTGATTTCAATAACGCCGCTCTCGACCCGATAAAGGCATTCCTTCGGTTCGCCGCGCGAAAATAAATGCTCACCACTCGTCATATTTTTGACGAACAGAGCTGGTCTAGATTTGGCGATTGGAGGCGGACGCTCAAGATGAGCGAGTCCACGCCTACGGCTATCGACTTTGTGGGATTTCTCCCAGGCAATACTCTCGAACACGACGCCTACTCTTGTTTATAGCCGGGGGTTTCTATAGCAAGTAGCAGCAACTATTTTACTAAATATTAGCATATTTTCCCCCTTCCGCCAGATTAATTCTGAATCGTTCGACGCAGTGGCGGCCAAAAAGGTTCCAGAAAAACTTGAATTCGTCGTTCTGTGGTACCCTAGTTTGGCTCCGCTCTATTGAAAGTCTTCGCTTTTCTTTGCGCCTAGCACATCTGCTAATCGATGTTCGGCTGATCCCGGTCGCAAGGGTTTGGGTTGACTTTCGTGCGGCACCCAGGCCGTCATTGATATAATTTCGAACGTCGCGGCGATCCGCCCATCCGGCCGGCTAAAGCGCTCCGCATAAATCTCGCTTGCCCGCAGCAATAGTCCTCGCGTCACCGGAACCCGGCGGCGGTCTTGCAGCATATTGCTGGCACCCATAGCCTTGATTTCGCGCATGAGGTGCAAGGCCGAGGGATATGTCACGGTAATGGGATCGCTATCGACCACCGGCAACGCGAAGCCCGCACGCTGAAGCAGGCCTCCCAAATCGCGTACATCCGCAAATGGCGCGACGCGCGGCGAGGCGCCACCGCAAATTTCATCTTCCGCTATAAGCCAGGCCTCGCGGAGCTCTTTCAGACTATCCCCGCCGAGCAATGCGCCAAGAAACAATCCGTCACCCTTCAATGCGCGACGGATCTGGATGAGTGCGCCCGGCAGGTCATTGACGAGTTGCAGGGACAGTCCCGAGACGACGAGATCGACGGAGCCTTCGGCAAAGGGAAGCGCCTCTTCGTCGGCAGCAACAGCACGCGCACCCGGCGGGATCAGCTCCGGGGCCAACTCCACATTGATTACATCCCCGACATTTTCTAAAGGCGCGAGTGCACGTCCGATCACTCCGTGATGTGCACCGAGATTGACCGCTACGGGGAATTCACGCCGTACGATGGCAAGGCGCTCGGCAAAATCCTCCGCCACCCGTGTCAGGAGAAAGTCCGGCAGCTCAGGCGCCTGCGCCGCACGCGCTCGCCGACGCGCCAATAGGCGCCGATCAAAAAGGACGGACGGTGCGGTCATCTAGGCTCGCCTTCTCATCTGGCTCGTTGGTGCCATCCATACCCTACTTTGATCCTGGCAGCGGCAGCTCGCGCCTTGTTCGGCGAGGCGCTAGACTGGTTTCTATGAGCCTGGAGGACACCAACGCTGATATCGCTGACGCCACGGCTCAACGCTTGGGCCCGCTTCGCGCCGCCCACACATTCATAAAGCGCGGTTTGTCCGGCCTTGCCGATATCATCTTGCCACCGAGCTGCATCGGCTGTCAGGCGCGCGTTTTCGCGCACGATACGCTGTGCCCCTCGTGTTGGCGGACAATCGACTTCATCCGTGCCCCCCTCTGCGACCGGCTCGGCATCCCGCTGCCCTACGATACCGGTGGCGTTATGGTCTCGGCAGCAGCCGTTGCCGATCCACCCGACTACGATCGCGGGCGCGCCGTCGGGCTATACGACGGGCTAATGCGCAGGCTGGTCCACGACCTCAAATACAAGGATGTTCACCATGCGCGCCGGTTGTTCGGCCGCTGGTTGATGGTCGCGGGCGACGACCTCGTTCGCGATTGTGAGGTGATCGTGGCCGTCCCGTTAGCGCGCCGCCGCCTCATCTCGCGGCGCTTCAATCAAGCCCAGATTCTCGCCAACGAGGTGGCCCACCTGTCGGGCAAACCCGTTGCGCCCATGGCTTTGGCCCGCACCAAGCAGACGCGCCAGCAGGTCGGACTTTCGCGATTAGAGCGCCGGCGTAATGTCGCCGGTGCGTTCGAAGTCCCGGCCGGGCAGGCAGAGCTCGTGACGGGAAAGGCGGTCCTCTTGATTGACGACGTGATCACGACGGGCGCGACCGCAAGCGCGGCCGCCCGTGCGCTCAAAAAGGCAGGAGCCTCGCGCGTCGATGTGCTGGCGCTCGCCATCGCCGGGGCAACGCCGGTCGGGCCGTGAGGCATAAGGGCGGCGCTGGAAGGCCAGGATCCCATTTATTCCCACGGCAAAAATAACCTCCAAGTTGCTGATTAACCGCGGTTGTGCGTCAGCAAGCCACAACACTCGCCTCAAAACTTGCACAAGAGGCTGAAAGCATTAGATTTGTAGGTGCACGATTCTAAAATCGACCAAATCGGACGTCTAGGAGACGGCGAAAGCAATGCCGAAGATCACGGTCTATACCGCAGGTCACTGCTGCTATTGCCATATGGCTAAAGAGCTCCTGAAGCGCAAAGGTGCAGCCTTCGAGGAAGTCGATCTCACCGGCAGGCATGATTTGCGCGAACAACTGCGCGTCAAAGCGGGCGGCCGCAATACGGTCCCCCAGATCTGGATCGGTGAGACGCACGTCGGCGGCTGCGATGATCTCATGTGCCTGGAGCGGGCTGGCAAGCTCGACGCGCTGCTCGCCAACTGAGCATCATTCGGCGCGAGCTTAACCATCCGGTCGCAGCCAGCGATCATTTCGCAGCGGGTAGCGGCGCGTCATCGTCGGACATTTATAGACAACGACGGTGATGGCGCTTGCGTTGTTCTCCGTGCGAATGCAAAATTTTTTCAAAGCTGACCGCCCAACCGAGGCTCTTTATGACGTCCAGTGCACACTTCAAAGCCGCTCTCGTGCAGCTCTGCTCAGGCCGCGAGGTCGCGTCCAATATTGCCGCTGCGTCCGAACTTATTCGTGCCGCCGCCGCCGCCGGGGCGGAGTACATCCAGACCCCTGAAAATACGCAATTGATGGAGCTGGAGAAGCCCAGGCTGATGGCTGCGCTGCAGCCCGAGAAGAACAACAGCGCACTCGAAGCGTTCAGCTCCTTAGCGCGCGATCTCAAGCGTTGGCTGCACATAGGCTCCATCGGAATCAAATGCGATGATGGACGCATCGCCAACCGGTCGTTCGTGTTCGCGCCCGACGGTGAAGTCGCAGCCCGCTACGACAAGATCCATATGTTCGACGTAGACCTTGGAAATGGCGAGACCTATCGCGAGAGCGCGACCTACCAGCCTGGGACGCAAGCGGTGATCGTTGACCTGCCATGGGCCAACTTGGGGCTTACAATCTGTTACGATTTGCGCTTTCCGTCCCTTCACCGGGCCCTGGCGCAAGGGGGAGCCGAAATGATTGCGGTCCCCGCCGCTTTCACGCGCGTTACGGGTGAAGCGCATTGGAAGACGCTGTTGCGGGCACGCGCAATCGAAACGCAGTGTTTTGTGCTTGCGGCTGCACAAGGCGGCCGCCATGAGAATGGCCGCGAAACCTACGGCCACAGCTTGATCATTGCGCCTTGGGGCGAGGTCCTGGCGGAAGCCGATACGGAACCTGGGTTCGTGACCGCAGACATCGATCTAGCCCGCGTTACCCAGGCGCGAAGCAAAGTGCCCTCGCTAACGCACGACCGGCCATTCCAGGTCGTGCAGGCCAAGAGCCTCGCCAGGGCCTGAGGAGGGACTAACTGCTGTGATCAAGTACGCGCTTCAATGCAGCAAGGGCCACACCTTCGATGGCTGGTTTCGTTCGGGCGACGCCTATGAACGCCAGGTTCACCGCAAGATGGTGACCTGTCCTCACTGCGGCGCCACCAATGTGGAAAAACAGCCAATGGCGCCTGCGCTGGTGACAGGCCGACGGCCCGCGAAGCTGGAAGTGCAAGAAGCCGAAGCTTCACCATCAATCGACAGACCCGCTACGAGCGCCATCCCGGCGCAACCGCCTGTCGAGATGCTGCGCGCCTTCCGCAAGCACATCGTGGATAATTCCGAGGATGTAGGCCCCCGGTTCGCCGAAGAAGCGCGCAAGATCCATCATGGAGAGGCCGAGTCGCGGTCTATACGCGGTGAAACAAGTGCCGACGAGGCGGCAAGACTCCATGAGGAAGGTGTCGAGTTTGGCGTTCTTCCGGTGCTGCCTGAGGATCACAACTAGATAAGCGTATGGCCCCAATCTGAGCAGATCCTAGAGCTTCGAGATCGTCTCGAGAGTGTACGCGATCGCGTCTTCCAGCAGCTCGGTGCGGTAAGCCGGCTCGGCGTAACCCGCCGGCGTCCAAAAATAGCTATGGTGGTGAAACTGCCAGACGCCCCGCACGTGGTTCCATCGAGCCACGACCACGGCTCCAGTCGGACCACAGCTTGCGGTGAACCCTCGAAGCTTCAGGCTCTCTTGTGATTCCAAACCTTTCTGCAAAGCAGTGTTCTGTTCATTCGCGCCCATTTTAAAATGCCCCTGAACCTTAGAAACGAATTTGACAAAACCCCTTCGTGCTCGGCGCATAGCGCAAAGCAGACAAACGAACATGCCGTCGATTTAATGAGCTAATCTTGCCGGTATTTTCGCGAAATTCTCAAGCATTAACAGGCGTATACGTTACGGAACGCAACGGTCGAACAGGAAAATTCTCAACGATTTTTAGCGAAATGTAGCCAGGCGGTGAAAGGCGGGATTACGCATAAAAAATGCCCACGAAAAATCTTGTCATGGGAGCTTCACAGAGCAGGCGCTGATAGCAAATCAATCGCAACGACGCCCTGAAGGGAGCAATGCGTGACCCGCTCGACCTCAGACAAAATTAAACATTCCGAGGACCAAGGCCGAAATCCTCACCTGGAAGCGCCAGCGATCGGCGACATTATTTTGGCGCGGCTTGATCGTCGAGCGTTCGGGTTTGGACTGCTGGCGAGCGCCGCAGTAGAGCAACTGATCACCGCAGCCGACGCTGCTGAGACAATTGCACCGACGCGAAACTTTTCGTTCACCGAACTCGCCGCGGGCACGGATGAGACCCATCACGTTGCGGAAGGCTACGACGCCGACATTCTGATCCGCTGGGGAGATGGCGTTCTGGCTGGTGCACCAGCTTACGATCCCAACAATCCAAATGCGCAAGCGCAGGCCATGCAGTTTGGCTACAACAACGACTTCATCGGCTTCGTCCCGCTGAACGACGATGGAAACCGCGGACTTCTCGTCGTCAATCACGAGTACACCTGCGAAGAGCTGATGTTCCCGAACCTCACGCAGCAGGACAAAGCCGCGGATTTCTCGGGCATGACCGCAGAAATGGTTGCAGTCGAGATGGCCGCCCACGGCGGCTCTGTGATCGAGATCACGCGCAGCAACGGCAAATGGGGCGTTGTGGCCGATAGCAAGTTCGCACGCCGGATCACCGCCTCTACGCCGATCGATATATCGGGTCCAGCACGCGGCCATGCGCGGATGCAGACCAGCGCCGACCCGGCCGGTACGCAGGTGATCGGGATGGTCAACAATTGCTCGGGTGCGACCACGCCGTGGGGTACGTGGTTGAGCTGCGAAGAAAATATCAACGGATATTTCTGGAACGAAAATGCAGCCGAGTCGCATCCCGACGCCGACGCCTTGAAGCGGTACGGCATCCCGGCCGAATGGTATGCATGGGGTAAGTTCCACGACCGGTTCGACATTGGCCGCGAGCCCAACGAACCCAATCGGTTCGGATGGGTCGTAGAGATCGATCCGCGCGATCCTGCCGCCACACCGGTCAAGCGCACGGCCATGGGGCGCTTCAAGCACGAAGGAGCCGGCAATGTCCTCAATAAAGACGGCCGCTTTGTCGTGTACCAGGGCGACGATGAGCGTTTCGAGCACGTCTACAAATTCGTCACCGCCGCCAAGGTCGACCTCTCCGATGCGAAAGCAAACCGCAACATCCTGGACGATGGCACGTTGTATGTCGCGCGCTTCGACGCCGATGGATCCGGGGAATGGCTGCCGCTCGTTTTCGGGCAGGGGCCGCTGACACCCGAAAACGGGTTTAGCGACCAAGGCGATGTCGTCATCCACGCACGTCTTGCGGCAAGCAAGCTGGGCGCCACCCGCATGGATCGGCCCGAAGACATCGATGCCAATGCCCAAACCGGCAAGGTTTATGTCATGCTCACCAACAACCACAAGCGAAAGCCGTCACAGACGGACGCCGCCAATCCGCGCTTTGCCAACAAGTTCGGGCACATTCTTGAAATCACGCCGCGAGATGGGGACCACGCCGACACCCGCTTCAATTGGGAAATCCTGATCAAGTGCGGCGACCCGGCAATTGCAGAGGTCGGCGCGCAATTCAATCCCCTGACCAGCAGGGACGGTTGGTTCGGCATGCCGGACAACTGCGCTATCGACGCCAAGGGCCGACTGTGGATTGCTACTGACGGTAACACTGCCTCCCGCACGGGCCGCACCGATGGGCTATATGCAATCGAAACCGAGGGGACGGCGCGCGGCACCTCCAAGCTGTTCTTCCGAGTTCCGATCGGGGCGGAGATGTGCGGACCTTGCTTTACCCCTGACCTTGAAACGCTGTTTCTGGCCGTCCAGCATCCTGGCGAATCCAACGACGACGATCCTTTGGACCGGCCTGCGACCTTCGAAGCGCCCTTGACCCGCTGGCCGGATTTTGAAGCCGGTAAGCCCCCGCGTCCGTCGGTCGTCGCGGTCACTCGCAAAGGGGGCGGGAAAATAGCGCTCTGAGGTAACGTCCGAGCGTTCGGTTAAGCGCTTGGCGGCGTGGGACTTTCGCCTGCCCTCCTAGGCTTAACGGGGACTGAGTTACATAGAGGCAAATTGGCGGTTGCCCTCACAGCCCAGAGCGGTGCAAACATCTCTCTTGATTGAGCGGCGTGGAGCAGCAGCCCCGCGCCTTTAGGGTTTTGCGGAGAGACCGCCGGCGATGACTGCAAACGTGACTGAACTTGAGACTGCCAAGCGCGCTGCCGCGCGCACCCGCACTGACGTGCGTCACGACTGGACCCGCGCTGAAGCACTGACACTCTATAACCTCCCGCTCATGGAGCTGCTGTTTCGCGCGCAAAGCGCCCATCGCGCCTCCTTCGATCCCAATAAGATTCAAATGAGCCGCCTGCTGTCGATCAAGACCGGCGGGTGCGCGGAAGATTGCGGCTATTGCAGCCAGTCGGCCCATCACGCATCCGGCCTCAAGGCATCAAAGCTGATGGAAGTAGAGCGTGTCATCAACGAAGCGCGCAAAGCCAAGGCGTCGGGTGCCACGCGCTATTGCATGGGCGCAGCCTGGCGCAGCCCGAAAGCCCGCGACATGGATACGATTGTCGCCATGGTCGAAGGCGTCAAAGAGCTGGGCATGGAAACTTGCATGACGCTCGGGATGCTGTCGAATGACGACATCGCCAAGCTTTCAGACGCGGGGCTCGACTACTACAATCACAACGTCGATACCTCGGAAGAATACTATTCAAAGGTCATCACAACGCGCACCTATGCTGACCGGCTCGACACTCTTGCGCGGGTGCGGGAAGCCGGGATCAAGGTCTGCTCTGGCGGCATCATCGGCATGGGCGAAGGCGAGGATGACCGTGTCGGTTTGCTGGTAACGCTCGCCAATCTGGAAGAGCATCCTGAAAGCGTACCGATCAATATGCTCATCGCCATTCCTGGCACGCCGATGGAGAACGTGGAAAAAATCGATCCGATCGATTTCGTCCGCACTATCGCAGTGGCCCGCATCATGATGCCGAAATCCTATGTTCGCCTGTCGGCAGGCCGCACCGAGATGAGCGACGAAACACAGGCTTTGTGCTTCTTCGCCGGTGCCAATTCGATCTTTGCGGGCGAAACGTTGTTGACTGCGGATAATCCGGGCGAAGATGCCGACAGCCGGCTGTTCGCCAAGCTCGGCTTGTCGCCTGAAACACTAAGCACTGAACCGAACGAAGCACAGGAATCCCTGCAATCGTGCTCCGGTAGAGCCGGGGATGAAGCCGGACCAAGGAATGTCCGCACATCATGAACGCGCGCTAGAAGCGCTACGGCGGCGCGGCCGCCTGAGGGCGCTGGAAACAGCGAACGGGATCGATTTCGCCTCCAACGACTATCTCGGCCTGGCGTCTTCACAAGCGTTGCGCGATGCGGTCAGCGCCGCGATCGCGCGCGGCGCCCCGGTCGGCGCAGGCGGCTCGCGCCTCCTGCGCGGCAACGACACCGAGCACGAAGCGCTCGAAGCAGAAGCCGCCGCGTTCTTCCGTGCGGAACGTGCTCTGTTTTTTGGCGGAGGCTTTATAGCCAATACCGCGCTGTATTCGACCCTGCCCGCACGCGGCGATCTCATCGTCTATGACGAACTGATTCATGCCAGTGTTCACGATGGACTTCGCCTCTCAAAGGCCGAAAACCGACCCTTCGCTCATAACGATGCGGATGCTTGCGAGACGATTATCAAGAACTGGCGCAAGGGAGGCGGAACCGGTCGCGTGTGGATTGGGGTGGAAACGCTATACAGCATGGATGGCGACCGCGCCCCACTCGTCGCATTGGCAGCACTGGCCGAACGCCATGACGCCATGTTGCTTCTCGATGAGGCCCACGCGACAGGCGTCTTCGGCGAAGATGGACGTGGACTGGGCGCGCATCTGGAGGGACGGCAGAACGTCGTCTCGCTGCACACCTGCGGCAAGGCGCTTGGAGCGTCCGGCGCGCTCGTTCTTTGCTCACGGACTTTACGCGATTTTCTCGTCAACCGGGCGCGGGCGTTTATTTACGCCACCGCGCCGTCTCCGCTGGTTGCCGCAGCTGTGCGTGCCGCACTCCGCATCTGTGCGAACGAACCCGAACGGCGCGTAGCTCTTCAGGCGCGCATCGAACTGGCTGGCAAGTTGCTGCAGGAGCGACTCGAACTTGCGCCATCCGGCTCGCAGATCCAGCCGATTATCGTGGGCACAGATACCCGTGCCGTCGCACTGGCGCAGCAGATGAAGGCGCTCGGCTACGACATCCGCGCCATTCGTCCGCCGACCGTCCCAGAAGGCACCGCACGCCTTAGACTTAACATCACACTAAATGCCAGCCCCGATGACATCGCCGGTCTCATAGATGCCCTGGCTGAAGCGCAGCCGCTTGCCGAGGAAGACGCGGAGGCCCGCACATGAGTCCAGCCCTCGTTGTCGCAGGCACCGATACCGATGTCGGCAAGACCGTATTTTCAGCCGCCCTTACTGCCGCCCTGAGCGCGAATTATTGGAAACCCGTTCAGGCGGGGCTTGCGGGAGAAACCGATAGCGAAACTGTGCGCCGTCTCGCCGGTCTCGCGCCCAATCGCGTGTTCCCGGAAGCCTATCGCTTGAAGGCCCCTGCCTCCCCTCATTATGCCGCTGCCCAGGAAGGCATCGAGATCGATACGACAGCGCTTGTTCCACCAAGGTCTATGGCGCCCCTCGTTATCGAATGCGCTGGCGGTCTCGCTGTTCCTCTGACACGCACCGTTCTGCAGATCGATCTGTTGGCGCGCTGGAAATTGCCTGTCGTGCTCGTCGCGGCAACGCGCGTGGGCACCATAAACCACTCTCTTCTGTCGATCGAAGCCTTGAAACGGCGCGCAGTACCAATTCTGGGATTGGCCTTCGTCGGCGACGAAGCGCCTGAATCGGCACGCATCATCGGCGAACTTGGCGGGGTGCGAATTCTCGGAAGCTTGCCGCACATCGATCCTCTGAATGCCGCAACGTTGCGCAGCGCGTTCGCCGAGAACTTCAAAGTCGCCGATATCCTGGGCCTAGGCGCGGGGGGCCCATGATGACTCAAAGCGCTCGCTCTCCAGTCTGGCATCCCTTCACGCAACACGCGCTCGAAGGCGAGATGCTCGAAATTGTTAGCGCACAAGGCGCATGGCTCACGACCAGCAGCGGTCAGAGAATCCTCGATGCGATCTCGTCATGGTGGGTGGTCACGCACGGGCACTGCCATCCTGACATCGTGGCCGCCATACAAGCTCAGGCGGCTGCGCTCGATCAGGTGATATTTGCCGGCTTCACGCACGCACCCGCCGAGCGGGTGGCGCGCGATCTGGCCGCCGTTGCGCCGAGCGGACTTTCGCACGTCTTCTTTTCGGATAGCGGTTCGACATCGGTCGAGGTCGCGCTGAAAATGGCGCTTGGCTTCTGGCGAAATGTGGGAGATGCAAAACGCACGCGCGTTCTCGCATTGGAACACGCCTATCACGGCGATACCATTGGCACGATGTCGGCTGGCGCGCGCGGCGTGTTCAATGCCGCTTATGAACCTTTACTGTTCGATGTTGGCCGAATTCCATTTCCAAAGAAGGGTACCGAGAAGGCAACCTTCGAGGCATTACAATCACAATGCGAGACGGGAACCGTCGCCGCACTCATAGTCGAGCCGCTGATCTGTGGCGCAGGCGGGATGCTTATCTACAGCGAGGCGACGCTTGCCGAGATGGCGCGCATCTGCGCGGACAACAACGTTCTGCTCATTGCCGATGAAGTCATGACCGGTTTCGGTCGGACAGGGACTATGTTCGCCTGCAACAAGGCGGCCGTCACACCCGATATCATGTGTGTGGCAAAGGGGCTGACCGGCGGCAGCATACCGCTTGCAGCAACCTTATGTACCGACGCAATCTATAAGGCGCACTACAGCAGCGACCGCTCCAAAACCTTCTTTCACTCAAGCTCCTACACCGCCAACCCGATTGCCTGCGCGGCTGCAGCCGCCAATCTCGAGATCTGGAAAACCGGCACGACGGAACCGCGCATATCCACACTGACCGAGGCACACAGATCCTTGCTGAGAGATATCGAGCGGGATGACAGACTTACCAATGCAAGGCAAATCGGCACGATTGCAGCTATCGACCTTGCAGTACCCGATGCGGGCTATCTTGCCAATGTGGGTCTGACAATGCGAAAGGCGTTTGTGGAACGCGGCGTTCTTTTGCGCCCCCTCGGAAACACCATTTACATCATGCCCCCGTACTGCATCGAAGAGACCGAACTGGCAGACGTTTACGCAGCCATTACCGCAGTGGCTCGCGAGGTGCTGCCATGAGCGGCGTCGAGATTCTCGGACTTGGGCATTACGCGCCCGCGCGGCGCGTCCCAAATGGGGAAATCGAGCAGCGGCTTGGATTGGAGCCGGGTTGGATCGAACGGCGCACAGGTATCAAAGCGCGGCGGTACGTTGCTGACGACGAGGCGCTGTCCGACATGGCAGTGGCTGCGGCCGACATGGCGTTAAGAAATTCTGGCCTTGCCCGGGACGATGTCGGGTTGCTGCTGCTTGCCACCTCCACACCCGATCATTTGCTGCCACCCTCCGCACCGTTGGTTGCCCATCGACTAGGCCTCGCCAACGCCGGTGGCATCGATATGGCAGGTGCGTGCGGCGGCTTCATCTACGCGCTGACACTGGCCGATGGCTTTGTGCGTACACACGGACGCCCTGTCCTCGTCATTGCGGCCAACGTTCTATCCCGGCGCATCAACGTCAAGGACCGCGCCAGCAGCGTGCTGTTCGCAGATGCCGCCGGTGCTGCACTTCTCGCCCCGACACCACGGGCGGGAGCGGGTGTCGTCTCAGCCGAGCTCGCGAGCAAGGGTAGTGGGTACGATCTCATTCACATTCCCGGAGGCGGCAGCCGAAAGCCGTTCTCGGCCCTTGCGAGCGCGCAAGAGACGCTCATGATCATTAGCGATGGCCAGGCGGTCTATTCTGAAGCGATCGATATGATGACCAAAACGGCACAGACGGCATTAACGCGGGCCAATGCCAAACTGGAACAGATCACTCGTTTCATTCCACATCAGGCCAATCAACGGATGATGGACAAGGTGTTAAAGCGTCTGGGACTGCCGCCAGAGACTCTGGCATCGACAATCGCCGAGCACGGCAACAGCTCAGCAGCAACAATCCCGTTTACACTTTCCGTCTGCGCAGCGGAAAAACCACTGAAACAAGAGGAAATGCTGCTCCTAACCGCAGCTGGCGCGGGCCTCACCGGCGGCGCGGTGGTGTGGCGTTGCTAGCCGCCGACAACGAGCGACGTTAACACCAGTCCCGCCGTAAGACCCTCATTTACGGTTCCTAAACCACGAATTCGCGCGGCCGCGGATCTCGCGCCTGAGTACATTTCAGCGGCACCTCGGTTGCATCACTTCCCGCAAAACAGCCCCAATGTTTCGCGGTGAGACAAATGCTCAAGATCAAGCCCCTCGATATTAAGACCTTCGCCTCTGACGAGCGCGGTACGGTTGCGATGATCTTCAGCCTTATGTTGATGGCTCTCTTTTTCCTGGCCGGCATGGCCCTCGACTACAACCGCGCAATGAACGTGCGATCACGCATCGCGGACGCAGCCGACGCCGCCGCCCTGGCCGCTGGCCGCGCGCTGATGGAAGGTCAGATGACCAGCAGCGAAATCGAAGCGATGGCTCTTCGCTACTTCCAACAGAATGTTAAGGGCGTGGAAGGGCAGGCAAACATCGATCAGCCCGTCATCGCCGTCGACTCCACCACCGGCGACGTGAGCGTCGATGTTACCGGCCACGTGAACATGACTCTCGCCCGCCTTGGCGGTTTCAACCGCTTGGACGTTCCCGTGTCAACCGCCGCCAACTTCCAGCAAAAAGACATCGAAGTAGGCATGGCGCTGGATATCACCGGTTCCATGTCTCAGAAGGACTCCAACGGTCAGCGCAAGATCGACGGCTTGAAAGCCGCATTCGCGAAATTTGCCGACAAGCTGCTTCCTGATACGCAGGACTCTTCACGCAAGGTCCGCATCGGCGTGGCTCCCTACTCCTACAGCGTCAACCTCGGCGACTACGCTCAAACGATCTCCGACAGTTCGGCTTCCAGCTGCGTCGTCGAGCGCAAGGGCGGCCAATATTCGGACAACTCGGGCACGTTCTTCGGAGCCAACAAGACGATCTGCCCCGGCTCCAAGCTCATCCCGCTGTCTTCGGATCACGACACCCTGGTTTCGGCGGTCAATGCCTTCAGCGCCAATGGCAGCACAGCAGGACATCTTGGTGTGCAGTGGGCCTGGAACATCATTTCCCCCAACTGGTCCGGCACGTGGGGCGGTGACAGTGCACCCGTCGATTACAGCGAAGTTCAGAACCACAAGGTTCTGAAAGCCGTGGTCTTGATGACGGACGGCGAGTTCAACACGCAGTATCACGGACCCGGCTCGGCTGAGCAGGCCAAGCGTCTGTGCACCGCTATGAAAGACGAAGGCGTGGTGGTGTTCTCAGTTGGTTTCGGCATCGGCGGCAACGTTCAAGCACTCGACACCCTCAAGAGCTGCGCCTCCGACGGTAGTGAATATTTCGCCAACGCCGCCAATGCCGAGGAACTCGACGCTGCTTTCGCCCGCTTCGCTGACAAGCTCACGGCGCTGCGCCTCGCAAAATAATTACTCTAGCCTCCCTCCTCCTCAACCTGGCGGGCGTATCAGCTGATACGCCCGCATTTTTCGTTGCAACCGCCCCATTTCTCTCAACGTCGGCCTTTAGATGGTCCCTGTCGCAAAAAGCCGGGGGAGCGCATGACAGGACGGCGGGGATTCATCAAATACCTCTTCGCTGTCTGGCTCGCCGGGGTACTTATCGCGGCGGCGTTCTGGTTAGGGATTGTCCCGCAGCGTTTCAGCCCGTTTGCTCCGTTGGACCTCTCGGAGCCGGCGCCGTGGTTCCTCGATCTGCGCCTTGCTGCGCTGAAATCCGAAAAAACCCTATGCCAAGCCGTGCTGAAAGAACCATTCATCGCGGCCTCTCACGTTCCCGACCAACCTTATGAAAATGGATGCGGATGGCGCAATGCCGTGCGGCTCAGTCAGGTGGGCGGTGCGCATCTTTCAGCCGGTCAACTCTCGTGCCCCATGGCAGCTGCACTCGCCATGTGGATCACCCATGAGGTCCAACCTGCGGCTGAAGCCACTTTCGGTGCCAAGGTTGTTGCGATCCGCCACATGGGCACCTATGCCTGCCGAAACATCGTGGGCTCGCGGACATTGAAACCATTTCGAAGTCAACACGCGACCGCCAACGCCATTGACATCTCCGGCTTCATTCTCGCCGACGGACGGAAGATCTCAGTACTCAACCACTGGAACGGCGAGGGCGCGAACACGCGATTCCTCAAATCCATAAAAGAAGCCTCGTGCCGCTATTTTCGAGTTTCGATAGGTCCCGACTTCAATGATGCGCACGCCAATCACTTCCACTTCGATCGCGGTGCGTTCAAGAGCTGCCGATAACGCAAGTCGAGTGAGCTTGGACGCCCCGTTCCAGGGCACGTCAAAACCAAATATTCACCTATCTATTAATGAAAGCGCGACGCAGCTTTACTCTGAACACGTCATTTATTCGGTTTTTCATCAAATGATGCGAGACAGTATTCACCTAACGTCACCCAAATGGGGACCTACCCATGTTGCTCGTATCTCGTATTGCAAAAGATGCCGCGCGCGACGAGCGCGGGACTGTAGCGATTATTTTTGCGCTTAGCTTGGTCGTGCTGCTCATTTCAATCGGACTGGCTATCGATACTGCGCGCTATTACGCGGTTTCAACTCGCGTTCAGACCGTTCTCGATGGCGCCACTCTCGCTGCTGCAAAGCTCCTGGCGGATGAAAAGAAGACCGATTCCGACGTCCAGGCGCGCGCCATGGCCTATTTCAACGCGGCGGCCGAAACATTGGGCGTCAAGCCGTCCGACATTTCGATTCCAACGGTCAAGATCGATCGATCCACTTTCACGGTTGAGCTTGAAGCCCGGATTGCACTTACTTCCCTCTTTGGCCGTCTCGCGGGCCTTAGTTCGATGGCGACTGTCGACCGCAAATCCAAAGTTATGTACGGCATGTCGTCGGTCGAGCTTGCCCTTGTATTGGACATCACAGGCTCGATGGGCACCAAAGGCAAACTTGCAGATCTGAAATTTGCAGCGCGCGACATCATCGACACGCTGTTTGACACCGCAGTAGCCGATGATGACGTCAGGATTGCACTTGCGCCTTATTCGGCGTCGGTAAATGCCGGCTCATTGGCCAGCGCTGTTACAATCGCCGCTAATGTCGCCAACGCCGACACATGCGTTTTGGAACGCCAAGGCAGCGAGGCGTTCACAGATGCCGCGCCAACTGGTTCTAATCTTCTGCCGAACGTGACGAACCTGCCGGCGTTGCCGTCTCGCTATGTTTGTCCGTCGGCCACGGTTATTCCCCTGTCAAATCGCACACACAGGGATGATCTGAAATCCGCAATTCAGCGCTATGAGGCCGAGGGTGCCACCGCAGGTCATATAGGAACGGCCTGGGGCTGGTATCTGCTGTCGCCGAATTGGACCAGCTTGCTACCTGACGAAAGCGCACCGAAAGCCTATGATGAGAAAGATTCGATCAAAGCCATGGTGGTTATGACGGACGGCGAATTCAACACGTCATACACCGGCGGCTCCGATCAGACCGCGGAATCCTATCGCTACTTTGACGATTTGTGCGCCTCAGCCAAAACAGAAGGCATCATGATTTACACGATCGGGTTCGATCTGAATTCGCAAACGGCCCTGACGCACTTGCAATCCTGCGCATCGTCACCGTCGCATTTCTATGACGCTAAAACCGGCTCTGATCTCAAGAAGGCATTCCGGGACATCGGCGTGAAACTCGGCAACCTGCGCGTCGCAAGCTGAGGCCTCAGAATTCTAACTTCAACACAAAACGGGGCGCGGATCTCGTCGAGATCCGCGCCCCGTTTTTTGCCTCCACGAACCACGAAGACTATTTGCGATTCTGCCGGTTGCCGATGAGATCGTCGACCACGGTCGGATCGGCAAGCGTCGAGGTATCGCCAAGATTGGAGAAATCGTCCTCCGCGATCTTGCGCAGGATGCGACGCATGATCTTGCCCGAACGAGTCTTTGGCAGACCCGGCGAGAACTGGATCAGATCGGGCGAAGCAATTGGACCAATCTCTTTTCTTACGTGCGCGACCAGTTCCTTGCGCAGCGCATCGTCGCCATTCTCGCCTGCGTTGAGGGTGACATAGCAGTAGATGCCTTGACCCTTTAGATCGTGCGGATAGCCCACTACGGCCGCTTCCGCGACCTTGGGATGCGCTACCAGCGCGCTCTCCACTTCTGCCGTGCCCATGCGATGGCCCGAAACGTTGATCACGTCGTCTACGCGCCCGGTAATCCAATAGTAGCCGTCCGCATCGCGCCTACAGCCGTCGCCCGTGAAGTACATGTTCTTGTAGGCGGAGAAGTAGGTCTGCTCGAACCGCTCGTGATCTCCATAGATCGTACGCGCCTGGCCGGGCCAGCTGTCGAGAATGACGAGGTTGCCCTGGGCGGCGCCTTCGAGGAAAGCACCCTTGTCGTCGACAAGCGCAGGGCGCACGCCGAAGAATGGGCGGGTCGCCGAGCCGGGCTTCAGCGGCGTCGCGCCCGGCAGCGGCGTAATAAGGATGCCGCCGGTCTCCGTTTGCCACCACGTATCAACGATCGGGCAGCGGTCCTCGCCGACAACATGGTAGTACCACTCCCAGGCTTCCGGATTGATGGGCTCACCCACCGATCCCAGAATTCTCAAGGATGCACGGCTCGATTTTTTCACGAGGTGGTCGCCCGCACCCATCAGCGACCGGATGGCGGTCGGCGCGGTGTAGAAGATGTTGACCTTCCACTTATCAACCACCTGCCAGAAGCGCGAGGCGTCCGGATAGGTCGGCACACCTTCGAACATCAGTGTGGTCGCACCGTTCGCCAGCGGCCCATAGACGATGTAGCTGTGACCCGTCACCCAACCGACGTCGGCCGTGCACCAATAGATATCTCCATCGTGATAATCGAACACGTACTTATGCGTCAGCGCCGCATAGAGCAGATAGCCGCCCGTGGAGTGCTGAACGCCCTTCGGCTTTCCGGTCGAGCCTGACGTGTAAAGGATGAAGAGAGGATCCTCTGCATTCATCGGCTCGGGCGGACAATCGGCGGAGACGGTTTCAAGCTCTTCGTGAAGCCAGAAGTCGCGACCCGGCGTCCAAGGCACCGGATTGCCCGTGCGGCGCACGACGATCATCTTCTCATCGCCGTTGATGTGGGCCAAGGCTGCATCGGCGTTCTTCTTCAGAGGCACCGGCTTGCCGCCACGCAGACCTTCATCCGCCGTAATGATCACCGCCGACTGGGCGTCCTCGACGCGGTTCTGCAAGCTGTCAGGCGAGAAGCCGCCAAACACGATCGAATGAATCGCGCCGATGCGCGCGCATGCGAGCATCGCGTACGCTGCTTCAGGGATCATCGGAAGATAGATGGTGACGCGATCGCCCTTCTTTACACCGTGCTTCTTGAGCACGTTGGCAAACTTCTGCACGCGCTCGTGCAGCTGGCGATAAGTGATCTGCTCGGAAACGTTGGGATCATCGCCTTCCCAGATGATGGCGACCTGATCACCGCGCGTTGCCAGATGTCTGTCAATGCAGTTGGCCGAAACATTGAGTTCGCCATCATCAAACCATCTGATGGAAACGTTGCCTGGCGCATAGGAGGTGTTCTTTGCCCGCGTAAAAGGCTTGGTCCAGTCGAGAGACTGGGCAGCTTCGGTCCAGAACTTCTCTGGATCCTTTACCGACGCATCATACATGGCCTTGTACTTGGCTTCATCGATCCAAGCCTTGGCCGCGACGGCGGCGGGTACGGGATAGACTTTCTCGGACATTCTCTAAGATCCTCCCATCACGCCGCCTTTGTTGGCGGCACTTTTTTCTTTTGCCGGACGGCGACTATGCGCCTTCGGCATTGCAATGACAAATTACTCCAAAGTCGGATACGTACAATCGCGCAAGACAACAAAAGCGCAATTTCGTTGGCCAAGGTAAGGTAAATTGCGCTTCATCAAGGCGCGGTCAAAATCTCCAGACCGACGTCCGCTTGATCTCGGCGTCCTCAAGGTCGCGCGTTACGGGAACGCGATACTCGGCGAGCATAGTAAGCTGGCCTTGCGGGAAGTAGCTGCGCTGAGGGTCACCGATCAGGATCCTTGTGCCCGCAACCTTTGCCGCCTCCATGAACGCAAAAACAAGGTCACCGAGCCTGCGCTCGTAGAACAGATCGCCGACCAATATGACGTCGACGGGCGGAGGTTGCTTGCCTAACAAGTCATCTCCTCGCACCTCCACGCTAATGCCATTAGCGGCCGCATTGAGACCCACCGCGCATAAGGCGAGCCTGTCGATGTCAGCTGCGATCACGGTGCGCGCACCGCACACGGCTGCAGCAATAGCCGTCAAGCCCGACCCGGACCCCAGGTCGAGAACGCTCTTGCCTCGGCACAATTCGACGTTATCGAGTAGATAGCGCGCCAACGCCTGCCCGCCGGCCCAAGCAAAGGCCCAGTACGGCGGAGGCAAATTCATCTGATCAAGCTCTTCCTCGGTCTTTTTCCAGAGGGGAATCGATTCTTCCGCCAGATGCAGCTTTATCTCTGGCACTAAAGGCGGCGCGAGCAGCCGCGTGTTTTCGCGGATGAAGTCGCGCACCGCATCAGGATCATCGCCGGTGAGGCGAGCGCTCATGACCCGGCCAACTTATCGGCCTTCAAGCCGCCCATCCGGCAGATCTCCTTCCATTCATTCGCCGCCACCGGCTGAACCGATAGACGCGAATTGTTGACGAGCACCATGTCGGCAAGCTTCGGATTTTCTTTGATAGCCTGCAAAGTGACGGACTTGGGCATATCGGTGACCGCCATGACGTCGACGCACTCCCACTTGGGATCGTCGGCGGTGGAATCTGGATGGGCGAGTGCGCTGATCTTCAATACGCCCACAACCTCAAGGCCGATGTTGGAATGATAAAAAAAGCCCAGATCTCCTAGCTTCATAGCCCGCATGTTGTTGCGGGCTTGATAATTCCGCACGCCACTCCATTCCTCGCCCTTCTTCCCCTTGGCCTTGAGCATATCCCAGGAGAACACGTCGGGTTCCGATTTTAGAAGCCAGTAGGCAGGCATTTCGAGCTTGGGCCCCATCGTTTGCAATGTTGGATCGAGACCTAGCGCGAATGTATTTTCGTCTCAAGGCGCCGATGAAACACGCCGTTGTTTACGAGGCCTGATCAATCTTCAGCCTTAAGTGGCCGCTGCATCAGCCCCGTGATCGCTTCATCGACGCCGATTGATCCCTCGATAATAGCGTGGACCGCTTCCGATATAGGCATCTCGATGCCCTTCTCACGCGCCAGTTTTACAACCGCGGCAGCCGTATAGACCCCCTCCGTCACGGCATGACGGCTGCCGAGAACCTGCGTCAGCGTCTGCCCTTCAGCCAGAGCCCGCCCCAACGACATGTTGCGTGACTGCGGGCTTCCGCACGTCAATATCAGGTCGCCTAATCCCGACAATCCCATCAGCGTCTCGGGCCGCGCACCAAAGCCCTCTGCGAACCGACGCAACTCTGCAAAGCCTCGGGTCACCAGTGCAGCGTGCGCGCTGGCGCCCAGACCGCGACCGGCTACGATACCTGCCGCGATCGCGAGGACGTTTTTGACGGAACCGCCTAATTCCGCGCCAATGACATCGGATGACCAATAAAGACGCATTTGACGCGACGACAGGCCTTCGGCAAGCCCCCGGCCCACGTCCTCGTTCCGGCATGCCAGCGTGAGCGCAGCAGGCAATCCACGGACGACATCGGCTGCGAAGCTTGGTCCCGACAACACGGCATGGATGGCGTGGGGCACCGTCTCTTCCGCGACCTCTCCCATGAGCTTGCCACTCGCCTGCTCGATTCCTTTCGAGCAGATGACAAACGGATGACCTTCTCGCAGATCCTTGGCCATTGCGGAAGAAACAGCGCGTAAATACTGCGCTGGTGCCACCATCAGGATAACATCCGACCTTGCGGCCTCGGCTAGGTCGGCGGTCGCGCGGATACCCGGATCAAGCGGCACGCCTGCTAAAAATGTGCGATTGACGTTGCGGGTGTTGATATCCTCCACGACATCCGGCTCACGCGCCCACAAGAGAACGCGCTTGCCGCTTTGGCTGGCCGTTTGTGCAAGCGCCGTTCCCCATGCGCCACCGCCGATAACGCTGATGCTTTCAAAACGTGCTGCGCTGGATGTCACGTGTCGCCCTCAATTGAACCCATGAACGATCGGAGAAACTCCGCTCAGGCGATACCATCGGCGATGATGAGATCGCTTTGCGAAGCCTGCAATCGGAGTGGAAGCAGCTTCTGGTAGGCGGGAGAATGGTACCAGTCTTCGGCCTTTGCGCGGGACGGAAACGCGATGATGACGAGCCGCGGGCGAGACCATTCGCCTTCGACCAGAGTCCAGTGCCCGCCGCGAATGACGAACTCGCCGCCAAATGCTTCCACCGTCGGCAACACCTGGGCCCGGTATTCGGCAAACTTCGCCTCATCCGTGATTGTCTCTCGGACGATGACATAAGCTTTCATTGCTGGCGTCTCCCTTTGTTGACTTGCTCTTCTTTGGTCTGCTTGGGTCAGGCCTTGACGCCAGCACCGATCGCAGGCGGTGCGGTCGGATCCAGCGGCCAGCGCGGGCGTACCGCGGCGCTGAGGTCATCGACAAGACCCAAAGACAACCGCTCCGCACCGGCCCAGGCGATCATGGCTCCGTTATCGGTGCAAAGACCCAACGGCGGTGCGAGCAATGCGTACCCATGTGTCATGCACAGAGCCTGCAAGGCGGAACGCAACGCGGCATTGGCGGCAACACCGCCAGCCACGACCAGCGAACGCTGAGGACCAGGGCGCAACTCGTCTTCTACCATTCCCATGGCGACGGTAACGCGGTTGCATACCGTCTCGGTGACTGCCGCTTCAAACGAAGCACATAGATCGGCGACGTCTTGTTGGGACAGGGGTGCCGCTGCTTTGGCTGCATGACGTACGGCCGTCTTGAGCCCCGCAAACGAGAAGTGCGGCTCGGGCCGCCCCAACATGGGACGAGGAAGCTTGAAGCGCTTCGGATCCCCGCTTCGTGCCTGCTTCTCGACGTTGGGTCCACCCGGCATCGGCAGACCGAGAAGTTTCGCGGTCTTGTCGAAGGCTTCGCCCAGCGCATCGTCGATGGTGGTCCCGAGACGGCGGTAACGGCCCACGCTTTCCACCAGAAGTAACTGGGTATGGCCGCCCGAAACCAGTAACATGAGGTAAGGCGGCTTAATCCCGTCGGTGAGCCCGGCTGTCAGCGCATGGGCCTCCAGATGGTTGATTGCAAGAAACGGCTTGCCGGCGGCCAGCGCCAACGCCTTGCCCGATACAGCCCCTACAATGAGACCCCCGATCAAACCAGGGCCGGAAGCTGCAGCAACAGCATCGAGATCGCCATATGCGACGCCGGCTTCCGACATTGCAGCGGCAACGATGTGGTCGAGGCACTCGCCGTGGGCGCGTGCGGCGATCTCCGGCACCACGCCCCCATAAATCTTATGCATATCGAACTGCGAGCGGACGATGTTGGACAAGATGCGCCCGCGGCCCTGGCTGTCGCGCGCGACGACCGCTGCCGCCGTTTCATCGCAGCTTGTCTCGATCCCGAGAACCAATAGCCCGTCTTTGGGTGCGGCTGACAGGGGGCATCTCCTGAACATTGTCATAAGATCAACTGTAGCGTCCCACATGAGCGTCCCACATGGGTTTACGTCCTGGCGCCCTTGGACCATACATAGGCGCCGATTTCGGGGTCCGCCAATCGCTCCGGCGGCCTTAGCACCTGGAGAATTACGCTTGCAAGCATCCCCGACGCTAACCATAGGAACGCGCGGCTCCCCGCTGGCGCTGGCGCAGGCCTACGAAGTGCGAGACCGCCTCGTCGCCGCCCATGGTCTCAAGCCCGACGACATCGCCATTCGCATCATCAAGACCACGGGGGACCAGGTTCTGGACCGCCCTCTCGCGGAAATCGGCGGTAAGGGGCTCTTTACCAAGGAGATCGAGGACGCGCTGCTCGCCAACGAAATCGATCTTGCGGTTCATTCCATGAAGGACATGCAGACCGTCCTGCCCGACGGCCTCATGCTCGGCGCGACCCTACCTCGCGAAGACGTGCGCGACGCACTCCTGTCTCTCAAGTACAAATCGCTCGACGAGGTGCCGCCAGGGTCGGTGGTTGGATCCTCATCCTTACGGCGCCAAGCGCAGCTGCTGAACGTGCGCCCCGATCTCACGGTCGTGGGCTTTCGTGGCAATGTGCAGACGCGGCTTAAGAAGCTGGAAGACGGCATCGCGGCGGCAACGTTCCTGGCGGTGGCAGGTTTACGCCGCCTCAAACTGCAAGATCGTATCACCGCCATCATTCCCACCGAGCAGATGCTGCCTGCCGTGGCCCAAGGAGCCATCGGCATTGAAACGCGTGCAGGCGACCTAAAGGTCGCCGATTACATCGCCCCACTCAACGATTCCGCAACTGCCGACGCCGTCACCGCAGAACGTGCCTTCCTGCGAAAACTGGAAGGCTCTTGTCGTACGCCCATCGCAGGACTTGCCGAACTGCGCGATGGTACGCTTTGGTTCCGCGGCCAGGTTCTCTCACCTGACGGCAAGGCTTCCTACAGGGTGCAACGCTCCGGACAGCCACAGACGGCCACGGAACTCGGCATCGCCGCCGCGCAGGACATCCTCGCGCAGGCGGATCCCGCAATCATCGCAACGCTGCACGGCTGATCCATGCTCATCCTGATTACTCGCCCACTGCCCGATGCTTGGCACATGCAAGCCCTCGTCGAACGGCAAGGTCAAAAGACACTGCTCGCACCGCTTATCGAAATCGTTCCTGAAGCGATAGATCCGGCGGTGTTCGAAGGTGCATCCGGCGTCATAGTGACAAGCCAGAACGCGCTGCGCAGCCTGCATCTCGCGGGCCTCACTCCCGCCGTCCGTCATCTGCAAATCTATGCCGTGGGCGAAGCGACCGCCAAGCACGCCTTCGATCTGAAGTTGCCCAACATCACGGCGGGCCGCGGCACCGCTGCCGACCTCGTTGCTCCGATCGCCGAACGCCAAAAGACGCGCAAGGGCCACCTCGTTCATCTGGCCGGCGATCATCTCGCCTTCGACATGAAGGGAGCGCTGGCTGAACACGGGTTAGAGGTGCAGGTGGTTCCCGCTTACAAATCTGTTGCGGCGACGGCTTTGCCGCCGGAGGTCGTGGGCAAGATGAGGACCGGCCAGCTTGATGCCGTTACGCTAATGTCGCCGAGAACAGCTGAAATCTGGACCAATCTGGCGACAAAGCACGGCGTGAGGGGTCAATTGGATAAAATCCTGCATATCTGCCTGTCGCCTGCGGTCGCCGATAAGTTGCAGCTCGGACCGCACATTCGCGTCGAAACGGCCGCGCAACCACAATTGGGTGAAATGCTTTCCTTGATCAAAGGGCTGGCGGCCGCAACCGCGCAAGAGTAAAAAGCAGTGGGCTTTTCGCCGTTCGACCGCGAGAATGGCGCGGACGGCACCGGCTTCTCCCCCGCCGGAAAAGCCCGAACAAGACAGGTACGGAGGCGTCTTCACTCCATGAGCAACAATAAGAACGATTCCGGGCAGTCGAAACGCCCTCACGCAACGCTTGATCTCAAAGCGACCGAGGTCAAAGTCTCTCGGATCGACGAGACCGCAGCCAAATCCAAAGGCAGCGCCGACCAATCTGCCTCGGCAGGGGCGGCGTCCGCAGCGCCTGCTATTAATCCCGCCGACGTTCCAATGCCGGCTCCTGCGCGGACCTACGCCGGTGTCGAGCCAGCGCCAGCCGCTGCAAAAACGACGGCATCGGAAACCTCCAAGACTTCTCCAAGGCAGGTCGGCGAGAAGCCCGCTGATACTCGCCCTTCGGCCAACGCCTCGGCCACCATCTCCGCTCGTC
The DNA here is from genome assembly GCA_041397645.1 of Hyphomicrobiaceae bacterium. Lineage (NCBI taxonomy): Bacteria > Pseudomonadati > Pseudomonadota > Alphaproteobacteria > Hyphomicrobiales > Hyphomicrobiaceae > Hyphomicrobiaceae bacterium. The sequence continues at coordinate 1,073,610 of JAWKWE010000004.1, read as the reverse complement.
CCGAAGCAGTGGTTGTTCAAAAGCGCGGTGGCTTCCTCTCCCATCTCGCGGCAAGCGTGATTGGCGGCGCGGTTGCGCTTGGAGCATGGACATACGGACTGCCCGAACTGCAAAAGCAGGGCCTTGCCCCCTCGGGCACGAGCGCTTCCGGTGAGGCGGCAGAGCAATCGGCTCAAAAGGCCGACGATCTCGCAACCAAGCTGGCGGATACGCAGGCCCGCCTTGCGGCACTGGAAAAATCGACCGCGTCGATTGCAGAGCTCAAAGACTCGCAATCGCGCCTCGTCGCCGAAACGAAGGCGGCGCTCGCCGCGTCCGCAAGCGATGCCGGTGCCCCCGATCAGATCGAGCGGCTGACGACTGTCGAAAACAAGCTCAAGGCCATGGCGGACGCGGGCGCCAATGACCCCAGCGCCGGTCGCGTGGAGCAGATCGCAGCGCTTACAGGCAAAGTCGCGGATCTGGAAACCAGCATGGCGACCCAGCTCACCGCCTTGCGCAAAAGTGTATCCGGTGATGTCGAAGCGCGCGTTGTTGCCGCGACGGAAGCTGCGGAAGCCGCAAAGTCCGGCACGCAGCGTGTCGATCGCGATCTCGCCAATCTCAAGACTCAATCGGTGAAGACCGACGAAGACGTCGCCGCCATCAGGGCAGAAGTGGAGCGTTCTGTAGAAGCCACCAAGCGCGCGACACAGGAAATCGCAAATCTCAAAACGGCGATCGACGACGTGCGATCCACCTCCGCGAAGCCCGCGGATGTCGCGTCGGCACTGTCTCCGGTCACGGCAAAAATCGCATCTATCGAGCAGAACCTGAAAGCGGTTGAGCAGGCGGACGCGACGCGCCGATCCAATGCAGAGCGTGTCGTGCTTGCGCTTGAGCTGCAGAACCTGAAGCGCACGCTCGATCGCGGACAGAACTACGAAGACGAGCTTGCCGAAGTCGAAAAGGCTGCGGCCGGAAAATTCGATCTCGCCGCGCTTGAAAAGTTTAAAGACCAGGGCGTGCCGACCATGGCCGACCTCAACCGTGACTTCCGCACCAGCGCCAATGCGATGATCGACGCGGAAGATGGGGTTCAGTCGGATTCTGTGGTGGACAAGCTGATTTCCGGCGCGCGTTCCATCGTTCGCGTCCGCAAGATCAACCACGACAGCTCCGACACGTCAGCCGAAGCAGTGGCTGGCCGAATGGAGCAATCCCTCAAGGAAGGCCAACTGGCGGCGGTATTGAACGAAGCCGACAGTCTGTCTCCTAAGGCCAAGGAAGCGGCGCAGCCGTTCCTCGACAAGGTGCGCGCGCGCGCCACCGTCGACTCTGCGTTGGCCTCACTGGAAGACCAGCTCAAGTCCTCACTCAGCGGTGCGCCTTCGCAACCCGCTACGAAAACGCAGTAGGCGTCTTAGGTTTCAAGGGTATCGCGTCATGATCCGTCTTGTCGTTTATCTCCTTTTCATCGCCCTGGTCGCCACCGGCTTGGGCTGGCTCGCAGACCGGCCCGGCACTTTGAATATCCAATGGCAGGGCTACGACGTCGAAACGACCGTCTTCCAGGCAACCGTCATGCTGGCGATTGCGACGGCCGCTGCGATTTTCCTGTGGTCGGTTCTGCGCACGATCTGGCACAGCCCGGCCGCCATCGGTCAGCGGATTCTGCGCCGACGCCAGAAGCGCGGTCTCGATGCGCTGTCGAGCGGTCTGATCGCGGTTGGTGCAGGCGACAAGTCGCTGGCCACACACTATGCACTCCAAGCCCGCAAAGCCCTGCCGCACGAGCCTTTGACGCAGATCCTACGCGCCCAGGCAGCCCAGCTTTCCGGCGATCGGGCGACGGCGCGGCGCATCTTCGATTCCATGCTTGCAGCGCCCGACACCGAGCAGCTTGGCTTGCGCGGTCTCTTCCTGGAAGCCGAGCGCGAGGGCGAGCACGAAGCCGCCCGCCAGTTTGCGGAGCGTGCGGTTCGCGCCAATCCGAAGCTCAGCTGGTCGTCGGAGGCGCTGTTTGATCTTCAGTGCAAGCAGAAGGATTGGGCGTCGGCTCTCGAAACGCTCTCGCTGCTCAAGCGCAATGGCCTGATCGAAAAGCCCGCCTACGACCGCAAACGTGCCGTTCTCTTGGCAGGACAGGCGCAGAACGCGGAGGAGAACGAAACCGACAAGGCGCTGGCGCTGGCGCTTGAAGCACATGGCCTTGCGCCGGACCTCGTCCCGGCCGCTGCCGTCGCTGCCCGCATCCTGGCCGGACGCGGCCAGACCGGCAAAGCCGCCAAGATCATCCAGAAGACCTGGGCGCGCGCGCCCCATCCCGATCTGGCAACGGCCTATGCCTATGCCCGCATCGGCGACAGCCCGCGCGATCGTCTCGACCGCGTGCGCCAGCTTGCGGCGCTCAACGGACATTCCATCGAAAGCCCGATCGCCATTGCCACCACAGCCATCGAGGCGCGTCTGTTTGGCGAAGCGCGCGACGCCCTTCAGCCTTTGCTCGACGACCGTCTCACGCAGCGGGTTGCAACGCTCATGGCGCGCATCGAAGCCGGCGAGAGCGACGACAAGGGCCGCGTGCGCGAGTGGCTGGCCCGGGCCGTCAACGCCGCGCGCGATCCGGCCTGGACCGCCGATGGCGTCGTCGCCGACCGCTGGGAGCCGATCTCGCCCGTAACAGGCGCGCTCGACGCTTTCCAGTGGCGCGTGCCGGTTGAAAACCGCGATAGCTCGTCGGCCAATATCCTGGGCGAACGGCTCGAAGAACTGCTGGCCATCAGCGCGCCCAAGCCGGTGAACGAAACACCAGCGGCAAAGGCCACCGAGGCGCCCGTACAGCCCGCAGCGGCTCAGTCGGCTCCGGTTCGGCGCGAAGACGTTGTCGATGCCGAGGCGGTCACGGTTCGCCCCGAGCCGGTAAAGATCATGCCGCAACCTGCGCCGGTGAAGCCGGTGGAAACGGCGGCTGAGAAACCTGTCGTCACCCAGATCGAAGCCAAGACCATTTCGCCGGTCCAGCGGGTCAGCGAAGTGTCCATCGTCAAGCCTGCCGCCAAGGCGGAACCGAAGGCAGAGCCTGCCACCCAGGCGGCTACCGGCCCGCGCGTGGTTGAAGCAGTTGCCGACGCCACGGCAGCGGCACCCGCTCCGGTTTCGACGCAAGCTGCGGAGCCTGTCCCTGCACAGGAAAAGGTCGTTGCGGCGACCACCAAGACGACGCCGAAACCGGTCTCGGATGCGAAGATCTTCGTCGCCCCGCGTGCGCCTGACGATCCGGGCACCGACGCGACCGATGAGGACGATTCGGACGGCGACAGCTTCCCCAAGCGGATCTACCGCGCGGTGAACTGAACCGGCGGTTTCACGCAGGCCGCGTTCACGAGCGTGGCCTGCGCGCCCCATTGCAACGCCCAACTTTCGCGGGTTTCGGCGGGCCATGGCGGGAACCTGCGCCCGCGTCGCAGGAGCGCTTGCAATCGGTGCTCCGAGCGGCTATCCCTCCCGCTACCGCGCAGCCCCTCATGGCAGAGCCGCGCCGGAAATGCCGCCTTAGCTCAGCCGGTAGAGCACGTCATTCGTAATGACGGGGTCGCGTGTTCGAGTCACGCAGGCGGCACCATTCTTTTCGCCAAAGCCCAGCCCTGCTCCTCACGCCGCCGCGAAGGCGCGGTGGGCGTAACGTTGCGAGACGGCGCCGTGCTCGCGCGCCAGCCGGACAAGCTGCTCGTAGATGATCGTCGCGGCGTTGAGCGCGGTGACGTTGCCGACGTCGTAGGGCGGAGCAACCTCCACCACGTCGAGCCCGACAATGGGCAGCCCTTGCAGCTGACGCAGGATCTGCAACAGCCGCAGCGGCGTCAGCCCGCCGGTGACAGGCGTGCCGGTGCCGGGCGCGTAGGCGGGATCAAGACAATCGATGTCGATTGTCAGATAGATGGCCCGCCCGTTGGTGATGGACGCCACCGCCGCCGCAATGTCCTTTGGCTGTGTTTGATCGACACGCTCGTTGTCGAGGATGGTGATCCCGAGCGGATCGTCTACCCACGTGCGGATGCCGATCTGCACGGAGTTCTCCGGCACAATCAGCCCGTCATCGATGGCACGCGCGAACATCGTGCCGTGGTTCATCTCGATGGGCTCGTTGGGTCCGTTGGTCGAGCGCCAGGTATCGGTGTGAGCGTCGAAGTGCACCAGCGCCAATGGCCCGTACCGTCGCGCGTGCGCCTTCAGCAGCGGATAGCTGATGAAGTGGTCGCCGCCGATCGCGATGAGGAACGCGCCCGCCTCGATGACCCGCGAGGCGCCATCGATCATCCTATCAACGATGGTGTGCGGATTGCCGTAGTCGAAATGAAGATCGCCGAGGTCCACGCAGTTGAGATAGGCCAGCGGATCGAAGCCGCCCGGATAGGCTTTCAGTTCGGCAAGGCCCGCGGATGCCGCACGCACGGCGGCCGGTCCCAGCCGCGCGCCGGGCCGGTTGGAGGTGGCAAGATCGAACGGCACGCCCATAATGGCCACGTCGGCGCCCGACGCGGTTGGCGTGCGCGGAACGCGCAGGAACGTGCTGCAGGTGGCGAAGGTTTGCTCGGATGCGATACACGAAGGCGATAGCGAGGCGTTCAGCTGCATAGCTGCTCTCCATCTCGTTGTTACGAGATGTCGCCCGGCCAACATCAAATCAGATTTTGGTCCCGCGACCATCGGACGGCGGGAGTGCTTCCGGTTACAAGCAGGCTTAAGGTGACCACAGCCCGGATTAGTCGTCAAGCGCCGGAAAATTCCCCTGGCCCCGCCAGGAGATAGCGCGGGCGGCCAACGACATCGCCTTTGAATCGCGGAAAAAAGTTCGATCAATGAAGCCGTTCCATCAGATTGCCGGATACTGGATCGCACGCAAACGTGCAGACCCGGGAATGCTGGCAGCCGCCAACGATGCGGTGGCAAACCTGAAGCCGGTGGTCGTCGTCACTGGCGGCTCGCGCGGCATCGGCTTGGCTTTGGCGCAGCGTTTCGCCGAAGCTGGCGATAGCGTTATGCTCGTGGCGCGGGCGCAGGATGAACTCGATAAGGCAGCCGCTCAGATCCGCGCCAAGGTAACGGGCGCAACCGTGCTGACCGCCAGCATCGATCTGACGCAACCTCACGCCGCGCCGCTCCTGGAGCAGCATCTGCGCGCTGCCGGCAGTTATGCCGACGTGCTCGTCAACAATGCTGCAATCGGCCTTGCCGGTCCGTTTCACAAGGCTTCGGCCGACAAGCTCCAGACCCTCGTCAGCCTCAACGTCGGCGCACCGACGGTTCTGATGGCGTATTTCCTGCCCGGCATGCTTGGCAGACGGCGCGGCGGCATCCTCAATATCGGTTCTCTCGGCGGCGCAGTTCCCGGCCCCGGTCAATCGGCCTACTACGCCAGCAAGTCATATCTGCAGGCACTCAGCGAAGCAGCGGCGGCCGAATACGCCGGATGCGGGGTGCGGATTTCGGCACTTCTGCCTGGACCCGTTAACACAACCTTTCACGCCAGCATGGGTGCGGAGCAGTCACCCTATCGTCTGCTGCTTCCGGCTTTGTCGCCCGAGCGCGCGGCGCGTGCCGGCTACAATGGATTTGCGTTCGGCAAGCGCGTGATCGTTCCGGGGCTGTTCAACAAAGTCATGTACGTTGCGGTGCGCATGTTGCCTCATCCGGTGACAATGCCGTTCGTTAAATTTCTCCTTCGCACCAGCGACTAAAATTTTCTCGCGGGCCTGCCGCATTTGCGATGTAGCAATCATTTTGGGCTTAACTACTCAAGGCGCCGGGATTTTGTTTTGCGTACCCGGCCAGCCCATCGCGGCCGCGCAGTCCCTCGGACCCTTGGGTTCGGATATCGACGCGCGGCCGCTTTCTTTTTCAGCCCGCAATTGTCATGCAATCTACCCCTTGCTGCGTTGCAATAGTGCAAGCCGCATTTAGCGGCCATTTTTTCGTTGCTGCATTGCACGCACGCCCAACGCAAATTTGACCAAGCCGCGAGCGCCGTTCACGTTTTTTGGCGAACACCCATCTAGCTGATTGCCAACTGGGGACGCTGGTATAGTGTGAAGAAAAACTTACCGGAGGTTCGCCTGATGTGCCGCATCCTATCGAGTCAACCTGCTTCGGCATTTGCCTATCAGACGCGATCGGTTCGTCTCGGCGGTCACGCCACGAGCATAAAGCTCGAAGCCGCGTTTTGGGAAATTCTCGAAGAGATTGCCGCTGAGCTGAACAAGCCGCTGGGCCGCTTCCTGACCGAACTGCACGACGAGGTGATTTATATCTCCGGCGACACCCACAACTTCACGTCGTTGCTGCGCTGCGCTTGCCTCACTTACTTGTCCGAAATCCGCGGTCGTCCCGATGCGATCAGCATGCTCGAAGACAAGCCGCGCCGATTGTTTGATGGTCCTCTCGAAGCAGCGGAATGACTTCCCGCGTTCGCACCCGCGCAATCGTTTAGCGAGCGAATTATCTTTGTAGTATCGAAGTACTACCCTGCGACAACGAACCACCCCTAGCGTATGCGACTAGATCGAACGCATCGGAGGTTCCCTTGTTCATCACGCGTGCTGCACACTTTGTGGCGCTGATCTGTGGTCTTGCATGGGGCTTTGCGTCAGGGGCTTTGAGCCCGTGCGCGGCAGCCGCCGAAGACAAACCTTCTGATGCACAATTCATAAAAAGTTGCGGAACCTGTCACACCGTCGTGCCCGGCGCCGAGCTGCGCCAAGGCCCGAACCTTGGCAACGTCTTCGGGCGGACCGCTGGAACGCTCGGTGAGTATCCGCAATTTTCAGATGCATTGAAAAAGGCTGGTGCTGGCGGGCTCGTTTGGAATGAAGAGACGCTCGACAAATGGATTTCGGGCGCCTCCGATTTCGTTCCGGGCACCAACATGCCCTACAGCCAGCCCGATCCCGAGAAACGCAAAATCATCATCGCCTACCTGAAGAGCCTTGCGCCGTCCAAGTAGGTCAAAACGATCGAATAAGCACGAGGAGGGCAGAGGCTCTACACAACATCGTCGAACGAACAGAAGCTGGCACCAAAAGTAGCCGGTTCATTCCAATACCTGAGGAGGAAAGCGAATGCGATTGATTGACAAAACGCCGAAGGTCGACCGGCGGTCGTTCCTTGCGTCAACGGGCGCTGCCGCGTTGGTGGTAACGTCCACGAGCGTGATGTGTCCAACAGAGTCGTGGGGTCTTGAAGCGCAAAACCTCAAGCCGGAAACAGTGCGCACGCTCATCAAGATGTCTCGCGACATCTACCCGCACGATCAGCTCGCAGACAAATACTACGCTGTCGCCGTAAAGGGCATGGACAGCAAATCAGCAGACGGCGCGCCGCTCAAGACGACGCTTGAAGAAGGCGTCGCGAAACTCGATGAATCCGCCAAAGCCGCTCATGGCGTGGCCTACGCCGATGTCGGCTGGGAGCATCAACGCGTAGCTCTGCTGCGCGCCATTGAAAGCGATCCTTTCTTCCAAGCCGTGCGCGGAGACCTTGTCGTCTCGCTCTATAACCAAAAAGAGCTGTGGCCGATCTTCGGCTACGAGGGCGAATCTGCCTCGAAAGGCGGCTACATCAAGCGCGGCTTCAACGACATCGACTGGCTGTGAGCCGAAGCTTGCACGCCCTCATAAAATCATAAAACGAATTTCTCGGAGGATTGCCCATGCCGGCACCTTACAAAACAGACGACGATAGCGTGGTTGTAGTCATTGGCTCAGGAGCCGGTGGCGGAACGGTAGGCACGGAACTGGCGCTACTTGGCGTCGACACCGTCATTCTCGAAGCCGGAAAGCGCTACACCATTGAAGACTTTGTCAACGACGAGTGGGAGTCATTCGGGCAGCTCGCCTGGCTCGATGAACGCACCACATCTGGCAACTGGCGCGTTCATAAAGACTTCGCCGGTCTTCCAGCCTGGATCGTGAAGTCAGTCGGCGGCTCGACGATCCACTGGGCTGGCGCCTCGCTCCGCTTCCAAGATCACGAGTGGAAAGCCAAAACGACTTATGGCGACATCGCGGGCGCCAACCTGCTCGATTGGCCCATCGACGGAAAAGAGATGGCGCCGTGGTATGCCAAAGCAGAAGACCGCATGGGCACCACGCGCACCAACGGCATCGAAGGCCTGCCAGGCAACAACAACTTCAAGATCATGAAGGCTGGTGCCGACAAGCTCGGCTACAAGGAATGCAGCACGGGCCGCATGTCCATCAACTCCGCGCCGCGTGACGGTCGTGGTTCATGCCAGCAAATCGGCTTCTGCTTCCAAGGCTGCAAGTCCGGTGCAAAGTGGTCCACCCTGTACGCGGAAATTCCCAAAGGTGAAAAGACCGGCAAACTCGAAGTGCGCTCGGAGTGCCACGTTACCCGCATCGAGCACGACGATAAGGGCAAAGTGACCGGTGTCGTCTACTTCGACAAGGACGGCAAAGAGCAACGTCAGAAGGCCCGCGCCGTCTGCGTCGCCGGTAACTCGATCGAAAGCCCGCGTCTGCTGCTCAACTCCGCCTCAAACATGTTCAAGGACGGAATGGCGAACTCGTCGGGTCAGGTCGGCCGCAACTACATGCGTCACACCACGGGATCTGTGTACGGCATCTTCGAAAAGCCGGTTCACATGTATCGCGGTACGACGATGGCCGGCATCATCCAGGATGAAGCGCGCTTCGATCCCAAGCGCGGCTTCGTCGGCGGCTACGAGTTCGAGACGCTCTCCATCGGCCTTCCGTTCATGGCAGCGTTCCTCGATCCCGGCGGTTGGGGCCGAGGTTTCTCCGCCGCAATGGATGGCTACTCGCACATGGCTGGCATGTGGATCGTTGGCGAAGACATGCCTCAAGCCAACAACCGCGTGACCGTCCATGCCGACAAGAAGGACAAGTTCGGGATGCCGATCCCCGACGTGCACTTCGATGACCATGAGAACGACGACAACATGCGCAACCACGCCTACAAACAAGGCGCGGCCTTGTACGAAGCCGTTGGCGCCACGCGCACGTTCCCGACGCCACCCTATCCGTCTACGCACAATCTCGGAACCAACCGTATGAGCGCGGATGCCAAGGACGGCGTGGTCAATAAGAACGGCCAGACGCACGACATCAAGAATCTGTTCGTGTCGGATGGCAGCCAGTTCACGACCGGCGCTGCTGAAAATCCCACGCTCACGATCGTTGCGTTGGCATTGCGGCAAGCCGCCTACATTCGCGACCAGATGGCGAAAGGCGAGATCTGAGGACAACAATCACCCGCCGAATTAGCCGAGATCGGTCGGCGGATACATAAATACGCTGTGGCAAAAAACTTAAACGAGGTGCTTAGGCACCTCGTTTTCTTTTGACGCTTTACAGCTCGATAACCTTACTCACGACTTGCGCTGTGCAATTGCAAGAATTTGACGAAACCCCACTGTTTCTAGCTCGACAAGTTTAGAATCCGTCAAAGGATAAGTGTCAGTTTGATCGCAATGCCACGGTTCCAAGCCTCTCACGCCCCCACAAATGCGCGAGATCGAAATACCTCACGCTGCACCTAGTCTGCTTTGCAAAGCTCGTGCACACATCAGGAGGTTACGCACCATGATCAGCCATTTTCTGCGCGACGAGACGGGTGCCACAGCAATTGAATACGCTATCATCGCTGCCCTGATCAGCCTTGGCATCATATCGGCGCTCTACGGCGTACGTGACGCGCTCAACAATGGATTTGCTACTGTCAGCAACGGCTTCCATTCCTGACGAGCGGTACGTGCTGCAACGCAAACGCGCGCTATCCTGCTATTCAAACGTTGCAGTTCACGTTAGCGGAACCTATTTCATCCTTGGACCGTTGAAGCCATCTGCCGACAAGGCGAGTTGGCCGCGCGAGCGGTCGCCACGTCATAAACTCTATTGTTTTGCGAGGCGCACGATGTCCAAGAAGCTCACCGACATTAATCGGGAACGCGCATTGTACGATCCTGAGACCGAGTTCAAATCTCCAGGCGACCTTGCCAGAGAGATCGGGCTTACGCGCGGAGAAAAGCTGGCCGCGCTGCGGCGCTGGTCTTTCAACGTCGACCGTCGGCTTGCGTCTGGTTACGAGGGTATGCCGACCAATGGGACGGAACCCGCCGACGCGGAGCTTTTGCGCAATATTGAAATGGCGCGCGAGCACCTGGAGCATGACCGGCCTTAGCCTGATGGACGCGGCTAGGATAGGATGCAATGCGTTCGACAAAGAGAAAAGGCCGGACGCTCAGCGTCCGGCCTTTCGGCGTTTCCTCAAGAGTCATGCCGACGGTCTTAAGCCGCCTTGGCAGAAATCTTGCGTAGTTCATTGATCAGTGTATCGGCCGCAGTACGCGCTTCATCCGACGGCGCATCAGCGAGCTCGGCTTCTGCAAGCTTCAGCTCGTCGGCGACAATCGCTGCTGTCATCTCGTCAACATTGTAAGCCTTTTGGGCCAGGACCGTGAGACGCTCAGGATTAACGTCCGCAAAGCCCGACTTGACGAACAGCCGCATCTTGGCACCGCCTGCCGCCACGTCGAGAACGCCGGGGCGAAGCGTTGCGATAACCGGCGCATGCCCGGGAAGAACCGCGAAGTCACCCTCGGAGCCGGGAACCACGACCTGCTCGGCATCGACCGAGAGCAGAACGCGCTCTGGCGAAACGAGTTCGAATTTAAAAGTGCCTGCCATTCCTCGACATCCCTTGCAGTCTTTAGCACTCCCGCCGAAGCGGAAGCTGTCGGTCAGCTCGCCTTCTCGTCTTCATTACCTTCGTCACCATCCTCGTCATCGCTTCCGCTGCCGGATCTAGCGCGAACCTCCTCCGGCGTCTGCAGTTTGGTGCCGCAGAAGGGGCAGAAGAATAACGGATGATCTACGAGGCCGGGCTCGTCTTCTTCCAAGTCCACGAGCCCGACGGTCATGTAGATGACCTGATCGGGTCCAACGGTGATGAGCGGCTCGAAGTCGCCGCCCTCTAGAGCTTCCTTGAGCTCCTCGCAGCAGCTTCCGAAGTTGGTGCCGGCCATGGGTCGTCTCCTGCTATCCGGCATATTTCCGGCGCGTTGAATTAAGCTGCTTCAGCGAGCTTCTCGGCCTTCGCGATCGCTTCTTCGATGGTGCCGACCATGTAGAAGGCCGGCTCGGGCAGGTGGTCGTAGTCACCAGCGGCGATACCCTTGAAGGCCTTAATGGTATCTTTCAGCGGCACCTGCACGCCCGGTGAACCCGTGAACACTTGGGCGACGTCGAAGGGCTGCGACATGAAGCGCTCGATCTTGCGGGCGCGGGCAACCGTCATCTTGTCATCTTCTGACAATTCGTCCATGCCCAAAATGGCGATGATGTCCTGCAGCGACTTGTACTTCTGCAGGATCGACTGCACCTGACGGGCAACCTGATAGTGCTCCTCGCCGACGATGCGCGGGTCGAGCATACGCGACGTCGAGTCGAGAGGATCGACGGCCGGATAAATGCCCTTTTCAGCGATACCGCGCGACAGAACCGTGGTTGCGTCCAAGTGAGCGAAAGAGGTGGCAGGCGCGGGGTCCGTCAAGTCGTCGGCGGGCACGTAGATGGCCTGGACCGAGGTGATCGAGCCCTTCTGCGTAGAGGTGATGCGCTCCTGCAGAGCGCCCATATCGGTGGCCAGCGTCGGCTGGTAGCCCACGGCTGAAGGAATACGGCCCAGCAGAGCGGACACTTCCGAGCCTGCCTGCGTGAAGCGGAAAATGTTGTCGACGAAGAACAGCACGTCCTGGCCCTGGTCGCGGAAGTGTTCGGCAACCGTGAGGCCGGTCAGCGCTACGCGGGCGCGGGCGCCCGGCGGTTCGTTCATCTGGCCGAACACGAGGGCGGCCTTGGAGCCGGCTGTCGATCCGTTGACGGGCTTCTTGTTCACGCCGCCTTCGATCATTTCGTGATAGAGGTCGTTGCCCTCGCGCGTGCGCTCGCCGACGCCGGCAAACACCGAGTAGCCGCCGTGCGTCTTGGCGACGTTGTTGATCAATTCCATGATGAGAACGGTCTTGCCGACGCCGGCGCCGCCGAACAGGCCGATCTTGCCGCCCTTGGCGTAGGGCGCGAGCAGGTCGACCACCTTGATGCCGGTAACAAGGATCTGCGCTTCCGTCGACTGGTCGGCAAAGGAGGGAGCCTGCTGGTGGATGGCGCGGGTGCTCGAGGTCTTGATGGGACCCGCTTCGTCGATCGGCTCGCCGATGACGTTCATGATGCGGCCGAGCGTTTCGTCGCCGACCGGAACGGAGATTGGTGCACCCGTGTCCTTCACTTCCTGGCCGCGAACGAGACCTTCGGTAGAGTCCATGGCAATGGTGCGAACCGTCTTTTCGCCGAGGTGCTGCGCGACTTCGAGAACAAGCCGCTGACCCTGGTTCTGCGTTTCGAGCGAGTTCAGAATTGCCGGGAGTTCCCCGTCGAACTGCACGTCGACGACGGCGCCCGTGACCTGACGGATCTTGCCAACATTGCTAGCCATTGCTTCGTTTTCCTCACGTCCGATTGGGTTAGAGCGCTTCGGCGCCCGAAATGATTTCGATGAGCTCTTTGGTGATCTGAGCCTGGCGCTGACGGTTGTACTTGATCGTCAACTTATTGATCATGTCGCCGGCATTGCGCGTGGCGTTATCCATTGCCGACATTCTCGATCCCTGCTCGGACGCGGCGTTCTCGAGCAAACCACGGAAGATCTGGGTCGAGACGTTGCGCTTCAGCAGGTAGCCGAGCAGCTCTTCTTCGCTTGGCTCGTATTCGTAGACGGCGGACGCACCGCCGGTATCGCCTTTGGTCTCCGGGATCTTGGCCGGAATGAGCTGCAGCGACGTGGGCTTCTGCGCGATCACGGACTTGAACTCGGAGAAATACAGCGTCGCGACATCGAACTCACCGGCCTCGAACATGTCGAGCACCTTGTTCGCCACGCCCTCGGCGTGCCCGAAGTTCAGCTGCTTGACCCCCTGGAAGTCCTTGCGTTCGACGATGTTCTTCGAAAGGTCGCGGCGTAGGTTGTCCGCGCCCTTACGGCCGACGGTCATGATCTTGACCGTCTTGCCCTGCGCCAGCAGACGCACTGCGTCGGCGCGGGCGAGCTTGGCGATGTTGGAATTGAAGCCGCCGCACAGGCCGCGTTCGGCCGTCATCACAATCAAAAGGTGAACCTGATCCTGGCCGTTGCCGACGAGGAGCGGGGAGGCACCTTCCTTGTTGGTCACCTTCGAGGCGAGGTTCGCGAGAACCGCATCCATGCGCTCGGCATAGGGACGCGCGGCCTGGGCCGCTTCCTGTGCGCGGCGAAGCTTCGCAGCGGCGACCATCTGCATCGCCTTGGTGATTTTCCGCGTCGCCTTAACCGAGGCGATGCGGTTTCTCATGTCTTTTAAGGACGCCATGGGGCGAAAATCCCTATCTCGTTATGAGGCGACCCTTAGAGGAACGTCTTCTGCACCTGTTCGACGACGGCCTTCAGCTTGCCTGCGGTGTCGTCGGAGAGATCTTTCGAGCTGCGGATATCATCCAGGATGCCTGCGTTCTGCGTGCGCAGCGTCGCAAGCAGGGCGTCTTCGAACGGCCTCACCTTGTCGATCGAAAGTGCATCGAGATAACCGTTGGTGCCGGCCCAGATCACACAGACCTGCTCTTCCATCTTGAGCGGCGAAAACTGCGGCTGCTTGAGCAGCTCCGTCAGACGAGCGCCGCGATTGAGCAAACGCTGGGTGGCGGCGTCGAGATCGGAACCGAACTGAGCGAAGGCGGCCATCTCGCGATACTGGGCGAGTTCACCTTTGATCTTGCCGGCGACCTTCTTCATCGCCTTGGTCTGCGCCGATGAGCCCACGCGCGACACCGACAGACCAACGTTAACGGCCGGACGGATGCCCTGATAGAATAAATCCGTTTCGAGGAAGATCTGGCCGTCTGTGATCGAAATCACGTTGGTCGGAATGTAGGCCGACACGTCGTTGGCCTGGGTCTCGATGACGGGCAGCGCGGTGAGCGAACCCTTGCCGGAAGCATCGCCGAGCTTCGCGGCACGCTCCAGAAGACGAGAGTGAAGATAGAACACGTCGCCGGGATAAGCTTCGCGGCCCGGCGGACGGCGCAGCAGCAGCGACATTTGACGATAAGCAACGGCCTGCTTGGAAAGGTCGTCATAGGCGATCACGGCATGCATACCGTTGTCGCGGAAGAACTCTCCCATAGTGCAGCCGGTGAACGGCGCGAGGTACTGCATGGGAGCGGGGTCGGAAGCCGTTGCCGCGACGACGATGGAGTAGTCCAGAGCGCCGCGCTCTTCGAGCACTTTCACGAACTGGGCAACAGTCGAGCGCTTCTGGCCGATAGCGACGTACACGCAATAGAGCTTCTGCTCTTCCGGAGCGCCGGCGACATTGAGCGGCTTCTGGTTGAGGAAGGTGTCAAGGATGACGGCGGTCTTGCCGGTCTGACGGTCGCCAATGACGAGTTCGCGCTGGCCGCGTCCGATGGGAATGAGCGAGTCGATCGCCTTGAGGCCCGTCGCCATCGGCTCGTGCACCGACTTTCGCGGCAGAATGCCGGGCGCCTTAACGTCAACGCGCATTTTCTTGTCCGACTGGATCGGACCCTTGCCGTCGATGGGATTGCCCAGACCGTCAACAACGCGGCCCAGCAGACCCTTGCCGACCGGAACCTCAACGATGGCGCCGGTCCGCTTGACGGTGTCGCCTTCCTTGATGGTGCGGTCGTCGCCGAAGATCACGACGCCGACGTTGTCGGCTTCGAGGTTGAGCGCCATGCCGCGGATGCCGCCGGGAAACTCGACCATTTCGCCGGCCTGCACGTTGTCGAGTCCGTAGACGCGAGCGATGCCGTCTCCGACCGACAGCACCTGACCGATTTCAGAGACCTGCGCCTCCTTGCCGAAATTCTTGATCTGATCCTTGAGGATCGAGGAGATCTCTGCGGCGCGAATGTCCATGTGACTTTGACCTCTTCCTTGGTCGTTTCCGTTTGGGGTCCGTTTGAAAACACTGGACCCGGATTTAAGATTCCAACAGAAACGCCGCCCGGTTGGCGGACGGCGTTCAAATTCGTCGTTTAAGTGCCCTGACCGCTCAAGCTGACCTTGAGGTTTTGGAGTTTGGTCTTGAGCGAAGAATCGATCATGCGGCTGCCGATCTTGACGATCATGCCGCCGAGCAGGCCCGAATCGACATGGGTGTCGAGGGCAACATCCTTGCCGACCGACCCCTTGAGCGTCGCCTTAAGCTCCTCGACTTGCGCATCGTTGAGGGCAACGGCGCTGGTCACCTGGGCCGTCACCTCGCCGCGGTCGCGAGCCGCAAGAGCGCCGAAACCTTTGATCATGTCCGCTGCGGCAAACAATCGATGGTTCTTCGTAATCAGATTAAAAAAGTTGGCTGCGAGACCACCGATCCCAGCCTTCTCCAAAATCGCCGTCATGGCACGTGCCTGATCATCAGCCGAGATCACCGGCGAGCGCACCATGCGGCGCAGATCATCGCTCTCGTCGAGCAGCTTGCCAAAAGCCGTCAGATCGGCCTCGACCTCCTTGATCGACGAGGCCTCTTTGGCCAGATCAAAAAGTGCGGATGCGTAACGACCCGCCATTCCTTCAACGATTGTGTCGTTCGTTGCCACGTTGCGCTCATCCGGCGCCCTGGGAAGGCGCATTGGGGGCGGGGCCGCTAAGACCCAAGTCGTCGCCCGCTTAAAGGGAAGAAATTCATGCCCGGCAAAAAGAGAGTGCGAGGGGCCATGACCCTGGCCACCCCCTTTTGAAAGCCGGGCTGTCCTTAACATGGGTCTTATGTGGCATCAACCAGCGGCAAGATGGGCGCGATGACGCATTGGCGGCCCCAAGTTGGGAGGCTGCCCGGACCGCCTGCTCCCCGGTCCGTCCCTGGCGCGAATTGACCCGAAGGATCACTCTGTCTGCTCAGCGCGCGAAACCGGGTTGGATCCGCGCAGGTTCCTACATGAACGAATGCTGCAAGCCCCATTCAAAGTGCGTTCAACGGCGCTTCGCTACAAAGGTTCTCGACAGCGGCTGGATTGTCCGGCAGCGGCGGAAAATGGGCCGCCATCAAGGGACCAATGGAGACCTATATGTCTTTGAAATCAATTGTTAATGCCGTCGCTCTGGGTGCCATCGCTAGCGCCAGCGTCCTCCCCATGGCCACCGCAGCCGAAGCCCGCGACGGGCGCGGCCACTACCAGCGCCATGGTGGCCAGGGCAACTGGAAGGGCGGCAACCGGCAGGCTTGGGGCTATGACAACGGGTACCACCGCCATCGCCACAGCCATCGTGGCCGCAACGTCGCTATCGGCGCATTCGCCGCGGTACTCGGACTTGCGATCGCCGCTGAAGCCGCCCGTGCTCACGACGACGCCTATTATGACGACGACCGCTACTAAGCTGCGGTCCGACAGGGTTTAGCGGGAAGAAGGCTGGAGCGGACAATCTGTCCCTCCGGCCTTTTTGCTTTCACCCCGGCAGCGGAAGATGCCGACCGAGAAATTTCGCCCGGAGTTTCTGAGCTCCGGGCGCATAATAATCTGATATCATTAGAGAGAACTAGGCGCCTTTGAGCGCCTTGTTGCACGCGCTCCAGTAGCCGCCGCCCTTCATGATCCACTTCATACCGCCGTTGCCATTGCTGGCCTTGTTGGCCTTGTACTGCTCGGCGCATGTATGCAGTCGCGCTTTTGACGGCGTCTCCTTGGCAAACTTGGGCGAGATAGCCTTCGGGAAGACCGCGCCACTTGCCGCAGCCGCGGGCGCCGCCGCCGACGCATCTCCGCATTCGTCCTTCCGGAACTGGTTCCATGTTTTCCCGGCGAGTGTGCCTGCACTCTTGGCAGCTTTGTATTTGGCGCTGCATTCCTGGGCGGTCAGGGCATTAGCGCTGGTGGCCGAAAACGCGAACGCTACACCTGCCACGAGCAGCGGAGCGGCTTGCAAAACATTGCGGATCTTCATCGAGGCAAACTCCTTGTCAGCCAATCCCGGGCGCCGCACCCCCTACCGAGGCCGCTGCGGTTGCGGGTGGTCGGGTTATAGATCGAAACGAGGTGTGCGAACAATACGATGTCAGATCGTGCCTAGAACCCGGCGTTTTGGCGAATAACGACGTCAAACAGATGGCCTACGGATTACAAAGCCCCAATCAAGTGCTCGGGCCACCGTCGCGGAATTACGAAGATCACGTCGAAACGCAATTCGTCATCGTTAAAGCGATGATGCCGGGCGAGCCACACCTCGGCTGCCCGGCGTACCCGCGTCCGGGTCTCATCCGTCACGGCAGCTTCACACAATGCGCGAGTCGCACGTTGTTTGACCTCAACAAAGGCAACGCATCCGCCGCGACGCGCAATGATATCAACCTCGCCGACTTTGGTTTTGAAACGCCGGTCCAAGATCCGGTAGCCTTTGAGGCGCAAGCTCAAAGCGGCCACGGCTTCCGCAGCCTCTCCACGCGCCAACGCCTTCAGCCGCGCAACACGCGATCCTTCGCGCGACTTATCGTTTTTCCCTTTAGCGTGTGCGTTTGCAGGCGTCCGTGTCATTCCTCGTCCGCGTGTTCATCTTTTTCCTTGAGACCGATGGCATAGACGCGGGACTTCGCAACGCCCAGCGCGTCTGCGACCGCGGCTGCCGCATCTTTCAAACGCATCGAAGCCAGCGCGACCTTGAGCTGGGCGGCAATCGCGTCATCGTCCACGGGCAACGCTTCCGCCGGCCCGACTACAACGACGATCTCGCCCTTTACGTCGCGCTTGGTGAAGTCATCCGCCAGCGCTTTCAGCGCGCCGCGCGCCAGTTCTTCATGAAGCTTGGTCAACTCACGAGCAACGACGGCTTGGCGCTCACCGAGTACCTCTGCCATGTCGAACAAGCTCTGCGCCGCGCGCTGCGGCGCTTCGTAAAATACAAGTGTTCCTGGCACGCTTTTTAGGTCTGACAATCGCGTCCGTCGCGCGGCTTGCTTCGGCGGAAGAAACCCCGCGAAAGTGAATTGATCGGTTGGCAAACCTGCCGCACATAGTGCCGTAACGAGCGCGGACGCCCCGGGGATGGGAAATACCGGCAACCCCTCTTGCCCACACGCGCGCACGAGTTTGAAGCCGGGATCTGCGATCAATGGCGTGCCCGCATCGGAGATCAGCGCAACCCGCCCGCCGGCTTTGAGACGCGCGATCACGCGCGCGCGTTCCGCATCCTCATTATGTTCGTGAAAAGGTAGAGTTTGTGCTTGTATGCCGTAGTGCTGCAAAAGGCGCGCAGAACCGCGCGTGTCCTCGCAGTAAACCACATCTGCGTGGCTCAGCACGTGAAGTGCGCGCAGTGTGATGTCAGCCAAATTGCCGATCGGAGTCGCCACGATATAGAGTCCAGCGGGCATCGCCCGCATGTCGAGACGTGCGACCTCCCCGACGATGCGTTGCACAATCCGCCGACTGGCACCGATACCTTGGTCTGCGTCCGAATCATCGTCAGGGCGCGACAAGTGTTTCTCCTCAAATTTCTCTTCCGTTTCGGCGTATTGCGCGCTGGTGTGACTCGCGAGCCCTTACGCCGCCCGCGGCCATTGGCTAAGCCTTTTGATGTCGATAGCGCACCAAACTACTACAGTGTGCCATCCGACATGCCTACAGCCTCCGCACCGTGCCGTTTACGGAGAATGCCCGCAAATCCGATCCGGAGTTCTACCCGACACCATGCCGACCGCCAAACCAGCAGCCGCATCACTGGCCATTCTGCTTGCAGCCGCAATCTCGGCTGGATGCGGTTCCAATGTCGGTTCGCCGGGCGCAACGGCTTCCATCGACGGTCAAACCGCCCAAGGCGCGTTGCTGACGCCGAAGGTGCCGCCCGCCCGCGTGGCTCTTCTGCTGCCGCTTTCGGGTTTCGGCGAACCCGCGCAGATTGCCCGCGGTATGAGGCAGGCCGCCGAAATGGCGATGTTCGAAGCCAATGGAACCTCGATCCAGCTCATCGTGAAGGACGACGGCGCGAATGCCGAAGGCGCGCGCCAAGCTGCCAACGCCGCAATCTCTGAGGGCGCGGAAGTCATCCTGGGGCCGCTGCTGTCGAAGGCCGCAGGTGGCGCAGCGGAGGTGGCGCGGCCCTCACGCATTCCGGTCGTGTCGTTTTCCAACGATCCCACCATCGCTGGCAACGGCGTCTACTTGATGAGCTTCCTCGCGGCTGATGAAGTCACCCGCGTCATCGATTACGCGACCCAGCACGGCAAGCGCCGGTTCGCGGCCCTCATTCCCGCAAACGCCTACGGCCAAACCGTCGAGCAGCCGTTTCGCGATGCGCTAACGGCAGCCGGAGCAGAGTTGGCGACAGCGGAAATCTATCAACCAGATGCCAGTGGCCTGCAGGAAGGCGCCAAGCGCGTGGTGGCCAAGATCCAGGCGGCTGAGGCCGCAGGAAAGCCTATCGACGCGCTCTTCCTACCGACCGGGCCCGACGAGATCGCTCAACTCGCGCCTTTCTTCGGCTATGCTGGCCTCGATACGAAAAAGGTGAAACTGATTGGCACGTCGGCTTGGGACATCCCCTTCAATGGCCGCGATACCGCGCTGTCGGGCGCTTGGTACGCCTCAACGGATCCGCAATCCTGGGCATTATTCGCGCAGAAATTCCAGGCCAACTTCGGCCAGCAGCCGCCTCGGCTGGCGACACTCGCTTATGACGCGGTGCGGATGACGATTGAACTCTCTCAAAATCCACCGCCCGCTCGCTTCGGCGACGCCTACATCACCCGACCCAACGGCTTTGTGGGCGTTGATGGCACGGTTCGCTTTGGCGCCGACGGCAAAGCTCGGCGCGGGCTCGCGGTTTTGGAGGTTCAGAAAGACCGCTCAGTTGTCATCGACCCGGCAACTGGTGCGCGCGTTCCGCCGCCAACCGCCAATCCCGTCATATCGAGCGCGACGCCTTAAGCGAATCTGCGCGCCACCTCGTGAGGCCACTCAATCGTAGTGGCCGCCCTGCAATGGCAAAACTTTCCGAAAAAGAAATGGGCTCAAGCCGCGAGAGCGGCAGCGCCACGGCGACTTGCCCGCGGCTGCAGACGATGGACAACCGCAGCCTCACGCACCAGCGGCTCACTCATCACGGCGGTCAGTTCGTCAAATAGGTTGTAGAGCGCATAGGTCGCAAGATCGAGTTGCTGGGCGGCGCTGGCCTGGAGTTCTCGCGCGGAGGTCGCCGACGTGATTGCGGCGCTCATCACACCGGAAATCCGGTCCCACTGGTCGTTTGCGGAAAGTTTTTTGGGTTCCTGGACAAATGCCACCGGCCGCGAACGCGCGGCGCTTGAACGCGTCCTACGGCGTCCAAACCACGATTTTAGTCCGAAAAGATTGACCGTATTGGCAAGTATCGACACTGCCTAGCCCGCTCGCCCGTGTTTCCCTATATGCAGAATTGCGCTTATTCGCGTAATTCCACAAGCAATTATTGCCCGTATTTGAATTGTAGCACCCAATCAGCATGCGGATCTATCCGCTACAGGAAATAGAGTTTCACCCAAATTCTTTAGACTGGGTTAATTTCGGGGGCTTCACGCTCATTCCAATGATCGGCAATAGCCGTGTCTTATTGGCTTGTTTTGGCCGGTTTCGCCTTAGCGCCGGGCATTCGCTTGCTCAATGTCGACTTCACCTGCCCGAGGCCCGACTTGTCGTCGCCGTTCTTGGGGGAGGCGGGAGCCATTGCAGCGCCCTCGCTTAGCGCGACGTCTTTAATTCGACGCCGCTTATTCAAAAAACTGGAAAGAATGGGATCAATACGTCCGCGATAGCGATAGTGGCCGGTAATGCGATCGACGAATAAGGCGTCTTCCAATTGCGGTCCCCAGCCGCGATTATGCACGATCATCGGCCTGCCTGACGGCGCAATAACATCGGAAACAATCGCAATATGATCGCGCGATCCACTGTTTTGCGGCCGGTCGTAAGTGACGATATCACCCGGGAGATAATCCTCCGCAAAATCGGTAATGGGCGCACTGGCGCCTCGGGAGGCAAAATACCGTCGCAGCGTGAAAGTCCGCCGGTGGGCAATGCTGGTGTCGGCCGAACCAATGCGGGAGGCATGAATAAGCGCCTGAAGATCGATGCCAAGCGTTCTGTAGGCGCGGATCACGACATCGGTACACACACCGAATAAAGCTGGCACGTCGCCCATCGGATAAGCCAGCTTGCGATACTTGTCCGTGTAGACGACGAAGTCGCTTGTCTGGCGAAGCGCGGCTGCGGCAAGCGCACGACCGAATTCATCAGATTCCGATTTTGGCGATGTCGCCGGCTGTGCAGTGAGTGAATTCTCGACACTGCAACGGCCTGGATCGCCCTCAAGAGCAAGATTGCGTGAGACCAAGGGCGTCAGCGGGCCCAAAGCGGCAAGCTGTGCGGGCCACCGGGATTGGGAAAGCTTGGATGGTTCTGTGCTGGCCGATGCGTCGGCAACATCGCCTGAAGATGCGGCGGCTTCTCCTGATGGGCCGCGCGCCGCGGCCGTCTGAAGGCGCGCTGCTGGCATGGCCAGTGTGCCAGGTCCGTCTTCAACGGCTTGCGAAGGTCCTCCCATAGCGTCTTCGTCGCGCACCAGTATAGCGGCGCCCGGTGTTCGTTCTCTAATCAATGTCGCTACGGATTTCGCATACAGCGAGTGAACTGGGCTCACCGCTGTAATCTCGCGGCTTGGCATCGCAGCGATTTGCAAAGAGCGCGCCACGTCCAGCCGCCAAGACGCGGCGATGGCCAGAGCGGCAACAAAACAGAAGCCCACGACAAGAAGGCCATTGTCGCGACCGACACCGGGCCTAACGCGCGTTGCTTCGGCGGATGCTAAGGTTTGAGCCGGTATGCGTAGAGGTCGGTCGTGCGACGCGCAATCCAATTGTTGGCGGAAGCGATTGAAAGCATCGCGGTCGTGGGCGGAGCGTGCATAGCTCGGCATAGCGGGACGCGCGCCGCCGCCCATTCGGCGGCCGCGCTTGTGCCGGGCCGAACGAATGCCCCGCCTGCGCGCCTCGCAACTCATAGGCTCACGACCACTCTTTACCCCAAACCTTCGCCTCTACCCCGTGCCCAAGAGGATGCGCTCAATCTAGAGCAAACCCGAACGGCGGCAACCTGCCGTCCGTTTTCGCCAACAGCTGTGAAAAAATTACGACCGATCTTCAGCCCGAGGAGGCCGCAAGCGCATCCGAACCGATCAGACGAAGAACTTCATCGGCAGTAACCCCGGCCGCACGAAGGCTGGCTAGCGACTGCGCGCCCGTACTTTTTGAAAGCTTCTGTCCCAGACCGTCCACGATCAACCGGTGATGGTGATAAAGCGGGGTAGGCAGATCAAGCAGGATCTGCAGCACGCGCTGCGCATCTGTGGCGGCGAACAGATCCATACCGCGCGTCACATGCGTAATGCCTTGGCGCGCGTCATCGACGACAACCGATATCAGATAGCTCGACGGCGTCTCCTTGCGCAGGACGATGACATCCCCCCATCGCAGCGGATCGCAAACCACGATTCGGCTTCGGCCAACGCGATCTATCTCGGTAAAGGTGATGGGTGCGCCACCCAGCTTGTTGCGCGCAAGGGCAACGGCACTCTCCATATCGAGGCGCATCGCGAATGGTTCGCCCTTGGCGATTTCTCGCCTGACATCTTCTTGCGATCGACCCCGCCAAATTCCCGGATACACAAGCGCGCCTTCCGGATCGAGCTTCTTGGGATCCGCTGCCGCGACAATCTCCTTGCGGCTGGCAAAGCAGGGATAGAGCAATCCCATATCGTCAAGTTTGGCGGCGGCTCTTTTGTAGTCCGCAAGATGATGCGATTGAAACAGTACCGGCTGCTCGAACGCAACGCCGAGCCAAGCCAGATCTTCGAAAATGCCAGTGACGTATTCCGGCCGCACGCGGGTTTGGTCGATGTCCTCGATCCTGACGAGGAAGCGTCCCCCCAATCGCCGTGCCAGTTCAAATCCCGTTAGCGCGGAAAGAGCATGTCCCAAATGCAGCGCCCCGTTCGGCGACGGTGCGAAGCGCAAAACCGGCTGTGCTGGTTCCTGTAATCGTGTCAATCACACATGCCTGTTCGTCCGGCGCCAGGAGAAAAAGAGCGCGCCACCGCCTCCACCACACGATCGTAAAATTTGCGCTCGGCAATAGGATACAACATCGCCCAACTGTTGATCAGCCGGCCGCCGCACGTGAAGCTGACGCGCTGATAAAACATCTGGTCACCTTGCTGTCCCGACAGCACGAACCAAGTCTTGCGCACCGGCGCATAGTCGATCTTGGTGCCGGCATAGTGCTCCGATAGCAGGAATTGGCGGTATTGCTCCAGAGAATTGTTTTGCGAATTGTCGAACGCGCCGAATAGAAGTCTGGCTTTGCCATCTTTGGAGTAGAGAACGCGGCCTTCATCCGATCTGGGTGCTTCGCGCTGCTCAAACACATCGACCGGATAGGCAATGGCATAGCCGTGCCGCTCGTTTTTGACGGTCGCCCACTCTGCAAGTTTGGGACCTGCGCTTGCAGGACGTCCAAGGAGAAAACTCCAACTCATCAGAATAAACAAGACGGCCAAATGCTTTGCTAAACGGGATTGATCCCCGGACTTGGCGCAGAACGCAAACATCATGGACCTCACGTAACGATTGCGAGCCTTTGCGGCTCGAATATCCTAAGATCCAAGTTTGCTGCGTTTAACTGCCCCAGCGCGAGAAACTATCATGCGCAACGAAGTTCAATCGCCCTTCAACGCCGGGTCGGCCCATGTCGTTCTGAGCGATGACGCCGCACTTGAAGAAGCAATCGCGCAGCTTTCCCGGCAGTGTCGCATCATACGAGGCGTACACGCGCGCACCGGCACACCGCCGTTGCGCGACTTCCCGGCGGATTTCAGCGGGCTAGCAAAGATCGTCGTCGGTCAGCAACTGTCCGCCAGCAGCGCGGCGGCAATATGGGGCCGCCTTTCACAAGCCGTGCGCCCCTTCAAAGCTGCAAAAATTCTCGCCATGAGCGATGCCGAGCTTCGCGCGCCGGGTCTATCGGCCGGCAAAATCAGGACACTGCGCGCGATCGCCGATGCGGTGACCGCAAAGCACGTTGTTTTCTCGCGATTGAACGGCTCGCCGGAGGAGGACGTCATTTCCACCCTCACGCAGATTCACGGCGTTGGGCCGTGGACAGCGGAGATTTATCTCCTGTTCGCGCTGCGCCGCGCCGATGCTTTCCCCAGCGGAGATCTGGCGCTTCAACTCGCGGCTCAGAACGTCATGAAGCTCAAGGCTAAGCCAACGCCGCCCGAGCTGCGCGATATTTCCGAGCGTTGGCGCCCCTGGCGTGGCGCAGCCGCACGCCTACTTTGGGCAGACTATGCGTTGCAGCGCAGCGCCACCACCGCCCGCCCCACCGTGTCGCGTTCAAAATAATTGATCCAACAGAACAACTTACAACGAGTTGTGGGCTAAACCCGCAGCGCTTCACATATTTGATATGCGAGGCTAGTATCCCGCCGTCTGGTGGGACGACACCACGCGATTCGCTACAGATCACACTGCAAGGAAGCGCGAGAACGTGAATGCTCACACTACGATACCGGACAACTGTCCGGCGCTGGTCTTGAACGCCGATTTCCGGCCCCTGAGCTATTATCCTTTATCGCTCTGGAGCTGGCAGGAAACGGTGAAGGCGGTCTTTTTGGATCGCGTCAATATCGTCTCCGAATACGATCGGTTTGTGCGCTCCCCCAATTTGGAGATGCGCCTTCCCTCCGTTGTCTCGCTGAAGACCTACGTTCGACCGGCCCTTTATCCTGCATTCACGCGGTTCAACGTGTTCTTGCGAGATCGCTTCACCTGTCAATACTGCGGTGACAAGAGCGATCTGACGTTCGATCATCTCATTCCGCGTTCGCGTGGTGGCCTCACACGTTGGGACAACGTCGTCACCGCGTGCGCACCGTGCAATCTCAGGAAGGGCGGGCTGATGCCGCGCGATGCGGGTATGCATCCCCGGCAAGAGCCCTACAGGCCCACCGTCTTCGAACTGCACAGGAACGGCCGGCTCTTTCCGCCCAACTATCTGCACGATAGCTGGCTCGACTATCTCTATTGGGATACCGAGCTCGAACCGTAGTTCGAGCGATGGCTTTTGACGGCCAACGCGACGTGATCACGTGCGCACCGCAGCAAACTTACATCTCACAATACTGACGTAGCGGTTCGCTTTCGCTTCAGCGCTAGCGCCTGTAGGTTTTTCTGGGCAGCTCGCCCGCACGACAAAAGCCAAAAGGCACGTTAGGGATGAAGCGACAAGCGCAAGTCATTTTGAGCCTAGGGCTCATGATGCTGGCCGGGCTCTGCAGCGCATGGGCCGGCGACACCGATCTACCGTTTTGGGCTTACCCCGACACGCCGACGAAACCGCCCGTGCCGGTCGATGACGGACAGATGCGGATGCTGCCGGAAAGCTCCAAGCAGTTCTCTTTCGCCGAGTTGCGCGATTTTTTCAGCCCGCCGGACTGGTATCCGGAAGATCATCCGCCGATGCCTTCGTTGGTGGCGCACGGCGCAAAGCCTAAAGTGTACGCGTGCGGGTACTGTCACCTGCCGACCGGCATGGGACGGCCGGAGAACGCGCCAATTGCCGGGCTGCCTGCCAAATACATCCTGAAGCAGGTCCACGAAATGAAAAGCGGCGCGCGCAAATCATCCCTGCCAGAGCATTATCCCCAGGCGCTGATGTGGGAGCTGGCGGCGCAGGCGGCGACCGATCCTGGACTTGAAGAGGCGGCTGCCTATTTCGCCTCCATCAAGCCAAAGCAATTTATGAAAGTGGTTGAGACCGATACCATCCCTAAGGTTGAGGTCATGCACTGGATCTACAAGAAAGCCGATTCGGGTGGCACAGAGCCGCTCGGCAACCGCCTCATCGAACTTACCGACGACTTCGCGCGGTTCGGCAAGCGCGATGGTCGAATTACATATACGGTCTACGTACCGCCCGGCAGCCTCGCGAAAGGTGAGGATCTTGTCAAAACTGGAGGCGGCAAGACGACAGCGTGCGCGACTTGCCATGGCGGCGACCTCAAGGGGCTTGGCCTTGTGCCCCCGATTGCGGGACGGTCGCCTAGTTACATAGCGCGACAGCTTCATGATTTCCGAACCGGCGCGCGCAGCGGCGACTACTCCGAACTTATGAAGCCTGTCGTTGCCAATCTCACCAACGACGACATTATCGCAATCACCGGCTATCTCGCGTCGCTCAATCCCTGAGCGCAGCGCAAGTCGCAAAACAAAAGGACCCCGTCGCCATTCGGCGGGGTCCTTTTGTTTAAACCGAATGCGAAGGCGTTGCCGCTAGGCGGCGCGAGCCATCGGATGCGCGCAGATCTCGGATGCGATCTGATCGACCGCCTTGTCCCAATTGGGAGCTTCCTCGCTATCAACCTTCAAACCGAATGCAGCCAGCGCTTCCGCCGGAGTGCCGCCGTCGCGAAATACGCTGGCGCAGGTCTGACGGCTCACGGCAAGGGCCTGATGCCACTGAATAGGATTGACGTGATCGGGGAGGGACTGATGAGTCATGGCCTCGCTCCTTTTAAGACTGGCACAATTAGACTGTCTGACACGGGGGGACGGCTTCCGGGGCTTCATGATCCCCAAAAGACGCAACGCTTTACGCAACACGAACTTGAACGCTTGAACTCGAACACTAGAATTAGGCGGCAGACACACAGAGCGCTGAAGGGCACCACTACGCGAGACCGTGCCAAATGGTGCCTACATGAGGGCTAACTCGTTTACGCTCCGTATGCCTGCCAACTCGCTCGGAACCGGATCGGTTCCGTAGAATTCCACTGTTACCTGCCGGACGTCGGGGGAACGACCCCGGCAGGACTTATCTTCGCCTTTGACAACACGCTGGCGACAACGGAGCGCAACTGACGCCACTCTTGGTGTGCCGCACCGGATTTTGCCGGCGCCGGGATATTGGAAGTACGCGGGACTTGGGGCATCGCTGCTGGCTTTCTGAACGTGCGGGCGAGCCGCCCAGACATACGCTCAGACTTATCTGTCCAAGCCGCTCGCCTTGATTTTTTGAACGCACCTAAGAGAACACTCCGAGGCGTCGTTTCATACTCGAACGCAACCCTACGCAACTCAACGCCACACAACGCAACTGGTACGCTACGCTTACAAAAATCGGTTTTTGGGATACGCGGGCCAGACTGGGCCCAAACAAGACGCGATACCTTGCCCGAGACGCGGGCGGCAAAACTGGGTGCGAGGCACTCGCGAGGGGAACGCGATACGAAAGACACAGGACAAAACCCTCAACGCAACTTACTCAAACCGCCGGTCGAACCGGCTTGTGTCCCCGCGAACGAAGAGAGAATTGCCGTCTCATTTGGGCAACGGAAAGGCGCGATTCCGGTAAGGGGATGGCTTTTTCCTTGACGCCAGACAACAGCATGGAATTTCAAGAGCTTAGCAGGCGCAGAAGCTGTGGAGAAAAATTCTTGTTCTATGCGAAGGCGAGACCGCGGATCAGAGTGGCTCGGCGGTGGCCAACGCGGCGCGCAAAGCACAAGCGCCGATAATGAGCGACACGATGACGTTCCAGCCCGCCAGCGACAGCCCGAAAATGCGGATGGCTGCCTCATCGCAACGAATGACGGTCGTGGTTTCGAGCTGCTTCAGCAGATCGCCCGCCGATGTGGCCATCGACTGAGTGCCCGCGCACGTGTCGGGACCGGGCCAGAACTTCCACTCCGCACCGGCCTGGTAGACGCCGAGACCGCTATTGGCGAGGAAAGCGAGCGCCGTCAGCCCGAACAACCACGCGGCCGCGCGCTTGTTGCCCCCTGAAAGTAAGGCGAGCGCCGCAAACAGAACCGGAATTCCAGCGTAATAGGCCCACCGCTGCATTAGGCACAGATGGCACGGAGGATATCCGGCGTACTCGAAGCCCCACGCACCCAGGATCGTTGCCGCGGCCAGAAAAAGAGCGATGCTACCGGCCTGATAGGCGGTGCTACGGCTGGCGGGCAACTCGATGGACATTGGGATCGTTCCCTTCGTGCGGTCCTAGAACAGATACTTCACAGCGACGAAACCACCAACGAGAAGCACCACGAATACGGTCGTCACCAGCGTCAGCCGCTTTTCGATGAAGGCGCGGATCGGCTCACCAAAGAAGTACAGCAGACCTGCCACCAGATAGAAACGCATGGCGCGCGCGACAATGCTGGCCAGCGTAAAATGCAGCAAGTCCATTTTTGCGACGCCCGCTGCTATCGTGACGACCTTGTACGGGATGGGCGTCATGCCTTTGAGAATAACTGCCGGCACGCCGTATTCGTGAACAAACTGTATGAACCCGTCGAGCGCGCCTTCCTTGCCATAGAACCTCAAGATCGGCAGACCTACGGCGTCGTAGAGGTAGTATCCAATGGCATAGCCGAGCATACCGCCCACCACGGAAGCGACGGTCGCGATGGTCGCGTACCAGAACGCCTTTTCACGACGCGCCAGCACCATCGGAATAAGCATCACATCGGGCGGAATTGGAAAAAACGAGCTTTCAATGAAGGACACGATGCCCAACGCTTCGGGCGCGCGGTCGCTAGCAGCCTTCTGCATCATCCAATCGTAGAGTTTTCGCATCGTCCTCGCCTCGCCCCCGCATTGGCCCCCACCAGTGCTTCTTCCGGCGGATGCGACTTGATCTAGTTGCCCACGCCTGGATTGTCCATTGTCAGCCCAGACGCGGCGGGCGCGAAACTGGCTGCAAGCTCCGCGACGACAGCATTCAGAACAAAACGGCCCCTCGGTGTCGCGCGGATGCGATTCTGCGAGGGCCGCGCTTCGACGGGCAGGTGGTCAGGCCGCATTCCCGGCCCCAGGCACATTGCAATCTCGTCCAATTCGTTGCCGCGCCATGATGGGCTGGCCTGCGGCGCGTCCAATCTTTGCACAAGCCCCAATCGCACAAGTCCGTCGATGACATCTCCTGCTGGCGCGACGCGCGCGAGTTGCGCCAAGCGCGTGAGATCGACGCCTTCGGTGAGACGCAGGCCCATCAGCAGCATTTCGTCAGCTTCCTCGGCAGATGCCAGTGGCGTCAACTCGACATATCCACGCCCAGTGGCTTCCACGCGCTCCACCCACCGTTCCGGGTTGCGCTCGGCGACACTCGCATGACGCACGCCGTCAATGAGAAGTCGGCCATGCGCTCCGGGACCGATGCCCGCGTAAGAGCCATATCTCCAATAGAGCAGATTGTGCCGGCTCTCCGCGCCGGGCTTGGCGTGATTGGATATCTCATACGCCGCGAGCCTCCTCATGGAGGTGATCTCCTGTGTGATTTCATAGAGCGCAAGGGCGGCGTCCTCATCGGGCACGACAAGTTTCCCCGCGGCATGAAGGGCGGCATAAGGCGTGTCCGGCTCAATCGTGAGCTGATAAAGCGAGATGTGATCGTCGGCGAGGTCGAGCGCCTCAGTCAGTTCATTGCGCCACTGGCTCGGCGTCTGTCCTGGCCGCGCGTAGATGAGATCGAAAGAATAACGCTCGAAAGTCGCGCGCGCGATGTCGAGCGCGGCGCGCGCCTCTGCGACGGTGTGAATACGCCCCAGCTTCTTGAGGTCCTCATCCCGCAGCGATTGCAGGCCCATCGATACCCGGTTGACGCCAGCTTCACGATAACCTTTGAAGCGCCCCGCCTCGACGCTGCCCGGATTAGCTTCAAGGGTGATTTCTGCATCGCGGGCAACCGGCCACAACTTTGCAATATGATCGAGAATGGCGCCGACCGTCTGCGGCTTCATCAGGGAGGGCGTGCCGCCTCCGAAGAAAATTGAAGAAACGCTCTGCTCCTCACCCGTGCAGGAGATCTTTTGCGCAACCCAGTCCAACTCGCGCACATAGGCGGAGAGAAAACGCGCCTCGTCCCAACCACCAAAGCGGACGTGCGAATTGAAATCGCAGTACGGGCACTTCTGGGCACAAAACGGCCAGTGGATGTAAACGCCAAACGCGGTCGTAGGAGTGCTCAAGACTTGTCTTTCACGCTTGCCGCCAATAGCGCCTTGGCAACGGTGCGCCATCGCGGCTCCTCGTCTTTGATGTCATCATCGTTGAAATAGCCTTGAATCGCCGCAAGATAAGCATCGAGGTCGCAAACAGCCCAGGCGTCCCTGTTGCCCGCCAGATCCTCGCGTAGGCTTGCGAGAAACCGAAACAGCTCCTCCTTCGTGGAGAGGTTAGCAGCCGCAGCCGACAAGGCCGCAAGATCACGCCCGGGCGCAGGCGCGCGGTCTGCCGCGCCGACGTGCTCAAGACACTCCGATTTGAACTTGGCGAACGCGCGCGTGCGGTGAGAAATGGCGTACTTCTCCTTCGGCTCCATCTCGCCAAAGGTCTTGTCCTCGCCATCCGCGACAAACATAGGGTCGTAGCCGAACCCGTTCCCGCCACGCGGTGGCCAAACGAGATAGCCGAAGACCTGACCGGCAAACAGCCGGGCTTCGCCGTCGGGCCAGGCGAGACACAGAACGGAGGTGAAATTCGCGCGCGGGCCTTTGGATGCCGACCCAAATCCTGTCCAGGCGCTTCGCGCGGTGATCTCGTCGGCCACACGTTTCATGGCGACACCGAAGTCCTTGCCAGGTCCAGCCCAACGCGCCGAATAGATGCCCGGAGCGCCACGCAGACATTGCACCTCTAAACCTGAGTCGTCCGCGAGTGCAGGAAGTCCCGATCCTTTCGCCGCTGCCATCGCCTTGAGTCTGGCATTGCCCTCGAAGGTCGTCTCGGTCTCCTCTGGCTCGGCAAGGCCAAGATCGCTGGCGGAAACTGCATCGAGGCCGTAAGGCGCGATGAGCTGGTGGATTTCCCACACTTTGCCGGGGTTATGGCTGGCGACGACAATGCGCGTTCCGCGCTGCAGTTGATTCATGATGCGGCTGATCTCACAGTCCCCAAATGCGCGGTTCGGCAAACTCCAAGGCGTTGCCCGAAGGATCACGGAAATAAATCGATCGCCCACCACCGGGCCATTCGAAATCCGCTTCGATTGTCACGCCTTTGCTCTCCAGGTGCGCGCGCCATCGACTAATCTCGTTAGCGCTGGCGCTGAAGCAGACATGCCCTTCGCCCTTTGCCCCGTGGGGTGGAACCGGAAGTTTTGCGTCGGCGGGCGGAGGAATGAGGGTGGTGTCCGGATTGAAGATGAGCAACATCTGAGACTGAAGCCTGTAGAACAATTGCCGGCCGGCGAGTTTCGATACCGGCTCAAGGCTGAGAACGTCGCGATAGAATGCTTCAGTTGCGTCGAGGTCTTGCGCATAAATCACGGTTTCAAGAACGCTGGAGGGTTTCAAAAACAGCTCCTTTCGTCTCGCCGGATCGTTTGCACATCAATTGATGCCGTGGCGGCGTGTCATCCAGACCAATGCCGGTCCAGCGATACCGCCACGACTTGCCTGTTTCGTGCCTCAACCCACGGTGAGCTTTTGCAATTGCGCCAGCTCCCCGATGCCCTTCTTAGCAAGAAGCATGAGCTGGTCGAATCGCTCCTGGGTGAAAGGTATCGTCTCCGCAGTGCCTTGGACTTCCACGATGCCGCCCGTTCCGGTCATGACGAAATTGGCGTCGGCGTCAGCGTTGCTGTCTTCGGCGTAGTCCAGATCAAGCACGGGCTCTCCCTTGTAGAGGCCGCAAGAGACCGCGGCGACGCTATCGCGCAGAGCGCCATCCTTCACCATGTCGCGCATCTTCATCCATTGGATGCAATCATGCAGCGCCACCCAGGCCCCGGTAATCGCGGCGGTGCGCGTGCCGCCGTCGGCTTGGATCACATCGCAGTCGATGGAGATCTGGCGTTCGCCAAGCTTGGTCAAATCGACAACTGCACGCATGGCACGTCCGATCAGACGTTGGATCTCCTGAGTGCGGCCCGACGCATGGCCGACCGTCACTTCGCGGCGGGTACGCTCGGATGTCGCGCGCGGCAGCATGGCGTACTCTGCCGTTACCCAGCCGCGTCCCTGGCCCTTGAGCCAAGGTGGCAAACGCTCTTCCAGGCTTGCGGTACACAGAACATGCGTATCCCCGAACTTTATCAGGCATGAGCCCTCGGCATGCTTGGAGACGGCGCGCTCTATAGATACACGGCGCAATTCGTCGGGCTTTCGCTTGGAGGGTCGCATGAGACTCCTGGGATCTGGATCTGAAGGGGTAAATTCGGCGCGACCCTAAAGAAGCCGCCCCCCGCCTTCAACCGGAAAGGCGCAATAGACGGCTTCTTGGGCCAAGTTGCGCAATCGCGAGCTGCGGGAAGTTGGGAAACTGCCAACTGCTTCAGAGCGATAGAGTTGCTTAGCCTTCCGAGCGATGGCGTTTGACGAGGGGGCGCATTGTCCCTTTAATGGTCCATCCTCGTGTCATTGCCTGAACCTCGAGTGCCCATGATCAACGGCGGAAACGAGCTTGCCAAGCTGAATGAACGGTCGCGCACCATTCTGCGGCGCATCGTTGAAAGCTACCTTGCGACGGGCGAACCGGTCGGTTCGCGCAACCTGTCGCGTGCGCTGCCCATGAGCCTGTCGCCCGCTTCCATCCGCAACGTTATGTCGGACCTTGAGCATCTGGGCCTTATCATATCGCCACACACATCGGCGGGTCGCCTGCCGACCCAGCTCGGCCTACGGATGTTTGTCGATGGTCTGCTCGAAGTCGGTGATATCTCGCAGGACGAAAGAAAGCAGATCGAGTCCCAAATCGGCTTTCAACGTGAAAAGTCGGTCGATCAGCTGCTAAGCGAAGCGGGCGAAATGATCTCGGGCCTGTCGCACTGCGCGGGCGTGGTTTTGGCGGAAAAGCAGGTCGCGCGGCTGAAACATATCGAGTTCGTGCCCTTGGAGCCGGGCAAGGGCCTTGTCGTCCTCGTTGACGAAGATCAGAACGTCGAGAACCGGATTATTCCGCTTCCCGCCGGCATTCCGCCCTCCGCGCTGCAAGAGGCGTCCAATTACCTCAACACGCATACGCGCGGCCTGACGCTGCCTGAAGCGCGAATTGCCATCGAAAAGAGCCTTAAGGAAGCCAAAGCCGAACTCGACCAACTGACGCAGAAGGTCATCACGGCCGGATTTGCGGAATGGTCTGGCTCGACTGACGACCGCAAGAGCCTCATCGTGCGCGGACAAGCGAACCTGCTCAAAGACCTCACGGCTGCTGAAGATCTGGAGCGTATCCGCCAGCTTTTCGACGATCTGGAAGAGAAACGTGAGATCGTCCATCTGCTCGGATCGTCCGAAAATGCCGATGGCGTGCGCATTTTCATCGGCTCTGAGAACAAGCTTTTTTCGCTGTCGGGCTCATCTTTGGTGGTGGCGCCGTTCCGTGATCAGACCCGGCGCGTCGTCGGCGTCCTGGGTGTGATCGGCCCGACGCGGCTCAATTACGCGCGTATCATTCCCATGGTTGATTACACAGCCAAACTGATTAGCCGCATCATTCCTTGAAAAGGCCGTGGGCGGCGGCAAAAGCCGATCGCGAGATGCGTCAGCCTCACAGGCCGCTCCTGCGACGTGTAACCAGGGGCGACTTGATTTTTGCGGCGCACAGGCCGATATCGGGCCCCCAAGTGGCCTTTCATCCGGAGAACCGATGAGCGACGAAAAGAATCAACCCCCGCAGCAACCGCAAGCTACGTCTGGCGAGCGCCCAAAAGCGGCGTCTCAGGGGGACGATCTGGCGGGACTGGAAGGCCTTATAGGCCCCGAGCAACTGCGCGAGATGATTTCAGCCCTGCAAGGCGAGCTGGATAAGAAAACCGCCGAAGTTGCCAGCAAGCAGGACCAGTACGTGCGTGCCGTCGCCGAGATGGAGAACGTGCGCCGCCGGCTGGAAAAAGAGAAGGTAGAGACGGCCCGTTACGCGATCAGCAAGTTCGCTAAGGATATTCTCACCGTAGGTGACAACTTCCAGCGCGCCATCGCAGCCGTTCCGCAAGAAGCGGTTGCGGCAGACCCCGCCTTGAAATCATTGCTGGATGGCGTTGTGCTGGCGGAGCGCGATTATCGTGGCGCGCTCGAGCGTCACGGCGTGAAGCCGATCGAACCGACCGGACAGGCCTTCGACCCCCACTTCCATCAGGCGGTCATGGAGCGTGACGACGCCACGGTGCCGTCAGGAACCGTGCTTCAGGTCTACCAGATCGGCTATCTGCTCGATGATCGTTGCCTGCGGCCGGCGATGGTGGTCGTTTCGCGCGGCGGCCCTAAAGTCGCACGGCCAGCCGAAACGGCACCAAGCGAGCCACCGCCAGCCAATGACGGCTGACGCCTATAAATTCAGGGCTGAGGATCAAGCTTATGATGACCGCGGACCAGCCAAATGGGTGTGACCAAGCGCCTTTCGAAATCCGACGCGGGGCGCCGGCTACTGACAACGGCGATGGGGCCTTCTGGATCTCTTGCATAACATTCGGAAATGACTGCGCTTTGCAGATTGTCTCGTTCACGGACAATGTGCAAAGAAGCCTTTGAGGAGACATTCGACCTGTCGTCACGCGACCGTTGCAGCGCCCGAAAGCCTGCTTATATATCCGCTACATAGGATATCCAAATCCTGGGGACTGAAGCTGGAGGCCTTGAAATAAGGTTCAGCGTGCTGGTCGCCCAAGACGGCGGTCGTCATGTATGACAGGGTGTCATTGGTGAAGATTGCCGTGGGGCCAGTCGGTCTGCCGCAACCGAAGAAGGATTGATACTAATGGGTAAAGTAATCGGCATAGACCTTGGTACGACGAATTCCTGCGTTGCCGTTATGGAAGGCGGGAAGCCGAAAGTTTTAGAGAACGCGGAAGGCGCGAACACGACGCCGTCCATTGTTGCATTTACCTCCGACGACGAACGGCTCGTCGGCCTGCCTGCAAAGCGCCAGGGCGTCACCAACCCCACCAACACGTTCTTTGCCATCAAGCGCCTCATCGGCCGTCGCTTCGACGACCCGGAGGCCGAGAAGGACAAGAAGCTTGTGCCCTTCAAGATCGTGAAGGGGCCCACGGGCGACGCCTGGGTTGAGAGCCACGGCAAGCAGTATTCTCCGCAGCAGATCTCGGCCTTCATCCTGCAGAAGATGAAGGAAACGGCTGAAGCCAAGCTCGGCGAGCCGGTGACGCAGGCCGTCATCACGGTTCCCGCTTACTTCAACGATGCCCAGCGCCAGGCGACGAAAGACGCCGGCAAGATCGCCGGGCTCGAAGTGCTGCGAATCATCAACGAGCCGACGGCGGCCGCGCTCGCCTACGGCCTCGACAAGAAGAAAGACGCCAAGACCATCGCTGTCTACGACTTGGGCGGCGGCACGTTCGACGTTTCGATCCTTGAGATCGGCGACGGCGTGTTCGAGGTGAAGTCGACCAACGGCGACACCCACCTTGGCGGTGAAGATTTCGATATGAAGCTCGTCAACTATCTGGCTGACGAGTTCAAGAAGGAACAGGGAATTGACCTGAAGAACGACAAGCTCGCGCTTCAGCGTCTGAAGGAAGCTGCTGAAAAGGCCAAGATCGAGCTGTCGAGCGCCCAGCAGACCGAAATCAACCTGCCGTTCATCACCGCCGATCAGACCGGCCCGAAGCATCTCACGATGAAGCTGACGCGCGCTAAGCTCGAAAGCCTCGTTGACGATCTCATCCAGCGCACCAAGGCGCCTTGCGAAAAGGCGCTGAAGGATGCGGGCCTCAAGGCTGCGGAAATCGACGAGGTCGTACTCGTCGGTGGTATGACGCGCATGCCGAAGGTCCAGCAGATCGTCAAGGAGCTGTTCGGCAAGGAGCCCCACAAGGGCGTCAATCCTGATGAAGTCGTCGCTATCGGCGCGGCCATTCAGGGCGGCGTGCTCAAGGGCGAGGTGAAAGACGTCCTGTTGCTCGACGTGACACCGCTTTCGCTCGGCATCGAAACGCTGGGCGGCGTGTTCACGCGCCTCATCGACCGCAATACCACCATCCCGACCAAGAAGAGCCAGGTGTTCTCCACGGCGGAAGACAGTCAGGGTGCCGTGACGATCCGCGTCTCGCAAGGCGAGCGTGAGATGGCGGCCGATAACAAGCTGCTCGGTCAGTTCGATCTCGTTGGCATCCCGCCCGCACCGCGCGGCGTGCCTCAGATTGAAGTGACGTTTGACATCGACGCCAACGGCATCGTCCACGTTTCGGCAAAGGACAAGGCCACTGGCAAGGAGCAGTCGATCCGCATCCAGGCTTCCGGCGGTCTGTCGGATGCCGACATCGACAAGATGGTCAAGGACGCGGAGGCGCACGCCGCTGAGGACAAGAAGAAGCGCGAGCTGGTCGAGGCCCGCAATCAGGCCGAAGCCCTTGTCCACGGGACGGAAAAGTCTTTGGCCGAGAACGCTTCGATTCCTGCGGTTGCAGCGATCAAGGATGAGGTTGAAACCGCTATTGCCGCGGTCAAGACCGCCATCACGGGTGAAGACACTGAGGCCATCCAGTCGGCCGTTACCGCGCTGACGCAAGCTGCCATGAAGATCGGCGAGGCCGTCTATACCGCCAAGGGCGGCGCTGAGGGCATGCAGGCGGGCGAGGACGGCGAGACGAAATCCGAGAGCGGCGACGATGTGGTCGACGCCGACTTCGAGGAAGTCAAGGACGACAAGAAGAAGTCCGCGTAACGGTTTGCCGGTTTCCGGCAGGTTGAAACGCGGACCCTCCAGAGAGCCGGCGCGGATCGCGCCGGCTCTTGAGCGTTAAATGAGACACCTCTTTCGCAGGCTTTTTAGAGGCCCCATGCGTCAGCACAGACCTGAGCCGGGACCGAAGAGAAAAGGATGCGCGCTACGATGGCAAAGCGCGACTACTACGAAATCCTAGGCGTGGCGCGTAACGCCAGCGACCAAGACCTCAAGAGCGCCTATCGCCGGATGGCGAAGGAATACCATCCCGACCGCAACGCGGGCGATAAGGACGCAGAGCGTCGCTTCAAAGAACTGAATGAAGCCTACGAAGCTCTGAAAGACCCGCAAAAGCGCGCCGCTTATGACCAGTTCGGGCACGCAGCGTTCGAGGGCGGCATGGGCGGCCGCGGCCCCCACGGCTTCGGCCCCGACTTCGCCTCCTCCATGTCGGACATCTTCGATGATCTGTTCGGCGAATTCATGGGCGGACGGCGCGGCGGCGGCGGCGCAGGCGCACGCGCGCGCTCCGGAGGCCGCGAACGCGGGGCAGACCTGCGTTACAATCTCGATATCACACTGGCGGAAGCCTACTCCGGCAAGACCGCCGAGATCATTGTCCCTTCCAGCGTTTCTTGTGAAACGTGCTCGGGCACCGGCGCCAAGGCCGGCAGCAAGCCGAAGCCCTGTGCGACCTGCGCCGGATACGGCAAGGTGCGCGCGAGCCAGGGCTTTTTCACCATCGAGCGGACCTGCCCGGCCTGTCAGGGCCGCGGTGAGACGATCGATGACCCGTGTACCACCTGCCAAGGCTCGGGCCGTGTCACTCGTGAGCGCAAGTTGTCGGTGAACATTCCCTCCGGGGTCGAGGACGGCACGCGCATTCGGCTTGCGGGCGAGGGTGAAGCTGGCTTGCGCGGCGGACCATCCGGCGATCTCTATATTTTTCTCTCCATTGCACCCCACACATTCTTCCAGCGCGATGGTGCGGACGTGTTCTGCAAGGTGCCGATCTCGATGACGACGGCGGCTTTGGGTGGCCAGATCGAAGTGCCGACGCTTGAAGGGACCACGACGCGGGTAAAGGTTCCCGAAGGCACCGAGACCGGCAAGCAGTTCCGCCTAAAAGGCAAGGGAATGCCAGTGCTGCGTTCGAAGGTGATGGGTGACATGTACATCCAGGTCGATGTCGAGACGCCCAAGAACCTGACGCGCCGTCAGCGCGAGCTGTTGGAAGAGTTTGAAAAGGAAAGCCACCGCGAGACGAGCCCCGAGAGCGCCGGGTTCTTTGCGCGGGTAAAGGATTTCTTTGAGGGCAAGACCGGTTGACGGCGCGCAGCTAAACCAGCTCGCCACGCACCATCTTAGGCGTATCTCCGGTCAGCCCCGCGGCCTCCTCGACAATCAGCGACTTGAGCACGCCGACACGGTCAAGGGTGCCAAGACCGACACCGCGCGCGACCCGCAACAGAACATTGTCGACACTGAAGAGCCGGTTCAATCCGTCATAGACCGCCGCCGACATGGTGGTGTCGAACCGACGCCAACGCTCGTATCGCTCTAGCGCCTCCGCGTGACCCAGATCGAAGCCGAGCCGAGCGGCATCGGCGAGGCATTCGGTCAAAGCAGCCACATCGCGAAACGCCAGGTTGACGCCTTGGCCCGCAATCGGATGCACACCATGGGCGGCATCGCCAATCAGCGCAAAACGCGGGGCTTTGAGACTGCGCGCGAGTTTCACGTCAAGCGGCCATGATTGCGGCTTGCCGACAAGTTCGATCTCGCCAAACCGACCACCGATACGCTTATCGAGTTCTGCGAGAAAACCGGTGTCATGGAGGGCGAGCACACGCGCGGCTTCGTCGTCCGCGGAGCTCCAAGTTACGCAGGCGCGGTTGTCCGTCATCGGCAAAACGGCAAAGGGTCCGCCGGGAAGGAAATGTTGGATGGCGACGCCATAATGCGGCTCGCTGAAGCGTACGATTGCAACGATACCGCGCTGACCATAGCCCCATCCAGTCGTCTTGATGTCTGCAGCATCGCGCAACCGCGAGCGGCGACCTTCGGCGGCAACAAGGAGTGCTGAGCTCAGTTCCTGGCCATCCGCCAACCGGGTCTTTATGGACGCCGCCGCGACCTCCAATCCGACCGCCTCGGCAGGTGCGATCCAACTGACGTTTGGGTCGCCGTCCAAAGATGAAAAGAGCGCCCGATGCAGTTCAAAGCTGGGCACGATGTAGCCCGCAGCAGCGCCGTCGGATGTCGTCGCATCATAGGTGAGCAGCGCGCTGCGTAGGCCGTCGTCAAGAGCGGTGTCGGTGATCTCGATCGACGACATCGGCTGCGCCACACTCTCAAGGCTCGTCCACACCCCAAGCGCGTCGAGCACATTGCGAGCGCCCGCCCAGATCGCGAACGCTCGCGTATCGCCCGTCGGCGGACCGGCAGCCCGATCGATCAGGGCGATGACGAGATCCTTGCCGAGCGCGAGCCGCAGACTGCGCGCCAATGCGAGGCCCGCAAAGCTTGCACCCGATATGACTATGTCAAAAGTCTTGGCCGACATGAGTTCAGAATACTCCAGGCTTCGGGCGAAAATACATAACGTTTTGAAAGCCCTTGCACTCCAGGCCCATTGTGGCCAAACCTCACGTCCAACCGCAATTGGGAAATGGGTCTTACGATGTCCTCCAACGCCGCACCTGTAGCTGGCAAAGCGCTCGAAGCACTGATTGCGGCCTTGAGGTTGGAGCGGCTCGAGGACAACCTGTTTCGCGGCCCGAGGGCCAGCATCGGCTGGCAACGCGTCTATGGCGGGCAAGTGCTCGGGCAGGCGCTATCAGCGGTCTGCCAGACAGTTGACGAGGGCCGCTCGGTGCATTCGCTTCATGGTTACTTCCTGCTGGCGGGCGATCCCAACCACGACATCATTTATGACGTAGATCGGATCCGCGACGGCGGCAGCTTTACGACCCGCCGGGTCAAGGCCATCCAGCACGGGCGGCCCATCTTCACCATGAGTGCCTCATTTCAGAAGCTGGAGGGCGGCTTCGAGCATCAGGCCACTATGCCCGAGGTTCCAGAGCCCGACTCGCTACCGACCGCCGCCGAGCTGATGTCGGCGCTTACCGGCCAGCTGCCCGAAAACATGCGGGCCTATTGGCATCGCGAGAAGCCGATCGAGATGCGCATCGTCGATCCCAGCCGCTATACCAGCCGGGAAGCGCGCCCGGCCACCCAGGCCATCTGGATGCGGGCAGATGGCTCCGTTGAGCCCGACGATCCCACGATCCACGCCGCCTTGTTAGCCTATGCCTCGGATTTCACGCTGCTCGATACCGCGCTGATCCGCCACGGCAAGATGCTGTTTGATCCCGACGTCCAGCTCGCCAGCCTCGACCACGCCATGTGGTTCCACCGGAACTTCAAAGCCAACGATTGGCTTCTCTACGTCCAGGAGAGCCCATCAGCCTCGGGGGCTCGTGGCTTTTGTAGGGGGCTAATTTTCGACCAGAGCGGCCGACTGGTCGCCTCGACGGTCCAGGAAGGACTTATGCGGCAGCGCACCACGTCTTTTCAGATTAAATAATAGGCAAAATGGCATTTTTGCACAGTATTAGTGCAGACGATGGCGGGATTTTGGCGGCCTCATGCCCAAGATCTCAGCTTAATACATTGTAAATCAGTGTGTTGAGCACTGCCCAGCTAGTTGGCACAGCTCTTGACTCTCTGTTGCGCGGTTACCCGGGGGTCCCCCCTGGTTTCGTCGCAATATGT
Source organism: Hyphomicrobiaceae bacterium (assembly GCA_041397645.1). Lineage (NCBI taxonomy): Bacteria > Pseudomonadati > Pseudomonadota > Alphaproteobacteria > Hyphomicrobiales > Hyphomicrobiaceae > Hyphomicrobiaceae bacterium. The sequence goes on along the minus strand of JAWKWE010000004.1, from coordinate 1,033,055 downwards.
AATCCGGCAGTTCGTCGGGAAAGGGAGAGGGGGCTTAGCATGAAGCTCATCACTGCAATCATAAAACCCTTCAAGCTCGAGGAGGTTCGCGCTGCGCTGACCGATCTGGGTCTGCAGGGCATGACGGTCACCGAGGTCAAGGGTTACGGCCGTCAGAAAGGGCACACGGAGATTTATCGCGGCGCCGAGTACGCGGTCAGTTTCCTCCCCAAAATTAAGATTGAGGTCGTTGCTCCGTCGGCTCAGGTGGACAAAGCCCTCGCCGCCATCCAGCGCGCGGCCAAGACCGGCCAGATCGGCGACGGCAAGATCTTTGTCTCCGCCATCGAACACACCGTTCGTATCCGCACGGGCGAGTCTGACGACGCCGCCCTTTGAGCCTCGCTCACAACCCACACGTTTGGTAAAATTAGGGAGCAATCAATATGACGTTTCGAAACTTGGCGCGCTTTGCGGGGGTCGTGGGGGCCCTAGGTGCGCTCGCTCTACTCGTTGACCCCGCCTTGGCGCAGGATGCGGCCGCTCCGGCAGCGGATGCAGCAGCTGCAGCAGCGCCTGCCGCGGCTGCCGCGCCCGAGCCCATGAAGGGCGACACGACCTTTATGTTCACTTGCACGGTTCTCGTCCTTCTGATGACGGTGCCTGGCCTGGCCCTGTTCTACGGCGGCATGGTTCGCACCAAGAACATGTTGTCGATGTGCATGCAGGTCTTCACGACACTCTGCCTCGTCGCCATCATCTGGATGGTCTACGGCTACAGCCTCGCCTTCACCTCTGGCTCAGCCTTTGGTGAATTCATCGGTGGATTGGACAAGCTCTTTCTCGCAGGCGTAACGCCCGCGAGCACAGCTGACACCTTCACCAAGGGCGTCGTGATCCCGGAATACGTCTTCATCTGCTTCCAGATGACGTTCGCATGCATCACGCCGGCACTCATCGTTGGCGCGATCGCCGAACGCGTGAAGTTCTCGGCCGTGCTCTGGTTCGTCACTCTTTGGGTGACGATCGTGTACTTCCCGATGGCCCATATGGTCTGGCACACTGACGGCTACCTGTTCAAGATGGGCGCCCTCGACTTCGCTGGCGGCACGGTCGTCCACATCAATGCTGGTATTGCCGGCATGATTGGCGCTCTGATCGCTGGCCGTCGCGTTGGCTACATGCGCGAAGCAATGCCTCCACACTCGCTGACCATGACCATGATCGGCGCTGCTCTTCTGTGGGTTGGCTGGTTCGGCTTCAACTGCGGTTCGAACCTCGAAGCCACGGGCACGGCGATCCTCGCCATGATCAACACCTTTGGTGCGACCGCCGCTGCCGGTCTCGCCTGGATCCTCGTTGAGTGGATCGTGAAGGGTAAGCCCTCGCTGCTCGGCCTCGCCTCGGGCGTGGTTGCCGGCCTTGTTGCCGTCACGCCGGCCAGCGGTCTTGCCGGACCCATGGGCTCGGTCGTCCTCGGCCTCATTGCAGGTGCGGTCTGCTTCGTGTTCTGCTCTTCGGTCAAGAACGCGCTCGGCTACGATGACAGCCTCGACGTCTTCGGCGTTCACTGCGTCGGCGGCATCATCGGCTCGATCCTGACGGGCGTTCTGGTCAGCGCTGACTACGGCGGCGTCGGCCTGGCTGAGGGCATGACGGTTGGCTCTCAGGTCGTGGTGCAGACCACCGCGGTTCTCGTCACGCTGATCTGGTCGGGCGGCGTTTCGGCGATCCTCTACTTCCTGATCAACATGATCATCGGCCTGCGTCCTTCCGAGGACAAGGAGCGCGAGGGTCTCGACATCACCGACCACGGCGAACGCGCTTACAACTACTAAGCTTCACTCGGAAGCGCGCGGGTCATGCCTGCGCGCTTCAACTCTTTGGAACTCCCGAGCACACGCTTCCCCTAGATGTGCTCCAAACTTAGCCCGGCCGCAGGACGGCCGGGCCATTTTTTTCCGCGCCGTCGTTAGAGAAATGCATTTCGAAAATTGCGCGCAAAACAACGCAGCGCAAATCGGCGGTCAAGAAATTACAAGCTGCGTGGTCGAACGCACCCGAGCCAGCAAACTTCGAAGATCGCGTTTGCGCAGAGCGACACACCCTTCAGTCGGCGAAAAGTCTTCACGCGCGATGTGCAGAAAAATTGCGCTGCCCCGATCACGCACGCGCGGTTTGACGTTGTAGTCGAGCACGATCACGCAATCATACAGATCGTCGTCGCGCCACAGACGCTCCGCGCTCGCGCGATAGGGATGACAAACAATGCGATTATAGTTGCCGTCGGAAGGCGCATCGCACCAGCCAAGATCAGGCGTGATCCTCATCAGACGGACTGACGTGCCCAATAGCGCAAACTTATCGAACCGGCGCAAGCCATATAGTAGCCGGAAGCGGCCACGGGGCGTCGATCCATCTCCTTCGCGCTTCCTGCTTGAAAGCCCCCCCCGGCCCAAAGCACATGGCCAGCGTAATGGTCCGAACTCCAACCATCCGCGCTTCGCCCCCCCTGAGAGCGTTCTGAGGATGATTTGAGATTTTCTCATAGGTCCCTTATTTGACAACCAGGAAGCGCTCAACGGCTTGCCCGAACGATCAGGTAAGCCTATTTCAGCGTCCGAACGGATGCTAGACTTCTCCCACTTGCCCTGGACGAATTTGGAGCTTCAACAGACATGAGCACGGCACGTAGAATTCTTCTGGTTGACGACGACGAGGATCTGCGTTCCTCCCTCAAGGACCAGCTCGGTCTCCACGATGAGTTTGAGGTGTCCGAAGCCAATACGGCCTCAAAGGGTATGGAGCTTGCGAAGTCGGGCCGTTTTGACCTCGTCGTATTCGACGTCGGTCTACCGGACATGGACGGGCGCGAGGCCGTAAAGGTGCTTCGCAAAGGCGGGTTCAAAACTCCCATCGTCATGTTGACGGGGAACACGTCAGACGCTGACCAGATCCTCGGATTGGATGCCGGCGCAAACGACTACGTCTTAAAGCCGTTCAAGTTCGCCGTGCTGCTTGCCCGCATCCGCGCGCAACTTCGCCAGCACGAGCAAAGCGAAGATGCGGTGTTCTCGATCGGGCCCTACACGTTCAAGCCGGCATCGAAAATTCTTGTCGATGCTGCGAGCAACAAGATCCGGCTGACCGAGAAGGAAACGTCGATTCTCAAATACCTTTATCGTTCGGGCGATAAAGTCGTCTCGCGCGAAACACTGCTGCACGAGGTGTGGGGATATAATGCGGGCGTGACGACACATACGCTTGAGACGCACATCTATCGCTTGCGTCAGAAGATCGAAAAAGACCCGTCGAACGCAGAACTTTTGATCACCGAAAGCGGCGGTTACCGGCTTGCGCCTTGACTGCTCTTAACGCGGTTATTTCGAACTTATCCTCCAGTTATCCGCTTGCAGTCCACAGCGCCAGGCGAGGCGCTGGACCTCAGCCTTCTCCTGTGCGCATAATTGCACACTGACAACAGCCGATTATCGCTGTTTCGCTCGCGCTGTTTTTAAAGTCGCACCCAGCGACCTTGGCGCATTGCGCAAGTGCTTTTCGGCACGTGCGCAGAATTATCGAGTGCTTGTCGCGTCCAGTTCCCCAGTTCGTAACCGATGTGGAGTTTGACCGATGGCTATCGATGCCCTCGTGAAACCGCTTTTGCGGCTGCCTTTATTTCAAGGTCTCAAGCCCTTGCAGCTGACGGAGATCGTCCGGCGCGCCGGCCGGATCGTCTACAAGCCGGGCGACGTACTCATTCAAGAAGGCCAACTCGGCGACAGCGCCATCGTCTTGGTATCGGGCGAGGCCCTGCGCATGGATCCCGATGCCATAGGCGTACCGGCTGAATCCATTGTCGAAGGTTCGATGATTTCAGAGTTGGCGATGCTCGTCGAAATTGTCCATAGCGCAACCATCGTGGCGCGCACGCCAGTCCGCGCCTTGAAGATTTCGCGCGAGGATATGCACGAGCAGATGGCCGAAGACGCTCAACTCGCTCGCTATATGACGGATATTATTTCAAGCCGCTTGAAGGACCTAGTTCAGGAAATTCATGCAATCGACGGCGTGCTTGCGGCTTTGAGCGGCACATCCAACCACGCCACTCAGCAAAGTATCGTGCCGTGGGCTGCAACCCACGCCGCATCCAACCCGTCAACGCTGATGCACTAGTCCTCACAACGAGCAATCTGCGGCCTTCGGCGCGGCCGTGATGTTGATCAGAGGATCCCAAAAATGAAGCGCCCAGTCCCGGGGGGAGGGACTGGGCGCGATTTGCGCTTGACGCGCTCGGTACCGGGAGGGAAGCCGGTACCAGAGGTGACGTCTTCGGCTAGACGGGGGGCACTACCGAATACAGGGTGACGTCACCTGCATGACCAACACTTAAGCGCAACCGCGGATTTTTCACAGGGGGTGAACCAACGGTTCACAAAAATGTGAACGAACGTCCCGAGTTATCCCCAGGTCCACTATTGCATCGCGTCATAATCGCCACAGAGCAGACTATCGATTCGCCGATAGTCGAAGTTATCAGTGCAGACCAGGCTTTGGGCCAAGCATCTGTATTTTAAACATTTTATTATCGAGGTCATCTCCCGAAACAAGGTTCGAAACCTCGATACGCGTGTCCAGGCCCTGGGCGTCGGTGGTAACCCATTCTTTCAGTTCTAGACTCGGCTTTGTCGACAGGAAGAGCTTAATGCGGCCCGGAGAGTCGGGGCTCTTATCCTGAATACCTAAAACGATTAGGTCGTCAGCCTGCTGCACTTCCACAATTTTTGCATCGCGGAGCAAATCCACGTCCTTGCGGAGCAAGAGGCGAAATGGAGTCTGATCGAGAGCAACGCGATCCTCGTTGTTGAGGTCGAGATCTTGAATAGCGAGATATTCGCCATCCGAGACGATGATCTGCCTGGAGGGCGGGGAATAGTCGAAGCGGAAGCGGCCAGGTCGCAACACGTAGAACTTGCCCTTCATGCGCTTATTGTCGGCGCCCGTCTGAACAAAAAGCCCCTTTAAGCTCTTGAGATCGCTGAAATACTTGCTGACTGTCTTGACGACTTCAGTCTGCCTTTCGTCAAGCGTGATGCCTTGGGGATTTTTCTCGATCTGCCAACCATCGACAGCTCCCTGAGCGGCGGGCTTAGCGTCCGCGGCGGCGGCGGGCATAGCGGACAATTGCGCAGCAAGCACAAGCGCCAAAACCATGGACGTAAATAGCGGCTTCATCGATCCCCCAATGAGCGCGGGTTTTTCTCGGGTCGCGCAGATCCCATCGGCAGCCAAGGATGTCGGCGAACATTGCGACGACAAGTGGGCAAGCCGCCCCGAAGTGTTGGCAAATAGAGCATGGAAAACGTCGCGGCAAGCACAACGCGCCTACGACGCGGCTGGCCGGCCACACCGCAATTTTAAGCGGCGTCAACGCTTCCGCCGGGAACGGCGATAATTTCGCGCTTGCCGGTTGGCCCAGCCGCCGAAATAAGGCCCTCGCGTTCCATGCGCTCGATCAAATCGGCAGCACGATTGTACCCGATCGACAGACGCCGCTGCACGTAGCTCACGGTCGGCTTGCGGTCGCGCATCACGATAGCAACGGCGCGATCATAAAGATCGGACTCACTCACCTCACGGTCGCCGTCGGCGCCCGGGGCATCCGACTCGGGCGCATCGAGCAATCCTTCGACGTACTGCGGCGGACCCTGCTCGCACAGAGCCCTGGCAATCGCTTCGACTTCTTCATCGGAGACGAAGGCGCCGTGCACGCGCATGATCTGACCGGTGCCGCCGGAGTAGAGCATGTCGCCCTGACCAAGCAGCTGTTCGGCGCCTTGTTCGTTGAGAATGGTGCGGCTGTCGATCTTGCTCGTGACTTTGAACGAGATGCGGGTTGGGAAGTTGGCCTTGATGGTTCCCGTGATGACATCCACGGAAGGTCTTTGGGTCGCCATGATGAGATGAATACCCGCTGCGCGCGCCATCTGGGCCAGGCGCTGCACGGCAGCTTCGACCTCTTTGCCAGCGACAACCATCAGGTCTGCAAACTCATCGACGACGATCACGATGTGCGCCATCGGTTCGAGATTCATTTTCTGCTGCTCGAACATGGCCTGACCGTTCTGATCGAAGCCGGTCTGCACGGTGCGCGACAGCATCTCGCCGCGCTTTTGCGCGTTGCGCACGCGGTTGTTGTAGACGTCGATGTTGCGCACCGCCAGCGTCGCCATGCGCTTGTAGCGTTCTTCCATCTCGCGCACGGCCCAATTGAGCGCGACGACAGCCTTGTTCGGATCGGTCACGACGGGCGTCAGAAGATGCGGAATGCCGTTGTAGACCGACAGCTCCAGCATCTTGGGATCGATCATCAGGAACCGGCACTCGTTCGGTGAATGGCGATACAGCAACGACAGGATGAAGGAGTTGACGCCGACCGACTTGCCCGAACCCGTCGTACCCGCGACGAGAAGGTGCGGCATACGCGCAAGATCCGCAACGACAGGATCGCCGGAGATCGACTTGCCCAAAGTCAGCGGAAGGACCGCATCCGACACCTTGTAGGTTTCCGATTCCAGCATCTCGCGCAACAATACCGGCTCGCGGCGCATGTTGGGAAGCTCTAGTCCGATAGCGTTACGTCCGGGCACGACAGCCGCACGCACACTGACGACGCTCATCGAGCGTGCGATATCGTCGGCGAGACCAATGACACGCGAAGACTTGGTGCCGCGCGCAGGTTCCAATTCATAAAGCGTAACGACCGGACCGGGCCGAATGTCCTTCACCTCGCCTTTGACGCCGAAATCGTTGAGCACGTCTTCAAGCAGACGAGCATTGCCGCGCATGACCGTTTGCGTCAGCTCGGGGCCGGGCCGGGCCGCCGTTTGTCGCTTCAGCAGATTGAGCGAAGGCCGCTTCCACTGCCGCTGTCGCGTTTCAGCGCCGCGCGCAAGGATGGCGGGCATCTTGAGTTTGCCCGCAACGGCTGCAGGCCGTGGCTGATCGGGGAATTCAATATCGGGCGTCTTGCTCTCGGGAGCAAAGCGTCTGGCGATTTCTCGACTGGCAACGTCGGTATTTTCATCGAACGCATGGCCGCGGTGCGGGGCCGCTCCGGTGGTATCAGGCCCACGGTCGAGGCCAGCAGGTCTGAAGTCGTCGACCGGGACATGAGGCGGCATCGGCGCCTGCGGCACGACAGGGCCAGCCGTCGCGCCGAGGTGATTCCTGACTATAATTCTAAACTGTTCTTGCTGCTCAGCCGCAATGTCGGTGAGCTTCTTGATCGCCTGCCTGACGTCGCCCAGCGCTCCAGACGCGGGCGCGGACGCTGAATAGCCATCAAATGGCGCGGGAGATTGCGGGTACAGAAGCGACGGATCCACCGCGGGTTCTTCGGGCAACTGTGCGCCCGGGTACGCATCCACCACTGGCGAATGCGGCACTCGGGTACGATCGCCAAAACTCTTAATCCACCGAGTACCGCGGCCGACGACTTCGCTGCCAGCGTCCTGCAACGCCCGCTCGGTCCAAACCGCTTTGATCCAAGTTTCCAGATCGAAGCCCGTGCTTTTCGCAAGTAAGGCGATCGCGCCGATATTGAGGAGCAGGGCAGATGCGAGATCCGCGCGTTCTTTGTTGACCAGCTTGAACAGATTGGCCACGAGCGAAAACACGCCATCACCGATGGCGCCGCCCAGATTGTGATTCAATGGCCAGCCCGGGAACACCGGATAGGCAGACATCGCACCGGCCAGCGCCAGCACAGCAATGGGATAATACCCGACCTTGCTGCGCCCATTCGACAACTGGCCGCGCGTGAGCATCTCCGCACCCCATAACATTGGCGGCAAGAGTGCGACTGAGGCTGCGAGCCCAAAGGTCTGCAGCAAAAGATCGGAAACAATGGCGCCAAGACCGCCAAGCATGTTGTTCGGCGTCGTAGCCGTGGCGTGGGTGAGACTGGGATCGTTGATCGACCACGTAATGAGCGACGCCCAGGCAAGCGCGATGGCTCCCAGAAGCGCAATGCCCCCCGAGAAGCCCAACAAGCCTAAGAGCTTTTCCTCAACCGACTGCGGAAGCAGACGTTGAGGATCATGACCACGTGTATCCAACGACATTGCCGCGAACGATCCGCTACGCGAGAACTTCAACTATCCGTTCGAGCGCTTCCCGGATCGTCGCGGGGTCCTGCACCAAGGCCAGGCGAACGTAATCGGCGCCCGGATTGGTGCCATCACGCCCGTTCTGAGCCAGAAAGCTACCAGGTATGACCTTGACGCCCTTGTGTTTCCATAAGGTTACCGCCGCATCACTCCCCGAGCCGAATTGGCTCATATCTAGCCAAAGGCAGAAGCCGCCGGCCGGCCGGGCGTAGCCGTAGCGCCCGGCGAGGATCTCGTCGGCGATGGCAAACTTTTCGCGATAGGCCGCGCGTGCCAACTCGACGTGCCCCTCGTCCGCCCAGGCTGCGGCGGAGGCATGTTGAACCGGTCCGGGGACTTGCGGCGCGCACATGTTGCGCACCTCACCGTAGGTTTCGATGAACGCCGGATCGCCTGCGCAAAAGCCCGAGCGCAGACCCGGCAGGTTGGAGCGTTTGGAAAGCGAATTGAAAACGACGAGGTTCTTGAATCGCTCTGGCGTCGCAGATGCAACCTCAAGGCCACCGGTTGGCGGCGCGCCGGTGTAGATCTCCGAGTAGCATTCGTCGAGAAACAACATGAAGTCGTGGGCGCGCGCCAGCGCCAGCGCCTTGAGGATATAGGTCCGCGAAGCGACGGCACCCTGAGGATTAGCAGGCGAGCAGATAAAAAGTGCCGCCGTACGCGCCATCAGCTCGGTGTCGCGAGCGATCTCGTCGAGGTCGGGCAGGAAGCCGGTTGCTTGCGTTGCATTGAGAAACACCGGCTCAGCACCAACCCCGAGAGCGCCACCCAAGTAGGCCGAGTAGTAGGGATTACACATCAAGATCGCAGGTTTGCCCTTCACCGGCTTGCGGCCCACGGCGGGAAGGCAGGCGAAGAACAATCCTTCGCGCGACCCGTTGAGCACCAGGATTTCGGATGCCGGATCGACAGCGCCGGAAATGGCGTAGCGCCGCGACAGCCACGATGAGATCGCGGTCTTCAGTTCGTCGCTGCCACGAATGGGCGGGTACTTTGCGTAGAGCGATGCGGCTTCATCAAGCTTGGCGACGATGAAGCCCGGCATCGCCTCGCGCGGCTCGCCGATGGTGAGTTCGATCGGCTTTTCGTGCCCCGCGGGCACATTGTTGAGCAGCCGCCGCAACTGCGTGAACGGCGAGAGCACTTTGCCCGCGGTGAGGTCTTGGAGGGTGAGTGGGGGCATCAGAAAAGATCCGGGTCGTTCGCTTACCCGGATCTCATATCGCGCACATCAATGTCGGACGAGCAATTTTATACCCGTCGCTCGACCATCAGCTTTTTCAGCTCCGCGATGGCCTTGGCGGGCGAGAGGCCCTTGGGGCAGGCCTTGGCGCAGTTCATGATGGTATGGCAGCGGTAAAGCCGGAAGGGATCTTCCAGATTGTCGAGACGCTCGCCGGTCGCCTCGTCGCGGCTGTCGATGACCCAGCGATAAGCCTGCAGCAGAATGGCCGGACCCAGATAGCGATCCGAGTTCCACCAATAGCTCGGGCATGAGGTCGAGCAGCACGCGCACAGAATGCACTCGTAGAGGCCATCGAGCTTCTCTCGGTCCTCGCGGCTCTGCTTCCACTCCTTGGGCGGCGTCGCCGTATCTGTCTTCAGCCACGGCTCGATGGAGCGATGCTGGGCGTAGAAGTTCGTCATGTCCGGCACCAGGTCCTTGACGACTTCCATGTGCGGAAGCGGGAAGACCTTCACCGCGCCCTTCACCTCATCGCATCCCTTGAGACACGCGAGCGTGTTGGTGCCATCGATGTTCATCGCGCACGAGCCGCAAATGCCTTCGCGGCACGAACGGCGGAACGTCAACGACGGGTCGATCTCGTTCTTGATCTTGATAAGCGCGTCGAGAACCATCGGCCCGCACTGATCCTGATCGACCCAATAGCTGTCGATCCGTGGGTTTGCTTCGTCATCCGGATTCCAGCGGTAGACCTTGAACTCTTTCCAATTGCCCTTGCCCTCGGGCTTGTTCCAGGTCTTTCCCGTGGAGTAGGTGGAGTTCTTGGGAAGCGTTAGCTGGACCATGAAGACGGCCTTCCTTCCAAATCGTGACGTGCCTGCCCCCAAAGAACCGGCTTCAACGGTCTGTGTCAACGCCTCCCATGGTGGTGGGTCTGCGGTTCTTTGGCGCTTATTTTTCAGGCGTTTTTTGATATTTGCGCAGCTCGCGCACGAGCGCCGTCAGACGTTCGGCTACTTCTGCCCCCGTATCGACGGCAACCCGAAGCGTCACGCGGTCCTGAATGATCTTGTTCAGCCGCTCCTGCTGTTCGCCAAAACCGAAGAAGATGGCTTCCGGTGCGTCGATGTCGCCATCCTCAATGGCGGTCATGACGTCGAAGGCGTTCTGGGCGGCCAGAACAAGCATGGAAGCTATGTCGTTGATGAGGTGCTGGTACAGCTTTTGCGCATCCGCCCTGATGCGGGTGCCGTGAACGCCGAACTTAAGCGGCGCGGAGGCCTGCGCACCCTCCCCGGCAAACACGCGCGGATGTTTCTGGAAGCGGCGAAAGATCTCCTGCAGTCCCAAACAACACGTTTCCAGATCGCGCAGGGAGGCTCCTGTCTTACGCTTGGTACGGGTGCGGGCGCTCGATTTCCCCTGCCCCGACCAATGAATGGCGGCGATGGACGCGATGGCTCCCAAAGCCGCCAAAGCCGGCAGCACCGCAGCGAAAGGGTCCGGCGGCATTCGCGTGTCGGTTTCGTCATGTTCGGCGTCGGCTTTACCGGCCACTTGGGCACCCCGTTCGTTAGCCATTTGCGCGGGCAGTCTAGCGGCAAATTCTGCCACGACCACCGGCAGCAATAAATTTACGTTGCCGAGCGAATTGGTCGCTACCCGGACGATCAGACCGTTGCTTTACACGAGACAATTGTGGCCTATCCTCGCCGCATCAGAACGTTACGGGAAAACCGGCCTGCATGACATCGAACTTCAAAGCGGCGATCAAGCCGCTCATTCCAGCCCTACTGTTGGATCGCTGGAAGCGCTACCGGTTTGGCCTTGAGCAAAACGCGGCGCGCGGTCGGCCCTTGGATGAAGTGTTCAACGAGATCTATGAGCGCGGCACCTGGCGCCCCGTCGGGTCGGACGCGCTTTATCATTCAGGACCCGGCTCAACGGCCGACATGACCGCTGGTTATGAAGCCTTTGTCGCCAGCTTTATCGACGCCAATCCGACTATCAATCGCATCGTTGATATCGGTTGCGGTGATTTTCAAGTGTCCCAGCGTATTCTTGCGCGACTTCAGAAGCCGGTCACATATGTGGGTTGCGACATCGCTTCGCTCGTTGTGGCGGACAATCAAGCGCGCCACGGCGTGGAGGGACGCATCGAATTTCGTCAACTCAACGTCGCGACCGATCCTTTGCCACCGGGCGATATCGTCACCATCCGCGAAGTGTTTCAGCACTTGTCCAACGACACGATCCTGGCCGCGCTTGCGAACCTGAGACGAACGTTCAAACGTGCCATCGTCACCGAGGCCGTTCCCATTTCACCATCCAAGCCCAACCTCGACATTGTGAGCGGCTATCGCACGCGCGATGGTCTAAATTCCGGCGTTTATCTTGAACTTGCGCCGTTCGGTCTGGAAATCGAGGACCGCTACGAGCAGCCCGCCGGCGATGGAAAGACGGCTGAGCTTCTACGCACGCTCATCGTAAAACTCTGAGCCCAAAAGAAAGGGGCTGGATCGAACTCCAGCCCCTTTTTCATCCATAGCTCTTAGACCGTAGCCGGTTAGTACACGCGGGCCTTAGGCTCGATGTACTGCACCTCGTTGGTCATCGTGTTCTTGTGAACCGGACGCTCATCGAGGCGCACGGATTGCTTATCTTCGTCCGTCCAGGCCAGCGTGTGCTTCATCCAATTCACGTCGTCGCGCTTGGGATAGTCCTCGCGGGCATGAGCGCCGCGACTTTCCTGACGCGCTTCCGCGCCGACGACCGTCACGGCCGCCTGGGAAATAAGGTTGTCGAATTCCAACGTCTCTATGAGGTCGGAATTCCAGATCATCGAACGGTCGGTGACGCGGATGTCGCCTGCGTCCTTCCAGACCTGAACGATCTTCTCGACGCCTTCTTTCAGCACCGGGCCATCGCGGAACACGGCGCAGTTGGACTGCATCACCTTCTGCATCCGCAACCGCAAAGCCGACGTCGGCGTGCCACCCGAAGCATTGCGGAACTTGTCGAGGCGCGACAGCGCCAGATCTGCTGAATCCTTCGGCAGTTCGGCATGAGAACCGCGCATCTCAATCGTGTCGGAACACCGCAGGCCCGCCGCGCGACCGAACACGACAAGGTCGATAAGCGAGTTGGAGCCGAGACGATTAGCGCCGTGAACCGACACGCAAGCGGCCTCGCCGATTGCCATGAGGCCGGGCACGATCGAATCGGGGTCACCATTCTTCTTTGTCAGAACCTCGCCATGATAGTTCGTCGGGATGCCGCCCATGTTGTAGTGCACGGTCGGAATGACCGGGATGGGCTGGCGGCGCAGATCGACACCCGCGAATACCTTGGCGCTTTCGGTGATGCCCGGCAGGCGTTCCGCCAGGATCTTCGGATCAAGATGGTCGAGATGCAGGAAGATGTGATCGGCTTCCTTGCCGACACCGCGACCTTCGCGAATCTCTATCGTCATCGAACGGGAAACGACGTCGCGCGAGGCGAGATCCTTTGCGTGCGGCGCATAGCGCTCCATGAACCGCTCGCCTTTTGAATTGGTGAGGTAGCCACCTTCGCCGCGCGCCCCTTCCGTAATGAGAACGCCAGCGCCGTAGATGCCGGTCGGATGGAACTGCACGAATTCCATATCCTGCAGCGGAAGTCCGGCGCGCAGAACCATCGCGTTGCCGTCACCCGTACAGGTATGCGCGGACGTGCACGAGAAGTACGCGCGTCCATAGCCGCCGGTCGCCAGAATGGTGCGCTTGGCTCTGAAACGATGCAGCGTGCCGTCTTCCAATCGCAAAGCCACGACACCGCGGCACGCGCCGTCCTGATCCATGATCAGGTCAATCGCAAAGTACTCGATGAAGAATTCAGCCGAGTGCCGTAGCGACTGGCCGTAGAGCGTGTGGAGCATGGCGTGCCCGGTTCGGTCGGCGGCAGCGCACGTGCGTTGTGCCGGTGGACCTTCTCCGAACTCGGTCGTCATGCCGCCAAAGGGACGCTGGTAGATCTTGCCATCTTCAGTACGCGAGAACGGAACGCCGTAGTGCTCAAGCTCATAAACTGCGTCGGGCGCATTCCGGCAGAGATATTCGATAGCGTCCTGGTCGCCGAGCCAGTCGGAGCCCTTGACTGTGTCGTACATATGCCAACGCCAGTTGTCGGGGCCCATGTTGCCCAGCGCCGCCGCCACGCCGCCTTGCGCAGCGACCGTATGCGAGCGTGTCGGAAACACTTTCGTGATGCACGCCGTCTTGAGGCCGGCCTCGGCCGCGCCCAAAGTCGCGCGGAGCCCTGCGCCGCCCGCGCCGACGACGACGACGTCATAGGTATGATCCGTGATCGGATACGATTTGCCGTGGATCGCGGGAGCTGCGGTCGTCCCGTTTGCTTTTGCTGCCGCCATGACTGTCAGGCTCCGAAGCTCAGTTTAAGAATGGCGAAAAGGCTCGCCAGCGCGATGGCCGCCGCAAAGAACGTATTGAGCATCAGCAGCGCGATTTTGGTGCCTTCGGCGTGAACGTAGTCTTCGATGATCGTCTGCATACCAAGGCGCATGTGGATCGTACCGGAAATAACCATCGCCCCGAGCCCAATGGCGATGAGCGGATGATGCAGAGCACTCTTCACGGTTTGATAGTCTGCGCCAGCCAACGAAGCGACCAGCCAGACGAGAAACAGACCGAGGAATGCATTAGCAACGGCGGTGACGCGCAGCTTCCAGAAATGCTCTGTGCCGTCCTTGGCGGAGCCGAGCGCGCGCGCGGTCTTGAGTGGTGTTCGCATCATGGTCACGCTCCCGAGCCTTGTGCGAGGACGACGATCCAGATCAGCAGGGTTAGCACTACAGAAAGGATCACAGTGCCCCAGGAGAGCTTGTCGATGGTCTTGAGATCGAACCCATAGCCCAGATCCCAGATGAAATGCCGAAGGCCGCCGATCAAGTGATGGAGAAGAGCCCAGGTATATCCGAACAGAACGAGACGGCCGAACCAACTGCCGAAGATTCCGGACACATAGTCGAAATATTCCGGCCCCGTAGCGGCCGCGATCAGCCACCAGCACAGCAACAAAGATCCCACGTAAAGCGCCGCACCCGTAATGCGGTGGATGCCCGACATCACCATATTGATCAGCGGCGAATAGACTTGGAGATGCGGTGAGAGCGGCCTCTGCGGCCGTCCCTCCCGCTTAATGCCTGCGTCGGCCATCGGCAAATCCTTGAAAACTGCGAGCTATATTCAGGTTTTGTAGCGGTTGGCGCACCGCATTTCAAACCGCGTTTTTGCCACACAGAACTTAAGGCCAGAGGCGAAAAAGGAGGCAGTTCTCAGCTAAGACTGCCGATGATCGCCTTGGCGAGGCGATCGCCGCTTTCAAAAGCGTGCTCCGCCAAACGGCCCAGACACCAATCGCCAGCCACGCCGACGCGATGTTCGCCTGAGTAAATGTATGTCTCACCCAGCGACTGGTCGACCAGTCCATGACGCCACAAATGAGCTGTCATATGGGTCGGCCGCAACGGTGGAAGGGCGAGCAGGTGGCTGACTTCGTTCCAAAGCTCTTCAGCGACGGCTTCCGGGTCAGCGTCTTCCGTTTCGCGGGTCCAGGATGGAGAGGCGTGAATAACGATGGACTCACCCCGCTTGCTGCGACCAGGCTTTGTGTTGTTGCGAGCGATCCAGCGAATGACTTCGGACATATCGGAATAGACGTCCTGATCGGGAAAAACCTGCCCGTCCAGCCGCACCATCAGCGCCCAACAAGACGCCATGCGCACGCGCGACAGTGGCTGAGCGAGCTCGTCCAGCCGTCCAAGCAGCAGCCGCGCTTGCGGCGCTGGAACACACACAGCTACGGCATTGAATGGACCAACCGACGTCTGATCGTCGAACCATACGTGCCAGCCCTTGTCGTGCCTCTCTATCGTGTGAACGGTACGCGCGGTATGGATGCGCACACCTTCGGCCAGTGGCCTCACCAGCGAGGCCATACCCGGCGTCCCGACATGCCACGGCAGCATCTGCCCGCCGCCCTCTTCACCGTGAAGGCGCGAGCGCGGCGTCCACCTTGCGGCGTAGCCGATGCCGACAAGCTCGTCGATGTAAGAGCGGAACTCTTGAGTGCGCGCCGTAACATACTGAGCACCGTGATCGAAGGTCTCCAGCCCAAGGCGCGTCGTCGCCATCCGGCCGCCGATGATGCGATCCTGTTCGAATACTTCAACGAAGTATCCGGCCCGACGCATCGTGCGTGCGCAGGATAGCCCAGCCAGCCCGGCCCCGATGACTGCAGCTCTCTTTGTCACTTAGAACCCGATCAGACGTGCAAGAAGGTTGAAAACGGACAATCAAGTCCGATCTTCAACCCAGGAATTTTATGACTACTTCGTTATCGAAGAGTATCAGTTTCAACCGATCGGGAGGGCCACGACGTCGAAATCTGCACGTCTATTTGATCATAATTGCCCCGCAGGCAACTCGATTGCCAGTATTTCCTTCCGGATCACTGGCGTAGTCGTCGGGTTTTTCGAAGACGACGATGGACGCCCCGTCAGTATCGAAAAGTGATTCCTCGGTATCCTTGCTCAATGTCAGAAATGGGCTGAGAAATTCGCCAGACGCAGTGCCATCGGCGCCAACATGGATGTTGGGTAAATCCCCCGCCATCGGGCCCTCTTCGTGCAGGAATCCGTGTTTCGCTCCAAGCGGATTGTAAATCGCGCCTGCAGATGAAAAATCTCCTTCGCACTTACCTATTTCATGCACATGCAAGCCGTGAGGCCCTGGCTTCAAGCCTTTGAGATCGAACTTCATCAGAACGCCAGCGGTAGCTTCCATGAGCGTGATGACACCGGCATCGGTGCCATCTGCAAGCTTGAGGCGGACGGTAGAAACTTCGCCGATGGCACGTGCACGTTGTGGCAATGCAACGCCTGCAACGCTAAGTACGAGGCCTGCAATCAGGCACCGATTGAGCCGCTTACGCATATTGAATTCCCGGATGTGTAACCCCGCGGCGCACTATATCCATGCGAAGGCACTGCGCCAGTTACTTCGGCAAACCTGCTTATGGTTGGGATCTGTGTGCCCCTAACGCGGCAGTACCAGCCATGTGTCAAGATCTAGCACCACGCCTTCAGCATAGTCGCCCTTCTCGGTCTTGAGCGGAAATGCGCTGCAATCCATGTTTTTCACCCCGACCATACGAACACGCAGGGCGCCCACGTCCTTGCGACCTGGAATTTCAGCCTTCTCCAAGACTTCCGACCACGCATAGATCGTGTCACCGGCGAACGTCGGCGCAACATGGCGGCCGCCATTGATTGCAGCCAGATGGAAAGCATTGCCTAGACCGTTGTAAGAGAGCGCGCGCGCAAGCGAAATGACAACGCCGCCGTAAACGATGCGCTTGCCAAACCGGCCTTTCGATTCGGTGTGCTGATTGAAATGCACCTTAGCGGTGTTTTGATACAGGCGTGTCGCCGTCTGATGCTCGGCTTCTTCCAACGTCATGCCATCGACGTGATCGATCTTTTCGCCTGCTTCGTAGTCGGACCAGCGATGGGGCGAGCCAGCCAGCGCCAGATTGTATTTTGAAACATCGAGCGCAGGTACGGCGACTGCAAGCTTGGTGGGATCAACGCGGTCAGGCAACTTGGGCACGACGGCTTCCGGCGCGGACGCAGATTTGTCCCGCTTTCTGACCATCACCCAGCGGCAATATTCGAGCACGACCTCGCCATTCTGATTACGCCCCGTCGAGCGGACATAAACGGTTCCGGTCTCGCCGTTTGAGTTTTCCTTCAGGCCGATCACCTCCGAGGTAGCCGACAAGGTGTCGCCCGGATAAACCGGCTTCAGGAATCGGCAGTCGGCGTAGCCAAGGTTGGCGATGGCGTTGAGCGAGATGTCGGGCGTGGTCTTGCCGAAGACGACATGAAAAGTGAGGAGATCATCGAGCGGAGCGCGGGGATAACCCAGCGCCTTCGCAAATTCATCGGACGATTGCACGGCAAAGCGCGAACCATAAAGAGCGGTGTACAACGCCACGTCGCCATCGCTCACGGTTCGTGGCGTGGCGTGCGTAATGACCTGACCAAACCGGAAGTCTTCAAAAAAATTGCCCGCGTTCGTCTTGGTCGTCGTCATTGGTTGCGCCCCGTATCCGCCAGTCTTCGAACTCTTGGCTGCGCATCAAGCCGACCGTCTACACGATCAGCCAAGCCGCCTGCTCCCTTTTGTGTACACAGCGCCGTCCCTGCAACCCCTTTTGAGCGCTACATAGTCGCAGTCACCGGCCACACATGCGGATCACGGCGGTGCATTTGACGAGACTGAGCCCCAAGGTGTGAGGCTTACAGTGGACCTCGCGGGCGACGACGCGGACTTGATGCAGGCCTTGCGCAAGAAGGTTACCGCGAACGTCGTCCAACTGATGTTTTGCCCCCGCACGAGCCAAATCCCGAGCTTCCGCGGTCTGCTGACTGACCCCTTCGGCCATAGCATCCTCGCAGCGCACGTCGTCGAAACGACCGCCCTTCTGGTTTGGCCAGTCGTCCAGCCAAGTTGACGGCGCGCAAGCAGAAAGCCCCAGTGTGGGCACCAGAGGAATTAGAAGCCATAATCTCATGCAACGAGGTCCTGGGCGGCCTATGGCTCAGCCCCGGCGAGCATCACACTCGCCAACCCCCATGCATTAGAATGTGCGCTATCTGGACGTTTTTATGGCGTGGTCTGACGGAGCCCTAGACCGTCCCTTAAAACCAGGGCTCCTCGATTCGGGACTTGGCGTCGATTGCCTCCGCGATGGTGACAACGCGCTTTGCCATTACCAGATGGAGGCGTTCGACCATCTTTCCTTCGACGGTGATAACACCCTTCTTGACGTTTTCTGGCTCTTCGAAGGCTTTGATGATTTTGGTCGACCAAGCGACTTCGTCCTCGGTCGGTGAGAAGACTTGGTTGCAGGGCTCAACCTGCGAAGGATGGATCAGCGTCTTGCCGTCCATTCCCAACGTGCGGCCATGCTCACATTCAGCGCGGAAGCCTGTTTCGTCTTTGAAGTCGTTGTAAACGCCGTCGATGACGTCGAGGCCGTAGGCACGGGCAGCCACCAGCGTCATGGCGAGCCAAGGCACGACTGCAAACCGGTTGTTGGTGGAGCGGGCGCGGCTCTCTTTCAGAAGATCGTTGGTGCCAAGCACGAGGCAGGCGAGCCGGTTTTCAGGGTCAGCGCCGCAGGCCGCAATTTCTCGGGCGGAGATGATGCCCATCGGAGTCTCGATCATCGCCCACAGCCGTGTCTTATCGGCAGCGCCGGTGGCGCGCAGAACTTTGGCAGTGGAGATAATGTCGCCCGGCTGAGAAACCTTCGGAATGAGGATGGCGTCGGGCTCAGCGGCGATCGCCGCATGGAGGTCGCCCATGCCCCAAGGCGTTTCCAGCGCATTGACGCGCAGGATCACTTCGCGAGAGCCAAACCCACCGGCACGTAGCGCTTCGACCAGCATCTCGCGCGCCTTAGGCTTGTTGTCAGGCGCAACGGAATCCTCAAGATCCAAGATCAGCGCGTCGGCTGGCAGCTTGCGAGCCTTTTCCTGCGCACGTTCGTTATCGCCGGGCAGATACAGCACGCTGCGCCTTGGCCTGATCGCCATGCCGGTCTCCTTGATTATAGGTTTGCTGCGTTGCAATATAGCGTATCGTGCCGGGTCGGCTACAAGGTCTTTCGGCTAATTTCAACCATGAGGCTTGGCAACGCGCCGATGACCCGGATTCTTGCGGTTTCATCTTTCCTGGCCCACGGCATGGTGGGGCTGATGGCCAACGGGGCTGTTTTTAACGCCCTGGGCCTAGAGGCCGTTCAATTCCCGACCATAATTCTCTCCAATCACCCCGGACATTCACACACATCTGGTGCGCCCGTGGAGCCGGCACGACTTGGCGCGATGCTCGACGCCATAGAGAATAACGGTTGGCTAAGTTCGATTGACGCCGTGCTCACCGGGTACCTGCCCAGCGCCGAGCACGTCGCTTTTGCGCGCGATGCGGTGATGCGTGTGCGCAAGCATAACGCGAGCGCTATTTACGTCTGCGATCCAATCCTTGGCGATGATCCTGTGGGAATTTATCTCGATGAGCGCGCCGCTCACGCCATCAAAGACAATCTTGTCCCGCTGGCCGATCTTGCGACACCAAATCGTTTTGAGTTGTGCTGGCTAACAGGCCGTACAGTCAACGACATTGACAGTGCAGTATCAGCCATTGCCGATTTAGGGTACAAGGCGATAGCGGCGACCTCGATCCCTCAAGGAAAGAGCGAAATCTCCAACGTACTTGTTGCCCGAGCCACCAAGTGTGCGCGCACTGCGCGCCGGCACGAAAACGTACCTCACGGAACGGGCGACGCATTCTGCGGTCTGCTAACGGGGCTTCTAGCGCAAGGTCTTGATCTGATTGAGGCCTTTGACCGCGCTGACAAAACTCTACAGGAAATCGCGAAACTCTCATCCGGACGTGAAGATCTCAACCTTGCACCCGTCCGGCGCATCGCCTAACTCCCTTTGAAATCCGACGGTCCGGCAAAGACACGTCGCCTAGCAGGATGATGAAATTGGCAAAGAAGAGAACCAAGAAGCGGGTCATAAACTTCGACTTCCTACAGCACGAGGCCGCTGGCGGCGTCATCCTCTGCATCGCGGCCATTCTCGCGCTGATCATCGCCAATTCGCCTTTCGGCACCGAGTATGATCATCTTCTGCACACGCCAATCACGCTTGGAATTCCGCCAGCGGGCCTGACCAAATCGGCGCTGCACTGGATCAACGACGGATTGATGGTTGTTTTCTTCTTTCTCGTCGGCCTCGAAATCAAACGCGAGTTGTTGGTAGGTGCGCTAAAATCGGCCAAGACCGCGGCACTCCCTGCGATTGCCGCGGCGGGTGGCATGGCCGTCCCCGCCATAATCTACGCGACCATCAATTGGGACGATCCAATTGCGCTGCACGGCTGGGCAATTCCCGCGGCGACCGACATTGCATTCGCCATGGGCGTTCTGGCTGTGCTCGGCTCGCGCGTACCTGTCGCACTCAAGGTGTTTTTGCTCGCGCTCGCCATCATCGACGACCTCGGTGCGATCCTCATCATCGCGTTCTTCTATTCATCGGGTCTTTCATTCATCGCGCTTGGCCTTGCGGCCCTTGGTTCGCTCGTTCTGTTTGCTCTCAACCGGCAGCATGTCACGCATACTTGGCCCTACCTTTTGGTGGGCGCATTCGTTTGGGTTTGTGTGCTCGAATCGGGTGTCCACGCGACACTCGCAGGCGTCATCACCGCGCTTGCTATTCCTCTTGCCGCCGGCTCGCCCGAGCGCGAAGGACCACTTGAAAAGCTGGAGCACGCCATTGGGCCCTGGGTCTCGTTTGCAATCCTGCCGATCTTTGCCTTCGGTAACGCAGGCGTATCACTGGCGGGAATTTCGCTGGCGGATCTCACAGCGTCCGTTCCGCTTGGCATTGCGCTCGGCTTGTTAATTGGAAAGCCGCTGGGCATCTACACGTTTTCGATTGCAGCGATCCGCTCAGGCCTTGCGAGCATGCCCGAAGGCGCCAACAAGAAGCAGTTGTTTGGAGCCAGTGTGCTGGCAGGTATCGGTTTCACTATGAGCCTTTTCATAGGCATCCTCGCGTTTAGGGATCCCGCGATGGGC
This sequence comes from Hyphomicrobiaceae bacterium, assembly GCA_041397645.1. NCBI lineage: Bacteria > Pseudomonadati > Pseudomonadota > Alphaproteobacteria > Hyphomicrobiales > Hyphomicrobiaceae > Hyphomicrobiaceae bacterium. Next base: position 1,012,004 of record JAWKWE010000004.1, on the reverse strand, counting down.
AATCATGTGCGCCTGGGTGTTCTCAGCGGATCGCTTCTGTCAGCAATCTTAGGCTATATCGTGCTGACCTTGGTTACAAAGCCAGTTCCCAAGAACGGCAATCAGACACAATAAGAAGCAAAAAGCGACTTGGAGTTCGTTTTAATGGCTTTATTTCCAGAAACACTGACCGACCGTTATCGCCGCTTCAAACACCGCATCTTCGTGCCCAACGCCGACCAGTATGAAGAACTGGCGACCTATGGGCAGGACCCGGAGATCATGCTGATCTCGTGCTGTGATAGCCGAGTCGATCCCGAGACGATCTTTAATGCGATGCCGGGCGAGCTGTTCGTCGTGCGCAACGTTGCCAACTTGGTGCCGCCCTACGAGACGGGCGGTAAATTCCACGGTGTCAGCGCCGCAATTGAGTTTGGTGTGCTGAACCTGCGCATCAAGCATCTGGTCGTGATGGGTCATGCTGGGTGCGGCGGCGTCAAGGCGGCCTTGGATCAGTCAGCCGCCATACAGACGGAAGCACAGTTTATTTCGCGCTGGATGTCGATGCTTGACGAAGCGCGCCTCTCGGTTCTCGCCTCTCATCAAATGAAAAGCTCCAATGAGAGACAGGACGCGCTTGAGAAGGAGAGCATCAAACTCTCGATAAAGAACCTGCGCTCATTCCCGTTCGTGCGTGATCGTGAGGACAAGGGCAAGCTCAACATTCACGGCGCGCATTTCGACATCAAGAGCGGAACGCTATCGGTGTTGAGCCATTCGCGCGGTGAATTCTTTCCGCTCTAGTGCCAGCGCCTATCCGTCCACAACAACAAGTCCGTTGGCACGGCGGTGTTGAGTCACTGCTGCGCTAACGGCTTGTTGGCGCTGTCTTTCTTGGCGGCGGCGATGACAGGCAAGATCTTGCTTTGCATGATCTCAGGCGAGATCGGACCGACCTGCTTGTAGACGATGTCCCCCTTGCCGTTGACGATGAACGTCTCAGGCATACCGTAAACACCCCAATCTATTGAAGAACGCCCGGAGCGATCGCTCCCAAGCCGTGCGAACGGATTGCCATAACGCGCCAGGAAGCGCCGTGTATCAGCGGGGTCGTCTTTTTGCGCGACGCCGTAAATCTCTACGTCCGCCGCCTTGGCGAGTTCGGCAAGAAGGGGATGCTCCTCAACGCAGGAGGTGCACCAAGACGCCCAGAAGTTGACGACGGTGATTTTGCCTTGGGCAAGATCTGCGGTGCTGAAACCAGAGACCGGCTTGCCGTCTGCGGAGACCTCGGGGACATCGGGAAATGTCGATTGTGGCGCAGGTTTCCCGATCAGCGTTGACGGCAGCTTGGAGGGATCGCCCCAGGTCAGCGAGAACGCGAACAACGCCGCCACCACGATAAAGATCGCGACTGGCAGCAGACGCAAAGGATTGAGAGATGACCGCGTTTGGTTGTTCTGCGCGCTCATGCCTTGTCCTCCTTGCCACGGCCTGCAGAGCGGCGGCGGACGCCACGCTTTTCGAGATCGCTAAGAGCCTTGCGCTGACGGCGGGAGTCGGCGACCAACCAGCACAGCATCCCTGCGACGACGGCGAATACAGCCGCATAAGAAGCCCAGATGAAGACGGCGTGCTTGCCTAGCTCCATGGCGTCAGGCTCCCTGCGCAAGCGCCCGGGCGGACGCCTCGCGTTGCTCGACCTCAGCCATACGCAGAGCCTTGACGCGGCGGCGCAGCACCTCATTGCGCATCCCGAGCGCGTGCATAGCGATGAAAAGCACCGTGAAGCCCAGCGCCATGATCAGCAGCGGTGTGCGCATGCTTGGATCGACGCTACTGGTAAAGCCCGTGGAAGGCTGATGCAGCGTATTCCACCATTCGACGGAGAACTTGATAATCGGGAGAATCGCAACGCCGACCAGCGCCAGCACGGCAGTCAGCTTGGCGGCGAGGTTCTCGTCATCAAGCGATGAGCGCAGCGCCATCAGACCGAGATAGAGAAAGAAGAGGATCAGGACGGATGTCAGCCGTGCATCCCACACCCAATAGGTGCCCCACATGGGCTTGCCCCACAGCGACCCCGTGACAAGCGCGAGGAACGTGAACGCGGCGCCGATCGGCACCACGGCCTTGGCGGACACGTCGGCCAACGGATGGCGAAACACCAGCAGACCAAAACTCGACACCGCGGCGATGCCATACCCCATCATGGCCAGCCACGCGCTCGGCACATGGATGTACATGATCTTGACCGTCTCGCCCTGCTGATAATCGGGCGGCGCGATAAAGAACACCAAATAGAGCCCATAGCCGATGAGGGCGGCCGCCAGCGCGAAAAGCCAGGGCATCAACATGCCCGAAAGCTCCATGAAGCGCGTAGGATTGGCCAGACGTTGTGTGAGCGTTTGCATGGGGTTCGTTTAAGCCTTTGGGGTTCGCCGCGCAACGAACGGATCGGTAAGCTTTCTACTGAAGCTGAATGCGCAATGCCGCAGCCGACGCTATCGGCCCGAGCACTACCGAAGCCAAGGAAATAGCCGCCAAAATGGCGAACGATGGGCCGAACGCGGCCGGCGCCATCACCGCGGCACTCATGGCCGATATCCCGAATATGAGTGTTGGAATGTAAAGGGGAAGGACCAGCAGGGCCAAAAGGAGCCCGCCACGGCGCGTCTTCAACGTCAGCGCAGCCCCGATAGAGCCCAGGAAACTGACCGCAGGCGTGCCGGCCAGCATGGTGGCGATAAGGGCAGGGTAGGCCGCAAGCTCCAGGTTGAGCAGAATACCTAGGACAGGAGCTAGCAGAGCAAGGGGTATGCCGGTCGAAATCCAGTGTGCCAACGACTTGGCGGCGGCGACCGCCTCCAGCGGCAGACCGCCTGTTGCTAGAACTTCAAGCGTTCCATCCTCATAATCGCTTTCGAACACCCGCGGCATCGACAGCAGCGCAGACAGCAGAAGCGCGATCCAAAGAATGCCCGGCGCAATCCGCGACAGCAGATTGAGATCGGGGCCCAATCCTAGCGGCAGCATAGCGACGACGACGAGAAAGAAACCCAAGGCCGTGCCGAGCGCACCGCCTTCGCGCATGGCCAGCCGCAGGTCGCGACCGACAAGCTGGATGAAGTCGCTCATGCCAACACGCTCCCGCTTGCAGCGGCAACGTCGAACTCGCGTGCACGCGCAAACCCAAGCGGCAGATGAGTCGCGGCAATCACCAGCCCGCCGTTGGCCAAATGCGCGTTGACTGCGGCACCCAACACCTTTGTCGAAGCGGCATCCAGCGAAACCGTCGGCTCGTCGAGCAGCCACAGGGGACGCGCCGCGACCAGGAGCCTGGCGAGACCAACACGTCGCTTCTGGCCCGCCGAAAGATAAGCTGCGGGAAACTCCGCCAGCGCCGAAATAGAGAAATGCTCAAGCGCGACGTCGACACGCGCTTCGGCATCCTCTGCCCCGCCCAGATATTTTGCCCAGAACACGACATTCTCGCGAACCGTCAGGTGAGCCTTGATGGCGTTGGCATGACCGATGAAATGGGCCTGTTCGCCAACACTCAGCTCGTCCCCGCCGCCTTCCAAGTGGATAGCGCCCGCCGCCGGCCGCAAGAACCCGGCAATGGTTCGAAGCAACGTCGTCTTGCCAGCGCCATTCGGCCCAACAAGCACCACGGCTTCTCCAGCGTCGGCTTGGAACGACACACGGCTAAAAATCGTGCGACTGCCGCGCTCGACGGTCAAATTTTCGGCGATCAAGCGCACTGGGCGATCAGGTCCTAGGCAGGAGTGGGCACAACCCAGTGGCAATTGACCGCAAGCACGGGTCAACGCTGAAGTCGGATGTTCCCCTTTCGACGCGCCCTATATAAAAGGCTCAAGTTGCATTTCGCTAGCGCAAAAACGGACGGGCCCGGCCCAGGGCGTCAGCCTTGATGTCTTCCTTCCGATCCGCCGGCACTCCGGCGGCGCGGCTCACTGTCAAAACTCATGACCCGGAGGATAGACCTTGAGCGCCATAACCGCCAAATCCATCGACAGCTTTAAGTGCCTCAAGACATTGAAAGTCGCAGGCAAGGAGTACGTTTACTATTCGCTCCCCGACGCGGAGAAAAACGGTCTCACCGGCATTTCGCGCTTGCCTTTTTCAATGAAGGTGCTGCTGGAAAACCTGCTTCGCAACGAGAACGGCCGCTCCGTCACCAAAACCGACATCGAGGCCATGGCCCAGTGGCTCGATGACAAAGGCAAGGCTGGAAAAGAGATCGGCTTCCGCCCCGCCCGCGTTTTGATGCAAGACTTCACAGGCGTGCCCGCCGTGGTCGATCTCGCAGCCATGCGCGACGGCATGACGCTGCTGAAGGGCGACCCGAAGAAGATCAACCCGCTCGTCCCCGTCGATTTGGTTATCGACCACTCGGTCATCGTCGACGCCTTCGGAACACCAACCGCACTCGCCCGCAACGTCGAGCTTGAGTACGACCGCAATGGAGAACGCTACAACTTCCTCAAGTGGGGTCAGGGCGCGTTCGAGAACTTCCGCGTGGTGCCCCCTGGCACAGGCATCTGCCATCAGGTCAATCTGGAATATCTCGCGCAGACGGTTTGGACCAACACCTTCGAGGACGGTCGCACCATCGCTTATCCGGACACGCTCGTTGGCACCGATAGCCATACCACCATGGTCAATGGTCTGGCGGTGCTCGGATGGGGCGTCGGCGGCATCGAGGCGGAGGCCGCGATGTTGGGCCAGGCACAATCGATGCTCATTCCCGAGGTGATCGGCTTTAAGCTCTCGGGCAAGCTCAACGAAGGTGTGACCGCAACCGATCTCGTGCTTACCGTCACCCAGATGCTGCGCAAGAAGGGTGTCGTGAACAAGTTCGTCGAGTTCTTCGGGCCCGGCCTCGATCAGCTCACGCTGGCCGACCGCGCAACGATCGCCAACATGGCGCCCGAGTATGGCGCCACCTGTGGCTTCTTCCCGGTCGATGGGGAGACGATCAACTACCTCACAATGTCGGGCCGCGACAACGATCGCATCGCGCTCGTGGAAGCCTATTCGAAGGCTCAGGGGCTTTTCCGCGAATCCGGCTCGTCCGACCCCGTCTTCACCGATACGCTGGAACTCGATCTGGCGTCGGTTGAGCCTTCGATGGCCGGGCCCAAGCGGCCAGAGGGACGCATTGCCCTTTCGGGCATCAAGCCCGGCTTCGCGACCGCGCTTGAGACGGAATACAAGAAGCCCGGCGAAGGCAACAAGCGCGTTGCCGTCGAAGGCAAGGACTTCGACATCGGTCATGGCGACGTCGTGATCGCGGCGATTACCAGCTGCACGAACACCTCCAATCCGAGCGTCCTGATCGCGGCCGGTTTGCTCGCGCGTAACGCAATCGAGAAGGGCCTTTCCATCAAGCCGTGGGTAAAGACATCGCTGGCACCTGGATCGCAGGTTGTTGCGGCTTATCTCGATAAGGCCGGTCTGCAGCCTTATCTCGACAAGCTAGGCTTCAACCTGGTCGGATTCGGCTGCACCACATGCATAGGTAACTCCGGGCCACTGCCGACGGAGATCTCAAAGGCGATCAACGACAACGGCATCATCGCTGCTGCCGTGCTCTCAGGTAACCGCAACTTCGAGGGCCGCGTAAGCCCCGACGTGCAGGCCAATTACCTCGCCTCGCCGCCGCTGGTCGTTGCCTATGCGCTCGCTGGATCGGTGCAGAAGGATCTGACGACGGAGCCGCTTGGCGAGGGTAAGGATGGCAAACCGGTCTACTTGAAGGACATCTGGCCAACCTCGGCGGAAGTCCACAAGTTCATCATCGAGAACGTCACGCGCGACATGTTCAAAGCGCGCTACGCGGACGTCTTCAAAGGCGATGAAAACTGGCAAGCGATCCACTCGGGCTCGGGACTTACCTATGGCTGGGACTCTGACTCGACCTACGTGCAGAACCCGCCGTACTTCGAAGGCATTACGCCAAGCCCGAAACCGATCACCGATATCAAGAGCGCAAGGATTCTGGCGCTGTTCGGCGACAAGATTACGACCGACCACATCTCGCCAGCCGGTTCTATCAAGGCTGCGTCTCCGGCCGGAAAGTATCTGCTCGACCACGATGTGAAACCGGCCGACTTCAACCAGTACGGGACGCGGCGCGGTAACCACGAGGTGATGATGCGTGGCACGTTCGCCAACATCCGCATCAAGAACCACATGGTGAAGGACGACGCCGGAAACGTTGTCGAAGGCGGTTTCACGATCCATCAGCCATCCGGCGAGCGCATGGCAATCTATGATGCGGCGCAACTCTACGCCAGGGAGGGTGTCCCGCTGGTCGTGTTCGCAGGTGTCGAGTATGGCAACGGCTCATCACGCGACTGGGCAGCGAAGGGCACGAACCTGCTCGGCGTGAAAGCCGTCATCGCGCAGTCGTTCGAACGCATCCATCGTTCCAACCTCGTCGGAATGGGCATCGTGCCCTTCACGCTGGAGGAAGGCACGACATGGCAGTCGATCGGCCTCAAGGGCGATGAAATCGTTTCGATTGCGGGCCTTGCCGACGTGAAGCCGCGCCAGAAGATGGAAGCGACCATAACCCGTGCGGACGGCACCACGTTCAAACTGCCGATCCTTTGCCGGATCGATACCCTGGACGAGATCGATTACTTCAAGAACGGCGGCATCCTGCACTTCGTGCTACGCAATCTCGCCGCATAACGGCCTTTAGGTGTCAGCAACTAGAGCGGCTCCGGCGATTGTCGCCGGAGCCGCTCTTGCATTAACCGTGGAATTCGTAACGTCCTGAGCGTCGGAGACGTCTATTGGTCTGTGCCAGCGGCAGACTCGCAAAGACGTGACTCGCATTTGAGAACTGATGCTATAATATAACAGCACATATGTTACTCCGCCTGTCCAAGCCTTGAGTGTCAGGCGTCAGATTTGAAGGCGAGAAATGAGGCCGGTCATGGCACGTTTGGCGCCATAAGGCTGATCTGGAACGAAGAGACATTGAAAGAAGAGACGATGTTTTCGCGTTTACGGGCTGCTGCGCGAAGCTTGGCGATGGCCGCTGGGCTGATTGGCTATGCGACCGTGGCGGCTGCCAGCCAGATGGTACCGCCTACACGCGGGGCAGCTCCCTCTGCCGCCGTCCCCATCCGTGCTGTGCTCGAACTTTTTACCAGCCAGGGGTGCTCGTCGTGTCCGCCGGCCGACGCGCTCCTGCGCGAGTTTGCGGAAGATCCGACCATCCTCACGCTATCCCTGCCGGTGGATTATTGGGACTATCTGGGCTGGAAAGATACCTTCGCATCTCCGCGCAACACTGAACGCCAGCGTGCCTATGCGAAGGCGCGGGGCGACGGCGCAATTTACACCCCGCAAGTCGTCGTCAACGGAACGTTACACGTCAACGGGGCACAGAAGGCCGAGATTAAGAACGCGATCGATCTCACCTCCAATAATGTTGCCACCCCTCGCGTTCCTATTCACTTCTGGCAGGAGAACAACACGCTCAACATCGTCATCGACGGGGCAGAGCCCGGCCGCATGGCGACCGAGGCCACCGTCTGGTTCGGCTTGGTGCAGCCGGAGGGCAAGGTCGCGATTGAAAAGGGCGAGAATTCCGGTAACACCCTGACCTATACCAATATCGTGCGCGAGCTTACGCCCATCGGGCTATGGAAGGGTCAATCGCTGCTTATTCAAATCCCGCGCGCGGCGGTCATCCAAGCCTCTACGCAGCGCAGCGTCGTACTCATTCAGGAAGGCAAAGCGGGGCCGATCATCGGAGCGGCCTGGGCCAATCTTTGGTAATCCCGAGACAGTCTCAGGCTGCCAGACCGCGTTTCTTGAGTAGTCCATCGATCTTCGGCGCACGACCGCGAAAGGCGACATACGCCTGGTGAGGATCGCGCCGGTTTCCCGCCGAGTAGATAAATTCCCGAAGTCGGTTTGCTGTTTTGGGATCGAACACGTTGCCCGTCTCCTCGAAGGCGGAAAACGCGTCGGCATCCATCACTTCCGACCACAGATAGCTGTAATAGCCCGCTGAATATCCGCCCATGATATGCATGAAATGCGGCAGGCGATGGCGCATCGCGATTTCACGCGGCATACCAAGCTTCGCCAAGGTCTCGGCTTCGAATTTTTCGATGTCGATCGAATGCTTGGCAGGCTCGGCGTACAGCGCCATATCTACCATCGCGCAGGCGGTGTACTCCACCGTGGCAAAACCCTGATTGAAGTTTCGCGCCGCTTCCATACGCTTGCGCAGTTTTGCGGGCATCGGTTTGCCGGTCTTGTAGTGTGTAGCAAATTCTTCCAGCACCTGCGGCGTCGACAGCCAGTGCTCGTAAAGTTGCGAAGGCAGTTCGACGAAATCGCGGGACACGGACGTCCCGGAAATAGAGGGATAGGTGACGTTCGACAAAAGCCCATGAAGGGCGTGACCGAACTCATGAAACAGCGTTCGAGCATCGTCGAATGATAATAGCGCCGGCTCGTCCACACGGCCCTTCGTGAAATTGAGCACATTCACGATGATGGGGCTTTGACCTTTGCCAATGCCGTGTTGCCTGCGGAAATTCGACATCCAGGCACCTGACTGCTTCGTCGGGCGAGCAAAATAGTCGCCCATGAAGATACCGACGTGAGAGCCGTCGCGGGCCTTCACCTCGAACACGCGCACGTCAGGGTGATAGCGCGGTACATCCTTTAGCTCACGAAACGACAGGCCGAACAGCCGTTTTGCGCAAGCAAAGGCGGCCTTGATCATGTTGTCGAGCTGCAAATAAGGACGCAGCTCGCCCTCGTCGAGATCGTAGCGTGCCTTGCGCACCTTCTCCGCGTAGTAGCGCCAGTCCCAGGCTTCAAACTTGAAATTTCCACCTTCACGGCGGGCTTCTTCGACCAGGGCATCGCGCTCTTCGCCGGCGCGGGCGACCGCGCGGGGCCAGACCTCTTCGAGAAGATCGCGCACGGCCTTCGGTGTCTTTGCCATGGTGTCGTCAAGCGAGAAGTCGGCGAATGACTTATAACCCATCAACTGAGCGTGCTCATTCCTCAGTTGAACGGCTTCCGAGAGAATCGCGCGGTTGTCCGTGTTACCTCCGTTTGCGCCTCGGTCCGTCCACGCCTTGAAGGCCTGCTCGCGAAGATCCCGACGCGCCGAAAAGGTCAAGAAGCCTTCGACGCTGGAACGTGCGAGCGTTATGACGTACTTGCCGTCTTCGCCGCGTTCCTTGGCCGCCTGTTGAGCCGCAGCACGAAGGGTGTCGGGAAGGCCCGCAAGATCCCTCTCATCCTCCAGCACCATCTGCCAGGCCTGCTCGTCTTTGAGCACGTTCTGCATGAACTGTGTCACCAGGCTAGCCAGACGCGCGTTGATCTCTCTAACCCGCGCTTTTGCCGTCGATGACAGCCGCGCGCCCGCGCGCACAAACGCAAGATGGTGGCGTTCCAGAACGCGCAGCTGCTCCTCTGTCAGTTTCAAAGCGGCGCGGCGTGAAAAAAGGTCGTCGATGCGGCGGAACAGTTTTTGATCGAGGTGAATCTGCGTCTGGTGCGCCGCAAAGCGCGGAGACATCTCACGTGCAATCGCCTGTAACTCCGGGGTCGAGTCCGTCGATTCCAGATTGAAGAAGACGCCGGCCACGCGGGCGAGATCCTGACCGCTCTTCTCTAGCGCCAGAATCGTATTCGCGAATGTGGGCTTGGCGAGATTGGCTCCAATCGCCTTGATCTCTTCGCGATGGGTGCGAAACGCTGCATCGATCGCAGGCTTGAAGTGCTTGGGTTCGATCCGCCCGAAGGGAGGGATTTGGAAGGTCGCAGACCAGCGGGAGAGCAAAGGATTCGCGGTGGGCTTGCGCTTCACAGCGGGCGCGATCCGAATAGGCTTCTTGGTCAAAGGGATTTCACCATGTCTTGACGTTACGCATTGGAGAATACGCACAAAAAGACGCGAACATTCAACTTTCAACTGATCGTGAAGCCAAAAACGACGAAGGACCGGCTGGGGAACCGGTCCTTCGCGAGACATGGGTCTTGGATGGGGCGCCAAGACCTGGGGGGACAATCAGGGAGAGTTGCCTAAAAGCCCGGCCCCTTGAAATTGGCCCCGGGGGGCTGGGGGGCTGATGATCCAGAGCCTGTTCTCAGGGCCGGGCCTCAAGGCAACGATGAGATAGTCGCTTTTCAATACGGCGGATTGAGGGTTCCAACTGGACCCCTTTTTGACTGCATCGCGGTATTTGTGGCTCCGTTTTCCATAATTTCGGATGGCTATTTTCTACTCAGGCAATGGTTGGCTCTTGCAATCGCTCCGCCTTGGCGCAATTCTTGTTTTGATCTTGAAGGGAGGCGCGATTGAGCGACGCTGAACCGATAGTCTTCCGCCCGCGCAGCGCGGGCAGCACAGAAGTCTCTCCGACCACGACCGCGGGAACGCAGGCCTCATCCCTCGCGACCGCTTTCAATCGTCAAGAACTGTCTGCCATCATGGACGTGTACGGCCGCATGGTCGCGCGTGGAGAATGGCGCGATTACGCGCTGGACCTGATGCGCGACAAGGCAGTGTTTTCCATCTTCCGCCGCGCCTGCGAAGTGCCGATCTACAGAATCGAAAAGAATCCGAAGCTCGCGCGTAAGCAGGGCGCTTTCAGCGTCATTGCTGCCGGCGGTCTCATCATGAAGCGCGGCCACGACCTCAAGCGCGTTCTTTCGGTACTGGACGACAAGCTACAGGTCGTCCGGTCCTAGTTTCGAGCGCGCCGTCAGCTTCCCAGGCAAAATAAAAGGCCCCGCACTCTATGCGGGGCCTTCGTGCTTTCAGATCGTGCGCGTGACTTGGCTTATTCCTGCGTGTTCATAATACCTAGAATGTTCAGGATATGGATGAACAGCGTGATGAAGCTACCGTAGAGCATGAATGCGCCAAAGATCGAAGAGCGCTTGATGAACTCCTGGCCTCCATGCGCGGCGCCTTCGAGATACATGGTCTTGATCTGCTGCGTTTCCCAAGCTGTCGCTGCCGAGAACAGAAGCACGACGACCGACGAAATCAACAGGCTGACCGTCTTGCTGGTGCCCGGGTCGGTGATGAAGAAGAAGCTGACCAGCATCGCGATGATGAGGCCGATAGAGGCCATCGAGATGAAACCACCCCAGCCTGTCATGTCCTTCTTAGTCGTGTAACCGACGAGGCTCGTCGCCAGGAAGGTGGCCGCCGCAATGGCAAATGCCTGTCCTACCAATCCGGTATGACCCTGTGAGACGAACATGAAGATCATCGGGGCGATCATCGCACCCCAAAGCGCGCAGTAGAGCCAGTAAGCGCCATGCGCTACCACCGTGCTTCCCGAGAAGAAAAGCCTGTTGGCGAAGAAGCCCAGGCCAAGAATGCCGGCGAACAAAACCCACTTCATCGGGCCAGTCGCAATCGCGACCATCAACTGCGGATTGGCCATCAGTGCGAACACGACGGCAGCCGTGCCGGCGACGCCCAACGCCATATAGTTGTAGGTGCCGAGCATAAACGAGCGCAGGCCTTCGTCCACGGCCACGCCACCCCGCGTGCCTGAGCGAGGTACTGAGGGTTGATTATAAGCTTGGGCCATGGGTCTCCTAATCCTCCATAAACCGGCGAATTGCCGAATGCAGTTGAAATATGAGTGCGACGTAGCGTCCTTTCAAGACCAGAAAAGCCAGTAGGAAAGAGGGAGAATTTCCCAAATTCCTGCCTTTTCGTTCTCACTCGCCGCGCAGATGCGGCACCGCTGGCGCTTTCAAGACCGCCCAGGTCCCTACGCCACCAAAAACCGCTATTAGTCCACCGGCAGCGGCCAAGGTCTTGAGAATAGCCGTCGCCGAGAAAGTAAATGGCGTTTCCATCAAGAAGTAAAGCACAGCCCACGCTGCGACGGTGCCGAGAAGGATAGCCACAAGGGCTGCCGCAAGCGTCAAAAGCGCATATTCGTAGGCGTGAGCCCGCAGGATCTGCCAGCGGGTGCCGCCGATGGTCTTCAGGATCACGGCCTCCAGAATCCGGCGCCGCTGGGCGGTTGAGAGGGCACCTGCCAGAACCAGGGCGCCTGCCAGCAAGGTGACGCTACCCGCCACCTGCACCGCGTTCATCACCTTGTCGAAGATCTTGTTGAACTGGTTGATGGCGTCGCGCACGCGAATCGCGCTGACCGCAGGGAAGGTCCGTCCCAAATCGCGGATCATCGCGACCTCCTCGGGGCCTGGGGTCCCCTCAGGCAGGCGTATCGTCGCCAACAAATTGTGTGGGGCCGCTTCGAGCGTATTGGGCGAGAAGACCATCACAAAATTGATGGCAAGATTTTCCCAATGGACTTCGCGCAAGTTTGCGATCTTGGCCTCTATATTTCGTCCGAGTACATTGACGGTAACCGTGTCTCCAAGTTTCAGGCCAAGCTTTCCGGCCAGCTCGCCTTCAAAGGAGACGAGCGGGGGGCCTGAATAGTCTGCCGGCCACCACGCGCCTTCGGTGACCTTCGAACCTTCCGGCACGGTCTGCGAATAGCTCAATCCTCGGTCGCCGTTCAGAACCCACTGAGCCTCGGGGGGTGCCTTGAGTTCTTCGGCGAGAACACCCTTGAGTTTGACGATGCGCCCTCGCAGCATCGCCGCCTCCGTGAGAACGGCGTCAGGAATTTTGTCATGCACCCGGGCACTCAGGGCCTCGTAGTCCTGCTTGGGCACGTCGAGCAGAAAGTAGTCGGGGGAGTTCTCAGGCAGACGCCCTTTCAGCTCTTCTACCAGCGAGGCATTGACCACCGCCACGCCGACCAGAAGCGACAGACCGGTTCCGAGCGACAGAATGACGGCGCGCGTCAGCCCATCGCTGGCCGCAACGTTGCGTAACGCGATGGCAATTTCCGGATTGCGCGGTCGCGGTAGAGCGCGGGCAACTCTGGTCACGAGCCACGCCAGGGCCGAGAACACCACGAGCATCGCCACCAATGCAGCAAAGGCCCAAACCGCCAGCATCCTTGGCTGGGAGGTCGCCAGCGCCAGTGAAAACAGTGCCGCGACCAGAAGAATGGTCCAGATAATTATGACGCGCCGCGGCCAGACTTTCGATCCACCGCCTGTGTCGCGAAACAGCACGCTCGCCCGCACATGCTCGGCACGTCCCAAGGGCCATAGCGTGAACAGCAACGCCACCATCACACCGTAGGCTGTTGCAATGCCGAGGGAGCGCGGAGAAATCGCAAACTGTGCCTTGACCGGCATCCCGTCTGCCACGAGCCACTCGATGAAGCTGGGAATTGCAAGCCCAGCGGCAAGGCCAACGATCACACCCACAAGCGTCATCGCGAGGATCTGAACCAGAAACATGCTCATGATCTGCCCGCCGGTCGCACCAACGCTGCGCAGCGTGGCAATCACCTTGAGCCTCTTGTCGATGAAGGTCGAAACGGCATTGGCAATCCCGATGCCGCCGACAAGCAGCGATGCAAGTCCGATCAGAATGAGAAACTGGCGAAGCCGTTCGAGCGTGCGCGTAACCTGCGGCGAGGGATTTGTACGGTCGAGAATGCTAAAGCCGGATTCTGGCAGATCCGTCTGTACCGCCTCGCGCAGGGCCTTCAGCTGCGCCTTGTCCTCATCGTAACCGAGGCCTCGCGCCAGCGCATAACGCCAGCGGATCAGGGTGCCCGGCTTAACGAGCCCAGTCTTTTCCAGCGTCTCCAACGACACGAACACGCGCGGCCCGTATGTGAGCCGATCGGCGATCCCATCCGGCTCCGATTTCAGTATGGCGCGCACCTCGATCTCATGCTCGCCGATCTTGATACGATCACCGGGCTTCAATCCGAGCTGTTCCAACAGCATGGCATCCGCTACCGCGCCGCCCTGCGCCATATAGGCTTGGAAATCGCCTGGTTCCTGGAGCTGAACACTGCCCGCCAACGGATAGGCGCCGTCGACGGCTTTGAGCTCGATGAGTGCCTGCTCCTGACCATCGGGCCGCCGCGCCATCGTTCGCAGAGCGGCCGTTTCGCTGACTTTCCCGAGTTTGCCGAGCACCGCCCTTTCTTGAGTCGTCGCACGCGCATGCATACGCGAAAACGTCATGTCTCCGCCGAGGATGGTGCGCCCCTGCCGTTCGAAACCAGCGACCAGAGCATCGCCCAAAGCCCCGACTGCGGCGATCACCATGACGCCCAGCGCCAAACAAGCGATGAACACGTAAAATCCCGACAGTCCGCCGCGCAGCTCGCGCAGCCCAACGCGGACCATCGTCGGCCAACCCGCCGGACGCGTCCGCCCGCCGGACATCTGATCCAACGTGATCGTCATTGCGCCGCGACCCTTTCGGCTGGCGTCTGGAGATTTTCGCTCAGGATGTGCCCGTCTCCCATTCCGATCACGCGCTCGGTCATGTTGGCGAGCCGCACGTCATGGGTGACGAGCACCAAAGTCGCGCCCGTGCGTTCCTTCAAACCAAACAGCAGCTCGACGATCTGTTGGCCGGTCTTGGTGTCGAGATTGCCCGTCGGCTCGTCGGCTAGAATAAGGCGTGGCTTGCGGCTCAGCGCCCGCGCGATGGCGACACGCTGCTGCTCGCCACCCGACAGCTCAGCGGGGAAGTGATCCTGGCGCGCCAACAATCCTACATCGTCAAGCAGCTGACGGGCGGTCTCGAACGCGTCCGCGATCCCTGCAAGCTCCATCGGCAGCGCGACGTTCTCGAGCGCCGTCATCGTCGGCACGAGATGGAATGATTGAAAGACGATGCCGATTTCCTCGCCCCGCAGACGCGACAACTCGTCTTCCGATAGACCCGACATCGAGCGTCCGGCGACTTCGACCTTGCCGCTGGACGCGCGTTCCAAGCCGCCAAGGATCATCAATAGCGATGTCTTGCCGGAGCCCGAAGGTCCGACAATCGCAAGCGACTGACCGGCGGGCACGTCGAACGTGACACCTCTCAGAATATGAACCGGACCCGCCCGGCTTGTCAGCGTCAGATGGAGATTTTCGACGGAGATAATGGGCTTCGTCACCTGATGGAAATCCTGTTGTCTTTCAAACAAGCCTTGCTCTGGCCGTGTCCTGCTTCTACGTGATGACCAGACCTTGTGATGGCTCCCTGAGGCGGAAACATGAACATGAGCTTGAATGCGCCGCTGAGTTGGGCCCGTTTACTTCTCGTGCTTGCGCTTTTCGCCGCACCGGCCCTCACAATGATACCCAAGCAAACCAAGGCCGATTCGCCCCCCTCCGTCACGCTCGTTGCTTTCGGCGACAGCCTGACTGCCGGCTATATGCTTCCTCCTGGGGATTCCTTTCCTTCTCAACTTCAGGTGGCGCTTGCCGCCAAGGGTTACAAGGTCAACGTCATCAACGCGGGCGTTTCTGGTGATACCTCTGCGGGCGGCCTGCAACGGCTTGACTGGTCAATGCAGCCCGGAGTGGATGGCGTCATCCTTGAGCTCGGCGCCAACGACGCCCTGCGCGGCATCGATCCGAGCCTGACCAAGAACAACCTTGAAAAGATCATTTCAAAGATCAAGCAGAAAGGGGCCGACATCCTTCTGGCTGGCATGAAGGCGCCAGCTAATTGGGGCCCTGAGTACCAAGCGACATTCGACGTTATCTACCCGGAGCTCGCAGGCAGATACCAACTTGCGCTCTATCCCTTCTTTCTGGAAGGCGTCATCGGGGAGCCTGGCCTGACCTTGGATGATGGCCTTCATCCCACGACGAAGGGCGTCGCCGAACTCGTCAAGCGCATCCTGCCGCAAGTGGAAGCGCTGGTGAAACAGATCCAGGATCGCAAGGCTGCGGCAACTGCCACCGCCAAGCCCTAGAAGCGCGCACCTCGACCATGCCCAGACTTTTCACCGCCCTTGAACTACCCGACGAGACCCGCGCCGAACTCTATCGGCTGCATATTCCCCTGCCCGGCTCGCGATGGCTCAAAGCGGAGGACTATCACATCACATTGCGTTTTGCGGGCGACATCGACAACGGCTTGGCGCGCGAGTTCTCAGCGAACCTCGCGAGCATCGATGCAGATGCTTTCGAGATCCGGTTGAGCGGCGTTGGCATTTTCGGCGGTAACGATCCAAGCAGCGTCTTCGCCGACGTTGCACCTTGTCCCGCGCTGGAGGCTTTGGCGCGGGCCAATGACAAGGCGGCCCGCAACGCAGGCCTGCCGCCGCCCAAGCACCCCTTCAAAGCACACGTCACGCTGGCACGGCTGAAGCATACCGACCCCACCGCGGTCGCGCGATATCTCACACGCTTCGGCGGCTATCGCTCCGAACCCATTTTCGTTTCGCGATTCGTGCTGATGTCATCGCGGCCAATGACCGGCGGAGGCCCGTACGGCGTCGTGGAGAGTTTTCCGCTCCATGGCGGCTATACTCCAGACGACACCGATCACTGGTGAAGCGCGGAAGTTACTCCCCACTCACTTCGGCTGGTTGCCTAGTTTGGGCTGGCAAATAAAGACCAGCCGAACAGACCGGACGGTTGAGACTTAGTATAACGCGCTCGCGTGGCAGCGCTTCTGGCGCGCCTACGATAGGCATAGTCGCGGCGTTGAGGCATCGCATAACGTGGCGGCGGGCCTGGCGGACCAATGACGATCTTGGAATCCAGATCGCTATCGGACGCCACCACGTCACCGGCATCGGCCGCTGCGCCTGCATCCTTATCCTGCCAAGGTGTTTGCTGACCCGCCGCGCCTGTCGCCTGGAGATGGGCGGCGTAACGCTGGCGCGCCTTATTAACGGCATCCGCCATCAGCTCGTCTGCTTCCTCAGCATAGCGGTGATGGCGAGCCACTGCCTCATACGACCAAGGAGCAGGCTTGCAGGAACAGCCGGAAACGAGCGCCTTGCGATAGTTGTAGGCATTGGGCATGTCCTTATAGGACTGCCCGGCAAGATCGACCATCGTGTCGACGCTGCCACCCCTCACAGGATAGTAATAAAGGTGCGCCTCGTCTCCGCAGGCAACGCGGCATGATTTTACATCCTGGGCGAAGTTGCTCTGCATCGCGTTGTGACGGAGCGGGAAATAAAAGCCATCGCAAGAGCGCACACACATCGTGCGATACGGGCCGCCGCTATCTGGCGGGCCTATCACTTCGTCGTCTGGCGCAAAGTCACGCTGATAAGAGCGGCGTGAATGATAGCGGAAGCGATACGCGGGGAGCGAACGGCCTGCGGAGCGCGCCTGGGCAGGCGCGGAAGGCTTGCCGCCAAATCCAAACAAATTCTGAAAAAGCGACTGAGCCACCGCGGGCGGAGCCAACGCAATGGAGCAGGTTGTGGAGACTGCCCAGCTGAGCAGCACATGACGTAACCGCAAACGCATTACTAACGAACTCGACGACGACGCTTCTCGCGCACGGCAAAGCCCATGCGACGTTGAAAGCACCATCACCGCACATGACAAAGATTTGCTGAACGCGAAGCGCCGCGTGCGGAATTTTTCCGTTTCGGCCAGATTGGACCGGCCCAGCTAAAGGGTTACGATCACTTTGCCCCGCGCTGTACGTGCATCGAGCACACCGAGCGCCTCGCGAATGTTGTCCAACGGAAAGGTCGCGTGGATGTGCGGATTGAGGCGACCCTCGGCGACCCAGCCAAGCAACCGCGCCATGCCTGCGCGATGGCCTGCGAGATCGCGCTGCACGGATTCGCCCCAGAACACCCCAGTTGCTTCGACACCCTTGACGAGAAGAAGATTGAGCGGAATGCGCGGGATTTCTCCCGCTGCAAAGCCGACGACCAGAAAGCGGCCCTTCCAGGCAAGGGCGCGGATCAGCGGCTCTGCCGCTTCGCCCCCAATGCAATCGTAGACGACGTCGGCGCCGGCACCGCCCGTCACCTCGCGAACGGCAAGTTTCAGGTCGCTGCCAGGAAACAGAATGCCATCGACAGCACCTGCATCTCGCGCGATCTGCACTTTCTCGGGCGAGGAGGCAACCGCGATGACACGGCCACCCATGAGGGTCGCGATCTCGACCGCCGCAAGCCCCGCGCCGCCCGCAGCTCCCGTTACGACGACTTTCTCACCAGGTTCCAATCGCCCTCGCTCGGACAGCCCGTGCAGCGCAGTGCCGTAAGTGATGCTCAAGCCGGCGGCCGTTATGTCGCTGACCTTGTCGGGAATAGGCACAAGCATCGCGGTATCGACCACGATGTGCTCGGCCGCACCCCCCCAGCCGACATAGGCCATCACACGTTGACCGGGCTTGAAATCACCCGCATCGCCTTCAATCCGCTCGATCACGCCTGCGATTTCGGCGCCTGGTGAAAAGGGCAGCTCAGGCTTGTATTGATACTTTCCCCGTGTGATCAGCGTATCCGCGAAGTTCAAACCCACAGCTTTGACCGCAATCAGCGCCTGGCCCGGTTTCGGCTGCGGAACAGGGACTTCCGTGATCTCCAGGCCTGAAGGTCCACTTAAAGTGTTGCAAAGTGCCGCCTTCATGTGAGACCTCCCGCCTGGATGCGCTGCTTGTGGCGACACATTTAGCTGCGCGCCACGCACCCGCCAACCTGCAACTACGCAAACGCGTGAGCCAGAAGTACAATCCCATGACAGTGCATTCCCATGACCGGCAGAACATCTGAGAACTGGCCACCAACGCCGCGCGGCTATTTTGCCATCGGGGCCGAGCGCATGTCGAAATCGTTGAACCTCGGCAATCTGATGCGTTCGGCGCATGGTTTCGGGGCCAGTTTCACATTTACGGTCGGCGCGACGTACCGCGCGTTGGAAGCGCGCGCCGACACCTCCAAAGGCCAGTGGCATCTGCCTCATTACAATTGGACTTCAATCGAGGAAATGGCGCTTCCGCAGGGCTGCAAGCTCGTCGGCGTGGAACTGCTGGACGAAGCGATTGATCTACCCAGCTTCCGCCATCCCATGCGCGCGGCTTACATCCTGGGCCCTGAAATGGGATCGCTTTCACCCGCGATGCTTGAGCGATGCGATTATACCGTCAAGATCCCGACCAGCTTTTGCGTCAATGTCGCCATGGCGGGGGCCATTGTCATGTATGACCGGGTAAGATCGCTGGCCCGGTTTGCCGAGCGCCCGATCCGCGAGGGAGGACCCTGAATGGCCGTGCGCCAAAATCACATTGCTTGCCGGTTGCTTCTACTCATCACCATTATTGCTATCGGTGCTATGCGGGCCAGCGCGCAGGACGTCACGAAGCTGACGTCCATCGTCGACTGGTCGCTCTATACGGACTCTGAATCCCCACACGCGTTCTGTTTTCTTACGAGTGCGCCAAAGTCTACAACTCCCGATAACGCTAAGAGCGACGGCGCGCGGATCTATATCTCGGCTTGGCCCAAAGAGGGCGTGAAAGCCGAACCCAGCGTTCTGCTTGGTTTCTCCGCCAAGAAGGGCAGCGAAATTACTGCCGCGATCGGCGCCCAATCCTTCAACCTGTTCGCTGAGCAAGGCCGCGCTTACGTCGCAGACGCGACTTCAGAACTGAAGTTCGTAGAAGCGATGCGCAAGGGCTCAAAGATGGCCGTGACCGCAACCGACGAAGGCGGGACCAGCGTCACCGACACCTACTCGCTATCGGGCGTGGGACAGGCGATGCAGCAACTGCAAGCGACCTGTTTTTGACCTCCCGGATCTGACTTTTCGCTTTGCGCCTATCCCTTTTTGCGCAAGTGCACGTAAAGCGCCCCTTCCCCGCCATGTGCGATCGAGGCTGCCGTAAAGCTGATGATGATCCCGCGCAAATCGGGCTCTTCCAGCCAGCGCGGCACATTGCGTTTCAGCACGCCGCGTGAGCGCTGACTGTCTGTGGTGAATGGCTCATGTTGCGTCCCACTTTCCGGCTTACCCTTCCCAGTGATGACCAAAACCCAGCGCCAGCCGCGGGCTTGCGCCCGAAAGAGAAACGCCCGCAAATTCCCGTGCGCCTCGTCTTGGCGCAATCCATGCAGATCAATACGCCCGTCGATTTCAATACGTCCGGTCCGCAACCGTTTGACCTTCTTGCGATCAACATCAGCCAAAGGCGGAGCCGCCTTGCGAGCAGCAGGTGGCGACGAAGGCTTTGCTGCCGGTTTGTGGTGCGCATGGGCCGAAGCGTGATGAGACTCACTCGTCCGGCTCATCTTTGCACGCGGCAGCGTCGCCGCCTCGTCTGGATCGGCGGTAGCATGAACGCGCGACTTTGCGCGCTTCAAAGGCTCGATTGAGCTTGCCGCGTGGTCCCAAACCGCCGCTTCGTCCTCATCCAAATGCCGCTTGCGATCCTTGCCGTGCGGCTTCTTCACGGCCGGCGGCCCTGCTGCGGCTCACCGCGCGCCTCGATGGCCGGCGCGGGCTCAAGCACAAAGAAATGGCCTGGATGTTTGGTGACACCAGCAATGCGTCCCGCCTTGTCGCCAGATCCAAAGAAGATGTCGCCGCGCTCGGGGCCCTTAATGGCCGAGCCGACATCCTGCGCGATCATCAGCCGATTGAATCCGGATGGGTTGCGTGTCGCATGCTTGAGGGTCGGCGCGCTCACGTAGATTGGCACGCCCAGCGCGTGATAAGCCGTATCGACGGCAAGGCTTCGACCGCTATGCAGAGACGTACCGAGCGCGCCGACGGGTCCATCTCCGTCGTTATCGGTCAACTCGCGAAAGAAGACGTAGGACTGGTTCTTCCACATCACTGGGGCGGCGCGTTCCCGGTCGGCCTTGAGCCACTTCGACAGCGCCTTGAGGCTCATGTTGTCCATCGTGAACGTGCCTGCCTGGATCAGTTCGCGGCCGATGGAAGTGTAGGGATAGCCATTCTTGCCGTCGTAGCCGATGCGGATTTTCTGTCCGTCCGGCAGCTCGATGTGACCGGAGCCCTGCACCTGAAGAAAATAGACGTCCACCGGATCTCGGAAATACAAAAGCTCCAGCCCCTGTCCCGAAAGTCCGCCCTGTTCGATCTCAGCGCGCGTCAGGAACGGCACCAGTCCGTCATCGGTCTTGCGCATATGGGTGAACTTTTCGGATTTGGCCCCGCGGTCGGACTCCGACACCATGTTCACTAAATCGGGCGGCCGTCGGTAGATGGGCGTCGTGAACTCCCCCTGCGGCGTCCGCGACGCTTGCAGCATCGGCTCATAATAGCCCGTCAACAGTCCGCCGGAGATCGTCTGGTCTACGCGGCGGGGACGAAAGTTGGCTTCAAAAAATCCCCGCGCTGAAGCCTTCGTCATCTTCTTCCCTGACGCAGCTTGCGACAGCGCAAACCGGCAAGTGCCCGCCAGCGTTTGCGACATGGGCTTGGTCGCTTTGCCCGCATCCGCGCGTTGGACGAGCACGGGACAAGACGACAGGAATGCCTTCCACGCGCTTAAATGATCGTCCTCGGCCCAACCCGGTAAGTCGGCAAATGAGGTTGGAGTGAGCGTAAACGACTGCTTGGGCATTGTTTTGCTCGGCACGCCAACGGTGATGACGATTTTCTTCTTAGGGGCAGACTTGGCGGGATCTTCAGCGTTCGCGGGAACTGTGGAGTCTATAGCGGTAAGACCAAAAATGAATACCGCAGCTTTCACAGCCGCGGAGCCTACGCCGCTCCGGCTCTTGAATGGCTCTCTCGCCACCCGTCTTCCCCCTCATGCGATGCGCGCCAGTTCTTTGTACGCGACAACGTATCCCGACATGGCCTGACAAAGACTGCGTGTGCCGAAATCGCGGCCATATTGCGTCAGTTCGGCGGTTGTGTCTCGTCCAATCTCCAGTTGGGGTTCTGCAGAGCCCGCTTGCTGGAGACGTCGCGTCCGAAGGTCCAAACGTCGGTCACCTCGGTCACGCGGTCGCCGCCGGAGACAGTTCCGGCCCGGTCCCGAATGGCGGTGATTAACTCACTTATGAAGCGCACGGTAATCGACGCAAAACCACCCAAAACTTCGGCATTCGTGATTTCGGCCTTCTTGATACCAACGAACTGCTGGTCGATTTGCTCACCACGAGCCTCGCGTTCGTTGATCGCCGTTATGAATCCATCGTATACATCGCGGCTCAACAGCTCTTTCAGAGCCTTGCGGTCGCCGTCGGCAAACGCCGTCACGATAATCTCATAGGCGCTGGAGGCACCGGCCAAAAAACCATCCGGATCGAAAGCGGGGTCGAACTTCGCGACGGAAAGCAGGCCGTCGGTCACGGCCTGTGACGAGGCCGGATAGGCGCGCACACGTGCTTCGCTATCGTTAACGACGGTATCGAGCTGCGTCCCTGCCGGCTCGGAACGATCCCGCACGGGCATATTGATGACTTCGCCCGAGCCAGCCCCTGCCGCCGCTTTGGTCTCGCGCTCGCGCGTCTTCAGCCTTTCGATGCGCGCATCATCCTCGTCTGAGCGTTGGCCGAGAACGCTGCGCAGCTTCAAAATGGCAACGAACGCAACGACAAGAGAAATGAGAGTGAGAAAATCGAGTTGGCCGTTCATACCGATGCGCTTTCGTTGGGAGCAGTGGAAGGACCTGCCATAGGCCAAAATTGCCTGCAAGGTCCAACTGCTAATGTAGGCGCGCTTTGTGCTAACGCCAACTTGAAACGCATTTGGCCCCCGCATCAGTTCGGCGTTATATTAAATAAACCAACGTCGTGGCCGGTCTATGATCTTCCCATTGAAATTCGCCTTGGGGCTGGCGCTCCTGGCCCTACCGATCATCGAAATCGCGCTGCTGATCAAGGCAGGGGCCGCTTTTGGCTTCTGGCCGGTGTTTTTTTGGATCATCGCGACCGCCGTGGTCGGCTCGGGCGTTATCCAGCGCAGCGGACTATCCATCTTCCCGCGCATCTGGGCCCATATCGAGGCGGGCCGGAGCGGTTTTGAACCGCTGCTCGATCAATTTCTGACGGTGACCGGCGGCGTTTTGCTCATTCTGCCGGGATTGTTGGGGGACGCATTGGGCGCCTTGATGCTGGTCCCGCCGGTGCGTTGGCTCATGTTGCGTGCAATTGCCTCACTTTTCACCATCGATACGTACACAAGGTCGAACAACGCGCAAACGCGCGAGACTTGGCAGAACGACACAGGCGAGCCATTCGACACACCAAAACAGGATAAGGGATCGGCTGGCGACTTCAGGAGAGGCCGGGAAAGACGAACCGAACCGCCAATAATCGAAGGCGAATACCAACGCATCGATGACGACAAGAGCGGCAGTTGAGGCGCGATCTTTGACGGTGGCGATTGCGCCGATAGGGCTGGCGTGATAGCGAGCCGGAAAGAGCGCAACATCCTGTTGGGCCAAAGGAAAGCGATTCTCATGTCAGACAACGGCAAGGCCGCAGCCAACGCGCCTACTCCCATCCCGATCCAGGCCAATGTTCTCAATCAGTACATCAAGGATATGTCGTTCGAAAATCCGAATATTCGCAAGTTGATGGCGGGTCCGGGTGAGACGCCAAGCCTGAAAGTCGAGGTCAATGTCAACGCCGAGCGGATCGACGGCAATGTCTACGAAAGCGCCATCGAACTGAAAGCAACCGCCGAGAATAATATCGGCACCGTCTATGTTCTCGAAACCGTGTACGCGGGCCTCTTCAGAATCGAAAACATTCCCGACCAAGCGCTGGAACCGTTCCTGCTCATCAGCGCGCCGATGACGCTTTTCCCCTTCCTCCGCCGCTTGGTAGCCGACGTAACACGCGAGGGCGGCTATCCGCCTTTGATGCTCGATCCAATTGATTTCGCAGGGCTCTATTTCCAGCGACAGGCCGAAATATCCAAAGCCAAGGGCACCAAGCTCAACGCTTGATCGCGTAGAATGGCTTGCACGCCGACGATCTGGGACGCTCTTGAACGCCTGGCGGACTCCGTCAGGCGTTTTCCTTTCTAACCTCGACCACCCAGTATTTGTACCAGACAGCTTTGGTGCCCATTTCCTCGACATACTTGCGATGAAGCAGCCTTTCTTCGTCGCTAATGCGCGATTGCAAGGGGATAGGACGCCTTTGAGCCGAGCCCTTGGTCTGGCGCGCGGCGCTCGCTCGCGCGACTGCGGCCTGCGTCTGCAAGCTCAACGCGGCTTGGCGCTCGCCGAGAAGTTCGACGTAGACTTCCGCCAGCAAGAGACAGTCGATGAGTGCGCCGTGCTTGGTACGCTTGGAATTGTCGATGCCATAGCGTTTGCAAAGCGCATCGAGCGTGTTGGGTCCGGCGGGATGCTTGCGCCGCGCCAGCGCTAGCGTATCGACCACTCGCTTTATAGAGATCGTGGGCTTACCGATCAGCTCAAGTTCCCAATTCAGAAAGCCGACGTCGAAGGTCGCATTGTGAATGACCAATGGATCTTCACCGACGAACTGCAGGAAACCCTCGGCCAGCTTGGAAAAGACGGGCTTGTCTTTGAGAAATGCAGTCGAAAGACCGTGAACCGCTTCGGCTTCCGCGGGTACGTCACGCTCGGGATTTATGAAGCAATGAAATTCGCGGCCAGTCGGTATGCGGTTGTAAAGTTCGATGCAGCCGATTTCCACGAGCTTATCGCCCTTCTTGAAATCAAGGCCGGTCGTTTCAGTATCGAGGATAATTTCCCGCACCCGCGTGTCTCTCCAGGCTTGCTGTCATGCTAGCTCCAGAAGCGCGCGTAAGCGCGACCTTCGCGCGTCGAAAGCTCGGCGACAATATCGTCGATTTGGGCATGACAAGCTTCCACCGAGCCGCTGGTGTCCACAACGAAATCGGCGCGAGCCCGCTTTTCCTTGTCATCCAGTTGCCGCGACAGCAACTCGGCAAGCTTTGCCTCGCTCATGCCTGGCCGCTCCAACACGCGCTTTCTTTGAATGTCGGTATGCGCGCTCACGACCACGATCACATCGACGACTTTGTCGTTACCAGCCTCAAACAGCAGTGGAACTTCAAGAACCGCCATCTTTGCGCCTTTTGCATGCTCGCGGGCAACGAACGAACGCTCCTTGGCGCGCACGCGCGGATGGACGATCCTCTCAAGCTCGCTCAACCGATCCGGTTCTCTTAAGAGAATTGCCGACAGCTTGCCGCGATCCACCTTTCCATCCGATGTCGAACCCGGAAACGCGCGTTCGACGTCGTGCGCAAGCGGACCTTCGTAAAGCTTATGGACCTCCGCATCGGCATCGAACACGTCGATCCCGAGCGCCTTGAAGCGTGCTGCCGCAGTTGATTTTCCCATCCCGATCGAGCCGGTCAGTCCAATGATCAGCATCAGGCGCCCTCGATATCCGCCACAATGAGATTGCGCAGATCGTTGGTGACCTTCGGGCGCACACCGAACCACTTTTCAAATCCCGGTACGGCTTGATGAAGCAGCATCCCAAGTCCATCGACACCAACAAGGCCGTGAGTCCGGGCGTTTTTCAAAAACGCTGTCTCAAGCGGCACGTAGACGATGTCGGCAGCTACAGCCTGCTTGACCCGCATCGCCGAAAAATTGATGCCAGGATCTCCTTCGCCCTTCATACCAAGCGTCGTGGTGTTGACGATAACACCAGCTTCGCGCGCCGCTTCGTTGCGCTGGTCCCAATCGATCGCATGAACCTTGGGGCCGAAGTAATCCGCGAGCTGATCGGCACGACTGCGAGACCGGTTGGCAATAACGATACGTTCCACGCCAGCGTTCAGAAAGCCGTAGATAATCGCGCGCGCCGCACCGCCAGCACCCAGGATGAGAACAGGAGCATCGCGCCTCTTCCATTCCGGCGCCGACACATCAAGATGTGTCATGAATCCATAGGTATCAGTGTTGGCGCAAAACAAGCGGCCTCGATCACCCAGCCAAAGCGTGTTTGCAGCGCCGACTGCAATCGCACTTTCATCTTTCTCTTGCGCAGCGGCGAACGCTGCCTCCTTGTGCGGCACCGTCACGTTGCAGCCGGCAATCCCGTGCTCCTTGAGAGATTTCAAGAACGTGTCGAGTTCGTCCGCTCTCACTGCTTCTTTCGTGTAGGTGCCATCAATTCCATAGGTTTTAAGCCAATAACCGTGGATCAAAGGGGAACGCGAATGCTCGATCGGCCAGCCGATTACGCAGGCTTTTTTGGTAGCGGAACCCGTCATGCGATCAAAGCTCCCTGCGTTCGCAAGGCGCTGAGTAGAGCCAGCAACGGAAGGCCCAAGACCGTGAAGTAATCGCCTTCAATCTTTTCGAAGAGTTGCACGCCTTTCGCCTCAAGCTCGTAGCAGCCCACACACTGCAAAATGACTTCGCCGGCATCCTCAAGATACCCTGCTAGAAAGGCGTCGGAAAAATCTCGCATGGTCAAACGAGCAGCTTCCTCATGATGCCAAACTAACTCTCCATCACGTGCCAGCGCCACCGCGCTGACGAGTTCATGGACGCGCCCGCGCAACTTTTTCAACACCGCGCGTGCTTCATCCAGCGTTGCGACCTTTGAAAAAATGGTGTTCTCGAAAACCAGAACCTGATCGCTGCCGATAACAAGTTTGCCGGCGTTGGCGCGGGCGACGGCGAGCGCCTTTTCCTGCGCCAAACGCGCCGCGATCATGGCGGGCGACACATATGCATCAACTGCAACCATCGCAGACCTGACCGCATCCTCGTCGATCCGCGCCGGAACGACATCGAACGTCAGCCCGGCAGCAGACAGCATCGCCCTGCGCGCAACACTTGTCGAAGCCAGAACGACGGACGGTGGCTGATCGACATTCCTTGCGTCAGCCATGGCTTGGCTCGACGTCCGGACTGGAGGGCGTTTGCTCGCTACGATCGTGCAAAAGCTTTAAAATCATCGATGCCGACTCTTCAATTGAACGGCGCGTGACGTCGATAACGGGCCAGCCGTACTTCGCAGCAATCCGCCGCGTATAGGCAATCTCGGCGGCAATTGTTTCGCGATCGACATAGGTCTTGATGTCGCGGTCCGCCAGCAGGGCGGCGCGGTTGCGGCGCACTTCAGTGATTCGATCCACATTGGCGATCAAACAGACAATGAACGCATTATGCGGTTCGGTCAGTCGCGCCGGCAAGGCAACCTGCGGCACAAGCGGAAGATTTGCCGTCTTGTAACCTCGCTGCGCAAGATAAATGCTTGTCGGTGTTTTCGATGTCCGCGAGATGCCGAGAATAATGATGTCGGCATCGCTGAGATTTTCAGGCAAACGACCATCATCATGATGGATGGTGAAATTCATCGCATCGATTCGCCGGAAGTAATCCGCATCGAGCACATGCTGGCCCGCAACGGTAGGTGTGCGCGGCGCGCCTAAATAACTTTCGAAGATCTGCATGATCGGTTGCAACACGGCATGACAAGGAACCTTGAGGTCTTTGCAGTATTGCTCGAGTTCTTCACCCAGCGCTTTGTTGACGACGGTGTAGAGCACAATGCCCGGCTCTTTCTCGATAGCGCTCAACACGCGCTTCAACTGACGTTGGGTGCGCACCAGCGCGTGCATGTGCTCGATGGCACGTACATCAGGATACTGAACAGCCGCCGCCTTGGCGATTGCCGAAAGGGTCTCGCCTGTCGAGTCGGAGACCAGATGCATATGAAAAATGCGCGTTGCCTGTATGGCCATTTGGTCTCCTGACAAACCCCCGGAAGGTTGTTGGTAAGTTGAGGGCGATTTTCGCACCCGACCGGCCGGTATCTAGGGTTGAGATAACAACCGTGCAGTTGCCAAGCGTGATAGTCACATTTGCACAAATGCGAATTGCCTGGCAGCACCTGCCTTGAACATCTAGGACAACCCGGTAGCGAGTTCGTCATCCTCAGGTTGCCCACAAATGCTTCATGCGAGTTGATGCTGCATATGCGGCGTAACCACTTTGAAAGAGAAAAGCTATTCGTCACTATTGCCTAGAACGGGTCTCACCGCCTAGACCTCGTGGTCAGCAAAGAGAGATTGCAGCTAACGTGGACAAGCTGGGGATAGCTTGGAGATCCCCAGAACCCACGGCCCTAATAGATTCAATAAAAACCTCTCAAGACTCTTAGTTTGAAGTTTTAAGTGAAGGGATGCTTGGCAATGCAGACGGACACCGGCTCAAAGGCCGTGAGACGGTTTCTCGATCCCTTTCGAGGTCAGGCTTCCAAATCACCGCCGATTTGGTTGATGCGCCAAGCGGGCCGCTACCTGCCCGAGTACCGTGAGACGCGCGCCAAGGCTGGTGGCTTTCTCAAGCTCTGCTACACGCCCGAGCTTGCTGCCGAGGTTACGCTGCAGCCGATCCGCCGCTACGGGTTCGACGCTGCAATCCTGTTTTCCGATATTCTCGTCGTGCCCGATGCGCTCGGCCAGAAGGTCAGCTTCGTTGAAGGCGAAGGGCCACGGCTTGAACCGATTCGCTCTGTCAACGACTTGCGCCGACTCGATCCAGCGCGTACGGCTCAGACATTCGCGCCCGTTTGGGAGACCGTGGCGCGGTTGCGGCAAGATTTGCCGCGTGAAACGGCATTGATCGGATTTTGCGGGGCGCCGTGGACGGTGGCGACCTACATGGTCCAGGGTGAGGGATCGAGCGATCAAGCTGAAGCGCGGCTGTGGGCGTATCGGGATTCTACCGGCTTTTCGAAGCTCATCGATATGCTGGTGGAAACGTCGATTTCCTACCTCGACAATCAGGTCAAGGCAGGGGCCGATTGCTTGCAGATTTTCGATACGTGGGCGGGAAGCCTGCCGGACGACGAATTCGATCGTTGGGTGGTCGAGCCGACCCGACGCATACGGCAAGTGCTTCGGGACCTGCATCCGGATGTGCCTGTCATAGGTTTTCCGCGCGGCGCTGGGCCGGGGGCAGTCTGGTATGTTTCGGAAACCGGTGTAGACGGCATCGGCTGCGATACGACGACCCCGCCTTACGTGATGAAGGAGGCGTTCGAGGATGAGGATGTGGTTGTGCAGGGCAACCTCGATCCGTTGTTGCTGGTAACGGGCGGCACCCGCATGGATGAGCGCGTCGACGAGATCTTGAGGCTCATGTCCGGCGAGAGGTTTATCTTCAATCTCGGTCACGGCATCGTTCCCCAGACCCCGCCCGAGAACGTCGCCCGCCTAGTCGAGCGCGTCCGTAAGAGGACTTGAGGGATGAGCGCAGCGGCATCACCCGCCGCCAGGGCGGCAATTTCTCTAATTATTACAGTAGCTTTCGCCGCCGCACTGGTGGTCATCCTGGGCGATGGCGCCTACTTGTGGATCAAGGCCATCCACGTCATCGCGATCATCTCATGGATGGCGGGCATGCTCTATCTGCCGCGGCTGTTCATCTACCACTGCGACGCCGAGAAAGGCTCTGTCCAATCGGAAACCTTCAAGGTGATGGAGGGGCGCCTTCTCAGGATCATCATCAACCCGGCGATGATCATCTCTTGGGTGCTCGGGCTCTGGCTTGCGTGGATCGGCGGATCCTTCTCTGCCCCTTGGTTTCACGCCAAGCTGGCGCTGGTGCTGGCGCTTTCGGCCGTCCACGGCTACTTCTCGATGGCCGTGCGTGCGTTTGCCGAGGACCGCAACGACAAGCCGCCGCGGTTCTGGCGGATCGTCAACGAGGTTCCGACCATCCTGATGATATTGATTGTCATTCTCGTAATCGTGAAGCCGTTCTGAAGACCTTTGCCAAGTTCAACGGATCTGTTATAAGCCTCGGAACGTTATTCAGCGGATCGCTGCCCCACGGCAGAAAATCCGTAGGCGGCAATGTCCAGCAGCGAGCTGGCGCGCTGTCCCGCAGGGCGCCCTGCCTTGCGTCGCAACCCCTCACCAAACCATCATCGCATCGTCCCACCGTCTCCTCACATATTGTCTTCCCGCCCTATTACCGTGGCACCCCCGGAGTTTTTACCCATGAAGGAAATGAAGCTCGAGGACCTCAAGCGGAAGTCTCCCGCTGAAATGGTCTCGTTTGCTGAAGAGGTCGGCGTTGAGAACGCCTCGACCCTGCGCAAACAAGAGCTGATGTTCGCGACCTTGAAACAGCTCGCGACCCAGGAAACTGAAATCATCGCGACCGGCGTGGTCGAAGTGCTGCAGGACGGCTTCGGCTTTCTGCGCTCGCCCGACGCCAACTACCTGCCGGGTCCTGACGACATTTACGTCTCGCCCTCGCAGATCCGCCGCTTCGCGCTTCGGACCGGCGATACTGTCGAAGGACAGATTCGAGGCCCGAAGGAAGGAGAGCGTTACTTCGCTCTTCTCAAAGTCAACAAGATCAACTTTGAAGATCCTGAAGCAACTAAGCACAAAATCAACTTCGATAACTTGACGCCACTGTATCCTACCAAGTGGCTCAAAATGGAGATCGAAGATCCCACCATCAAAGACCTTTCCCCTCGTGTGATCGACGTGGTCGTTCCGCTCGGCAAAGGCCAGCGTGCTCTCATCGTGGCACCGCCGCGTACCGGTAAGACGGTTCTGCTGCAGAACATCGCCCACTCGATTACAGCCAACCATCCCGAGTGCTACTTGATCGTGCTGCTCATCGACGAGCGGCCGGAAGAAGTCACCGACATGCAGCGGTCTGTGAAAGGCGAGGTCATATCCTCGACCTTCGACGAGCCGCCGTCACGCCATGTGCAGGTGTCGGAGATGGTCATCGAGAAGGCTAAGCGTCTAGTTGAGCATAAGCGGGATGTCGTCATCCTGCTCGATTCCATCACGCGCTTGGGTCGTGCCTACAACACAGTTGTGCCGTCATCCGGCAAGGTTCTGACCGGTGGTGTGGACTCCAATGCGTTGCAGAGGCCTAAGCGTTTCTTCGGTGCAGCCCGCAACATCGAGGAAGGCGGTTCGCTCACCATCATCGCCACCGCGCTGGTCGATACCGGCTCGCGCATGGACGAAGTGATCTTCGAAGAGTTCAAGGGTACAGGCAACTCGGAAATCATCCTGGATCGGAAGGTTTCCGATAAGCGCGTGTTCCCCGCCATCGACGTGGCGCGCTCGGGCACCCGCAAGGAAGATCTGCTGGTGCCGAAGGACCAGCTCAAGAAGGTCTACGTCCTGCGCCGCATCCTGAACCCGATGGGCACCATGGACGCGATCGAGTTCCTGATCGACAAGCTGAAGTCGACCAAGACCAACGGCGAGTTCTTCCAGAGCATGAATACGTAAGGCCTACGGGGCCAACCGTTCATCAGTTGAAAAACAAAAAGAGCCGCTTGAACAAAGCGGCTCTTTTTTCACGTGAAACGCAAAGTCTGACGAGGCGCCTACTCGGCAGGGTGGAGCAGGTCGGGGTGATGCTTCTCCACCTCTTCGCGCGCTTCCTGAGCGGGCGACTTCTTCATCGCCATCTTGCGATAGCGCTCTGGCTCGCCGGCGCCAGGCTTGTAGTAGAACGGAAGCAATAGCTGCTCCCAGAACGATTTTGGGAAGTTGGGCAACTCGTCAACGCCAAGATCCTTGTGCGTGATCGGACGCGGCGGCTTGGCGTGGAAGGTGCCGAACAGGCGATCCCAGAACGAGAAGAACAGGCCGAAGTTGCAATCGCCTTCGGTGCCCCAGTTGACGTGATGCAGGTGATGGACACGGCCGATGGCGAGATAGCCAGCCAGGGGCCCGAGTTTCTGATCAACGTTGGAATGCTGCACGATCAGCGTCACGGTGATCAGGAAGCCGAGCACAAGAGCAACCTCCTGCGTCATGCCCATGATCACGAGCGGCGCCTGCCCGATCACCATGTCGATCGATTGATGCAGCGGATGGCGAATAACGCCATTGAAACCGTAGAGGCGGCCGACGCCATGATGGACGGCATGCAAGCGCCACAGCATCGGCACCTTATGGCTCATCCAATGGATGACCATGAAAGCGAAGTCGGCAATCAGGAACGCCAACAGCACCTGCCCCCAGAGCGGCCACTGCGTCGGCCAGATGCCCTGAAAGGGGAACATCCACTGGATGAGAGGGATGAGCAGGACGCCGTTCAGCGCGGACAGCTCATAGATTGCGGTGTGCCAGATGTTGGCGGCGGTGTCGCCATGCTCGTGATGTTCATTCCATTCCGGATAGAACGGCGCGATTTTCTCAGCGGCGAATGAGGTCGCGTAGGCAAGCACCAGAAGCGGGGCCAGCCAGAAATAGGAATGACCATTTGCCACCACCCAGTAGGCAGCGCTCGTCAGGCCAATCATCAAAAACGGGGCATAAGCCCAACGCACAATTGAACGCAATGCAGTCATGAGACCCAAACCTCTTCTAGGGCCGAAACTCAATCACAGCTGAGCCGCGCAGCACAGTCTTGTGACTAAAGGTTCTTTCAACGCGGTAAACCTTAAGCTTTCGGAGCACTGCGCGCCTTTAGCAAACGCTCCTTCAATTCGTCGGGTTCGAACACAGGCGGACCGCACACGGGCCCAACGCAAATATAGCCAGTCGTGGTTACAGCCACATCCAACTTCGCGCCCAGCGCGACAGGCAAAGGGCGTGCGCCTTTGACGGGGTCCAGGAATTCAAGCGCTCCGGGGACTGATGTGCATACGGCGACCCGGCGAAGTGACGAACTCGCATCGTTGCTACTGCCAGCCAGAACGATTTGCACCAATCCGTCCATGTCCAGGCCCGCTGCCAGCAGGCCGCAATGTCCGACAGGACCCCGAGCGATGTCTCCCTGGAAACAGTTGTATAACCCGGTTGTTCGCTCAGAGTAAGCGGTTTGGCTGGTTAACGCATTGAGCCAGATTAAGTTCGTAAGGTGGACGGCATTGGCGCTGGGCACGGCATCGTCATGTGCTGATTTAAGCCGGACAATCACGTCATCCGTGTCATCAGCGGAGGTGAAATAGCCGCCAGACTCCACGTCCCAGTGATGGCGATCAAGGACTTCTGCCCACTGTGTCGCACGCGCGAGAGCTCCCGGATCGCCGTGGGCCTGGAACAAGCGAAGTGCTGCCCAGATCATGTTGGCGTAATCGGATGCGGTGGCGGGCGCCGTTAGGCGGCCATTGCGGGCGGAATGCCAAAGCCGATCGCTATCGCGGCGCATAGCGGTGGAGACAAAGGCGAAAGCTGCGTCCGCCATCCTGATCCAATCGGGCTGGGCGAACACAACCCCGGCACGCGCCAGCGCGCCAATGATCAAGCCGTTCCAATCGGCCAAAACCTTGTCGTCGAAGCCGGGCCTGATGCGTCCCGCACGCCTGGCCAGCAGCTTGTCGCGCAGTTTCTCAAGCCGTGCCTCTTGACCGACGCTTTGCAGCTGCAGATGATCGAGCCGGTTGAGAATATTGTGGCCTTCGAAGTTGCCGCCCGTGGTGACGCCGTAGATCGCCATGAAGTCGGCAGCGTCGGCCTCGCCAAGAACCTCAGTGATCTCATCCGCGCTCCAGACGTAGAATTTGCCTTCCTCTCCCTCGCTATCGGCATCCAGAGACGCCGCAAACCCGCCGCCAGGGGTAATCATCTCCCGTTCGAGCCAGGCAATGGTTTCGGCGACGCGAACAGCGAACAAAGGCTCCTGGGTTTCGCGCCAAACCTCCGTCAACAGATCGACCAGAAGAGCATTATCGTAGAGCATCTTCTCAAAGTGCGGGACGAGCCAGAGCTCATCTACCGAATAGCGGGCGAAGCCGCCGCCCAGGTGGTCATAGATGCCGCCCTGGCAGATGTGAGTGAGAGTGTTGACGACGGCTTCTTTGGCGGCTTCATCACCATAGCGCATCGCACCTCGCCACATCAGCCAAAGTACGTTCCACTGAGGGAACTTGGGTGCACCGGCTATGCCGCCATTCCCGTGATCGAACGCCTCGGTCAGCCTCGTTACCAAAGTGCGGATTAGGTCTTCGGAGGCTTGGAAGTCGGTCTGATGCAGGGTCTTTGCCGACAGCGCTGCCATCAGGCCGTCGACGTTATGGCGGATCCGCTCTGGTTCGTTTTGATAGACCTGTGCGATCTGCAGAAGCACGCTTACGAACGCGGGGCGGCCATACTGGGACTGCTTTGGAAAATAGGTGCCGCCGAAGAACGGCCTGGCTTCGGCATCAAGAAACATAGTTAATGGCCACCCGCCTTGCTCGCCGAGCCGATGCAGCGCGCTCATGTAGATGGCGTCGATATCCGGGCGCTCTTCGCGATCGACTTTGATGTTCACGAAGAGCTTGTTCATGACATCGGCGGTGGCCGGATCTTCAAAGCTTTCGTGCGCCATGACATGGCACCAATGGCAAGCCGCATAGCCGACAGAAAGTAGGATCGGTTTGCGGGTCCGCTTGGCTTCGGCCAGAGCTTCCGGCCCCCATGCCCACCAATGAACAGGGTTGTCCTTGTGCTGCAGCAGATATGGGCTGGTCTCGTGTCGAAGGTGATTTTCGGACATTCAGATCGGTTCCACCGGGACGTTGGGCTTTTGAGACCCTAGGCCGCTAAGGCGCGCATTGCGAGCGGGGCCGAGGACGAGTACGCGAATGGCATGGCGAATGTTTCCACCATCTATGCTCTTTCCAGTGCGCCGGGCCGGGCTGGCGTGGCTGTCATCCGGGTGTCTGGTCCAGCGGCGCAAGATGTGCTGGCGGCGATGGTGCGCCGGCCGCCGGCTCATGGCCAAGCGGCATTCCGCACCGTTCGAGACCCCCAAACCGGGGCGGCCTTAGACCAGGCGCTAATTCTCTATTTTGCCGCCCCCAATAGCGAAACGGGCGAGGACGTCGCGGAATTCCAGGTTCACGGAGGACGCGCCGTGGTTAACGCTGTTCTTGGCGCACTGGGCCGCTTTCCCGGGTGCCGGATGGCGGAGCCCGGGGAATTTGCCCGCCGGGCGTTCAGCAACGGAAAGCTTGACCTGGCTCAGGCTGAGGGATTGGCGGACCTAGTCGATGCCGAGACAGAGGCCCAGCGCGTTCAGGCCCTGGCCCAGTCTTCAGGCGCCTTGTCTCAGCTCTACGAAGGCTGGCGGACAACGTTGCTTGAGGCCATGGCGCTGGTCGAGGCAGCCATAGACTTTTCCGATGAAAGTGACGTGTCCGGCCGGGCCATGAAAATGGCGTGCGAAAGCGTTTCCGCGCTCGCTGTCGATCTGGCCCGCCACCTGGCAGATGGCCGCCGTGGCGAAATCCTGCGCGATGGTTTCCGCGTGGCCCTGCTGGGAGCGCCCAATGCCGGCAAGTCGAGCCTTCTCAATGCGCTCGCCCAGAGGGATGCGGCGATCGTGTCGGAGGAAGCAGGGACGACCCGCGACGTGATTGAGGTTCGCTTGGACCTTGCGGGATATCCGGTCATCGTATCGGACACCGCCGGGCTTCGGCAGGCGACAGGTGCGGTCGAGCGGGAAGGGATCCGGCGCTCGCTGGCTGAAGCCGAGAGGGCGGACTTGATTTTGTGGCTGGTTGAGCCGGGCGGAAACGCGCAACCTGCGCTGGGTGAGTCACTAGAGGAGTCAAGGGAAGTTTCACGTGAAACGGCCCCGTTAGTTCTGATGGTGCATACAAAGACGGACCTGACCACGGCCCCAGCCCAAACACCGTCGCAAACCGGGCTATCGATTTCAGTCAAGACCGGTTCGGGCCTGGAAGGGCTGATCACGAGGATTACCCAGGTCGCCGCCGACCGGCTCGCAAGCCGGTCGAGCCCGCCATTGACACAGGCACGCCATCGCCAAGCGCTGGAGACTTGCCTTGCCGGATTGAATGCCTTCATGGCCGGTGATGCCGAAGAAGCGGAACTGAGAGCCGAGGATCTTCGCCGTGCCGCCTATGCTCTGGGCCGCATTACCGGCCGCGTCGACGTCGAAGACGTGCTGGGCCAGATCTTCGGCCGCTTCTGTATCGGAAAATAACGACCTGTGCCGAACATCAGCCGGTATCTGTCGGCGGCAGCGGCGGCATCCCTTCGAAGGTTGGCACGCCCGGCAGCTCCGGGTCCCAGATCGTGCGCCGGCCGACGTAAAGGATTGCCTGCGGCTGATACCAGCTGCTGTCGTCGAATACGCCGGCCGGAGGCATGATCATGTTCGGGCGCCCGGAGTTGGTGCCTCAGCAGGCGAGTACAGGGCCCAGGCAAACCAACTTGCCGCCCTCAAACCGCTTTTTCGAGAGCGCGGGATCGAGTATCCGATGGCCATGGAAACCGGCATCGAAACAAGCTTGAACTTTGACGTCATCGTCGTAGGCGGCGGACATGCGGGCTGCGAGGCCGCGGCGGCAGCGGCTCGCATGGGGGCCCGCACCGCGCTCATCACGCATCGCGCCGACACCATCGGTGAGATGTCCTGCAACCCCGCTATTGGCGGTTTGGGCAAGGGACACCTGGTGCGCGAGATTGATGCGCTGGATGGTTTGATGGGCCGGGTGGCGGACGAGGCGGGCATTCAATTCCGCCTCTTGAACCGATCCAAGGGCCCGGCGGTCCATGGGCCGAGGACCCAGGCCGACCGCAAGCTGTACCGTCAGAGCATGCAACGGGCCATTCGCGAGACCGGTCATCTGACAGTGATCGAAGGTGGCGTGGAGGATCTCATCGTCCGTGCTTGCAGCTCCGGTTGCGAGGCTGGCGTGGTGGAAGGCGTGGTTCTTGCCGACGGTCGGCGCTTGAAGGCCGGTGCGGTGGTTCTGACGACCGGAACCTTCCTCAACGGTCTTATTCATATGGGAGAGACCAAGATCCCGGCGGGCCGGGTCGGCGAGGCGCCGGCCCTGAAGCTTTCGGATCGGCTTTATGCGCTGGGACTTCGTTTGGGCCGTTTGAAGACCGGCACGCCTGCGCGACTTGATGGCAAGACGATAGACTGGGCCCGGTTGGAAATGCAGGCTGCCGACGCCGATCCGGTGCCCTTTTCCTTCCTGACCGAGCGGATCACAACGCCCCAGATCGCCTGCGGGATTACGCATACGACCCAAGCGACCCATGCGATCATCCGTGAGAACCTCACCCGGTCGCCGATGTATTCCGGGCAGATCGCCAGCACCGGGCCGCGCTATTGCCCCTCCATCGAAGACAAGGTGGTGCGCTTCGCCGACCGGACCTCGCATCAGGTCTTTTTGGAGCCAGAAGGGTTGGACGACGACACCGTCTATCCGAACGGGGTCTCAACCTCGCTGCCCGCGGAGGTGCAGGACGCCTTCCTGAAGACCATGCCGGGTCTGGAGAAGGTCGTCATCAAGCGGCCGGGATATGCGATCGAGTACGATTATGTCGATCCGCGCGAGCTAAGCCGGGCGTTGGAAGTGAAGCGCTTGCCGGGACTGTTTCTGGCCGGGCAGATCAACGGTACGACCGGCTACGAAGAAGCAGGAGCTCAAGGCATTGCCGCCGGCATCAACGCGGCGCTGCGGGCAGGCGGTTCGGATGCGGTTTTCTCGGTCTCTCGGACCGAAGGCTATCTCGGCGTCATGATCGACGATCTGATTACGCGCGGCGTGTCCGAGCCCTACCGGATGTTCACCTCGCGCGCGGAATTCCGTCTGAAGCTGAGGGCCGACAATGCCGATCAGCGTCTGACGCCGCTGGGCCAAGAGGTGGGCTGTGTCGGGACCCAACGGCGGGCAGCATTCGAAGCCAAGCAGAACGCCCTTCGCGATGCCCACACCTTGTTGAACCAACTCAACATGACGCCGAAGGAAGCGGAGCGAACCGGGCTGCAAGTCAATCAGGATGGTCGCCGCCGTTCCGCGTTCGAGCTGTTGGCGTTCCCCGGGGTGGATCTGGCGCGGTTGACTGTCGTCTGGCCTCAACTCGCCGAGTTGCCGCCCAGGATTGGGGCCCAGCTCGAAGTCGATGCCCGCTACCGGTCTTACGTCGATCGGCAAGAGGAGGATGTGGCGGCGCTGCGTCGCGATGAGCAGGTCCGCATTCCCGCTGACTTTGATTATGCCGGGCTTAGTCTGTCGGGCGAAGTTCGCCAGAAGCTGGCCCGCCATCGACCGGAAACTATCGCACAGGCGAGCCGGATCGAGGGCATGACCCCGGCCGCCCTGCTGGTTCTTCTGGCTCATCTCAAGGCTGGTTCGAAGCGGCGCAGCGCATGACGGCGGCGGGCGAGATCAAAGGCCCGGAGCAGTTCCGGGCCGCCTTCGCGGTTTCACGTGAAACCATCGAGAAGTTCCAGGCTTACGAGGCCATGCTCAGGCGATGGCAGAAGACCATAAACCTCGTGGCGCCGAGTACGCTGGATCACATCTGGCATCGGCATTTCGCCGACAGCGCCCAGCTGTGGGGGCTGCGGCCTACAGGCGCCGTCAACTGGCTCGACCTTGGCTCGGGCGCGGGCTTTCCCGGTCTGGTACTGGCGATTATGGCCAGCGAACACGGTGGAACCCGACATACCCTGATCGAAAGCGACAGCCGGAAGGCTGCATTCATCCGCGAAGTTGCCCGTGCCGTCGGAGTTGCTGTGGACATCCTGTGTATGAGAATCGAAATTCCCGAGACTCAGGTTAAGGTGAGGGAGATTAATTGCGTTACGGCCCGGGCGTTAGCGCCCTTGCCGCGTCTTGTCGAGTTGGCCTACCCTTATTTCGGCCCCTCCACAGTGGGCCTGTTCTCGAAGGGCCGCGAGGCCGCTGCAGAGATCGAACAGGCGCGCCAGGGCTGGACCTTTACGGCCGAACTCAATCCTAGCGTCACGGACCCTCAAGGCTCCGTTTTGTTGCTCAAGTCGCTCAAGCGTAAAGAGTCAGAGGTAGAGACGGAGGGTTAAACCCGTGGCCGGCTATGTTTCAGGCGTCGGCGGAGGATCGTTTGGCGGCCCCCGCGTGATCGCCATTGCCAATCAAAAGGGTGGCGTCGGTAAAACGACAACAGCCATCAACCTCGGCACGGCGCTTGCTGCTGTCGGCGAGAGGGTGATGGTGCTCGACCTCGATCCGCAGGGTAACGCTTCGACTGGGCTCGGCGTACCGCCCGAGTCCCGGCCTCGTACCAGCTATGACGTGCTGACGGGTGCAGCAAGCATCCTGGAGAGTGCGCAGCAGACGGCGGTGCCCGGCCTTTCTATCGTCCCCGCAAATAGCGACCTTGTCGGTATCGAAGGTGAGCTGGCCCACGACAACGGGCGGCCCTATCGGCTGCGCGATGCCGTCATGACGCTTGTCGGCCAGCAACGCGCCAAGCCGCAGGACACGCCCTTCAGCTACGTTTTGATCGATTGCCCCCCGTCGCTCAATATTCTGACCTTGAATGCGCTGTCGGCCGCCAATGCGGTGATCGTACCCGTGCAGTGCGAGTTCTTCGCTCTGGAAGGTATTTCGCAGCTCAAGGATTCGATTGATCAGATC
The DNA here is from genome assembly GCA_041397645.1 of Hyphomicrobiaceae bacterium. Lineage (NCBI taxonomy): Bacteria > Pseudomonadati > Pseudomonadota > Alphaproteobacteria > Hyphomicrobiales > Hyphomicrobiaceae > Hyphomicrobiaceae bacterium. The sequence continues at coordinate 972,852 of JAWKWE010000004.1, read as the reverse complement.
CGCGCAACGCTCAATCCGCAACTGCAGATTCAGGGCGTGGTTTTGACCATGCATGACGCGCGCACCTCTTTGTCGCGCGAAGTTGCGGACAACGTGCGCGGCTTCTTTGGCTCCAAGGTCTACGAGACGATCATTCCGCGCAATACGCGGGTTGCCGAGGCGCCATCTCACGGCAAGCCGATCCTGCTTTACGATTATGACTGCGCGGGTAGTCAGGCCTACATCCGGCTAGCGACCGAAATCATCGAACGTGAGCGCCGTTTTCAAGCGGCGTGACGCGGGCATCTAAGTTTCGCACGTTCAAGTTTCACGACTAACAGGCACCAAAAAGACTCCAAAGGAACGCCAACTCCATGCAATCAGCTCTGCCGAAAAGCCGTCTCGGACGCGGACTAGCCTCTCTCATCGGTGAGCCCGTGCAGAACGGAACGCGGCTGCCGCCCGAAGGCGAACAGCGCGTCGTTCCGATTGGCCAGGTGAAGTCGAGCCCGCTCAACCCGCGCAAAGACTTCCGCGAGGATGAGCTGGCGGAGTTGGCAGAGTCGATCCGCACCAAGGGATTGGTGCAGCCGATCGTGGTCCGTCCAGATCCTTCGAGCGCCGGTGATTTTGAGATCGTTGCGGGCGAGCGGCGCTGGCGGGCGGCGCAGCGCGCGGGCGTGCATACGGTTCCGGTTATCGTGCGCGAGCTCACCGACAAGGAAGTGCTCGAGCTTGCGATTATCGAAAACGTCCAGCGGCAGGATCTGAATGCGATCGAAGAGGCGGCGGGTTATCGCGAGCTAGTCGAACGCTTCGCCTATAGCCAGGAGCAGCTTTCCGAAATTATCGGCAAGAGCCGTAGCCACGTCGCCAACACGTTGCGCCTGTTGAAGCTGCCGGTTGGTGTGCAGGCGCTGGTACAGCAAGGTAGCCTGTCGGCTGGCCATGCCCGCGCGCTCATCGGACGCGAGGACGCCGAGACCCTCGCTCACCGCATTGTCGAAAACGGGCTGAATGTCCGCGAAGTGGAAGCGATCGTGCAGGGACGCGAAGAGCCGACTCCTGCCGGCGGCTCACGCAAGCCCAGAGACAAGGATGCCGACACCAAAGCATTCGAGAAGGATCTGACCGATCTTCTTGGTCTTAAGGTTGAGATCAAGCGCGGTTCCGGCGAGAGCGGGCATCTGATCATCAAGTTCGGCAATTTCGACCAGCTTGATTACATCCGTCAGCGCATTGTCGGCTGAGCGAACTCCAACGCGTTGATATTATCCCGAATGCTGGCTTGACGGCAGGCGTGCGGCTTGCTGCTTAGTATCGAAGCGGCGATTGGCCTTCGGGCGCATTGGAAAGATTCGGCAATGAGCGAGCACAGCATCATTGAGCGCCTGGCTGCCACCATTCACCAACGGCGATCGGAGAAAGCGGGCCAATCCTACACGCGCCAGCTTCTCGATGGCGGCCCGGTCAAGTGCGCCAAGAAGTTCGGAGAGGAAGCAGTCGAAGCTGTCATTGCCGCAACCGCTCAGGATGGCGCTGCACTCACCAACGAAGCCGCCGATGTCATTTATCACCTGCTCGTGCTGTTGGAGTCGCGTGATGTGAAGTTAGACGACGTGCTTGCAGTTCTTGAAAAGCGGCAGGGCACGTCCGGTCTTGATGAGAAGGCATCTCGCAGCAAGTCAGTCGCGCCGGGAGGTCCGGCGTGAAAACCAAGCCACGCAGTGTCGGACTGAGGAAGTCTGCGGCGCTTAAGCTGGCTGCGGGGTCCGCAAAATCTCGACCGGTCGAAGAACCGCTTGGCGACGCCCAGCTCGCCTATTCGCCCTACCGCGTTTTTACTAGAGACGAATGGGCAGCCCTGCGTCTTGATACGCCAATGACATTGCGGCCCGAAGAGCTCGAGGTGCTGTCGGGTATCATCGAAGAGCTGTCGGTTGATGAAGTCGAGCAGATCTATCTTCCGCTTTCGCGCTTACTGAACCTTTACGTCGCAGCGGCTCAAAAGCTGCATTCGGTTTCGTCTCAGTTCCTTGGTCACAAGGACGTGCGCGTGCCGTTCGTGATTGGCGTGGCGGGCTCGGTGGCGGTAGGCAAGAGCACCACGGCGCGTGTCCTGAAAGCGCTGCTGGCGCGTTGGCCGGACCATCCTCGCGTCGATCTGCTGACGACCGACGGCTTTCTCTATCCCAACGCAGAACTCCAGCGCCTGGGTCTGATGGATCGCAAGGGCTTTCCTGAGAGCTTCGATGCGTCGCGACTGCTCAAGTTCTTGGCCGACATCAAATCGGGAGTTGGCCGGGTCGAAGCGCCGGTCTACTCGCATTTTCATTATGACATCCTGTCCGGTCAGAAGGCGGTCTTTGAATTGCCGGATATCCTCATCGTCGAGGGCTTGAACGTCTTGCAGCCGGCCATTCTTCCAAAGGGCGGCGATGCAACTCCATTCGTGTCGGACTTCATCGATTTTTCGATCTACATTGATGCTGACCCGGCCGTCATTGAGCAATGGTACGTCACGCGTTTCATGCGTTTGAGGACGACGGCGTTTCGCGATCCTGGCGCTTACTTCCATCAGTACGCCGCCATAACGCCCGATGAGGCGCATCGCAAAGCCCTGTCGTTATGGCGATCGATCAACCTGCGGAACCTGGAAGAACACATCCTGCCGACACGCCGGCGGGCAAGGCTCATCCTGCGCAAGGGGGAATCGCATCAGGTCGAGTCCGTCGCGCTTCGCAAACTCTGAACGGTGCGCCCCTAGGTTGCTTCTACAGCAAGCATCAAAAAAAAGGGCCGCTTGGGGAAGCGGCCCGTTTAGTGATGGCTTTGAATGGAGAAGTGCGATTTGAAGCCGGATGCTTCGCGATGGGCTGTTCAATGACGCAGGGATTGGGTTTCGGATGCTGCCGGAACCGCTGCAGGTTGGGCCGGCACACTGTGTCTTTGAAGAGCGTCTACCGATTTGGATTGTAGATACGCGTTGTACTTGTCGCGCAGCCGTCGAATAGCCGATGGGTCGGTAATTCCCATGACGCGGATGGCGGTCGTCGGCTTCATGTCGGGACGTACCCGCAGCAATTCGGACAGCCGCGCAATCCGGTCGCTGTCATCAATGCCGGTGCCCTTGGGGCGGCCGCGGCGGCTTTTGGCTTGCAACATCACGAATACCCTCAAACCAAATCGATTCGATGGTTAGAGTTTGGGGGAAGTCGAGTCTCAATTCCAGGGAATTTAATTCGGTATATCGAATTGGCAGGAAATTACGGGATTTGCCACAGCACTAGTGAACATCGTTCAATAATATTCGGGGTGTATATTGACGCCGGCGGCCGGCCAATGGAGGAAGCATTTTTTAGAAATTGAGAGCCACCATTTTGCTCGTAAAAATGAGGCTCTCTATTCTCTGTTGGGATCGGATATTGGAAGTCAGCATTCGAGGAAAATATGCAATTCCAATATTGCGCGATTTAGATGATGCCGTTGCTGCGGGCGAGATTTACAAGCTCTGTTTGCGGACGTGCACCAAGGTGGCTGATCACTTCCGCGGCCGCCAGGCTTGCGAGTTTTCCGCACGTTTCAAGCGAATGCTCGTTCGCATATCCATAAAGAAACCCGGCTGCGTAAAGATCACCGGCTCCTGTCGTATCGACGACGTCGTCGATATGAACTGCAGCAATTTGAATTGCTTTTCCTGAATTGAGAATGAGCGAGCCCTGCGCACTGCGCGTCAACACGGCGAGCTTTGTATCTTTGCTCACGCGATCTGCTGCATCTTCGAATTTGTCCGTTTCGTATAGCGAGGTGATTTCTTTCTCATTGGCGAAAAGAATATCGACACCGGAGCGAATAAGATCGAGAAATTCCGCGCGATGACGATCGACGCAAAAGCCATCAGACAACGTCAACGCTACTTTGCGATTGGCGCGCTTGGCTTGTGCGAGTGCTGCACGAAATGCGGCCTTCGCGTCGTCGCGATCGAACAGATAACCTTCCAAATAAAGAATGGCGCTATCTGCGATGAGCTCTTCGTCGATCTGTCCATGATCGAGGTTGGTTGAGATACCAAGATAGGTATTCATCGTGCGCTCACCGTCAGGCGTGACGAGGATGAGCGATCGCGACGTCGGTTGCGATCCAGCTACGGCTGCACTTTTGAAGCTGACGCCAATCGATTTGATGTCATGTGAAAAGATGCGTCCGAACTCGTCGTCTGCGACTTTTCCGATAAAGCCTGCCTTGCCGCCGAAAGAGGCGACACCGGCGATGGTGTTGGCGGCTGAGCCTCCCGACATTTCCGTCGCCGGTCCCATGCCTGAATAGATCTGCGCAATGGCGTCGGCATCGACAAGGCGCATAGATCCTTTGTCGGCGCCGATCTTAGCGAGATAGTCGTCGTCGCAGCGGCCGATGATGTCGACAATTGCATTGCCGATGCCGGTGACGTCAAAACGTGCTTTTGCCATGGAATTCTGCTCCCCGTGTTTGGCGGGGCACTATAGGGCGCAAGGCCTTGGCGGCAAGGCTGCTATGAGCGGCGGCGTGCCGCGCCGCTTTGGGCGGTCCTCGATGGGGATGAGCCCAAAGTCCCGCCAGCCATCGCTGAGAGCGCCAGAATTAGCCGTTCGGCTAATGTCTCTTCCAGTTGTGACGACAGTCGTGCCGCTTTGGCGGCCTCTGCGATGCGCCGCAAGGCCTGATCGAGACCGGCACGGTTCCAGCGGCGAAGCTGACTGGCAAAGATATCGCGCTGTTTGAAATGAAGGGGCGGGCGCAAGGCGCGTAAAGCATCCTCCAACCCGCGCCCGGTTTCTATATCGCCGCGGATTCGGTGCAGTTTGAGAAAGTAGCGTTGTGTGATGAGAATTATGGCTTGCGGGCTCTCGCCGGATGCCACGGCGCGGCTCAAGTCGCCAACGGCGCGTGCGACATCGCCACTGGCGGCCGCTTCTGGAATGCGTTCAAGGGCAAGATCGGATGCATCGCCCACAACCGCTTCCACGTCGTTGAGCGTGATTTCGCTCTGCCCCATGGCGTAAAGCGCGAGCTTCTCGATCTCCGCTCGTGACAAGGCCCGGTCAGCGCCGAGCCGTCCGTTCAGCTCCTCGCGCGCCTCAAGGGTGATTTTCACGCGGAATTGGCTCAGCACTTCCGTGATCAGTCCGTCGATTGCTGCGGTATCGTCTGCATAACAGGCGACGGCAGCGGCATGGGCTTTGCCTTCGAAAAGCGAACGCAGAGCATCGGTTGGCTTGAGGTTTCCCGCTTCCACGATGAGGAACCCTTCGTGAGCGGGCACTTCAAGGATTGGCTTGAGCGATGCGGCGGCGATCCTGCGCCCTGCCGTGGCCCGGATAATCTTTCGGCCTGAGAACATCGGCCGAGTGTCGAGTTCAACGCCGAGGCGGTCGGGATCGCTATCGAGGTCGGTATCGTCGAGCCGCAAGATTTCGCCGGCAGGATCTTCGCGCGCCGCCATGAGCTTGGCGAGGCGATCGGAACGTTCGCTGACCAAGCCGGGATCCGAGCCGTAAAACAGCACAGCCGACAGCGATTGCGGCGGGCTTTTTAAGAACGCAGCGGCTTGGGCGGCTTTGACAGCAACCATTAGGCGAACTCCCAGCAGTCGCCGGCCAGCATTATCATCCGTGTTTTAGGGAATCAGACAGGCTGAGCCAAGTAGGCGAGTACGCGCGTGCGCAGCTCTTCACCCACCGTTCTCGCTGCACGGTTTTCGGCGTCTTCACGAGCGCGAACATTGGCAAACGTGCTGTCGGTCCGCTCAAATCCGGCCCGGCCATAGCTCTTTCCCTCTGCCACGACAGCCTTGTCGGTCAAACGGATGAGCTTGAAAGAAGCGTCGAGCTTGTAAGTCTGAGTTTGCGCGTTGCCGTCGATCTGGACCAGTGACGAGGAGACGCTTTCGCGAATAGCAACTTCCAGACGGTACTCAGGCGGGAGCGGCAGACCACCCCCGGTCGTCTCGAAAATGAATTCGTTGCGGAGACGCTGGCCCACGCGACCCGGAATCGGGGCCACATCGACGGATTTCATCTTTTCGGAAACGTTAGCGCCTCCGACCGATGAGGTGGCATAGAGCGGTCGAAAGCCGGTGCCGTCGGCGCAGCCGCCGATAAACGCGCTGCTCGCGATGACGGCAGGCAGAACCCCGATGGCAATAGCCGCAGAGCGCACGGAACGTGCACGCAATGCAAAGGCGCGTTTGGTCTTACCCAACGACATTCACAATCCTCTGCGGCACCACGATCACTTTTTTGACCGTTCGGCCTTCCAGTGCCCTTAACACCGGCTCAAGCTGCAAAGCCGCGGCCTCAATTTCCGCATTCGTTGCGGACCGCGAAATGACAAGCTCGTCCCGGCGTTTCCCGTTTACTTGTACGGCGATGGTCACTTGATCGTCAACGAGCAGCCCGGGCTCCGGCACCGGCCAGGACTCATTCGCGACCAGCGTGTTGTATCCGAGCCGCGCCCAGCATTCTTCAGCCAAATGAGGCATCATCGGGCCGATCATGCGGGTTAAGAGCTCTGAAGCCTCGCGAATTGCGTACGGAAGGCCGTCTCCAGACTTAGTTAGGGCTGCGGAGAGCACATTGGCCAGCTCGTGGAGAGTGGCGACGGCGACGTTGAACCGCAGACCTTCGATCGTCTTGCCGACCTGGTCCAGGGCCTTGTGGGCCGCCTTGCGAACCTCCAGGGCTTCCGCCGAGAACGAAGCCGGCTTGTCGCCCAGCTTGTCGGGGAAACGCTCCGACACGTCGTCAATGATCCGCCAGACACGCTGGATGAAGCGACCGGCCCCGGCAACGCCGGCCTCTGTCCAAATGACATCGCGCTCGGGCGGACTATCCGACAGCATGAACCAGCGCGCGCAGTCGGCCCCGTAATGCGCGATGATGTCATCGGGATCGACGAGGTTCTTTTTCGACTTCGACATCTTTTCGATAGAGCCAATCGTAACCGGGTTGCCGGTTGCGATCTCGACGGCCTTGCGCTCGCTGCCTTCACCTTCAAAACGCACGTCGCCGGGGAGCAGCCAGGCACCTTCATCGGACTTGTAGGTTTCGTGAGTGACCATGCCCTGGGTGAACAGCGCGGCAAACGGCTCGCGGGTGTTGCCCGCAAATTGCAGGTGCCCTGAGTCGCACATGGCGCGTACGAAAAAGCGCGAATAGAGCAGATGCAAGATCGCGTGCTCGATGCCGCCGATGTACTGATCGACGGGTAGCCAGTATTTCGCAGCCCTTTCGTTGACGGGCGTGTCGGCCCGAGGCGCGGTGAAGCGGATGAAGTACCACGAGCTGTCGACGAACGTGTCCATGGTGTCGGTTTCGCGCGTCGCGGGCTTGCCGCATTTGGGGCAGTCGCAAAACTTCCAGGTTGGATGCCGGTCAAGCGGATTGCCCGGTTTGTCGAAAGTTGCATCTTCCGGCAGGGTGACAGGCAGATCCTTGCTGGGAACGGGCACCACGCCGCAATCCTTGCAATGGACAATGGGGATCGGACAGCCCCAGTAACGCTGGCGCGAGATGCCCCAGTCTCGCAGGCGGAAGTTGACCTTGCGCGCGCCCTGCGGCTTGCCCCCGAGCTTTTGCTTTTCGAGCCGATTGGAAGCGACCTCGAACGCATCGCTCGTGCTCAGGCCGTCGAGGAAGCGCGAATTGATCATCACGCCATCGTCTTCATAGGCCTTGTCCTTCAATGTGAAGGTGGCAACGTCTTCGCCCGGCGGCAGAATTACGGGCACGACGGGAAGGTCGTAGCGGCGCGCAAAATCCATGTCGCGCTGATCGCCTGAAGGGCAACCGAAGATGGCGCCGGTGCCGTAGTCCATCAAGATGAAGTTGGCGACGTAGACAGGCAGCGTCCAATCGTTGTCGAAAGGATGCACGGCGCGAATGCCGGTGTCATAGCCGAGCTTTTCGGCCGCTTCGATGGCGGCAACCGAGGTTCCCATGCGGCGGCATTCCTCGCAGAAGTCGGCGAGGGCGGGGTTCTTTTCAGCGGCGGCCTTGGCAATCGGGTGATCGGCAGCCACCGCGAGGAACGAAGCGCCAAACAGCGTGTCGGGTCGCGTGGTGTAGATCTCGATCTCGTCGAAGCCTTTAGGGGCCGTCGATTTCTCGAGCGCCCAGCGGACCGACATGCCTTCCGAACGGCCGATCCAGTTGGCCTGCATCAGGCGCACCTTTTCTGGCCAGTTGGTGAGCGTGTCGAGATCGTCGAGCAGCTCCTGGGCATAAGCGGTGATCCTAAAGAACCACTGGGTCAGTTCGCGTTGCTCGACAAGCGCGCCCGAGCGCCAGCCGCGGCCGTCTATGACTTGTTCGTTGGCAAGTACGGTGTGATCGACCGGGTCCCAATTCACTTTGGAGGACTTGCGATAAGCCAGCCCCTTTTCCAGCATGTCGAGGAAGAGCTTTTGCTGGTGCCTGTAATAGTCCGGCGAACAGGTCGCGATTTCGCGCGACCAATCCAGCGACAGACCCATGGACTTTAGCTGCGAACGCATCGTGTCGATGTTTTCATAGGTCCAGGCGCCCGGATGCACTTTGCGCTCCATCGCAGCGTTCTCGGCGGGCATACCGAAGGCGTCCCAGCCCATGGGGTGCAGCACGCTGAAGCCCTTCATGCGCTTGTAGCGCGCAAACACATCGCCCATGGCATAGTTGCGCACGTGGCCCATGTGGATGCGTCCCGACGGGTAGGGGAACATCTCCAGCACGTAGCACTTGTCGGCACCAGCGTCCTCCTTGGACCGGAAAATGTCTTCTTTTTCCCAGACTTGCTGCCAGTGCTTCTCGCGAGCAGGCGCGTTGTATCGTTCGGTCGCCATGACGTGTTTATTCTTTCGGTCAAATCGGAAAGCCGGACGTAAAGAGCCCAAAAGCCTACAGCGGGTCAAGGGCTTGGCGAGACCGGACCGGGTGGGTTCAGAAATATATCGATTTCTGTGGCTTGCCGTCTTCGGCCGCTGCCCGTCTGGCCCACTTGGGCTCGACGGGTTCGCTTTCTTTTGCCGGCTAGCAATGATAGGGCGGGCACCCGGCTTTGTTCACGATGCCTGGACGCCATCCTAGACAGAAACTTGCAATCGACACTTTCCCATGAGCACCGACGATCCAGCGAGCGCCAGCGATAAAGCAGCAAAACTGCGCGAAGTGACCACCGCAATTTCCGCTGCAGAGAAGGCTGCCGGACGCAAATCGCGGAGCGTTACGCTGATCGCGGTTTCAAAGACGTTCGGGCCGGAGGACATTCGGCCCGTGCTTGAAGCTGGTCACCGCGACTTCGGTGAGAACAAGGTGCAGGAAGCGCAAGGCAAGTGGCCTGCGCTACGCACGGCATTTCCCGATATCCGCCTCCATCTGATCGGGCCGCTTCAATCCAACAAGGCGAAGGACGCAGTTGCGCTGTTTGATGCCATTCACTCGGTCGACCGGCCCAAGATTGCGCGCGCGATAGCGGACGAAATGGCCAAGCAAAATCGCAAGCTGCAGCTGTTCGTTCAGGTCAACACCGGCGAAGAACCGCAGAAGGCGGGGATCATGCCGCGCGAGGCGGCATCCTTCGTTTCATTCTGCCGCGAGGAGTTAAATCTCGAAATCTCAGGGCTGATGTGCATCCCGCCCGTCGAGGAAGAGCCCGCAGTGCATTTTGCCTTTCTCGAAAAGCTCGCGCGCGAGTTGGGTGTTATGGGCCTGAGTATGGGCATGAGCAGCGACTACGAGACCGCAATCGAGTTCGGCGCCACCCATGTGCGCGTGGGAAGCGCCATATTCGGCGTGCGTTGAACCAGCCCTGCGCACAACGCAAGACGTCTGCCACATCATCATCACACTTGGGCTTATCGTGCAGCGCATGAAAAGCAAAAACCGCCGATTCTTCCTGGTGATTGGGGCCGCGCTGAGCTGGGGTCTCACGGTCAACGCGCCTGTGGCGTTGGCCACTTGCGACGACGAAGATGCGTCCGCGCTGATGAATCCTGACGGTACATTCAAGGATCTCACGTGCGATGCGCTACCCCCGCTTCTCGATCTGAGCGTGCCGGCAGCAAATGCCGTTGCCCGCGGCGCAAAGCCGACCACTAAATTTCCTGAGATCAGAGACACCGACGCTCCAGCGACCGCGCCGGTGCCGTTATCTGTGCAGTCGTCGGATGACAGCGTTTCGGCGCGCACCAGCCTGCAGACGCTTCGTGACTTCAATGCTCAAAAGCTCAGCCGTAAGGTGCAACAGGCTCAAGGCCTGGCATCGGATGATCTGGCCATGCCCAAGGCGCCTGTCGCGGCCAAACCCGCCATCGACGTGTGGAGCAGCTTTAAGGCAGACGGTTTGAACGATGTATCCAAGTCAGTGCAAACGGGCGCTGGGCTCGACTATAAGATCGTGAAGAACACCAGCGTCGGCGTCTACGCCAAGCGGTCGGAGACGATTGCGCCCACCGCGTCGGGTGGCGATCAGTCGGAAGACAAATACGCCGCCTACATGGCGTTTCAGGCATTTCCTGCAGTCACTATCGATACGACGACGCAATGGGAAAGTGCGACGGCTGTCGACCCTACCGCCGGAAAGCAGACAGAGGATAAGGGCGCGATCATCGTTGCGCCGCGCATCGGCAAATCGTTTGCGTTGGATAACGGGCAGACGGTTGCACCCTTCGTGACCGTGAAACGCGAGATCGACTTGATTGGCAAATCCGGTGAAGCGGGGACTGCGGTCAATACAGCCGGAGCGGGTGTTATGCTCGAACAGGCGGATAGCTACTCACTCAGCGTTACGACCGACGTCAGCGGCATAGGCAGCTCAGATCCGGCCAGCCTGAACAGTCGCCTTCAATTCAAGCTGCCGTTGCCTTGATCGCTTGACCGATTGCCCAAATGGCGAGGACTGCGATCTAGCGCCACAGCAGTGCAAAAATGTCGCGAAATGCCCGCGTGTGAGGCAGAAATCTCACGTATCGAGGCAAAGTGCACAGTTTCCAGGCTTGTCTTCAGCACCACATCTCTCAAACTAAAGTCGAATCGCGAATAGTGGTGCTCACTCGAGTCGCGAACCAAAGGGCTCCGGAAAAGCAACCGGAGCGCGCACGACCTGGAGAGGAACCGACCAAAAGGAGAGGCGTTGACAACCTGAGCCAAAGTGAGGTCATGCCTTGCATACGCTGGTCAAAACGATCGCTCTCGCTGCTTGCGCACTTTCTGCGAGCGTGTCCTCGAAAGCCGACGAGTTGGGTCAGTGCCCCGGCGCCGACAGGGTTGAAACCGAGCTCAAGAATTCCTCGTCCTCGGGTTACTACATTCCTGGTCTCAAGCTCATTGTAATGAACAAGACGGTGCTGGACGGTTACGCGCCGGCCGTTCGCAAGTTCATCTTCGCGCATGAGTGCGCTCATGCGGATCCCGCCGTCGCCGAGGACGAGATGGCAGCCGACTGCACCGCGGCGCGGAAAGGAGCGAGCGAAGGCTGGCTCAGCCGTCCGGACGTGATCAAAGTCTGCGCCCATCTGGCGAGATTCCCAGCCGATGCCACCCACCCTCCGATCGGCCTGCGATGTGCCAATATCCGCCGGTGCAGCGGGCTCTTCGACGGACCGCCGGAGCCGCGAGTTGAGGCGGCGAAGGCCGCGCCGGAGCGAAATCCCGATATGACGCCGCTTACTGCGACGGTCGTCGCACGCCAGCTCGACTAGCCGGAATTCGGTAACTTTCGGGTATCCACCGCTAATTCCGGCGTTGAGAGGCCTTCACGGGCCTCGAATGCTAGCCTTTCAAGCTGATTCGATGCGAAACGCGCGCGCAACCGCGCGAAGGAGAGCACTCATGGCATCTTCGGCAAGAAAGAACGATCCCGTCGAGGCCGAGGCGAAAGCTGCAGCCGCGGAGGCGGCGAACGTCGCGCGCGATGAAGTCTATGAGGCCAACGCGCGTAGCGCCCCGGGTTTGACCAAGCTGCAAAAAGCCAATGCGGAGGCTCGTGAAGCCGCTAAGAAAAAGTGGCACGAATTTCTGGTCGACGTATGGATCACGCCGTTCAACGACATCGAGTTCGGCTTCTTCAAGCGCGAACGCAACAAGGGTAAGTCGCGTCAGTTCACGACCGATATGGACGTGTTTGCAGAGATCGTTGAGAACGGCGAACGCACCGGCGTGCTGGGCTATCGCAAGGAGCTCTGGGACAGCGCAACCGGCATGGACAAGCGGCTGGTCTTCAAGCTGTTTTCTGAAACGCTGAATTGGCGGGCCAGCATGGATCTGATGCTGGCGCGGTCGATCCAACAAACCATAGGCGCGCGCGGGCTGCCGGTGACCAGCTACCTGATCAACACCTACGACGACGACTACGTCATCACGTTGGAGCGTTCAGCCAACAAATGGCCGCTCATGCCGGAGCACTTCTCGTTCTTTATCATGGAAGATGGTGCGCCGCGCTTTTATCGGGTTACCCGCGATTTCATAAATATCGGCGGCGATTACACGCTGATCGACCAGCATGGCGAAACCGTTGGCCATCTCGACGGGTCAATCCTCACCATCGGTGGCAAGTGGCACGGCACGGTTCGTGGCGATCACGCCGACCCGCGCGTGCTCATGGTCATGAAGCTGTTCGCCGGAATGGTTGTGTTCAACAAAGCGGTGCGGCGGCACGTCAAAGCGCTGGCCTACGACGTTGCGGCGGGACGGGTGGAGCCAGGTCTCCAGCGTCAGGAATCGGATCTTTATATGAATCCGCGCCGCGTGCGTTGAGGCCTAAATTGCAATCTTGGAGACGAGACCATCTGCACATCAATGAGTGCAGATGGTCTCGTCTTTTTTGACTGTTCCGCAGGCAGGCGCCGCCTGAGCTTGGTCGGTGTTGCGCACCCATCGAAATATAAATCTTGAGCAAGGGCACAATTCTTGATCACAGTGCTCGGCCGCAGGGCTTTTTGTCTAATAAAACGGCTCATGCACAACTCATGAACAAAAAAAGATGGGTGAGGGGACAATGGAGCAGCTCCAACAGAGCACGGACGTCTTTTTTCTCTTGATGGGCGCAATTCTGGTTTTCGCCATGCATGGCGGTTTCGCGTTCCTCGAAGTTGGGACGGTGCGCCACAAAAACCAGGTCAATGCGCTGGTCAAAATCCTGGTCGATTTCGCCATTTCGACCACGACCTATTTCTTCATGGGCTATTTCATTTCTTATGGCGTTTCGTTTTTCGCCAATGCCCACATGCTGAGCGCCACGCATGGTCTCGACCTGGTGAAGTTCTTCTTCCTTGCCACGTTTGCCGCGGCGGTGCCGGCGATCGTCTCAGGTGGCATCGCTGAGCGCGCACGCTTTGCACCGCAATGTGCCGCCACCGCAATTTTGGTCGGTCTTTGCTATCCCTTGATTGAAGGCGTCATCTGGAACAAGAATTTCGGCCTGCAAGACAATTTGTTCGCAGCCTTGCTCGGGGCGCCATTCAAAGACTTCGCGGGCTCCATCGTCGTTCACGCATTTGGTGGTTGGGTTGCGCTCGGAGCGATCCTCAAGCTAGGCCCGCGCATCGGGCGCTATGATCGCGGTCGTCCCATCAGCCCGCCGCCGTCGTCGATCCCCTGGCTTGCAATGGGATCGTGGTTGTTGTGCGTGGGGTGGTTTGGCTTCAACGTGATGAGCGCGCAAAGTCTGTCAGGTGTATCCGGCCTAGTGGCGATGAATTCGCTGTTGGCGATGTGCGGAGGCATATTGGCGGCGCTCATCGCGGGTCGCAACGACCCGGGCTTCGTACACAACGGTGCGTTGGCAGGCCTCGTGGCGGTGTGCGCAGGCTCTGACGTGATGCATCCGATTGGCGCGCTGATAACCGGCGGCGTTGCGGGTGCGTTGTTCGTCTCGATGTTTCAGATCTCAACGAACAAGTGGCAGATCGACGATGTTCTCGGCGTTTGGGCGTTGCATGGATTGTGCGGACTATGGGGAGGAATAGCGTGCGGAATCTTCGGGTTGGAAGCGCTGGGTGGCATGGGTGGGGTGACGTTCGCCTCGCAATTCGTCGGTTCGATCGGCGGAGCGCTGTTCGGGCTTGCGGCCGGATTGTTCGCCTACACGCTTGTCGACGTAGCGCTCGGTTTCCGCTTGTCGCCAGACGATGAGCGGCAGGGCGCGGATCTCGCTATTCACAAGATCGGTGCAAATCCTGAAGACGACGTACGCATGGGGCGCATCTAAGAGCATCGAAGATTTGAGTGACGGTTGAGAACGCCGCTTCCTAGCCTGGGAGTGGCGTTTTCGACTTTCCCCGGTCGCAAAGCATGCCGGCGCATGCGTCAACTCTTCACGCCGATGTCTTTCGCGGCTAGCGTGCGGTCTGGAAATTTCAAATTGGAAAGCCAATCGGGGAGGATTGCGAGCAATGCGCAAGATGTCTTTGAACGCGGCGCTGGTTTGTGCCGCAACATCACTGGGCCTGGGTGCGAACTCGGCTGCAAACGCCGACGAGACGGGCTTGGCGAGTTCACACACGCTGCGAAAAGAAGGCGGCAAGTTGTGCATGGCAGACCATTTTCACAGTGGCATGGGTGATGGTCCCACGAAGGCGGCCGCACGTGCGGCAGCCGCGCGGGCCTGGGCCGATTTCGTCGATTTCGAATATGGATCGAATTGGACCCGATTTAGCCGGGCAGCTTCTGTTTCGGTGAAATATACGAAGGCAGAAAAGGGTTGGACTGCGACCGTCGAAGCGCGTCCCTGCCGCTAATCCGGTTGATCCGTTGTCGCGATTCGAATTTCAAAATGGCGCGCCCTCAGGCTCTCTGAGCGCGTTTCAATTCGGCTAATATTTCGCCTCGCTGCATATGAGCGAAATAGGCCAAGGCCCTGTTATACAAACAAAAACAACCAAAGGTTGCGCGCAGTGAGGAGCCCAAAAAAGAAGAGGCCGACGGCGCGTTTCGCTGCCATCGGACCTCTCTTGAATACGGCTGACGCGTCGAAGACGCATCAAAAATGCCAATCCCCGCATATTTGCCTCCCTCGACCCAAGATGCCCAATTTCCCAGGTCCGGACAGGCGCAAAAGCGAAGTTAGGCGGCCTTCTTCTTCTTCGCGGCCTTCTTAGCGGGCTTCTTTGCAGCCGGCTTTGCGACCTTGCGAGCAGGCGACTTGCGAGCGGCCTTGCGAACCGTCGTCTTGCGGACTGCTTTCTTTGCGACTGCCTTCTTGGCGGCCGGCTTTCTCTTCTTTGCTACTGCTTTAGCCATAGGATTTGTCTCCCTCTAGAGTTCGAATCAGCTCGAACAAATAAAACATGAGCAAGTTCGCGCAATTTGTTGACAGAGAAATTGAATTCTGCCTGCAGATTTTCGTGACGAAACCCAAAACTGTTGCCGTAAAGTCGCAAAAATTCTGTTTTTTAGGGTCCGTATTGGCAAATCGCGCGACGCAGAGTTCTGCGTCCCGATCCATTTAAGAACCAATTTAGAAAAATTGCGAGCACCAAATTGCTATTTTTCGATTCGTTTGCGCGCCATCGGAGTGATGGATCGCGTTCGCAATCAGGTGATGAGCTGAGGAAGAGATGATGCGCATGTCGTTCGCGCGCGCATCATGTTGGTGTTCGTGTTTCGCACAATCGCACTCCGCGCTACGCCGTGTTGCTTGTTCAGGCAACGTGCTTCAGGTGACGCGAGTGACTGTCGAGTGCAGACAGCAGCAAGATGAAACGGTCTTCGAACATCTCAGTTGCAAGCGACATGTAATCCAGGCGGTTGGGCACGATCTCGGCAATAACGTCGCCATGGTCGATGTGAAGTTCCGCTTGGTATTTACGTGCGATAGCTTGCATTTTCAGGTTCTCTGCAAGGCAGTTGAGAACCAGCTGCTTCACGCCGCGGTTGCGAGCCGACAGAATGATGTGACCCATCAACTCTGTTGCGAGACCCATGTTGGCGACCTGGGATTCAACCGAGAACGCCGCCTCGGCCATGTGCGACCAGGTATTGCCCATACGCTTGAGTTCGGCAGCAGCGCGCACGACTCCGTCGAGCGTGTAGATGTAAACAATGCTGCCGGGATCAGCCGCCGTCTTCGCATACGAGCGAATATATTCGTCGGATACCGCGTGGGTGAAACGAAGGCGTCTGCTTTCTTTATCGAGCCGCAGCAAATGATCGGCAAATAGCTGCACCTCGGTGCGCAGCAATTTCCGAATGCTTCCATTGATGGGGTATGCATGTAGTGACATTGACGTAGTCCCTCTCAATCGATCGGGCGCCGGTCGCTAGCCGACATCCTGACCGCTATGTGCTTCTCAAATATGTAAAAATCGCCGCTGTTGCATTGCAGCAAAAGCATAGGTGCTGTGCACCAACATGTAGTCTGGAAGGTGCTTTCCAGCATTTGCGGCCTCCGACGAATGGCCGATCGGCCACGGTGACATTCGGCCGCGTGCCGAGGCCTGCGTTGTGGGCCTTGCATGAGGCCGGGCATGAGTTACCCACTTGTGCAAGTCATGTGGTTTGTCATTCGTTGCGCAGCGCGAGGCGGGGAACGCAGCAGGAATGCCGGGACAGATTTTCAGCCGCTACGAAGAACGATTGGAGCTCGCAGAGATCGAGCCCGATCCGGCGCAACGCGCAATCGCATTGCGTTTGGACGCTCTCGCTTTGCAGCTTGAGGCAGCAAAGGGATCTGGTGGCCTTCTTGCCGGTCTGTTGGGCCGCAAGGAGCCAGCCGCGCCCAAGGGGCTCTACATTCATGGCGCGGTCGGGCGTGGCAAAACCATGCTGATGGATCTGTTCTTCGAGGAAGTCGTGGTCGGCAAAAAACTGCGGACCCATTTTCACGAGTTCATGGCTGATGTGCACGAGAGGATCGGCGAGGCGCGCAAGAACGTGCCGGGTGACCCCATTCCGCACGTTGCTACTGGTGTCGCGAAGGGGGCCCGGTTGCTGTGCTTCGATGAGCTCCACGTTACCGATATCGCCGATGCGATGATCCTGGGCCGGCTGTTTCAAGGGTTGTTTTCGGCAGGGGTTACGATGGTTGCGACATCGAACGCCAAACCACAGGATCTCTATAAAAACGGCCTAAATCGTCAACTTTTTCTGCCCTTCGTAGATCTCCTCTCGCAGCGCTTGGATGTCGTTTCGCTCGACGCACAGAAAGACTACCGGCTTGAAAGGCTGAGCGGCACGCCGCTCTACTTCACACCTGTCGACGCTGACGCTCGCGCCGCCATGGACGGGCAGTGGGACCGCTTGACGGGGCGCCATCCAGGCAAATCGCACACCATCGAGTTCAAGGGTCGGAAGCTGGTGGTGCCGCAGGCCTCCATGGGGGTAGCTCGATTTGCGTTCGATGAGCTGTGCGACAGGCCGCTGTCGAGTCTCGATTACCTGCATCTGGCCCACGCCTTTCATACGGTCATGATCGACGGAATTCCCAAGTTGTCGCCCGCACGGCGTGACGTTGCGCGCCGGTTCATCAACCTCATCGACACGCTCTACGATAATAGAGTTTGCTTGGTTGCTTCCGCGGAAGCCGAGCCTGATGAACTCTACGCTCATGGCCCGGGCGCTGAGTTGTTTGAACGTACAGCTTCGCGGCTGATGGAGATGCGCAGTGAAAGTTACCTATCGCGTCATTCTCTAAGCCGCGTGTGAGCATCAGCAGGTGGTTCGCGCGAATGGCGCGAATATGCCCGCGAGAAATGCCCGCCATATATATGGAAATGGATATACCTATTCAGGGCGCGTCCCACATGGGAGCCGGGCTCGAAGGTCGTCCGCCCAAAGGCGAATCAGTGCTCCCCGACGTCTGTTTCGCTTGAACTTTGGTTCCAGCGAGCCGTTCTGGCGCTTGACGCATCTGCGAAATCTATTACGCATCTGCGATGATCCCGCTTTCGAGCGGCCCCACCTGGCCCGAATTCAATAAACTTTCCTCGGAGGATAATCCGCATGGCGCGCAAGAAGATCGCACTGATCGGCTCTGGTCAAATCGGCGGAACGCTCGCCCTTCTGGCAGGACTGAAGGAACTCGGCGACATCGTGATGACCGATATCGTTGAAGGCGTGGCCAAGGGCAAGGCACTCGATTTGGCGCAGACGGCGGCGGTTGAGGGATACGACGCCAAGCTCTCCGGCGCCGGGACAGACGGTTATGCGGCGATTTCGGGTGCTGATGTGTGCATCGTCACCGCTGGCGTGCCGCGCAAGCCCGGCATGAGCCGAGACGATCTCCTCGGCATCAATCTCAAGGTGATGGAACAGGTCGGTGCCGCTATCAAGCAGCACGCGCCCGACGCCTTCGTGATCTGCATCACCAACCCGCTCGATGCGATGGTTTGGGCCCTGCAGAAGTTCTCCGGGCTGCCCACGAACAAGGTCGTAGGCATGGCAGGCGTGCTCGATTCAGCGCGCTTCTCTTGCTTCCTGGCCGAAGCGGCCGGTGTTTCGATTGAGGATGTTCGCGCCATGACGCTGGGCGGGCACGGCGACGACATGGTGCCGATGGTGCGCTACTCGACCATCGGCGGCTTGCCGCTTCCAGACTGTGTGAAGCTTGGCATGTTCACCCAGGAAGCTCTCGACGCCATGATCAAGCGCACGCGCGGCGGCGGCGGCGAGATCGTCGCTTTGCTTGGAACCGGCTCGGCATTCTATGCGCCTGCGGCTTCCGCCATCTCGATGGCCGAGAGCTACCTCAAGGACAAGAAGCGGATGCTGCCGTGCGCGGCCTACTGCAACGGTCAATTCGGCCTCAAGGACACCTACGTGGGTGTTCCTGTCGTCATCGGAGCCGGCGGCGTGGAGAAGGTCGTCGAAATCTCACTAGATGCCGGCGAGAAGGACATGTTCGCAAAGTCGGTGGCTTCGGTTCAGGGCCTGATCGAGGCCTGCAAAAAAATCCAACCCGCGCTGGCGTAACGAACGGGCCGGTCTCAAGAAAGAGGCCGGCCTGATGTGTCTCTAGAACGATAGACTAAACCGGCGCCTCGCGAGGCCGCTCGGCAGAATGCAGGGATCACACAGATGAACATCCACGAATATCAGGCCAAGCAGGTCTTGAAGAGTTATGGGGCGCCTGTCGCCGACGGCGTGCCGATCACCTCGGCCGCTGAGGCCGAAGCCGCCGTGAAGAAGTTGCCGGGTCCTGTTTGGGTGGTGAAGAGCCAGATTCACGCCGGTGGCCGCGGCAAGGGCAAGTTCACGGAACTCGGACCCGATTCGAAGGGTGGCGTTCGGGTTGCCTTCTCGGCTGATGAAGCGGTCAAGCACGCCAAGGAAATGATCGGCAAGACGCTGGTCACCAAGCAGACCGGACCGGCGGGCAAGCAGGTCAATCGTCTTTATATAGAAGACGGCGCCGACATCGCGCGCGAACTCTACCTCTCCATGCTTATCGACCGCAGCGTCGGCCGCCCTGCTTTCGTTGTCTCGACCGAAGGCGGCATGGACATCGAAACCGTTGCGCACGACACGCCGGAGAGAATCATCACCGTTGTCATCGATCCGACCAAGGGCGTGACGGAGGAAGACACTGCCAAACTCAATGCTGCCTTGAAGCTCGATGGCGCGGCGGCGGCCGACGGCGCCAAGCTGTGGCCGATCCTCTACAAGGCGTTCACGGAGAAGGACATGAGTCTTTTGGAGGTCAATCCGCTCATCGTCATGAAGGACGGTCGCCTGCGCGTTCTCGACGCCAAGGTGTCGTTCGACAACAACTCGCTCTACCGTCACGACGACATCGTTGCCCTGCGCGACATCACGGAGGAAGACGCTAAGGAGATCGAGGCGTCGAAGTACGACCTCTCTTATGTCGCGCTCGACGGCAATATCGGCTGTATGGTGAACGGTGCCGGTCTTGCCATGGCGACGATGGACATCATCAAGCTCTATGGCGCGGAACCGGCAAACTTCCTGGATGTCGGCGGAGGTGCGTCCAAGGAGAAAGTGACGGCGGCATTCAAGATCATTACCGCCGACCCGAGCGTTAAGGGCATTTTGGTCAACATCTTCGGCGGGATTATGCGTTGCGACACCATCGCGGAAGGCGTGATCGCAGCGGTCAAAGAAGTGGGCTTGAAGGTACCGCTGGTCGTGCGCCTTGAGGGCACGAACGTCGAGCTTGGCAAGAAGATCATCAGCGAAAGCGGACTGAACGTCATTCCAGCCGACGATTTGGATGATGCCGCCCAGAAGATCGTCGCCGCCGTCAAGAGCGCATAGCCGGGCTCCGAGACTTGTCTCGGTGAGCCTCCAACCGCGCCACCCAAAACGACATTACGTCATTCTAGACTGGAACTTCCTATGTCCATCCTGATCAACAAAGACACCAAGGTCCTTGTGCAGGGCCTGACCGGCAAGACCGGCACCTTTCACACCGAGCAGGCGCTCGCCTACCACGGCACAAAAATGGTCGGCGGCATCAACCCCAAGAAGGGCGGCGAAATCTGGACCGGCAAGGGCGGCGAGAAGCTGCCGATCTTCAAGACGGTGAAAGAAGGCAAGGATGCTACCGGCGCCAACGCCTCTGTCGTTTACGTTCCTCCGCCAGGTGCGGCCGACGCCATCATCGAAGCGATTGATGCGGAGATCCCGTTGATCGTTTGCATCACCGAGGGCGTGCCGGTGATGGACATGGTCAAGGTCAAGGCGCGGCTGGAGAAGTCCAACTCGCGGCTGATCGGGCCCAACTGTCCCGGTGTGCTGACCCCGAACGAGTGCAAGATCGGCATCATGCCGGGCAACATCTTCAAGAAGGGTTCGGTGGGTATTCTTTCGCGATCAGGCACGCTGACTTATGAGGCCGTGTTCCAGACCACCCGCGAGGGCCTCGGCCAGACAACGGCCGTCGGTATCGGCGGCGACCCGGTGAAGGGCACAGAATTTATCGACGTGCTCGACATGTTCCTCGATGATCCCGAGACCGAGTCGATCATCATGATCGGCGAAATCGGCGGATCGGCAGAGGAAGACGCCAGCGCTTGGCTCATCGAACAGGCAAAGAAGGGCCGTAAGAAGCCGATGGCCGGCTTCATTGCTGGCGTAACCGCACCTCCGGGCCGCACCATGGGTCACGCAGGCGCGGTGATCTCCGGCGGCAAGGGTGGTGCGGAGAGCAAGATCGCGGCAATGGAAGCCGCCGGCATCAAGGTTTCGCCCTCACCCGCGCGTCTCGGCAAGACGCTTGTCGGAGTGTTGAAGGTAAAATGAGCTAAAAGGGCCAAGGGCGTTCGCAAGAATGCGATTTTTCCGGCCCGGAATTCTGAGGAGTTTGGCGAGGACCGGGCATTCCGGCCTGGTCCTTTGTTCAAAGACGACCCCTGGAGCATTTGCCACCAGCGATTAGCGGCGAAAGCTCCAGGCAATCTTCCCATATGACGAGGAGGCAGTACGCCGTCCGATTTGGACTAGTTTCACTCGATGAGCGTTCGAACCATCGTCGCGCTTGCTGCAATGCAATATTTGGTGCTAACAAATCTAAACAACGGTTTCGCGGGCATCGCCATCGTGACAAATCCAGCAACACAAGGATGGGTTCGGATGGGGGACTTGCGGAGTTAGTTGCTCTGCACGACATGACTGGCAGCCTCCTGCCGATCCGACTCCCTCCGTTTCAAATCTGCCGGACGAAAGTGCTGGAGCAAGAAAGGGTTACGGGACACTATGTCTAGACAAGCGCTCAATGAAGCGTTCTTGCGCACGTCGTTTCTGAACGCCGCCAACGCGCCTTACGTTGAAGAGATGCAGGCGGAATATGAGCGCAATCCTGGCGCCGTCAGCGACGAGTGGCGCCGGTTTTTCGAAAGCCTGAAAGAAACCCCGTCACAGAACGGAAACGATTTCAGCGGACCGTCTTGGGCGGCTCCGCTTGATCTGTTGTCGAATGACGACGAAGCCGAGGCGGACCTCGTAGCGGCCTTGACCGGCAATCCAAGCCAGGGTGAGCGCCACATCCGCGAGCGTATCGCTCAGCGCGCTTATGCGTCCGGGTTCGATATGTCTCCGGCGGCCTCGCTACGGGCGACGCAGGATTCCATCCGCGCATTGATGCTGATCCGCGCATACCGCGTTATGGGCCATTTGGCTGCCGATCTCGATCCACTCGGGCTTGCCGACCGCAAGATCCATCGCGAGCTGATGCCCGAGACCTACGGCTTCACGGAAGCCGATCTCGATCGTCCGATTTTCATCGATCATGTGCTCGGTCTGGAAACGGCGACCATGCGCCAGATCCTGGCCATTCTCCGGCGTACCTATTGCCGTCATATCGGTGTGCAGTTCACGCATATCACCGATCCCGCGCAGAAGGGCTGGATTCAGGAGCGCATCGAGGGCGCCGAAAAGGACATCAACTTCACTCTCGAAGGCCGCAAGGCGATTCTCAACAAGCTCATTGAAGCTGAAACTTTCGAGAAGTTTTGCGACCTGAAATACACCGGCACCAAGCGATTTGGTCTCGATGGCGGCGAGGCGATGATTCCGGCGCTGGAACAGATCATCAAGCGTGGCGGTCATTTGGGCGTTAAGGAGATCGTGCTCGGCATGGCCCACCGCGGGCGGTTGAACGTTCTCGCCAACGTCATGTCGAAGCCCCTGCGCGCCATCTTCAAGGAGTTCAAGGGCGGCTCGTTCAAGCCTGACGACGTGGAAGGTTCCGGCGACGTCAAATATCACCTTGGCGCCTCTTCTGATCGGACCTTCGACGGCAACAATGTCCATCTATCGTTGACTGCGAACCCATCGCACTTGGAGATCGTCGATCCGGTGGTGCTCGGCAAGGTGCGCGCCAAGCAGGATCAACACGGCTGTCTGCCCGGCGAGCGCACACCCGTTCTGCCGCTGCTCATTCATGGTGATGCGGCGTTCGCCGGCCAAGGCGTAGTGGCCGAGTGCTTCGGCCTATCGGGTCTGCGTGGGCACAGAACCGGCGGATCAATTCATTTCATCATCAACAATCAGATCGGCTTCACGACGAGCCCGCACAATTCTAGGTCCTCGCCGTACTGCTCAGATGTTGCGTTGATGATCGAAGCGCCGATTTGGCACGTCAACGGCGACAACCCTGAAGCCGTTGTGCACGTCGCCAAGATCGCGACCGAGTTCCGTCAGCGGTTCCAGAAGCCGGTCGTCATCGACATGTTCTGCTATCGCCGGTTCGGCCACAACGAGACCGACGAGCCGATGTTCACGCAGCCCGCGATGTACAAGCGCATCAAGGGTCACAAGGTCGTGTCGGAGATGTACGGACAGTACCTCGTGAACGAAGGTGTGCTGGCCGCCAGTGAAGTTGAGGAAATGCGCGCTTCGGTGCGTTCCAATCTCGATGGGGAGTTCCAGGAGTCGGAAGGCTACAAGCCCAATAAGGCCGACTGGCTCGATGGCCGTTGGTCTGGTCTGGTGCGCGCTGGTGAAGACAACGTCAATGATAAGACCGGCGTTGCAATCGAGACCTTGAAGGACATCGGCCGCCGGCTCACGGTGCTTCCCAAAGAGTTCCACGCCCACAAGACCATAGCCAGACTGCTGGAGCGCCGCCGCGAGATGGTGGAGAGCGGCAAGGGCATCGACTGGGCCATGGCCGAGCATCTTGCGTTCGGCACTATTCTTATGGAGGGCCACCGTGTCCGCCTGTCAGGTCAGGACGTAGAGCGCGGGACGTTCTCGCAGCGCCACGCGGTCGTCATCGATCAGGAAAACGAGCGCCGCTTCGCGCCTTTGAAGCACATGGCGCCCAATCAGGCTGAGTTCGAAGTCGTCAACTCGATGCTGTCTGAAGAGGCGATCCTCGGCTTCGAGTATGGCTATTCGCTCGCAGAGCCCAACGCGCTGACGCTTTGGGAGGCGCAATTTGGCGATTTCGCCAACGGCGCTCAGGTGATTTTCGATCAGTTCCTGTCGTCCGGCGAGCGCAAGTGGCTGCGTATGTCGGGCCTCGTTTGCTTGCTGCCGCATGGCTACGAGGGACAGGGGCCGGAGCATTCCTCCGCTCGTTTGGAGCGCTTCCTGCAGCTTTCGGCCGAAGACAACTGGCAGGTAGCCAATTGCACAACGCCGGCGAACTACTTCCATATCCTACGGCGCCAGCTGCACCGGAAGTTCCGCAAGCCGTTGATCCTGATGACGCCGAAATCGCTTCTGCGTCACAAGCGTGTAATCTCGCGCCTGGAAGAGTTTGAGGCCGACACTTACTTCCAGCGTGTGCTTCCCGACGATGCGCAAATGGGGAATTCGGAACTCAAGCTACGTCCCGACAACGATATCAAGCGTGTCGTGCTTTGCTCCGGCAAGGTCTATTACGACCTGCTCGACGCGCGCGATGCCGCCGGTCTCGATGACGTGTACCTGATGCGCGTGGAACAACTTTATCCGTTCCCGGCGCGCACGCTGATCCAGGAGCTGGGGCGCTTCAAGTTTGCAGAGATCGTGTGGTGTCAGGAAGAGCCCAAGAACATGGGTGCTTGGCACTTCATGGATGCCAACATCGAATGGGTGCTGACCCATCTAGGCTACGTGCATCGTCGCCCGCGTTACGCGGGTCGCCAGGCCTCGGCTTCGACGGCGACCGGCTTGTTATCGCAGCATATCAAGGAACAAACAGCGCTCGTCGCCGATGCGCTGGGACAGTCGAGTTAACCGCAACATAGTTATTGAAAGACAACAGCAAGAGGCGTCTCCATGGGAGTGGAAATTCGCGTTCCAACGCTAGGTGAAAGCGTGACGGAGGCGACCGTTGGAAAATGGTTCAAGAAGACAGGCGACGCCGTAAAGGCCGACGAGCCGTTGGTTGAGCTGGAGACCGACAAAGTCACAGTCGAGGTTCCTGCGCCTTCCGATGGCGTCATGGGTGAGATCTTAGTAGAACAGGGCGGAACGGTTGCGGTCGGTGCGGTTCTTGCGGCTCTGCAGGAAGCTGGGAGCGCACCGGCAGCAAAGCCCGCAGCAGCGGCTGCGCCAGCTGCCGCCGCACAGCCAGCTCCACAGGCGCACGCGACCAACGGCTCCCAGCCAGGCTCCGACATGCCTCCAAGCCCGGCAGCGAGAAAGGCGCTCGCCGAAGCAGGGCTGGATGCAAACGACGTCGTAGGGTCCGGCAAGCGCGGACAGGTTCTCAAGAGCGATGTCGCGACTGCTGCGCAAGCCGCCGCTCCGAAGCCCGCGTCAGCCCCACCCGTCGCTGCTGCCGTGCCAGCAGCTTCACCCGCCATGCTTGTCCCTTCACCCGCATTCCTCAAGGATCTGCGCTTGCCGTCCGCCGCAAACGATGCTGCGCGCGAGGAGCGTGTGCGGATGACCCGCCTGCGCCAGACGATTGCGCGCCGCTTGAAGGATGCTCAGAACACCGCCGCGATGCTGACGACGTTCAACGACGTCGATATGAGCGCGGTTATGGCCCTGCGCAACCAGTACAAGGACAAGTTCGAGAAACGCCACGGCGTGAAGCTGGGCTTCATGGGACTGTTCGTGAAAGCGTGCATTCAGGCGCTTAGAGACATTCCCTCGGTCAATGCTGAGATCGACGGCGACGAGATCGTCTACAAGAACTACTACCACATCGGCGTGGCGGTGGGCACCGAGAAGGGGCTTGTGGTCCCAGTGGTGCGCGATGCCGACCGCATGACGCTGGCCGATATCGAGCAGGCCATCGCCGAATTCGGCAAGCGTGCACGAGACGGCAAGCTCGGCATCGAGGATATGCAGGGCGGTACCTTCACGATCTCCAACGGCGGTGTGTACGGCTCGATGATGTCGACGCCGATTCTCAATGCACCGCAGTCCGGCATTCTTGGGATGCACCGCATCGAAGAACGCCCCGTCGTTCGCAACGGCCAGATCGTAATCAAGCCGATGATGTATCTGGCGCTGTCCTACGATCACCGCATCGTCGATGGTAAGGAGGCCGTGACCTTCCTGGTTCGCGTCAAGGAATGTCTGGAGGATCCGCAGCGCTTCCTGCTTGAGCTATAAGCGCTTTGGAATCGGGAATATGGCGACGTCTTTCGGGCTTTACGTGCACCTCACCGTCATGCACGGCGATCAGGCCATTGCATGGTACAAGCAGGTGTTCGGTGCCGAAGTGGTGGCGTTGCACATGGCGGAAGATCAACACAGGGTCATGTTCGCGATTCTGGCGATGTTCGGTGGCCATGTTTTCCTGTCGGATGTATTTCCCGAGCTGATGCCCGACACGCAGGCCCCTTCTGCAAGCGTTCCACCGACTTGCACATTGCATGTCGATTTCGAGGACCCCAATGAGGTGAACGCGGTTGTTTCGCGCGCCGAGGCTGCTGGGGCCGCCGTCACAATGAAGCCCGAGGACGTCTATTGGGGCGACCGCTACGGGCGCATCCGCGATCCGTATGGCCATGTCTGGTCGTTTGGCGCGCGGGCTACCCAACCGGCGCAGAGCTGACAACCAACGACAAGAAAAAGGACACGATGAAATGGCTGGACCTTACGATCTGATCGTTATCGGCACGGGGCCCGGCGGCTATGTTTGCGCCATTCGCGCCGCCCAACTCGGGATGAAGGTCGCCGTCGTCGAAAAGCGCCCCACGCATGGTGGCACCTGCCTCAACGTCGGTTGCATTCCCTCAAAGGCGCTGCTGCACGCATCCCACGCCTATGACGAGGCCAAGCACGCCTTCGCGGCCATGGGCATCAAAGCGACAGCCGAGCTCGATCTTGCGAAGATGCTGGCTTTCAAGTCGGAAGGTGTGAAAGGCAACGTGGATGGCGTCGCCTATCTTTTGAAGAAGAACAAAATCGACAGCTATCACGGCACCGGCAAAGTTCTCGGCGCTGGCAAAGTCGAAATCACCTTTATGAATGGAATTCAGCAGACGCTGGAGGCGAAGTCGATTGTCATCGCCACAGGGTCGGAGCCCGCGCAACTGCCCGGCATCGAGGTCGATGAGAAGCAGGTCATAACCTCGACGGGCGCGCTGGAGCTGTCTCAAGTGCCAGGCAAGATGATCGTTATCGGGGCCGGCGTGATCGGGCTGGAGCTTGGTTCGGTGTGGCGGCGGCTGGGATCGGAAGTGCTCGTCATTGAATTTCTCGATCGCATCCTGCCCGGCATGGACGGTGACACCGCACGTTCGTTCCAGCGTATTTTGGAAAAGCAGGGCATAAAGTTCCGCCTTTCCAGCAAGGTGACCGGAGTAACGAAGGGCGATGACGGCAAGCTCAAGGTCAGCGTCGCGCCTGCTGCGGGTGGAGACGCAGATTCGATTGATGCGGACGTGGTGCTCGTTGCCATCGGCCGCGTGCCTTTCACGGACGGACTTGGATTGGCAGAGGCTGGCATTGCCGTCGATGCCAAGAAGCGAATCCTGGTCGATGGTCAATTCCAGACCAATGTCGCCGGGGTTTACGCCATTGGAGACGTTATCGCCGGGCCGATGCTCGCGCACAAAGCTGAAGACGAAGGTATCGCGGTGGCGGAGAACATTGCCGGTCAGGCCGGTCATGTGAATCCGGATGTCATCCCCGGCGTCGTCTACACGTTCCCCGAGGTCGCATCGGTCGGCAAGACGGAGGAAGAACTCAAGGCAGCCGGTATCGCCTACAATGTCGGCAAGTTCCCATTCACCGCCAACGGCCGCGCCAAGGTCAACCGGACGACCGATGGCTTCGTGAAGGTGCTGGCCGATGCGAAGACCGACCGCATACTAGGTGTGCATATGATCGGCCCCAACGTCAGTGAGATGATTGCGGAGGCGGCCCTCATCATGGAGTTCTCCGGTTCGGCGGAGGACCTGGCGCGTACGTGCCACGCGCATCCGACGTTGACCGAAACGGTCAAGGAAGCCGCTCTCGCTGTCGCCAAACGGCAAATCCATATGTGATCTGTAGCCGCGCTTGTTCCGGCGTTTGGCTATTCGATTGGCGTCACGGTATAGCCGGCCTCGCGCAGCAATGCGACGAGGCCGGTCTTGCCTGATAGATGCAGCGCGCCGACGGCGATGAACGCACCCCCCTTGTCGATCAACGGGGCAGCTGCTGTTTCCATCCGCGCGTTGCGGTCAACCAGCAGCGACTTCTCGAAGTTTACAAACGCGCTCCTTGGAATGCCCATCTTCTCGGCAAGCACGTATTGGAACGGCATTGCCGCGCCCATGTCCCGCTTCAGGTAAAGCTGGAGCACGGTCTCCATCATGTCGTCGCTGCGGTCGGCAAACTTGAGGCTGACGCGCAGCATCTGAATCTGCTCGTTCTCCGGCACGCTCGACATGGCAGTGAGCTGCTGCTCGATGCTTTCCAAGCCGGTGACGGGAATGCTCGCAGCTTTCGCCTTGTCGGCAAGCTGCATATCGAGAACCTTGACGCCCGAGGCAACCTGGCGGCGCTCGCATTCAGATACCGCAAGCAGCGAACCAACAAGCCACGGTTTAAACAAGTCGGCGAACTGCACAGGCATTCCCGAGGATGCCACCACGGTTTTGACTTTTTCGAATTCGTCTTTGGACAGCTTCTGCGCAAGACTGGTGCCGTCGGTATAGATGAGATCCGCCTTCGACGTCGTCATCGCCGCCATTAGAGCGCCGGGGGACAGATCGCCGACCTCCAGTGCGAGCACCTTGGCATGTGTGAGCGCATCCGACACGGCGGGGCTAAGCGTCGTGATGCGCGTATCGCTCAAGTGCATCGTTCCAAACAGATACGAAGGCGGCGCGCCTGCCTTCTCGATCTTCCAGAACTGGGCTTGCGTGTTTTCCAAAGCGGACGCTTGCTTGCGTAAGTCTTCAAGTGCAGCCGGATCGGACGTGGCAAGTTCCGACAACATGTCGACGCCCTTGCAAACACCGGCCTCGGCATAGGCGCTTGCTGATCCGGCGACGATCAACAGCAAAAGCATCAGGAGATGACGAAACATGCGCATGGTTCTGCCGATCCTCAATGTTAGGTGCCACGACCGCGCAGCTTACGGGGCTGTGTCGAATATGGGTTGCTCCCGGCACTTGGCAAATCGTGGCGGGTAAAGTCAGTGGATTTCAGGTGACGCCTGCACGCGGGTGAGCGCTGTCATAGACCGCCAGCAGGCGCTCGCGGTCCACTTCCGTATAAATTTGTGTCGTGGAAAGGGAGGCGTGTCCAAGAAGCTCTTGAATCTGCCGTAAATCCGCACCTGCCGACAGGAGGTGAGTGGCAAACGAATGGCGCAAGGCGTGAGGCGTGGCAGTGTCGGGCAGGCCGAGTTCAAGCCGCATCCGTGCCATGGCAAGCTGGATGAGGCGCGGCGAAAGCGGACCGCCGCGCGCGCCGAGGAAGAGTGGTCCGTCGGCGTTGATCGGGAATGGGCAATGCGCGATGTAGCGCGCGATGGCCTGGCTGACGATGGGGAGCGCCGGAACCATCCGTTCACGTCCGCCCTTGCCCTTGATCGTCATGACGTCGCGACCCTCGATAGGAGCCTGACGGGCACTGAGGCCAAGGGCCTCGCTGATCCGCAGGCCACACCCGTAAAGCAGCATCATGACGGCCTGATCGCGGGCCGCGATCCAATCGCTCACGGGTTCGGCTTCGCCTGCTCCGACAACTTTGGCGGCGGCCTGCGCGTTCAGCGGCTTGGGGACGCCATGAGGCACCTTAGGCAGCGCAATCTGGGCGAGCGTGCGGTTCTTCAAAGTATCTTCCGCCTCAAGCCAGCGGAAGAACATACGCAACGCGGAAAGCGTGCGTGACAGAGATCGGGACACGGCACCCTTCTTACGCCGGGCGGCGAGAAATGCGCGCACGGTCTTGGCGTCAAGGCGGCCGAGATCGCCGAGGCAAGGCGTGTGCTGCAAATGGCCTTTCAGGAACGCCAGGAACTGGCGGACGTCACGCTCGTAGGATGCACGTGTGTTGTCGGACGCGCCACGCTCGTGTTCCAGATGCGCAAGCCAGGATTGCACGGCAGCCTTGAGGTCGCCGCCGAGTGCAAGCTCAGCATCGGAGTCGAGGATCTCGTCGAGCGTCTGCGCCATGTCTTACCGTGACTTTACCCCGCCCTCGGTCGAGCAGCGAGAGGTGCCGCCAAACCATCGCGACCAAACCGTTAACGCATCCTTAACACGCTGCGAACGTATCGGGTTCGTTGGTCGCAAAGGCGAATTGACAGAGGCCGCCGCAGCTTCCTAAGTCAGCGCTTCACGATGAGGAATCTTGCCAGTGAGTGTCCGACGCGAATCACCCGCCGCCATCGCCTTCGATTGCGATAGCACGCTTTCAACGCTGGAAGGTATCGATGAACTGGCCGTGCGCTCGGGTCGTGCAGACGAGATCGTGCCGCTGACCGAGGCTGCGATGGACGGCCGCATGGCCATCGACGAGGTTTACGGGCGGCGCATGGAGATCCTGCGTCCAAGCCTGGAGGACATCATCTGGCTGGGCGAGCGGTACGCGCAGACCATCGTGCAAGGCGCCGCACAAGCAATCGCGCGGCTGAAAGCTGCGGGAGCCGTGATCTACGTCATCAGTGGCGGATTGCGTGCACCGGTCGTCCATCTGGCAAGCAAGCTCGGCGTTCCCGAGGACCATGTTCATGCGGTCGCGGTCTATCACGACCCAGAGGGTCAATACGCGGGCTTTGATGCATCGTCTCCGTTGACGCGCTCGGATGGCAAGGCGCGGATCGCGGCGAGGCTGGTTGCCGAGCACGGCAGCGTCGTTCTCGTCGGGGATGGCGCGACCGATGTCGCCGCGCGGGAGGGCGGCGCGACTGTTATTGGCTTTGGCGGGGTCGCACGACGCCCGGCGGTCATCGCCGGGGCCGATCATTTCATCGACGGTCCATCGTTGACGGCCGTGGCCGACTATTTGATCGGTTGATCGGGAGCCCAGCCGCTATCGGCTTCAGCTTCAGCGTTAGGGTGCCGGGTTCAAGATGCGAGCGCGGATCGTGCCTGGCAGATCACGGATTTCTTCAAGCACCGCGTCGGCCCCCGGCACCATCCCGTCAGCGTCGATTACCACATAGCCGATCTTGGGATCGGTCTGCAGGAACTGGGTCGCGATGTTGACGTTGTGACGCGCGAATACATCGTTCAAGCGCCGCATTTCGCCAGGGATGTTGTGGTGCATCTGGATGAAACGGGTGCCATTGGGGCGCGTGGGCAGTTGCACTTGCGGAAAATTCACAGCGCCCTGTGTCGAGCCGACGTCGCAATAATCGACCAGCTTGCGTGCAACTTCGGCGCCGATGTTCTCCTGCGCTTCCTCGGTCGAACCGCCGATGTGGGGCGTCAAAATGACATTCGGCAGGTTCTGTAGCGGCGTTTCGAACTTTTCGTTGTTCGACGTCGGCTCTTTAGGGAACACGTCGATAGCTGCGCCGCCAAGGTGGTTTGTGCGCAGCGCATCAGCCAAGGCGGCGAGATCGACCACGGTACCGCGTGCGTTGTTGATCAAGAATGCGCCGGGTTTCATCAACGCGATCTGTTCGGCGCGGATCATGTCCTGCGTTTCGGACGTCTCGGGAACATGAAGGGAGACAACATCTGAGCGGGTAAGCAACGAGTTCAAAGATTCTGCCGGTTCCACGTTTCCATGGCGCAACTTGTCGGACAAATCGTAGTAGATCACCCGCATACCCATGGCTTCGGCGAGGACTGCTAACTGGCTGCCGATGTTGCCAAGACCGACAATACCGAGCGTTTTGCCGCGAACCTCGTGGGCGCCATTCGCGCTTTTGTCCCAGGCACCGGCATGTGCACCCACTGACCGCGGGAATATCCGGCGGAACAGCATCACGATCTCTGCGATGGTGAGTTCAGCGACCGAGCGCGTATTGGAAAACGGAGCGTTGAAGACCGGGACTGCCTTCGCGTTGGTGGCGACCAGGTCAACCTGATTGGTCCCGACGGAGAAGCAGCCAACGGCAATCAGCCGATCTGTGCGCTCAACGATATCTGCCCGCAGCTGAGTACGCGAACGAATGCCCAGGATGCGCACGTCCTGGAGCGCTGCGACCAGCTCGTCGCCGTCCAGCGCCTTAGGCAGCCGAACCACGTTCGAATACCCTGCGGCGGTGAAGGCCGCGACTGCGGTTTCAGAGATTCCCTCCAGCAGCAAAATCTTCATGCGATCTTTGGGGAGGGAGGGATTGCGAATCTTTGTCATGGAAAACCGCCGCCGGAATGGTGCAGTGCAATAGCATTATCGTCCTTGGTTGAGCCAAGAACGGCTGTCGGTCAATCCTCCTTCCGAACCATACACTTAAGTTTCGGTTGGTTGGGCTGCTCTCGTTATACGACCCGGCCGGGATTGAGGATGCCATGGGGGTCTAACGCAGCCTTGATCGTGCGCATCAGGCCCATCTCCACACTGCTTTTGTGCAGCGGAAGTTCGTCGCGCTTCAGCCGTCCGATGCCGTGCTCCGCCGAAATCGAGCCGCCCATGCTGGCGACCAGAGCGTGCACGGCGTGGGACATGTCATGCCACATACCGATATAGGCATCGCGCGCCATGCCGGCCGGCTGGGTGACGTTGTAGTGGATGTTGCCATCGCCGAAGTGTCCGAACGGCACCGGACGCGCGCCTGGGCAAATGCTTTCAACGACCGGGCCGGCGCGATCCAAGAATTCCGGGATGCGCGCGACCGGCACCGAAATGTCGTGCTTGATGCTGCCACCGGCCGGCTTTTGCGCTTCCGAAAGGCTTTCGCGCAAACGCCACAGATCGCGCGCGTGCTGAATTGAGGCGGCGATCACGGCGTCGAGTACGAGCCCCTCCTCGCTGCCCCTCACCAGCAGGTCCTCCATCTGCGCGGCTGCCCGTCCGCCTGTTTCACCACTGGAAATCTCAATCAGCGCGTACCAAGGGTGAATGTCGGTGAATGGATCGCGCATGCCGGGAAGAAAATCGAGCGCGAACTGCATGGCGAGCCGCGACCAGAACTCGAAGGCGGTGAGGCTCGATTGTGCTTGTGCTTGAGCAAGCCGCAGCAGCGCCAGAGCATCTTTTGGCGAGGCGACAGCAACCAGTGCCGTTGCCTTTTCCGCGGCCGCGGGCGACAGCTTCAAAGCGGCTGCCGTAATGATGCCGAGTGTACCTTCCGATCCGATAAAAAGATCGCGCAAATCATATCCCGTGTTGTCTTTCTTCAGCGTGCGCAGCCCATCCCACACGTCGCCGTTGGCGAGCACCACCTCAAGCCCAAGTGCGAGTGCACGTGCATTGCCGTAGCTCAGCACCGCGACACCGCCCGCGTTCGTTGCCAGCACGCCACCAATTTGGCAGCTCCCTTCGGACGCCAGGCTCAACGGGAAAAGCCAACCGGCATCCGCCGCGATGCGCTGGGTCTCGGCAAGCGTCACGCCGGAGTCGACAACGAGCGTTCCACCTTCGGCATCGATATTTCGCATCTTGTTCATGCGAGACAGGCTTAGAACGATCTCGTCGCCCGTAGTGGTCGGCACTTGTCCACCCACCAGGCCGGTGTTGCCGGCTTGAGGCACGATGGCGACCCTCGCTTCGTTGGCGAGCGCAAGGATCTGCGACACCTCCTGCGTGGAGCCGGGCCGCAGCACAAGGGGAGTCTTACCGGTATAGAGATCACGCCATTCCTTAAGATAGGCAGCCTGATCTTCTGGATCGCGCAAAGCGTTGGCTTCGCCGACAATCCCGGTGAGGCGGGCAATCAGATCCGTGGTGGGGGCATTGAGAGCAGGTGCCAAATTCAGTGCATCCTCGGCCGGCTTTGCCGCGTGCTCGCAGCTCAAGAAACGTAGCAGCCTATGTAACGCGCTGTGTGAGCGGCGCGAACCTAGGCTCGAACAAGCCTGATCAAGGCCAAAGAACGACAGGGAGGTCAAGCATGGGAAAGGGAAACTGGATTAAGACATTGGTGGCGGTGGGCGCGTTTGTCGCGGCCGCTTCCGTCGCCCAAGCGTTCGAGACAGCAAAATACGAGGCCAGTGCGTTCAAGGCTGCCCAATCGGCAGGGGCTCCCATCCTCGTGCACGTCACCGCGCCCTGGTGCCCGACGTGCACCGCCCAGCACAATGCCATCGACAGCCTTTCGGACAAGGCCGATTTCGCCAAGGTCAAAATCTTTAATGTCGATTTCGATACTCAAAAGGATGTCTGGAAGGGTTTCAGCGCGACGACGCAGAGCACGCTCATCGCGTTCAAGGGAACAACCGAGACGGGACGGTTGGTCGGCGCGACCAGCGCCAAGGCGATAGATGCGCTCGTGCAATCGACGTTGAAGTAGCGCAATCGCGCGTCGTGCGCGCCAAGCCAAGAGAACAGTTATGACATCCTCGCTCGTGCTGGCGTTTCTCGCCGGTGTCTTTTCCACGCTCTCTCCGTGCGTGCTTCCGTTGTTGCCCGTCATTCTTGCCGCGGCGGTCAGCGAAAGCCGCTTCGGACCAGCGGCATTGGCCTCCGGATTGGCGGTTTCGTTTGTCGTCATTGGCTTGTTTTTTGCGCTTGCTGGACATGCGATCGGCGTTGATCAGTCGGCACTGCGAGCGTTTGGCGGCGTTGTGCTTTTGGTTCTCGGGCTGACACTGGCGTTGCCTGCTCTGTCAGAACGGTTCGCGGCGGCAGCCTCTCCTGTCAGCGGATGGGCGGAAGACAGGTTTGGCGGTATCAGCACAAGCGGACTAAAAGGGCAGTTTGCCTTGGGTCTGCTGCTGGGAGCGGTATGGAGCCCGTGCGTGGGACCGACATTGGGTGCCGCATCCGTGCTGGCGGCGCAAGGCAAGGACCTCGTGCAGGTGGCGACAGTCATGGCGCTGTTCGGAGCCGGTGCAGCGCTTCCGTTGCTCGGATTGGGATTGCTTTCTCGCGAAGCAATGCTGAAGTGGCGCAACCGTCTGCTGGGAGCGGGTAAGACCGGAAAGGCTGGCCTGGGTGTGCTGCTTGTTCTGATCGGCTTTCTGGTGCTGTCGGGTCTCGACAAAAGGATCGAGGCGGCTGCGGTCGCCGCCTCACCCGAATGGCTGACCGAACTTACAACACGGTTCTAGAACCGTGTGTCGCGTCGGGGGCCTTACTCTGCTGCGGCTGCTGCTCCCATCCGGCGATAGACAAAATCCGGAGATGGCGCGTTCGCTTCCCGTTCGGCAACGGCCTTGAAGGCAGCGTGATAAACTGACTTTTCGCAAGTCGGATCAGTATTGGCAGCGTCCCCGGTCATTGCCAGGGCCTGACAACGGCAGCCACCCCAATCGATCTCACGGCGATCGCAGGAGCGGCAGGGCTCCTTCATCCAGTCGGTACCGCGATATGCGTTGAAGGCGGTTCCATTGAGCCAGATGTCGCTCAAGCGGCGATCCTTGATGTTGTCGTGCTTCAGCCAAGCGATCGTTTCGGCCGCATGGCACGGCAGCACCTTGCCCGATGGGGTGATGGTGACGAGGCTCTTGCCCCATCCGCCCATGCAAGGCTTCGGACGCACGGCGTAGTGATCGTGCACGACGAAGTCGAACACGAGGATGCCCTTTAAACGCTCACGAGCTTCGTCGACGTATTTGACTGTCTTCAGGAACTGCTCGCGCGTCGGGATCAGCGCCGCGCGGTTCTTGAGGGCCCAGGCGTAATACTGGGTATGTGCGACTTCCAACCGTCCCGCGCCGATCTCGACGGCATAGTCGATGATGGCTGGAAGGCTTTCGATGTTGTGTCGATGGACGACGGCATTGAGCGTCAGAGGCAGGCCGATCTCACGGACCCAAGTCGCAACTTCGTGCTTCTTGGCGGAGCCGCCCTTGTAGGCGGAAATCTTGTCCGCGTTGACGGGATC
Source organism: Hyphomicrobiaceae bacterium (assembly GCA_041397645.1). NCBI lineage: Bacteria > Pseudomonadati > Pseudomonadota > Alphaproteobacteria > Hyphomicrobiales > Hyphomicrobiaceae > Hyphomicrobiaceae bacterium. The sequence continues at coordinate 937,140 of JAWKWE010000004.1, read as the reverse complement.
GACGTCCTGGATGGAAAGTTGAACGTGATCGAGTCCGAGCTTGGCCAACCCCTCCAGCCGTTCGCGCGTCAGTGTCACGCCGGACGTGATGAGGTTTGTATAAAGTCCGGCATCGACAGCGGTCTCAAGGATCTTCTCCAGATCCTGGCGCACGCAGGGCTCGCCACCGGACAGGTGAAGCTGCAGCACGCCGATCTCACCGGCCTGACGCATGACGTCTTGCCATTGCGCGGTCGTGAGTTCGTCTTTGACGCGTGTGAGTTCGATTGGATTTGAGCAGTATGGACATTGCAGCGGGCAGCGATGGGTCAACTCGGCAAGCAGACCGATAGGCGCCCGGGCGCACGTTGGCGCCTCGGCTGAAGGATCCGCGTCCGCTGTCGTTGTGACGACGCTGCCCGTTGCAATTTCTTCCATGATTTATGCTGCCTTCTCGTCCGGGTTGTAAGCGCCCGGCGGGATCATGCCGACCACGTAGGCGAGATACAGCGCATCAAGCTGGGCCCAAAGCATATCGGTCTTGAACTTTACCGCGGCCACGCACGCTTCCTGCATCTCGCGGGTACGTGCATGTTCCTTGATGAACTCCAACGTAAAGTTGGAATCGCGCGGCGCTTGCGTGAGGCGGCGCTTGAAATAAGCCATCACATTGTCGTTCACGAAGTCATAGTTGGCGAGCATCCCGGAAATGCGCTCGCGGTGAATGGAAGGTGCGAATAGCTCCGTCAACGAGGAGGCCGCTGCGACGACCAGCGGCTGTTCGACAACAAAGCGCACGTAGGCTTCGCAGGCGTAACGGGTGGCCGGTAGCGCTCCTTCCATGCTCTGCACATAGTCGCGGTCGAGGCCGAGCGCGTCGGTCAGTACAAGCCAGCGCTCAAGGCCGCCCAGCTCTTCAGGGGGCAGACCGTCGTGGTCATGGATGCGATGGATCCATTCACGGCGCAGCTCGCGATCGTGCGTGCGGCTCATGAAGGCGGCGTCCTTACGCGGAACGGCCTCCTGGTAGCAATACCGGTTGAGCGCCCAGGCCGCGACCTGGCCTTTGTTCAGCTTTCCGCCATGAAGCATTTTATGGAAGGGATGAAGGTCGTGATAGCGCACAGGACCAATGGCTCGGATCTGGGCTTCGAATTCTTCTTTCGACCAAGGTGCGTCTGTCGTGACGATTGTGCGAACGTGCTCGTTCATGGGTGCTTTTCCTCCAACCACATCTTATGCGGCCGTCCTTAATGGATGGCGGTCGCTTGATGGCGGCGAGTATGGGCAGGAAGGAGGAAGGTTGATTGATTGACATCAACCGGTTGCGTCACGATTTGAGCGGCGGTGCTCACGATTGCGCGATAGCCGGCGCGAAATCTTGGCTTAACTGAAACATAATCACAGTTCTTGATTGGAGCGTGATGGCCGCCTGCTCACCGCAGACGGCCATTCGAATGCTGGTGTGTTCGGATCGACCGGCAACGACCCGGTAATCTCAGACCACGCTGAGCTTCACGTCGATATTGTTGCGGGTGGCATTCGAGTACGGGCAAACTTCGTGCGCCTTGGCAACCAGCGCTTCCGCCTTTGCGCGATCCACCCCCGGCAGCGATACGGCAAGCGCGATTTCCAGACCGAAACCGCCTTCCGACCGCGGGCCAATGCCGACGGTGGAGGTGACGCTCGTATCGGCCGGGACCTGCACACCAACCTGCGGAGCGACGAACTTCAACGCTCCGATGAAGCAGGCTGCGTAGCCCACGGCAAATAGCTGCTCGGGATTTACGCCGGACCCACCGGCTCCGCCCAGTTCCTTCGGGGTCGAAAGGTTCACATCGACGACCCCGTCCAGGGTCGCGGCGTGGCCGTCGCGGCCTCCGGCAGCACGGGCTGAGGTCTGGTACAGAACATTGACGGACATGGGGGAACTCCTTGTGATTGTCGAGAATAAATACTTAGCGATTAAGTCGTGCGCGATTTAATTAGGCCAACCCCGCACGGGTGTCAATAGCTTGCGATAAGATCGCGCGCGATTTATATTGCGGCGACTTGGATTGCGATAAGGAGGCTGCGCCATGATCCCACCCAAGCTGGAGGATCAGCTTTGCTTTGCGATCTATTCCGCCGAGCACGCTTTTAGCCGTGCGTACAAGCCGATGCTCGATGATCTGGGCATCACTTACCCGCAATATTTGGTGCTGACGGTTCTGTGGGCGCAGGACGATCTCACGGTCAACGGCATCGGCCAGAAGCTGCTGCTTGAATCAAGCACCCTGACCCCGCTCCTCAAGCGATTGGAGGCTCAGGGCTTGATTTCCCGTTCGCGTCACAAGGCGGACGAGCGGCAGGTGCGCGTGCAGTTGACGGCCGCCGGCAAGAAACTTGCTCAAGCCGCGCGCGACATTCCGAAGTGTATGCTGAAGGCGACCGGACTGACTGCCGAGGCTCTTGTCCGACTTAAGCGCGAGATCGAAGCCGTAAGGGACAACCTGATTGCATCGCGCGAGCAGATGTGAGGCGCTCCTCGTCGGCGGTCGGTGGTAGTAGTCTCCGCAGGCTCAAGGTCTAGGGTAGGGCACAGTCAGTCGGAGGGACCCATGTTGGACATGTCAATTCCGTGGTGGGAATTCATCGCGCGCGCTGCGATCGTCTATGTCTTCCTCCTATTTCTATTGCGCATCAGCGGGAAGCGTCAGGTCGGTCAGCTGGCGCCGTTCGATCTCGTCTTGCTGCTGGTGTTGAGCAATGCGGTCCAGAATTCGATGACAGGGGGCGACAACTCGGTCGTTGGCGGTCTGCTCTGCGCCGTGACCCTCGTGAGCGCGAACTGGCTCATCGGGTACGCGACCTACAAGAGCAAACGCATTGAGGAGTTCATCGAAGGCAGGCCGCAGGTGCTCATCCACGACGGCCACCTCTATCGCGACGTGATGGAGAAGGAGAAACTGACCCAGCACGAACTCGATGCGGCGCTTCGGTCCGCTGGGTGTGCGAACATCATGGATGTGCGGTTCGCCGTCATTGAGAACAACGGGCAAATCAGCGTTGGCCGCAAGTAATCTGTGCTCGCTCTCAATCGAGGTAACCCAAACTGCCGAGGGGATCTGACGGCGCAGAGGTTTGCGTCCTGGTCTGCATTTGTTATGCAGGAGCTAGTTGAACTTCCGGTCGACGAGGTGCGCCGTCAAAGGCTTTACGCAATTTGCCCGCCAAGGGCCCTATGCCCATGAGCTCACCGTTCGTGCTGTCGTGACGGGTATGCTGACGGGTGCGCTGCTCACGCCATGCAACGTTTATAGCGGCTTGAAGATCGGCTGGACCTTCAACATGTCGGTTGCCGCAGGGCTGATCGGATTTGCGGTATGGACCGCTGCTGCCAATCTATTTGGATCGCGCGAATGGGCGCTCCATGAAAACAACATCAATCAGACAGCCGCGTCGGCGGCAGCTTCCATTATTTCCGCCGGACTTGCTGCGCCGATCCCAGCTCTCGCGCTGCTGACCGGAGAGACGCTCGCTTTTCACGTGCTGGCGATCTGGCTTGCTGTCGTGAGCCTGTTGGGCGTGGTCGTCGCTGCCGGCTTGCGCAACCAGCTTCTTGTGCGGGAACGGCTGCCGTTCCCGTCGGGTGTCGTCACCGCCGAAACGATGACAGAAATTCACAAAGGTGGTGCGGAGGCTCATGCACGGTTGCGGGTTCTGGGCTTGATGGCGGCGATAAGCGCCAGTCTGAAGTCGTTCGTCACCGCCTTTGGCGTTGGGCCTCTTGCGCCGCCGTTGAGTTGGAGCGTGATGCTGGCGGGCGGCAAGCCTTTGAAGATCTCAGCGTTGAATCTCGGCTTCGCGCTTGATCCCTCGTTGATGATGGTCGGCTTCGGCGCGATCTCAGGCTTGCGCATCGCGCTATCGATGCTGATCGGCGCGGTGTTGAGCTGGGCCGTGTTGGCGCCCTTGGTGCTGGAGAATGGATGGGCGAAAGCGGGAGATGCATCTGCTGTCTGGTTCGGCCCCTTGGTGGAGTGGTTGTTGTGGCCCGGCGCGACCTTGATGGTGACCGCTTCGCTTACTGCGTTCTTGTTCTCGGTTTTTCGTCTCGTCCATCCAACCCAAACAGAGCCGAGTGTCGCCACAAACAAGGCCGGTGACTTTGTGGGACAATCGCATGATCGGGATCGGGTCGCGCGCAAGGCCGAATTACGCTGGCTTTGGTGTGCGTTCGTCGTGGTCATGGTGTTGGCCGTGATTGCGCAGCACGCGATATTTTCAATCGGTCTGTTCGAAGCGGTTATCGCTGTCCTATTGAGTTATGTGCTTGCCGTTGTTGCCGCGCGCGTGTCTGGCGAAACAGCGATCACGCCCATCGGTGCTCTCGGCAAGATTACCCAGCTGACGTTTGGTGCGATCTCGCCTGGGAACATTCCAACCAATCTGATGACGGCGAACGTCACGGGTGGGGCGGCGGGCCAATGCGCCGACCTTATGCATGACCTGCGGACCGGGCAGATGATCGGCGCGACACCCGCGTTCCAGATCGTCGCTCAGGTTTTCGGAATACTGGCAGGGGCTCTGGTCGGGTCCATGACGTATCTGATCCTGATCCCGTCCCCTGTCACGCAGCTTATAACGCCTGAATGGCCCGCACCTGCCGTTGCGACTTGGAAAGCCGTTGCAGAGGTTCTCGCTAAAGGCTGGGCTGCGATGCCGCCTGGTGCCGTGCCGGCCATAGCCATTGCCGGAGCGTTCGGGATCGGCTTTGCGGTGCTCGAAGCGCGCCTGCGTAAGCACTACGCCGCGTTCGTACCGAGCGCATCGGCGATGGGGCTGGGTTTTGTCATTCCGGCTTGGAATGCTCTCTCGATGTGCGCAGGGGCGCTGTTCGCGGCAGCCTTGGCTAAAGCTTATCCTGAATTTGCGCGGAAGCGGACTGTCGTTATTGCGGCGGGCTTGATCGTTGGAGAAAGCCTGACCGGGGTGGCGGCAGCCTTGTGGAGCATTCTCGGCTGAATGCGAAAGCACATACGGTTGAACAATCCGCGTAGCGCTTACTATGCCGCAGATCTTGCGGGAACTTGCCGCTGAGGCTCAACCCGGTTCGTGTGATGCGCAAGGCGGCCGACGACCGCAAGAAGCGTCACATAGACGAGAACTTGAATTCCGGCAGGCCGTGCCTGATAGCCGATAAGCGTGTGCAGAAGCTTGCCGGCGATACTCTTGTCGTCGAGAAGCCACGACGTATCCCACAGCGGATCGGCCAACGGCGGCACAACGCCAGCCTGGACCAGGAATCCGACGGCGGCCGCAGCCATTCCCGCCATGAGCAGTAGGATCATCCAGTTGGTTACGGTAAAGAAGTGACGCGGCGGAATGTGCAGCAATCCCTTATAGAGCAACATTCCAGCGCCGGCGCCGCCGAGCAGACCAAGAGCGACGCCACCGAGCAGACCGGCGAGGCTGGTTTCGCCTGACTGAACCAGACCAGCCAGAAACAGTACGGTTTCGGATCCCTCCCGCAGCACGGCCAATCCAACGACGATCGCGATTGCGAGAAGCGACTTGCGGCCGTCGGCGACCGAGGCGCTGACTTCCTTGACGTGGCGGGCGAGGTCTTTGCCGTGCTTGCTCATCCAGATCGCATGCCAAGCCAGCATGGCGGCCGCGAGTAGCAGGATCGAGGCGTTGAGAAGCTCCTGGCCCATGCCTTCGGCAGCTTCCGTGATCGCGCGTGCGGCAAGTGCAACCAGGCAAGACCCTACGATGCCGGCTGCGATGCCAGCGCCGATCCATAGCGAGCGGCCCTGCACCATCCGGCATGCCGCCATGACGATACCGATAACGAGAGCAGCCTCGAAGGCCTCGCGAAAGACGATGATCGCGGTTGCAAGCATGAAATGACCCTTGCCTTACTTCACCACGACTTTGCCGGTGGTTTCTTGATGGAAATCGTCGAAGAAAGCGTAGCTGCCGGGCGCCAGCGGGCCGACCGAGACGGAGACCTGGGCGCCAGGAGGAATGACCTTTTCGCGATTGAGTTCGCCGCTTTCGAATTCGGCCGCTTCCTTCTGCGCATTCTCGATCACGAGGCGGGTCTTGACGCCAGCCTTGAGCGCAAGCGTGTCAGGCTCGAAGCGGTGATCCCTGATCGTTATCGTATAGGTCTCTTCTTCGGCGTTGGCTGGTGTCAGCGCACCACAGACGAAAGCAGCGCCGAGCGCGAGGGTGCTGCAAAGAACTGTCTTGTGGGTCATGGGAAGCTCCAGATCAGATGCGAATGGACATGACGTCTGCTCGACAAACCAACGATCGTTGGCTGTGGCGGGCCTCAAGCATGGAAGGAGGGACAAGAAATTCGCCTGATCGGGCGAGAGCTGCGAGCGCGCAGATACGGAGCGCTGGGAAGTTCAGCGGGCATGTCGTACTCCAATCCTCGAGGTTCAAGGCCTCGAAATCGGTGGCTAGGACCGCAATCCGGTCGATTCCAGTTATAGCCAGCCACGAACGCCATTCAATCGCGATGTTTTATAACGTCTCTAAAGACGACTGCCGCGCCGTTTGAGGATGATGCTGGTCCCTGGTTCCTAGTGCGCCACGGCACGCAGAGAAGTGCTCCGCAAGCTCGCGTGCGAGATGCAGTCCGTCCGCTGCGTCACACCGGCGCAAGGGGCGGGCAACGGCGCGCAACGCAAGGGACGCTGCAGCCCTTGGCTCCGGGCCTAGACGATCTTCTGCCCGGTCTTCTTCCAATCGTTGAGGAAGATCTCGATGCCTTTATCGGTCAGCGGGTGTTTGACCAGCTGCTTTAGAATTCCAGGTGGAATGGTCGCCACATCGGCGCCGATAAGCGCTGCATCCTTCACGTGGTTCACGGTGCGGATCGAGGCCGCCAGGATGTCAGTGGACAGATCCGGGTAGTTGTCGAAGATGACGCGGATGTCCTTGATTAACTCCATGCCATCCAACCCGATGTCATCGAGCCGTCCGATGAACGGAGACACGAACGTCGCTCCGGCCTTGGCAGCGAGCAGAGCCTGCGTGGCGGAAAAGCACAAGGTTACGTTGACCATCGTGCCTTCGCTGGTGAGCGCCTTGCAAGCCTTCAAGCCATCCATCGTCAGCGGCACCTTGATCGTTACGTTCTTGGCAATCTTGGCGAGCGCCTTCCCCTCCTTGAGCATCCCCTCATAATCGGTCGCAGCAACTTCCGCCGACACGGGTCCGGGAACGATGGCGCAGATCTCCTTGATGATCTCTTTGAAGTCGCCACCCGCCTTGGCGACCAGCGAGGGGTTCGTCGTCACGCCGTCAAGCAGACCGGTCGCGGCCAGTTCCTTGATCTCGGCTACGTCTGCGGTGTCGACGAAGAACTTCATTCCCTTGGATCCTTCAGGCAGCGGTGTTTGATATGGCCCGGGCGCAGTGACACCTGTCCATCGTGGAGAGCGGGTTTAGCCTAGATATGCGTTTTGTGCACCCCCCACCGTTGCCTTCGCCTCGCCTCATGGACGGGGCTAGGTTAAACCCTCTCAATCGAAGTAACGGCCGCCTCCGGAAAAGCCATTGGATAGCCTTCTCGACAGTCTCGATCCCACGCCCGACACTGGCACCCGGCCCCTGGTGCCGGTGCTATTGCCGGTAGCGCTGAACCAAACCTACGACTACCTCGCGCCTGACGGCCTGGAGCTTGCTCCGGGCATGTTCGTGTTGGTTCCGTTTGGCTCACAGACCCGCATTGGCATCGTGTGGGACGCTGCGGTGGGTGACCAGAAACCCGCCCCGCCCTCTAAACTCAAGACTATCACAAGCGGCCTCGACGTTCCGCCGCTCCCAGTCATTTCGTTGCGGTTTGCAGAATGGATCGCCAAGTACACCCTCGCCCCTCTGGGCATGGTTGTGCGCATGATGATGAGCGCACAATCGGCGTTCGAGCCGGATAAAATTCGCTACGGAGTGCGTCTGGTCGACAACGCGCCGCCGCCCGCGCGCCTAAGCGAGGCGCGGGCCAGGGCTCTCGAAATTGCAGGCGATGGCCTGATCCGCGCCAAGTCGGAGCTGGCTCAACTCGCGTTTTGTTCGACCGGCGTGATCGACGGTTTGGTCAAATCCGGCAATCTGGTCGACATTGCAATTCCCGAGCGCGGCTTCGTACGGCCAAATCCCGCGCATCAGGTCACACAGTTCAGCGACGATCAAATGGTCGCTGTCGAAGCCTTGCGTGCGGCCGTCGATGGCCAATGCTTCTCGACAACCCTGCTCGACGGCGTGACCGGTTCAGGCAAGACCGAGGTCTATTTCGAAGCCGTTGCGCGCTGCGTTGAGGCCGGTCAACAGGCGCTCATCATGCTGCCGGAAATCGCGTTGACGAGCCAGTTCCTGGATCGCTTCGAACGTCGCTTCGGCGCCCGTCCCGTAGAATGGCATTCAGCCCTGTCGCCCGTTGAGCGTGGACGGATCTGGAAGGGTGTGGCGCGAGGCGATGTCCGCGTCGTGGTCGGCGCCCGCTCCGCTCTGTTTCTGCCGTTTCCCGAACTCGGTCTTATCGTCGTCGACGAAGAGCACGACCAGGGCTTCAAGCAGGACGACCGCGTCCACTATCAGGCCCGAGATATGTGCGTGGTGCGTGGAAACCTGGGTCAGTTTCCGGTCGTGCTAGCGTCGGCAACACCCTCCATCGAAAGCCACGTCAACGCGATGACCGGCCGGTATCGGCATGTGGTGCTGTCTGGGCGGTACTCGGGCAGCGAGCTTCCCAGCGTCGAAGCTGTCGATCTCAAACGCGAGCAGCCCGATAAGGGCCGCTGGCTCGCCCCGCGCGTTGTCGACGCGGTGACGCAGACACTCGCGAAGGGGCAGCAATCCTTGCTGTTTCTCAACCGGCGTGGGTATGCGCCGCTCACATTGTGCCGCAGCTGTGGACATCGCTTCGAATGCCCGCAATGCTCCGCGTGGCTTGTCGAACACCGCTTCAAAAAGCGGCTTAACTGCCATCACTGCGGCTTTTCTCTGCCGCTTCCAGAGAAGTGTCCCAAATGCGGGACGCCGGATAGCATGGTGGCCTGCGGCCCGGGCGTCGAGCGTGTCGCCGAAGAGGTCGCCGAGCGATTTCCGGATGCGCGCATCGCGTTGCTGTCGTCGGATCTCGTTCCCAGCTTGGTGGAGATGCGCGCAATTATCCATCGGATAGAGGCGCACGAGATCGACATCATCATCGGTACGCAAATCGTGGCGAAGGGTCATCACTTCCCCGACTTGGCGTTCGTAGGCATCGTTGACGGCGACTTAGGGCTTGCGCACGGTGCCGACCCGCGAGCCGGCGAGCGCACGTTTCAATTGCTGCATCAGGTGACCGGACGCGCGGGTCGTGCCGCTGCGGAGGGGTATGGACTTGTGCAAACCTACATGCCGGAACATCCGATCATGGCGGCCATCGTGGCGGGCGATCGGCAGGCCTTCTTGAACTATGAAATCAAGACCAGGCAGGCCGGTATGCTTCCGCCCTACGGACGGCTCGCTGCCATCATCGTTTCAGCTCGCGAGAAGGAACTGGCTGAGCGCACAGCGCGCGCCGTTGTGCAAGCCGCACCGCAGTCGGAAAAAATCACGGTGCTTGGACCGGCGGAAGCGCCGATTGCGGTCGTGCGCGGTAGGCATCGCTGGCGGCTGCTCGTCAAGGCGCCGCGCGATCTCGACCTGCAGTCCTACCTTCGCGCATGGTCGCAGGCGCTTCCCGCGTTCAAGGGCGACGTGCGCGTGTCGCTTGACGTCGATCCCTACAATTTCCTCTGATCGTCGGCAGCGAAGTAGAAAGCGGCTTTGTGCTCAGCCGAACCGGGCGTGTGCCTTCATGCGGTCGAAGGCGAATAGTATGCATACGGTCGATCCGGTCTGATGACGGAATGGTCAATCTCCATCGTGACTGCCTAGCGGTGCCCGGCGTCAGCCGTATCGCCTATTCGACCGACCTCCGGTGAATAGGACCTGCCCCGCCAGCATGGTACATTCTGCACAAAGTCGAACAAAAAATAGAATTCAAGTCTGGGGAGATCGGGAAATGACCGATCTGGATCGTGTTCTGAGCCGCGCAATTGCTGCAGGTGCGTCCGCGGGTGTTGTTGCAGCAGCGGGGTCTGCTAAGGGCATCTTTTATCTCGGCGCCGCCGGAAAGCGCCGCATTGATGAAGATGCTCCAATGACGACGGACTCAATCTTCCGCATCTTTTCCATGACCAAAGCCATAGCCGGTGTCGCGGCGGCCAAGCTGGTTGAGCGGGGACAACTGGACCTGGATGCGCCGGTTTCGGAATACCTGCCTGAGTTTGCCGACCTGCAGGTGCTGGTGGGATTTGACGGTAACACGCCGATCCTGCGCGCGCCAAAGAGGCAGGCGACCGTGCGTCAGCTCGCGACCCACACCTCCGGATTGGTTTACGAGTTCTGGAACGCCAACATCAAAAAATATCTGGAGGTGATGGATCGCCCGGGCTTCCTTTCCGGCACCAAATTGGGGATCAGCTATCCGTTGGTTTTCGATCCCGGCGAGCGGTGGGACTATGGCGTCGGCATGGATTGGCTCGGCCTTGTGATCGAGAAGGCCAGCGGAAAGCGCCTGGATGCCTTTTGCCGTGATGAGATTTTCGTGCCCCTCGGAATGAGCGATACGGGATTTGAATGTCCACCCGAAAAGCGTTCGCGGCTGGTGGGCGTCCACGCCCGTCAGGAGGACGGTTCGCTTGTGCCGATCACTCTTGATCCACCTTCCAATCCGGAGATCTACGGCGCGGGTTTCGGTCTTTATTCGACCGCCCGGGACTACATGACGTTCCTGCTCATGCTGCTGAACGAGGGCAGTTACAAGGGTGCGCAGATCCTAAAGCCCGCGACCGTGAATTACATTCTGCAAAATCACATCGATGAGTTAGAGGTCGTCAATCTTGTCACCGTCAACCCGGCGGTGACTCACGATGCAGAGTTCTTTCCCGGCATGAGCAAGAAGCACAGCCTCGTCACCATGATTAACATGGAGCCTACGCGCGGGATGCGCTCGGCGGGCAGTCACTGCTGGGCGGGTGCACTCAACACTTTCTTCTGGTTCGATCAGCTAAACGCCATCGCCGGCGTAGTGTTGATGCAGCAAATTCCGTTCTGCGATCCGCTGTGTACGGACGTCCTTGTCGATTTCGAGAAGGCTGTCTACGCTTATATGCCAGCCTCGGTCTGAAGGCTGGGTAAGAGCGGCGGGTGAAGCATCCGGTAACATTACCGGATGCGTTTGATTGCCCGCGTCGTTTGCGCAGATCCAATACGTCGGCGGACGTATTGAGATGCGTCGTTCGTTGTGCCGGGGAGCGGATCGACTTGCGCTACAAGGTTCTCGACAGTTGGCGCGGTATCGCGGCGATTATGGTCGCCGTGTTCCATTTTCCCGCGGCTGGGCATATTCACCAGGCCGCCGTTGTCCGCCATGCCTTTTTGTTTGTCGATTTCTTCTTCGTGCTGTCGGGGTTCGTTATTTCGCATTCCGTGCGCGAGGATCTTGGGTCTGCACGGGCGACCGGCGCATTCTTGATGCGGCGCCTGGGGCGGCTTTATCCGCTCTATGCAGCAGTTCTCTTGGCCTTCGTCGGGCTTGAGGTGGCCAAAGCTCTAGCCTCTTCAATGTTCGGTCTGAGCGCGCAGACCGCGCCTTTTCAGGCCGGAAGCCCTAGCGATCCAGGGTACCTCACTCTGCATATCCTGCTGTTGCAGGCCTTTCATCTCACGGATGGGTTGTCGTGGAACTGGCCCGATTGGAGCATCGCGGCCGAGCTGTGGACGTATGGATTGTTTGCGCTGGTGTGCTGGCTCGCCCGGCGGCAGCGCGGTTACGTTCTCGCCCTCCTGGCTGCAACGGCGTTCGTCGTTATTGTAGAGCGCTCCCAAACGGGGATCGATCTCACGTACGACTTGGGCTTTGTGCGATGTGTTTATGGATTTTCGATCGGCGCCCTATGCTACGACATCTGGCTGCGCGCAGGTGAACGGTTGCAACGTCTGCCTGCGACGGTATCGGAATTCGCGGTCCTCGTTATAGCGATCGGTTTCGTTGTCTGGGCCGGGCGGAGCGGGGCTTCCATCGTCTCACCTTTTGTCTTCGCGCCCGCCGTGCTCGTATTTGCCGCTCAGGGCGGACAGATTTCGCGCGCGCTTGCTGCTCCCGCGCTTCAACGTCTCGGGCAGCTCTCTTATGGGATTTACATCCTGCACGCCTTCTTCGTGCTGGTATTTTCAACTGGCGTGACCCTGTTGGCGCGCTCTCATGCGCCGAGCTACTGGCGTATGGAAACGTTCGAAGGGTTCGATCAGAAGATCTTTTTGCTGCCCAACACTCTCGCTCTCGACGGCTTGACGTTAGGCTATCTCGCAATCGTGATCATTGCCGCGATGCTCACGCTAAAATATATCGAGGCGCCCGCGCGCAGGTTCGCCAACGGTTGGGCGGCCAACATGTTTGGATCGCCGGGCCGGGCGTCCTCTGCTCCTTGAGCCAGGGCCAGGCAATTGCGCTCTCGTGGCTTGACATTGGGCGATTGCGCACCCATTCCAACGACCTAATCCCGCCATTGGCAAAAGCTTCTTGAAGGTCGATCCATGACATCTACGCCCCGGTCAGAACCGCGTTTACTTTTTATTGCCGGAAGCTCGCGTGAAAAGTCCTGGAACAAGAAGCTTGCTCAGCTTGGCGAGAAGATCGCGGATGCGAATGGAATTGCAGGAACATTTGCGGATCTCGGCGACTATCCCATGCCGATTTATAACGGCGACGATGAGTTGCGGGACGGGCCGCCAGAGAACGCCCGCAAGTTGAAGGCGTTGATGAACGTCCATTCGGGAATCTTCATCGCCAGCCCGGAATACAACGCCTCCTTTTCGCCTTTGCTGAAAAACGCAATCGATTGGGTCAGCCACACGCGCGACGAAGGCGAGGCGCCTCTTCAAGTCTATAAGACGCGAGTATTCGCGCTGGGTAGCGCGTCTCCGGGCGGCATGGGCGGTTTGCGCGGGCTGTCACAGTTGCGGCTGGTCCTGGAGATAGGTCTTGGGGCGCTGGTGCTGCCCGATCAGTTCGCAGTGCCGCGCGCCATCGATGCGTTCGATGAAAACGGGCATTTGAAGAACAAGGACTCGCAAGCAACCTTCAAGGCGCTGATCCAGAAACTCGCGCGTGCGGCGCACGTGCTGCACGGATAATTGCAGCGGGTTTGAAATCCGCAAAAAACGCACAGACCGACGGACACAGGCAAGACCATGACCGATGCAAATCGCGACAAGCTTATCGTTGCACTCGATCTGCCATCGGCGGAGGCGGCGCGCGCGCTCGTCGATCGGCTGGGCTCTGAAGTGTCGTTCTATAAAGTCGGCCTGGAGCTGCTGTTCAGCGGTGGGCTGGCTTTGGCAAAAGATCTCAAGAGCTCGGGCAAGCGCGTCTTCCTGGATATGAAGCTGCTGGACATCGGCAACACCGTTGAGCGCGCGGTGGCGACGGCGGCACAGCTCGGCGTCGATTTTCTCACCGTTCACGGACATGATCGCAAAACGCTGGATGCGGCTGTGAAGGGGCGCGGGACTGCGCCGCTGAAGCTGTTGGCAGTGACGGTGCTGACGAGTCTCGATGCGGGCGATCTTGCCGAACAGGGAACATCGATGCAGCCGGCGGAACTGGTGCTCAAGCGCGCGCGCCTTGCCCACGCGGCTGGTTTCGACGGCGTGATTTCATCCGGTCACGAAGCGGCTGCCGTGCGCGCTGCGACAGGGCCGGGGTTTCTGATCGTCACACCGGGCATTCGGCTTCCTGGGGGCGCTGCGGGAGACCAGACGCGGATTACCACGCCGGAGAAGGCGCTGGCCGATGGCGCCAACCATCTTGTAGTGGGCAGACCGATCAACGCAGCACCCGATCCAGTACAGGCCGCGCGTAGCTTTTTGGAGCATATCGCGAAGGCGGTTTGAGGCGGTGTGCAACCCGTCCGGAGCCACGGTATCGCCACGAATGCGCCCCGGGGGTGCCACTGTGGGCAGCCAAGATCTTAACCGCACGTTTACTATGTCTGAAGCATAGGGAACTTCGGACTTTTTTCGGTAGCCGCTGACGGGGTTCTTGGTACATGCGTCCGCTCGATCGCGCTCCCAGAAGGGGTAGCGCCATCGCCATTCTTTTGGCTTTGGCGAGTTTGTCGGTGTCTGTTGAGGGGCGCGCCGAGGAGGCGGCCTCCACGAAGCCGCTTGATCCCAACACCGTAACCTATCTCCAGGAAAAGCACATCGCGCCCGGCGCGCCGATCTACATCCGGATCTTCAAGGAAGAATCCGAGTTGGAGGTCTGGAAGGAACGCCCAGGTGGCCGCTACGTTCTCATCAAGACTTACCCGATTTGCAATTGGTCGGGCGCGTTAGGGCCGAAGACATCAATCGGCGACCACATGGCGCCTGAAGGCTTCTATGGCGTCGGGGCCCATAGCCTCAAGCCCGACAGCAAGTATCACCTGGCGCTGAACATCGGTTATCCCAACGCGCTCGACAAAGCGTTGGGCCGCACCGGCGATTTCATCATGGTGCACGGCGACTGTAAGAGCGTCGGCTGCTTTGCCATGACGGATGGGCTCATCGAAGAGATTTACGCCTTCGTTCGCGAAGCACTGGAAGGCGGACAGGCGCGCGTGCCCGTTCATACGTTCCCCTTCCGCATGACATCTGCCAATCTCGCGCGCCATACGGATAGTCCTGCGTACAAGACTTGGGCGCCGTTGCAGGAGGCCTATGACGATTTCGACAAGTCACGCCTCGTGCCGCGTGTGGCGATGTGCGACAAGCGCTACGTCGTCAATCCGATCTTTCCTGTTGAAGGAGCAACGCCAGACTCGGCCGCTGCCGCCTGCCCGGCGGCGCCCGGCAAACTGATTGCTCCGGTTTCACCCAGACTGGCCAAGAAACTCGGCAGCAAGCCTTTGATCGCCATCGGCGTCAAATTGCGCACCCGAGAAAACATCGCGCGCTGGAGCATCAACGGCAGTCAACAGACATGGTCGTGGTGGTGGCCCACGGCGTCAGCGAGCGCAGCGCCCGAGGAAAAGTCTAAAAGCGCCAGCTCGCAGGCCACATTCGCAGGCGTGCGCCCTCTGAGCGAATGATATCTTGAAGACAGCCCCGCGAGGGCACCGCTCACGCCCGGATCTTGATGTCTTCGATCCAGTCGGAGGCGTTGACGTTACTCATATTCAGAGGACGCATGTTGCGCGCGACGTTCCTTCCGCCTAGATGAGCGGGGAGGATCAAGCCAACGCACCAACCCTGCTGTGAGGAGCCGTTGTTCAACTCGGACCGGCGAATCCACCAGCCATAGTCATCTTTGCGCAGAACTGCGGGATCAGTTCCCGGGACGATGTGGCCCTTTACCCAAACTTCGTCTTCCGAAGCTTGTCGTAGGGTTTCGCGGATGTCGATGGTCGTCGGGGCATTCATTGGCAGTCTCTCAGGCTTAGTGACGTTTCGGGGGTGCAGCCGTATGAACGAGTAGAAAACTCACTCAACGCACGCCCTTGCGGCCTTGGCCTCAGTCTGAAATTCGATTCGTTAACGTGAACCTAAAGGGAAGCAAATATGTCCAAAGGCTACGTAATCGTCCGCGCCACGGTGACGGACCCTGCTAAATGGGGCGAGTACGTCGCAAAGTCCAAAGCTGCGTTGGAGAAGTACCAAGGCACGCCCATCGTGCGCGGGGGGCGGTGCGAGACGGTCGAGGGAACCGGTTCGCAACGAAATGCGGTCCTTGAATTTCCGACCTACGAGCACGCCCTGGGCTACGCGAAGAGCGAGGAGTATGCGGCTGCCAAGGTGCTGCGGCAGGGCGCTGGGCACCTCGATATGACCGTTGTGGAGGGTGTCTAAAGCTAGTCCGGCCTGTCGGGAGCGGCGGTCGGTTCGAAGCTCGGGCTAACCAGCGTTAACCATTCAAACGGTTAACGCGCTTTAACGCCGCCGGCATCGCTTCGCTGGTTAAACTTGGACGTAGATGCAAGCCCTTTTTGCCGCTGCGTTTCGCGGTTCTGGATCCGATTGAACTCTATGGCGCACTTTCCCACCAATGATGGCCGAATGCCTTGGCGGGCGAGCGTGCTCACGCTCTTTCCGGAAATGTTTCCAGGCCCATTGGGCTTGTCGTTGGTGGGACAGGCGCTCGCGGCGGGGTTGTGGGCGCTCAACACGCATCAGATCCGCGACTTCGGTCTTGGCCGCCACGCGCAGGTTGACGATACGCCGGCCGGAGGTGGTGCGGGAATGGTATTGCGTGCCGATGTTCTGGGTCCGGCCATCGATCACGCGCGCGCTGATAATCCCAACTCTCCCGTCATCTATCTTTCGCCCCGTGGAAGGACACTGGACCAGGACTTCGTACGCGAGCTGTCGGCGGGGCCGGGGGTCGTTCTGCTCTCAGGACGGTTTGAAGGCATCGATGAGCGCATCATCGCAGCCCGCGCAATGCAAGAAGTCTCGATTGGCGATTACGTGCTGTCAGGCGGCGACTTGGCGGCGATGGTTCTTATAGATGCCTGCGTGCGTCTGATTCCCGGCGTGTTGGGTAAGAGCGAGAGTGCGGCTCATGAGAGCTTCGAAGACGGCCTTTTGGAGCACCCGCACTATACAAAGCCCCGCGAATGGGAAGGCCACGCCATTCCCGACGTCCTCCTCTCCGGCGACCATAAGAAGATTGCCGAATGGCGCCGTCAGCAGGCCCTTGAACTAACCGAAAAGCGCCGCCCCGACCTTATTGCGAAGCGCCGCGGGAAGATTGAGTAGGCAACCGGTGCTCGACCTCCCCCAAACGGATGGGGGGGGCTTGCTGCATAGCACTCATGCGCGCCAGCCATACCCGAGCGACGCGCGAAAATACCCCCAAACATGAGCAAAACCAGCCATACGGCAAGCGAAATGGTTGGAAGACTAGCTTGCAAAATCGTCGGTGGTTGGCTTTTCTGACCACCAGCGAAGCAGGCTTTTCGCGTGCGCTTCGGCCTGAACAAATCGAAGTTCGGACAAACCGAATTTCCCTTCGGAGGAAATCATGATCAAACTGAATATCAACGGCAAGGAGCAGAGCTTCGACGGCGATCCCGAGATGCCGCTGCTCTGGTATCTGCGCGATGTGCAGAACTTGACCGGTACAAAGTACGGATGCGGTATTGCATTGTGCGGCGCTTGCACTGTCCACGTGGACGGTGAAGCCGTCCGTTCCTGCCAGATGACGCTCGCCGATGCGTCCGGCAAGAAGGTCACGACGATCGAAGGACTTTCGCCTGACGGCAACCATCCGGTTCAGGCTGCATGGCGCGAGCTGAACGTCGCCCAGTGCGGCTATTGCCAGTGCGGTCAGATCATGCAGGCTGCCGCGCTGTTGAATGAGAAGCCCAAACCCACCGATGAAGACATAGAAGCTCTGATGAGCGGCAATGTCTGTCGCTGCGGCACGTACCCGCGCATTCGTGCGGCTATCAAGCTCGCATCTGAGAAAGCGTGAGGAGGGGTTCCATGATCATTGATCGCAAAGCAACGACGGACGTTCTGAACGTCTCCCGCCGCGCCGTGTCGCTAGGATTTGGCGCCGGCGTTCTTGTTCTCGCAACCGGTCTTCCCGTGTTTGCCGAAGAGGCCAAGCCAGAAGAGCCCAAGTGGGGTGGCGATGGCATGCCTCACGGTCTGCGCGACGATCCCACGCTGTTCGTCTCGATCGGAGAGGATGGGGTCGTTTCCATCCTATGCATCCGTTCGGAAATGGGCCAAGGCGTTCGCACCAGCGTGCCGATGGTCATTGCCGACGAAATGGATGCTGACTGGGCCCGCGTGAAGGTCGTCCAGGCAGATGGCGACGAGGTCAAGTACGGCAACCAGGATACCGACGGTTCGCGCTCTCTGCGTCACCACTTCATGCCGCTGCGTCGCATCGGTGCCGCTGCACGTCAGATGCTCGAAGCGGCCGCTGCCGCGAAGTGGGGCGTTCCCGTCGCAGAGGTTGAGGTCGTCAATCACGAGGTCGTCCACAAAGGAAGCGACAAGAAGGCTGGCTTTGGCGAGTTGGCCAAGGAAGCGGCGGCGCAGCCGGTACCGGCGCACGACGCCTTGAAGCTGAAGGATCCTTCCAAGTTCCGGTACATTGGCAAGGGCAAGACCAACCTCGTCGACAACATGGGCATCACCACGGGCTCAGCCGTCTACGGCACCGACGTTCGACGCGAAGGCATGTCCTATGCCGTCATCGCACGGCCGCCTGTCTACGGCGGCAAGGTGGCTTCGCTGGACGACAGCGCAGCTCTCAAAGTGCCAGGCGTGCTGAAGGTGATTTCGCTCGATCCGCCCAAGTTCCCTACTGAGTTCCAGAACCTCGGCGGCGTGGCTGTGATTGCGACCAGCACCTGGGCGGCGATGAAGGGCCGCGAGGCGCTTAAGATCACGTGGGATGACGGCCCCAACGCGGTCTACACCACCACGAGCTACCGTGCAGCGATGGAAGAAGCGGGTCGCAAGCCTGGCAAGGTTGAGCTTTCGATCGGCGACGTCGATGCGGCGATGAAAACCGCCAAGTCCAAGGTTGAGGCGGAATACTACATTCCGCATCATTCGCACGTCTCGATGGAGCCGCCCGTCGCGGTGGCCGAGATCAAAGACGGCAAGTGCGAGATCTGGACCGCGGTACAGAGCCCGCAGGCTGCGAAGGATCGCGTTTCCAAGCGTCTCGGCATGAAGATCGACGATGTCACGGTGCATGTCACGTTGCTCGGTGGCGGATTCGGACGCAAGTCCAAACCTGACTTCTGCATCGAGGCGGCGCTGTGCTCGAAGGCAATGGACGGCAAGCCCGTTCTGTTGCAGTGGACGCGCGAAGACGATTTGGTCAACGGCTACCTCAACACCACCTCGGTGGAGCATATCGAGGCTGGTCTCGACGAGAACGGAAAGCCGGTGGCGTGGTTGCACCGCTCCACTGCGCCGTCGATTTTCGCACTGTTCATGCCCGATCCGAAGCATCAGGCGGCGCTTGAGCTTGGACTGGGTCTGGTCGATACGCCATTCGACATTCCCAACTTGCGTATTGAAACCGGCGAAGCCGCGGCCCACACGCGCATTGGCTGGTTCCGTTCGGTGACGAACGTGCCGCATGCGTTCGCGCTGCAGTCGTTTGTGGCCGAACTGGCCGCTGCTGCCGGTCGCGATCACAAGGACTACCTGCTTGAAGTGATCGGACCGGATCGCAAGCTGATCCCAAAGACCACCGAGCCTTGGTGGAACTACGGTGAAAACCCGGAAGTCTACGCCATCGATACGGCGCGGCTGAAGAAGGTCATCGACGTCGTGACCAAGGAAGCAGGCTGGGGCCGCAAGATGCCGGCTGGCAGCGGACTTGGCTTGGCGGCGCACCGCTCGTTCGTGTCGTACACGGCCGCGGTCGTCGAGGTTGTGATCGGCGATGGCGGTCGCATCAAGATCCCCCGTGTCGATCTGGCTATCGATTGCGGCGCGCATATCAATCCAGAGCGGATCCGCTCGCAGTTGGAAGGCGCGATTATCCAGGGCATCTCGGTGGCGATGTACTCGAACATCACGTTCAAGAATGGCGTTGTTCAGCAGACCAACTTCGATAGCTACGAGCTTGCGCGCATGGACATCGCCCCGCGTGAGGTGAAGATCCACCTCGTCGAGTCGACAGGCTATGACGCACCGCTGGGTGGCGTGGGTGAACCCGGCGTGCCGCCGATCTCACCGGCCATCGCGAATGCGATCTTTGCCGCGACGGGCAAGCGGTTGCGTTCGTTGCCGATCGGAAGCCAGCTCGCGAGCTGATCGTCGGCTGCTAACCGTTAAAGACAAAGAAGCCGCTCCGGATCGTTCCGGGGCGGCTTTCGTCTTTCCACGACTGCTGCGGACTATGATGTGGAGACGTCTTCTCCACTGTCCTCTTCGCCGTGGCCGCCGTCCTCGGCGGCTTCTCCAGAGGCAGGTTCGGCCTCCCCTATCATTTCGGGCTCGACCAGCACGACATATCCGGCGGCGACGTCGATGTGGGGAACATTGGCGTCGGTAAACGCAACGTAGTCGGTCTGCTTGGTTCCTGCTTTTCGCACTTCGAGCAGATCACCGGCACCGAAATTTGCCACCGCCACGATCTCGCCGACGACCGCGCCACCGGCGTTTCGCGCTTCGAGCCCGATGAGATCGGCGTGATAGAATTCTTGCTCTTCGGTGGCGGGAAGCTGGGCGCGCGAGACATAAAGATCGGTGCCACGCAAGCCTTCAGCCTGATTGCGGTCGTCCACGCCGTCGATCCGCGCGATTACGCCTTTGGGGGTTACCCGCAGGGATTTTATTTTGAAGGTTCGCTTGCCGGACTTGTCGGTGAGCGCGCCGTAGTCCGCAATGGCGTCCGGATCGCTTGTGTAGGTGCGCAACATCACCTCGCCCCGGATGCCGTGCGCGGTAGCGATGGTGCCCAACAGGACGCGGGTGGGTGGCTTGTCATCTTGGCTGGTCATGGTTGCCGGTCATGCACCGCGCAGATCAATTCGGCAAGGGGCCGAGGAAGCTCAACTCGACCACGATGGGCTGCCCGGCGATGTCGATGGTGGAGCGTGAAACGGGATTGGCTTTGGCGACATTGCAGGTAACGTCGAATTGCGCTCCCTCGGGGCCGGCCTCAAGGCCGTTAATCAGTATTCCATCAGGAGGCACATCGAGCGTCATCGTCATGATGTTCAACCCCCGTCTGCGATCGAAGCGGTAGTGGCCGTTGAATACGGTGCCGTGGCGGTCTGAGCCAAGGATCTTGCCGCTGCGTAGAACCGCCAGCGCATGATCGTACTCTTCATCATTCAGCGCGCGATAGCCGATGCGATAAAGGCCGTCGTCCAATCGCTTTTCAGTGTTTTGCAACCTCTCCAGTTCGGCCTCGCGTACTTTGTCGTCGGTGGCGAGAAGCAGACGGAGGTAACCGGCAACAGCACCAGGCAGTACCTTGTCGCCTCTGGCCCATTGGTTGACTGTGCGCGCGGACACGTCAAGTAACTGAGCCAGCTCAGATTGACTCAAGCCAAGTTTACTCAGTGTCGGCTTTAAATTGTTTCGGTTCATGCAAGGCGACGTCCACAGCGCCTTCGCAGGCATGGGGTCGAATCTATAAGAAATACGAGGCACAATGCATGCAAAAAGTGCCTCGAACAAGTGTCCGGGGCACTTCAATTTTCTAATGCGAAAGCAGGGGGTTCGCCGTGGTCGCCTTACGCGGCTTCGCCACCGGCAGACGCTGCTTCGGCTGCCTTGGCTGCCTTCTCGGCTTCGGCCGCGGCGCGCTCTTGCGCCTTCTTCTTCGGCTTCGCCTTCTCCGGGTTATTGGTCGCGGTGCGCTTGGCGAGGCCCTTGCCGTCGAGCAGGCGCAGAACGCGATCGGTGGGCTGGGCGCCGACTGACAGCCAATGCTTCACGCGCTCTTCCAGAAACTTCGCGCGCTCGGGATCGTCCTTTTTGAGCATCGGATTGAAGGTGCCGATCTGCTCGATATAGCGGCCGTCGCGCGGGCTCGTGGCGTGGGCCACGACGACATAGTAGTACGGGCGCTTCTTGGAACCGCCGCGCGAAAGGCGGATCTTAACTGCCATTTGTCTTCTCCTGGTTGTCTTTGTTCAGAGTTGTTCGAGTTCAGATTTTCAAGTCGTCAGTGCTGTCGTCACTTTTTCTTTTTCGGAAGAGCGGGGAATTTCGGAAATCCCCCCCCTAAGCCCGGAAGGCCACCGCCCATTCCGGGTATTCCCTTTGGCAGACCCAGGCCGGGCAGCCCCTTTGCAGGTGTGCCCGAGCCGCTCTTGAGCCGCTCAAGCTCCTGGCGTGCGTCCTCGGGCAGCTGTTCAAGCGCCTTGGGATCGAGACGCGATAGTTCGGCTTGCATCGCGGCCAGTTCGTCGGCACTGGGTGCGCCGCCCATGCCGCCGCCGGGTAGACCCATCATAGAGGCCATCTTGCCCATCATGCCTTTGTTGCGGCCCATCTGCTTCATCATGTCGGCCATCTGCATGTGCATTTTCAGCAGCTTGTTGATGTCCGCAGGCGTGGTGCCCGAGCCGGCTGCGATGCGCCGCTTGCGCTTGCCGTCGAGCACCTTGGGATTGCGCCGCTCCTTCGGCGTCATCGAAGAAATGATGGCGCGCTGATGCTTGAGGGCCTTGTCCAGGCCAGCCTCGTTGATCTGGCCCTTGAGCTTTCCAACGCCGGGCAACATGCCCAGCACGCCGCCCATGCCGCCGAGCTTTTCCATCTGGCGAAGCTGTTCGGCCATGTCTTCCAGGTCGAACGCGCCCTTCTTCATCTTCTCGGCGATCTTGGTCGCCTTCTCGACGTCGATGGTCTCCATGGCCTTCTCGACGAGCGAGACGACGTCGCCTTGACCAAGGATGCGGCCGGCAATGCGCTTGGGATCAAAATCTTCCAGCGCATCCCACTTTTCGCCGACGCCGAGCAGCTTGATCGGCTTGCCGGTGACGGCGCGCATGGAAAGCGCGGCGCCGCCGCGGCCGTCGCCGTCCGCGCGGGTGAGAACGATGCCGGTCACGCCAATGCGTCCGTCGAAAGCCTTTGCGGTGTTGACGGCATCCTGGCCGGTAAGCGCGTCGGCAACGAGAAGGATTTCATGCGGTTTCATCGCCGTCTTGATGTCCGCGACCTCGTCCATCAGCTCTTCATCGACGGTCACGCGGCCGGCAGTGTCGAAGATCACGACGTCATATCCGCCGTTGCGTGCAGCTTCTTCCGCCCGGCGCGCAATCTGGATCGGTGTCTGCCCAGCGATGATGGGGAGCGTCGCAACGTTGGTTTGCTCGCCAAGGACGCGCAGTTGTTCTTGAGCGGCCGGGCGGCGCGTATCTAGCGACGCCATCAGCACCTTCTTCTTGTCGCGATTGGTCAGCCGATAGGCGATTTTCGCAGTCGTCGTCGTCTTGCCTGAGCCCTGCAGGCCGACCATGAGAATGCCGACCGGAGGCTGAGCTGCGAGGCTAATGGGATCTGCATTTGATCCCAGCATTGCGGCCAGCTCGTCATAGACGATCTTGACGACCATCTGACCGGGCTTGATCGAGCGAAGCACCTCCGCGCCGACAGCCTTGGCCTTCACCTTCTCGACGAAGTCCTTGACGACGTCGAGCGCCACGTCTGCTTCCAGCAGCGCGCGGCGAACTTCACGCATGGCATCGTTGACGTCCGACTCCGAGAGCGCGCCGCGCCCGGTCAGCTTGTCGAGGACGCCCGAAAGGCGATCTTGCAACGTCTGGAACATGAACCCTCTTACGCTCCTGCGACGCGCAGAACGTTGTAGTCGACCATGACGTGGGCCTCGTATGCGGGCCTCTTTGCAAGGCGTGCGGCCCAGGCTTCGACATTGGGGAGCTTGGGCCGCGCAATCGGCAGCTCGTAGTAGCGATACATCAAGGCGCCTGAGGTGATGTCCGCCATGGTCAGCGCGTCACCCAGGATATAGGGGCGGTCCGCCAGCACGCCATCGAGGATGGCCAGTCTTTCTCCCGCTCGCGTCGCGGCTGCCGCGATGGCGTCGTTGTTGCGGGTGGCGGCCGGAGTGCGGACCAGTCCGAGAAAGATCGTCCCGATGAGATCCGGATAGAGCGTCGTGTCGGCCCAGGTCATCCACTGGTCGGCGCGCGCGATATCGGCTTCGCTGCCGGGCAGAAAGCCGCCAGCGCCGTACTTGTGCGCCAGATAGCGCACGATGGCAGCGCTTTCCCAAAGGGTGAGGTCGCCGTCTTGCATCGTCGGCACGAGGCGGTTGGGATTGAGGGTCGCATACTCGGGCTTATCGACGACGCCATAAGCGCCGCCAGCGTCTATCCGCTCATGCGGAATTGCGAGTTCCGCGATCGTCCACATGACCTTCTGGACGTTTACCGATGTCGTGCGGCCCCAAACTTTCAGCACTCTTGTCGCTCCACTCGCGCTGGTTGAACCCAACGCGCAAAACAAAAACGCACCCGGGAGCGCTTCGCGCTGCCGGATGTTGACCCCCTTGCCTCCCGGGCGCTTCCGTTTGGGAAGTCCCATGTGCAAGGCGGCGGCTCTGGATGTCAGGGCCGTCGGAATGGCCGTGGTATGGGGGAAAGCGGCCAGGAAGTCAATGCGCAGGCGGCCGCGGCGGCATCAGAACCGATAGCCGTAGCGAACGCCGATACGGTCCAGGCCCTCGTTATACTCCATCGTGTAGGCGTTGGAGGTGTGCTCGAAATAGACGGAGAGGTCGTTGTGTTCGTCCAGATGGATGCCGACTTCAGCCGGAATGTGAAAAAGAACACGAGATCCCAGCCACTTAGCATTTGGATCGGGTGGGCCGGTTTCGCCGTCGTGGATGGCGGCGCCAAGGCCAATGCCGAAAAACAGCCGGTCACAGTCGATCTGCCAGCGGGCGTCTGCATAAACGTGGCTGGTGTCGCCGTTGGTATTGATGGAGGCGCCGACGACAGGGCGGATGGCTCCGCCAAACACCATTAGCGCCGGCTTGAATTGGGCCTCGAAATTGACGTCGACCCAACGGTCTTCGACCGAGAACCCGCTCCACAGGTCGGGGACGTCATGCGCCAGAAAACCGAATTTGAAGGCGTAGAGAAAATCATCGGCCTGCGCTGGGGCAACGAAGGCGCTCCACAAGGACACGCCAAGCGCCAGGGCGCACGCTGGAACAAACTTTTTCATCTAGGGCCGCATGAGTTGCGCAACTGCAATTTTCGCAACCTGCTCCGCTTTGCGAGGCTCAGCAAGACAGCGACGGACATTGTCTGCGACCGATGCGCGGCAACATCAGTTGTGCTCGCCTTGGTGCTTTTCCTTCATACGCTCAAAGGCGCGTGCGAGGGCAAAGACACGGCGCTGGCGGTAGCGTTCTGGCGGCGTAAGCAAAATGCAACCGACGCAGATGCAGGGACGGCGGATCCCAGTATAGGCCAACCCCAGCATAGAACGCGGAGGGCCTGCGGCTGCCGGAGAATAACCAGCGGCCGGTTCAGCGGCAGACGGCTGCCGAACGTAATAGACGGGGCGGCCGACGAACTGCCGCGCCCGCCGTCGGAACGGGCTAAGATGCCGTGGTGGCACGCGTTTCCTCCGCGGGGGCCACCGCTTTGCGGTAGATGTGCCAGGTCGTGTGGCCCAGGATCGGCAGTACGACAATAAGGCCGGCGAACAGGGAAACCAGCGACAACGCCAAGTGCACTCCGATGATGATGGCCCAGATCGCCATCGCCCACGGGTTCTTCAGCACAGTTTTCACGCTCGTCACCATCGCGGTCACGAAGTCGACGTTGCGGTCGAAAAGCATCGGGAAAGAAACGGCCGAGTACGAAAATACGATGCCCGCCAGGACCGCGCCAACGAGGTTGCCGATGGTCAGGAAGACCCAGCCCCGCGACGTCGTCAGGATCTCGTTGATCAGGTTATCCGACGTTCCTCCGCCAAAGCCCATGAAGGCGAAGAACAAGAACGCGGCGATGTCGAGCCAGATGATGAGGGTGAAGACGGTGACAACCGCCATCCAGCCCAGCTCCCGGCCTGAAACCGCTTTGACCGAGCCCAGAACGGCCTGCCACGATAGCGGTTCGCCGCGTTCAAGGCGGCGGCTGACGTCATAAAGGCCTGTAACCGCGAACGGTGCAAACAGGGCAAACCCCGTGGCCATCGGATAGGCCAGATAGGGATGGTCGAAATAGTAGACGAGGCTAATCAGCAGCCAGCCGGCGAGCGCGTAGAATGCGCCGAAAAACAATCCATATTTCGGAGCGGCGCGAAAATCGCGGATGCCCTGGTCGAGCGCATCCAAGATGTCAGTCGGCGTCAACCGATTGACCTCGGGCCAACTGGCCCTCTCGGCCCGCTGCGTGGCTTGAGTAGCCATAACCATGCGACCTCTCTCTTTAATCTTTCCGTCGCCCCCCGCGCAGGGTGCGGCGCAAATTCAAACATTGTCAGACATTGACCGGCCGGATCACGACAACATGCCGCATCGCATTGCAACGCTCAAGTGGCGGAACGTTCAATGAATCTTTTGTGCTACATCAGACTTGTGCCGAATGGCGGATCTCATTGAGGCGGGGCGGCCCCGACGCCACATGCCGTCTTTCAATTGTTTTTTGCCTATGCCCGGCCATATAAGAGCCCATGATCGGCGCGCCCCCTCTCAGATATGTGAAGATGAATGGTCTTGGGAACGAGATCGTCGTCGTGGATTTGCGTGGAACCTCAAAGGTTTTTACCGAGGACGAAGTCCGCGCCATCGCAGCCGACAATGACGCCCATTTCGATCAGATGATGGTGCTCCATAGCCCCCGCAAGGACAGTAGCGATGCCTTCGTGCGGATCTACAACGCTGATGGGTCTGAGGCTGGAGCTTGCGGCAACGGAATGCGCTGCGTTGGCTGGTGGATGGCGCAGGGCCGCGCCAACAAACAGTTCAAGGTCGAGACGTCCGCCGGACTTCTCGACATCGATGCGCGCGATGGCACGACCATAACCGTCGACATGGGCGAACCACGGTTCAACTGGCAGGACATCCCGCTGGCTGAGGAGTTTCGCGACACCCGCGGCATCGAGTTGCAGATTGGCCCGATCGACAACCCCGTGCTCCACTCGCCCTCGGTCGTCAACGTCGGCAATCCGCACGCGATCTTCTGGGTGGACGATGTGATGGCGCATGATCTGGGGCGTCTGGGTCCAATGCTGGAAAACCACCCGATCTTCCCCGAGCGCGCCAACATCTCGCTTGCGCACGTGACGGCGGACGATGCCATTACGTTACGGACATGGGAGCGCGGCGCTGGGCTGACGCGCGCATGTGGCTCGGCCGCATGTGCAGCGGCGGTCTCGGCGGCCCGCAAGAAGCTTACAGGCCGCAAGGTCACCGTGACGCTGCCCGGCGGACCGCTTCAGATCGAGTGGACGGCCAACAACCGTATATTGATGACCGGCCCGACCGAGTTCGAGTACGAAGGATTTGTGGGCCAGGGCCGGTCGGCCCGTGCACCAGCCTGAGCGGCCTCGCGTCGAAATGCAAAGCCCTGAAAGAAACACCAACCAGCAGACCAAACGTGACTGCCAGATCTGAAAATTCAGACCCTACCGTCATTACGCTCGGTTGCAGGCTCAATGCCTACGAATCGGAAGTGATGCGTCGCCATGCGCGCGAGGCGGGGCTGGAGCAGGCAGTGATCGTCAATACGTGCGCGGTGACGAGCGAGGCCGTCCGCAATGCCTCGCAGACAATTCGCCGGATCCGCCGCGAGCAGCCCAATGCGCGCATCATCGTTACGGGATGCGCCGCGCAGGTGGAACCAGAACGCTTCGCCGAGATGGACGAGGTCGATCACGTCATCGGCAACGCCGAGAAGATGAAGGCGGAAACGTTTGCGGGGCTGATGCTGCCCGATACCGAGCGCGTCCAAGTCGACGACATCATGAGTGTTCGCGAAACAGCCTCGCACATGATTGACGGTTTCGGCGCGCGCGCACGCGCCTATGTGCAGGTTCAGAACGGCTGCGATCATCGTTGCACGTTCTGCATCATTCCCTATGGCCGCGGTCCGTCCCGCTCCGTGCCTGCGGGTGAGGTGGTGGGCGAGATCCGCCGCCTGGTCGAAAAGGGCTTTCCAGAGGTGGTTCTGACCGGCGTGGACATCACATCCTACGGCCCCGATCTGCCCGGCGACATGACGCTCGGCAAGCTCGTGCGTCAGATCCTCAGGCACGTGCCAGACTTGAAGCGGCTTAGATTGTCCTCCATCGATCAGGTGGAAGCCGATCCGCATTTGTTGGCTGCTTTCGCCGATGAAGAGCGCCTCATGCCGCATCTGCATCTGTCGATGCAGGCGGGCGACGACCTGATCTTGAAGCGCATGAAACGCCGCCACGGTCGCGACGATGCGATCCGCTTCTGCGAGAACGTGCGCCGTATGCGTCCTGGCGTCGTGTTCGGCGCGGATTTGATTGCGGGCTTCCCCACCGAAACGGAGGAGATGTTCGCGCGCTCTCTCGACATCGTGGATGCGTGTGGTTTGACCTTCCTGCACGTTTTTCCGTTTTCGCCTCGCAAAGGTACGCCGGCGGCGCGCATGCCGCAGGTTGCGCGCACGACGGTGAAGGAACGTGCCGCGCGATTGCGCGCCAAGGGCTCGGATGTGCTGGAAACCTATTTGAGCACCCAAGCCGGGCAGCGTTGTGAGATCTTGATGGAGCGCGATTGCGTCGGACGCACACCGCAATTCGCTGAAGTGGATGTTTCAGGCCGTGAGGCGTTCCTTGCGGGCGAGATCGTCAAGGCCCGCATCACGGGGCGTAATGGGGATAAATTGATTGGTGAGGTCTTGGCGTGAGCGAACCTGAAGCGAAACGCAAAGGTCTCTTTGGCCGCCTGTTTGGCGGTAAGACGCAAGAGGCGACCGAACCAGACGCTCCTGTGCAAGTCCCACCCGCGCCAGACACTGTGGGGCATGAGTCTGTGACCAACCGCGCCGCCGTTGATGCGGTGGAGCAGGAAGATGCGCAGGCTTCGCAACTTGCTTCGCCAGAGCAAGAAGCACCATCGCCCGCGCCGCCGCCTGCCGAGGCCGCGGCCAGCACTGCCGCTCCTACTCCTGTTGAACAGCCAGCTCCTAAACTTACATGGTTCCAGCGTCTCAAAGCCGGTCTCGGCAAGACGTCAGGCAAGCTTAGCGAAGGCATCACCGGGCTCTTCACCAAGCGCAAGCTCGATGCCGATACGCTTGAAGACCTTGAAGATCTGCTCATTCAATCCGACCTCGGCGTGGCCATGGCTGCGCGCATTTCGGGAGCCATTGGTAAGGGCCGCTTCGAAAAGGGCATCTCGCCCGATGAGGTGCGCGCCATTCTTGCTAACGAAGTGGAAAAGGTGCTTGCACCAATTGCAAAGCCGCTCACCGTCGACGTCAAGAATAGGCCCCATGTCATCATGATGGTTGGCGTCAACGGCACCGGCAAAACAACCACCATCGGTAAGCTTGCCTCGAAGTTAAAATCGGAAGGCAAGTCGGTGATGATGGCTGCAGGCGATACGTTTCGCGCCGCGGCCATCGATCAGTTGAAAGTTTGGGGCGAGCGAACCGGAACACCTGTGGTTGCAAGCGCGGTTGGAGCAGATTCTGCCGGGCTTGCTTACGACGCCTTGAAAAAGGCTCAAGACGCAGGCACCGACGTTTTGCTGCTCGACACTGCCGGTCGGCTTCAGAACAAGCAGGCCCTGATGGAAGAGCTCGAGAAAGTCACACGTGTTCTCAAGAAAATCGATCCATCGGCGCCCCACGACGTTGTGCTTGTTCTTGACGCGACGACCGGACAAAACGCGTTGCAGCAAGTGGAAGTGTTTGGAAAGCGCGCAGGCGTTACCGGCCTTGTCATGACAAAGCTGGATGGCACGGCGCGCGGCGGCATTTTGGTCGCAATTGGAGAAAAGTTTAAGCTGCCGGTGCATGCCATCGGCGTGGGTGAGGGGGTGGACGATCTGCAGCCGTTCGCGGCGGCGGATTTTGCCAGAGCGATTGCGGGTTGATATCCGCGCCAACGGCCGGGCAGGGCCGACGCTCAAAAGAGGAGAGACTGGAATTCACATGAGCAGATTGAAGAAGTTCTTTCCCTTCAATGCAGAGCAGACGATCAACATCCTGAGCGAGTTCGGGCCGCTCATTACGATGTTCGTCGTCAATGCCGTTGCGGGTATCGAAGCTGGAACGTGGGCTCTGCTGATCACGACCGTGATAGCGATCGGCGTGATGTTCTACATGTTTCACCGCCCGCCGTTCTTCCCGCTCATCGCTTCGACGGTAACGGTCGTCTTCGGGCTCATGACGATCGTCACGGGCGATCCGATGTGGGTTCAGATCAAGGTGACGATCTTCAACGCGCTGTTTGCGATTTTCCTGATCGGCGGCCTCATCATCAAGCGCAACTTCTTCAAGTTCGTATTCCACGAGACATTCCACTACACCGATGAGGGATGGAACAAATTCACTTGGAGTTTTGCGCTGTTCTTCATTTTTACGGCGGTGGCCAACGAATACGTGCGCCAGACTTATCTTGACGACCACCTCTACAAGATCCTGGGCTATACCATGAACGGCGTGAATGTCTGGATCCTGTTCAAGATTGCGATCATTCTGCCGTTGTCGGTGCTGTATGCTTGGTTGCTGACACGGTCTTTGCAGAAATATCGCTTACCCGATCCCCCGCCGCATTCGGGCGCTCATTGAGGTTGAGGTTTTTTCAGAATGCGTGAATCCGACGACAAGTCCGTAGTTTCCAACGAGCCGCAGTTCGACAAAGCCCAGGGCCTTAAGCTGCTCGTGGAGCTCGGTCCGCTGGTCCTGTTTTTTCTGGTCAACTGGCAAGCGGGTAAGCATCTGAGCGATCCCAAGCAGGCTATCTTTTGGGCCACTGGATGCTTCATGGCCGCGACGGTCGTGTCTCTGCTCGCCTCCAAGTATCTCTTCGGCAAGGTCGCGGTCATGCCCCTGGTGACGGGCGTGTTCGTGATGGTCTTTGGTGGGCTGACGCTTTATCTTCAGGATGAGCAATTCATCAAGATGAAGCCCACCATCGTGAACGCTATTTTTTCGGCGTTGCTGTTTAGCGGTCTCCTGATGGACCGGATCTTTCTCAAAATGGTGTTTGGCGACGTTATGCGGCTCACCGAGCCAGGATGGCGCAAGCTGACGATTCGGTGGGCCCTGTTCTTTGCTTTTCTGGCGCTTCTCAACGAGATCGTTTGGCGCTTTTATTCAACCGATACTTGGGTCACGTTCAAAGTGTTCGGTATTATGCCGCTCACTATGGTTTTTGCTATGTCCCAGATCGGCCTGCTGAAGAAGTATGAAGAAAACCCAAGTCATTAATTTGTATTAAATCTATCTGTGGGCAGAATAGCTTAATAATGTGGTCTTCGAACTGCTGTCCCGAATTGCTTCGCGGGTAGGAAAAATCTTACGAATGAAGTTACATCTGTGTAGACGTTCTAATCAAAGCTGATAATTTTTGTACAGATCTGCCACTTTTCGGCAGTCGTCGTCCGATGACGACCCTTTATCTGTGTAGATCTGAAATATTTCCAAGACAGCGACTCAAAACCTTTCGTACATTCGCCGTTATGGAATAGCACTTTCTTCGAGGGAGCAATGCCCAGAGAAATTTCGACGAATCGGTTGGATCGATCGCCGCTTCATCTCTTGCATCGGGTTGGGCAATGTGCAGCCGAGGTATTCCAGGCTGAACTGGGTCAGGGCGATCTGACGCCGCGCCAATATGCTGTTCTGCTTACGGTGTCCACAAACGAGGGCCTAAGCCAAACCCATCTGGTTGAGCGCACGGGAATTGACCGTTCGACGCTGGCCGACATCGTTCGGCGCATGCTGAAGAAGGGGCTCTTGCAGCGCCGCCGGACCAAGGAAGATGCCCGCGCCTACGCGGTGAAGCTCACCGACGAAGGTTGGCGGGTTCTCAAGTCGGCCGAGCCACTGGCGCGCAAGGTCGATGAACAGATCTTGTCCGCTCTGCCTGCTTCACAGCGCGAAAAGCTGCTTTCCGATCTCTACGCGATCATAGAAATCCTGGGGAGCGAACAGAGCCAGAAGGAAGCTTGAGACGGGACTCGTCTTTGAAGCGAAGATCGACGTGGATGCACGTCAATCCCGCTTGTTGAGAGAGCCTGGGATCAGGCTGCCGCCTTGGGCAGCAGCCTGCGCTCGATCATCGCTTCGGCGATCTGAACCGCATTGAGCGCGGCGCCCTTGAGCAGATTGTCGGAGACGATCCACATCGCAAGACCGTTTTCGACGGTCGCGTCCTCGCGAATGCGCGAGACAAAGGTATCGTATTCGCCAGCAGCTTCGACAGGCGTGATGTAGCCGCCAGGTTCCCGCTTATCGATGACCTGAATGCCAGGGGCCGCCCGCAGGATCTCGCGCGCCTCATCCGCTGAGATCGGCTTTACAAATTCGATATTGAGCGATTCAGAGTGGCTCACGAATACCGGCACGCGCACGCACGTCGCCGAGAGCTTGATCTTGGGGTCCAGGATCTTCTTGGTTTCCGCCAACATCTTCCACTCTTCCTTCGTGTAGCCATCCTCCATGAAGACGTCGATATGAGGAATGCAGTTGAAGGCAATCTGCTTGGGAAACTTCTTGGCATCGACCTCTTGGCCCGGAACGTATTTGCCCTTGGTCTGATGCCACAGCTCATCCATCGCGTCCTTGCCAGCACCTGAAACCGACTGATAGGTCGAGACGACGACGCGGGTAATCGTGGCTGCGTCATGGAGAGGCTTCAGCGCGACCACCATCTGCGCGGTGGAGCAGTTCGGATTGGCGATGATGTTCTTCTTGGTGTAGCCGGCGATGGCGTCGGCGTTCACCTCCGGCACGATCAACGGTACGTCCTGATCGTAGCGCCAGCAC
This sequence comes from Hyphomicrobiaceae bacterium, assembly GCA_041397645.1. Lineage (NCBI taxonomy): Bacteria > Pseudomonadati > Pseudomonadota > Alphaproteobacteria > Hyphomicrobiales > Hyphomicrobiaceae > Hyphomicrobiaceae bacterium. The sequence continues at coordinate 904,642 of JAWKWE010000004.1, read as the reverse complement.
GAAGAGTTATCGATCACGACCGCGCCCTGTGCGCCGATCTTGGGCGACCACTCCTTGGAGACGGCAGAGCCCGCCGACATCAAGCAGAAGTCGGTGCCCTTGAAGTCGAAGCTTTCCAGGTCGCGGCATTTCAGCGTTTTGTCGCCGAAGGAGACTTCCGTGCCGATGGAGCGGCGCGAGGCGAGCGGAACGAGCTCGCTGACCGGGAATCTGCGATCGGCAAGCACATTAAGCATTTCGCGGCCGACATTACCCGTAGCGCCAACGATAGCGACCTTGTAGCCCATCCGTTAATGTCCTGTGAGTGCTGGCCTGGGACTCATCCCAGGCGGTTGCAACGTGGCGCTTCACTTACCCGTCACGGCAGAGCGGATCAAGGGCTGTGGGGTTGACCTAGAGCCGCATCAGCCCTTGTTTTGCGCCAATCTGATGTTTGTGTCGCAACAGCGGATTGCAAGGAGCGAGGCGTGTCCATGGTCAAAGGCGGGATCGGAAGATCAGGGGCAATTATGGCTGTTGCCTTCTTGAGCGCCGCTATGGCCGCTGTGCCCCGAGCTGTACGTGCGCAAGACGATACATGGCTCAGCAATGCCGAAATCGAGAGCCATCTCAAGGGTCGCACGCTGGACGGAATGTACGCCTCGGGCCGCCACTTCACCGAAAGCTACCTGGAAGGAGGCGTGCTGCAATACTCAGAGGATGGTTTGACCCTAACCGGCCGCTGGTCGGTGCGTTCAGGAACCCTGTGCACGATCTACGACACCGATCCCACCGGCGGTTGCTTCCGAGTTACGGCCTCTTCCCGCAATTGTTTGGAATTCTATTTTGTGACGCGGACCGAGGCGGCTGCGCCAGGATCGCCCGACACCAAGCCCGATTGGACGGCGCGAGGGGCTGTCGAAGGCAAGGCCGAAGCCTGCGCGGAAAGCGCCGACGTTTAAGCGACGTGTAGGGTCGTCTGTGCTTGCTGTCGCGCTAGCCGATCAGCCTTCCAAAGAGCAACGCCGATACTTTCACGACCGCGCCATCCTCAATTGTGCCAGCGATGATGGACGGATCGGCCAGAACGTCGATGGTTGCCTGCAAAGTTTCGACCAGCATCCACACGAACTCGCGACCCGAGGCCTCATTCGTGAAGACGTTGTGTTCGATAATCTTGCCGGTGAAGAGGACGGTGGAAGCCGGTATTTCGCTGGCGGCCGCTGCGCCTTCCTGGCTTTGCTCGGCTGCGAACAGCCCGATAGGGATGAACGCTTGGGCGGCGAACACCGGCTGTTCCAGCCCCTCGTGTGCCGCATAGTAGGTTTCTTCACTGGCGTAAGCTGTGATCTCGCGCGCAAAAGCGGAGAGCCGCGCCACATAGCTTCCCGGAAGCGTAGCTGCAGACGACAGCGCAAAATCCACCGCCTCGAACATGATCGGGAATCCGCCTTCGTCGCGGCTCTCTTCTTCTGGTTTGACCATCCCGTAAAGGGCGCCTTCGAAGGGGTTGTCGCCCTCGCGGCCGACGACCTGGGTGAGCGTCAACGGCACTTCGCTTTTGCCTTCGAAAAACGGCGTTAGCCCCAGTATCTCGACCTGGCCCTCAGGCGTCTGTCCAAGGTGGAACCAGATTTCTGCGCCCGAGCGTGAGCGCCAGATGCCGTAGTCTCCGGCAGGGCATGACACCTGATCTTGTGCCTCGGCCGCGCATGCGAGCATGGTCTCGCGGAACTTGTCCTCGCCATCGAACAAGAAGCCGATCGTTGAAAGATTGCTCGCCATGTACCCTCCCTCATCCGGCGTCCGAGGGGGCACTTATAGCGGGCTCAGGTGCAAGGGGCGAGCTTTGCTGCGCCCCTCGCGAGCCCACTTTCAAAACCGGCAACTGCCGCCGTGGCGCGGATTGTCGGCGGGCACGGCTGCTGCGTCCTCAGGCCACCAGCGCCTGTAGTTCTTTCTCGATGGCAGCGCCCATCTCGGACGTTCCGACCTTCGTCATGCCCGATTGCATGATGTCGGGTGTGCGCAGGCCCTTGTCCAGAACGTTGGCGATTGCCTTGTCGATCAGATCGGCTTCCTTGCTCATGTCGCAGGAATAGCGCAGCGCCATGGCGAAAGAAGCAATCGTTGCAATGGGATTCGCAAGACCTTTGCCTGCGATATCAGGTGCGGAGCCATGCACCGGCTCGTAAAGCGCCTTGCGCTTGCCGGTTTTGGGATCGGGGCTGCCAAGCGATGCGGACGGCAGCATACCGAGCGAGCCGGTCATCATCGCGGCCTCGTCCGATAGCACGTCGCCAAACAGGTTGTCGGTGACGATAACATCGAACTGCTTCGGGTTGCGGATAAGCTGCATGGCGCAGTTGTCCGCTAGGATATGCTCAAGGTGGACGTCGGGTGCGTAGGCCTTATGGGTCTTCGTGACGATTTCGTTCCACAGAACGCCGGTTTTCATGACGTTACGCTTCTCGGCGGAGTGGACCTTGTTGGAGCGCTTGCGAGCAAGGTCGAACGCGACTTTGGCAATGCGCTCGATCTCAGGCGACGTGTAGAGCTGGGTATCGACGGCGCGCTTATCGCCGTTCTCCAGTGTGACGATCTCCTTGGGTTCACCGAAGTATACGCCTCCGGTCAATTCGCGCACGATCATGATATCGAGGCCTTCGACCAGTTCGCGCTTCAGGCTCGAAGCATCGGCGAGCGCCGGGTAGCAAATGGCGGGACGCAGATTGGCAAACAGATCGAGGTCTTTGCGCAGACGCAGCAGGCCCGCCTCGGGGCGATGCTCATAAGGAACCTTGTCCCACTTGGGCCCACCGACCGCGCCGAAGATGACGGCATCGGACGCCTTTGCCTTGGCCATTGCTGCATCGGTGATCGCGACGCCGTGCTTGTCGTAAGCCGCGCCGCCGACCAGATCCCGCTCTACGGTGAAGCTGCCGCCCTTGCCCTTGGCATTGAGGAACGTGATCAGCCGCTCGACTTCAGCGATTGTCTCAACGCCGATACCATCACCGGGCAGAAGAAGCAGAGAGTGGGTTGCCATGGGAGTCCTTCGCGATCTTCAATAGAATTGGGAATTTCGAGCCGGCTAGTGCTAGCCTCTCAACGTGAGGGCTGCAAGCGAGGCCGTATTCAGACGGCACTTTGGCGCAGAGGGGCGATGATGGTGACAGCATCAATCCGGACGGCATTGTTATTAATAGTATTTTGCGCCGGAGCGATGCGCGCGCGGGCTGGAGAGGGCCTCGAGTTGTCGCTGCCCATCAATTGCGAACCCCATCGCACCTGCTTCATTCAAAGCTATATGGACGTCGATCCTAGCTCCGCCGCCAAGGACTACGCCTGCGGCGGCGCCACCTACGACCGGCACAACGGCGTTGATTTCCGCGTCTTGTCAGCCAAAGCCACTGAGAAGGGCTTTGCGGTTCTAGCGGCCGCGGACGGCGAGGTGAAAGCTCTCCGCGATGGCGTCGCCGACATCTTTCTGCGGGATAACAAGCCAGACGTGGTGAAGGGGCGAGAGTGTGGAAACGGAGTTGTGCTCTCGCATGCCGACGGTTGGGAGACGCAGTATTGCCACCTGCGGAATGGTTCGATTTCGGTGAGCCGACGACAGCAGGTCAAACGCGGCGAGAGATTAGGCCTTGTGGGCTATTCGGGAATGGCTGACTTCGCCCATGTCCACCTCACGGTGCGCCACAACGGCAAGATCGTCGATCCGTTTTCGCCCAATGCGCCGGAGGGCAGTTGCGGCCTGAACACGAAGGATCCCGGCCTTTGGCAGCCTGCGGCCATTGCCCATTTCAGTTATCGCAACGGCGAGATTATCGGCGCGGGGTTCACCGAAAGTCCGCCTGAACTCAATAAGCTCGAAATGGACGACACGGCGATCGTGCCGTTACGGACCGACAGTCCCGCATTGTTGTTCTACGCCCGCTTTATCAACTTGCTCGCTGGCGATCGGGTTCGGCTCGTGATCAACGGACCCGGCGGGCCTCTTGTCGAACAATTGTCGGCGCCCTTGGACCACAACAAGGCGACGTATTTTTCGTACGCGGGCAAGCGCCGGCGTGAGGCACCCTGGCAGCCGGGTCGCTATGAAGGACGAGCTGAAATCGTGCGCGATGATGCGGTCGCGGGGGCGACCGTTGAGATCATCGACTTGGGGGCTGCCGGCGCGGCGGCGCCGTGATTTGTCCGTGCAGGACCGGCCCCAGCCGTGCGCGTTATGCGATAGGCGCGCCTAGAATGGCATTGGAAAGAGTAAGGTGAAGCCCCCGATCGTCGAGAGCAATCCGAGCGCGCCGATGGTCATGCTGACGAACAGAAGGAAGTTACCGCCCGAAATGATAGCGACCGATGCCAGCACGATCGCGATTTGTAGAAGAGCCTGACCGTAGTCGAAATAGGGATCGCGCTTTAGAGCATCGTCGCGCTCTTTCTCCAGAGCTTTGCCTTTTTGCCAAAGTTCATCGAGACCCTCCATGCGCTCCTTATCGCTGGTCAGCTTGGCATCCTGGGCTTTGTAGTCGGCGATGCGCTCGGTCACCTTCTTGCGGAGGTCCTCGCTCATGCTCGTCTCCATGGCGAGTCTGAGTTCAAGATCGTCGGCTTGAAGGCGCAGCGCCTGACGGCGGGCATTCTTGGCCTGAAAGAAAGCCCAGGTATTTGCCGCTTCAATGTTCTTTATCGTGGCGTCCTTGGCGGCATTGTCGCCGCCCATGCTGCAAATTGCGAGCATGACGGCCAGAATGCCGATATAGACGCCAATATATTTCTCGCGGTTGGAAAGGCTTTTACTGTCAGCTAATTCGTCGATCGCCATGGTGCACCCCTCGCGGCAAGGCAGCGTCGAAGTCTGAGTTCGTGACGTTCACTATCAGATAATTCGGTCGACAGGAGGTGCCGCGGCCGAGCGCGGCGCGATTAAATCCTTGCGGTCGATAGAACGGCCGTCTGCCCCCAGACGGTAGATGATCGGTGCGCCGGTCTGAAGTTCGCGTTTGAGGATCTCCTCACCCGACAAGTTCTCCAGCACCATGATGAGCGCACGAAGCGAATTGCCGTGCGCGGCGACCAGAACATTCTTTCCCATGACGATGTGAGGCCAGATATCGCTCTCGTAGTAGGGACGGACGCGCGCGAGCGTATCCTTTAGACTTTCACCTCCGGGTGGCGCGATGTCGTAGGACCGGCGCCAGATCATGACCTGTTCCTCGCCCCACTTCTTGCGCGCTTCGTCCTTGTTGAGACCGGACAGCTCGCCATAGTCGCGCTCATTGAGTTTATCGGAGCGCTCGATCGGCACTTCTGTCTGATTGAGTTCCGACAGAATGATGTCGAGCGTGTGCTGTGCGCGTTTGAGGCCGCTGGTGAAGGCGATATCAAAGCGGATGCCTTCGTACTTGATTGCGCGGCCTGCCACGCGAGCCTCGATGAGACCTTTCTCCGTGAGATCCGGATTGCGCCAGCCTGTGAAGAGATTGAGGCGGTTCCACTCGCTCTCGCCGTGGCGAACAAGAACCAGCACGTTGTCAGTCAGAGCGTCAGTCATCTCAAAAAGTTTGCCATCTCTCGTGAGCGCCGTGCCTTCAGATACCCAACACGTCGGTCATCGCATAGAGCCCGGGTGCGCGGCCTTTTCCCCATAACGCCGCCTTGACCGCGCCGCGAGCAAAAATGCCGCGGTCAGCAGCGAGGTGGGTCAGTTCGATGCGTTCGCCATCTCCGGCGAAGATCACGGTGTGGTCGCCAACTACGCTTCCGCCGCGTAGCGTTGCAAAACCAATGTCGCCGGCGTTGCGCGGTCCGGTATGTCCGTCGCGCACCCGCACGGAGCGTTGACCGAGCGTGACGCCGCGACCCTTGGCGGCGGCTTCTCCCAGCATGAGGGCGGTTCCGGAAGGCGCGTCGACCTTGTGGCGATGGTGCATTTCGACGATCTCGATGTCGAAATCTTCGCCCAATGCGGCGGCGACTTTGCGCGTCAGCGCAGCCAGGAGATTGACACCGAGACTCATGTTGCCGGCTTTGACGATCACGGTTTTGGACGCGGCCTCCTTGATGGCCGCCTCACCTTCGGCGTCAAATCCGGTGGTGCCGATTACGTGCGCAGTCCCGTGCTTGGCCGCCTCGCGAGCGAAGCCGACCGTCGCTTTGGGGCTGGTGAAATCGAGAATGGCCTCGGCATCAGCGATAACGCCGGGCGTGTCATCGGTGACCTTAACGCCAATGGGGCCAAGCCCGGCCAGCTCGCCGATATCCTTTCCGATAGCCTTCGAGCCGGATTGCTCGGTCGCGCCCGATAGCGTGCATCCGGGCACGGCTGAGACGGCACGCACAAGTTCCAGCCCCATACGGCCGGCAGCACCCATGACGGCAATCTTCATTTTCTCTCCCGGAAAACGTTATTCGCGCCCGACGGCGCCTGCTTGGCGGCGGGTATAGCAACGCGAACCTGGAAGTGAAAGTGCCGGAGGGGTGTTTTCCGCTTTGCAGTTAAGCCTTTTGCTTGGCGCGCTCAATCGCTTCGGAGATCAGTTTCTTGGCTTCATCAGCGTGTCCCCAGTGGTCGATCTTGACCCATTTGCCGGGTTCCAGATCCTTATAGTGGGCAAAAAAATGCTCAATCTGTTGAATGGAGATCTCCGGAAGGTCGCTATAGGTCTTGACCTTATCGTAGCGCTTGGTGAGCCTCGTGGAGGGAACCGCGATAATCTTCTCATCACCACCGCCATCGTCCTCCATCACGAGAACGCCGACCGGTCGGCAGCTGATCACCCCTCCCGGCACGATCGCGCGCGTGTTGCAAACCAGTACGTCGATCGGGTCGCCATCAGGAGACAGCGTGTGGGGAACGAAGCCATAGTTTCCCGGATATCGCATCGGCGTATAGAGGAACCGATCGACTACCAAAGCGCCAGACGCTTTATCCATTTCGTACTTGATCGGCTCGCCGCCGACCGGCACCTCGATCACGACATTGATGTCTTCTGGGGGATTATTGCCTGGCTTGATTGCATCAAGGCGCATGAGGAGCTGTTCCTTCTTCTTGGGCGCGATAGCTTGGGGCACCAGTTGCCGTCATTGCCTTATTATCGGCAATGGCCATTTAGGCCTAGAAGTAGACCTAGACGCAACTTGTGGAAAGGCCGGGCTGACGCGACATCGGGCGTTAGTGCCGTGTGCTGTCAACGCCAAGTATAGGCGATCTTGCCGAGCCTTGTTGGCCCAAAACGCTGGATCGAGCGTGCCGAAGGGCGTCCGCCGCGACGCTGGTAAAAATCTCCTGCGTCGGGGTTGTCTTCAAGCGCCCACACGATCAGACCATCGAGGCTACGCGCATCGAGTTCACTTCGGCACGCCTCAAACAGGTGTTCTCCAAGTCCCAGACCCTGGAAGTACGGCGCGATATAGAGCTCATAGATTTCGCCCTTGTAGACGCCATTGCTACGCGCTGCGCCGCACGTCGCATAACCGGCAACCTCGCCTCCGACCTCGATAATAAGCAGATGGGCTTCGTTTCGGATTGCCTTGGTCCACCACGCCTTTCCGCGTTGGCGCACAAGGCACTCCAGGTGTGCATGCGGAATGATGCCCTGATAGGTGAGACGCCAAGTCTCCGCAAAGATATCCGCCAAGCGACGTCCATCAGACGTTCTTGCTCTACGCACAATCCGGGTGGTTTCCGCTCCGATCATAGCTGGGACTATATCAAGCCGTTTCGGACAATGGAGATCTTCTTGGCGCCATGGCAAAAATTAAGGGTGCCGCCTCACAAATGAGGCGACACCCTTGAAGCGAGACCCAAACGTTCCTCCGCAATGGCGGAAGATACCGTTAAGAGTATTAGTTGACTGTCTTGAACTGCTCGAACGACTTCGTAGCAGCCGAGCCGACGGTTTCGAACGTCTGCTTGGCAACCTTCGAGGAGAGCTCAAGCAGCTCCTTGGACTGGCTGCCGACGGTCGCGAACTGCTGCTGCCAGAAGTTGGCCTGCAGGCGGGCGATCTCGGGGAAGGTCTTTGCCTTCGCCATGGCCTGGGCGGCATCGAAAGCGGCGTCGGTGTTAGCGATCGTGTTGGCGATCAGCTTCTCGCCGATAGACTTGGCGCCGGCCTGGGCGGTGAGGAGAACATCCTCGACAACCTTGGCGTTATCCTTCGTGGCGGCGGTCATCTTGTTGTAGACCTCACGCGACTTGGCAACTGCGTCCTCGGCGAAAGCCGACATATTCTCGGGGATCTTGGCGTCCTTGCCAGCGGAGAACATCTCCTGAGCCTGGCGGGTGAAATCCTGAACTTGACGGGTGAAGGCGTCGCTCATTTTTTTTCTCCAACGAAAGCGGTGTGATGAAACTTGGGTAACCGGATGCCGGGGCTCGGCTGTTCATTAGGCAATGTGTATGTAAGGCACTTTGTTGTGCGGCGCAACATAAAATAAGATGCGCGATTTTAAAAACGACGTTCAATTTGACTATTCGTGCACTTTATAAGGCTTCTAAGCGAAAATGCTGCGGCAGGAAATTCGCAGTCGCAATATAGATGGTTAGCCAACTTGTTCTAGACAAGTGTCGGAAATGCATCACGATATCCCGTCGCGGCAGGATCGAAAAGGATGTCGGATGGGGAAAGAGGGCGGGCCATTGCGAGCCCCTCCAGTGACCGGCATCGCGACAAAGCGACATATGTCTGCCCATGGGCAAATGAACCCCGTGCGAGGTCAACGTAGACCTTGTCGAGCGTAAGCCCTTGGGCTTTGTGGATGGTCAGCGCCCACGCGAGCCGTAGCGGAAATTGTTTGAATGTACCGGCAACGGTTTCGACGATTTTTTCTTGAGCCTGGTCGAAGGCGTAACGGCGATGCTCCCATGAAGTCTGCTCGACCTCGAACTCCCGGCCGTCGATTTCGATCCAGATTTGTTTGTCGGTCAGTCGGGACACCCGTGCAATGGAGCCGTTGACCCATCGCCGGTCAGGATCATTCTTCAACAACATCACCTTGGCGCCGGGCTTCAGTTCGAGCGCGGCATCGGCGGGCTGGGCGCTCTCGTTGAAATCTCCCGTAATGCCGGCTGCAAATCTGCGCGCGTTACCGGGAAGCGCGTCGAGGTAGGCATTGTTGATGCGCCGGGCGACCGCGTTCGTTGGGGTCAAGATCACATAAGGCTCGCCCTCACCGAGTGTGCGGATGGGGTGAACCCGCTCGTTGAGAATATCGAGTTCTTCTTGGGTTGCTTCGCCATCGCGCACCCGGTTCAAGACCCGAACCAGCGCCTCGTCCTTTTGCCGAAAGACCTGGGTTAGCTCCAGGCGAACAGTGCCAACGCCTTCCTGCAATGCGCCGACCGAAAAGAAAAATGGTCCTCCATGAGTTTCAGCTAGGTGGGCGGCAACTTCCGCTTCCTGTACCACCGGCGGCAATTGATGCAGATCGCCGAACATGATCAGCCGTACTCCGCCAAAGGCTTCTCGCGCGCGCCCCCGATTGACGCGCAAGGCGTGGTCGATCGCGCTCATCAGGTCGGAGCGCACCATCGAAACCTCATCGATTACGAGAAAGTCGAGCTTGCGCATGATGCGGCCATTGCGGCTGCGGCGGATGTCGCTCGACTGGATAAGGCGCGGCGGAAAACCAAAAAAGGAATGGATGGTCTGTCCGCCGACATTGATGGCGGCAAGTCCGGTGGGTGCCAGTACAACGATTTCGCCGGCGATCTGGTCGCGCAGGGCTTTGAGCAGCGTGGATTTGCCGGTGCCAGCTCGGCCGGTGACGAAAAGGTGTCCGTCGCCTTCGCGCAAATAATCCAGAGCCGCTGAGAATTCCTGCGTCGGCGAGACGTCAGAGGGCCACGCCGACGCCCGGCCGGCAGCCAAGGCGCCAGCGGAGATATTGTCGGCGTCAGTCGTCAAGTGAGGTCCCTTCAAGGCGCTTGGGAATTGCGCAAAGTCGCATCGACGCGAATGTGCTCTGTCCCTATGCCCTGTCCCGGTACACTCTCAGGGCGCGTTAAGACTAGCGCCCAACGGGACGTTTGCCAGCCCCAAATAGCGCTGTTGCACAGGAGGTGCAGCGGTCTGCCGAGAGATTTCAGCGCTCGATAGGCGCCACGGCGCAAAAAGGGGCAGCCCGATTGAGCTGCCCGCGCACATCGCTCGTAAATATCAATCGCGCGTGACGCTGATAATTTTGAAGTCCTTATCGAGCTTGATGTCGAACTGGGCACCCGACTTGTCCTTGACGTCATCGACTTCATAGACGCCTGAGCCCTCAGACTCCTTTTCCATCTCGCCACCGGAATACCCCGCTGCTGTCAGGGCCTCCGTGATCTTCTTGGCCTCCTCCTCGGAGGGCTTGGAATCGGCAAGAACCGGGGCCGAGATTGCGAAGATCGAAAAAGCAACAGCTGCGAGTCTTTTCATGGTGGTCTCCTTGTCCAGGTCGAGGCGGGAATCTTGCGAAATGTGCGACGCGCAAACACGTGCCTGCGGTGCGCAAAACACTGCCTACCTACGACTTGAGGACGATTCAGCTGCGATGCAATCCCGGAAGTTTTCCCAAAATATGCTCAGGGTACGCTATGCCGCACCTGCTTCGCGCTCCGCCTCGCGCTTGCGCTCCTGGCGTTTACGCTCGTTGGGATCAAGCCAGCGCTTGCGCAGACGGATCGATTTGGGCGTCACTTCGACAAGCTCTTCATCCGTGATGTAGCTCATCGCTTTTTCCAGCGTGAGTTTCATCGGCGGGGTCAGCAGCACGGCGTCATCCTTGCCAGATGCGCGCACGTTAGTGAGCTTCTTGCCCTTGATGACGTTCACTTCCAGATCGTTGTCGCGCGTGTGCTCGCCCACGATCATGCCTTCATAGACGCGATCCTGCGGATTGATCATGAACGGTCCGCGGTCTTGAAGATTGAAGATGGCATAGGCCACCGCTTCGCCGGGGCTGTTCGAAATGAGCACACCGGTGCGGCGACTAGGGATCTCGCCCTTGAACGGCGCATAGGAGTGGAACAGCTTGTTCATCACGGCGGTGCCCCGCGTGTCGGACAAGAGTTCGGATTGATAACCGAGCAATCCGCGGGTTGGAACGTGCAGCACCATGCGCGTGCGCCCACCGCCGGAGGGGCGCATTTCGAGCAGCTCGCCTTTGCGTTCCGACAACTTGGAAACGACGGCGCCGGTGTAGTTGTCATCGACGTCGATGATGACTTCCTCAATCGGCTCCAGCTTCTGCCCTGTTTCCTCATCGACCTTGATAACGACCTTCGGACGCGAAACGGTAAGTTCGAAGCCCTCGCGCCGCATGTTTTCGATCAGAATGGCAAGCTGCAGTTCGCCGCGTCCAGACACCGAAAAACTATCCTTGTCGTCGTGTTCGACGATGCGGATCGCGATGTTGCGCTCCGCCTCTTTCAGCAGGCGGTCGCGGATAACGCGGCTTTGCACTTTGTCGCCTTCTTGGCCTGCGAACGGACCGTCGTTGATGCGAAACGTCATCGAGAGCGTCGGCGGATCGACGGGCTGTGTGGCCAACGGCTCTTCAATCGAGGGGTCGCACAGCGTGTCGGCGACGGTTGCATCCGTCATGCCGGCAAGCGCAACGATGTCTCCTGCTTCGCCGACCTCGACGCTGGTGCGCTCCAGTCCTCGAAACGCCAAAACTTTTTGCACGCGGAAACTCTCAACTTGAGTGCCGTCGTGGCGCAGTGCCTTCACCTGCTGATTGGGTTTCACAGTGCCAGAGGATATGCGGCCCGTCAGAATGCGCCCAAGGAAGGGATCGGCTTCAAGCGTGGTCGCCAGCAGGCGAAAACCACCCTCCATCACCGTCGGCGGCGGAACATGCTCAAGTACAAGATCAAACAGCGGCGCCATGCTCTCCTGCGGACCGGACGGGTCGCGCGCCATCCAGCCGTTGCGTCCTGATCCGTAGAGCACGGGGAAGTCGAGCTGCTCGTCGGTCGCATCGAGATTGGCGAACAGATCGAAGATCTCATTCAGAACGTCCAAGTGACGCTCGTCGGGACGGTCGATTTTGTTGATGGCTACGATGGGTCGTAGCCCACGGCGCAGCGCCTTGGAGACGACGAACTTGGTTTGCGGCAGGGGACCCTCGGAAGCGTCCACCAACACGATCACACCGTCGACCATGTTGAGGATGCGCTCGACCTCTCCGCCAAAGTCAGCGTGGCCCGGCGTGTCGACGATGTTGATGCGGGTGTCCCTCCAGACAACCGAGGTGCACTTGGCGAGGATCGTAATCCCGCGTTCGCGCTCCAGGTCGTTGCTGTCCATCGCGCGTTCCGCGACCTTCTGGTTCTCGCGGAATGCACCCGACTGTTTGAGCAGCTCGTCAACGAGGGTCGTCTTGCCATGGTCGACGTGCGCGATGATCGCGATATTGCGGAGATTCATGAATGTGCCTGAAGTTGGGGCGCCCGCTTTGTGCGGCGCAAAATCAGCCCTCCGCGTAGCACAGTGGACGCCTGCAAGCTAGAGCGGTTTGGACGCGCGCCCGCGCCAAATGCGGCCGTCTTTGCCTGATTGCAACCGACCCGCGATCGCCGATCCGAGGCGCCCGGAGGCTAAGGGCTGCGAAAATTAACGTGGTTAGCACGCATCTTGAAAGAGCTGGCTCAACATCGCCGGGCGGCATGCACCTCGTGTCAATCCGGCACACCAGCCCTCGGACCGCCCTTGGAGATCTGCGACATGTTCGAACGCAACCGAGTTGACACCGCCGTCCAGCAAGTGACGGTCCCGGCCGAGTTGACGCTTGATGATGGCCAGATCCTGAAGGGCCGGTTCGTGATCTCCGCCAGCCGAAATATCTATGAAGTCCTCAACGGGCCTACGCATTTCCTGGACTTCGAGACCTACGAGGGCGAGCGGTCGCTTATAAGCCGCAACACGATCAAGACGGTGCGGATTGTTTCGGTGGCCAACGCCAATCACCTCAAGGGGCGGGTGCGTGAAAACGAGACATTCGATCCCTATGCCATCCTCGGCGTCGCCCAGGGCACTGCATGGGACGAGATCCGGGCTGCCTACGTCAACCTGTCGAAGGTCTACCATCCCGACCGTTTCGCCAACGTCGCTCTGCCTGTCGAAGTGCGCGACTACCTGTCGGCCATGGCACGCAGGGTCAATGCAGCATACGCAGCACTTGAAGCGCCCATTCAGGCTGCTCGCCGCGCGAGCATGGCGAAAGCGCAGCCGGTGTTTACGTCTGGTCAGAGAATTTAGACGCCACAGTTGTGTCTCGAAGTCATCGAGCTGGCAGAGAGGAACCGTTTGGGTCCTTCTCTTTAGCCCGCAGCTCGGCCAATAGAGCTTCGATATCTGGCCTTGGTGCAGCCGAAAGGTCCTGACGTCGGCGCTGGCGGTCCTGCAATATGCGCGCAGCCGTATCAGCTCCTGACGTCTTGAGGCGCCGTCCGCCGGAGATCAGCAGCGGATTCGTCGGTTGTTCCAGGTCCAGCTCTTCCAGAAAGCTCTCACGCAGCGCGTAGAACGCTTGCAGGATGGCGTCACGGACCAACTTCTTTTGTTCATCTGAAGGTGGCGTGGGATTGCGCGGATCAAGCGTCTGTAGCACGCGGCGCATGTCATGAAGCGGTGCATAAGGATAGAGGCCCACGAGCGCGTCCGTTTCGCCGGAGTTCTTGTAGACGATGCGCATCGTATCGATGGTTTCACTTATGCGGCTGAAGGCGGCAAGATAATCGTCCGTCGCGTGATAGGGCTTTTCGCAATAGGTAAGCAGCACGGATTTCGTGCGCACGATGTTGCGCCATTCTTCTTCGAGACTTTCGACGAATTTGGAGCGCTTCTGGAAAATGTTGGAGATGTAGGCGACGCCGCCGGTGGCAATCAGCAACGACATGTCCCGCATGAACTCATACAGTTGACTGGCGATGGATATCACTTCAGCCGGCACGCCTGGAACGTCATCGGCAAACTTGGCTCCTAGAAGGAGCAGCAGCACGATACCTAGGATCCAATACACTCGGGTAAGTGTTCTGTTTACAGAAGTTCTGGTCATGTGATCTGGTGTATTGGCGGGCTGAAAGAAGAGGTCCGCAACGGCCCCCGGAAAAGCGTGCTACATCATTTCGCCGACCGCATCATGTCCCAAAAAGGGCGGCCACGTCTCGCTGCCGGCAAACCTGCGGCCCCTGCATTAAGCAAAATTTGCCACAACTGGAGTGTTTCAGTATGACTTAGCCGTCATTTAGAGGTCGAAATTCAGCTGCAATTTGACTATTCAAGCACAGGAAATCCATGCCTTTTGTCGCAAGGGCATTTTGCCGGGCAGGGGTTGCCCACATCTGCCTTACAGCGCGCGGCGCGCAGATGTTCCCAAGTCGCGCGCAAAAGTGGATGCTTACGCCTGAGGCGCGCATGTAGCCAAACAGCCTAGTTGGCCAAAACAACAAGAAAGTCCCTCATACCAATGTGTGGTGTTGCCGGTATTATCGATCTGTGCGGCCGACGTGAGCCCCATCGCGAGACCGTTGAGGCTATGACGGAGGCCTTGGTCCATCGCGGACCCGACGAAGATGGCTATCTATTCGCGCCTGGTATGGGCCTGGGGCATCGTCGACTGAGCATCGTTGGCATTGAGTACGGTCGCCAGCCGATCTTCAATGAAGATCGTACCGTCGCGGTTATGTTTAACGGCGAGCTGTTCGATCATGAGGCAATGCGGCAGGCGCTAAAGGCCAAGGGCCACGTCTTCAAGACGACGACTGATACGGAAGTCCTGGTGCATCTCTACGAAGATCACGGCGAGGACGTCTTCCTGAAGCTCAATGGTCAGTTCGCTGCCATTATCGTGGACTTTAAGCAGCGGCTTATTTTCCTGGCACGCGACCGGGCCGGAGTATGTCCCCTGTTCTGGGCGCGCGAGGGCGATTGGCTGTACGTCGCTTCCGAGCCCAAGAGCATTCTTGCATCAGGTGACGTGACGCCGATTTGCGACCGTCGCGGTCTTGACCAGATTTTCAATTTCTTCGCGATCGGTGGTCGGCGTAGCATGTTCGCCGGCATCAATGCCGTCCTGCCGGGACATTACCTCAAGATTGCATTCCGGCCTGATCGCCGTCCTGCCGAGATCGTCGAACGGCGCTATTGGGACTTCGACTTCCCCGATGCTGGGGAGGAAGAAAACCCGGAAGATATTACGCCTCTGGTCGATCAGTTCGAAGCCGCATTCCATAATGCGGTCGATCTACGCTTGCGGGCGGACGTGCCGGTCGTCGGTTATCTCAGCGGCGGCGTCGACTCTGCCTATGTGTTGGCGACAGCCGCGAAGATCCGCGGCACGCCACCGCCCAGCTTCACCATCCGTGTTCCGTCCGGCAAACTGGATGAAGTGTCCGATGCCATGGTTTCGGCGCGTCACATTGGCAGCACGCCGACCATAGTGACATGCGGGCCGCAAGAGATTCGCGACGTCTATCCGTCGTTGATCCGCGCCACCGATAGTCCTGTCATCGACACTTCGTGTGCCGCGCTCTATTCGCTTGCCGCGGAAGTTCATCACCAGAATTTCAAGGTAGCACTTACTGGAGAAGGCGCTGACGAAGCGTTCGCCGGATACGTATGGTTCAAGACCAACGAATTCGAGCGGATGTTTGATGTCGGTCGGTTTCGACCCAGCCACCTTGGCAGTCGTGTGCTGCGCAAGTTGACGTCACCTGCTTCGCGCTGGAGTGATATCGTGCGCGAGGATCAGCTGTCGGGCGGTCCGCATGCGCAGACGTTGCTCTACAGTCTCGTCGCACGCTCGCGTCATATGTACTACAGCCGGGAGACCAAGGTCGCGCTTGAGGGCTATTCGGCCTACGAAGATATCCCGCTCGATTTGGAGCGTATGCGCCGCTGGCATCCGCTGAACCGCTCTTTGTATCTTGGATACAAGGTGCATCTGCCCGGGCTTCTGCTCAATCACAAGGGCGACCGTATTGCGATGGCGAACAGTGTGGAGACGCGCTATCCCTTCCTCGACAACGGCGTTATCGATGCCGCCGCGCGCATCCACCCCGATCTGAAGCTGAGAGGTCGCAAGCAGGACAAATTCCTGTTGCGCAAAGCAGCGGAGCGTTTGCTGCCGCAAGAGGTGGCATGGCGCCCGAAGGGCATGTTCCGCGCACCGTTTGCGGAGAGCTTCTTTGAAAGTCCGCCAGAGTACGTCGAGCAACTCATGAGCGCGGAATCTTTGGCGCGAGCCGGCTATTTCGACGTCAATGCCGTGCGCCGCGATTATCAGCGTTATGTCGCGGGTAAGGTGCCGTCATGGCGCGTCTTTATGAGCATGGGGCTGGGTGGCGTGCTTTCTACCCAGCTTTGGCATCACATCAATTTCGGTGGCGGGTTGTGCGATCTGGCTTACATCGAGCGCGGCCCGCAACGCGAACGTTCGCCGGAGCGGACGTCGAGGCCAGTTGCGGTAGCTTAGGCAAGCGCGGATCGCAAGCTGGAACAAACGAAACAGGGCCGATGCGATTGATGTCGCACCGGCCCTTTCGATTTCAGGTCTGCGGGTGATCAGAATTTGACCGTCAGCCCTGCGTTGAACGAGCGGCCCATGCCCGGCACGGGACCTATGGTGCCGCCTTCCACTTTCCAATCGGCAAAGTCACGTCCGCCGAGTGGATCGTAGTAGAGCTTGTCGAACAGGTTCACGACGCCGAGATCTAAGCGCACGTTTTCCCATTCATAGCTGGTTCGCATGTTGACGAGCGCGTAGCTCGGCGTGGTCGGTTCATAGCGGCGTTCATCGACGCGATCCTTGTCGCCGACAAGCTGGAATTCAACCGCATTCGACCAGCTTCCGAGCTGATGCATAAGCGTCAAGCGGGCGTTGATCGGCATCATGTGATAGAGCGCGCCGCCGTCGGTTCGCTCGCCATAGACGTACCCAAGCGTTCCGGCGAGCGCGAACGCGCCGAAGTCGTGGTCGTTCCAGAGCTGCATTTCGCCGGAAACGTTCACACCTGCGAGCTGTGCATCGTGGTTGGCAAACTGAAGCTTGGCGAACAAGCTGGTGCCGCTGACCACCGTGCCAATCGTATCGACGTCGATGAAGTCTTGAACGTAGGTGTAGTACGGCGTGACTTTGAACGCCCAAGCGCGCCTCACCGGATCTTGCCAGCCGGCCGTGAACGACACCGTGTTGGCGATCTCGGGCTTGAGATCGAGATTGCCCGTGTATCCGTTTACGTCGCCGAACCAGCCGACCATGTTCATCGCCATGTTGCCGCGGGCCCAAGCATAACGCTCATACAGATTGGGTGAGCGCGTCTTGCGGCCATAGGCCAGCTCGAACGTGGAGGCGGCATCGGGTTGGTAGCGCGCCATGGCCGTCGCGTCGAAGTTCACGTCGGTCTTGCTATGATCCTGGGCGTTGAAGTCGAGTGCCGCCTGGGCATCCGGGTTCATCATGCTCGGCATCGGATTGTAGGGCTGCACGTCACCAGTATCCATCCACACGACGTCGTTGCGCGCGCCGATCAGCGTAGACCAAGCCCGCGACCAGCGGTTCTCCCACTCGACAAATGTGCCAAGACGATCGCGTGAGCCACCATTGATGTTCCAGAACGTCTGCGGGCCCATCATGCAGCCCATACCGCCCATTCCACCCATGCCGCCCATACCCATACCGCCCATACCCATACCGCCCATGCTGTCGGTGCAGGTGGCGTTCCACCATTCATCGTAGTCCTGCATGTGAAGCTCGTTGCCGACACGGACCACGCCGGTGGGCGAAACCGGCATCTCGAGTTTGATGCCGTAGCCATATTCGACGCTGTTGGTGAACATCGGCATTCCGGTCGTGGGGGTGCTGCCGCCCTTGTCGTCGAGGAAGTTCATGTAGTGCTTGACGTGATTGTAGAAGGCGTTGGCTTCCAAAAGGCCAAAGTCCAACCGCCGCTTGTAGCGCGCGTCGATCTCGTAAGCCTCGTTGCCGAGAATGTCGCCGGTCGGATCGCCCATATCCATGCGTTGATTGGGAAACCCTTGATACGGGATGCGCTGCAGCCCACCATGTATAGTGAGAACGTCGTCTTCGGAGCGTGCGGTGAGCGTCACCCCATGGTTCCAAGCCTTGTAGTCCGTCGATCGCACGATATCGCCGCCGTCGCCGCGGTCATAGTCTCCCGACTGCACAAACGATCCGTCGTAGCGAAGGCTAAAATTGCTGGTCGCCGCCGCTGCGATCACGCTGCCGCCGAAGCCGTCGCCGTTTGAGCGATAGAAGCTCGAAACGCTGCCCCACGCTTGTACACCCTCGCCGATATCGGCAAATGTTGCGTCGGGACGTTCAACCAGCACGGTCCCACCCAGGCTGTCGCCGCCTTTGGACACCGACGTCACGCCGCTTGTCACTTCGACGGAGCCGATCGAGCTCGGAGGCACGTAAGACAGTGGCGGGTTCATGTGATTGGCGCACGCCGATGTGACCTCGACCCCGCCAACGACCACCTTAACGCGATCGTCGGCAAGTCCGTTGAGGACAGGCAAAGACGAAAGCCCACCGGCTTGATAGGCGCTGACACCCGGTACTCTGGTCAGGATCTTCACGGTGTCGCTGGTTGCGGGAATATCGGGTGCAATCGATTGCCGTGTTACAGTCGCGGTATTGGCTGGAACGGCAAGCCCCGTGCTGCCCACGCTTTGCGGGACAGTCTCCTGGTCCTGCTGGGCAAGGGCCGGTTCTGAGGCTGCCGACTGCGGGTACGATTGTGTTGACTGGTTCGTTGGCTTGGACTGGGTGCTTGTCGATGCGCTGGATTTCGCGCTCGATGGCGTCGATTTGACCGTCTTTTGGGGCTTGGGTTTCGGCTTGGGAGCTGACTTTGTTTGCTCGATGACGACGGGTGCCAGATCCTGCGAGTCGGACGTGGTTTGAGCGATAGCGCCTGGAGCGGATAGAAAAAGTGCGGCAAACGATGTGCAATTGGCAATCGTGCGCGCACGCGCCTGTACGAAGCGCAGTGCTTGCGATGACATGATGAGCTAATTCCCCTGAACTTTGTAGAGACAGCAAGCGCGACGACACGCGCTCGCACCGAGTGCAGTTGTCAGGAGAAATCAGGTGGGCCTCTTGAACCCAGGCCGGGTCCGGCACGGGCTGGCGGCAACATAGCCGCTTGGGATGCATTCGGCAGATTGTCTTCAACGAATGCAGGTTTCGGTGAATTCAAGCCAAGGTCGGGAAGGTCGACACTGGCAAGGCCGGAGAAGGCGCACGGATGATGAACATGTGCGCCGTTTTGGGCCGGATGCGGCTTGCCGTTAGCATCGAGCGCAATTACTTGGTCGCCGCTACTCGTACAAATAACGACCTTGACGACGCCTTTCGATAGCGCATCGAAGTCGGGCATATAGCCGACGGGAATAAGCGCCCGGCACGCGAACGCAATTATGAGGATCTTCGCGATCCACACTCTTGCTGTTGCTGTTCGCATCCCCCACCCTTTTGGCAGTACGCTTCCTGCTTAGTTCGGATTAATCAGCTTACTAGCATTCTGTAAAGACCGGCGGGTTGCACGGGCGGAAATAGCGCCGCCGCGTATTGCCTTTTGGCATCGTTCGCGGTGCGAAAGCCATCCAGGTCGAGTTTGAGAGAAATCAAGCAGGACGCGACGCGCATAATACGCTATCGCGTCCTCCAGATGAGGAACGAACGGTACCTTCGCTCTATGCCGCTGGGCAAACGCGGATGCGTCAGACCAGGGGGCGCTCTCTGTTTTCGTCGCCAGCTTCCAAAGCTCCGAGCGCGAATGGCATCATCGGCCAGTCATCGCAGAACTCTCGATAGTTTTCGACGATCTCTTCCCCAACGGCGATGTCGCGCAATGCGATGCTCTCGTCGCCGATGGTCACGCTGTTTGGATGTTCGCTGTGATTGACGAACATCGCGTGATCACCACACAGGATCCAAGTCCCGTCGTGGAGATAGGCATAAGTGGTCAGCCAATCCTTCGTTTGATCAGGCAGCTGCTCGAATTCGATCTGCGAGAAGATTCGATCGATCCGAGCATCATATCGCCACCAGACTTGTCCGGCTCGTATTGGCTCAGAAGCGAAAAGTCCGAGACCCGCGATTGGGCTCGTGTGCACAAGCGTCTTCACCAGAAGCATCGATGATGCTCTCCATTGTCAGGGCCAATTCCCTGAACACAAATGCTTATCCTGAATTTCGATCCAAGGTGGGCAGCCATTTGCGGCTCCACAAAGAAAAGTGATGTGTTGCTGGCCCGCACGCGGGCGGACCGGCCGGGTGGCGTGATTTATTGAACGCCGTCTTTGCGGTGGGGGGTGGGGCGCTTCTGCCTGGACGTAAGCAATTTTTCGCAGACCGGATTGACGAAACGCTGCCGATTTTCCAAGCCTGTAGGGTCAGACAGGCCAAAGAGGCCTGCGTGGGCGCGTCCAAGGCGGCCATGAATAATGGGAGCAACGCGGAGTAGAATTATGAAAAATATAGCGAAAAAGGCGACCGTCCTGGCATTTTCGGCATTAGCAGTGCTGGTGAGCGGTTGCTCGGAAAAGAAGGACGAAAAGAGCGAGGAAAAGGCCGCGCCCGCGGCAACGCAGGAGGAGACGGCGCCGGCACCGGCCCCAGAAGCAGCGGCACCTGCCAAGGAAGAGCCTGCTGAAACGAAGGCTCCGGAAGCGCCGGCGGCAACGCCGGAGGCTCCCGCAGCGACGACGACGCCCGAAACTCCGGCGCCGGCAACGCCTGAGGCAGCACCGTCGACAGAGCCGGCTGCGCCTGCCGAAACACCAGCCGCCCCGGCAGAAGAGCAGAAGTAAGCTGCCAGAGCAAAAAGCGGTTGCTCTTCAACGAGAGCATCTGAAAAAGAACAGGCGGTCACCATCGGTGATCGTCTGTTTTTTTTGATTAAGAGCTGAAGGATAATTTGCTGCGCGTTAGCTCTGGCGATTGCGCATTTCCAATGTTCGCAGCCTCAGTGCGTTGAGCTTGATGAAGCCTTGCGCGTCTTTTTGATCGTACGCGCCCTTATCGTCCTCGAAGGTCACCAGCGTCGGTGAGTACAGCGACTTGGGCGATGAGCGTCCGGTGACGATCGTGTTGCCCTTGTACAGTTCAAGTGAAACCTCACCTTCGACGTGCTCCTGGCTCTTATCGATGGCTGCCTGCAGCATCTCGCGTTCAGGCGCAAACCACAGTCCATTATAGACCAGCTCGGCGTAACGCGGCATCAGCTCGTCCTTGAGATGCGCGGCGCCGCGATCGAGCGTGATGCTTTCGATTGCGCGGTGCGCGCCCAGAAGGATGGTGCCGCCTGGCGTCTCGTACACGCCGCGCGACTTCATGCCGACGAAGCGGTTTTCGACCAGATCGACACGGCCGATGCCGTTGTCGCGGCCCAAGTCATTCAACGCCTTTAACAGCGTCGCAGGCGACATTTTCTTGCCGTTGATCGAGACGGCGTCACCCTTTTCGAAGCCAATCGTGATGGGTGTTGCCTTATCAGGCGCGTCCATCGGCGAGATGGTGCGTTGATAGACCATCTCGGGCGCCTTGATCGCCGGATTTTCCAGCACTTTGCCTTCGGATGAAGAGTGCAACAGGTTGGCATCGACCGAGAATGGGCTTTCGCCTTCTTTGTCCTTCGCGACTGGAATCTGATGGTCTCGCGCAAACTTCAGGAGTTCCTCGCGGCCTTTGAAGGTCCATTCGCGCCACGGAGCGATGATCTTGATCCCGGGTTCCAGCGCGTAATAGCCCAGCTCAAAGCGAACCTGATCGTTGCCCTTGCCGGTGGCGCCATGACAGACCGCGTCCGCACCAACTTGGCGCGCGATTTCGATCTGCTTCTTGGCGATCAGCGGCCGCGCGATCGACGTGCCGAGCAGGTAGACGCCCTCGTAGACGGCATTGGCGCGAAACATCGGAAAGACGTAGTCGCGCACGAACTCTTCGCGCAGATCCTCGATGAAGATGTTCTGCTCTTTGATGCCGAGCATCAGCGCCTTTTGGCGCGCTGGCTCCAGTTCTTCGCCTTGGCCAAGATCGGCGGTGAAGGTCACAACCTCCGCGCCATATTCCTCCTGAAGCCACTTGAGAATGATCGAGGTATCTAGTCCGCCGGAGTAGGCGAGCACGACCTTCTTGATTTTTCCCTTATTTGTCATTGGGGTATCCTGTAGCGGGAGTTTCGCGGAGGGCGCGGAACTCTTAGCAGGCCACGCGAGCAGCGCAAGGGCAGGGGAATTGCCGAGTTGCGCGGCAAATACGTCGCATATTCCCGTCGAAACCTGGGGATTTTGTCCTCAGTGGTGGAATTTTCGGCAGATGTTTTGTTCAATGCGCGTGCAATGGGGGAAATCGACAGCAGGGGTGCTCCGCAGACGGGCGGAGAAAATTACATTTTGCCCGGGGGATGGGACTATGTCTTCATACGCGAACGCAACTAAATTTTCAGCGCTGACGGCCGCGATTCTATCGCTATGCGCCATCGGTGGCGCCGATAGCGCTTTGGCCCAGTACAATGGAAGCTGGGTAACTTCCGAACCCAAACCAAAACCCGCGCCTGCTGCTCCTGCGGCACCCGCCGCCAAGTCGGTAGCGCCAGCCGACAGCTGGGAAGTGAAAGAAATTCCAGCGAAGAACACCGCGAAGACCAAGGCCACTGCCGCTCCGAAGGTTGAAGCGAGCAAGTCGGCGCCGCCGGAAAAGGCCTCCCCGAAAGCTGCACAGGCTAAGCCAGACGAGGTGAAGGCCGCGCCGTCAACGACGGCGGCGAGCAAGTCCGAGCCCTCCAATGAGGCAAAGACAAAGACGGCGGAGACAAAAACCAAGACAAAGACTTCAAAAGCAAAGTCAACGATGACTACTGCCAAGTCGGCACCGGTAAAAGAGCCGGCGCCCGTTGCGGCAAAGCAAGCGCCTGCTGCAGCAGCTGAAGCCGCTGATGCGGCCGTCAAGGGAGCGCCGGAGGCTGCGACGGCCGCTGCTGCCGCTGCTGCGATCGAAGCGCCGCAGGCAAAAGATGATGGCAAAGGACCGCCCGCAACAACCGCGTCGATCAACACCGAGGCTCCGGCAGCGAAAGCTCCTGATTCGGTGACAGAACCGGCGCAACAGCAAGCCGCTGCACCGGCCGCGCCCGCCGCAGCGATGGCTGATCCGGCGGTTCAGAATGCGCCTCAGGCAGAGGCAAAGGCTGAAGCTTCAGCGCCATCTGAAGCGCCCAAGCAGACGGCCGAAGCTGCACCTGTGAGGCCTGGCCACACGAATGCAGTTCAAGCTGCGCCCGGGCTATTCGTCGTGCTTCCCGCTGAGATCCCGATTTCTGGCCGTCTTATCCCGGGCCAGTAAGAAGCGGGGCTAGGGCCTTTTCTTTGCCATCAGGCAGGAATGAGTAGGGGGGCGGGCTTGAGTGTCCAAGCCCCTGCGCGTTTGCCCGCGCGCCCGGCCTCGTTAGGCGGCGGAAGGCAATAAGTGCGGTAGCAGCCAGAAAGAGAAAATCAGCGGTGTGAGCTTGGGAAGGTTTTGGAAGGCCAGACTCATCGCATGACCGCCGTCGGTCTTGAAGCTTGTCATCGCCTTCTCAAAGCCTTCACGCGCCGCCTGGGCAGCATCCATGCTGGCGGTATTGGCTCGCGCTGTCGGCGCTGCAACCGAATAGGGGATGCCGACTGCCATCAGCCAAGCGGTCATCGGCATCTGGAACATGCTGAAAGACGCCTGAGGCCAAGTCCAGCAGCAGGCTTGCTGCATCATCTCCGGCAGCCCCGATGCCCAGGGGTTGCTACCCCAAGGCGTGCTGCTGGAGGCAGACATCCACGGCATCATGGCCCAAGGATTGGCTCCGCTCGACGTTCCCCCGCCAAAGAAGGCATTGGGATTGAAGGCCGCGGCTGCGGGAGAAAATTGGAAAAACGGAGCGCCGAAGTCCGACTTCGTGGATGCTGCGGGTTGGCTCGCTGGGGCGAGCGCATTCATCCACCAAGTGAACGGATTAGCCGCCAGAGGTTGCGGCGCAGGCGTTGTAGCTTGAGGCTGGCTCGCGGGCGTCAAAACGCTCATCCACCAAGTGAAGGGATTGTCGGGATAAGTCTGGACCGGCGGCTTGGCGGGTTCGGGTTGGCTGGCCAAAGTGTTGACAGCATGGTTCTGCCAGACTTCGAGCGCGGCCCAGCCAGCAGTGGCGTAGTTGAACCAAGCCTCAGTTGCGCTCTTGATGAAGCGCATGTGCAAGTCAAAATCGTACAAAATGCCCGCTCCCAAGCCCAAGAGCCTAAAAGTTAGCACTTATGCTGCGGCGCAGCAAGGAGCCGTTGGTCGAGTCCGCTAACAATATCGTGTTCGTTCGAGTGCTAGCGGGGCAAGCGCGCTTCAGGCTTTGGCCGGAAGCGTTTCACCAGAGCCGGTGTGATCCGAGCCGGTGGGGCCTTCGCTGAGGCCCGTCTGTGGACCGTCGTCTGCGGTCTTGCCGGTGAGTGAGGCGGCATCGGTCCGCGACTTGGAAGTCTCCGCGGCGGAAGGCGGCTGCGGTTTTGTTGGGACGGCCGGCTTTGTGACAGGGACCGACGTGGTGGCTCCCGCGCGCGGCTCGGGCGGCGGCGCTGTGGCAGCCTTGGCATCTGATTTCGCCTTGGCGTCTTGCTCGCGTTTCAGCGCGATACGCTCGGCCAGCGAACCCTTCTTGTAGTCTTGGGGTCCTTTTTCTTGTTCCACCAGGATGCGAGGGCGCGTCGTGGGGATGTGATCCTGAGGATAGCGCGCACCTGCACGCTTGCCGGCGATCAGCCAGTAGACGAACCCGCCAAAAAAGCCTGCGGTCATGAACGATTGCAGCGCGTAATTGTTCAAGATCGTCGGTTGTCCAGCGACTTCGCTGGAGTACTGGGCGAAAAACCCGAGCAGGGCTATGCCGACACCGATGGTGAGCCAATAGCCAAGGGACCGCACGCCGAGCCATTCAGCGATGCCAGCAGCGATGAGCGCGAACGCCAGTGAGAAGAGAGCAAAATGGGTTGCCACGCTGAGAACAAGGGTGAGCGTGTGCTCTGCCAGGCTAGCCATTTCATCTGAGGGGGCGGCAGCAAGCTGGGTGGGGGGCGACACATAGAGCACTTGGACCAGCGCCGCCGTGAGGCAGGCCAAGACAAAGCCGATCAAGACTTTGAAAAGCGTACGCAAGATGCCCATCGACCCATCCCCGCATGTTCTTTAGCCGGAGCACTATAGGTTGTAGAAGCGGCGCCTCAAGAGCGGCTGGGGCTTTTCACTTTTTCTGTGGCCGCAGCTCCTCGGAGGCCAGACCTGCCGTGGTCAAAACGCTCAGCCCGAAGTCTGCATCGCACGCTCCTTAGCGCGGGTCTTGATGGTTTCGGACTTGAGTTGACCGCAGGCCGCCAAAATGTCCCGGCCGCGCGGCGTGCGCACAGGGCTGGCGTAGCCTGCCCTGTTCACGACCTCCGCAAAACGCTCGATTGTCTCCCAATCTGAGCATTCATAGCGCGTGCCCGGCCAGGGGTTGAACGGGATCAGATTGATCTTGGCAGGGATGCCGGACAGTAGACGAACCAGGGCGCGAGCTTCTGCCAGGCTATCGTTCACGCCCTTGAGCATCACGTACTCGAAGGTGATCCGGCGGGCGTTGGATAGCCCTGGGTAATTGCGGCAGGCCTCCAGCAATTCCGCTATCGGGTACTTCTTGTTGATCGGGACCAGCTCGTCGCGCAGCGCGTCGTTGGTCGCGTGCAAGGAGATCGCGAGCATGGTGCCCGCTTCTTCGCCCCAGCGGGGTATCTCGGGGACGATGCCCGACGTCGATAAGGTGATGCGGCGCTTGGAGAGCGACAAGCCATCGCCATCGGCAGCGACCTCAATGGCTTCTTTGACATTGTCGAAATTGTAGAGCGGCTCGCCCATGCCCATCAGCACGACGTTGGAAATCTTGCGTTCGGTGGAAGGCAGCAGACGGCCATCGCCTGGCGCAGTTGCTCCCGGCCAGTCGCCGATGCGGTCACGCGCAAGCAGGATTTGAGCGACGATCTCGGAGGCTTCCAGATTGCGCACCAGGCGCTGGGTGCCGGTATGGCAGAACGAGCAATTGAGCGTGCAGCCGACCTGACTTGAAATGCACAGCGTCCCGCGATCGCTTTCTGGGATGTAGACTGTCTCGATTTCCGGCGCGCGCGCTTCATGTCCGCGTTTGGGCAGGCGCATCAGCCACTTGCGGGTGCCGTCGATGGACACTTGCTCGGCCACGATCTCGGGGCGGTCCAGCGTATAGGCGTTTTGGAGCGTTTGGCGCAGCTCTTTGGAGACGTCGCTCATGGCCTCAAACGAGGTAAGGCCGCGCACGTAGATCCAGCTCCAAAGCTGATTGACGCGCATTTTGAGCTGCTTTTCGGGAACGCCGATTTCGGCCAGCGCCGTCTTTAAAGCCTCACGGCTCAGACCGGCAAGCGAACGCTTTGCGTTCTCTGTAGAAAGGGCCCCTGTTGGAGGGGCTGTTTGGTTAACGTCGGTCATAGCCGTGAAGTCTCGCTCGTGAGCCGGATTTTCAAGGACATTTAGCGTTGTTTGGCCGCCGTGAACAGCGCCGTGCGGCGATGAGGGCTCGCGCTTCGTGCCGCGGTATTAACCAAAGCATCCTACCGACAGAGGCCGGTGAGCTCATTTTAACTAAATCAATGGTTAACGACGATTAACCTGGTCCTTCCGTCCGTCCAAGCCGCTCACTGGCAGGAAGGCCTTGAGGCTAACTCATCCCGCTCAGAGAATGAACCGCGACAGGTCGGCGTTCTTGGCGAGGGCGCCGACGCGCTCGTTCACGTAGGCAGCGTCGATGCTGACGACTTGCCCGGCCCGGTCGGAAGCTTCGAACGACACCTCGTCGAGGACGCGCTCGAGCACCGTCTGCAAGCGGCGGGCACCGATATTCTCAACGCTCGCATTCACAGCCACTGCCGTGTCCGCCAGACTATCAATGGCGTCCTCGGTGAATGAAAGGGTCAGCCCTTCGGTTTCCATCAATGCAACGTACTGCTTGATGAGGCTGGCGTGCGGCTCGGTGAGGATGCGGCGGAAGTCCTCGCGCGTTAATGCCTGCAGTTCGACGCGGATCGGCAGTCGGCCTTGCAGCTCCGGCAGCAGATCGGACGGCTTGGAGACGTGGAACGCGCCCGATGCGATGAAGAGAATGTGGTCGGTCTTTACCGGGCCGTACTTGGTGGCAACTGTGGTGCCTTCGATCAGTGGGAGAAGATCACGCTGCACACCTTCACGAGAGACATCGACGCTTGCGCGTGTACCATCGGAGCGCGAGCAGATTTTGTCGATCTCGTCGAGGAAGACGATACCGTTGTTCTCCACGGCTTTGACGGCCTCGGCGTTGATCTGATCTGAGTCGATGAGCTTGTCGCTCTCTTCGCTGATCAGCATCTCGTAGCTGTCCTTCACCGTCACGCGCCGCGACTTCTGTCGCTGGCCAAGGGCCTTGCCGAGAATGTCGGAGATGTTGATGGTGCTCACGTTCGCGCCGGGCACTTCGAACATCGGGAAGGCGGGCGCGGTGTCAGCGACGACGATCTCTATCTCTTTGTCGTTGAGCTCATTCGCCCGCAGCTTCTTGCGAAAGCTCTCGCGCGTGGCGGGCGAAGACGTTGCGCCGACAAGCGCATCGAGGACGCGTTCCTCCGCGCTTTTCTCAGCTTTTGCGCGTACTTCTTTGCGTTTGACGTCGCGCACCAGCGCAATGCCGACCTCGACGAGATCGCGCACAATGCTTTCCACATCGCGGCCGACGTAACCGACCTCGGTGAATTTCGTCGCTTCGACTTTGAGGAACGGAGCACCCGCCAGCTTTGCAAGGCGGCGCGAAATTTCCGTTTTGCCGACGCCCGTCGGACCGATCATCAGAATGTTCTTGGGCAGCACCTCTTCGCGCAGCTCACCCGTCAACTGCTGTCGCCGCCAGCGGTTGCGCAAGGCAATGGCGACCGCGCGCTTGGCATCGGCTTGTCCGACGATGTAGCGATCAAGCTCGGACACGATTTCACGGGGAGAGAAGTTGGTCATATGCGTTACTCAGGGCGCGGTTGAGATGGCGGGTGCGCTTTGCGTCTTGCTAAACGCTTGAGGGAAGCGTTTCGACAACGAGGTTGGAATTCGTATAGACGCAGATCTGCGCGGCGATCTCCATTGCCTTGCGTGCGATCTCCTCGGCGTCGAGCGGCTGGTCGAGAAGCGCGCGGGCGGCCGCAAGCGCATAGTTGCCGCCCGAGCCGATGCCCATGACGTGGGCTTCGGGCTCAAGCACATCGCCGTTGCCGGTCAAAACGAGGGAGGCGTCTTTGTCGGCGACCAGCATCATTGCTTCCAGGCGGCGCAGGTAGCGGTCGGTGCGCCAGTCCTTGGCGAGTTCCACGCAGGCGCGGGTCAGCTGGCCAGGGTATTGTTCGAGCTTGGCTTCGAGCCGCTCAAACAATGTGAAGGCGTCGGCGGTGGCGCCGGCGAACCCGCCGATAACATCGCCTTTGCCTAGACGGCGCACCTTGCGGGCATTGCCTTTGATGATGGTCTGTCCGAGGCTGACTTGGCCGTCGCCAGCGATAACCACCTTGCCGTTCTTGCGTACGGTCAAGATGGTCGTGGCGTGCCAGGACGAATCAGCGGCATTTTGCGGTTGTGTTGTCATGTGCTTGGCGCGTGAGATAAGAAGCCTGGGCCGTTGGACAAGGCCCCGGCGACCTTTCGTAGGTTGTGCAACCTGGTTTTTTCCATTGACCCGCCAGCGATAGACGCTGGATAGCATCGAGGCAAGCCGCTGGCTAAGGCCAGAAGACGGGCGCACGCATTCGGAGACGATCTTGAAGCGAAAAGCCACAATAACGCGCAAGACCAAGGAAACCGAGATCTCTGCTACGGTCGATCTCGATGGCACTGGTGCCTATGACATCAAAACGGGCATCGGCTTTCTGGATCACATGCTCGAGCAATTGGCGCGCCATGCTCTGATCGATATTACGCTGGTTGCCAAGGGGGATCTGCACATTGATTTCCACCACACGGCCGAGGATACCGGCATCGTGCTGGGCCAGGCCGTTGCCAAGGCGCTTGGCGACAAGGCTGGGATCGTACGTTACGCCGACGTCCATCTTCCGATGGACGAAACGCTGACGCGGGTGGCGGTTGACGTGTCCGGCCGGCCATTCCTGATCTGGAAAGCGGAGTTCTCACGGCCAAAGGTCGGGGAGATGGACACCGAGCTTTTCCGGGAGTGGTTCCAGGCTTTTGCACAGAATGCTGGGATAACTTTGCACGTCGAGAACCTTTACGGCGAGAACAACCATCATATTGCCGAAACTTGCTATAAAGGTCTGGCTCGGGCCTTGAAGGCTGCGATTGCGCTCGACCCGCGTCAGGCCGGTCGTATTCCCTCAACCAAGGGAACGCTGCAAGGGTAGTGCCGCTTTAGCTCGTGCACGGATCGGGTGTGTGCCTGGATCGTGCGCGCAAGCTGGCGGTTCTCAGAATCGAGGAAGTGTCGACGTGGTAACGTATACGGTTCACGAAGCTCCCAATCCGTCCGCCGATCGCGTCGATCGAGCAGACGAGCTGCGGTTCGTAAAAGACGGGTTCTCCTGGCTGACGGCATTCATTCCTCCGCTCGGCCTTGCCGCCAAGGGGCTTTGGCTTCCGCTTCTTGCATACATCATCGCTATGACGCTGCTCGGTTTGCTGCTGCACGCGATCGGAACGGCGCCGCAATGGATCTCCCTCGCGATCATGGCGATAAGCCTGTATCTGGGGTTTGAGGTTTCCTCGCTGGAGCGTTTCATGCTCGACCGCGCCGGGTGGCGGATGCTCGGCTCCGTTACCGGCCGCAACATCGGGGAGTGCGAGCGCCGGTTCTTCGAGACTTGGTTGCCGGACCAGCCGGTCATCAGGGTTACCCGCAATCATCCCGATGCCTCGGACGGCTCACTGCCGTTCGGCGCCAAGGCCTGACACTTTACCTCGCCGGGCACATCCAATGCAGCGCGTCGTTATCATCGACTACGGGTCGGGCAATCTCCACTCGGCCGCAAAGGCTTTCGAGCGCGCCGCGCGCGAGGGAGAGGTTGCAAGCGAGATTATCGTCAGCACGCGCGCTGAGGACGTTGCAACAGCCGACCGCGTGGTATTGCCTGGCGTCGGCGCTTTTGCCGACTGCAAGCGCGGTCTCGACCAGGTGCCGGGAATGCGCGCGACGCTTGAGAATGTGGTGCGCGCGAAAGGCCGGCCGTTTCTTGGTATCTGCGTGGGAATGCAGCTCTTGAGCGAGCGCGGACTCGAATTCGAAGTTTGTGAGGGGTTGGGTTGGATCAAGGGCGAGGTGCGTCCAATCGAGCCCGCAGACCCCGCCCTCAAGATCCCGCACATGGGTTGGAACACGCTCGACGTGGTCACACCCCATGCGCTGCTTTCAGGAATTCCCACAGGCCCGGCGGGCCTGCACGCCTACTTCGTCCACTCGTTCCACTTGGTGGCCGCGGAGCGGCGCGTGGTTGTCGCTGAGACGAACTACGGTGGGCCCGTCACGGCGATGGTTGCGGACAGAAATATTGCCGGCACGCAGTTTCACCCCGAGAAAAGCCAGACGCTCGGGCTCAAGCTGCTCGCAAATTTCCTGAGTTGGAAGCCTTGAAGCTGCCCGCGAGCGAACTCGTAATCGGCCGCGCCAGATCCTCCACCAGCGCCTGAAAGGCAGCCCACGCGTCGCGCGGTCCTACGACCGGCGCCAGCTCGATCGGCTCTTCATCTTCCAGCCGTCCGTCGAGCCAATGGATCTTCCCGTTGATGGTGGCGACGTCACGGCCGACGTCATGGATGATGAGTTCGTCGTGTTCTGCAAACAGTACCGCAAGACGACGCTTGATCTGTTCAGCTGTCAGCCAGGTCTCGATGTACCAAAGACCGTCACCGGCACGCGCATAGCGCGCCGCGATGTAGGGCAGCGTGAATGAGACGGCCCAGGTGTCTTGCTGGGGATCATGGGGCTTGTGATGGATGAGATAGGTCTTCATTGGGGGGATCCTGACGTGCATCGCGAGGGGGACATCGCGGGGATTGCGGGGCTTTGAGGTTGGCACCTTCGGATCCGCCGGGGAGAGGCGGTCCGAAGGGGATGCAGAACGACAAAGAGAGACGACGCAACGCAACGCTTACACGGCTAGGCAGCAGATGGTGACGAAACGCGGAGAATAAAAGGAAGCCGGGGTCCGCGGGGTCTGGGACCCCGGCTTCATTCGTGGAAGCAGATCTGGAAGCAAGCCCGGCCGCCGAGGGCCAACGCAGGACCGGGTTCAGGAGGCCAGATCAGCAGGCCTCCGCGAAGGGGAGTTCCGGTTCGGCCGTCTCGGGGGCGGCAGGTGCCGGGAATGCGACGATGTTGCTATCGGGCGCGATGTCGAAGGCAGCGCGGCGCTGGCGGAACCAGCGCAGAGACGTGTTGGTGAGGATCGCTTCGCGCTTCACAGCCTGAATGAGCAGTCCGTCGTCTTCGCCCAGCAGGCCCCTCAGATCACCTTCCAGATCGATCTCTTCGCGGTCGGAGTTGACGTACCAAGTAGTGGAAAGCGGACGGGCCCACTTCTCGCCCATGCTCATGATGGCCTGAGCCAGGACATGCTGGTTACGGGCAGGCTTGGCGAGGTCGTAGGAGATCAGATAGGTGCGCATTGGGGGGCTCCATAGTCGGTCTTGGGGGGAGGGTCGAATACGCCTGACTGAGACCCGTTTGCTTGCTGTTCTCACAGCAGTGAACATAGGAAGAACATGCCACGAATCATCGGGGCTGTCCAGCGCTTGTTCGAAAAATGTTCTCGTTAAGGTCTCGTCCTTGTTCTCCCCGGTTTTTTGGGCGGAGAGGCGGGCGCCTTAAGGGAATTTGGCGGGCGGATTGCCTGCCGGATCAGCCGAACAACGTGAGTTGATCAGGGTGGACCGCCTTGGAAACGCGGCGGTGGGCACCGGCATCTATGCGGTCTTCAAGTCCAGGATAACGCTTACGAAACAGAGCAAGAGCCTTGTTCCGCGAGCCCGCAAACCGCAGCTCCTCCCAGATCTCGTAGAGTCTGCGCGGGTCGCACCCGTAGCGCTTCACCAGGTCCTTCTGGCGGACCCGTAACCAGCGCGCGATCCAGATGTTCACCGCGTCTTCCTCGGTGAGCGGACGGCGGAGGGCCGTCGCGGGGGGCAGGGACTCTAGAAACGCTGTAGCCATGGGAACGCTTGCGACTCGGACGCTGAGGACTTGACGGAACGCACGGGAAACGATTGATCGCACCGGAACAAAGCAATCTCAAGACCGACCTTGTTCGGCAAGAAGGAATTCCAGTCTCGTGATCCTCTTTCCCGCGATCGACCTAAAGGACGGCAAGTGCGTTCGCCTCAAACTGGGCGAAATGGATCAGGCGACAGTCTTCAATGACGATCCCGCGGCGCAGGCGGCAACTTTTGAACGGCAGGGCTTCCAGTACCTTCATATCGTTGACTTGAATGGCGCCTTCGCGGGCAAGCCGGTAAATGGCGCTGCCGTCGAGGCAATCCTAAAGGCCATCAGTATGCCGGCCCAGCTGGGCGGCGGTATCCGCGATCTGGCCACCATCGAAGCCTGGCTGGCGAAGGGCATTGCGCGGGTGATCCTCGGCACCGTCGCTGTCCGCGACCCTGCCCTGGTGAAAGCGGCCTGCAAGGCATTTCCGGGGCGTGTTGCGGTCGGCATCGATGCCAAGGGTGGCAAGGTGGCGGTGGAAGGCTGGGCAGAGACGTCGGAGCTGACGGCCATCGATCTGGCCAGGCAATTCGAAGACGCGGGCGTATCGGCCATCATCTACACGGACATTGAGCGCGACGGCGTCTTGAAGGGCTTGAACCTGCCGGCAACCGCTGAGCTGGCCCGTGCGACCTCGATTCCCGTCATTGCGTCGGGCGGGCTCGCCTCCATTGCCGATGTGAAGGCGCTTCTGGAACCACAGTACGCCATGCTCGAAGGCGCCATCACCGGCCGCGCGCTCTATGATGGCCGTATCGATCCGGCTGAGGCACTGGCGCTTCTGAAGGGCTAAAGCCCGTCACCCTGACCGGCAAGCCGTGTTGAGATCTTGGAACAGACTATTTTCGCCAAGCGCTAAGAAGCGAATAGATGATCCCGTGCGGGTTGACCTCAAACCCATCGACTTTTATGGTGCGCCTCAGTAAAACCTGAGGAATATCAATGAATATAGATCAGTCTACGACTTTAAAAATTGGGTCGGCGCGAGAGCCTAATCAGAGTAATTCTGATGGGAAGGCGTGCTTTGACGGGATCTATACTCGGGATGATCCTAGGGAATACTACAGAGTACTTTATGGGCTCGATTACATCATTCCAGACTTAGCGAAGGCAATTTTTCGAAACACGGTACGTGCGCTCGAGCAGGCGCGGGGGCGGCCCGTCAAGGTGCTCGATCTAGGCTGCAGCTATGGCAACAACGGCATCTTGCTGCGCATGCCGCTCGATTTTCACCGGCTG
This sequence comes from Hyphomicrobiaceae bacterium, assembly GCA_041397645.1. NCBI lineage: Bacteria > Pseudomonadati > Pseudomonadota > Alphaproteobacteria > Hyphomicrobiales > Hyphomicrobiaceae > Hyphomicrobiaceae bacterium. The sequence continues at coordinate 871,101 of JAWKWE010000004.1, read as the reverse complement.
GCGCAACGCTATTCGGATCTGAGTCATTTCGATCTATCGCCTGCCAAACTCATGGATCTTGACCGCGACTACCTTAAGGGCTGGCCAACAAGCGACGTGCGGGTAATCGGTCTCGATTCTGCCAGCGAGGCGATCGCGTACGCGAAGGGGATCGGGGCCATTGATGACGGTTTGGCCGTCAATCTGGAGACCGACGATCTCACTGCCGAGCACAAAGCAATGCTCAAGGATGTCGATCTGATCGTTTCTACCGGCTGCATCGGTTACGTTGGACCGACTACGTTTGCCAAGCTCTTGGATGCTATCGAAACGCCGCCGTGGGTGGCGTCGTTCGTGTTGCGCATGTATCCCTTCGATTCCATTGACGACGTTCTGCGCCACCGCGGGTTGATCACGGAGAAACTTCAGGGCGTCACGTTCGTACAGCGCCGGTTTCACTCCATGGACGAATGTCGTTCCGTGCTGAGCGCGCTGGCCCAGGCGGGGGTGCTAACCGAGGATAAGGAGGATGAGGGGCTCCTCCACGCTGAGTTCCTGCTTTCGCGTGGACCGGGCGATATCAAGGGCGTGCCGCTTGAACAGATCGCCAATGTCACCACCGGGGCCGATCATACTTTCGGGCGACGGTACCGGCGCGATTCCGACAATGTCGTGCGCCTCACACGCTGAACGCTGCCTCTCCACATCTTGGTAGTTGCCGCTCAAAAGAATTGGAAAATTTGGCATATTGAGTTTAGGGAGAGCCATAACGAGCTCTCCCTTTTTGCGCCGCGGAGGACAAATGCAAGTCGGTGATACAGTCACGGTGGTTAAGATCCCCGAGGATCTACCCGAGGACAACAAATCGCTGCTGCGGCTCTTCAACGGCTGCCTTGGCAAGCAGTTTCAGATTGCGGCCTTCGACGGTGATCTGGTCGAGCTTCATGTCGGTGAGGCCTTTGGCGACGCCAAGCAGAAGCACAAGATCTGGCTGCCGCAGGACTACCTGAAGCGTGTGCGCGCCTGACGCGTGCGCGCTGGTGCTGCGGCGCGTTTGGCACGCACCTTTGTGCTTTCGAAATGAGCGCAACTTTCGTCTAAGACGTTGGTCTAATCGGAGCACAATTTCACAAAATCGTGCGCGCTTGCCTATAGAATTTCACCATGACTGCGCTTGCGGAAGTCCAGGCTTGAGACGATCAATCGAGCCCTGGACGCGGGCGCGTTAAGTCCGCCTGCGATCGACGAGAATAACCCCGCCTCACTTCAATGGCGGGACGTGAAAACCAGGGAGTGCATCCATCATGATCACGAAAGAATTTTCGCGCCGAGACGCTCTCACCCTCGCGGGTGTCGGGTTGTCGGCTGCGTTTGCCACACGCGTGCTCGGTCCGACGCCTGCGCAAGCGAAAGCGCCCTTCACACAAACCAAGCCGGGCGGATTCTACAACTTCATGCACGGCGATATGCAGGTCTCCGTGGTTTCGGACGGTTTCCTTCCCTTCGGCGATGGCCGCAAGACCATGAAGGAAATGTCGATGGAGGAGATGGCAAAGCATCTGGAAGCCAATTTCCTACCCGTCGACAACATGGTCCTTCAAGAGAACATCACTGTCGTCAACAACGGGTCCAAGATTGCCGTATTCGACACAGGCATGGGCGCTTCCAAGATGTTCGGCGACAATACCGGCCGCCTTCCTGCCAACTTGAAAGCGGCGGGCATCGATCCGGCAAACGTCGACGCTGTCATTCTGAGCCACTGCCATCCCGACCACGCAGGCGGTCTCGTCGATGCGGCGGGTAATTCGGTGTTCCCCAACGCGCAGATCTACGTCAACGAAGCCGACTACAACTTCTGGACGGATGAAAAGCATCTGTCCAACGACGGCCTGAAGGCCTTCGTCGAACTGGCGCGCACGAACCTGCTGCCGCACAAGGACAAGATTACCTTTATCAAGGGTGGCGAAGAGATCATCACCGGCGTCACCGCGTTGCCCGCACCTGGACACACCATTGGGCACACTGCGTTCATGCTGAATTCGGCTAACAAGCCGTTGGCTGTGACCTGCGATACCGGCCACCACCATGTGCTGTTCGTGGAAACGCCCAAGATCGAGTTCGTTTACGACATGGATAGCAAGCAGGCCGTTCAGAGCCGTCTGAAGATGTGGGATATGCTGGCGACGGACCGCATTCCGTTCATCGCCTTCCACTTCCCCTGGCCGGGACTCGGCAATCTCGCCAAGACCGGACCCGATACCTACCGCTTCTTCCAGACGCCGGTAAACACCTGAGGCGAAGTCCCGCAGCACTGCGCTGTTGAGGTCTGATAGGCCGCCCCGCACATTCAAGTGTGGGGCGGCTTTGCTTTGCCGGTTATGCGCACCTTGCCCTTGCAGGCAATTGCGGCTATCCGCGCTGGCACGGCCGGTTCCGCGCCGCGATGTCGGACGGCGCAGAAGTTTGAGAGACGGACCAAATTCATGACCCTGAAAGTGCGCATCATCCCCTGCCTGGACGTGAAAGATGGCCGTGTCGTCAAGGGCATCAACTTCGTTGATCTCATCGATGCGGGCGATCCGGTAGAGGCGGCCGCCGCCTACGACGCGGCAGGGGCTGACGAGCTGTGCTTCCTCGATATCACCGCCAGCCACGAGGACCGGGACAACATTTTCGATATCGTGGAGCGAACGGCGGAACGCTGCTTCATGCCTCTCACCGTCGGCGGCGGCGTGCGTACGGTGGACGACATCCGCAAATTGCTGGAAGCGGGCGCGGATAAGGTCTCGATCAACACCGCCGCCGTGTTCAACCGGCAGTTTGTCAAGGAGGCGTCGGAAAAGTTCGGCGCGCAATGCATCGTGGTCGCCATCGATGCCAAGAGGGTTTCCGCTGAAGGTGATCCACCGCGCTGGGAGATCTTTACCCATGGCGGGCGCAAGCCAACGGGTATCGACGCAGTTGCCTATGCGAAGGAAGTTGTTGCGCTTGGCGCGGGCGAGATCTTACTGACGTCGATGGATCGCGATGGCACCAAGGCGGGATTCGATATCGGTCTGACCCGTGCGATATCGGACGCCGTTGCGGTTCCGGTGATTGCATCGGGCGGCGTCGGCACTCTGGAGCACCTCGTCGAAGGTGTGCGCGACGGCCATGCCAGTGCGGTGCTGGCCGCCTCAATCTTTCACTTCGGAACCTATTCGATCGGCGAAGCCAAGGCGCACATGGCTGAAGCGGGGCTGCCCATGCGCCTCGATAATGAGGCGGATTGCTAGCCTTTCTCAGCAGGCCGCGGCTTGGCCCTGAACTCTGATTTCGGCTCGAAACGACAGTACGAAATGATCGGGCAACGCCAGCATTCTGGGGCGCGTGCTTTGCAGAGATAGCGACCGTGCAGGATCAGCCAGTGGTGTGCGTGAAGCGCGTACTTGGCTGGAATGATCCGCAGAAGATCCTCCTCGACGGCGAGCGGCGTTTTGCCATTCGACAGGCCGATGCGGTTGGCCACGCGAAAGACGTGCGTATCGACGGCCATTGTCGGCTCGCCGAATGCAACGTTCATCACCACATTCGCGGTCTTGCGCCCCACGCCGGGAAGGGTTTCCAGAAGGTCGCGATCGGCGGGCACTTTGCCGCCGTGCTCCAGATTTAATTTCTCAGACAGTGCGATAACGTTTTTTGCCTTGTTCCGATAAAGCCCTATGGTCTTGATGAGGTCACGTACCTTGGCTTCGCCGAGTGCGATCATCTTGGCCGGTGTGTCGGCCAGACGGAACAATTCGCGGGTGGCTTTGTTGACTCCAGCATCCGTGGCCTGCGCGGAAAGGACGACGGCAACCAAGAGTGTGTAGGGGTTCGAGTGCTCCAATTCGCCCTTCGGCTCCGGGTTTTTGCGGGCGAACGCGGCAAAGATCGCTTCTACGTCCTTGGCCGTCAGGGCACCGCTGCGGCCGCGTTTAGGCTGCGAGGCTTTAGCCTTGTTTTTGGAGGACGGGTGTTGTCTGCTTCGGACGGATAGCTTTTCTGAGAGTTTGCGCGACATGCTCTTGGGGCCTCAATCGATGCTGACAAGCAGCTGGAGCGATCACAACGTACGCAATCGGAAACGACTGATGGACGAAAACACACCAGCAGTGCAATCGAACCAACAACAATTCGTATTACATCCTCACAGGTCGCTGACCCCGCGTGGCTTTCTTATCCTCATGGCCGGGATCGGTCTCATCAGCTTCGTGGCCGGTGTGATGTTCGTGATGATTGGGGCGTGGCCGGTCACCGGGTTCTTCGGGCTTGACGTTGCGTTGGTCTATTTCGCGTTCAAGCTGAATTTCCGCTCTGGGCGAATGTACGAGACTATCGACATCACGCCTCAAACCTTGACGTTGACCCGTGTTGATCCAGCCGGTCGACGCCAGAGGTTCGACTTCAACGCATCTTGGGTTCGCGTGCGCCTCACGCAGGATGCCGCAGATGGGCGCAATTCCCTACGCCTTTCGTTGCATGGCCGCGAAGTGACCTTTGCGAAATTTCTCACCGATGATGAGCGTCTGGAACTGGCGCCCGCGCTCAATGCAGCGATTGTATCCGTGCGCGGTTCGCAAATCTGACCAAACGGGTTGTTGACACACAGGGCGGATTATCAGTTTAGATCGTCTCATCAGATCCCCTTGAGACGCTGTAGCCGATGCGCCCAATCGCCCACCCTTCGCTGAGTGAAATTACCTTGCCGTATGTGCTCTATGCGCTGAGCGATCCGATACGGCTGGAAATTGTCCGCCGTTTGAAGGCGGCAGGTGAGGAACTGAGCTGCGCTGATGCGACAGGGGCGGTGCTGCCTAAATCGACGATGTCATTCCACTTCAAGGCACTGCGTGAAGCAGGATTGATCCGCACACGACAGGAAGGCCGAACCAAGTTCAACGAGATACACCCAGGATTTGAAAAACGCTTCCCGGGGTTGCTCAAGGCGATCCTGGCCCAGGTCAAGGACTGAGGCTTTATCGCGCCGGCAGCTGACATGAAAGAAGGGCCGCGCGGATGCACGGCCCTGTGTTGTTTCGATCTTTCCGACTATGGGAAACCCGATTAGTGGAAGCGGCCACCCTTCTGCAGAACCTCGATCTTGTAGCCGTCCGGATCCTGGATGAAGAAAAAGCTGGCGAGCGGCTTGCCCTCAAAGGACATGTGCTTGATGTCGCCCGGCGTGTATCCGGCGGATGCGATCCGTTTGTGCTCGGTGGGAAGATCATCGACGACTACGGCGAGATGGCCGTAGCCGTTGCCGAGATCGTAAGCGTCCGCACGGCCCTTGTTGACCGTGAGTTCGAGTTCGAAGCCCGTCTCCGGGTTGCTCAGATAGACCAGAGTGAAGTCGGGGAAGTCCAAGCGGTCAGCGACCTTGAGGCCAAACGATTTCTCATAAAATGCCACCGAGCGGGCTTCATCCATCACGCGGATCATCGAGTGGACCATCTTTGCCATCGTGCCAAAACTCCCTGTGTTCGTTGAAGCGACGCAGAGCGCTGGGGTTGCTCGCGCGCAATTTTTTAAAAGCTACAGGCCTGGATAACCGCTCGCGGCGTCATCAAGGTAGTAGCGGGGTAAGGTATTGTTGGTCGGGATAGGAGGATGCGCTGCGCTTCAGAGCCAGGGGTGGGTGGCTGCCGCCTTCTCTTCATATGCCTTGATGGCTGCAACCTTCTCCAGCGTCAGGCCGATGTTGTCGAGGCCATTAAGCAGGCAGTGCTTGCGGAACGGATCGATATCGAACTTGATCACGCCGCCGTCGGGACCGCGGATCTCCTGCTTTTCCAGATCGACGGTCAGCGTTGCGTTGGCGCCGCGTTCGGCGTCGTCCATCAGCTTGTCGACATCGGACTGCGGAAGCTTGATGGGCAGAATGCCGTTCTGGAAGCAGTTGTTGTAGAAGATGTCGGCGAAGTCGGGTGCGATCACACAGCGAATGCCGAAGTCGAGAAGCGCCCACGGCGCGTGCTCTCGTGAGGAGCCACAACCGAAGTTGTCGCCGGTCACAAGGATCTGGGCCTTGCGATATTGGGGCTTGTTGAGGACGAAGTCTGAGACCTCCTTGCCACTCGCCGGATCATACCGCATTTCGAAGAACAGCGACTTGCCGAGGCCGGTGCGCTTGATGGTCTTCAAGAACTGCTTGGGAATGATCATGTCGGTATCGATGTTGCGCAAGGGCAGGGGCGCTGCGACACCGTTCAAGACCGTAAACTTTTCCATTTATCTCGTCCTTGTGTGATGAGCCGTTAGGGCCCACTTAAATTCGCGCGCGCACCCGCTCAAGTTCGCAACGCATCTGCCAATGCCCGGAAGAAACCTTCCGCCGACATCAACCGGCTGGCTGTGGCGAAGGCACCGCGCTGCGCGATCATCGCTTGCGGCTCGAAAGGCTCCAGATATTCGAGCCGCCTTTTAACGCCAGCCAGCTTTCGCCCGTCAAGATGGTGGGCGAGTGCCGCGACGATGGTATCGAGGTAGCCCGAAATGCGGCCCAGCTCGCGATGGGCCGACAATAAGTGTTTCTTTTCAGTTGGTTGATGGTCGATATCAATAAATGCCTGAGCAGCCCTGGCAAGGGTAGCTGCGATTTCTTCGGCATAGAGGGCGACTTTGTCTCGCCGCGCGGTGTCGAGCGCGGATATCTGTCCGGCCCAGCGATAAAAGGTCTGAGCGATGGCCAGCAGGTGGCGAGCGTATTCGGAAAGAGGCATGATCCTCGACGGCCAACAGACATGAATGCGCGTTATGATAAGGCTGGCCCTGCAGCACGGGGATAAGTTCGCGCCAGTGGCGCGGGATCGAGGAAAGAGGCCTACGTTTGAAGTTTACGGGAGCACTTTGGCCAGCGGCTGCGGCAGCAGGTTTGGCGGTGATTTCTAGAATGGCCGGCTGGCCGGATGCTCTGGGGACAGGGCTGGCAGGCGTGGCGGCTGGAATGGCCATCGGCACGTACTGGCAAGCACGGCTGGATCGACCCGGACCCAAGAAAGAGAATGTGGAGTCGGTGGCCAGCCGCTCCATGGACAATCTCGCCAGCGTCATCGGTCTCATCGAGCTGCCAGCAATTGCGTTCGACGATAGCTCTTGTGCGGTGGCTTTTAACACCTTGGCCAGCGATCTGTTTCCCAACCTGGAGAAAGGCCAGCCGTTGTCGCGCATCAGCCGGCATCCGGATTTTCTCGGCGCGGTTGCGCTGGTTTACAGCGACGGATTGCCCCGCGTGGTCGAGATCGTCGATCATCTCCCCAACGGCCGACGGCTGCGCGCCAACGTGGCGCCTTTGCAGCTGTCCGGGCCAGGCGGGCGAAACGCCAAGATTTTGGTGCAGTTTCGCGACCTTTCCGAAAAAGATCGTCTTGCCCAGATGCGGTCGGACTTCATCGCCAACGCCTCACACGAATTGCGCACGCCGCTGTCTTCCTTGAGGGGCTTCATCGAGACGCTGGAGGGGCCCGCGAGCGAGGACGCCGAAGCGCGCAGACGCTTTTTGTCGATTATGAGCGCGCAGGCATCACGCATGACACGCATCCTCGACGATTTGCTGTCGCTGAGCCGGATCGAGATGCGCGTGCACGTCCCGCCGACAGGCAACGTTTCCATGGGGCCTGTGTTGAAAGAAGTCTGTCAGGGTCTGGAACCGCTTGCGCAAAATGCTGGCATTACTCTCAATTTCGAGAAGCCGAAGACAGAGTTTCATGTGCGTGGGGAACGCGACGAACTCGTTCAGGTATTTCAAAACCTGATACAGAACGCGATTAAGTACGGACGCAGAGGAGGTCGCGTCGACGTCACCCTCTTCAAGGACGATACGGCAAGTCCCCAGCGACCTCGTGTGCTGGCGACCGTTACCGACGACGGGCCGGGCATTGCCGCCGAGCATCTGCCGCGGCTTACGGAACGGTTTTACCGGGTCGACACAGCCACGAGCCGCGAAAAGGGCGGAACAGGGCTCGGCCTTGCCATCGTCAAGCACATCCTCAATCGACACAGAGGCGATTTGAAGATTTCCAGCGAGGTAGGCAAGGGCTCAAAATTCACCGTTACCCTCGATCTCATGAAGTCAAAATATGATATATAATTCAATATATTAATATGTCATAAAAGGTTTGCGTAAAAGGGCTAGAAGGCTTCCGAGCACAAGACTCCAGGGGTGGGCGATCCGCTGCCTGGACAACAATGCAAGAGGAGCTTTCTAAAGCCCATGACTAAAATTATCGCCCGCGCGGCGGCTGTCGCAGTTGCTGTGACCTCCTTCACTGGCATCGCAATGGCTCGCGATCAGATCCGCATTGTCGGCTCTTCGACTGTCTATCCCTTTACGACCGCAGTTGCGGAACAGTTCGGCAAGGCCAATGGCGGCAAGACGCCGATCGTGGAATCGACCGGCACCGGCGGCGGCATGAAGATTTTTTGTGAGGGTGTCGGCGAGGACAAGGCCGACGCGACGAACGCTTCGCGCCGGATCAAGAAATCGGAATTCGAGCTATGCGCCAAGAACGGCGTAACCGAGATCGTCGAGATCAAGGTCGGAATCGACGGCCTGACGGTGGCCCAATCCAAGCAGGGCCCGGCCATCAAACTGACACGCAAGCAGCTTTTTCAGGCGCTGGCCGAGCAGGTTCCCGATAAGGACGGCAAGCTCGTCGCCAACCCCTACAAGAACTGGTCGGACATCGACCCGGCCCTTCCGAACGTCAAAATCGAAGTTCTTGGACCTCCGCCCACCTCGGGCACGCGCGACAGCTTCCACGAGCTGATCATGGAGAAGGGCGCCGACGAGTTCGACAGCTTGAAGGCTCTCAAGAAGGAAGATTCCAAGGCTTTCGATGCGGTCTGGAAGTCGATGCGCAAGGATGGCGCCTACATCGAAGCAGGTGAGAACGACAACGTGATCGTTCAGAAGCTCGAAGCCAACAATAACGCCTTTGGTATCTTTGGTTTCTCGTTCCTGGAAGAGAATACCGCGAAGCTCAAAGGCGTTCCGATCGAGGGCGTCGAGCCGACCTACGACAACATTTCGAGCGGCAAGTACAAAGGTGCCCGCGATCTCTACATCTACATCAAGAAGGCGCACGTCGGTGTGATCCCCGGCCTCGACAAGTTCGTTGCCGAGTACGTCTCCGACAAGGCTCTTGGTGCAGATGGCTATCTGGCCGACAAGGGTCTCGTGACCCTGCCCAAGGGTGCGTTGGATAGCGTGAAAAAGACCGCCAGCTCCATGGAGCCGCTCAAGGGTGACGACCTGCACTAAGCGGGCGAGCACGAAGAGCGTTCTGGGTGGCCGGGCTTTTGCCCGGCTGCCCAACAAGACTAGCAAGCGCACGCAAGGTCTCCTTGCCGTACGCAGTGTGGGAAGGTGCGGATGACGGCCTACTATCTTCTGGCCATGGCAGTGTTAACCGTAGCGGGCTTCTTCGTTGCGCGCACGCGGGCGGTCTCGGTCGCTGGTGGCCGCCCTTCGGTGCTGCATTCGCTGCCGCAATATCACGGCCTTTATGCTTCCGTTCTTGTTCTCGCGTCCATGATGGCGCTGCTGGCCTTAGGCGAGCCGCTGATAGATTGGCTGGCCCAGGAAGCGGCGCTGAAGGGCCTCCCGGCCGACGTCACCGGCGATGCCATGCGCAGCCAAGCGGTCTTGCGCGATATCGCAAATGTCGTTTCCGGCAGTTTCTCAAGTGCAGATAAGCCGGAGCTCGCTGCCGCGGCCGAGGCCTACGGTCACGTCAAAACGATCGGATCGTGGGGATTGCTGGTGGCGGGTCTCGCGCTCGGCGCGGGGGCCTTGATGTTCGGTTCGTCGCGGGTGTCGCGCAGCTTTCGCGCGCGAAACGCTTTCGAACGTGCTGTCGAAATCATTTTGATGGCATGTGCGGCCATCGCGATTCTCACGACGGTCGGCATTCTTTTCTCGTTGATTGGCGAGACCTATCGCTTCTTTTTCGATCCTTCGATCAAGGGAAAGCCCGGGGTGCTCGATTTTCTTTTCGGCACCGATTGGAACCCGCAGGCTGCCATGCGCGCCGATCAGGGCAGCTTCTCCACGGCATACGGATTCGTGCCGCTGCTGACGGGCACCCTGCTGATCACCATGATCGCCCTGCTCGTGGCGGGGCCTCTGGGGCTGTTCTCTGCGATCTATTTGGCCGAATACGCCAGCCCGAAGACGCGCGCGATCTTCAAACCAGTGCTTGAAATTCTAGCTGGCATTCCAACCGTGGTGCTCGGGTTCTTCGCCGCGCTCACCGTAGCGCCCTACATTCGCGGCTGGGGTGAATACTTCGGTCTCGACATCGCATCAGAGAGCGCGCTCGCGGCCGGTCTCGTCATGGGCATGATGATCATTCCGTTCATCTCTTCGCTGTCCGACGACGTCATCAACGCTGTGCCGCAGTCCATGCGCGATGGCGCCTATGCTCTTGGGGCGACGAAGTCCGAAGCCATCAAGCAGGTTGTGCTTCCTGCCGCGCTTCCGGGTATCGTAGCAGCCTTCATGCTCGCCATCAGTCGCGCCATTGGCGAAACCATGATCGTCGTCATGGCAGCTGGTCTGGCTGCGAACCTGACGTTCAACCCGCTTGAAGCGGTGACGACGATTACCGTTCAGATCAAGACTATTCTCGTCGGTGATCAGGAGTTCGATAGCGCCAAGACGCTGGCCGCGTTCGCGCTGGGCTTCGTGTTGTTCTTCATCACACTGGCCTTGAACTTCATCGCGCTCAAGGTGGTTCGGAGGTATCGCGAACAATATGAGTGACCTCACCACAACAACTAGCCCGGCGCACACACCGCGCACGCGGGATCCGAAGAAAGCGGCGTTCTTGCGCAAGCGGTACCGCGCGGAAGCACGCTATCGCAGTTACGGCATGATTTCGCTGACGATCTCGACGCTCTTTCTCGTCGCCTTGATGAGCAACATCCTGGCGACGGCGTGGCCGGCATTCTGGACTCATTCTCTCGTTGTGGACGTTCCGCTGCAGGCGGACGTCATAGATCCGGAAAACAAGCGTTCCGAAGACGTCCTGCGCGCCGCCGACTACATGGCTGTCACGCGCAACGCGCTGGAGCAGGCTTTGCCAGGCATCGAAGGCCGGGCGCCGCGCAAGACGTTGCGTGAATTGTTGAGCTCAGGCGCTTCCGACGACGTTCGCGCAACGGTCCTCGCAGATCCGGATCTCATCGGCAAGACGGTCAAGATGCCATTGCTTCTTGCGGACGACGCCGATCTTTACATGAAGGGCGCGGAGACCGGCATCACGCATTTGACGACTCTAGGCACCGCCACGCCGAGTGCTGCGACCGGCGATGTGACGGTGATATCGACAGGTAAGGACTTCGCGCCTCTGCTTGCGGAGATCAAGAGCGACCTCACCCAGCGTGCGATCGAACTGCGCAAGCGCGCCGATCGCATCGAAGCGCGTACCGGAGATAAGACCGCCGAGCCCGTTGTTCAGTTGCGCTCGGAAGCCGACGAGTTCCAAAAACGCGCAGATGCAGCAAGCCTTGAAGAAGATTTAGACGGAAACGTCCCGAGTGTGATGGTGGAGATCAACGGCGGCGTTGTGAAGGCCACCAAACTGTCGGAAAGCGTCATCTCGGGCGAAGCCTACATTCCGCTCAAGTCGACGGATGCCGCCGCTCCAGGAGCATGGCGCATCGCGACCTACACCACGCCGGAGTCGAGCCGCGCCGTCGGCGACCGCAAAGTGGCGTTCCTCGATCACCTTGCCAGCGCGGGTCTGATCCAGAAATCGTTCAACTGGCGTTTCTTTACGTCGGGTGACAGCCGCGAGCCCGAGCTCGCCGGTATCCGCGGCGCAGTCGTCGGCTCGATCCTCACATTGCTCGTCACTTTAGGGCTTTGCCTTCCGATCGGTGTCCTCGCGGCGATCTACCTTGAAGAGTTCGCGCCTAAGAATAGGCTCACCGATTTCATCGAGATCAACATCAACAACCTCGCGGCGGTACCCTCCATCGTGTTCGGTCTGCTCGGGCTTGCGGTGTTTTTGAACTTCTTTGGTTTCCCGCGGTCTGCCCCGCTCGTCGGCGGGTTGGTGCTGGCCTTGCTGGTGCTGCCGACTATCATCATCTCAGCGCGCGCAGCGTTGCGCGCTGTCCCGCCCTCCATTCGCGAAGGCGCGCTCGGGATCGGCGCATCCAAGCAGCAGGCGATTTTCCATCACGTTTTGCCGCTGGCTACGCCCGGCATCATGACAGGCAGCATCATCGGCATGGCGCACGCCTTAGGTGAGACCGCGCCGCTGCTGATGATCGGCATGGTGGCGTTCATTGTCGATGTACCCAAGAGTTTGACGGAAGCGGCAACTGTTCTTCCGGTACAGATCTACCTTTGGTCGGATCTTCCCGAAGTTGCCTTCAAATACAAAACGGCAGCGGCCATCGTTGTGCTGCTTGTCATCCTGTTCCTCATGAATGGCGCTGCCATATGGTTGCGCCGCCGCTTCGAGCGGCGCTGGTAACGAATGAAAGAAGGATTGGCCATGAACATGTCCGTTTCAGTGGCTCTGCCGCGCGAGACCAGGCAATTGGGGCATCGCGCCGTCAAGGTCGTCGCCTCCGACGTCAACGTTCACTATGGCGAAAAGCACGCTTTGAAGAACGTATCCATCGAAATCCCGGAACGTTCGGTGACGGCATTCATCGGGCCGTCGGGTTGTGGCAAGTCGACCTTCCTGCGCTGCATAAATCGTATGAACGATACGGTCGCTTCTGCGCGCGTCTCCGGCAAGATCCTGATCGACGGCGAGGACATCTACGATCCCGCAATCGATCCGGTTGAACTTCGGTCTCGGGTGGGCATGGTTTTTCAAAAGCCCAATCCGTTTCCCAAGTCGATCTATGAGAATGTGGCCTATGGCCCGCGCATTCATGCGCTCGCGTCCAGCAAGGCGGAACTCGATCAAATCGTCGAGCAAAGCCTGCGGAAGGCGAGCCTGTGGGAGGAGGTGAAGGATCGGTTGAACGATTCCGGCACCGGACTTTCGGGTGGCCAGCAGCAGCGGTTATGCATCGCGCGCACCATCGCGATAGATCCGGAAATAATTTTGATGGATGAGCCCTGCTCCGCGCTCGATCCGATCGCCACCGCGCGCATCGAAGAGCTGATGGAAGAGCTGCGCCAGAAGTTCACGATCATCATCGTCACGCACTCGATGCAGCAGGCTGCTCGCGTTTCTCAGCGAACGGCATTCTTCCATCTGGGAACGCTTGTCGAGGAAGGGGAGACGACCGCGATCTTCACCAATCCGAAGGACCAACGCACTCAGGACTACATCACCGGCCGTTTCGGCTGATCGAAACATGGCTTAGGGGCTTTCACCCCGTCACGCACGACGAGAACGAGGCAAGGAAAAATCGATGGCCGAACATATCGTCAAATCCTACGAAAACGAACTTGCCGCGCTTGATCGCAGCATTGGTCAGATGGGCGGGCTCGCCGAGCAGCTCCTTGGCCAGGCGTTCGATGCGCTCGAGCAGCGTAATCCCTCGCTTGCCGACCAGGCCGCCGCCAGCGACCATCTGATCGATGAGCTGCAATCGCAGCTCGAGGAGCAGGTCGTTGCAATGATCGCGCGCCGTCAGCCGATGGCGAACGATCTTCGTCAGGTGCTCGCGGTGTTGAAGGTAGCGGGTGATTTGGAGCGCATCGGGGATCTTGCAAAGAACATCGCCAAACGTGCGGGCACCATCGCGGTCGCGTCGCATCCCAAGCCGCTCATTCTCGGCCTGCGCCATATGTATGAACTGGCCGCACACAGCCTGAAGGGTGCGCTCGATGCCTATGCAGCGCGCGACGACGCTAAAGCCATTGAAATCTGGCACGACGACCAGCGTATCGACGCGCTCTACAACTCCCTGTTCCGCGAAATGCTCACGTACATGATGGAGGATCCGCGCAACATCGGAATGTGTACGCATCTGCTGTTCGCGGCAAAGAACATCGAACGCATCGGCGATCACACGACAAATATCGCAGAGACGGTGCATTTCCTCGCGCGCGGCTATCCTCTGACCGAGGAACGCCCCAAGCACGACAATACAAGCTCGACCCTCATCGAGAAGGCGGGCTGAGGAAGAGAATAGAGTACGGACTGAAACGATATGGCTGCTAGAATTCTGATCGTCGAAGACGAAGAGGCGCTGGTAACACTGATCAGCTACAACTTGGAAGCGTCGGGGTATCAGGTCGTTACAGCGTCGACAAGCGATGATGCTGCGTTCATGCTCAAGGATAGCCCGCCTGATCTGGTCATCCTGGACTGGATGCTTCCAGGAACATCGGGCATAGAGATCTGTCGCCAGATTCGTGCAAATCCGGCGACGCGCAATCTGCCCGTCATCATGCTGACGGCACGCGGCGAGGAAGCCGACAGATTGCGCGGCCTGGCGACGGGTGCCGACGATTACATGGTCAAACCCTTTTCGGTTGCCGAGTTGATGGCTCGCGTGAAAGGCTTGTTACGCCGTGCCGCGCCTGAGAAAACGGCGGACGTTCTGCAGAAGGGCGGCATTTCCATCGACCGGCAGGCTCACCGGGTTACGCGCGGTTCGCGCGAAATCTTGCTGGGGCCGACGGAATACCGCCTGCTTGAGTTCTTCATGCAGAGTGCCGGCCGGGTGCTTTCGCGCGCGCAACTGCTCGACAACGTGTGGGGACACACCACGGAGGTCGATGAGCGTACCGTCGATGTGCACGTCGGCCGCTTGCGCAAGTCGATCGTTCGCGGGACAGAAATCGATCCCATCCGTACCGTTCGCGGTGCAGGTTACGTTTTCGACGACAAGCCCTCGGCCGTCTGATCCAGCGTCTTCCCGTCATCGCGCAGCACCACATAGATGGCCGGGATGACGAGCACCGTCAGCAATGTCGACGACGCAAGGCCGAACAGCAGCGAAATGGCCAAGCCCTGGAAGATCGGGTCAGCCAGGATCACGGCTGCGCCGATCATGGCGGCAAGCGCCGTCAGAAGGATCGGTTTGAAGCGGATCGCGCCAGACTCCAGTAGAACCTGACGCAACGGTGCGCCGTCTTTGCGTCGTTCGCGAATGAAGTCCACCAGCAGGATTGAGTTGCGCACGATGATGCCGGCGAGCGCGATGAACCCGATCATCGAGGTCGCCGTGAAGGGTGCCGCGAACAACCAGTGTCCGAGCATGATGCCGATGAGCGTCAGCGGGACCGGCGTCAGGATGACAAGCGGGAGCTTGAACGATCCAAACTGCGCCACCACCAGAACGAAGATACCGAGCAGCGCGACGGCGAATGCAGCGCCCATGTCGCGAAAGGTGACATAGGTGACTTCCCATTCCCCGTCCCACAACAGCACCGGCGTCTTGGTGCTTTCGGGTTGCCCGTGGAATGCAATCTTTGGCTTGGGAAGGTCGCCCCAGTCGATCTTGTCGAGCTCGTCGGCAACCGCCAGCATACCGTAAACGGGAGCCTCGAACGCGCCTGCAAGCTCTCCCATTACCATTTCGGCCGGACGACCGTTGTGGCGGAAGATTGGGAACGAAGCTTTTTCGTTGGAGACTTTCACGACATCGCCCAGTTCAACGATATCGCGTTCGCCCGGCAGAGCATTGGCGGGAACGGGCGTCGTCAGCGCAAGTTGCCCGATGGAAAGATCGCGCTTTGGAACCTGGACGGCAATCTCGACCGGATGGCGGCCGCCGCCCTTGTGGGAGTAGCCGACAGGCACGCCGCCGAAGTACGACTTGATGGTGTCGTAGACGTCGCTTTCCTCCACCTTGTAGAATTCGAGCTTGTCGTGGTTGATCGACATGCGCACGCGGGGAGCCTGGATGCCGTAGCTTACGTCGTCGTCGACAATGTAGGGCACGGCGCGGAAGGCCTCGCGAACCTTGTTTGCGACCGCGCGGCGCTGCTCGGGCGTGTCGCCGTAGATCTCGGCTAGCAAAGTGGCAATGACCGGCGGGCCAGGGGGAACTTCGACAACCTTGACCACCGTGTCTTTTGGCATCGGCAGGCCTTCCAGCAATTTGCGAACTTCCAATGCGATGGCATGGCTCGTGCGGTCACGCTCGCTCTTGGGTGACAGATTGATCTGCAGATCGCCCTGCTGGGGCTCGTTGCGCAGATAATAGTGGCGGACAAGTCCGTTGAAATTGAACGGTGCTGCAGTCCCGGCGTAGGCCTGGATCGAGGTCAGCTCGGGCAGTACGGAAATCCGTTCCGCCGCAGCTTGCAAAACACGGTCCGTTTCTTCCAGTGACGCTCCGCGCGGCAGATCGACGACGACCTGAAGCTCCGACTTGTTGTCGAAGGGAAGCAGCTTGACCGTGACGGACTTGGTGTAGAGCAACACGAGCGAGGCCAGCGTGGCGATGCCGATGGTGAGCAAGAATGCCCACGCGCGCGCCTTGGTGGCCAGGATCGGACGGGCAACCGCGGTGTAGAGTCGGCCCAACACGCCGCCTGAGCTGTCGCCTTCATCGTGATGCGCAGGCGCCTTGCCGCTAAAGCGCAGCATCAGCCAGGGGGTAACGATCACCGCCACGAAGAAGGACAGGATCATCGCCGCCGACGCATTGGCGGGAATCGGGCTCATGTAGGGCCCCATCAGCCCCGACACGAACAGCATGGGCAGAAGCGCGGCGACCACGGTGAGGGTTGCGACGATGGTTGGGTTGCCGACTTCGGCAACGGCGTCGATGGCAGCATCCACACGATTGCGGCCGTCGTGCATGGCCCAGTGTCGTGCAATGTTCTCGATCACCACAATGGCGTCATCGACCAGAATGCCGATAGAGAAGATAAGCGCGAAAAGGCTCACGCGGTTGATGGTGTAACCAAGAAGCCAGGACGCGAACATCGTGAGCAGGATCGTCGCAGGAATAACGACAAGCACCACCGCGCCCTCGCGCCAGCCGATGGCAACGGCGACAAGCAAAACGATGGAAAGTGTCGCGAGCCCCAAGTGAAATAGAAGTTCGTTGGCTTTCTCATTGGCGGTTTCGCCGTAATTGCGGGTAATCGTGACATCGACGTCGTCGGGAATGAGGTCTCCCTTCAATTCCTGCAAACGATTGAGGACTTCCTCTGAGATAACGACGGCGTTCGCGCCTGCGCGCTTGGCGATGGCAAGCGTGACGGCGGGTGTGCGCTCTAGCTTTCCGTTCTCCGATTTGGCGAAGTTCCAAGCCTGATGTTCCACCGGCTTCGCGCCGACGATGACGTTTGCGACGTCGCTCACGTAGACAGGGCGGCCGTCGCGCGCGGTAATCAGCAGTTGGCCGATGTCAGGGATGCCCTGCAATGTCTGCCCGGCGGCAACCTCAAGGCTGGAATTGGCTTCCCTCACGCGACCGGCGAGGAATGAGCGGTTAGCCTCGCGGACCTTGCCGACAAGTTGCGCCAGCGTGACACCGTAAAGCGACAAGCGTTCAGGATCGGGCTCGACTCGGATTTGATCGGGCCGCCCACCCGCAATGAATGACAGACCGATATTATCGAGCTTGGCCAACTCGACCTGTAGATCCTCTGCCATGTGATACAGGGCATTATCTGTGAAGTGCGTCACGCCCGCCTTGGGCGAGAGGGTCAGCGTCAGGATCGCGACATCGTCGATCCCGCGACCTATGATCAGGGGCTCGGGAATTCCGGTTGGAATGCGGTCGTAGTTGGCGCGCACCTTCTCATGCACGCGCAGGATGGCTTCGTCCGACGACGTGCCGACGAAAAAGCGCGCCGTAACCACCACGCGGTCGTCGATGGTGTTGGAATAGACGTGCTCGACGCCGTTTATAGCTTTGACGATCGTCTCCAATGGCTCGGTGACGAGCTTCACCGCGTCGGGTGCTTTAAGTCCGTCAGCAGTGACGAAGATGTCGACCATGGGAACGGAAATCTGCGGCTCCTCTTCACGCGGAAGCATGATGAGCGCGATGAGACCAAGCGCGAGCCCAGTCAGCAGGAATAGCGGCGTCAACGGCGAGCGGATGAAGGCGCGCGTGAGGCTGCCCGATATACCCAGGGATTTTCCGCTCATGGCTGCACCAGCTTGTCGCCGTCAGCCACGCCAGCGAGAATCTCGATGGATTTCTGGCCGTTTGCACCGGTTACGGTGCGGCCAAGCTGCACCGCTACATCCTGCGGGGAGCCCGCTTGCGTTGCGAGCCGCACATAGTCGAGCCCATAGCGGCGAAAGACATACTGCGCGGGCACCACAAATGCCGTGCGCTCACCCGCGGAAATCCACGTCAAGACCCGCTCGCCGACGAAATAATTGCCAAGGCCGGGAGCCTCGGCGTCGGCAATGACACGGCCGTTGTTCAACTGCGGATAAACTTGCGTGATCTTGCCTTCGGTGACGTTATTGCCAGGGCTTTCCAGCTCGCGGCCACCGATCCGAATGACATCTCCCTTCTTCATGAAGCGGGCATGGCGTTCGGGAACCTCCACGCGAAGCAGATACTCGTTTGCCGCGATGGTCGCGATGCTTTCGCCCATCAATACGACCGAGCCTACGGTGACGGGGACGCGCAACACACGGCCCGAAGAGGGTGCCAAGACTTCACCCTCAGATGCCTGCGTTTCCACAACTGCGCGTTCGGCCTGGGCGGCCTTGAGATCGTTGGTGGCGACATCGAAGGCGGTCTGCGCTTGATCGACCCGTGCCTGCGCCGTCACTCCGCGGGCGGCAAGCTGTTTGGCGCGTTCAAGTTCTGCTTGGGCGGTTTCGGTGCGAGACTTGGCGGCCACGATCTGTGCTTCGATCGCCTTCACGCGCAGGGCGAGTTTGGGATCGGTGACGAGTGCTAGAACCTTGCCGGGTTCAACCTCATCGCCCTCATCGACGTTCAGTGTCGCGATTGTGCCGCCGGTGCGCACGCGCGCTTCTACGACGTCGCGGCTTCTCACCGTGGCGTAGACGGATTTGAAGTCTTCCACCTGGCTTGCGTGGACCTGGAAGGTCTCGCTCCCGGTCGATTGGCTGTCTGCCTTAGCCGTAGCGGCCCAGGCGGCTGCCGTGAGCAGGGTAATCATCAAGCGCGCGACAGGAGATAACATCTATATTTCAGCCTCTTATTGGTCTCGTTCGGCGGCCGGTCAGGGACCGAATACTGTAATATTAGAATATTCTAATGTTTGATGAGAGCGAGTGCAAGCCTCGCGGCTGTGGGGGCAGCTTTTGTCGCGATGAGACCGAATCACTGTACTGACAGATGGCCCGGTTTTCAGGCGCGCACCAGCGTTTGGGTGTATGCTTTGATGCCAGTCGGATCTGGTGGATCTGGCGACTGTCGTCGCAAAAATGGCGCGGGCGTTTCGTATGAAGGGCAAATTGGATTTCTAAAGCGGAGGTTCGCTATGGCTTTGTGGTCGAAGAAGACACCCACGACTCCGGGTTCTCCCGCAGGAGCCGCGCCCTCCACGCCGCCGCCAGTTCAGCCCGCGGCGCCTTCGCAGCAAGCCGGATCACCGGGCCCGGCACCCGCTGCCACTCCGGCAGAGGAGCTCTCAGAGGAAGCGCGCCGGAACGCGATGATGCTTTCAAAGTCGCTGATGGCAGCCTTCGGTCAGATCACGACGATTTTGATGCGCACCACCGATTATCGCGGAAAGACCTTGGCGGATCTCGAATGGCTGGCGGCCCCCGCCGTCACCACGGGTCAGTTTGCCGTTCTTGAAGCGCAGTCAAAAGCCAACGGCATGACCGCGCCTGTCGGCCTACTGATGTGGGCGTTTGTTTCGCCCGAAGTCGATCAGCGCCTGCGAAAAGATCCCAACCAGCCGATCAAGCTTGAGCCAAAGGAATGGAAGAGCGGCGACATCCTCTGGGTCGTCGAAGCGATCGGAGAGGCAAGCCTGTTGCAGGCCATGCTTCAGAATGCTGTGGCCAGGGAATGGCGCGGCCGTCCCGCCAACCTGCGGGTGCGTCAGCAAGACGGCAGCTTCAAGATCGCTCTTCTCAAGGAACGCGGCCCCGGCGAACAGCCGCCCACCTAGCAACTCAGTCGCACTACGCCCATGGCAATCGAGCTGATACAAGCGGATCAGCTCTTACCTTGTTCACGCGCGCGGCGCAGTGCGGCGGCAAGCGCGGATTCGCCCTGGGGTTCTGAGCGCCCGCCACCATGACCGCCACCTGTGCCACGCCCTCCGCCCTGACCGTGGCGGCTCTCCGTACGGGGGCTTGAGCGCATATCGGCCTGGCGCGGCGTGCCACTTGTTTGATCGATGGCCCCTGACTTCATGGTCAGCGCGATACGTTTGCGGTCAACATCGACATCCTTCACGCGCACCTTGACCACGTCACCGGCTTTCACCACCTCGCGGGGATCTTTAACGAAGCGATCCGCCAGCTCGGACACGTGGACGAGGCCGTCCTGGTGAACGCCAATGTCCACAAAGGCGCCGAATGCGGTGACATTCGTGACGACACCTTCGAGCGCCATGCCGGGCTTCAGGTCAGAGATTTTTTCTACGCCTTCTTTGAACTCCGCCGTCTTGAACTCGGGCCGCGGATCGCGTCCAGGCTTTTCAAGCTCCGCGATGATGTCGGTCACGGTTGGAATACCGAAACGCTCATCGGCAAACTGGCTGGGCTTCAGCGTTTTGAGAAATTGTCGATCGCCAATCATCGTTTTCAGCGGTCGCTTGGTGGCGTCAGCGATACGCTCCACGACGTCGTAGGCTTCAGGGTGAACGGCGCTTGCGTCGAGCGGATTTGTACCGTTCATGATGCGCAGGAAGCCGGCCGCTTGCTCAAATGCCTTGGGTCCGAGGCGTGACACCTTCTTGATGTCGGTGCGCTTCTTGAAGGCTCCGTTCTCGTTACGGTGAGCGACGATGTTTTGGGCAATCGTCGTGTTGAGACCGGCAACGCGGGCAAGCAATGGCGCCGACGCCATGTTGACGTCAACACCAACGGAATTCACGCAGTCCTCGACGACCGCGTCGAGTGAGCGGGCAAGTTCAGGCTGGTTGACGTCGTGCTGATATTGGCCGACGCCGATGGCCTTGGGTTCGATCTTGACGAGCTCGGCCAGAGGATCTTGCAAACGGCGCGCAATCGACACGGCACCGCGCAACGAAACATCGAGATTGGGGAACTCGCCGGCGGCAAGCTCGGAGGCCGAATAGACCGACGCTCCCGCTTCCGACACCATCACCTTGGTGAGACGGGCGTCGGGCAGTTTCTTGATCAGCTCGCCCGCAAGCTTGTCGGTTTCCCGGCTGGCGGTTCCGTTGCCGATCGCGATAATGTCCACCTTGTGCTTCAGGCACAGCGCGCCGAGCGTCGCGAGCGCGCCATGCCAGTCGTTGCGTGGCTCATGTGGATAGACGGTCGCCGTGTCGAGCAACTTGCCGGTGGCATCGACGACAGCGACCTTGACGCCGGTGCGGATGCCAGGATCAAGCCCCATGGTGACACGCGCGCCGGCAGGCGCGGCAAGCAGCAAGTCCTTCAGGTTTGCTTTGAACACGTCGATGGCGGCGGTGTCGGAGCGTTCCTTGAGACGCACCATCAGATCGATAGCCAGCGACACGTGCAGTTTCGTCTTCCACGCCAGCCGCGCCGTATCGGCGAGCCAACGGTCGGCGGCGCGTCCGCGGTCTGCTATTCCGGTCGCCGACATGACTTTCAGCTCAGCGGGATGCGGGCGTCCCTCTTCGCTTTCGACATCCAGATCGAGATCGAGGATGCCCTCATTGCGTCCACGCAAGAGCGCCAGCGCGCGGTGAGATGGCATGTCGTGAATCGATTGCGAGAAGTCGAAGTAATCGGAGAATTTCGCGCCTTCGGTCTCCTTGCCTTTGATGACCTTGGACGCAATCGAGCCCGACGACCAAAGCCACTCGCGCAGGTCGCCGACCAATTTGGCGTTCTCGCCGATGCGCTCGATGATGATGGCGCGCGCGCCGTCGAGGGCCGCTTTAGTATCGGCGACACCTTTTTCATTATCGAGGAATGCTTCCGCCTCCTTGGCCGGGTCGAGCATCGGATTGGAGAGCAGCGCTTCCGCCAACGGTTCAAGACCGGCCTCACGCGCAATTTGCGCCTTCGTGCGGCGCTTTGGCTTAAATGGCGCGTAAAGATCTTCCAGCTCCACTTTGCTTTCGGCGCCGGCGATGGCGCGCTGCAGCTCGGGCGTCATTTTGCCTTGTTCGGTGATGCTCTTGATCACGGTGCCGCGGCGGTCTTCAAGATCGCGCAGATAGCCAAGACGCTCTTCGAGCTTGCGCAGTTGAGTGTCGTCCAGCCCGCCCGTCTTTTCTTTCCGGTAACGCGCGATGAACGGCACGGTGGCGCCTTCGCCGAGCAGCTCGACGGCCGCTGCGACCTGATTGATCTGCACGTTGAGTTCGCTGGCGATGCGGGCGTTAATGGGGTCCAAGCGAAAGGTCCTTTCACGGCGTGGAAGTTGGCGCGGGCGTTATACCGCCATGCGCCGGGCCACGCCAATCGCCTCGCGCCGTCTGCTAACAGGCTCGTTCGCGACCGGTTGAGACTTGTAGTCGAGCTGTTCCAAACTCTAGCGGTTGTCCAGGCGATCAAGCGTGCTGCATCAAAAGGCGTGCAATGGTGCCGCGAAGAATATCAATGCCCGTGCCCTTTTCCGACGACGTGACAATGATTTCAGGATAAGCGGCGGCGTGCTTTCCCAAAGCCTGGCGGGTCGCTTCAGCGACTTTTTCCAGCTCGGCCCGACTGACTTTGTCCGCCTTGGTGAGCACGCCCTGGTAGGAAACGGCTGCGCTGTCGAGAAGCGCCAGAATGTCGTTGTCGGCCGTTTTGATGCCGTGGCGCGCATCGATCAGGACGAACACGCGCAGCAGCGTGCGCCGTCCGGCAAGATATCCGCGCAGAACCTTGTTCCAGGCGGCTACCTTGTCCTTGGGTGCTTCGGCAAATCCGTAGCCGGGCATGTCGACGATATAAAGCGAAGCGGCGGGCAGCGTGAAGAAGTTGAGGTCTTGTGTGCGGCCCGGGGTGTTGGAGGCGCGCGCCAGCTGGCGCTGACCGACAAGCGCGTTGATGAGCGTGGACTTGCCGACGTTCGAGCGCCCGGCGAACGCAATCTCGGGGCGATCGTCGGGCGGCAGATGGTTGAGATCAGGCGAGCCGCGAGAAAAATCCCAAGGCTGCGTGAAGATCAAACGGCCGGTCTCGATCTCTTCGTCGGTGAGCGTGCCGTCCTGCATTTTGCAATCCTGTCTTCTCGCATCGACGGCTGATCGGCGGCAGGCCGACCAGCCTTTTGCGAGATCGGCGTGAAAGGAGGAGCGGGCTGCGTGCTTGCGCTACGGCTTGCCGTCATCCTTGTTATTGCCGCCGAACAATCTTCCGATCCCACCGAAGGTACGCTTGATATTAGACATCAAATGCACCTCCGCGCCGTTCTTCTTGTTGATGTAGTACTGCTGAGCGATCGACAGCGTGTTGCTCCATGCCCAATAGATCACGAGACCAGCCGGGAAAGTCGCCAGCAAGAACGTGAACATCAGCGGCATCCATTGGAAGACCTGCTGCTGAATGGGATCGGGCTGCGGCGGGTTCAACTGCATCTGCATCCACATCGTGATGCCCATGATGACCGGCCACGCGCCGACATGCAGGAACTCCGGCGCTGCGAAGGGCAGAAGGCCGAACAGGTTAAAGATCGAGGTCGGATCTGGTGCGGAAAGATCCTTAATCCAGCCGAAGAACGGCGCATGGCGCATGTCGATGGTCACGAACAGCACCTTATAGAGCGCGAAGAACACCGGGATCTGCAGAAGAATCGGCCAACAACCGGCGAGCGGATTGATCTTCTCGCGCTTGTAGAGCTCGAACATCTCCTTTTGCTGGCGCTGGGGATCCTCCTTGTAGACCTCCTTGATGCGGGCCATCTCGGGCTGCATCTTCTTCATGCGCGCCATGCTCGTATACTGTTTATTGGCAAGCGGGAAGAAGGCGGCTTTTACGATGATGGTCAGGATCAGGATCGTAATGCCAAAATTGCCGGCCCACGAATTGATCCACTCCATGAGTTTGAAGAGCGGCTTGGTGATGAAATAGAACAAGCCCCAATCGATCATGCGATCGAACAGCTTGATGTTGAGCGACTTCTGATAGCCGTCGATGATGGTGGGCTGCTTGGCACCGGCATACAGGTGTCCTTCGACGCCCTTGCGAGCGTTGGGTGGAACGACCAGCGCGCCACGCAGATAGTCGACCTGAAAGGCGTCGCTTTGAGCCGCAGATGCCGCCTTCACTGCCGACATCATGCCGCGATAGGGCTCGTTTTGATCGGGAATAACGGCTGCTGCCCAATACTTGTCGGTAATGCCGAACCAGCCGCCCGTGATGTTCTCGAACACGTGAGGCGTGGCGGATTTGATCGCGTCGGCGTAGGTGACTTCTTTGAGGCCTTCATCGCCAGCAACGCCGATCAACCCTTCGTGCAGAATGTAGTAGGCGTGGGTCTTGGGCAGCGTGTAGCGGTAAATGCGGGCGTAGGGCAGCAGCGAGACGTCGCCTTGCGTCTTGTTTTCCACCTCGTCGACAACCTTGAACATGTAGTCGTCGTCAATCGAGAAAGTCCGGCGGAACACCAAGCCTTCTCCATTATCCCAATTGATGGTGACCGGAGATTTGGGCGACAGCATCGAGCCACTTTCCAACGTCCACAGCGTGTCGCGGTCGGGCAGCTTGAGCGACGCGCCGCTGGGAGCAACCCAGCCGTACTCGGCGAAATAGGGATGCTCGCTGCCTGCTGGTGACAGCAGGACAACCTTGGGCGAATTGGGATCGATCTGCTCGCGATACTTCACAAGCACCAGATCATCGATGCGGCCGCTCTTGAGCGCGATGGAGCCTTCCAGGCTATCGGACTTGATGGCGACGCGCGGCGAGGCCTTGAGCGCATCGTCACGCGCGATAGGGGCAGTGGAAGGCTGGCCCGGTTCAGGCGTCGTGGTGGTGGTGGTGGGTGCAGAAACCGGACCTTGAGCGACACCAGGAGGGCCGTCCGTCTTAGATCCGGAGCGTTGCGCCTCCACGTCACGGGCGAAATCCTGGCGCGCCTTCTCTTCGCGCACCGCCGGCGCTGCGAAGAAATATTGCCAACCCATCAGCACCACCAGCGAGAGGATGACGGCGAACAGCAGGTTGTTTTGATCTTGCGGGGATTTTCCGGAGTTCATCGTAGCCTCAGTTTAGTGCGCGCTTTGTCAGTCAAGGTCTGCGCGCCGGATAGGTAGGCGAAGAGGTAGGCGCACGGCAATTTACGACGGCTACCGATCAGGACGGTCCATCTGGCTCGGGTTTTTTCATCGTTAGCGGGCGTTTGTCGAGTCTTTGCTGGCGTGCGCCCTGCGGCTTGTGAACGCCTATGAGTGCACGGGTCAATTCGGTCAGCAGATCCTCGAACGGTTTGTCGAGTGCCGGCGGCCGCGCAACGATGACGTAATCAAAGCCATCGCGGGCGAGAGCAGGTGCAACTTTGCTGAGCGCGGACTTCAGGCGACGGCGGATCCGGTTGCGTGTCACCGCGTTGCCGAGCTTTTTTGTGACTGTGAAACCGAAGCGTGGGCCTTTGAAATCGCCCGCTGGGGCCTTCGCGCGCGGCTTAGCTTCCATCAGGCAACACGGCACGGAAGCCCGTGCCCCGCCGCGAACGGCGAGGAAGTCAGGTCGTTTCTTGATGGTGTCGAGTGCCACCGGGCGCGTCCTGGCGAGCGTTCAAATGCCGTACCGCAAGCGACGGGCCGGCCATTGCAATCGCGCGCACCCGCAAAAATGCTAGGCCGACAGGCGCTTACGGCCTTTGGCGCGACGGCGGGCGAGAACCTTTTGACCACCGGCGGTCAGCATACGCTTGCGGAAGCCGTGGCGGCGTTTGCGCACGAGGCGGCTGGGCTGATATGTGCGTTTCACGCGACGTCTCCGTGAAGTTCCAAATGCCACCGGCCGCCAACGCGGCTGATGGAAAAACCATGAAATTTCCGAGGGTTAAGGTCCGATACGGCGACAGGGCGCAGTTTCGCCCCGAAGGCCGGTCCAACCCGCAAGATGCAGGCTTATAGGGGGGCTGACGGGGGAAGTCAACGCAACCCGTGCTTCCCGGCGCCTGCAAAGGCAAGAAATCGCAGCCGGACGAAACAACGGCCAGTCCGATCTCGTACAGTGGACAACGGATCACGATGCGAAAGCCAAACTTTGCGAGGATGTGCGATGGATACGCAACCCGGGCCTGACAGCACAGCTTCCAGTGCTGCGGCCAGCAATGCGGGATGGAAACGCTGGGGGCCGGTGCTCGTTCTGGCAGGGCTGATGGCGCTGGTCTTTGCGATGGGCTGGCACAAATACCTCAGCTTCAAGACCATCGGGCTCAACTACGACCAGCTCAAATCGTTCATCGCCCAGAACCAGCTCGTGGCACTGCTGATCTACATGGCGATCTATATCGTGGTGGTTGCGCTGTCGCTTCCGGGCGGTCTCGTCATGACGCTCGCGGGAGGGCTGCTCTTTGGTTGGGCGCTTGGCGCGTCGGCAACGGTCGTTGCCGCAACGATCGGCGCGACGCTGGTGTTCTTGATCGCCAAGAGTTCCTTCGGCGAGAGCCTTGCCGCGAAAGCCGGACCTTCCCTTGCGGCGCTGCGCGATGGTTTTCAAGAGAATGCTCTGAGCTATCTGCTCTTCCTTCGTCTAGTGCCGGCATTTCCGTTCGTTGTCGTCAATTTGGCGCCGGCACTGCTGGGCGTTCCCTTCAAAACCTATGTGTTGGGCACATTTCTGGGCATAATTCCGGGGACAATTGCATTTTCAGTGGCAGGTTCGGGCTTAGGCAGTGTCGTGGAAGCGCAAAATGCCAGCTATCAAGACTGTCTGACGCGAAATCCTGGTGGTGGAGACGACGCTTGCCCCTACACCATCGACACGAGCGCGCTCGTGACCAATGAGCTATTGGCTGCCTTCGCTTTGCTGGGGGTTGTCGCCTTGATACCGCCCGCTTTGAAACGCTGGAAAAATCGTCATGCAAAAAGATAGTGCGGATGCTTCGAGTGCGGCCACGCGCGAAACGCTAACTGCCGACTTCTGCATCATTGGTGCGGGTTCGGGCGGGCTGTCAGTTGCAGCGGCAGCCGCGGCGTTCGGGCAGCGCGTCGTGCTTATCGAGAAAGGCAAGATGGGCGGCGATTGCCTGAACTATGGATGTGTCCCGTCCAAAGCATTGCTGGCGGCAGGCAAACGCGCGCATCAGATGCGTCAGGCGAACAAGTTCGGCATCACCCGCGTCGAGCCCGAGATCGACTATGCGGCCGTTCACGATCACGTCCACGGCGTCATCGCCGCCATTGCGCCCAACGATTCCGTAGAGCGTTTTACCGGTCTGGGCGTGCGCGTCATTACCGCTGCAGGGCGGTTCGTCGATCGCGAAACGGTGGAAGCGGGAGAATACCTCATCAAGGCGCGACGCTTCGTAATTGCAACCGGGTCTTCTCCGGTGGTGCCGCCGATCCCCGGGCTCAAGGAGATACCCTACTTCACCAACGAAACGATCTTCGAGAACACACGAAAGCTGCCTCATCTGCTCATTGTCGGCGGCGGTCCGATCGGCCTCGAACTCGCCCAGGCCCATCGACGGCTTGGCTCGCAGGTCACTGTGGTCGAAGGGCTGAAGGCGATGGGGAAGGATGATCCGGAGCTTTCAGCGATCGTGCTCGATCATCTGCGCGCAGAAGGCATCGTCATTCGCGAAGGCGCGCTCGTCGAAAAGGTATCGAGTGACAAGGACGCGGTTATCCTGACGCTGAAAACCGATGCTGGCAGCGACAGCGTGGAAGGCACGCATCTGCTGGTGGCTGCGGGACGTCGCCCCAACACAGCCGACCTGGGATTAGAGTCCGCCGGCATCAAATTCGACAAGAAGGGCATCAGCGTCAACGCAGGCTTGCAAACTTCCAACAAGCGCGTTTTTGCCATCGGCGACGTCGCGGGCGGTCTGCAGTTCACCCATGTCGCCAACGACCATGCTGGCATCGTAATCCGGCGGACGCTGTTTCGACTGCCGGCAAAGACGACCGGCCGAATCATTCCGTGGGTCACGTTTACCGACCCCGAACTCGCCCATATTGGGATGTTGGAGGATGAGGCGCGCAAGTCTCACGGAAAAGTTAACGTACTGCGCTGGCCATTCCATGAGAACGACCGCGCTCAGGCAGAACGGGAAACTGCTGGGCATGTGAAGGTCGTCACAAGCCAGAAAGGCCAGATACTTGGCGTGACTATTGTCGGCGCGCACGCGGGCGAAATCATCCAGATGTGGTCTCTGGCGATGTCCCAGAAGCTGAAGATCAAGGCCATGACCGATTGGATTTCACCCTATCCGACACTTTCGGAGGTGAACAAACGGGCCGCTTTCCGCTACTATGCATCAGCACCGGGTAACCCGTTTGTGCGCAAGGTGATTTCTTGGTTGGCCAAGCTCGGTTAAGCCACTCGCGACGGAGGGAGGCTTGCCGCGTTTGGCTTCCTTCAGTTGGGATGCGACTTGGACGCCAGAGCGACCAGCAACGTAGAAAAAGAGAGCCACGGCCTCGGCAGGCTCGCGGCCGGTTTGCGTTCGGCTTGGTCGCGCCTTGGGCTTCCTGCCAAGCTGCTCATGCTCACGGCGGCCTTCGTTCTCGTTGCTGAAATTCTCATTTTCTTGCCGAGCGTGTCGAGCTATCGCATCTCCTGGCTGTCGGAGCGTCTGACCGCGGCGCAGCTCGCGGCATTGTCTTCGGAGGCGTTCCCCGGTGGGGAGGTTCCCTCGGCTTTGCGCGCCGATCTGTTGCGCACCGCGCAAGTCAAAGCCATTGCTTCGCGCCGCGATGGCGAACGCCGCCTCATTCTTCCGGTTGAACCGGGCGTGCAGATCAACGCCCACTATGATCTGCGCACCGATCCCAAGTCCTATTGGCAGGGGCTCGCCTTAAAAATTTCGCAGATGAAGGATGCCATTGCGCTCTTGTTTTCGTCGGGCGACCGTCTGATCCGCGTTGTCGGTCGGATTAGCGACGACCCCAAGGATCTTATTGAGATCGTCATTCCCGAGGCGCCACTGCGCGATGCGATGATCCAGTATGGCCTCAACATTCTCGGACTTTCGGTCGTCATCTCGGCACTGACGGCATCACTTGTCTACCTATCGCTTAATCGCCTGCTGGTGAAACCGCTCAAGAACCTGACGCAGAATATGCTGAGCTTTTCGGCGGATCCTGAGGACCAGACGCGCATCCTCACACCGTCAGGTCGCATGGATGAAATGGGCGTAGCGGAGCGCGAGCTATCCCAGATGCAAAAGGAGCTGTCGGGTTTGCTGGCGCAGAAGAATCGCTTGGCGCAACTCGGACTGGCGGTTTCCAAGATCAACCACGATCTGCGCAACATGCTCGCAAATGCGCAGCTCATCTCCGACCGTCTCGTGGACATTCCCGACCCTACCGTGCAGCGTTTCGTGCCCAAGCTGATTGCTTCGCTCGATCGCGCGATCAGCTTCTGCAATTCCTCACTGCAGTTTGGCCGAGCTGCCGAGGCAGCGCCACGTCGCGAACTGTTCCGCCTCATAAGTCTTGTAGAAGAAGTTGCCGACAGTCAGGGCTTGCCGCGCGAAGGCGAAATCAGCCTCGAAGTGAAAATGGAAGCGGGGCTGCGCATCGATGCTGACCGCGAGCACCTGTTCCGCGTGTTGAGCAACCTCGTGCGCAACGCGGTGCAAGCCTTAGAGACGTCTGAAACGCGCAACGGCAACATTGCGATCAGCGCGCATCGTGAAGGGCGCAAGGTGATCGTCGATGTCTCGGACAATGGACCAGGCATTCCGCCGAAAGCCCGCGAACACCTGTTCAAGGCTTTTCAGGGCTCTACCAAGAAAGGCGGAACTGGCCTTGGTCTCGTCATTGCGCAAGAACTTGTCCAGGCGCATGGCGGTTCGCTGAACATCATCGACAGCGACAAGGGCGCCACGTTCAGAATCGAGATGCCGGACCGCTCGGTTCACTCCTGAATCGGGCGTCGTCTGACCGATCTTCAATTCGCCAATCTTTGCTTCGTCTGCGCCGAATGCCCTGAGCGCTTCTCGGAGCATGATGTTCTCCGCACAACAGTTCTTGCTGATTTAGTGATGGAACATCGTTGCCCGAGCGGCGTTCCTGTCGCACCGATTGGTGCAGGGGCAGCTCGCTCGTGCACGTCTAACGCCTTGCTTCTCAAAAAGGATATTCCAAATGTCTATCAACAACCTCGAGGGTCTGTTTCTTCATACGCTTCAGGACGTTTACTTCGCTGAAAACCACATTACCAAAGCGCTTCCGAAAATGATCAAAAAAGCGGATAGCGAAAAGTTGCGCAAGCTTTTCGAGGCGCATCTTGAGGAGACTAAAGGACAAATCGAGCGACTGAACAAAGCTTTTGAAGCGCTCGGCGAAAAGGCGAAGGGAGAGAAGTGTCCGGCGATCGAAGGCATCACCAAGGAAGCCGAAGAGCTGATGAGCGAGATCAAGGATAAAGATACGCTCGACGCAGCGATGATTGCTGCTGCTCAGGCGGTCGAGCACTACGAGATTACGCGATACGGGACGCTGGTTTCTTGGGCCAACCTTCTTGGCCACAAGGACATCGTCAAGCTTCTTCAGAAGTCCCTCGATGAAGAATACGGCGCCGACGACAAGCTCACGAAAATCGCTGAGTCCAAGCTCAACAAGGAAGCGGCCTAATCCACATTCGCGTTTGTGGACGGGCTAAAACGGGCGCGGCCGAGGGCTTTTGCCTTCGGCCGCAATTTTTAGCCTGGCCTTTAGGTTCGGCCCTTGGTTCGGGGCAGGGGTCGCGACCCCTCGAATGCGCCGATTGGGCACATTTGTGGTCTCGCTAAGGGGGTTGCGCTCAGCGGCGCGACCGATTAGAGAGTAGCGCTCTTGCCGCCCGGCCCCTTGGCTGGTGGTCCTGTTCCTTCCCGAACGGACGTCAAGCGGACGAGAAAAGCGCCCGTAGCTCAGCTGGATAGAGCATCAGACTACGAATCTGAGGGTCAGAGGTTCGAATCCTTTCGGGCGCGCCATTTATTTCAAAGACTTAGTGGGTATGTCTTGAGCCATTGGATGGCTCAGCACAGGGCGTTGCCAAGCGCGCAAATTACGCTGCGCAGGTGAGATCGCCCCGAAACTTGCACGACAAGGAAACATCGCGCGTCCAACCGGCCGATGACGAGATCCTTGCAGTTCAGCAAGACTTGAAGAAGT
Organism: Hyphomicrobiaceae bacterium; assembly: GCA_041397645.1. Classification (NCBI taxonomy): domain Bacteria; kingdom Pseudomonadati; phylum Pseudomonadota; class Alphaproteobacteria; order Hyphomicrobiales; family Hyphomicrobiaceae; species Hyphomicrobiaceae bacterium. The sequence goes on along the minus strand of JAWKWE010000004.1, from coordinate 839,840 downwards.
GCGCACCGATCATTCCGCGCCAAAGGGCCAGACGGAAAACTCTTGGACCTGGAATGCGCCCTTGCGTAACGCGCGCGAAGGATTGCCCACCGATGATCTTACCGGACAATCTCGAATTGAGATCTGCAACCGTCTGCAAACTTGAGCTCGCGTAACAAAGCCCAATCACGCATCCCCCTTGCACTGAAAAGCGGTCTTGGCCTTTTTTGGGACGCAAGTCGGGTATTCTATTCGCTCGAATCGGGGACCCTTTCGGCATGCGCTTGATGAGGCGCCGCATCGATCTGACCGTGCTTTCGGTCTTGGCCATGGTGGCGCAGATGCTGCTGTGGGCGGAGCATACGCACGGCCAGGAATACGAATTTTCTCAGCTCCAATGGCACAAATCAGTCGACTGCCGAACGATCGTCAGTGAGTCTGGGCTCAAGCCGTGCCCGCAGCAGGATCATCATGCCTGTGATTTCTGTTGGAGCCACGCGGTCTCAGGCAGCATCGTCATGGTGGCGCCAGCCGCGGTGCCATTGCCGAAATCCAAACCTGTCGTCATTGTTGCGCGCATTTCAGTTCCGAAAAGCGAAAGTCCAGGATTCGTACCCTACTTATCGCGAGGCCCTCCGCTGACGATTGCGGCCTAGAAGGTTTGCGGACGAAGGCGCGCAGCCACCAGTCCGCACAAACTGCAATCGTAAAATCAGCACTCCGCCAGACGCACGCGTGTAGCCGCAGGTTGCATGTCTGCATCCGGCTTTGCGAGATAGGGAATATCCATGAAATACGCAACGATCTCAGCTACCGCGTTTCTCCTCGTCGCCGTCCCAATGGCCGCGAAAGCCGAGCACCGCCAACTCGGTCCCCACGTTCACGGTCATGGCACAATCAATATCGCAGTTGAAGGTAGCAAGGTTTCGATGGAGCTTGATGCGCCTGGCGCTGACATCGCAGGCTTCGAGCACAAACCAACCTCTCCCCAGGAGGAAGCGCAGGCCAAAGCTGCGATGGCCAATCTCAAGGATGGTCAGAAACAATTTGTCCTAACGCCCGCCGCTCAATGCAAGCTCATTGAGTCCAAGGCCGAGATCGAGGAGGAGGGGCATCATGAGGAATCGAAAGACGAACACGATGCTGACCATGAGCACGAGGAACACGGCGGCCACAACGACTACAACGCCTCCTACACGTTCGAGTGTGCAAGCCCTGACAAGCTCGATTCGATCACATTTGAGTACTTCAAGACTTTTGCAGGTGCCAAAGCTCTCACGATCAACGTGGTCGGGCCCAATAGACAGGGTGCCTACGAAGTGACACGCGAAAAGCCTGTGCTCGATCTAAGTGGGAGACTGTAGGCCCGTGCTTAAGCAACCGACATCTGTCGATGTGGTGAAGCGGACGGACGCAGAGCGGGACATCGTCGCTATGTCTGCCGTTCGCTTCACATGGCCAGGACGTAAAGGCTTCACCATCGAGATCGACGCGTTCACTATGGAGCGCGGCGAGAAGCTTCTTCTGATCGGCCCATCGGGCAGCGGCAAGTCGACGTTCTTGAGTCTGCTTGCTGGCATTAACGTTCCCTCTTCGGGACATCTCTCGATCCTGGGAACAGAAATCGCGCGCCTGCCGCATTCTGCGCGCGATCACTTCCGGTCGGCACACATGGGCATCATTTTCCAGATGTTCAATTTGCTGCCTTATGGCTCGGTCATCGACAATGTTGTTCTGCCGTTGCATTTCGCGCCCGAGCGTCGCCAGCGTGTTCTCTCGTCGGGAACCCTTGAGGCGGAGGCGCGGCGCCTCCTGGCTGCGCTCGGCCTCAGAGAGGACGACTACGAACATGCGGCTGCCTCAAGTCTGAGCGTTGGCCAGCAGCAGCGCGTTGCGTGCGCCAGAGCACTTATCGGCCGTCCCGAGCTTATCATTGCCGATGAGCCGACTTCAGCGCTCGATCGTAATACGCAGGTTGCCTTCCTCGATCTGTTGTTTGCCGAAGTCGCGGCGGCAGGTGCATCATTGTTGATGGTGAGCCACGATGAAACTTTAGCGTCTCGTTTCGACCGCGCCGTGCGGCTCGACGAGATCGCAACGACACAGCGCACGAAGGGGGCAGCATGATCATCTCCCGCCTCGCACTGCAGTCTCTCAGGAACCGGTCGCTAACGGCATTTTTGACCGTGCTCGGCATTGCCGTTAGCGTCATGCTTCTTTTGGGCGTCGAGAAAGTACGCACCGGCGCCCGCCAAAGTTTTGCTGACACCATTTCAGGCACAGACCTCGTTGTAGGCGCCAGAACAGGCGCGATCCAGCTCCTTCTATATTCAGTGTTTCGCATCGGAAACGCGACCAACAACATCACCTGGAAAAGCTATTCCGACATTACGTCGAACCCCGAGGTTGATTGGGCGGTTCCGCTGTCGCTTGGTGACAGTCACAAGGGGTTCCGCGTGCTCGGGACCACGGCTGAATATTTCAAGCACTACAAATACCGCCATGGCCAAATGCTATCTTTTGCAGCCGGCAGGCCGTTCGAAGACCTTTACGACGTGGTGCTTGGCGCGGACGTTGCGGAGAAACTTGGCTATAAGGTCGGCAGCAAGGTGATCATCGCGCACGGGATGGGTTCGGTTTCGTTCATCGAGCACGCCGACAAGCCGTTCGTCGTTTCCGGCATCTTGGCGAGAACCGGCACGCCCGTTGACCGAACGCTGCACGTGAGCCTCGAAGCCATCGAAGCAATTCACGTCGACTGGCAAAACGGGATTCCCGCCCAAGGGCAGACCGTATCGGCTGAGGAAGCGCGCCACAAAGATCTTTCGCCTAAGGCGATCACGGCGGCGATGCTCGGGCTCAAGTCGAAGCTCGCGACGTTCAAACTGCAACGGCAGATCAACAACTACCCGGAGGAGCCGCTTTCAGCCATCATCCCAGGAGCTGCATTGCAAGAGTTATGGGGTCTTGTCGGTACGGCGGAGACCGCGCTTTCAGCCGTTTCAGTGATTGTGGTTGCGACCGCGCTTCTCGGCATGGTGACGTCCATTCTCACGACCTTGAATGAGCGGCGTCGCGAGATGGCCATCTTGCGCTCTGTTGGTGCCCGACCTGCCACCATACTTGGCATGCTCACGACCGAAGCTGCCGTGCTGACCGTCACGGGTGTGATCCTCGGCGTTCTCCTGCTGTATGCATCGCTATATTTGCTTCAACCCGTCATTGACCGCTTGTATGGACTTCAGATCGGTATTGATCGTCCCACATCTCGCGAGTGGCTGATGCTCGGTGCCATTGTTCTTGCAGGAATTCTCGCAGGGCTAGTTCCGGCCCTACGCGCCTATCGTCTGTCGGTTGCCGACGGCATGACCATTCGAACGTGAGGCTTGAAAACCATGACACGTAAGACTGCTGCTTTGGCTTTTCTCGTTCTTTCGGCGCTCGTGCCGGGGAAAGGCGTCTGCGCCGCCGATGGGCCTGAGGTCATCCAATGGGCGCAACTGGTGCCAAAGAACCTTCCTGCGGTACAGCCGAACAGAACCTTTTTTGCAGGCACAACGAAAAGCGAAGACGGCCAGCCACCACCGCCGCCGATGCCGGAAGGCAAATTCATGTCGATGAAACGCCGTCAGCCCGGATCTGACCGAGCCCCTGAGGTCGTCACCGCATTCAACGGCAAGAGGGTGCAGATCGGTGGCTATGTCGTACCGCTCGATTTCGAGTCCACCAAGATCAAAGAGTTTCTGCTCGTGCCCTTCGTCGGCGCTTGCATCCACGTCCCGCCGCCGCCCGCCAATCAGATTATCTACGTCAAAGCCGCAGACGGCTTCGAGGTCACCGGTTCGTTCGATCCGGTGACCGTCACCGGCGTGCTCAAGACCGAGCCGGCGTTCACCGGCTTGGCCGATACCGGATACACGATAGACGCCGACGACGTTAAGATGATGAAGCAGTAGGCTTTGCGCAACTGTGGCGTGGGCGGTCGTTGGATTTGAGCCTTCAATAGTCGAACTCAAACCCGACGCCCAACTTGCTGTCTCCGGCCGTGCCGACCTCGCCGCGCGCCTTTAGATGCTTGGTAAGATTGTGATCTATGATGATACGGGTCTTGCCGAGATCCGTTCCTTGCCTGACGCCGACATAGGTGTCGTCACTGACGTAACTGCCGGCTGTGGCCTGCGTCTTGCCTTTCTCGTCGGTCGTGACGTCGAGGACGTCGATGCCGAGCGCACTCTTCATCTTGTCGAGCGTGCCAGGTCCACTCGATAGACCACCGATCTTATCGATCTCATTGGCCAGCTGAACGAGTTGCGACGGGGACAGTTTCGCGAGCTTCTTGTTGAACAACAAGAGCGAGACAATCTCGTCCTCGGGGAGTTCCGGGGAGGACGAGAATTTGAACTTCGGCTTTGACGCGGGTCCGGTAACTTTTACCGTAATGGTGGTTCCATCTGCATCGACCGTCGCTTCCATGTCGAGCGAAGGCTCTGGACTGCCGGAGAACAAAATGTTGCCGCGGCTGAAATCGAGTTGGCGGCCGATGATCGAGAGGCGCCCGCGCGACATCGAGAATTTGCCGTCCGTATATGGCTTGTCTGCCGTACCGGCGATTCTGACTGCTCCGCCGAGCTGGGCATCGACACCGCGGCCACGCACAAAGATGCGATCGTTCGCCGTCACATCCAGATCCAGGGAAACCGTCATGGCGGGAGCATGGGCATCATTGCCGAGCTCTTGATCAGTCTTGTCGGATTTGAACTGCGGCGGTGCGTTGACGTGTCGGATGTCGAGAGATTGCACGGACATTGGCAGCTGGTTCGGCACGGTGATGTCCATACGCTTGATCAGCAGCTGACCCCGTGCGGCAGGCGAAGCTAGTGGACCGGCAATCTTGATATCGCCATCGATTTCTCCGGCCACCGGATCCTGATTGCCGAAGCGGAAGCCGGAAAGCTTCAAGGAAACATCCAAGTTTGCAGCGGTGCCAGAAGGAAGCGAAGCGGTGCCTGATAACGTCAAGCTGCCGCCTTTCTGGCTGATGGCGTTGAGCCGTTGCACGGTGAACTTGTCGCGCGTGAAAGCAGCGTCCAGCTCGATACCAGAGAGTTGCAATCCGGTTGCAGGGTCGCTGGCGCGTCCGTCGCGTATCGTAATCTTTCCGTCTATCTTGGGATCGGAAATTGTTCCCGTTACCTTTGCCATTACTGCCGCTTTGCCATCGGCGTGAGCCGCTCGATCGGCAATAAAAACATTGGCCATTGCGAGCGGCACGCTGCCTTGCGCCGAGGCGGTAATATCGCCACCCGCTATCGTGCGGACAGCTGCGTCTGCTGTGAGATCGAAGCCGCCGCGCGTGGTTGCTCGCATCTTTAGATTGGCTCTGCCATCGGCCATGCTCACGTCGGTGGAGACGTCGATGGCTGGCAGTTCCTGCGCGCGCATGTTTGCCACAGATACACCGGCCGCCGCTATTTTTGCGTCGACCCGTGGATCCGATGCTTTGCCTTTGATCGTTGCGCTACCGTTGATCACGCCTATCAGCCCCAATTCTGGCCAGACCACACCGGCAACGGATGCAGGAATATTTTTCAGGTTGAGACGCATATCCAGCGCCTCTGCGGCGGCTACGCCGTCAGCGCGGAAGGTCCCCGTTCCAATCTGGAGCTGAATCCCTTTGCTTGAGACTTGGCCGTTGCTGACCGTGATCTTTGCAGGCGCTGGCAAGCGGATGTCGGGAACATCGCCCTTTCCCGCGTAAGTCGCCGATTTGATTTCGATCTGGCGGGGGCCGCCCTCGTTTGTTATGTCGCCGGAGAGTGCAAAGTTGGCTCCGTCGAGCTGACCGTTCGATGCAAAGGTCGTGCTGCCGGAGTTGAAGCGCACGGTGGACGACAGCTCACGAACCACGTTCGCGCCTTGCGCAATCCGCTTGGCATTTAGGTCGACCGTGCCGAGGGGGGCGGAAACGTAGTTGGAGACTTTTCCGGTTAGACGCAGTCCGTCGATGCCCGCTCCGGCCACATTGATTCCATCGCCGCTCAAGTTCAAGTCGGCAACGCTGTCTTCAAGCTTGACGCTGCCCTTGATCCGTCCGGTCATCCGAAAGCCGGTGGCGCGTCCGAGGCGTGCAAGTTCGGGCGCACCGATTTCGATCAGCCCCGTGGGAAGGCTTTGATCTCTGAAGCCAAGATGACCGTTGATCCTCAAGCCGGCGAGATCGATCGCAAGATTGTCGAGTGTTGTTGCGCCGGTGTCCGACAGAACGATATCCGAATGACCGGCTAGAATTTCACTCGCGATTTTGGTGCCGAAGGTCAGCGTTCCCGCATGTTTTGAGATCGGACCGCGACCAGAGAATTTCAGTTTCGGTTCTTTTAGAGGCTTGCCGTTCAATGTGACGGCGTTGCCTGAAAGCGCAATTCTACTGTCGAGATTGTCGTGCGGTCCGTGCACATCAAATGTGAGTTTCGCAGAGCCGGAAAGTGTCGGGCTGACGGAGGAAAGAGCGGAGAGGGTCACTTCGGCTGACAGCGCCGTTGCTTCGGCCGCCCGGTTGCCGTTCAATTGCGCGCCAAACAGCGGATTCGATACCGATGCGTTTCGAACCGTGACGGTGCCATTGGGCGTTCGTTCGATATGAGCTTCGTAACTTGTCGAGGGCGCGAGCAGTCCATCGACGGTGGCATTTCCCATGCCGACGCCATCACTCGTGGCAACAAGGGTGACGCTCCCTGTGTTTTCGCTTAGGTCGCCATCGCCATGAATCTCGGCCTGCGCACGGCCCTTGAGCGGCTTTCCAACAAGTTGCGAATAGCGCGCAAGGTCGGCGAGGCGAAGTCGCACCATTCCCTTTGCGTGATTGCCCTCGATCGTTCCTGATGCATTTGCGTTTGCATTCTGAGCGTCGATCTCAAATGCGCTGATGGTCAGTCGCTGACCATCGTAGCTGCCTGCAAACGCCGCGCGCGCTTCTGGGCCGAGAGCTGCGCCGCCCGCTGTTGTCTGGTCGATGCCTGCGACGATCAGAGTTGCTTTGATGTCATCGAGCGCCTGCGGCTTACGTCCAACCGGCTGCGGCTGCACGGCGCGGACGGCGAGCGCCAGCTTGCTGGCCGAGATTTGCTCCAGCGCCAGACCGGTGATCTGCGCAGATGCTTTGATTTCCCGACGTTCGTTCTTATCGGGCGCTGCGACTTCAAATGTAGCGCTGCGAAGCGCGATGCTTGCTCCCTCTCCGCCAAAAAGCTGGACCGGCGTTCCGTCTTTGCGGCCAGCATGTCCTTCGATCTGGCCATGGACGATACCATTGTTGAGATCGACACCGCCTGTTGCTGCCAAGCGCAGTGCGTCGTTGCTAATCTCAAGATGCAGATTTTTGACTAAGCGCGATGTGCTAACGGTGAGTCCTAAAACATCAGCGGTAAGATCCAACTGTGTTTTGCCTCCGGCGAGATCAGCGATGCCGTGCGGGACTAGCTTTTGGATATAGCCAGCCAACCGCGCCGATAGATGATGCGAATTTTCTCCCTCGGCATCGAGACGGACGATGCCAGCCAGGAAAGTATTGCCGGCTGCAGAAGCAGAGAGATCAGCTTTCCAGGCGTCCAACTGACCGTGCCCGTGCAACTGAACGGACAGCGCAGGCCGGTCTGGGAGTTCGAGCAATCGGGAGATCATGCCACCTTCGGCTTCGCTTCCATCGATGGCCAATTCCAGGGAGCGCTCGGCAGGTTGGTAGACGAGGTTTGTACGCAATGTCGCCTGGTGTGCGTCGATGCGTACCAACTCCAGCTCGGCGGTGCTCGCTTCGCTCAAGCTGTTGAGGTTGGCTCGGCCATTGAGCCGAAGCTGCGCGCGCTCGCCAAGGACCTCCTGCGAGAGATCAATCGCGCTTACATCCAGATCGCCAATTGCGACCTTCACCGGCAAGACGAAGCCGGAACTGTTGGCAGACTTGTGCTGCTCCGCATCGGCCTCTGGTTGGCGCAATATGGCGATGTTTTCGACGCGCAAGTGAGGGACGGAGAGGCGCCCTGTTAGAAGCGCTGATGGCCTCCACGAAAAGGCGATATTGCGTGCCTTCAGCCATACGCCCTGCCGGTCGGATATGCTGATGTCGCCAATTGATCCGTCACCGAAAAGGGAACCTTGCATCGGCCCGATTCGAATGCGGGATTGTTCGCTGCTCGCCATTGCCGAGGCAACGCGCAACAAAGCAGATTGACCGAAGTGCGTGGACAAAACCGCCCCGACAACAGCGATGAACAACGCCGCAGACAGGAGTAGAATTTTAGCTAATCGCCGCATCAGAACGCTTGCCCCAAGCCGATGTAAATGGCCACCGCGGGCTGGTCGTCGCGGTGTGTCACGGGGGTCGCAACATCGAGGCGGATCGGACCAAGGGCCGTGTAGTATCGCAAGCCGACGCCCGCACTGACATAGAAGTCACTTGAGAAATTCGGCCAGGGTTGTTCGGATACCGTTGCAGCGTCGACGAACGGAACGATGCCGAAGAGCTCGGTGACGCGCAGGCGCATTTCAGCCGACCCACCGATGTAGCCGAGGCCGCCCACGACAGTGCCGTCGACCATCGGGCCTAGGCTGCGATATCCATAGCCACGCACGGAGCCGCCGCCTCCGGCAAAGAAGCGCGTCGAGGCTGGCACATCGGCAAGAGAGGCGCCTGCGATCGAGCCGACCCCGATCCGCCCTGCGAGCACGGCGCGCCCCTCGCTATCCAAAGTCCGATAGGCGGCGGCCTGGATCTCCGATTTGACGTATGCGGATCCGCCGATAGCGTCGACCGACGGCGTCAGGGACGTAAAGATGAAGTGCCCCTTCGTGGCATCCAGGCGTTGATCGCGCGTGTCGTAGTCGATTTCGGCAGGCAGGCTAATCAGCATGTAGTCGTTTTGGCCGAAGGCATCCTCGGTGCGTGAGAAGCGGGTGGAGAGGGCTGCCGATCCCGAAAGCGAAGGCGTAAACACGTGAGCCAACCCGATCTTGTAGGAGGCATCCAGGCTTTCGTAGGCGTCGGGGTGCTCGCGCGTCAGACGGAACTCGCTAACGAGATCGGTATCGACGTCGAGAATGCCGGGCTTGGTGTAGATGGCGGCAGCATCGAATTCGAGCTGCGATATGTCTTCGCTTCCAATCCGAGAGATTGTGCCTTCAACGCGCAGGTGTTCGCCTTCGCCAAAGAAATTACGATGACCCCAGTGAGCTTCGACCTCGGCACCATCGATCGTCGACAGGGAGGCCGTTGCGCCAAAATAGCGGGGCTTGCGTTCGACCACTTCGAGGCTGACAGGAATCCCGCCATTGGCATCGAGTTGTTGCCCCTCAACGACCTGAACGCTCTCCACACTCGGGAGCTTGGCAATGCGATCACGGGCCTGTTTCAGGTCTGAGGTGCGGAATGAGCTTCCCGGTCGCAATTTGCTTTGTTCTAGAATGGTGTGGTGATCGAGGGACTGGGCACCCGATACGTTGACCCATCCGTAGACGGCAGGCGGACCTGGATCGAGGTCGATTCTGACGTTGACAGTGCTGCTGGCGTGATCGGCGGAGATGTCCTCGCCGACAATACGAGCGAGCGGGAAACCGGTCGACCGCCATGCCTCGATGAGTTTCTCCCTGGCCGCGACTATCAATCCCGATTTCGCCGGTTTGCCGCGCTCAAAACCCAAAGCCTCTAGAGCAACCGGAGGCGTGGAATCGGATTGTGACCTCTCGGTCACGACGATGTCGCCAAACACGAAACGTGGGCCGGGCGTGACGCGAACGGCAACCTCGATGCCGCTCTCGCTTCCGGAAGGCGCGGTCGAGGGATCGAAGGCATCGAGCTTCTGTCCGGCGATGCGGATGTCGATCTCACCGGCATAATAGCCTTCGCTATAGAGCGCGGCCTGGATCTGCGAGACGTCGCCGCGTGCGCGGGCCGCGAGTATATAAGCGTCGCTCGCGCCGTGGACCTGTTCGGTCATCAAATGCGAGATCCCCGAGATTAGGTCTTTCAGCGACGCGTTGTCGGTGTCCTCGACATGAAGCGCAACCGAGTAAGGCAGAGCGCCCGGCGGAACAGCGCTGCTGTCGCCGAAAAGCGTCGTGCCGAAAAGATCGACAGCCTTGGCTGCGGGAAGACCGGCAAATGAGGCAACGGCGGCCAGAAATCCCAATAGGTACGCGTTGCGCAAATACAGGGCCTTTCTTTCTCGTCGCACAAGCCGAATCCGGGCCGGATACGATTACGGGGGAGAGGATTGCGGCGTCGTTTCTTGGACCGCGTAGCCCCAGACGCCGATGTGTAAGTTCATCAACGAGCGTCGCGAGCACTGAAGGCCAAGAGGCATTGTCTCTTGGCGAATCACTTAAACATTTTAGACGTCATGGAAGGGGCGTCGAGCACACAATAACGGCCAGTCGGATTTGTTGCGAACAGAGCGCAAACCTAGGTGCAAGGACGCCGCTTTTTCGGCTTTTGGGAGATAGTCCCGATCGGCAATCGTCCGCTTCAATAAGATGTGAAGGAACCGCGCCTTGGGAACGACTTGCGTCTCCTCGCGTTGAACTCGCAAGTCGAAAGAGGCTGCTCTCCCCCCGCGCAGCCTTCGCCAGACTGATGCGAATTTGAAGGTACTTACCATGACATCGAAAGCAGGCATCATAGGTGGCGGCATCGTGCTGGCCGCCGTCGCCGCTTCTGCGTTCGTCTACTATGACTGGAACGCGGCGGTTCACTACGGCTCCATGGCTATAAACTACGTGAACTATCTAGGTGCACCAAAGGGTACCATCACGACCGAATTAGCGACTTCCGAAGATAGCAAGGAGGCGCCTAACGTTCAGGCCTTAGCCGCGCCGACGACGTCAAGCGTGCAGAACTGGCCAAGCTACAACAAGACGCTGACGTCTGACCGCTTCTCGAATCTGGATGAGATTACGAGTGAGACGGCAAAAAATCTCAAAGTACGATGCACGTTCGATACTGGCGAATATACGGGCTTCAATAGCGGCCTGATTGAGGTCGATGGAGCGCTGATCTTCGCGACCGAGTACAACACCTATGCCATTGATCCCAACAGCTGCGAACAGAAATGGCGCGCGCACGAGGACTACACGCCGGCGACGCCGCAAAGTGTCAACCGTGGCGTTGCATATCTTGACGGCAAGATATTCCGCGGCACGCAGGATGGCCGCGTCCTCGCCTACGATTTCAAGACCGGCAAGCGGCTTTGGGCGACGGCTATTGCCGACCCGAAAAAGGGAGAGAGTGTTCCCGCCGCGCCGATTGCGTGGAACGGTCTCGTTTTTGCCGGTAACGCTGGCGGTGACATCAAGGGCGTGAAAGGACGCATCTATGCACTCGATGCCAATTCGGGCCGGATCAAATGGGAATTTTATCTGGTGCCGAAGGAAAAGGGCGATCCTACGCGTGGTCCGGCGACCAGTTCGCCGCTGGATGGAAGTACGTGGAAAACCCCTGACGGTTCGCCGATCACGGGTGGCGCGACGTGGACCTCCTACACGCTCGATCCAAAGACCGGACTTCTCTATGTGCCCGGCGGCAACCCTGCTCCGGACTTTGCCGACGGTATGCGTAAAGGCGAAAATCTATTCAGTGGGTCGGTCGTCGTACTGGATGCGATGACCGGCGCTTACAAAGCGCACTTCAAGATCGTGCCCAAGGATTGGCACGACTGGGATGTTTCGAGCGCGCCTGCGGTATTCACAACGGCTTCTGGCAGGAAGGTCATGGCGGTGACGCCGAAGGACGGTCATCTTTACGGTTTTGATCTTGCCAACAACGACCTGCTCTATCGCCTGCCGGTGACAAAGGTTGAGAACGCAGACAAGCCGTTCAAGGCCGGCGAATCGGTGCGCTTTTGTCCCGGATCGACGGGCGGTTCGGAATGGAATGGCCCGGCATATGATCCGATAAATAACCTCATCATGACCGGCCAAGTCCAATGGTGCACGACGGTTGACATGCAAAAGAAGAGCGATGTCGCCGCTGTGAAGAAAGGACAACCATGGTCAGGCGAAGATACGGTCAACCCGTTCAACACTTGGGGCAAGCATGACCCGATATTTGACTGGGCCGGTTGGCTTTATGCCGTAGACGCCGACAGCGGAAAATGGCGTTGGCGCGCGAAGACCAATTACCCCGTTCAGAGTGGCGTCACGCCGACTGCAGGCGGAGTCGTGTTCTTCGGCGACATGGGAGGTAATTTCTACGCCCTCGATAGCGCCAACGGGAAAAAGCTCTGGGGTGAGAAGATCGGCGGCGCGATTGGCGGCGGTGTAATCACTTACAAGGACGGTGGCGAACAGCATGTCGCCGTGGCGAGCGGATTGACCGAGGTGCTTTGGCCTACACAGATCACCACAGCGAAGGTTACGATCCTGGGCGTCGAAGAGGGCAAGTCCGACAAAGTAAGCTTGGCGAAGTAATTGTCTTGGAACGGCGGTTCAAGGTGCTATGAACTTGAACCGCCGTCTTTGCCTTGTGCTGTGGATACGGTCAGAGGGCAGGACCCAAATCCAAATCGCCAACGTCGACTTTTTGGCTGCCCGCCGCGGGCGTGAAGGCAAACTTATCCGGTGGAAATTCTGGGCTTGGGACATTCCAGCTGAACTCGTTGGACTGGGTGATCAGCGACTCATCGGAGCCTTTCGTCTCAAGCTTGCAAGGGAGCGGGGTCTCTCCCTTTCGCAGCCAAACCTTCCATGTGTTCAAGCCAGTGTCGGTATTTTGCACGATGGTGAATTCGTCACACTGGTTGCCTCCAATTGTCTCGGAACCGCCAGAGCTGATTTGAAGATCCTTCTTGCCGGCCGCAATTTCATCGACGACGTCCAGCAATCCAAGTACCGCGGACTCCACACCCATAAGGCCGGTGACCAAACTCAGGCCTCCGGAGGGATGAGCCGGCGCATCCAACTGAGCGTACTTCTTGTCCTTCGGAGTGAAGATGGTCATGACTTTACCATCGGAGATGATCTCGTAAGACCGATTGCTAACCTTGGAATCGATCCGGAAGGAATTTGGTCTTTGAACGAAAAATTGCATCGACCCTCGTGAACTCAGTTCGCCTTGAACGACGTAGGTCGTTTTGAAGTCGAGCGGGTTGCTGGCGACGTAGCTGCGCAGTTGTTCAAAAACGACAGCAGGGTCCGCTGAGGATTTGGTCGATGTCGCTGTTTCCGCGTGTGCCGAATATGACGACGAGGATAAGCAGGCAAATAGCAGAAAAAAAGAGGGGGCCGCCCGTTTCATCAATGACCTCTCAAAGTCAGATGGTGCGTTCGCAGCAATATCAATCTTTCGTTGCAGTGTCTTGGACCTGAATGATACTGGGTTAACACACTATAACGGCCCCTGCGGTCTGTGTCGCTCGCTTTCGTTCCAACGCCTCTAGAGCGCGCTGTGTGATCCCGCAACCTTTGGAGGTATCGGTCGGGTAGGTCTCGGGTGGCAGACTTTGCCATTGTGTCTAACGACGCGGGAGAAAGGTGAATGAACGGCGCGGAAGTTCTGATTGCTACAGCAATTCGCGAGGGGATTGACGTCTGCTTTGCAAATCCGGGTACGACGGAGCTTCCGCTGGTCCTGGCTCTCGATTCCGTGCCGGGTCTGCGAGGCATTCTATGCTTGCATGAGAACGTGGCAACTGGAGCGGCCGACGGCTACGCCAGAATGGCTTCCAGGCCCGCCATCTGTTTGCTGCATCTGGGTCCAGGCTTCGCGAATGGCTGGACAAATCTTCACAACGCTCGGCGCGCGTCCACGCCGGTACTCAACATCATTGGCCAACATATTACTTGGCATCTTCCATCCGATCCGTTGCTCGCCAGCAATATCGAGCAGATCGCGTCCTCGGTCAGCAGTTACGTCAAAGAGGTGCGAGATCCGCAAGCAGTCGCCGCCGACGTGGCCAATGCGATTGCCTTTGCAAAGAGCAACGGCGGATGCATCGCCACGGTGATCATTCCCCATGACGTGCAAACGGCAGGAGTTGAGACGGTGATTGCGCCGACTTGCGATCCCAAGCAGAGGACGTTCTCGGCGGATCAGGTCGGTCAGGCCGCTCGCGCGCTTAAGTCGGAAAAAGCGGCCATGCTTCTTGGCGGAGAGGCGCTGTCGGAGGTCGGATTGCGCCTTGCGGGACGGATCGCGGCAGCCAGCGGCGCTGATCTGATTTGCGATACGTTCTTTGCCCGCATGGAGCGCGGTGGAGATCTACCCCTTGCTACGAAACTTCCATACTTTCCCGATCAAGCTTTGGCGCTAACGCGTCAATATTCCCGCATTATCACCGCTGGCACGCGCCGACCCGTTGCATTCTTCGGACAGCCCGGCCTTCCCGGTTACATGACGTCGGAAGAGCAGACAGTCGCTCTCGCCGGACCCACAGACGATACTCTCGGTGCACTCACGGCATTGGCTGCGGAATTGAACGCGCCAGACGCTGCGTTCAGACCTCCGTCGCAGCGGCCCGAAATGCCTCGAGGTAAGCTCAATTCTCAATCGGTGAGTGCGGCAATCGCGCGGCTGCAGCCTGAGAACTGCATTGTAATGGATGAAGCGCTGACTGTTGGAGTTCCTTATTTTGAGGCATCGAAATCGTCACCACGCTTCACGCACCTTATGCTCACGGGCGGCGCGATAGGTGAGGGTCCGAGTGCTGCAACGGGCGCTGCTGTCGCCTGCCCTGAGCGGAAAGTGATTAACTTCCAATCGGACGGGTGCGGAGCCTACTCTGTGCAGGCGTTTTGGACGCAAGCACGAGAGAACCTCGACGTCGTGACCATCATCGGCTCTAACCGCAGCTACAATATCCTGAATGTGGAACTGCAGCGCGCAGGTGTGATGCAGCCTGGTCCGGTAGCCCGTTCCATGGCGGCGCTCGACGAGCCGTTTCTCAATTGGGTGAAAGTCGGTGAGGGGTTTGGAGTGCCCGGCGTCGCAGTCGATACCGCAGAGCGCCTTGTGCACGCCTTGGAAAGGGCGCTCGCCGAAGAAGGTCCCCGCCTCATCGAAGCGATTATGGAATAGGCCTAGTGCACGGATGAGGCGAGAAGGCCCCGGATCAAAATATCTGGTGAATGTCCAAAAATCGAAATCCGGCCTGAATTGTAAGTGAGAATTAGAAGGTCGCCGAGGACATCTTCATCAAAAATTAACCATACGCATTGCCTGATCGTGCGGAGTCGTTGTTTGCGTATCGAGTGAGAGTGCTATGCGTATCGTTGCTTTGGCCGCAGCGTGCCTTGCGGCAACCTGTGTTTGTGGCGCGTCAGACTCACGCTCGCAACGCTTCAAAAGCTGGCCACTGGGTAGGGCCACCCTCCAGCAGAAGCAGCCGACGACAACGGCGCAGGCTGGCAACCACCTGCGATGCGATCCGTCCCGAAGCGATATTGAATCCGCCGGTTCGAATTTCGTTTTATCGAACATGGGGCGCTACAACGAAAACCATATTCTTACCGACGACAGTGTGAAGCCACCGTTCGTCGAAATCCTCGAGAACCCGGATAAGGTCAAAGCGCAGCTCTTGAGGCTGTACACCAGTGGCCAGCGCAAGATCAGCACTGTCATCTGGCATGCGCCTCTCACTAACAAGAACAAGAGCAAAAGCCGGGTCGGTTACCTCGTCAATTCCGGAGGCGATGGCGTGCATCGCAGTATCTACGCGGGCATCGAGGCGTACTTTGAGGCGGTGAAAGAAACGGGCTTCCAGGATGTTGTTATCCGTTTCGGAGGGCAGGGCTGTTCTCGAGCGCTCAACTGGGTGCCCAACAACCGTATCCAGTGTCCGACGAGCTATAGCCAAGAGATCGAAGACGACAACTATGCCTTGATTTCCAACGTTCACGGTATGCTCGATCGCATCTTCGCGGGAACATCCGTTAATAGATGGTACGATCTTGCATTGGAGGGCGGTGGCCTGCCCGAGCCGTTTTCGACGTACGCCACTCGCATTTGGGAAAGGTACGTTTCAGATTTCGGCGTAGCCGACACACATGGATTTTCGATTGCTTACCAACCAGGCCGACTTACCCAGCTCTACCGGGTTTATGATCGGGTCGGTGTCCGTCCCGGAGCGGTTGCTGTCGACATGTATGATGGAGCGCGGGGCAAACGGCCGCGCATGCTGACCATGCTCAAGCAATTCGCGCAGGAAATGGACAAGATCGGGCTGACCGGCACACCTGTCATCATTCAAGAGTCCTACTACAATCACAAACCGACTTATCAGGCGGTCGCTTCAGCGATACAAGCAGGCATGAACATCCAGGCGGTGTATCAGTGGCCTATGGACACGAAGGACTACTGGTACGATACGCCCTCTCGCTATGATGCGTACTGTCCCGCACTCCTCGACAAACCGGTCGCAAGGGAAGCCTCGCTACCAGTCAAAGTCGCCGAGCAAAGCCGGGTTCGCTAGTTTTGTGGATGGCATGGGCGCGGGGTGACGAATCACACAGCAAGAAACGCGACGCCGATCACAGCGTATCACCGGCAATCGAAAGCAATCTGTTTCGTTGCTCTTATCGATTACCGCTGTGATCAGCTGATGCCTTCTAGATGACGGATCAAGGCTGAACGGTGCCTGCTCCTGCCGTGGCGCGGCCGGGCCAGACGTAGCCACCACCAATTACGATCTGATGCGATGACAGCGTGGTAGCGAAGTTGCCTTCAGGTGGCGCCTCGCCTGTGCGCCATCGCGTGAATTGTCTCCACAGATCGCCCGGCATTTCTGTCAGTCCTGAGAATGGCTCGATGAACCAACGCGGCAACCAGTCAGATTTCAAATCCTTCAAAGACCACGATTTGCCGCCCGTGAGCGCAGCTTCGATCGATGACCAGATGTATTTGTATTCCAGATAGAAAGACCCCCGTCCGTTGCGCAATTCCAATCCTGCAAGGATCTGGAAGGCGGGGCCGGCATATTGATATTCGTTGGTGCGCCGGTCCAAAGCTTCGCCGGTGAACCAGGCTTCTACGTGGGGCACCGAAGCGCCAAAGCCGATGCCAAGGTATGGCCGGATCTTCGCCGTGATGGGCGCAAAGCGCACAAGTCCGGAAAGCAGCAGCACATTATGACCATGTGTGAATTCCATCCGATCGAAAAGATCGGTGAGATGCAGCGGGGATGGCGCGGGCTTTCCGTTAAGTGTGCCGGTCGTTTCGACGTCCTCGACCACGCCGTCTTTGATTTTGCGGCCGTGCGCACCCTTGCCCAGTCTGGCAATGGCCTTGTTGTGCATGAAGTCGATCATATACCCGACCGAACCGGTCCAGTGGATTACACGGGCGCCGCCATCGATAGGGAAATAGAAGGCATCTCCATCCCAGCCCATCCGCTTCAGCGTCATATCGGTGCCATTCGGGCGCTTAAGTTTGAAATCGCTCCGATAGTAGTAAGGGGCACCAACGTAGCCGCTCGCGACGGTCTCGCTCGCGTTCTGCCACTCGGTGCCGCTCGATCGTTTAGCGTTGTTTCCTGCAGAATCCTGAGTGCGATCGGCGTCGTCGGCACCGGAGGCGAGCATGATCGCTGCGAGCAATACGATCGCAGCGATGGCAGACACTTTTTCCAGTGAAGCGAGAAGCGACTGCGGTGTGACGTGAAGCTGTCTGTTGTCTGCCGTGATCGAAATCGTCATTCCAGGTCTTCTCTCAGCAACGTACCGGATCTTGATCGACGGCATCTCAGTTTTGGAGCAGGAAGGTCCTGCAGTGGTGCACAGCGCAATGAACCTAAGACCAGAGTGTTATTCTGCGTCAACTGGTTTGAGCACGTTACCGACAAGGCACAACATTCAACTGTAATGTTCGCGTGTTTGCGCCCTGATCGGGCGACCAATCGCCGCTGAAAGTTTTATGACATTCTAACGCCTTAAATCTCGGTATCGCGCCGGTGTTCACGCCTTGAGGAGCACTGCGACGGATCGGCTTGTTGGAGAGACGTAGTTCGCAGCGTTGCGCAGATGCGCAGCGCCTACGAAGTGCTCAGTCCGTTTCGGAAAGCGAAACCGCGCAGCAGTTCGCATGATGTGCGAAGGCACCAGTCACGCATTCGTAAAGTTCACGCTTGTAGGGAACGATGAGTTTGGGCACCGCATCGATCGGTACCCAACGCCAATTGTCGAACTCCGCCTTCAAGCCGTACTTCGGGGCAATATCGATCTCGCTGTCGTTGCCCAAAAATCGCATTGCAAACCAGCGTTGTCTTTGGCCGCGATAACGGCCCTTCAGCGCTACACCCAGAAGCTCGCTGGGTAGCTCATATGTCAGCCACTCGGGATGCTCCGCCAGCACCTCGACGCTGGTGATGCCGGTTTCCTCCCGAAGCTCGCGCAATGCCGCCATGCGGGGAGGCTCGTAACGTTCGATGCCGCCCTGAGGCATCTGCCAGATAGGACTGTCGTGCCGCGCCCATTTTGGTTTGCGCTTACCGACCCAAACTTTGCCCTCGCGATTGAACAGCATGACGCCAACGCACAGTCGAAGCGGCAGCACGTCGTTTGATGCGTCAGCGAGGTAGGGTACGTGGCGCATGTAAAGTCCGAGAAAAGCCCTTGGAAAAATAGAACGCGCGAATCACGAAGAGTAAAGAAAAATACAATTATTTTATGACGTTGCTGCGACTTTTCCAGAGCTATGAGGCAGACTTGCAGCGCTAGTCCATTGGCTTGGCCAAGGATTCGAAATCGGCGAGGACCGCGTCGTAAACGGAGCGCTTGAACGGTACGATCAACGCATGGACTTCGGCCACAGGTGCCCACTTCCAGGCAATGAACTCGATACTATCTGGATCGGGTGGAACGATGTTGATCTCGCTATCGTGGCCGGTGAACCGGAACGCGAACCACTTTTGTTTCTGTCCGCGGTAGCGTCCACCCCAGGCTTTGCCCAACAGGTCCGGCGGGAGGTCATAGTTAATCCAGCTATCGCGCTCGGCGATCAGGCTTACAGAGCGGATGCCGGTTTCTTCGTATAGCTCTCGCAGTGCTGCCGCCTTCGGGTCTTCTTGTTCGTCGATTCCACCTTGGGGCATCTGCCACCAGGCACCGCGACCTTCGGCATCGTTTTGCGCATCCGCCCGGCAGCCGATCCATACTAGGCCTTCCCGATTGATTACCATTATGCCGACGCAGGGACGGTAGCCGAGCTTGGAGGGATCAATTGGCCGTTTTGGTGCATGGGATTTCTTCATTGGATCGTTGCCCCCGCTCTGGCGACGCGCGCCTGCGCCTTGCTGAATTGCCTCTTTGGCATATCAGCGCTGGGTGGGAAAACAAAAACGGGCGCCGCAGTCGATCTGCAGCGCCCGCATTTTGTTTGTAGGCCTGGATAGGCCGAAGCAGTTAGTTTGCTTCGGGCTTCGTGTCCTCAGGCTTGGCTTCGTCCGGCTTCGCCTCCGGTGCGGGCGTCGGCGTCGTGGACGGTTGGGTCGTCGTGCTTGCAGACGGCGGCTCCTTGGCGGTACCGCGCAGGAAGGACAGCGCATACTGCAGCTGGGTGTCCTTGTCGGCCTCCTTGGGCACGTACGAGGACGAACCGGAGAACTCTTCCTTCTTGTCCGAACCGTCCGGGTTCTTGAGGTGGCCGCGCAGGCTCGCTTCGCCGCGAGGCTTCTCGTTGGCCAGCTTGTCCTTCAGATCGTCGGGAAGCTCTTCCTCAACCACGATATCGGGTTCGATGCCCTTGGCCTGGATCGAGCGGTTCGACGGCGTGTAGTAGCGAGCCGTCGTCAGACGGATCGCGCCGTTTGCCCCGAGCGGAATGATCGTCTGCACAGAGCCCTTACCAAACGAGCGCGTGCCGATGATGGTTGCCCGCTTATGGTCCTGAAGGGCGCCAGCCACGATCTCAGAGGCCGAAGCTGAACCACCGTTGATGAGAACGGCGATCTTCTTACCTTCCGCAACATCGCCGGGACGAGCATTCGCGCGCTGCGTCTCTTCGTTGTTGCGACCCTTCGTCAGCACGATCGCGCCACGCTCCAGGAAGTCGTCGGAGACCGCAATGGCCTGATCGAGTAGGCCACCTGGATTGTTGCGCAGGTCGATGACGTAACCTTTGATCTTCGGTCCGAGCTGCTTGTTCAGGGTCTCGAGGGCCTTGATCATGTTGGCATGCGTCTGCTCATTGAAGGTCGTGACCTTGATGTAGGCGACGTCGTCACCCTCGGCGTGCGACTTGACGGCGTTGATGCGAATGACGTCGCGAACGACCTTTACGTCAAACGGTTCGTCCTTGCCCTTGCGCACGATTGTCAGTGTGATCGGCGTATTGACCGGGCCGCGCATTTTCTCGACCGCCTGCTCCAGCGTGAGGCCGGAGATCTGCTCGTTGTCGAGATGCGTGATAAGGTCGTTCGCAAGCAGGCCAGCTTTTGCGGCAGGGGTATCGTCGATGGGCGAGACCACCTTGATCACGCCGTTCTCCATCGTGACTTCGATGCCCAGGCCACCAAACTCACCGCGCGTTTGCACCTGCATATCGCGGAAGCTCTTTGGGCTCATGTAGGAAGAATGCGGATCGAGCGAGGAGAGCATACCGTTGATCGCGCTTTCGATGAGCTGCGTATCGTCGGGTTTCTCCACGTAGTCCGAACGCACACGCTCCAGCACGTCGCCGAACAGATCGAGCTGACGGTAAAGCTCAGAATTCTGCGACGGCGTCGCGGAGAAAGTCTGCGTGACATTCAACACAGTCGTGGCTCCTGCGAGCCCGGCGAGCGTGAGGAATGTCCAGAAGGCATAGTCTGTCTTGCGCATCATCCTTGTACCTTTTGCTGACCAGCAACCCACCAGGGGTCGGGGTCGATGGGCCGACCGTCCTTGCGAAATTCCACGTAAAGAACAGAAGAGCCTGGTGGCGCGGCTCCCTGTTTAGTTCTTCCCGCTCCGGCCATGGTGCCGACAGGCTCGGCCGCCAGAACGAACTGGCCCGGCGTAGCGTCGATCTGAGACATACCTGCTAGCAGGACATGATATCCATCGCCGCCGTTGATTATCAAGAGCTGCCCGTAACTACGAAATTCACCTGCGTAAACAACCCACCCGTCGCACGGCGAAGTAATTTGGGCGCCTGGGCGAGTTTCAATCACAATACCTTTGGAGTGGGCACCGTATTGGGTCTTTTCGCCAAACGCCAAAACACGGCGGCCCTGCGCCGGTAAGGGCAATTTAGCCTGAGCCGTGGCAAATGGAATAGCGGGTTTGATGCGTCCGGGGCTGGCGCCTGAAAGTGCAGCGTTCGAAGGCGCAAGCTCAATGATCTGGGGCTTGAGGCGGGGCGGCGGCGTCAACGCCGCGACCTGCGTTTCCTTGGACGGATCAGCGCCAGGCTCCGGTGGGGCATCTGCGACCACCGTTGCGGCTGCTGCCGGTGCGCTGGCGACCGGAGCTGGCGCGGTCGTTGCTGGCGTTATGTCCGCTGTTAGCATCGGGGCGGAGGCCGCAGGCTGCGCCGGCGGAGGCTCCACCCGGATCGGTGCGCTCTTGCGCAGTTCTTCGTTGTAGCTTCCAAGCCCGGTCGTCTCCGACACGGTCTTATCCAGCTTGCCAATCAGCTCGGCGAGGTCTCCGACGTTTCGGGAAATTTCCGCAGTCGCGGAGCGCACGGAAGCCAGTTCCGAGCGCCGGTCCGCGAGCGTCAGTTTTTTCACTTCCATGAGGCCGGAAAGCCGGGTGCGCGCTTCGTTGAGGCGAGTCGTTTCCGATCTCAATCTATCGCCTTCCTGGCGGATCTCGGTCATCACGCGGACCAGATCGTCCAGGCGCGCGGATAGCGTCAGAGCTTGCTCTTTCAATTCCGGGAACGAAGACGCGATCAACATTGCGCTGCGCACCATCTTAAGGGCGTCTTCGCGTCGCGTGATGAGTACCGGCGGAGGATTGCGCCCCATGCGCTGCAGGGCAGCCAGCAATTTGGCAATCTGCCCGTGGCGCTGCTGAAGCGAGCCGCGCACGATCCGCTCTTGCGCCTCTAGCTCTGAAAGGCGGCCCTCGATAGACGTGAGCTGGCCCTCGCTTCGCTGAATGAGAGCAGCCGTTTCCAGCAGCTGGGCGTTGATGCGTTCGCGTTCTGCATCAAGACCGGCAACGTCGTCCTGGAGGGCCTTTTCTTTGCTCTCAGCGGCGTCGAGTTCCTGGCGCTTCAGCTCGAGGCTGCGCTCAGCCTCCTGCTTGCTGGCCGGGGTAGCGTCCTGGGCGGCGAGGGGCAGCACCATGGGGCCAGCAGAACACAAAAGCGCGGCCGCGGAACCCCTAAGGGCTGCGCGGGCGAACTGCCGGCTGGTTGCATTCGTTATGTACTTTGCCACATGCGCCTCTAGGCTCTGCCAACCCCGTGGCTGGCACCGCCAACGTGGCGGCTGTGCCTGATTCAACGCTTTAGAATTACGGCCCTTTTGGTGCGCTACGCAAATTTCATTTCAGTAATGCGCGCCGGTTTGCGGGCAGGTGATGCTTCCGCGGCGAAAGCGCCACTTTCTGGGCCATTGCGGCAATGCCCCGGACGGCCTACACCCTAGTATCTATTCGTGAGGTTTTTCAGATGCAAACCGTATTGTACCACGCTACGACCGTCGCGACGCTGGCAGTGCTAGCGGTCTTGATAGCTGGCTTGTGGAACATGACCAGGGGCAAAAGCCCCAATTTGAGCCAAAAGCTCATGCGTTGGCGCGTCGGACTTCAATTCTGCGCAATCCTGATCATCGTGGCCTATGCCTTGGTCGCACACTGAGGCCTAGCGCATTCGCAAGCTGCGTAAGACCCGCGGCGCAAGTCATTTCCCTTCAAAGGTGCTCGACATCGATGGTTGTCCTGAATCGTATATACACAAAAACCGGAGATGCCGGCACGACGGCACTCGGCACGGGCGAGCGCGTACCAAAGACCTCGTTGCGGATTGCCGCTTATGGAACGGTGGATGAGACCAATTCCACAATTGGCATGGCGCGCGTGCATCTGGCCGGGGCAGACGCCAACGTCGATGCCATGCTGGTGCGCGTCCAGAACGACCTGTTCGATCTCGGCGCCGATTTATGCGTGCCTGACCGTGGCCAGAAGCTGCCTTATGAACCTTTGCGCATCTCCGATGCTCAGGTCAGCCGCCTCGAAAGCGAAATCGACGCCATGAACGCGGAATTGCAGCCCTTGCGCTCCTTCATCTTGCCGGGCGGCAAGCCAGCGGCGGCTGCGCTGCACGTCTCCCGCACCGTCTCGCGCCGTGCCGAGCGGCTGATGGTGGAATTGGCTGCGGATCCCAATGAGCCTGTTAGTGCCGCCGGACTAAAATATATCAATCGCCTGTCGGACTTCCTGTTCGTGGCCGCGCGCTACGTGAATGATCGCGGACAGGCCGATGTCCTCTGGGTGCCAGGGCAAAACCGCTGATGATGGGCGGGCTGGATTCGACATTCTGAAGAGGGCTAGTGTGTTCGTTCCGCTCGGTGATCAAAACCCTATCAAGCGCATTCGCTTCCAGTACGTCACCGTGTCGTTGATCGTGGTGAACGTTCTCGCCTATCTGCTCGAAGCCGCGGGTGGTGTTCAGGACGCGGCGATTGCCAGTTTTGCCGTGGTGCCGAGCGAGTTCTTTCAGGTCATCGGGGTGGGTGGCGCTGCGCCCGATTCATCGAACGCTTTTGCGATCCCTGAGCGCGCGACGCTATTGACCTACATGTTTCTCCATGCCGATCCGATCCACCTGTTGGGCAACATGCTGTTTTTGTGGGTGTTCGGGGACAACGTCGAGGATGCCATGGGACATGTGCGGTTCCTCATTTTCTATTTGGTGTGCGGCGTGCTCGCGGGGCTGACACATGCCCTGATGATGCCAGAGAGCTCGGATGCGCTGATCGGCGCCAGCGGAGCGGTCTCGGGCGTGATCGCGGCCTATCTCATGCTGCATCCGCACGTCCGGGTATGGGTGCTGGCGTTCAAGTTCATTCCACTCAACATCACTGCCGCCTGGGCGTTGGGTTTGTGGATCCTTTTTCAGCTCGCCATGGTGCTCATTCCGCAGGTTGGACCGACGGCGTGGTGGGCCCACATCGGGGGACTTGCTGCCGGAGCGCTGCTGTTGCCGTTGATGAAAAGCCCCAAGGTTCCGCTGTTTGGCCGCTAACACCTTGACCAAGTTAACGATAGCGGCTTTGTCCGCCTTCCATAACCGCGACGCGGCCCCCAATTGACTTCGCGAAGTTGGCCACTTAGCTTCGATTTCGCAATTGCGAGAGCAGGAAAGCTAATTCGCCCGAAACTCCAAACTTTCGTAGACGAACACCGGCAATCGCATTGCGAAAAGACGCGGGGCTCGCCCGTGTGAACCGAAGGCTTTGAAAAAACAAAAAACCGGGAGCGCCAGAGGCATGAAGATCGTAGTGCCCGTTAAGCGGGTCGTTGATTACAACGTCAAGATTCGCGTCAAACCTGATGGCTCGGGCATCGACCTCGCCAATGTCAAAATGTCCATGAACCCCTTCGACGAAATTGCAGTCGAAGAGGCCGTCCGCATTAAGGAAAAAGGGTCCGCAGAGATCGTTATCGTGTCGATCGGACCGGTAAAGGCACAAGAGACGATCCGCACCGCGCTCGCCATCGGCGCCGATCGCGGCATCCTGATTGAGACGGCGGAGGGCGCCAACGTCGAGCCTCTCGCAGTGGCCAAGTTGCTCAAGGCGGTCGTCGAGGCTGAAAAGCCCGATCTCGTCATTCTCGGCAAGCAGGCCATCGACGACGATTGCAACCAAACGGGTCAGATGCTGGCCGCTCTTCTTGGCTGGGCCCAAGGCACGTTTGCTTCCAAGGTGGCACTTGCGGATGGCTCTGTTTCGGTGACCCGCGAAATCGACGGGGGCTTGGAGACGGTGAAGCTGAAGCTTCCCGCAGTCGTCACAACGGACCTGCGCCTGAATGAGCCGCGCTATCCCACGCTTCCCAACATCATGAAGTCGAAAAAGAAGCCGCTCGACACCAAGAAGCCGGAAGATTTCGGCGTTGATATTGCCCCTCGTCTCAAGGTCCTCAAAACCGCTGAGCCCGCCGCGCGCAAAGCTGGCATCAAGGTCGGCAGCCCGGCCGAGCTTGTCGAGAAACTCAAGACCGATGCGGGGGTGATCTAATGGTTGTTCTTTTGCTCGCAGAGCACTCAAACGAAGCGCTTTCGCCCGCGACGTCCAAGGCCGTTACCGCGGCCCAAGGGCTGGGCAGCGATATTCATGTTCTTGTCGCCGGTGCCAACTGCAAGGCCGCTGCAGACGCTGCCGCCAAGATTTCGGGTGTTGCGAAAGTTCTCGTCGCCGATGCGCCGCATCTGGCCAACCCGGTTGCCGAGGATGTCGCCGACCTTATTCTGGCACTGGCTGGAAACTACGACGCCATCGTTGCGCCGGCGACGTCGGCAGGCAAGAATGTGCTGCCGCGTGTCGCAGCGAAGCTCGACGTCATGCAGATTTCCGACATCACCAAGGTCGTTTCGCCCGATACGTTCGAACGGCCGATCTATGCGGGCAACGCGATACAGACGGTGCAGTCTGGCGAAGCCAAGAAAGTCATCACTGTCCGCACGTCTGCCTTCAAGGACGCAGCCGAGGGTGGTTCTGCGGCCGTCGAGAGCGTGAGCGCGCCAGCGGCCAGCGGACTTTCCAGCTTCGAGAATGCCGAACTCAGCAAATCGGATCGGCCCGAACTGACGTCTGCCAAGATTATTATTTCTGGCGGGCGCGGTATGGGCAACGGTGAGAACTTCACCAAGTACATCGAGCCGATTGCCGACAAGCTTGGCGCCGCTATGGGTGCGTCGCGCGCGGCAGTCGATGCGGGCTTCGTGCCCAACGATTGGCAGGTCGGCCAGACCGGCAAGGTCGTTGCGCCCGATCTTTACATCGCTGTCGGCATTTCCGGCGCCATTCAGCATTTGGCCGGCATGAAGGACAGCAAGGTGATCGTGGCCATCAACAAGGACGGCGAGGCACCGATCTTCCAGGTCGCCGACTACGGACTTGTGGCCGATCTCTTTCAGGCTCTGCCCGAACTCGATGCAGAGCTGAAAAAAGCCGGCTTCTGATTAGCAATTCTTGAGGACCGCCACACATGACGCAATCCACCAAAGTTATGGAACGAAGCAAAGTGGCGGTCCTGCCGAGGCGTACAATCGCCAAAGTCGGGGTTATCGGCGCCGGGCAAATGGGCAACGGTATCGCCCATGTCATTGCGCTGGCCGGTTACACGGTGGCCATCAATGACCTGAAGAAGGAAGCCTACGAAAAGGCGGTCGAGACGATCGACACCAACATGAGTAAACAGATCGCCAAGGGCACGATCAAAGAGGAAGATCGTACCAAGGCGCTCGCCCGCATTAGCTACGCCCCCACGCTCGAAGCCTTCAGCGATTGCGATCTCGTGATCGAGGCTGCGACCGAAGATGAGGATCTCAAGCACAAGATTTTCGCCGCGCTGGGTCCGTATCTGAAGCCCACGGCCATGCTGGCATCGAACACGTCGTCGATCTCGATCACGCGCCTCGCCGCCGCGACGGATCGCCCGGAAGATTTCATCGGTATGCACTTCATGAACCCGGTTCCCCGCATGGAGCTGGTGGAATTGATCCGAGGTATAGCCACCGAGGATGAAACGTTTGCAACCGCCAAGGCTTTCGTCGAAAGCCTCGGGAAGACCACAGCAGTGGCGGAAGATTTTCCGGCTTTCATCGTCAACCGTATCCTGCTGCCGATGATCAACGAAGCCGTTTACACGCTCTATGAGGGTGTGGGCACGGTAGAGGCCATCGACAAGGCGATGAAACTGGGTGCCCACCATCCGATGGGACCGCTTGAGCTGGCAGACTTCATCGGTCTCGATACCTGCCTCGCTGTCATGCAAGTACTCTATGAGGGCCTTGCAGATTCCAAGTACCGGCCTTGTCCTCTGCTGGTGAAGTACGTCGAGGCAGGTTGGTTGGGCCGTAAGACAAAGCGCGGCTTCTACGATTATCGCGGTGAAAAGCCGGTTCCCACGCGCTGACGCTTATCAGGCGCCAGGGCCGCTCAGGGGACCAGATCGTCCAGCATACGGCCAAGGCCTGATGTGGTGACGCCCTGCACGAGGGCGGGATAGACGACACCCCATGAGAGCAGAGCTATGCCGAATGTGACCAGTGCGGCGACCGGCAGAGACATTCCCCAGAACCGTTTGTGGCTTAACGTGACGAACACGATGATCCCGATCTGCGCCAGGGTAGTGAGAAACAAGCCGCTCATGCCCGGATCGATAAGGTGCGAGAGCAGCGCTGAAGTCACGCCGATGCTCCAAAAGACGAGCACGAGTAACGTGCTGACGACGGCGCAATAGCTGACGCTCAAGACGCACAGCTTCACATAGGAGGAAGGTGTGCGCGCGATCGAGCCAAACGCGCGACAGAGATAGTACTGAATCGGCGTGAGGATCGCGATGCCCGCGTACTGGACGAGCTGGTTCGTGATCACGGCGGATTTATCGCCCAGCCCAGGTACTGGATAGATGCCAGAGAACATGCGTGGCAGGATTACGTAGCTCAGGGTGAGCTGCACGCCGAGACACAATGACAAGAACGTCCAATGGGCCCGATAGGTCGGATCGAGCGTCCGCGCCAAGATGGTTCTTACCGGCGCTCGCAAGAAATCCAGCAACGTTCCAAGATGACCGCGGGATGCCTCTTGATCCACAAGCTGGGAAGCGACTGCGGACCAGCCTTCGTTGATGGCCGCCGAAGTGTCTACTGCGCGCGTTCCGCAGTTCGCGCAAAAAGGCCCCGAAAGCGGTTGCCCGCAGTTGGTGCACGCTGACACGCCAGCCGATTGTGTATCGCTCATGCTGCCCCTCGCATTGCGGTGCAGAAACTAGCGTTTTCGCTCCTGCTTCACAACGGCTGCGGCCAAGGAAGTCGTGGGTAGGCTTTTGCGATACGTTTGGCGAACTCCGAAATCCTTTCCAAACCAAGTGAATGGTTCGCATCATACCTTCGCCATGTGGCCTCGGCGCGATGAGGGCGCTATGGAGGGGCATCGGCCATGCAAAGTGGAGCACATTCATGACAGCGAAGAACAGGGTCGCCATTGTTACAGGCGCAAGCTCCGGCATCGGAAAAGCAGCTGCGCTGCGCCTCCAATCGGCCGGCTATGATGTCGTGATAGCTGCCCGGCGCGTGCATGAGCTGGAAGAGGCGGCGGCCGAGGCGTCTGCAGACGCTGGGCGGATTTTGGTGGTAGCTTGCGACGTCACCAACCCAGGCTCGGTAAGGTCGCTTTTTGAACGCACGCATAAAGAGTTTGGCCGCCTGGACGTGCTGTTCAACAACGCCGGGATTTTCGCACAAGGCGCGCCGATTGATGAGGTGAGCTACGAGACGTGGAAGAAAATCGTCGATGTAAACATCAATGGCATGTTTCTTTGCGCGCAAGAGGCTTGGAAACTGATGAAGGCCCAGGATCCTCAAGGGGGCCGCATTATCAATAACGGGTCGTTGTCAGCGCATAATCCGCGTCCTTTGTCGGCGCCCTACACCACGACCAAACACGCGATCACCGGGTTGACGAAGTCGATATCGCTCGATGGGCGGCCCTATCGCATTGCCTGCTCGCAGGTCGATATCGGTAATGCGGCAACCGATTTTACCGCGCGGATGGCGACGGGAATTCTTCAGGCCAATGGCGAGATGATGGTCGAACCGCGCATGAACGTGGCCCACGTTGCGGATGCGATCCTCTATATCGCTGATCTTCCGCTTGAGGCGAACGTGCAGTTCATGAGCCTGCTTGCGACCAACATGCCCTACATCGGCCGCGGCTGATCGTTAGCGCTGGTTGTCCTCTAATCGGATTTGCGCTCGTCCTCTTCACGAAGAATGCCGGTCGCAATGAAATCGGTCAGATCCTCGGTGAGATGATGGACATGAGCGGGTAGCTCCCGCCAGTGCCGCATTTTGAGCTGCGCGGGGTGGTCGATGTAGTCGGACTTTACAAGAACGGTCGTCATGCCCAGCTCGTGGGGAGCTTCAAGATTATGCGGCATATCCTCAAACATCGTCGCCGTCTTCGCGCTGACGCCGTGCCGCGCGATCATACGATTGAAAGCATCGCGCTCGGGCTTCGGCACGAAATCACAGTCGGCGATATCGCAGATGTCTTCGAACAGGTGCAACACGCCGATTTTTGCAGCGACGTTTTCCGCGTGCCGCCGCGATCCGTTCGTGAAGATGAGGCGCCGTCCCTCCAGACGTTCGATTGCGGATGCAAGCGCGGGCAGTTCCGGCAAGGCCGATAGATCGATATCGTGCACGTAGGCGAGGAACGGCTCTGGGGCGAGCTTGTGGACCTTCATCAACCCCGACAACGTCGTGCCGAATTGACGGTAATAGGCCTTCTGCAAGTGGCGCGCGTGGGCGTAAGGAACGCCAAGATATTTGGCGATGTAGGATCCCATCCGGTGATCGACCTGGGCGAACAGGTTGCAGGCGGCCGGATAGAGCGTGTTGTCGAGATCGAAGATCCAGGTATCGATATGGTCGAAGCCGCGCGCATCCTGAGACGGCGCGGCGTTCGTTGAATTGCGCTTGAGGGCAGACGCGGGAACGTCGTCGCCAGCCGCCATTCTATTTGCCTCGTTTGCGATCCGGGCGCGCGACCATGGTGCCGACGCCGTGCTCGGTAAACAGCTCCAGCAATACGCAGTGCGGCACGCGACCGTCGATGATGACCACGGCTTCGACGCCCGCTTCCACGACTTCGATGCAACCTTCAAGCTTGGGGATCATGCCGCCTGAGATCGTGCCGTTGGTGATCAACGCGCGCGCCTCTTCGGTCGTCAGTCGCTCAAGCAGATTCTTGTTCTTGTCGAGCACGCCGGCGACGTCGGTCAGCAGCAGGAGGCGCTTGGCCTGCATCCGCGCGGCGAGCGCCGACGCAAACGTGTCGGCGTTGATGTTGAGCGTATCGCCCTCGCGGCTTATTCCGACGGGCGCGATAACAGGAATGAGGTCTGATTTGGAGATGACGTCGACGATGTGCGGGTTCACCTCGACCGGGTCTCCGACGTAGCCGATGTCGACCGCCTGCATCAGGTTGGACTGTGGGTCCGGCATCTCCGTGATCTTCTTGGCGATCATCAGATTGGCATCCTTGCCCGAGATGCCGACGGCCTTGCCGCCTTGCCGGTTGATGGCCGAAACGATCTCCTTGTTGATCTTTCCAGCCAGCACCATCTCCACGACCTCAACGGTCGGTTTGTCGGTGACGCGCAATCCGTGGACGAAATCAGACTTGATCTCGAGCTTCTTCAGCATACTCGCAATTTGAGGTCCACCGCCGTGGACGACGACCGGATTGATGCCGGATTGCTTCAGGTAGACGATGTCCTTGGCGAACGCGTCGGCCAGCCCTTCGTCACCCATGGCGTGGCCGCCAAACTTTATGACAACGGTCTCTTCGTCATAGCGGATGAGATGCGGAATTGCCTCTGCAAGGATACGTGCCTGCTCATGCACGGAAGGATGCACGGAAGATTTTTTCGAAGCATCGGCGGGTGTCGTCACAGGAGTTCCTCAAGGTTGGCCAAGCATCGTGTTTGTTGGGACTTATATCGGGTCATTGGGCTGCCTCAACGGATTTTCAGCACAATCGGCCATTAGAAGGGCTGCGGATTCGCGGGCGCGTCGTTTTTCCCCACCCCGATGTGGAGACGCGGGATACGGGCTTGGCTTAGGATTGCGCCTGCGGGCAGGTTCATTTTGTATGCCTATCACGGGCGGCGGCAGTGGGGAGTGGAGCATGACGGATCTGGCCGTGGCCGATCTGAGCCATATTCCGGTTTCTCAGGGACTTGCAGCGACATTGGCCCGGGCCTCGGAGGGCGCACGGGCCACGGGCGCGCAAGAGGTTTCCCTTGAGCACGTTCTGGCGGCGCTCTGCGACGATCCAGATGCTGCCGATGTCCTGGCTGCGAGCCAAATCGACGGCGCTAGACTGAAGAGCGAAACGATCGCGTACCTCGCTCAGTCCGCTGAGCCTGGCGGCGTCCGATTGCCGCCGGGGGGACAGATCGGCGTCTCTCCGCCTTTGATGCGCATTCTCGAAGCCGCCGCAGCTGCCGCGCGGGGAGGACGGCGTCGCGATATCAACGGTGCAATTGTGCTCGCTGCGATTGTAGGAGATGGCAGCAGCAAAGCGGCCCAACTGCTTCAAGCCCATGGACTGACTTTTGACGGTGCCATTCGCGCGCTGCAGGCGGCCCTGGCGCAACCTTCTCGCAACGACACACCCTCCATGGCGCCTGCCGAGGACGTACTGGCGCGCGCTAGAGAGCGCGTTCAGTCGCGCGCCACGCCGTCGTTGCGCGATATCATGCGCGAAAAGTCGGACGAAGTGACACCGGGCGGGCCTAGCCCCGCATCGCCGGTTACGGGCAACTTCCCAGACCGTGTCGCCCCCTATGGTGCAAGCGACGACGATCAACAACGCGACTTGGAAGCTCCGGCGCAGGAGTTCGACACGGCGGACGACGTGCGAGCCGAAAGTGCTGCACCGCCGCCGTCTTCTCCAAATGCTCCGAGGTCCGAAATTGCACCTCCGCCAAGCTCCGAAGGACAGCCTGCCGGGTCACCTTCTCAAAGCCCTCCTTTGCAAGGCGGTGGGGCAACCGACACGGCCAAACCTCAGTCTGGCGAAGCATCAACACCGCCAGCGGCGCCAAGTCCCTCTCGACAAGCTGCACCGAGTGCTGCTGATTCCGGTCCCAACTGGCAGCCGCCGGTTGAGCGGCCGGCTGCGCCACCGTCTTGGGTAAATACTGCGCCTCCTGGTGGTGCCACGCCTAAGCCTTTGCCTCCTGTTGCTCCGCAACCGGCATTTCCCGCACCGGCCCCACCTGCCGACGGCGTTTCGGGGCAATCTGCAGCGGGGCCTCCACCGGGTGTGCTTCCTCAGGGTGGGCCTCTTCCTCCATCGTCATCGCCGCCCGGGTTCGAGGTGCGCCGCACCGGTGGCCCACAGCCTCCCCCAATTCCTCCACCGATGCCAAAAGGCCCGCCTTCACCCGGTGGTTTCGGGGCAGCCCCCCTGGCACGCGGCCCTGGAGCACCCCATGCCATGCCACCGGGCTTTCCGCCTGCAAATGCGCCGGCCGGTCCTCACAGTTTACCGATGGGACGGCCGCAAGCTCCTGCAGCGGGCGTCACGCCATCGGCCAAAGCGCCCTCGCCTTCCCTTGCAAGCGCGCCGGCAAAGCCGCGCCGCAAGGAGGCGCCGCGCGAACCGGAGAAGGCCGAGCTGGGGCAGCTTACGGAGAACGTACCGCGTGCAATGCGCGTGGGCGTGACGGAGCGTGTCGAAATCCGTATCGGCCGCGCGCACATCAAGAATATGGCCGAAGGCATGGAAGGCGGCGGCCTTGCTTGGCAGCACGAGGTCACCGTCACCAAGGCGATGTCGGTTCGCGTGCGCGCGCCGGAAGGCGGTTTCTTCATAGAGACAGCGTCACCAGAGACTCAGTGGATCGACAATCAGTTTGACGAAGCCGGTAATGATTTTGCGAGTTGGCGGTTCCTGATTACGCCGCAGCATCGGGGCTGGGCTACGCTACGCATCATCATTTCAGCCCGCACCGTGGGTTCGGATGGCGTGGTCGCCGAGACAGCATTTCCCGATCAGGTCATCGAAGTGAAGGTACGTACGAACTATGGCAAGGCGTTCAAGCGCACGCTGGGTTGGCTGTTCGCGGCGATCGTCGGCGGTGCGCTGGCCAGGTTCGGCGAAGGCGCTTTTGACATTGGTTCAGGGCTGATTTCCAAATTTCTAAGTTAGCCTGACCAAATGCCTCTTAGTGCAGACGCGCCACCCGCTCATGTAGACTACGAGAACGGCGCTCTTGTCATAAATTGAGAATTAAATGCTTGAGATAGGTCATTATCGTTCCGACCGGCCGGAAAAATATTTGGCTGCAAGGCGCTTGAAGGAGCGGATTGAGTGTGTGCATGTGACGGCTTCAATTCGCGGGAATTGCGGGCCGTTCAGTTGCAGATGGCGTATCGAGATTTGGTGAAAGTCATGGGTACTGCGATGATCAGTAAGTTGGCGTATCGAGGCGTGAGTGTTGGTGCGATCGCATGTGTCGCCGTTTGGGCGGCAGGCTATCTGCTTGCAGTCGAGTCACTCGTCCCTGCGCCAGTTCGCGCAGAGGCACAAGCAAAAAACAGTTCGACACTTCTGAGCAAAGAGCAGCTCGATCAGATGCTGGCGCCGATTGCGCTATATCCGGATGATCTTCTCTCAAATGTTTTCATGGCATCGACCTATCCGCTTGAGGTCGTGGAGGCAGCGCGCTGGCGCAAATCGAATTCCAAATTGAAGGGCAATGACCTGACGAAGGCGTTGGAGTCGAAAGATTGGGATCCCAGCGTGAAGTCCCTCACGCAATTTCCAGAAGTTCTGCAGTCAATGAGCGATAAACTCGACTGGACGCAAAAGCTAGGCGATGCATTTCTCGCTCAGCCGGACGATGTCATGGCTGAAGTGCAGTTCCTTCGTAAGAAAGCCGATGAAGCTGGTTCGCTGAAATCGAACAAGCAGCAGAAGGTGACCAAGAAGACCACAGACAGCAAGGAATACATCATTATCGAACCGGCCAGTCCCCAGGTCGTGTATGTCCCGGCCTATAATCCCACTGTCGTTTACGGGTCGTGGTGGTATCCGTCTTATCCGCCATATTACTGGAATTACGGCTACCCAGCTTCTTCGTTTGTTTCTGGCTTCTTCTGGGGTGCTGGTTTCGCCGTCGCCAACAATCTTTGGGGCTGGGGCCATTGCGATTGGTACCACCACAACGTCGATATCGACGTAAATCGCTACAACAACATCAATGTCAATCGCACGCAGATAACCTCCAATACCTGGAAGCATGATCCGAAGCACCGCGGACCGGTCCCATATCGCAATCCGCAGACACGCGAGCAATACGGAAAGCTCAACGATCAAAGGCGTGACGCGCGCGATCAGTTCCGAGGGCGAGACGGCAGCGTCGATCAAGAAAAGGTCAAGGAGCGTTTGGACTCCGTCGACCGCGACAAGGTCAAAGATAAGGCTCAATCGATCGACCGTGACAAAGTCGCAGACAAAGCCCAATCGGTGGACCGCGATAAGATCAAGGACAAGGCCAAGGACGTCGATCGAGGTAAGGCCGCGGAGAAAATGAAGAGTGTCGACAAGTCCCAGGCGAAGGAGCGTGTTTCTTCGTCCGGCAAGGCAAAACAGGCGGCCTCCAAGAAGGGGTCTAGCGCGCTGAATGTGAAGCCGGCGCAGACCGTCAAGAAACAGTCCAATCGGGGCAACGCCAGCCTCAAGTCGGCAGCATCACATCCTCGCCCGGCAAGCGGTGGCGGACGAGCCGCTGGAGGTCATCCCGGCGGCGGTCACGTCGGCGGAGGGCATCGAGGTGGTGGTGGCAGACGTCGCTGATCACTTGAGACATTCAAAAGGAATTCAAACGGATCATTTGGAGTGATCGTTATGCGAACTCTAAAAGCTTTGCCCATCTCGAAGATGTTTGTAAGCCTCGCTTTGGCAATGACAGCGCTTATGGCAGCCCCGGCCGGATCGTATGCTGCTTCTTCCCAAGAGGTCTTCAAAAGCCCTAATGAGGCTGTTGACGCGTTGGTGTCAGCCGTGAAATCGGATGACAAAGAAGCGCTCATCAAGGTGCTCGGCCCTGACGCGTCGGATGTGATCGATTCCGGCGATGATGTTTATGACGCTACGTTGAGGGAGAAATTTGTCTCCGCCTACGACAAAGCGCACCATATCGAGGCCGAAGGAGACGCCAAGTCGATCCTCATCATCGGGGACGATGACTATCCGTTTCCCATTCCTCTCGTCGCATCGAATGGATCGTGGCAATTCGATACGCCAGCAGGTGCAGAAGAAATTCTCAGCCGCCGGATAGGTGAGAATGAGCTGAACACGATCCAAGTGATGCGCGCCTACGTCGATGCGCAGGATGACTATGCTGCAGTTGACCGTGACGGGAAAGGGCCCCAGTACGCACGTCGCCTCATGAGCAGCGCGGGCAAACACGACGGCCTTTATTGGCAAACCAGCGAAGGCGAGCCGGAAAGTCCGATTGGTGCCCTCGTCGCCAAAGCGAGTGCACAGGGCTATAAGCCCGGCAGCGCACACGGCGAGACCAGCAATCCCTATCACGGCTACGTCTTCAAAATGCTGAATGCCCAGGGACCACTTGCTCAGGGTGGAGCAAGGGAGTTCGTATTGAACGGCCGCATGATCGGCGGTTTTGGTCTGGTGGCGACGCCGGCCGACTATGGCAACTCTGGGGTAATGACTTTCATCGTCAATCAGGACGGCAAAGTCTATCAGCGCGATCTGGGTCCGGACTCAAGTGCGTTCGTCTCGAAGATGACGGTCTTCAATCCCGGCAAGGATTGGCACGAAGTGGACAGCGAATAGCCGGTGTTCGGAGCAGGCCACGTTAAGCCGAGGTTTAACACGTCAGATCTGCAGTTCCTGAGAGCGCGGAGTCATGCATTACGCGCTCTTAGTGTTTGCGTTGCGGATGGCTGGTTTTACAATGCCGACGTCGCTTGTTAGGGTGCCTGCAAAGACCGACAACCCCAAAGGCTTCCCGTTTTGGTAATTCGACGTTCTTTTGCCGCGACGTGCAGGACTCTAATCGCTCTAATTGCTCTCTGTCTGTTCAACGCCGCCTCCTTGGCGCAGTCGGCTCAGACAGATACCCCCGCCAATACGCCAACTCCAGCAGAGAAGCTGAAGGTTGCCACGAAAGTCGCGCCTCCATTCGCCATGCAAGCGGAAGATGGGCGTTGGACGGGCATCGCAGTTGAACTCATCGAGTCGATCGCTCGCGACCTTAACCGCGACATCGTTTGGAAAAGGGTCGAGACCAGCGAAGACTTAGTGGCTGCGGTAGAGAAGCAATCGGTTGATATGGGCGTGGCAGCTGTATCGATCACGGCTGCGCGTGAGGCGAAGGTCGACTTCTCATATCCCTACTACGATTCAGGGCTATCTATTGCCGTCGTAAGGAACCGAAGTTCGGGGTTCTGGGACATTATGAAAGCGTTAGGGTCTCCGGCATTTCTGACGACCGTATCAATGCTCGGGCTGTTGTTGCTGATTACCGGCGCGGTGATGTGGGCTATGGAAAGGAAAGGCAATTCGCAACAGTTTCCAAAGAAGCCGATCGAGGGCATTGCCAACGGGTTCTGGTGGTCGGCCGTGACCATGACAACAGTGGGCTACGGCGACAAGGCGCCGGTCACGCCGCTAGGCCGTGCGATTGCCGTGATCTGGATGTTCGCCGCCCTTATTCTGACCGCGGTGTTTACTGCGCAGCTGACGGCGTCTTTGACCTTGGAAGGAATTTCCGGCCCGGTATCAGGACCCAGAGACTTGCCGAATGCGCGGGTAGGCATCGTGGCGAAGTCGGCGACGGCTGATTACTTCCACCAACGCTTCATCGGAACACGAGGCTTTGAGGATGTCGCGGCGGGGCTCAAGGCTGTGGAAGTAGGAAGCATTGATGCCTTCGTTCACGATGAGCCCATCCTGCGTTACGCGGCGCTGCATAACTTTGCCGGCCGGGTTCAACTTCTAGACCAGATATTTGAACCGCAAAGTTATGGAATCGTGCTGCCATCGCGAAGTCCGTTGCGCGAGCCGGTGAACCGGTCGCTTCTAACCATTCTGGAATCTGATCGTTGGTCCACGATCAGGCGACGCTACTTGGGACAACGCCCCTGACCTTGGCGATGACGGGCAGCTGGATGAGCAATTGCTGAGCGCAGTGAAGGACTACTGGAAGTAGCTGTTCATACGATCAGTTTCTTCCTTCTTCATAGGCGGCGACTTTCGTGTCGTCTTCCGCTTGGAAATGGATCCTGTCACTGTTGACTGCGTCTTGCCGTCGGCGGGCGCTGCTTGAGGAACGGCGGTCGTCTCGAGTTGCGATCTGCTCTTGTCTTCACCGGCACCATCTACTTGCGAAGTCGAACCTTTCGCAGTCTGTGCTGAGGCGTTTGTGGCAACACCACCCAATGCTTCAAGTTCGAATCTTGCAGCAGTGTACTCTGTATAATGCACCACCTTTAGTTCGCGTGCTTTAGCGAAATGCTCGCGTGCCTTTAGTTTATCGCCTTTTATCAGGTAATATTGCCCGATGTAGAAATGGCCTTCACACGAATCCACC
The DNA here is from genome assembly GCA_041397645.1 of Hyphomicrobiaceae bacterium. NCBI lineage: Bacteria > Pseudomonadati > Pseudomonadota > Alphaproteobacteria > Hyphomicrobiales > Hyphomicrobiaceae > Hyphomicrobiaceae bacterium. The sequence goes on along the minus strand of JAWKWE010000004.1, from coordinate 802,589 downwards.
GCTGCTTCCATCCCGGTTTTTTTCTTCAACAATGCCAGGATGTCTTCCGGCGAAAGTTTGCCGTGTAGCATTGCAAGCGCCGGCCTGGGCCAAGGGGCCGTCGCGGCCATGGATGCGCGCTGCGCTAGGTCTTCGGGGATTGGCTTATTAAGACGTTGCAGGGTCCACGTCAGCCAGATGTCGCTATAGACCTGATTGTATGGATCATCGATTTCGCTGACTCTGGCAAAATCCTCCGCAGCGTCTTCGAGCATACCCGCATAGAATTTGTCGATGGCGCGAGCTTGCAGACGAGGGCCAGCTTCCGAGCCAAGGGTCAATGCGAGTGTTTGATCTTCTATACTCTCCTTGAAGAGGCCGGCAGCAAAGCGGGCCTCTGCGCGGCACTTGATCATGGTTGGATCATTGGGCGCGATCTCCAGCGCTTTGGCAACGTCTTCTAGGGCTCCCTCAAATTCACCGAGATCCGAGCGGGCCAATGAGCGCGAGCAATAGGTTGAGGCAAGATCCATTCCCTTAAGATGACCGGAATCAATTGCCTTCGTGTTGTTGGAAATCTGCCGGCGCCGGTCATCCTCTATGGTCTTGGCTGGGTCGGAGGTGTTCTTCGACTTGCTAGTCGAGGCGACCTTCGCGAGCTTTCCGGGCACGACGACGGCGCCAATCGGATACCTCTCAATCTCCTGCAGAGCTTTGGCGTATTCCTTGAAGTCGGCGGGCAAGACGCGGTCGGCGCGGGTCTTGAGAGAAACGATTGTGTAGACCATGTTGCCTCGATAGCGGCTGGTCAGCGACGATTCGAAATGCTTGTTTTTGGTGTTCAACGCGAAAGGCGTTTCCCAAATGTTGACGTTCTCGGGCAGCTTCAATGTCATGCTGTAGAGTGCATTGTATGGGTAGTCGGGAATGGCGATTGGCGCCACTCTTGAGCTGGATGGCTGAGGCACCAGAATGCCCTTCACGTTGCTCGCATCAAGCCGAACGAACCAGTTTCCGGACTGTTCGATTGCCATATTCGGGACGTTGTAGTTCGTGGTGATCGTAACGAAATTGTTTTCTGGGTCATCCACGAAGCTCAATTCGCCGTCGATTTTTGCGCCTGGAAACCGCTGTTCAATCTTGTCGGTATAGAATTTTGCGAACTGATCGCTTGGCATTTGCTGGCGTGCAACGCGCATCGACTCAGCCGTGACCGAATTCATCACTAGCCTAATTGTCAGGTGTCCCTCGCCCCCGAATTTCGTGAACGACGCTGTCTCATTGATCTCTATTCTGTTGGCTTCTCGAGATTGCGAAACTGGAACCACGGTAAGGTTCGAAGTCTTCGCGTCAACAAGTAGTACTTGTGTTCCCTGATAGGGCCGGCCCATGGCCTCAAGTTTGCCGTGTTGTCCGAGACGCGTAGGATCGAGATAGTAGGTTTTGCCCTTGAGCCGCGCCTCGACGATCGCGTGATCGAATGACGATGGGCTCGGAAGACCTTTATCCAGTCCGCCGCGACGCTGAACGGAAAGCAGGACCGGCCGACTTTGGAGGCCAAGCCTGTCGAGCAGCGTGACGAGCAGCAACGTCTTGTCTTTGCAATCGCCGTAGCGTCTTTGCAGAACGACATCCGGTCGTGTGGGACGGTGCGAACTTTCGCCGAGTGCAATCGAGAAGTATCGAATCTCACGCTGCACGAATTCTAGAGCCGACACGAGGCGCTTTTCGTCGGAAGTCTCTGTCTTCAGTCGCGCCACCAGTTCGTCAAACGCCGTGCTTTCAAACGCTTCTGGCTTGAAGAGTTCATCGGCCCATTTGGCGACCTCATTCCAACTTTCATATTCAGAAAATTCGATCCAGCGGCCGGAGATGTAGTCGGAAGGAACGAGCTGCTCTACTTGTGGCGTTGGGATATTCTCTGCGTTGAACTCGATCCGCCGCAGGTTGCCTTTTGTCGATTCTGTCGGATGAAGTTGATCTCGTTTGTTTTCCGATACGAAGCGCCATTTGATGTCGCGTCCATCGGCAACGTTCATGATCACGCGGCGATGCATAACTGGTGCATAGCTGTCCCAGCTCGCTGCATCATAGTACTTTCCGGCGAACACCGGGTTTTGACCATCTATGGAGTAGGCATATTCTATGGTGTCGCCTGCGCGCAAATCATTGACCAGGATCGAGGCCGTGATGGCGTCGTTATAAACGCCCCTCTCAAGATTGATATCTCGCTGAAGAAATCTCGGCTTTGAGGATTGAATACGGTCCAAGGACTCTTGGCCACGATGGATGACGAGTTTGTGCAACGTCAGATGCTGATATTGCGGAACGAAGACAATCGAGATTTGTCCCGCTGAACTCAACGAGCTGGGATCGTTGACCTGCAAAGCGTGATGGATATAGACCGATGGCCGGTCAGAGGCAAGAAACTGCGTGTCTCCGAGCCGTATTGCCATTGGTTCGGTGGACTGGCCCTCTGGCAGCGCCGTCTCTTCAGCCCAGTCCGGGATCTGTGCGGAAACCGAATAGGCCCCGGCGTCGATTTTGACTTCGCTCAATTGGTCTTGAGGCATCTGCGCATAGGCAGCAGAAATGCTGATAGTTGGCACGTGAAGAAGCATCAGAAACGCAATGATCGGGCGCAGGGCAGGCGTGCGAGGCCAACGCTTCATAGATGTTCCCCCCGGGGTCGGTTCAAAAAGGTCGCTGCTCTGTGCGCGGAAAGCACGTCGCTGCAGAGCGGAGAGCAGCCCTCAGACGTCGGACCTAAGCATGATTCGTTTTGCGGTTGCATTTGGCGCAATGTTGCCGATAAGCGTGCGCTGTGGATGGATTGAGACCAATTGTGGGAAACGCTGAGACTCGTTGATGATCAACTTCTTCGCGATCAATCGTGTCAACGTGGGATGGGGGTGGAGTTCCCCCGATAGCCGCCCGGAAGGCCAATCTCTCCTGCCAGACCGCGTCGCTTTATGCGGTCGGAGGCAGAGGCGTGCCAACTCCTAGCTGCCGGACCAATCGAGTGTCGCCCGAAACGAAAGGGCCATCCTATGCGTGCAAGTTCCGCGCTCAAGATCCAACTGAAGAACGTTCGAGCAGGTGTGTGAATCGCTCTTGGTCAAAACAGGAAGAGGATTATGAAGTGAGGGCCTGCACGACGTCCGCCCAGGCTTACGGATTATAGGGATCTGCGGCGTCGGCATTGCGCTCGTCGCTACCGTGAATGACGACGCCAGCACGGTATAGGGGCCGGCTGAACCGGCCCCGAAACCGCGATCCACTTGCCATTATCGTCAGTTCGTCACTGGGGCTTTCATCACCTGGACGCGATTGCCCTGGCGGCTGATCTCGATCATCGTTGGCGCTTCGCCGATTTTCGACGGGGCCGATAGAGTCATGCTCTGCCCCGGCGCAAGAACCGTCTCGAAGCGGACAGCCTTGCTATTGGCATCGGCGAGCGTAGCGACAACACGATAGCCGCTTTTTTCTTCAGTGTAGTAGGCGATACCGTTGACGGCGCCGAGGTCGATCGACTGGCCCCGATAAGCTGCCAGTTCAGCGGCCTGAGCGGTGGTCCCGAGGCCAACGGCGAGGCCGAGTGCGGCAAAAGCAAACTTAAGGTTCTTCATGGTCATTGGCTCCTGATCCGTTCGGAAAGGACACGAGTGTCTTTCCCTGTGATCGAGAGAATGGTACGAGCGAGGTAATTAGTCCAATAGATTGGATTCATAATGTCCATCGATTATATTAATTTATCCCGCGTCGATCTGAACCTTCTCGTCGCCTTCGACGCTCTGATGACCGAGCGAAGCGTGACAAAGGCGGCGGGTCGGGTCGGCCTTGGGCAATCGGCCATGAGCCACAACCTCGCCCGATTGCGCCAACTGTTCGATGATGAATTGCTTGTGCGTGCGCCGGAAGGTATGCGCCCGACGCCGAAGGCGATGGCGCTCTCCGACCGTGTGCGCATCGCGCTTTCGGGCATCCAGACGCTCGTCTCTCGCGAAGAAGAGTTCGTGCCGGCAAAGGCGGAGCGGATCTTCAGAATTGGACTACCCGACAGCGTAGAAATTCTGATCGGCCCCAAGCTGCTCGCGATCGGTTGCGAAGAGGCTCCGGGAATTCGCTTCCGCTTTTACTCCACCGACGAGCGCCAGTTGCTCGATGAGATTGATGCCGACAACATCGATATCGGCATTGGCATCGGCACATTTCCTGACGGGCAAGTCCATCATAAGCAGCGACGGCTCGCAACGGACACCTACCTGTGCATGTTCAACAGCGCCAAAGTTGGATTTAAGCCGCCCATCACGCTTGAGAAGTACGTGCGCTTGCCGCACGTTCTGACGAGCTTACGCAAAGGCGAGCGCGGTGTGGTCGACGATGCGCTCGAGAGAATCGGTAAATCCCGCAAGGTTGCGCTGATCACGCCGAGGTTCATCGGCGTTCCGTTCATCGTTGCCGGCGCTCCGGTGGTCACGACGATGCATGCGCGGCTGGCGCGCATATTTGCCAAGGAACTTGATCTGGCCCTCAGCCGCGTTCCGGTCGAACTACCCGAGGTGGTAATCTCGATGCTCTGGCATGCATCGTACGACGCTGATCCTGGCCATGCCTGGCTTCGGCAGGCCATCGTTCGAGCAAGCGGCAAGGCGCGCTAGATGTCGTGTGGGTGAAGTTCATGGCGGTTCTCGGTAAGCGCGGGTTAAGCGCCGCCACAAAGTGGCTCCGAAGTCTGGGTCCTTGTCGTGACATTGGCAGCCACTAAAGCAAGTGCGCGGCGCCAACCGCCATCAGAATGACACCCAGAAACGAGCTTGTCCAAGTTGGCAACCGCGGCCATTTCTCAATTGCCACAAGAACGGCGAGGAAAGCGATCCAGATAGGGTTCATAGCGCCGGCGACGAAGAGCAGCAGCATGAGAGCCCAGCAACATCCCATGCAGTACAAGCCGTGCTTCAGTCCCATTTTCCAGGCGCCATCTGGCCCGTCCCGCCACTCGGTCAACAGGAACCCAATAGGCGTGCGGCAATTGCCCAGACAAGCCTGTTTCAACGACGTCAATTGATAGGCTCCTGCAAGCAAGAGAAGGGCTGCGGTTAGCCAGTGGGATTTGCTTGCGATCATCGGGGTCAACAGACCTACATATTGCAGGAACCACTGTGCCGCGGTGGCAAGCGCAGAAAATATTATCCAGATTGCGAGATACGCTGCAGCAAACAAAAGCGTTCGAGCGGTTGCAGAAGCCTCGTCCACTTTGCGTCGTTCAATCGAGTCGAATGTCAGTATCATGGGCGCTGCGGTAGGCAACATCATCGCGACCATCATTCCTGACCACATAAGGAAGACAGCAATCAGGGTGGCCCAGGTCCAAGATGAGTCTAGGGGCATCATCAACATGATGAAGGGATGCGACATGTCCATCGTCATCCAGGCAACAAATGCCCAGCTGGCTACAAGGACCAGTCCGAAGACAGCCAACATGTCGGCACGGATCAGTGCATTCCGCACGATGCCGCCGCCCATGAATCAGCCCTTGTAAGAGTATGGTGCGAAGAAGCCGTTCTTGCCGGTGACGTTACAGCTCAGGCCGTGGTCGCTGACCTTTAGCGTTTCGCTGCGCGCTACCGTCGCCGGGTTGCCAGGACTAATCGCCAAGGGATGACCGCTGATTTGCACCGGGCCGCCCTGCTGACCTTCGATCTGTGAGATTTTCGCTTCGCCAAGGCCTTCAACTTCCAGACGCAGATTGGGACTACGCGTCTCGAATTGGATCTTTGCCGAGCGTGCTCCCAAAACCTTGCCGATCAACGGTCCCAGATTTGAAAGGTGCCCGCCGGCTTGACCGGAAAAGATACCACCAAGGGCCATCTGCTGGGCTTCGTCGGCTTTGTCGTCAAGGTAGAGCGCAACTTGCCAGTTACCGTCTTTCATATGGCCCGGTGAATGCACCAACATGGCAACGTTGAGGCCATCGAGGTCGGTGTCATCGAACTTACCCGTGTCGATATGCCAGCCGAGAACGACTGTGCATTCGCCTTCCGTGGGTGGAGAAAAGAACACGCAGGGGCAAGCGGTTTCACAATTGCATGCCTCCATATAGGTGCCACTAACTTGCCAAGGCATCGTCCTCTCCTTCAACCGATAAAATATCTGTCAAGTTTGGACGCTTGACTTCAGTCGGGTCAATTGGAAATTGCCGCCACGTATTTGCCGCGGCTTCAAGGGCTGGCGCCCAGTTTTCGTCGAGTTTGGAAACCCACATCGATTGCGCAGTTTCCACGCCTCGCGAAGCTGTATCTTCGCATCCTGTCTTTCTGGTTGACTGTTCGACCAGCGCTGCGTGGGTCCCCGTTGGCCCTGACTTTTATCGAGGTAAGGTGCTCGGACTGTGATGCAAAAAGGCATCCCTAGTCTGGAAATGAGTGGCGGCAACAGCGGTTTTGCTAGTCGATTAAGCCCTTAGTAATCGTTATGAAACGTATCTAGAACATTGTCGCAGTTGCTGATGTCCGGAATATTTGCTCTAATATTGTTTGGGTTAGTAGCGTGAGTTGAGTGGGGGTGTAGCGTGAGGGTACCCGTATCAGTATTCATTATTGCGCGTAATGAAGCAGATCGCATCCATCGGACCATCGAAGCTGTCAGTGGTTGGGTGGACGAAGTAATCGTTGTCGTCGGCAGTAGTTCTGACAACACGATCGAAGTCGCCGAAAAAGCCGGGGCTCGCGTCGTCGAGAATCAATGGACCGGTTTCGGGCAACAAAAGCGTTTCGGCGAATCGCAATGCCGGAACGATTGGATCTTGAACATTGATGCTGACGAGGTGGTGACGGACGAATTGCGTCGCGAAATCGTCAAACTGTTTGAGCGTGGGATGCCGGACCGCGTGGCTTATGGCATGCCGGTCGAGCTTGTCTATCCCGGGAAAGTAAAGCCAAGGCGCTGGGCACACGATCACTGGTGCGTGCGTCTTTACGACAAAAGGGTCGTTCGGTTCCGTAATAGCGCTCTGTTCGATTCCGTGGTGACCGAAAGCCATGCAGTCGGAAGCCTGAAAGGCGCGATGTACCACTATTCGATACGGTCGTTCGACGACATGAAGTGCAAGCTTCTTGAACGCGTCGATCTGGCCGTCGAGGGAAGTCGGCAAAGATCGGCGGCAGTGCTCACTCTGCGCCTTGCCAGCGAGCTGCCGATGACATTCCTCAAATTCTATATCGGTCGCCGTCATGTAACCGGTGGTCTTACGGGGCTGCGATATGCGGCTATTCTAGCCCGTTTTCGCTTCATGAGAGTCTATGGCTTATGGGCAAAGGCGATGGCTACGCCGGTACCTCAAACAGTTGCTGGGCGCTTGTATCAACCCACCGTGTAATTACGAATTGACGGGCGGTCGTCTCGCGTTTCTCGAAGAGATGCCGCCCGTCGAACCCGATCATATGTTCTATATGATGCGCCAAGTTATGGCACTCCAGCGTTTGCGGGTCCGATGTCTTCCAAATTTGACGTTATAAAGCGTTTGGTAGGCGACCTAGGTCGCGAGTACGCGCCGCAATATTCAGTTGCTATCGTGTCAATGGCGGTGGTCGCGGGCGCGACTTCACTCAGCGCCTACCTGATGAAATATGTCATCGACTCGATCTTCGTAAATCAGAATCGCAGCGCGCTCTACGCCATCACGCTTGGTATCATCGCAATCTTCATGGTCAAGGGAGCAGCGGCGTACTTCTCTGAAGTCGTGCTCGGCACCATAGGAAACCGCCTGGTAGCGCAGACCCAGAGGCGCATGTACGACCATCTGCTGAAAGCCGATGTCGGCTTTTTTCAGCTGCACCCGTCCAGCGACTTGATCACGCGAATTTCCAATAACGCGTCCGCCGTGCGCGATATGCTGAACATGGTCTCGCTAACGTTCGGTCGCGACCTGTTCACGATCGTTGGTCTCGTGACCACGATGATCGTTCTTGACCCATTGATGACAGCGATTGCGCTTATCGGCGGTCCAGCGGCGGCTTTGGCATCGCGCAAGCTGGTAGAGCGGATCCAGAAAGCCGCGCGCAGTGAGGTGCATTCGATCACGGGTATTGTAAATGCCACACGAGAACTGAGCCAGGGCGTACAGATCGTCAAGTCTTTCCAGCTCGAAAATAAGATGCGTGGACGCATGTTCGAGGCGGTTTCCGCCGTCGAGCGGCTAAGCAATAAGATGCTTCGTATCGAAGCGAGCGTGAACCCTCTGATGGAGACGGTCGGTGGCTTCGCCGTGGCGTTTGTCGTGCTGTACGCCGGGTGGCGCAATCTCAACTATGGCGACACGCCGGGGCAATTCTTCGCCTTCATCACCGCGCTCTTGATGTGCGCCGATCCCGCGAGGCGCCTGTCGCGCGTACACTTGAAAATCGCGACTGCCGCGATCGGGGTCCAGATGATGTATGAGCTTCTTGACAGCCCGGCCGTCGAAGATGAGCCAACGGATACCCCGGACCTCGAAGTGTCGTCGGGCGAAATCATATTCAAAGACGTTACATTTGCATACGTCCCAGGTCAGCCGGTGGTCAACGATCTCAATCTTGTTGCTCCGGCAGGCAAGACAACGGCGCTGATCGGACTGTCAGGGGGTGGAAAGTCGACTATCCTCTCATTGCTCCAACGTTTCCGAGAGCCGCAACACGGTGCTGTCTTGATCGATGGGCAGCCCATCAATGAAAAGTCGCGAGCCTCTCTAAGACGAAATATTACGATGGTGGGGCAGGACATTTTTCTATTTGAAGGGTCGATTCTCGAGAACATTCGCGCCGGCAGTGAGCATGCAACTGACGAGCAATGCTTTGCCGCCGCTCGAAAGGCGAATGCCCATGATTTCATCGTGTCCCTACCCAATGGCTACAGCACAGACGTTGGCGAACTTGGCTCACAGGTTTCGGGCGGACAGCGTCAGCGCATTGGCTTGGCGCGTGCCTTTCTCAAGAGTGCGCCGATTGTCCTTCTTGATGAACCAACCTCCGCGCTCGATAGCGAGACGGAAGATTATATTCAGCGCGAGATGCGCGAGTTGACCAAGGGGCGCACGACGCTTGTTATCGCTCACCGGCTCTCGACGATACTCCACGCCGACATTATTCACGTGATCGATGCGGGTCGCGTTGTCGAAAGCGGAAGACACGAGGAGTTGGTCCGAGGTGACGGGCCCTATAGTCGGCTCTTCCGGCTCCAGTTCGCCAAAGTTATGGCTACAAGCGAAGCGCAGCTTCTGAACTAGATAAGTGGCTTGATGGGCTCGGTTTCGAAGAAGTCGGACGATCCAAACAGATCGCTTCGCGTCTTGATTTTCATGCCACGCAATATGCGATTTGGCCCAAGCAACGCGACCTCTATTGATCTCTGCGTGAGGGATCTGGTGTTGGCAAGCCGGTATAAGCAGTCTACCACGGTCGTTTGCTGCGAGAACGAAACGATCTTCTCGGACATCGACGTCGTGACCCTATCGCGGGAAATCGACGCCTCACGCAAGCGTAAGATCAGCTTTGTGACGGACTATGTGCGGAGCCATCCGGTAGATGTCGTGGTCGTCCAGCAGCACCTGCCCACGGCTGCCGAGCTGGCGCGGCACCTCAAAGCACCCGTGATTTTACATACGCATAATATGAAGACTAAATCGTATTCACGAACTCCCCTTGGTTGGATTCACCGGGTTCTTCGTCGTCGGGATTACCAGAGCCTGGCCGGTATTTCTTTTGTAAGTGAAGCATCGAAGCAGGTGTTTGAACGCATCTGGCCCGACGTGAACATCGCGCGATCCATCATTGCGAATGGATTGGATTTCTCGATTTGGCAACCGAACCCCGTGCGAGAGCAGGAAATCATTTGCGTCGCTCGCGCGGCTCCCGAAAAGGGCGTGAAGGAAGCGGCAGAGGCGCTCGCAGCTGTTCTGCCGCGCTACCCTGGTTGGCGAGGCACTCTGGCGCTTAGCGAGCCAGACAAGCATCCGTCATATTTGGAGGCGATCCGGCAAGCGATAGCCCCTGTTTCCGCTCAGGTCGACTTGGTGTTTTCCTTGCCGCATTCTCAGATCAAGAAATTGTGTGAGCGAGCAGCCATCGCGGTCGTGCCTTCGAAATGGGAGGAGCCATTTGGACGAACGGCGCTGGAGGCCCACGCCGGAGGCTGCGCCTTGATTAGTTCGATGACCGGTGGTCTTGCAGACATCAGCGGTGACAGTGCCTTGGCACTACCGGTGGACTTTGTGTCCGCGGACATTGCAAGTGCGTTGGTTCGCTTGATTGATGATCGGCCGTTCAGAACCGCACTGGCAGAAGCAGGACGAGAACGATGCCGCATTCGATTGGGCGTCGAGGCTGTTGCAGCGTCGGCCGACGACTTTTATGAGCGAGTCGCTGGTCTCAAATTTTTCTCAGCATGATGGGATATTCGTATTTACAACTGTTTATGACTCGCGGGAGCTTGCACAATCAGCACAGAGAAAAAGTTGTCTTTGTAACAATGTGGGGTGATGGGTATTGAAGCTATGTCGGGGTGGGCCGGTTGCGAATTCAATGTGGGAGTTGCGCACCGACTGACCGGGCGATTCGAGGATTGCAGCGACGTCTCAAGTCTCCCGCAACAGCGCTGCAGCGAAGGCTTCAGGATCGTGTTTCAATGCACGTTCTGTGTCAGCTGAACGGTCCGCATCGGCCGAAGCCTCGGCCATCCATTCTTGCACGACATTGGTTGGCGAACTGCCAGGCTTACGGATAACGAATTCTAGTTCCATCAGGCATCCCGCGGCGCCCAGTGCCCCCATCGACGCTTCCGTACATAAATGGCCCTCTGGAAGCCAGGATCTCACAGAGTCGACGCTCTCGCCGCACGCATTCGAACGAAGACTAACCAGTTCATAGCCGCACGACCGCACTAAGCATGACACCGAGCGCCGCGTTAGCATGTGCAAATGATCTGGAAACGCAAACCAATCCCAAGTTTCGAAACCCTTGAGCCAAGGTTTAAGATACGATCCGTTAGGCACTCGAAACATCGCTACTCCACCCTCGCAAAGCACAGGTTTCAGGGCGGTCAGATATCTCCGAACGTCAGGTACGTGTTCAAGCATATGAAAAGACGTTATTACATTGGCCTGTGTCCCGCTTTCGGATGGGAACTGTTCTGGTGGACTATCTGAAAGAAATTGGTTTCCGCGCTTTTTACCGGCCGTTATTGCGGTGCTGTTCAAATCCATACCGAAGGCATTGAACCCACGGCGGCGCAATTCGAATACGGTGCCACCGAATGCACATCCCAACTCGAGAAAAACTGGATCGGTGTGCTTTGGTAGAAATGTTTGCGATAGATTTAGTGCGATATCTGCCCGAGACGACGTCTTGTGAGCGTCGTAGTCGTCTTCAATGGTGTAATACTGTTGAGAGCCTTTTCCGTATTCTTCCTTATAATACTGGGCAAGATCTCTCTCAGACGGCGCATCAAAAGTCACGTAACAACACGTACTACAAGTTAGAGCTGTGAACCGCTGGCCGCGCCAATTGCGTCTTGATGTGTGACCAAACTGAACCAGAGGCTTCATTGGCGCGCCGCAGAAGCAAGAGCGCGCTGCGATCTTGGGATGCTTAAACATGTGTTGGATAGCTTCGTGCGCCGACTCTAGGAATGTACAGTAACGCTTGACGCTCACCGCAGCTAAGCGACTCAAATCGCCTTCCTTCCCAAGCAGGTTGAACAGCGAATCTACCAATTCAACCAGTGTTTCATGATTGTGCATGGCCTCGTCTGTCTCAATGCCCTTAATCCCAACTTTGGTGGTAATAAGCGGCATGCCGAACGCCATAGCCTGCACTGTCTTGACGTTAATCCCGGTTCCCATGGTGACAGGCGAAACGATCAAATCGACCGCGTTGTAAAAAGTCGATATATCAGGCACGAAGCCCAGCATTCGAACCCAGGGGCGCCGGAATTCGCGTTGCTGTTCGGGCGACAGATCACCGATCTTAGACTTTACCTGCCCCGCGATCTCGACTGTGAAGGGGCAATTGTCGCCGCATCGCCGGGCGATCTCGGCCAGGAAATCGTGAAGTACAATGAGGTTGATGCGATTGGCGCTGGCTACAACGCCGACCTTTCTCAATGCGTGGAAAGTACGGTGAAGATTTCTGGCATCCTCCACATGGGGCAGAACGAACGACCTTTCGCTTCCCATAACTTCGTCGAAATATCTAGCCTCTTCGGCCCGTCGAGCGGCGACTAAGTCGGCGCGGCGCAGATATGCACCCTCCTCCTCAGGCGTACACGAGAAGAACTCCACCGGTTGGCCATTTGCCCGCAGCATTTCATAGCGATTTCCCATTTTGTCGTGAGTATCGATCACCTTCAATACGTGGGCTGGGACGTACTCCAATAGCTTTGACTGAAACACGTAGGAGCAGAACAGGACATCGATTTCGTACTTCTCACAAAGACGCCTGACGTTTTCACCCAGTCTAGGGTCATACCAACTATCGAAACTAATATCAGAACCATCGGCCCACAATCTGCGGGAATTTGGCAGGATATCAAAAGTGTCCCAAGTGGTGCGCATCGCGTCGAGCGCGTCACTATCGTAAATTGTACTTTCGAGGAGCGCGAAATGCACCCTATGGCCCATTTTTTGGAACCTACGCCCAAAAGATTGGATTGTGGCTTGGTTTCCGTGACTGTCAGGATGTGAAGGGAACGGGCTGAAATATAGTATGTTCAAACGACCAGCGCGTCGCCGCTCAGCCGCGGAAGTTGGAGCCGTACGTTCGGCGCATGCAACTGCAATGTGTAGGGGCGTCCCCCGAGGAAGGTGTTCGGTCTCCAGGGGCAATTTCCATTTCGCGAGGAATGCAGCTTGGTCCGCCCCCGGGGTGGGCGTGCCGTCTATGACAAGATTGGTTTTTACAGCAACAGCTTCAGCTGCATACATTACCTTCATGTTTTGCTCTCGAGCAGACATCATGAGATCGAGCGCACTCCATTTGAACGATGCAAAGCGATTATCGAAGCCTCCAACTGTATCCCAGAACGACCGTCTAACCAGCATTGCCTCCCAGGATGCTACGTCGACCTCGCGATTAACTGCGTAGGCAGCGGAGTTTTGGGGTTGACCATGGCCAACCCTTGCAACTGTAGCATCCGAAAACAAAACTCCTCCCGCCATGTCGATTTGTCCGTCTCGGCGGAGTATTTTCGATCCGACCATAGCTGCGTTCGGTTCACGCTCTATCGCTTCCACAATGGCCTCTAGCCAATTTGGTGAAACAATAGTTGTGTTATCCACGAACAGCAGACAACGACCTCGCGCCTCCGCAACAGCGTCGTTGCAACATGCCAGGGGATCTTTGTTGGCGGCGCACTGCACAATCTTGAAACCGGTCAGAAATTCGGCCGTTTCATGCATCTCGTCGGAGGGTTCATTAAGGGTGCAAATCACTTCGCACTGAAGACCAGTCCCCAGGCAGTTCAAGGCTAGGGACTTGAGGCAAGCCCGCGACAACGATGGATCACCGTGTAAAGCAACGACAATGGTGAGATCTATTTGGCCCCCCGACTCTGGAGTGGGAAGCGAAACAGGAGCCGCCGCTTTGCAGTAGGAAATATATTTCTCAAAGGGGAGGGCTCCGGCGGCTTCGAGCACGCGCAAAAGGGCGGCGCGGTTCGCTTCACCGCCAAAGCGGCGGGCCACTAGCTTCTGCCCGCTGGATGACAGTCGGTTCCAAAGTTCTTCATCAAGATAGAGCGCACACACCGCCTCTGCGAAGGCTGTTGCTTCGTCCCGCACCAGCGCATGTACGCCGTCGGCGATGCCCATCCCCTCGGCGCCGATTCGAGTGGTCACTGTCGGCACGCCAGCCCCCATGGCTGAGGCGACCTTCCCCTTAATGCCGGCACCGAAAAGAAGTGGAGCCACACTGATCCGGTAACCGGACAGAGCCGCGTCAAGATCAGAAACGTAGCCTATGAAGCGAACACCAGGATGCTGCCCAAGAGCTCTAATGTCAGGCGGCGCTTCGGCACCGAGAATGTGGAACTCTGCCTCGGGAATGGCCGCCCGAACCAATGGCCAGACCCCATCTACAAACCATCTTACGGCGCCGTGATTGGGTTTGTGTTCAAAGCCTCCTAGGAAGAACAGGTTCTTACGAAACGCAAAGCCCGGCGGACTTGAGACGATCGAGCTGTAAAGAGCAGGAAAAATTGAAATCCGATCGCGAGGCACAATTTTTTCTACAAATGGACGTTCTGCTGGACTGACCAGAACTATGTGGTCAGAAGCCCGCATCATTGCAGATTCTCGCACTTTGGAACGAGCAGCGCGTTCAAAATCGTCTGCGTTTCCGCTCAACTTTGCCGCTCGAGACTCGCGCAAAAAGCAGAGGTCGGGAGCGTGGTACAAGATGCAAGCATTCGGCGCCATTGCCCGCGCAATGTGTATCAGTGTTTCGGCGACGTCGAAGCGAATTAGGTAGAAGACTCCGAACTCTCGGCCCTGGGCGCGAATATAGGAAGCAGCTGTGTCAGCTCCGTTCTCGCCGGTAATGACGGTAATGCCGAGATCTTCGAGTGGCTTTCGATATTCTGGATCGTCGACGCCATTGAAGGCTATGAACACCACGTCGTATCCTAGCGCTACAAGATCAGTCAGAAGGCCGAAGGTGGCACGTTCACCAGCCGAGAAATCCGGCCGAGGCAAGCGGAAGTCGGCGACCAGGATGCGACTGGACCGAGATAGATCGTCGACTGCTAGAGTTCGCCTGAGAATCTGCGGTTCGGCATTTTTGATGGTTTCGTCTGCGAGTTTAGCGGTACGCGGTGCTCGCTTCTCCGCTGACCGTCGAAATCGACGGGAGCGGCGCTCTGAGATCGGCTCGAATAAGTCGGCAAGGAGCAAAAGTGCTCGATGGGCAAACTTCTGTGTCCGAGTGGCGCGACGGCCCGCGTCACGGTTCATAGCAAACAAGACGTCGTCATGTCCCACCATCGCCTCAGAGACGATGTGGTCCCATTGTTCACGATAAACTGTTGGCACCCGCTTTGCCAGCGACCGCCGAAACCGTTTGCGCCGACGCTCGGAAAATGCTGAGCCGAGCAACAGAGCCAGACGCAATGCACTTCTTTCTGTTGCTCGTATCAGCGGCTTCAACGGTTGATCATAAGCGCGTCTCAATTTCTCAGCCAGCGCGTCACCGCCCGCGATCAGCGCCTGGAAATTTGCGGCTGGCGTGAGTGCTTTACCTCTCACTTCGGCCAATTCGCTCTCCAGGGAGGCAATTCGCCTAGCATCGTCTATTCGGGCCTGCTGCGCTTTGGCCAATATTTCCTCGAGTGCGGCGCTATGATTCGCTTCTTCTTTTTCGACGCAAATTCTCTCGGGCGAACCAGTTGAGCGATCGGCATCCGCTTTTTCTTTATCTCCACGCAATTGGAGCAGCTCTTTCCGAGTCGCCGCAAGACGTGCGAATGCAATCGCGGCCTGCTGCGGATCGACTGATGGACTAGGTGAGGAAATCTCGGCGTGGAGCTGTTTGGCGCACATCTCACATTCCACTTCTAGTTCTTGGCTTTGACGAGATAGAATTTCCGCGAAATCCGCCCGACGATCCATCAACTCGGCACTTTTGCGGCCGATCTCATTCGGGGTGTCTACCACTGCTTCAGCGGTGCCCAGATGCCTTTCAAACGCTCCCCGCATCTTGTCGACTGAGCTGTAGCTTCTGCCCTCGCCCATCAGCACCAATGGCAAGATTCTAACTCGGAAGGCTGCGCACGCGAGATGCATCCGCCCTGTCACCAAAAAGTCGAGAAGCTCGACAATCTTTATATTGTCAATGTATCGAGCAGACCGATCAATGTTCGCAGCGCGGTCAGGACCGAGGTTCGATGCGATCCAATCGAGAGCCATTACCCCAAAATCATCGTCCGAGGGGTGATTGGGCCAGTCTCGGCAATCATTCGATAGAAGCACAAAGAATGCCGATGGGTGGGCCTCAATAAGGCTGTTGAGAACCGTGGCAATGAACGCGCGACGACTGCCTTCGGAATGTTCATCGGAAAAAGATCGGAAAGATTGTTCCGAGAAGTTTAGCCCAATGATCGGCCCGCGCACTGAGCGCTCCTCCGCAAGACGAGCTGATAATGCCTCGGCGATTATGCTCTGTTCTGTTGCGGGTAGAAAGAAGGAGAGGTCTGGAAACGATTGGCCCGAAATCCCAGTTTGCCGCTTGAGGTTTTCAAGAGAAAGTTCGTCGCGCACCAAGAACCGTACACCGACCAAATGTTGGTACTGTTCAAGTAGCTCAGGAGCCACTCCGGAGCGAAAAGAGCAGCTGGCATAAACAGGCAATCCCATAGCCAGAGCATCGGCCATGAGGTCGATGCGATCCATCGCAGGCTCAAGGCCACAACTGCCATCAATCACGTCTGCGCCGACAACAAAGAGAACGTCATCTTCCCGAAGCTGGTCGGCAAAGGCTCGAATTGGTCCCGATACTTCGCGCAAATCTCTTGTTGAAGAAGGATGAGCTTGCACTACATCAAGCCAGCTCGCCTCCCGGTCGGGATTTAGCACGATGATCGGATATGCCTCAAATATGCCAACGGTTCCGCCGATCAATGCCTCATCGCCTTTGCTGCCGGGACCAGCCGGAGAAACGACCACGATGCGCCGAATGGTCATGAATTGGCCTCCTGTCTTCTCAACTTGTTTCGACAAGCCGCACCTAGGGCAACTTCGTCACTAAAGAACCGCCGTTCGACATAGAAATCGAGATCACGCGTGCGGGCCCAAAGGTTTGAATAAAGAGTGGCTGAAGCTCTTTCTCCACGAAGAACAACACGAAACCTCCACCGCCCGCGCCTAGGAGCTTACCACCCATTGCGCCTAAACTTTTTCCAGTCAGGTAAAGTTCATCGATGGCAGAAGTCGAGATCGCGTTGCTTAGCCTTCGCTTGAGTTGCCAGCCATGGTCAAGAAGTTCGGCGAATTGACGGAGCGCGTTGATGTCCTCCCCCTCCGCTTCGAGGATTGCGGTGCCTGCGCGCGTCATGTGGTACATCTCTCGGAGATGATCGATGTTTGCGCCCGACTTTGTACGCTTCTCTTGCTCTTCGAGCACTGCCGATGCGCTGCGCTGCTCACCGGTATAGACCAGCAACATCGAGTCATTGATCAATGACAGTCTTCTCGTGCTCATTCGCAGCGGCTCGATTGAGAAGCTCTGACCTGTAAATTCATAGCGTGCTAAACCGCCGAAGGCTGCGTGAACCTGATCTTGGACACCCACGTTCTCGTTCAGAATCTCGTGCTCCATTCGGATCGCATGGCGCGCCAGCTCGTAGCGCGTCAGTTCTATGCCGCGCATTCGGTGCAATAAATTTATGAAACCGACCGTGAAAGCGGACGAACTGCCCAGCCCAGTTCCTCCGGGTAGGTCGGACATTGTTGCAATGTTTAGGGGATCGTTCCAGCCATAGTGCCTAAGGGACTCGCGGACTACAGGGTGGCGGATGTTATTGACCGAGTTCACACTTTCGGTCGTCCGGTAGGTAACGCGAAACTTCTGTTCTGCTATTGGCGCTAGAGGTAACGCTTGCACGTATACGTACTTGTCGATAGTCCCGCCCAGCACCGCCCCGGGATTATCTCGAAAATATGATGGGTAATCGGTGCCGCCTCCGAGAAAGCTCACTCTAAGAGGTGTTTTGCTGATCCACATGCTACATCTCGCAACGAAGGGCCTCACCCAAGAGTTTGACCAGCGATCCACCCTTATATCGGACGCCCTTGATTCCGGCGGCTACGGCCGCTTCTACGTCAATTTCGCGATCACCGATCATAAGACTTCTGCTGCGCTCGATCGGCCATTGTGCGAGTAGATCTTGAATCATGCCAGGCTCCGGCTTGCGCCGTCGGCTAGGTCCACGCCATTCAGCTACTTTTGCCTCAGGATGGTACGGGCACCATTCGAACGCGTCGATATGTGCGCCCAACTCAAACAGATCGGACTGCATCGCAGCGTGGAAAGCCTCTACCGCCGAAACATCGAAGTAACCATGGGCAACTCCGGCTTGATTTGTGACTACGAAAACGTACCAACCTGCACGGTTGGCGAGCGCAATTGCCTCCCGCGCACCGAGCTGCCATTGCAGATCTTCGACGCGGTGCGTATAGCCGCGATCGACATTGAGCGTACCGTCGCGATCAAGAAACAACGCGGGACGGGTGCGGTGGCGAAGCAATTCGATCTGCGCCGACTCATAGGAATCAGGCACTCCTATATCGACGAAGTAACTTCCGCGTCGAGCGGGCACGCCGGCAACGCGACCAGCGGCAACAAGCGTTGGCAACACGTCGCGTTCCAGCGAGACCGGTTTCTCGGCCGCAATCTTATCGACTATCATGCGGTCTAATATGTACACACCTGCGTTGATCAACCCAGCCTTGGGAGTTGCGTTCGGCTTCTCGCTGAAAGATGAAATCAGGCCGGGGCCCGAGACGGAATCGCTCAGCTCAATTAGTCCGAAGCGACTGGAATCGGCTACGTACTGCAATAGCAGTTGCGCCACCACTGACGAATTTGATGCTCGCGTCCGTCGCCACGAGCGAGAAAAGGTGACTAGATCCTCATCGATCCAGGAGTCACCGTTCATGAGCAGAAATTCAGAAGCGAGAGAAGATCGGGCAAATAGCAGCGCTCCTCCGGTTCCCATTGGTGTCGGTTCAACCAGAACCTCAATGGTGGCCCCGTCACAACGTCGGCCATCATAAGCGGCAACTAGTTGTTCGCCCATATGACCTGCTACGAGTGTAATACGAGGAACACCGTAACGTGCAATCTCCTGAATTAAGTGGTCGAGAAATGGGCGGCCTGCCACTTGCAGGAGAGGTTTCGGCGTCACCGACGTTAAGGTGCCAAGTCGCGTGCCGAGTCCGCCACAAAGGATTACTGCTTGTGCAAGCAAATTGCGTCCTCAACCATTGCGCAAATCATGTGGCCGATGGTTATGTGAGCCTCTTGGATGTGGCTTGTCTTGGTCTCAGGCACCGCTATTAATAGGTTCGCTGACAATGACATCTTCCCACCCCCGTCGCCGGTCAGTCCGATTGTAAAAACGCCCAAATTTCGCGCGACCTCGAAGGCTTTGACGACATTGGCACTACTGCCGGAAGTCGACATCCCGAAAAGAACGTCGCCGACGACGGCGATTCCCTGCAATTGGCGCGAGAACACATTCTCGAATCCGTAGTCATTACCAATCGCGGTGAGCGCTGAAGTATCGACTGTGAGCGACAATGCGGGCATTGGGGCGCGGTCGATCAAAAATCTTCCCATGAACTCTGCGGCTAAATGCTGCGCATCCGCAGCCGACCCACCATTCCCACAAAAGATCACCTTCTTTCCATCCAGGAGTGCCGCCTCGATCCTAGCCGCGGCCTCTACGATGAGCGGCTGGATCGACTTAAGCTCCAATAGCAGTTTTGATGTCCGATCCAGATAGCTCGTTACAAAAGATGTACTATCCATAAAGTCTCCAAATAGATAGCGTGCCCTGTACCCTTGATAGTTGCCCGTTTTTGGCGCGTGCATCAATAATTATGTTTTCGCTTGACCGGCGAGTTGTCTGGATCTCCGCGGTGACAGGAGTGCGACAAAATTAGTTTAGCAACCCAGGCACGCTCATAATACAATTTTAGAGAGATGGTCGTGTTTTAGCGGCGTCATATGAAAAGCGACATTGCTGCGAGTGCATGATCGGTCTCGCCGCATGCCGTTGCTGCTCTCAATACTAGTTTGGATACGTGAGATCATAGACGGAGCCAGTTGGGCGCTCCGTGGTTTGTCGTGCCAACTTTCCTCTAGACGGAAACGCCGCAGTCGGTCCTGATGGCTGCGCATAGGAGGGGATAATGTCTGTCAGCTATCTCATAAGTTCGTACAATAAGTGCGAATACCTGCGGGTAGTTTTGCAAACCGTCTATGGAGAACTGCAGGTAACTGATGGTGAAGTCGTTATTGTAGACGATGGCTCGAGCGATAACTCGTGGGACATCATCGTCGACTTTGCGAGGCGCGATAATCGCATATCAATTCACAAACAACAGAACAGGGGCATCTTTAATGTGACCAATAAGCTTCTTGGTCTGGGACAGCAGCGGTGGCTTAGATTTATTGATTGCGACGACCCATTGATTCCAGGCTCAACAGAAGTTCTGAAGCAACTGGCCGAATCGAAGATGGCAGATTACGTTTTTGGGAATATGATTCCATATGGGCCTGGGCCGCTAGCATGCTTTGGGGTTGAATCGCAGGACCAGGCCGATTGTACATTTGAAATCCTGGACGATCCTTTATTGTATGCGATCTCCGGATATAACCACATCCCGACGGCGGCGTTGATCAGCCGTCGATCTCTCGATCCAGGCGTTAGGCTGGAGGAAGACTTGGTATCCTGTCAGGATTTGGCGGTTGCGCTGCTCGTTTTCGAGCATGGCCGCGTTCTGAGGGTGGATGCTCCCGTGTGCTGGCAATTGGTCGGAGTCGAAAATAGATTGTCGAGCCGAGAGGCGCTCACATTTCATCAAACTATTGAAATATTGAAGCGGTTCGGAACAACGCATTTCAACCCACGCTACAAGCAGATCGCCGCTAAGAAAGTACTATCACGGTCATTGCGCTGGATGAGGCGAAACGCCTTGATTCGGCAGCGGCCCTTTACCTACGTGACGTTGTTGATTGCGTATGGGCGCTCGAAGGTGGGCATTTCGACTGACTGGGAACAAGCGATGACGTTGGCTACCGTTCCGCTCGCGCGGGATGTCGAAGCTATTCTCCAAGGTCAAAAGATCTATTGACGAAGTTTAATCGGCGTAAGTTGGATAGAGATTTGAAGAGCTCTGCAGTCGACGAGAAACTTATTCTTTGGCGTCCTCACATGGATGCATGATCCGGTCATGGCTTTCTTCGCGCCGCATAAAGTCAGGATGACGCTCATATCCGATCGGTGCGGCTCTACGAGCCTTCGCGCTCCGCCCCGTCACATCGGAAGACAACCCAGAAGCAACGAGGGCTGATCTCTCAAGCTAAGAACGGTCCGAAGAAGTCGAGCAGGTCACCACCAAGACGATGGCCTACGGTGCACGATGCTATCGCTCCCTGGACCTTATCAGAATGGGGATCCCCATAAACTTGATTGTCCGCATTGCTACCTGCGTCCCCATCTATACTCTAATGCCGTCTAGGTGAATTGGTCTCGTTAGAATTCTCACATGCGGTTAAATTTTCCACGTAACGCAGGTAAACGTTCAGCAACTCGGAGGCTGTTTTTGACCAGTCGCGTTCATCGGTATTGCGGAGATGGTTCATATCCGCCCAGCTACTATGCTGCTACGGCCAATCCTGCGCCTCAGAGACCACGTCTAAAAGGCTCGTTAGACGCGGACATTTGCATTATCGGCGCAGGATATACAGGCCTGTCGACCGCAATTCACCTCGCACAAGCGGGCTATCGCGTAATTGTGCTTGAGGGAGCTCGTGTCGGCTGGGGGGCTTCGGGTCGAAATGGCGGACAAGTCGTCAACGGGCTCAATGCTAGCCTTGCCACCATTGAGCGCCGCTACGGAACAGGAGCAGCCGCCTTCGTCGGCAGTCTTGTGCAAGAGGGCGGCAAGATCATCCGAGAGTTCGTCGCCAAGTATGCAATTCAGTGCGATCTCAAAGATGGAAATTTGTACGCTGCCTACACACCCAAGCAGATGAGGGATCTCGAAGCCAAGCAGAAGCTGTGGCGCACGCACGGAATGGACGATCACGAACTTCTCGACCGTCATGGCATACGCCATCACGTCGGCTCGGACGTGTACTGCGGCGGCATGATCGATCACAGCGGCGGCCACATGCACCCGCTTAATCTTGCCCTCGGTGAGGCTGCAGCGCTGGAGACATTGGGAGGTGTAATCTACGAAAACACTAGCGTGGTCTCGGTCGATCAATGCGCAGCACCGGTTGTCAAAACAGAACTCGGGCAAGTCCGCTGCAAGACGCTGATCATTTGCGGCAACGCTTATTTAGGCAACGTGGTTCCCGAGCTGGTGTCACGAGTTATGCCCGTCTCCACTCAAATGATGGCAACTGAGCCGCTGGGCCCGGAACGTGCCCAGCAGCTGCTGCCAACAGGGCTCTGTGTCGAGGACGTTCGCTATATCCTCGACTATTTTCGCCTTTCGTCTGACAACCGAATGATTTTCGGAGGCGGAACCGTCTACGGTGGCACTGATCCCGCCGACATCGTAGCTAAGCTGCTCCCAAACATGCTCAAGGTCTTTCCGCAACTCAAAGGCGCTGCGATCGACTACGCTTGGAGCGGAAATTTTGCGCTCTCATTCTCCCGCGTGCCGCAGATGGGGCGATTGGGCAAGAGCACCTATTTTGCCCACGGATACAGCGGGCATGGCGTCACCGGCTCACACTTGTTTGGTCGCATTCTCAGCCAGGCCGTCATGGGTGATCTGGGCCGGTTCGACACTTTTGCCAAACTCCCGTGGTATCCATTCCCTGGCGGACGGATGTTTAGAGCACCGTATTCAGCACTCGGGTCGTGGTACTATTCCCTGCGTGATCGGCTTGGAATTTAGAGGACGCCGCCGGAGCCAGGCACACACAGCACAAGCTGTTCGGCACGGCGCGAGAATTCCACGCCGCAGGAACCGACCAAGTCCCTAGTTCGGAATCGTGCTGCGATGGCGCTTTAGGGTCCGAGCATAAAGTTCAAACCTGCGCGGATCACGCCAACCCCGTGATCTCTGTCGTATCCCAAATATTCGATGCGACCTGTCGTGGAGTGGCTCAGCTGGCTTTCTAGACCCAAACCATAGACGAAGCCTGCATCGTCGCTGCCGCCAACGCCAGCTGTGCCGTAAAGTAGTAAACTTGGTTGGACTAAATTACCCCAGTCGCCCACGCACTGAGGCCAACCAATCAACCGAGTCGGCTCCTGTGAAGGAAATGTCGCCCTCGACTCCATATACAATCGCGTTTGCTTGCCAATTATACCCAAGCTGAGCGCCCGCAACGAAGCCGTCGTCGTGGTGTGCATCAGCGTAGCCGATGTGCCCGCCTCCGTAGAGACCGCTCCAGATTGCGGGTAGCTCGTAGTAGGCGGGTTCGACACCCGATATCCCGTCGGCTTTAGCCGTTGTCGCCGCGAGAGCTGCGCCAAATAACACAGCCGCGGCGGCAACCTAAATGGTCTCGGCAAGTGTGTTGGCCGTGCCGTGGCTTCTGCCGAGATTGTCGGTGTTGCGTACCCGAACTGCATACCCCCCCCGACTGTCTGAACGGGTTATGGCGCCATCGAGACTGCGCGAGCGAACCCGTCTCTTGCCTTAGTCACTTAACAGCCGATCCCGAACAGAACATTGTTCGGTCGAAGTCGAGGATTGGACGCAACATTGCGGCATGATGAAAGAAACTGCTAAGCTAAGAAATTCGGGTTGAAGGAGATGCGCCATGTCCACCTGCACTGATCCACATCATGATAATCACCCTCATCAGCACGGTTCCGGATGCGGCCATACTGCCGTGAAGCACAACGGCCATGTGGACTATTTGCACGATGGTCACCTGCATCACATGCATGACGGCCATGTTGATGAGCATGTCATCGAAGTGTCAGAAATCAATCCTACGGCTTGCACACCGAACCATCGCTGTGGCGCGCATGAGCCTGGACACGTCCATGGTCCTGGATGCGGGCATGAGGCTGTGCCGCATGGCGATCATATCGACTACCTTGTCGACGGTCACCTACATCACCCTCATGGCGATCATTGCGATGATCATGGGCCGCTCGAGGTCATCAAGCCGTAAAGCAAATCTAAGTTCGTAGATCTCCGTGCGTTGCATCTCTTACGACACCCTGGCACTCCATTGAAACACATACACATGCTGTCTGAGCGATTGGCGGTATCTCTCGACGACTATGCGGCGGCCTATCCCGGCTTTCTAATTGTGAACACGCGCCTCCTGGCGCGTGTCTCAAACCCTGTCAGAAGGTGGATCTTTTCGCACGAATGCGGCCACCAGTTCCGGGGACCCGACGAGGAAACGGCAGACTGTTTCGCGGTCCAGCGGGGCCGACGAGAGGGCTGGCTTGACGAGGCGGGATTGGATCAGATTTGCGCTTTCATCTCGCCGGCACGAGGCGATAGCATGCATTTTGCAGGTCCTCACCGATGCGAGGCCATGCGCGCCTGTTATGCCGATCACGCGGTCCGGTAGAACACCCTATTAGGTTAGCTCATCGAGCCTTACTGGGTCTGGCCGATCTTACCGCATGAGTCATCCTGAGAGGACGATTGTCTCTCCGGGCATGTTGTACATTGATTAGTGCCGTCAGCGCGAATGGACCGAATGCGAACTGATCATCTTCTCAGATAAAGCGCGCGTGGACTGATTGGTCCCCACTGAACAGGGAATTGATCCTATTGGGAGGCATTCATTCGTGTGACAGTAAGTCCGCCGGGGGGTGTTGTAGCAGTGCCGGTAAGCACGAACGTCTACAAGGTGGAAAATTGCGTCGCGCCCCGCGAACATCATTGGACTTGGTGTGTCGGATACGGTGGCTCGCACTGCCGGCGGGAATGCAACCAAAGCGCAGGCAGAGTAAGTGATGTTGAGCATCACCAATGTCGTGGCTCGCGTCCATAATGGTTCAGGAATTCGACCAGTCTCCATCGGGATGCCCTCGTTGTAGTCGGTGAACTGCTAACTAAAACTTCGGAGTGCTTGTCTTCATTAGCGGCTGCGCGGCGCTCAGCGAGTGGTTCAATTTAGCTTTAGAGACCCAAAGAGGCGGACGCTGGTGCCGGGCTGGAGCACATCCTCGAGGCGCTTGAAGGACGCACTATTGAGCACCTCGTCGTTTGCGAGATTGTCGCCTCTTAGACCAATGGTGAATTGTTGCGGCGGACCGCCGAGATCTGTTAGCTGCGTCGTATAGCTGAGTTCCGCTGAGACGAGCGTGTAGGCGGGCGTTGTCGGCTCATCCGGAGCAACGCGGTCCTGCTCGAAGGCGTGCAACACGCCGGCGCGCGCATACCATGCCTGATCCCGGTAGTAGAGGCCGCCACCGAGACGGTGCGGAGGCATGCGGGGCACGTTCTCGCCGTTCGAGAACTCGGCGTTGACAAAGTCGTACTGTGCATCGACGCCCCAGATGCCATTCCAGATCGCGGCGACATCGTACTGGCCGGCGATCTCGACGCCATAGAAGGTCGCATCGCGCTGCTGGTAAATCACCTGCCTCAGAGATGCATCTGGATCCACACCGCACGACACCAGAGTGTCGGCGCAGTCCACGCCGGTCAGCTGTTTGTAGATGAAGCCGTCGAACTTCGTGTAGTAGGCCGTCGCATCGAAGCGCAACGGGCCAGAGGCTTTTCTGAAGCCGAGTTCAACGGTTTGTGCTGCTTCAACGCCGAGATTGGGGTTACCAATCTCGAACGTTCCCGTCGCCTCGTGGACGCCCTTTGAATAGAGTTCAGTGGCGGCCGGCGCGCGCTCGACGTACTGCCCGTTCAGCCGTGCGACGACGCCCATTGGCAGATTGTAGAGCGCGCCCAGACTTGCGTTAACTGGCGTAAAGCTGCGCGTGCCCGCAAACTCTGCTGGATCGAGCGGGTTGCTGATATCGGTATAGCCGTCGCCGGTCGCTTCGGCTTGTTCAATACGGGCGGCGGCTTGGAAGCGCAGCGCATTGGTGGCCTGGAGTTCCTCGAACCAAAAGCCGGCGATGGTTTTTACGTTCGCTGGATCGAGCAATGCGTCCACCGGTTCATCCACCGCCACACCCGCGATGTCCTGATCGCCCCATTGCACGCCGATGGCGCCGCTCAATTCACCGAGTCCCGTTCGGAACGTCTGGTGCTGCAGTTCGGCGCGGGCTTCATATTCGTTGTTGGTGAAACGCGTGCCGATAATCCCTTCGGCAGCGATGACTTCGTTGTGGGCGTAATCAGACGCGCCGAACCAGATGCGCAGAGCCTCGACACCAAAGTCTTTCACTCGCCACTCGCCCTTGGCGAGAATCTTGTCCTGCTCAAGATCGATGCGCGGGCGAAGTTCTAATGCTTCCTCGCCGGGAATTCCGTAGAGGCTATTGAAGCGTGTGAAAGCGACGCCCAAGAACCCGGATGGACCGATGAGAGAGGTACCGACCGCAAATCCTTCGCTGTCGACGAAGGTGTTGGGCTCTATTCCCTTGGGAGTTTCATAGTCGTCAGCATGGCGCTTGAAGGCATCCGCGTGCACGGCGATCCCCCCGGCGCCAGCAGTTGCGCGGATTGCGCCATCGCGGCCTTCATCGACGGATGTCAACCCACCCTTGATCTCGGCTGACACTCCACCATTCGGAATGAAGGTTGGGATTCGTTGATTTTCGATGGCCACAAGACCACCGATTGCCTGACTGCCATAACGTAGGGTTGCCGGACCTCGCACAACTTCAGTCTGATCGGCGGAGAAGGGATCGATCGTGACCGCATGATCTTCTGATACCGCCGAGACATCGCCGCTCCCGATGCCGTTCTCCTGGATGCGCACCCGGTAATTATCCAAACCGCGAATAATCGGCCGGTTGGCACCAGGGGCAAATGTCGAGCCGGCGATGCCCGGTTTCGTCTGGAGCGAATCCGTAATCGTCTGACCCTCGGTAGCTAGCACATCGCGCTGCGTCACAACCGTCACAGTCGCAAACGTGTCGTCGACCACGATCAGGGTTCCCGGAAGGGTCGTAGCGGATTGTCCTGGACCCGGAACCGTTTGGTTGGTGGCTTCGACCACGGCCGGCTGTCCGGCAGCGGCGGGCGGAGCAGGCGCGGAGGAAGGCGTCGGCGCGGCAGCTGGCTTGGGCTGGGCGGCCTGCTTTTTTTTCGGCTTCGCCACGGGGCTTGGGGCAGTTACGACCACTACTTCAGGCAGATCGACCGCAGGTGCTTGCTGGGAAATGGCCACATCTGGGCTCGCACACCAGCAACTTAGGGCAACGCCCGTCCTGATGAGCAGCTGTGCCCGGCGCTCGCGCCAGATGCCGTCCCGTCGCGCGGTGAAAACCGTATTGTTGACCATGCGAACCAACCTTGGATGTTATAATATCCAAAATATTGAAGCGGATGTTATCCGGAAAAGCAAGCCTACATGCCCCAATATCTGCGATAAGGCGAGCAACCTGCATCTTTACGGTCACAGCGGCGCAGACCGGACCAACGCCGTTAGTCGGACGTGTTCTGACCGCAAAGGGCGCACGTCCCGCGCAGTTAGATGGAGACGGAATAACTGCGCCGAAGGTAATCGTGAGATCAGCACGTTGGTGGAGGCGCATGCTGAGATGTCTCTCAACTGAGGAGAACACTATTCAAAGAAAAAGCGGTGTCATCCGGTCGACTTTGCCTTGCGAGCGCGACGGCGATGCCGGACAAGACAGGAATGTGGGTCATCTCACGTCGAATCTTCCAAGCGGAACTGGTAAATATCAGGCTCCGGTGATGTCATTGCGCAATTCTCGCATCGCCACACGGCGAGCCCACGCAGATACGTGGTCTGGGATGGAGAATGTGAGGGTGGCGGGGGGGCGTTCCCTACCGGTACCGGCCGCAGAGCCTCATCAACGCATTGCAGTGGGCGATTGGCCTCGAGCTGTTCCTTCTTGCTGAGGATCCCTGGCGCGTCTTTTTTCACGACCGATCATCCGAACGGCGCACCCTTCACCCGCTATCCTGAGCTCATCCGCCTTCTCATGGATCGCAAGTTTCGGCTCGCTTGCCTCGACCAAATCCATCCCGAAATAGGATTCAGAACCTCGTTGATCGTATCGGCGATCTGTGCGGTGAGGACTTCCTGGATTTGAAGGCGCTTTGAGTAAATCTCGACGAGCCGTGCAAGCTTCGATATGCCGACAATGCGACCTTCCGGAAGATATGCGACGTGTGCGCGTCCGATTATTGGCACCATGTGGTGCTCGCAGTGGGATTCCAGCCGGATGTCGCGCAGCATGACAATCTCGTCGTAACCTGCTGTCTCCTCGAATGTGCGTTCGAGTACAGCCTTGGGGTCCTCCAAGTAGCCAGCATAGAACTCCTCATAGGCGCGCACGACGCGCTTTGCGGCTCAACGCACGCGGGCGGGCGACGCCTGCTCATTCCGCGCCAGGGGCGGGGGCGACCTCACCGTGCTGAGGCAAGCGGTGAGGGCTATTGCTGCGTATTTCAGGACTCTCATGGGGTGTACCCTGTTTCAACTTTCTCGTTTAAAGTTTGTCGGCTGTTTTTCCTCAGAACAGTCCGCGCCGGACTCATAGCCGCCAGAATGGCATCCTGGTGCTGGTGCCAGAAGCAGACATTGCGTTCCAGTCACGCCTTCGGTCACCTCTTCAAGTCGATAACGACCTTCCTGATTTCGCCGTCGAACTTGAATGGCGGCTTGTAGTCGAACGTCACGGGCTGGCCGCTGTCCTCGCCGATGCCGAAGGTATCAACGCCGAAGCGCGCGGCAACCGTGGCAGGGACTTCGCCTTGCGCCACCTGATCGCCGTCGACCTTGATGGTGACCTTGGCGCCCTTGCCCTGGCCGCCACCTTCGTAGTCGAAAGCGAGTTCAATCTTCGTTTCGCCGTCTCGTACGGGCTTGTCGGCCCTGATGACCGCGTGATCCTCGAAATAGTTGTAGTCGAAGATCGGCACGCCATCCTTGAGATAGAAGACCATGCCTGCGGCAACCCCGCCGAAGCCCATGATGACACCGTTGGTTTTCGTGCCCTCGGTCTTGACGTCGGCCGTGAGCGTCCAACTGCGGTTCTTCATCTGTGGCGCCGCCGTCTCGGGCAGCCGCGTGGCGCCGGCGTAATAGGTAAACTTCGTCGCCTTCGGATCGGAACCCGGCGGCGGCGGCTTCGGAACGGCAAGGCGGGCTGCGCCTCGGTCGTCGAGCGGATAGACGTGGTACTTCTCCGCCGCCTCGTCGAACTTGGTCTTCATCGCCGCAAGCTTGTCCGGCATGGCCTCAGCCAGATCGTTGGCTTCCGAGAAGTCCTCGTCCAGATTGTAGAGTTCCCATTTGTCCTTGTCCCAATTGCCGGGGGCAAGATCCTGGCGCCACGGCAGAGTGTGCTGCGCATTCGCCTTCCAGCCGTCCCCATAGATCGACCGGTTGCTCAGGATTTCGAAATACTGCTCGGACCTGCCCGCGGTCTCCGGGTCGGAGAAGCTTTCGAGGAACGACTTCCCGGCAAGCGGCTTCTGCGCGACGCCGTTGACCTCCTCCGGCATCGGGACATTCGCCGCCTCTAGGATGGTCGGCACCACGTCCACCAGATGCAGAAATGTGTCGCGCGGTTTCTCGTCGTGCTTGATCTTGGTCGGCCAGCTCACGACCATCGGGTTGCGCGTGCCGCCGAGATGGGAGGCCACCTGCTTCACCCACTGGAAAGGCGTGTTGCCGGCCCAGGCCCAGCCGACGGGATAGTGCGGCTCTGTTTCGGGGCCGCCCAGCTTGTCGATATTAGCCAGGGTCTCTTCGATCGTAGTCGGCAGTCCGTTGAGGCCCTTGATCTCGTTGAGCGTGCCGTCGCGACCGCCTTCCGACGAGGCGCCATTGTCGCCGACAATATAGATAATGAGCGTGTTGTCGCCGTCAGGCAGTTCCTTGATGGCATCGAGCAGCCGGCCAATCTCATGATCGGTGAAGGCGAAGAAGCCCGCATAGTTCTCGAACAGCGCGTTGTAGAGCTTCTTCTGCTCATCGGTCAGGCTGTCCCAAGCCGGCACCCAGTCGGGCCGCTCGGTCAGCTTGGTGTCGGGCGGGATGATGCCCATGTCGAGTTGGCGCTGAAACACCTGCTCGCGGTACTTGTCCCAGCCCATGTCGAACTTGCCCTTGAACTTCTCGCGCCATTCGGCAGTGACATGGTGCGGGGCGTGCATGGCTCCGGGGGCAAAGTACATGAAGAAGGGCTTATCGGGCGCAACCGACTTGGAATATTTCATGCGGGCGATGGCCCGATCGGTCATGTCCGTCATGAAGTGATAGCCCTCGTCTGGCGACTTGGGGGGCTCCACGGGGACCGTGTTCTCGAACAGGGTTGGATAATATTGGTGTGTTTCGCCGGCATTGAAGCCGTAGAAATAATCGAAGCCCATGCCGGTCGGCCAACGGTCGTAGGGGCCGGCGACGGAGGTCTCCCAGTCCGGCGTGTTGTGGTTCTTACCGTACCACCAAGTGGTGTACCCATTGTTCTTGAGCACTTCGCCGATGGTCGCCGTCTCGCGCGGGATCATAGTTGTGTAGCTCGGATAGCCGGTCGCCCATTCCATCAAGAAGCCGTTCGAGGTGTCGTGATGGTTGCGTCCGGTTAGCAGCGCCGCGCGCGAGGGCCCGCAGATCGCAGTGGTGTGGAAGCGGTTGTAACGCAACCCTTCGCTGGCGAGCTTGTCGAGATTGGGTGTCGGAATAAGACCGCCGAAGGTCGAGGGCTGGCCGAAGCCTACGTCGTCGAGCAAGATCACCACGACGTTCGGCGCATTTTCTGGCGGCGCTGGAACCTTGGGCCAAGCCTCCTCGCTCTCCTTGTAGGTCTCCCCGATCTTGCCCTCGAAAGGCGGCAGCGGCATCGGTAGCTCGGTGCGGTCTACCTTGGCACCTGACGGCGCAGGGTCTTCGGCCCAAGCACTCTGCGAAAGCGCAAGAAACAGCACAATCGTGAGTGCCTTGATGGCGAATAGGCCTCGCATTTGTCGCTAACTCCGCAATAAACCAACCGCTTCGACACTAAACGCGGCATTGCCGCTCGGGTTGCATGATGGACCACGAAAACGTCGACCGTGCTGGTATCGCACGGCCCCGCCCTCAGAGCGAGTGTCGTGTAGACCTTCAACGGGCTTTGCCGGCTCTTCTTGCCCAACCCGACCTAATAGCTTTTGCAATCTCATCAACAAAGAGACGCGTCTTGGTGGGCACCAATCGACCGGGCGGCAGCACCGCGTAAATGCCGCCTAATCCCGTGCCGCCCCATCCCGGCAGCACCTCGACCAGCCTTCCTGCGCGAACTTCTGGTCCAGCCAACCAGTCAGGTGTGAATGTTATTCCTGCGCCTTCGATCGCGGCCATCAGTACAACTTCAGAATTGTCGGCGATCAACGGCCCAGTGGGGCGAACTGTCGCTCGCTTAGTGTCCTTCATCATGCGCCAGTCCGGCCAGTCTGCATGTCCCGAAAAGCCAAGGCAGGCGTGCTTGGCCAAATCTGCTGGAACCTTGGGCTTACCGTGCTTGGCGATGTAGCTCGGTGCGGCGACTAGAAGATTGCGATAGGACGCAATCATTCGCGATGTCAGCGAGCTGTCACGCAGGACGCCGACCCTGATCGCGACATCGAAACCTTCGGAGACAACATCAACGAGGCGATCCGAAAATCGCGCATCGATGCGGATCTGCGGGTGACGGGCGAGAAACGCCGGAAGCAACGGCGCTATCCAGTAACGCCCAAAGGTCGCCGGAACCGAGATTGTCAGTAAGCCTTGCGGGCTTGCCGCGACATCGCTGGCTTCCCGGCTCGCGACGGCCAACTCGTCAAGCAGTGCCCGCACACGACGATGATAGATCGCGCCAACCTCAGTGAGTGCGACGCGGCGTGTTGTCCGCGACAGCAGCCGCACCCCGAGCTGCTGTTCTAACTGAGTGACGCGGCGTGAAACTATGGACGCATCTCGGCCCAATTTTTTGGCGGCGTCGGTGAAACTCCCCGTCTCTGCGACGGCGACGAAGGCCGCGAGTAACTCAAGCCCGCCTCGTTCCAGCAATTCCTGCATGATGTGCACGAATTTTATGCGCCATGACCTGATTATCTGACGCCGTAAATGGCTTATCTCACCATCATCGAAACGTCGAGGAGTAACTGACATGAAGACATTTCTCAGTATCGGCTCCGGCCCCGGCATCGGCGCGGCGACCGCGGAAAGATTCGCAAAGGAAGGCTTTCGGGTCGTCCTGAGCGCACGCAATGCCACGAAGACACAGGCGCTTGCGGATCAACTAAAGACCAGGGGCTACACCGCCGAAGCCCGCACGGTGGATACCTCCGATCCGGCAAGCGTGGCCACGCTCATCGCCGAAGTGGAGAAGCAGTTCGGCGCGATTGATGTCCTGCACTACAACGCGGCATCCATGCGCAAGGCGACGATCGCTGAACAGCCCGCCGATACGTTCAACTCGGACCTCGCCGTGAATATTGGCGGCGCTCAGGCGGCTGCCAAGGCCGTCGCAGCCAGGATGACTGCGCGTGGCTCCGGATCGATTCTCTTGACCGGGGGCGGTTTCGCGTTGCAGCCAAGCCCCGACTATCTTTCGCTCAGCATCGGCAAGGCGGGCATCCGCGCCTTGGCGCAAGGACTATTCGAAAGCCTAAAAGACCAAGGCGTGCACGTGGCCACGGTAACAGTGGCAGCTTTCGTGAACCCCGGCTCACAAGCAGCCGAAGCCGTCGCAGAGCAATTCTGGCAATTGTACGCTCAACCAAAGGAGTCGTGGGCGGTGGAAACAACTTACAGCGAATGACTCAACCGGACGGCGGCCTCGGCGGCTTCACGTGTCGGGCGGCGGCGTACGCTGCGGATTGGTGTAACAAATGCTAGTCTGAAGGACGATCAGTGCCGTTAGTTTAACGCTGCAGCCCGAAACGGCTCATTGATCGAGAGGAAGAGTCTAAACTCACCCGTCTCCCGGATGCGTGGCGAGCGATGGACGAGTGGACCTTGCGGAGCGAGAGAGCCGGGGAAGAGGCCAACTGCGAAGCGGGGCATCGGGTGAACAGTGCCGGAAAAGCCCTCTGGGTTTTTGAGAGCATTGTCGGCATCGGCAGGTGTGACCCATTCTGTTCCGGGACCTCGATAGGTCGTCACCAGACGCGCACGCATGCGATCGGCATGAAACAGCCTGCAGGCATCGTCGCGAATGGCCTCGAGCCGGACTTCGACCTCATTGATCCCAGTCGCTTCTGCGAAGCGGCAGATCAAACTCTCAATGTCCGTGGCAAGCGCCGCCATCACCGTTTCGTCATGGCATTGCGTATCGGCAAGAGCCGCGGTCACGTCGACTTCTGCCGTAACGGCTTTGGCTTGGAACCGGGTCCGTGGGAGTTCATGAAAGCCAAGCTGATCGAGTTTCGTCGTTAGTACCGGGTCCCACGTGCGCTCCCAAAGCGCCAATGCCACCCCATTATTGCTCCAGTGTCTCAAGACGGACGGCGAAGCGCTGCGTAGCTCCTTTCTGGCGATGCGAAGCGCCAGGGCGTCGGAACCTGCCATCTGACGTTTGAACAGGCTCGTCATTCTACGCCGCCTCCTTGCCCCAGCGGGGGAAGGGATCGGGCAGCTTCGCCCACGCCTTTGTGTCGACCGCGCCCTCATCAGGGAGAGCTAGCAAGCAAGCGTCCAGCTCGGCGGTGATGGCCTTCTTGTCCATCTCGCCCGTGCCGATGAAGACGATCTCCTGGCGCCGGTCGCCCCAGTGCTTGTGCCAGCTCTTGTTAATGCGCGCGACAAGCGCCTCATCCTCGGGCCAACTCTTCTTCGGCACAGCGGCCCACCAGTAGCCCTTCGCTTCGTGGCGGACGAGCGCACCGGCCTGCGAAACCTCGCCGACGAATTGGGGGCGTGAGGCGAGCCAGAAAAAGCCTTTGGCGCGCACCACGCCCGGCCAGCTTTTGTTGAAGAAGGCGTGGAGCTTCACCGGTTCGAAGGGACCGCGCGCCCGATAGACGAAGCTCGAAATGCCGTACTCTTCGGTCTCCGGCACATGATCTTTGAATCCGTTGAGCTCCTTGAACCAGGTCGGATGCCGGTGCGCGGCATCAAAGTCGAATAGCCCGGTATTGAGGATGTCGCGCGGAGCAACGTGTGCGTGGCTCGTCTCGACAATGCGCGCATCTGCATTGAGCGCGCGGATGATCGTCCGCGCTGCCTCAACCTCGTGCGGCTTGGCTACGTCGATCTTGTTCAGAACGACGACGTCGGCGAACTCGATCTGTTCGACGAGCAGCTGAACGAGGGGACGCTCGTCTTCCTCGCCCGCCACTTCGCCGCGGTCCTTCAGGAAGTCATGCGAGGAATAGTCCTTCAACAGATGCGCCGCATCCACAACGGTCACCATCGTGTCGAGGCGCGCAAAATCGGAAAGGCTATTGCCTTTCTCGTCCCGGAATTCGAAGGTCGCTGCGACGGGTAGGGGCTCGGCAATGCCGGTGCTCTCGATCAGCAGGTAGTCAAAACGCATTTCAGAGGCCAGCCTGCGAACCTCCTTCAAGAGATCCTCTCGCAGGGTGCAGCAGATGCAGCCGTTCGACATCTCGACCAACGTCTCGTCGGTGCGCGACAGGTTCGCACCCCCCTTGGCGACAAGATCGGCGTCGATGTTGACCTCACTCATGTCGTTGACGATGACCGCGACCTTGAGGCCCTCGCGGTTGTTCAAGACATGATTGAGCAGCGTCGTCTTCCCGGCTCCGAGAAAGCCGGACAGGACGGTGACGGGAAGCCGTAAGTCAGGCGTTTCCTCTGCTTCTTCAAGATGTTGCCTGATTTTATCGTCCATGAGCACCTCTCTGGGTTGTTGCATTCTACAAATCGGATATTATAACATCCGTCAAGTCCGCGGTAGGAGCGCGGCCCCGATGTCCCTTGAGGGAGGCCATTCAGATGGCGCGTCACGCGAGGAAAACTGCCAACGGCACGCGACCACCGCCCAAACATGTGGAAACGGTCCTAGCTGCGCTCCGGAGTATCGGCCGACCGGCAAGCGCCTACGACATTCAGGCTGTCTTGGCGGAGCAGGAGCATTTGGCTCCGCAGACGATTTACCGTGCGCTTCAGCGACTGATCGAGGCCGGCTCAGTCCACAAGGTTGAATCGCTCAATGCCTTCGTCGTCTGTTCTCAAGGTTGCCATCGCGGTGCCTCGGTGTTCGCTATTTGCGAGTGCTGCGGAGTCGTGAGCGAAATGAGAGATTCTGGAATAGAGACCGTCGTGGAGACTTGGTCGCACCGCATGTCTTTTGCCGCCAAGGGAGCGGCGCTGGAGTTGCATGGTGTATGCGCCAACTGTGCTCAGGAGGCTTTGCGATGACAGCCCTGCCCGCCGCTTTTTCAGTCGTATTCGATGAACGCGGTCTCGCCCCGGCGATCGCCCAGCAGCATGACACGGGCGAAGTCCTCATGATGGCTTGGATGAATGCGCCGTCGCTGTCGGAGACACTCGCCACGGGGCGCGTTTGCTATTGGTCCCGCTCGCGCCAGGCGCTGTGGCGAAAGGGTGAGACCTCTGGCCACGTGCAGCGCCTGATTGAGGCAAGGCTCGATTGTGACGGCGACACGATACTGCTGCTCGTCGATCAGCAAGGTGCCGCATGCCACACCGGCCGGCGCACCTGCTTCTTCCATCGCTTTGGTGACACGAGCAACCTCGTCATCACGGACGAAGGCTATTTCCCCCAAACGAGGGAAACACCCTTATGAGCGGTATCAAACTCGAGACCTACGCCGACTGGAAGACGTGCATCGAGGAGTACTGCCGTATTCCGCTGACGCCCGAGTTCGTCGCGTCCCGAATTGCGGAATTGACCGACACGAGCAACGAGCGAACGCGCCGGTTTGTTGAGACCTGGGGCGAAGCACACCGCCAGAGAGTTTTGTCTTGGTTCCAGAAGGCCCGGGATCAATTCGCAGGATCGAACCCATGATGTTCTGGAGCCTTGGCCGGCGGATGGCACTGGCCCTCGCACTTATCGGTGGGATCTGGGGTCTTCTTTTTCTGGCAATGAACTCGTGAGACGACTGATGCAAGATGGGACTGCAGAGCCAGTCGTTCACTTCGAGGACTTGACCCTTGGATATGACGACCATCCTGCCGTCCACCACCTGGAGGGTGTTGTCGGCGCTGGCGCCTTGCTCGCAGTCGTCGGCCCGAATGGCAGTGGCAAGAGCACGCTGCTCAAAGGCATCATCGGAGCGCTGAAGCCGCTCGAGGGCCGCATTGGCATGGACGGGGCATTGCGCCGGCGTATTGCCTATCTTCCCCAGCAAGCCCAAGTCGACAGGAGCTTTCCCATCACGGTCGAAGCGTTCGTGGCACTCGGGCTGTGGAAGGAGATTGGCGCTTTCCGGGGTCTTGATACGCGGGCTCGGTCGCGTATTCGCAAAGCGCTAATGGCAGTAGGCCTAGAGGGCTTCGAGCGCCGTATGATCGACGCACTGTCGGGTGGTCAGATGCAACGCATTCTTTTTGCCCGATTGCTCCTCGAGGACAGTGCGCTCATTCTGCTCGACGAACCATTTACGGCTATCGATACCAAGACCGCTGCGGAGCTCATGGCGCTCATTGAACGCTGGCACGGCGAGCGGCGGACGATCATCGCGGTCCTGCACGATCTCGATCTGGTCAAGGAGCGCTTTCCGCAAGCCTTGATGCTTGCGCGGGAGCCGGTCGCATGGGGCGACACGAGGAGTGTCATCACGCCTGAAAACCTGCTCAAGGCACGTGCAATGTCGGAAGCATGGGACGAGAATGCACCGTGGTGCCGGAAGAGCGCAGCATGAGCCCTTATGAAGCGTTGATTGCGCCATTTTCCGACTACGCATTCATGCGCAGGGCACTGGCCGGGTGCGTGGCGCTGTCGTTCGGTGCGGCTCCTGCGGGCGTGCTGATGACGCTACGACGCATGAGCCTTGTCGGCGATGCCATGGCGCACGCCATTCTGCCTGGGGCCGCCGTCGGCTTCCTTCTGTTCGGGCTGAAGGTGGTCCCGATGACGATTGGCGGTCTCGCCGCCGGCCTCTTTGTAGCACTCGCGGCAGGGCTCGTGGCGCGAACGACCGTGCAGCGCGAAGATTCGAGCCTCGCGGCGTTTTATCTGATCTCGCTTGCCCTTGGTGTCATGATCGTGAGCGTAAAGGGCTCGAATGTCGACCTGATGCACGTGCTGTTCGGCACGGTGCTCGCTCTCGATGATACCGCGCTCATCGTCCTCGGACTCGCAGCAACGGTCAATCTCCTCGGGTTGGCGATCATCATTCGTCCGCTCGTTGCGGAATGTGTCGATCCGTCCTTCCTTGCGGTGATGAGCCAGAGCGGAGGCGGCGCCCATCTCGCCTTTCTCGTGACGGCGGTCCTGGGACTCGTGGCGGGCTTCCAGGCATTGGGGACATTGCTGGCGGTCGGCATGATGATGCTTCCGGCGGCGGCAAGCCGCTTCTGGGCGCGTAGCCTCGAAGGCATGATGATGCTCGCGATTGCCGGCGGCATCGGCGCGTCTGTCCTGGGACTGCTGGTGTCATTTCACTTTGGCGTTCCATCTGGCCCGGCAATCACATTGTCGGCCGGAGCCTTTTATCTCGTTTCACTCATGTTCGGCCCCGTCAGCGGGGCCATCTGGAACGTGCTGCCGCAACGGCATCGCGCAGGGTAGTTAGGCGTAGCCACAAAATGAAGGATTTTAAGACCATGAGACTACGCACAACTGCGGGCCTTGTCCTCGCAGGAATGGCGTCACTTGCCAGCGGAGCGGTACAGGCAGAGGAGAAGATGTCCGTTGTGGCAACGTTCTCGATCCTCGCCGATTTCGTCGAGAAGGTGGGCGGCGATCGCGTTGCAGTCCGCACGCTCGTAGGCCCGGAAGCCGATGCACACGTCTATCAGCCTTCGCCCGCCGACGCAGCTGACGTCGGAAAGGCGAAAGTAGTGTTTCAGAATGGCCTCGGCTTCGAGGGCTGGATGGAGCGTCTGGTTCAATCATCCGGCTACAAGGGCCCTCTCGTCGTCGCAACCAAGGGCATTGAGCCCATCAAGGGCGAGGAAGATGACCACGACGATCACGAGAAGCACAAGGGCGAAAAGCACGACGATCATGCGAAGGAGGGCGGCCACGACCACGGCGATATCGATCCGCACGCGTGGCAGAGCGTGCCAAACGCTATTCTCTATGTCGCCAACGTGAAGGAAGGTCTCTGCGCCGCCGACAAGGACGGCTGCCCCGTCTATACCCACAATGCGGCAGCCTACGCCGTCGAACTCAACAAACTGAATGAAGAAATTAAGTCTAAGGTCGCCGCAATCCCCGAGAAGAGCCGCAAGGTCATCACCTCCCACGACGCATTCGGCTACTTCGCGAAGGCTTATGGAGTCGAGTTTTTGTCGCCGACCGGCGTTTCGACCGAAAGCGAGGCGTCTGCCAAGGACGTCGCCAAGCTCATCGACCAGATCAAGAAAGACGGCGTCAAGGCCGTATTCGTCGAGAATATCACTGACACCCGCCTCATCGAGCAGATTGCCAAGGAGACCGGCGCCAAGATCGGGGGAACGCTCTACTCGGATGCTCTCTCCAAAAAAGAAGGTCCAGCCAAGTCCTACCTCGACATGATGCGCCACAATGCAGGCCTCCTCGCCGGCGCGATGGCGGGATCATGAACCATGGCGCCTGTTGCCCAAAGGTCTGCCGGTGAAGGCCGGCAGCGTCCTTGCCTGAGGAGCAGGCGCAGCCGATTCAGCCGTCTCCTCAAGCGGTGACCGTTGGGGCGGCTGAGCACTTTGGGGTTGGGCGAGAGCTCGCTCCAAATGACTTTCCTTCCTCACAGTCCGAAGGGCCGGACCGGGCCGAGCGATGCCATGACGCCAGCGACCCCCAGCAGGATGACAACGAGCGATGCGATGACTCCTATCGAGCGCTTTAGCCTTCTTCCCCATGGGCGTTCGGGTCCCGATAGCCGTACGGCCCAATAGCGCGACGAGATGGCAAAAGCCGCAAGCGCCGAGACCGTCAGCGCAGTGCCAATGGCCATCGCGAATGTTCCGAGAACGCCGGCCCACAACAACCCCTGCCCGAACGAGAAGATCAGGAGGAGGAGTGCGCCGGTACACGGACGTATGCCGATTGCCACTGCGATGGGAATCGCTTTGCGCCACGACCACGACCCCGCAACATCGCGCGGGTTTGGCATGTGGGCGTGCCCACATCCGCAGTCGTCCCTATGAACATGTGGTGGCGCAAAGCCCTGGAGGTTCTCGGCTGTAACGACAGGTCCTCCCGCCACTTGCCTTGAAGATCGAGGGAACTGCCGCCAGAGCATCCAGAGGCCGACGCCTACAATGAGAACCCAGCTCAGCGTTTCCAGCTGCGCCTCCGCCATGCGCAGCGTCAGGCTTGTCTGCCGCATGAGCATGAGCAGCACGCCTACGAACAGGATCGCACTCAGTGCTTGAAACAGTGCGGCGAGAAACGACAAGGCAATGCCGCGGCGAACCGTCTCCTCGTTCGCGAGGACGTACGACGAAATGACGGCTTTGCCGTGCCCAGGACCAGCCGCGTGCAGAACTCCGTATCCGAAGGCGAGGAGAACGAGGGTCAGCGTGCCCGAGAACGGGCTGCCGTCCTTGATCAGACGGACAGTCGCTATCAATTCGCGATTGATTGCTGCCTGCGAGCTGAGGATCAACTGCCAAGCCTGCGCCGCCAGCGACGGCGAAGCTGGGCGGACCGCCGGTTCTATGCCGGCGGCTTGTGCCTGGATATGTGGAGCAGCTTGGGCAATGTGCCACTCACCGCACCAGCAGCCAAAGACCGCCGATAGTGTGTTGAGCCCGAGAAGGATCATCAAGCCTTTAGATAACCAAGACAAAATCCGGATTCCTATCCTGTGGACGCTCATTAGTTGCACTCGAAGTCCTCTCGATCGGAACAATGCCTATGTAGGACGGGTAACCAGCTCCGCTTTTCTCAACGCCCACAGCACGTCGTCCTCGATCACGTCGCCAAGAGCCTTGTGAACGCGCGCCTTCAGCCACGCTCCGGTTGTCGGCATGATGACGATCACCGTCTCACGCGGCGGGCATCCGGGCTCGGCGCAGGCGAGCTCGGTTATTGAGATCGTCTCCCGGTCATCGACCGGCATAGCGGCGCGGACCCAAGCACGAATTCGATTGAGCGCGTCTTGAACGCCACCGCGCGGCTTCGGTTGAAAAGGGTTCGGTTTCGTCATCAAGTCCTCGCAAGTCCGGTGCAGTCGATCAGCCCGGCAGAGCCCCTCTCGCTTCCGAAGGCCAGAATGGCGCCATCGGCCCTCCACGCTACGTGGGTAATCGCACCTCCATCAGGTTCACGTAGGTACAGCGACCGCTCCGAACCTGGTCCGGCCAACGCGATGACCCCGTCGCGGTGACCGATCGCGAGAACGTTCGAGACGGGATGCCAAGACACGGCTGACACTGGGGAGAGATATCCGCCGGCTTGCTGAGCCATCTCGCCCTGCGGCCCGCTTCTGCCCTTGAACGGCCAGATGAGAGCTGATGGCCCGCCGGACGTCGCCAGAAGATGACCCTTTGGCGACCAGGAGAAGCTCTTGGGCTTCGTCGGATAACCGCCCATATGCAGGTTGCCGCCATCACTCAGCCGCCAGACATGAACCGCTTGTTCTTGCATCGCCGTAACCAGAAACCGTGCGTCGGGGCTCCAGGTGATCGCAATATGGGCGCCCTTCCATTCGCAGCGATCCGGATCGGAATTCGGATGAGCAAGAGATGCAATCGTTGCGCCTCCGTAGTGCGCGATTGCCAGGCGCTCGCCCTTCGGCGCGAAGGCAAGCCCGCCGCAGCTCGATGGCAGGAATAGTGTCCGGCTTTGCTTCATCTTGCCGTGAGCGATCTCGACGGTCTTGCCGTGCGCCCAGGCCAGTCCGCCCCACGGGGCGAGCGCGATCTGGTCGATCCAGCGCCTTCCAGTTCTGGCGATGATGTTCCGCCCGCTCTCGGTCGTATGCAGCAGGACGCCGTCATCCCCTCCACTCAAGAGGCCGGTTCCGGCAGCATCGCAAGTGACCGTCAGGATTGCTCCCTCGTGAGCTTCGACGACAGTGGCGTCCTCCTCATCCTTCCGCCAGAACCTCACGGTTCCATCGCCGAGCGCAAACATAGCGCTGTCGCCACCCCAATGGAGCCCGGTGATTGCCGCCGGCCACCCGACTTGCTTCGTCTCATAGCGCTTGTTGAGGGGAGCTGAGGTCATCTCGCTCGTCATGCGGCCACGCAAGCCTCGAAACCACGCCGCAACGCGTCCCGATCGAGATTGCGTCCAATGAAGACGAGGCGGCTCTGCCGCTTCTCATCCGCCTTCCAGGGTCGCTGATGATCGCCCTCGATGAGCATATGAACGCCCTGGATGACATAGCGCTCTTCGTCGCCCTTCATGGCGAGGATGCCCTTCATGCGCAGGATGTCGACCCCGTTCTGGGCGATGACGCCCTGCATCCAGTCGAAGAACCTCTGAGCATCGAGCGGAGCATCACTCACCAGCGAGATTGAAGCTACTTCGTCGTCATGCTCGTGCTCATGCCCCTCGTCGAGAAAGTCGGGCTCAACCGCCAGGATGCGATCGAGATCAAAGGCGTTACGGCCAAGGATCTGATCGAGTGGGATGCGGCTGCGCTCCGTGCGGTGAAGCTTCGCATAGGGGTTAATGGAGCGGATACGCTTCTCCACCGCCGACAGCTCCTCGGCCGAGACGAGATCCGTCTTGTTGAGAAGTATCACATCAGCGAAAGCGATCTGCTCCTCCGCTTCGTGACTGTCTCCGAGACGTTGCGTGAGGTTCTTCGCGTCCGCCACGGTCACGATGGCGTCGAGCTTCGTCTTGGAACGTACATCCTCGTCGACGAAGAAGGTCTGGGCGACGGGTCCTGGATCGGCGAGACCCGTGGTCTCGATCAGGATCGCGTCGAAGCGGTCTTTGCGCTTCATAAGGCCGCCGATGATGCGGATGAGATCGCCCCGCACCGTGCAGCAGATGCAGCCGTTGTTCATCTCGAAGACTTCCTCGTTGGCATCGACCA
Source organism: Hyphomicrobiaceae bacterium (assembly GCA_041397645.1). Taxonomy (NCBI): domain Bacteria; kingdom Pseudomonadati; phylum Pseudomonadota; class Alphaproteobacteria; order Hyphomicrobiales; family Hyphomicrobiaceae; species Hyphomicrobiaceae bacterium. Next base: position 760,669 of record JAWKWE010000004.1, on the reverse strand, counting down.
CGAGATCGTTGTCGATGCCAACCTCACCGAACTCATTGACGATGACGGCATACCGCTTGCCATGCTGCTCGGTGAGAATGCGGTTCAAGAGCGTTGTCTTGCCGGCGCCGAGGTATCCGGTGAGCACGGTCACCGGAATTGGCGTTTCAGGGGTCGTCATGGAACGTCTCCTTGATGACTTTTGATTCAACAGGTGAGCGAGCCGCGCGTTTGGCCTTACCAGTCTTTGTCAAAAGGATGGATTTCATTGCACGAATGTCGATGTTTTGACCGATGAACACGATGCGCGTGCGTTGGTCTGTGCTGGGCCACTGCGCAAGTCGGTCGACGCACTGCACGAGGTGCTGGACGCCATGGATGACCACTGGGCGCGTTGGATCGTCGTCCAGAGCAACTAGTCCTTTAACGCGCAGGAGCGCCGCGCCAGCGCTTGCTTGCAGAGCGTTCATAAAAAAATTGAAAACAATGGGGGAAATCGGTTCATCGATAATCAGGCACTGAGCGCGGATCCCATCTTTGTGCCGACTTTCATTCTCGTGCACTTGAGCATGAGGTCCATGCTCCAGAACGGCTTCCGCATTGAGCCAGGCGAGCGCCTCGCTCGTTCGGGCTGTGCGTTCGTAGGTCCGATTTTTCAGAAGCCAATCGACAAAGCGGTCCCAGTCGTTCTGCTTTTCGAAAACATGCGCGCCGGGATTCGTATCCGCAATCATCTCACCGAGAATGTCGCGCCGACCCTCCCTGTGACGTGCAGGCGTCAGCTCCATCTTCGTAATCAGTATGGCATCGGCCAGCGCGATCTGCTTCAACGCTTCGAGATAGGCCGCTGCGGAACCGGGCGCATTGATCGCATCAACTGTCGTGATTACCGAAGCGAGCGCAAATTGCCCGGCTACGGTTTTATCCATGAGGCCGTAGCTTTGCGGTATCGTCAGCGCATGGATGACCGGCGCAGGATCGGCGAGCCCTGTTGTTTCGATGAGCACACGGCGAAACTCCGGAACCTCCTTCTTGTGGCGGCGCAGCCAGAGATCAAACAAGGATTGGCGCACGTCACTGGAAGCCGTGCAGCACAGACACCCCGTCGTGGTCTCGATAACATCCGCGCTGAACTCGACGATGAGATCACCGTCGATCCCCGTCTCCCCGAACTCATTGATCAGGACAGCCGAGTGCGCGAACCGCGGATCCCGCAGCAAGGCATTGAGGACAGTCGTCTTTCCAGCTCCAAGGAAGCCGGTGAGAAGCGCGATGGGTATCATCGGTAAAAGACGGCGCCGCCACTGCTACTACAGTTCGGATGTTATAATATCCAATCTTTGATAACAGTGCCAGTGTGGCGATACTGAGGCACGATCTCCGTCGTTGGCTCTGCAGGATCAGCACCGACACGGACCCAGGGCGTTCGATGGCCCTCTAGGTCTACTCTTCGACGGACGAGAACTTGCTAATCCTGTGCTGGATGAGGCATCGCGCTTTCACGCCCCCAGCTTCCAGAGGTGCTACGGTCCTCGATCGCGCTGGTGTAAACTTAGAACTGAGCGAGCAGCAGATCTCGGAAATTCCGCGATGCATTTGTAGATATAGAACGCATAGTGCACCTGCTCAGGGCAGCTTTGGGCATCAAGAAAGCCCCGCTGAGCCTCACTAACGTTCTCGGTCAAAAGCTGCTGCGTCAGTGCCGACCCACCAGTCCTGATCCTCTGCGAAGAACGGACGAAGTGCCCCCTTCCACCTTCGAACCGGTCTCAGTTCAGTGAGAACCTTGTCTCTGCAGCGTGGCAGCGGACGGCGCCCGGAAATGGTTTTTCGAGGCCAGAGACTTCGGGTCTATGACCGAGGAACTAGGAGCCAATTGGACCTGAGAGACGGCGATGGCGCCGCGGGTGTCGCCGGCAACCTGGTGAGATCATGAGGGTTTCCATGAAGGGGCCGGAAAACGGAATAACAACGGGAACTGATTGGTGGAGCCGAGGGGAATCGAACCCCTGACCTCTGCAGTGCGATCGGCTCCAGGGGTGTTTTTGCAGGTTCCGGGGGGTTCCGGCAGGCACAGCTTAACATCATGATTTTATTGTTTTTATTGTGTGCACCCTCGTTCCATGGGATAACCCTCACACACGCCAAAGGCTGCTTTGGTATGTGCCCGGTATGTGCCGTATGTGCCCAACGGACGCGTTTTGTTCATGCCCATTCTGAAGCGAAATCACCGTCAGATCCTCGCTGCCAAAGCCATCGATGGAAAGCGCACGCGCTACCGCATCGAAGGCGTGCCGGGCCTATGGCTGAACGTCGGTCCAAACGGTCAGAAGACCTGGTACGTCCGCTACCAGCCAGGCGGCCGCAAGACACAGAAATTCCGCCAGTATTCCCTCGGCGATGTCAGGTCTGTCAGTCTGCAGGACGCTACTCAGGCCGCCGGGCGGATCATGACGCGCGTGAAGGTCGAGGATCGCGATCCTGTCGCTGAGCGCGTCGCGAAGAAGCAAGAGGCCCTCACCTTCGGCGAAGTCTTCGAGGACTGGTACAAGCGCCACGCGCTCGTGAAGCTCACCCGCGCAGAGACGGATCTCTCGCGTTATCGCAATCATCTGGAAGGCGAGTTCGCAACCAAGCGCATTGCCGATCTGAAACGCATCGAGATCGCCCGCTACCGTGACAAGGTGGCGGCCAAAGCCACGCCCCTCGTCTCCAACGAAGTCCTTGTCTTGATCAACCGCGTTCTCAACTGGGCGCTCGACGAAGGCTTGATCGACGCCAATCCTGCTGCCCGCCTGCGCAAAGTGGGCAAGCGCCGGCCGCGCGAGCGCGTGCTGAATAGCGCCGGCATGGTGACCTTCTGGCAGGCGCTTGAAGCAACCGAAACCACGACCGGGGAGCACATGGCGCGCGGCGAGAAGGGTCGCATGCTCTCGCCCGCAACACGCTCCGTGCTTCGCCTGCTACTTCTTACCGGGCAGCGACGCTCCGAAGTGGTTGAGGCCAGGAAGTCGGAGCTGGAGCTCGATATCGACGAGCCGGTCTGGACCATTCCCGGTGAGCGCACCAAGAACGGGCTTCTGCATCGCGTTCCGCTCTGCCCGCTCGCCAAGGCGGAGTTTGCCAAGGCGATGGCCGCGAGTCCGGACGACAGTGTGTATGTGTTCGCATCACCGGAATCGCAGGAAGACGAGCCAATTTCGGCGAACGCGGTCACGCGGGCCATGGCGCGACTGGTCGCTGAAATCAAAATTGCCCGCGTATCCCCACATGACCTGAGGCGCACCGTTGGCACCGAGATGGCGCGCTTGGGCCTTCCGGTTCACGTGCGTTCCCTCGTGCTCAATCACAGCCCCATGAGTCGCGGCGTGACCGATGCTGTCTATAACCGCTATGCGTATGACAAGGAGAAGCGCGAAGCCCTTGCAGCATGGGAGGCGCATTTGGCCCAAATCGTCAGCCGACGCGCCAAGGCCGCGTAGATCGTAATAGATTTATGGAATAAGATTGCATCGCGATTCGTTGCCGCGTGTGCCCGCTTTTCCGATCCGAGGCTCCTTCATGCCCGCAAAGTCCGGCGATCAATCCACTCGACGTGCCCGCGCAGCTCGAAGGACATCACCTGACGCCGCCGCACCCGACCCGTCGAAACTGTTCGAAGTTCAGGTTAGACCCGTTGCGCGCGGGGCGAAGAGACGCTCCGCCATCAAGTATCTCGTCGGTGATACATCCAAACCGCCGCGATCAATTGAGTCACGCAGCGCTGTCGAGGAAGGCGCGCCCTTATCAGAGAAGGTTGCTCGTGATCTCATCGCCCGCATCAAGCGCCATGTCGCGCGCCTAACGAAACCCGCCCGCCTCTCATCCAGGCAAATCGCCGGTCTCTTGAGAGAGCTTGCCGCAACGTACGAGCAAACGGGGCAACCGCCGCCCCTTCCCGACAAAGCGCCGGAGCTATGGAGCGAACGGGAGGGCCGCAGTGAAAATCCGGTGGCCTTCATCCGGCGTGTCTATGCACCCTGGCTCGGGCGGGGTCTCATACGGCCACATGTGAAGGCCCTCGACCCTGGCCTCTACAACGCATTTAACGTGTGGTGTCACCGCAATCCCGACGACACGCTGCCCGAGCTTCTCACGCTCTCGGCGCGCATCGACGAAATGGTCGAGGATCTTTCCGGCCGGTACGACCCGGAGGACTTGCGCAAGCTGGGCCTCGCCCTGCAGATGCGCCACCGGAAACAAAAGTAATATTAAACAAGTTTTTACTTACGTGCGGTCTCATGGGTACAGGGCGGGCTGATTCCCGCCCGCAGCCCGGGCGGTCCATCCGCCGCCAGTTTGATGGAGACCATGCTCATGAACATTGAGCCAGTTGTACCCCGTGCCGGCCCCGATACGTTCGCCCATCTTCGCTTGTTGACCCGCAAGGAGGTCTTAAGCCTCGTTCCCTACACGGCGCAGCACATCTATCGCCTGGAGCGCGCCGGCAAGTTTCCGCGCCGGGTGCGCGTCGGCGAGAACCGCGTCGCCTGGCGTCAAATCGACATCGAGGAATGGCTCAAGAATCGCACGGTCGTGATCATTCCCGAGCCGATCGATGAGTGATTGCCTCGAAGACATATCGGCCAGAGCAAGCCCCGCCCGTCTTTGATGCGGCGGGGCTGCTCTTGCGTCCGTCACCAATCACGCGAAGCGACGATTTGAAATGGCTCCAAAGTCTCATGTCTGCGTGAAGAACAAGTCAGACCATGGTTGCTGTGATACACCAGGGAGGCACACGCAGGGCGGTTTGTAATTGGCTGCCAACCGCCGCGTTGACCCAACGCCGAACGCGCTCTCGGGAATTTGCGCCCAAGTTGGATGCCGGACCCGGGCCCATCTCACAGAGATATTGTAACGACACAACCAGCCGCTATTCTCCTCGGTCGACCCGAGACTTTTGCGACAGCGCTTGTCTAAGCCAAGATCCTGGGAGCCGTGAATGCTTTTTCGTGTGTTGCTCGTATGGTTATTTCTTGCCGCCGCCTCGTTCGCCACCACGACAGTGCTGGCCGCCGACCAGACGCCGGCGCCACTCAAGCTCTATTGCGGCTCCGTGACAACCGAGCTCGGCTGGTCGGGCACGCTGCCCTACACGCTGCAGATCTGCCCGCTCGACAGTGAAGGCTGTATTGCGGAGAAGCGGCCATTTTCGCTGCAGCCGAAACTGGACCAGGCGGACAGCAACACGCACTGCCATTTCTTCGACAGGCCGGTCAAATATCTCATCGAGTACAATGCCAACTACACGGGCGGGCGCGATTATGTCGCCCAGGAGCTCGTCCCGATCGGGTTCGACTGGCGTGGGCTCTACCCCGATGTGTGGTGCCTGGAAGATGGTGCCGCATACTTCACCAACATCGACGGGAAGCTGGCGCTGCGGGCGGGCTACTTCCAGCGCGTCATCCGCCAGGCCTGCGGCTGGCGCGACCCGATCGATGAAAAGCTGCCGCCGCCCAACTCCGACTTGCCGCCCGAGCTCGTCGGCGCTTGGGTGCCGGAGCGCAAGGAGTGCCCGGGCATCTTCGACGATGCCGCGCGCACGGGGGACCTGTTGTGGATCCAGCCACACGGCATCGACCGCGCGGATGGCGCGTGCTGGTTGACGGGGCTGTTTCCGCTGACGCCGAAGCTTCCGGTCGACACGCTGTGCGCGACGAAGAAAGGCTACAAGCGCACAAGCTTCACCTTCGACCGCATCAAGGGCGACACTATGCGCCTGCGCGAGGGGCGCAAACGGCGCGTCACCTATAAGCGCTGCGAAAAGACATGGCTCGTCGCCCCAGAGCAGAGGAAAGCCGCCGACAAGCTCAAAGGACAGACGCTGTCGTTCGTTCTCGACCTCGATACCCAGATGCGGAGCCTCAAGAGCGGGAAGACCGGACCAATTGTCTCGCAAGAGCGCAAGATCGAGCTGAAGGTGGGCGACGACAAGACGCTGACCGATCGCATGCAGATCGGCGACGGACCTACCCTTAAAGCCTTCAAGACGCGCTTCGGCGAGATTGCCATCGACAGTGAGGGCGACCGTACGACGTGGCTCGTCGACGACGGCAAGCTCAAACGCGTGCGCGAACGCAAGAGCTACTATGAGATCCTCTCCTGGCCGCTCAGCCCAGACGGCAAGTCGGTCACCTGCGAGGCGAAGCTGGAGTTTGCGCCGACGCGGAGCGACGGCAAGCTGCGCTCAGTGGCCACGGACCGCAAGGAATACGAAGTCGTCAAGGCCGAGATTACGGGCCAGCGCTGCCCGAAGGAGCCGCTGCTGTTCGCGGTCGCTGCGGCGAACAAAAGGGAGCAACCGCCGGCGCCCTCTTCCAACGAGTCGCTGGAAAAGTGCCTCAGTTCCTGGGTCGACCCGACGCCCGACAGCAAGAAGGGAAACTTCGAGCTCAGTGTCGGCAACGAATGCAAATTCGGGATTGTGGTTGTTGTCGAAGGTTCGCTGCTGAAGAGGCCTGCCATTCTGGACCTTGCCGGCAGCGTCGGGCGCTTAGGGATTCTGCGTACAGTTCCATTCAGCGCCAAAGCCGGCTCCGATCCCAAGAAGCTCATCGAGACCTTTTCGGCAGCCGCGATTACCGCTGAACGATACAACAAGAGCTGCTCCGGGATCGACGTTGAAGATGCCGAAAAGGCGCGTGCCTGCTTTGACAAAGTCAACGGCTTTGTAAAAAGCCCAAGCGCTCAAGCGAAGCCGTCGGCGGACGCCGACACGTGCATCGTCAACAAGACGATCGGGAAAGCGGGGGGCGGGTCCAAAGACAGTCATTTCGTGTCGATCACCAACGACTGCCCCTTCGAACCTGTTGTCGCGGTTCGAGGCCCGTGGCTCCGGGGACGTGGACTCATTTCGCCCGCTCCATCGAAGGATAGTGGCGTTGCCATTGGCTACAGTTGGGGTGTGAACTTGCCAGCCGGGGCCAACCCTGATGAACTCTTCAAACAGCTGGAGTTTGCAGCGCTCAGCCTGGCGGAGTTTCGGCGTAGCTGCGACGCCGGCGTTTTCGACACCGACCTCGAACTCCGCTTTGAGTGTTTTGCCAATGCGTATGACGAGAAGCGCGGGAAACGGGACTGGGCGATTCCGCTTTCGGTAAAAGCGGGATTGGCGGCTGCCGAAGAAATGGAACGACAGGCGGCCGACAAGTGCATCAAGAAGTCAATGGAGAAGACGGGAGAGAAGACCGATGGCGGGGCTTTGCGCTACAAGCTGTGGTTTGAAAACACCTGCAAATACGGCCTCGTGTTGCGTGTTCAGCAGCCTGGCACGTCGGAGGCGGCGGCTGCCTTGCTTCCTGACCAGAGCGCGCGCGAGCTGGCCGTCAAGTTCGACAGTGCCGTAGACACCGATCAGTACCTCAAGCGCCTGGAAGTCTCGGCACTCACCTTGGAGGACTATAAGCGCAGCTGCGGCGCGTTCCGCGAAAACGACCAGGGCGCCCTCAAGTGCTTCGGCAAGGTCTATGTCGCCAAGCACGGCGAGCCGGACTGGGCGAAGCGGGCTCAGGAGAAGATCAAGCAGATCCAGGAGAGCAAGGGCTGCCCCGGTGCCAATCCTGATGCCTCGATCAAGGCCTGTACGGCTGAGGTCGACGCACTCTCGGGGGCTGCAAAATCCACGCCTTTGAACAATCGCGGTGCCGCGTATTTCAATAAGGGCGACTATGAGAAGGCGGTGGCCGACTATACGCAGGCGCTTCGTTTCGACCCCAAGAATGCCGATGCCTACCGCAACCGGGCAATCGCAAATCTGCGGCAGAAGAAGTACGAGCTGGCGATCGCGGACCTCGACAAGACGATCGCGATCGAGACGTTTGCCCCTCTGAAGCCTTACAGGCAGCGGGCCGAGGCTTACGCCGCGCTCGGCGAGCACGCCAAAGCATGGAAAGACGCGGACGAAGCACTGAAAATCGATCCGAAGGATGACAAGGCGCGCGCTTTGAAGAAGGCTTCCGCCCAAGCGGCATTTGGCCCGAAGCCGGGCGACTGGGCAGAGTTCTATGCGGAATCCTGCAGCCAAAATGAGGATCCCGAGCTCCGCGTCAATGCGTGCCTGGCACTGATAAAGGAAGGCACGCTTGGCGCAGAAGACCTCGCCTTGGCGCACGTCTACATCGGACAAGTGGCCGAGGCCATTAGTAAAAACGACTTTTTTGCCAAACGCAAAGAGTCCGCTCAGAAGAACATCAGATCTGCGCTCAACCACTATGCGCTCGCCATCAAGGCCGACATGAAGAACCCGATCGGATACGCCGAGATTGGAAATGTCCTGATAGCGGCAAAAAAGTTCGATCACGCCGAACAATGGCTGCGCAAGGGAGAGCACGCCGCACCGACCAGCCGATTGATCTGCGACCGCCTTGTCCTGCTCTATGAGCGGAAGGGAGACACTGCCGCCAGGGATAAGCAGAACGGGCGCTGCGAAATCTTGCCGAAAGGCAATCCGTTCCGAAAGATAGTGGTTGGCAGCGCTCAGGGAAAAGCGCTTCCAAGCGAAGGGAAATCGGCGGATGCAACGCAGGCAGCCAAGCCGACGGTTTCGCAGAGGTTCGACACCGGCGAGAAGGTCATCGCCGACGAGTGCCTCGTGCACAAGCTCGACAAGAGCACCGGCAAGAAAGGCAGCTACGACCTGAAGCTCATAAACGAGTGCGACTTTCCCGTCATGGCGGTGGCGTCGGGCTGGCCGAACAGCGTGCCGCTCTCCATCATCACGCGCCTCGATGCCAAACCTGATACCCGCCCTGTCGATGCAGCCTTGAGGTCCTGGAAACTGTGGACCATCGAGCTCGACCCCAAGAAAACGCCAGAAGAAGAACTCAAGGGCTTCATCTTTCAAGCGGTCACGAGCGACGCATACGCCGAGTCCTGTGCGTCTGCGCAGGATGATAAAGACAAGGCCAAGTGCTTCAGCATCGTACGCCTCGGCGCAGCATTGGCGGACCCTTCATCCGAAACCGGTCCAGAAGACAAATCGGAACGCGGCTCCGGCACTGACACCGGCGAGAAGGTCCACGTGCGCCACATCCTGTTGAAGTCGGAGAGCGAAGCTCAGCTTGCGGAGAAGGTGCTCAAGGGCGGGGCTGATTTCGCGCAGACCGCCAAGTCGCTGTCGACGGACGAAGCAACTGCGGCGAAGGGCGGCGACCTGGGGTGGCTTGCGCGCGGCAAGATGTTGAAACCGTTTGAGGAGGCAGCCTTCGCGCTGAAGCCCGGCGAGATTTCCGCGCCGGTGAAGACGCAGTTCGGTTGGCACGTAATCAAGCGAGAGGAACGCTAACGGCGCCGTCAAGGAGACCTCGGCATGTCCCCGGACGCGCCATGGATCGAGCGGGCCATCTTTCATGGCCTGCACTTGCACAACAGTTGGCTGTTCTTGCCGGCTGCGAGCCTCGCGTGCTTCGCACTGCTGCTGCTGAGTCGGCGCGACAGCATCGGGGTGAGCGCGTACCGGTCTTTCCTTGTGTCGTTCGGCGTGTTGCCGCTGGTGATCTACTCCGCCAAGGACGTGAGCGCGATGCTGGCGCGCGCCTCGCAGGGCTATGGGAACGCACTGAAATACGCCTATCTCGTGCTCGGCCTGCCGACGCTCGTCCTGTTCGTCGCGGCATTGGCGCTGCTGGCGACTGACAGGCGGCCTGTTTCGGGTGGGACCGACGCGGCACGCCGGTGGCACGTGGCTGCGGTCGCGCTCGTCGTGGCGCTCAGCGTCCTGCAATCGCTGTGGCTCTACGAGGCCGATGCGTCTCTGTGAGCGGGGGCCACCGATACCAACGGCTGCGGCGGACGCCGGTCACTGGACGCGCCACGGCCAGAGCAGGGACTGCTGGATGACCGCACCAATGCCACACGAATCAGGAGAATGCGCGCGCTGCTCGGAGGTGCACTCGCCATGGGGCAGGCCAACAATCAGCCAGCCCGCCAAAAGATAAAGTGCCACAAAACCTAGGATATATCGCATCTCAGTCTGCTCTCAGAGCAAATATGAACATCGGGCACAAATCATCCTCTCGTGATGAAACGTCCTGCCACTTAAACGACCAAAGGCATCATCGGCATATCATGACAAGCGATAGATTTCTGTCATAGACGGTGACGCCTGACGCCGGCAGCGATCCACCAAACCACATTGGATTGAACATCAAATGGGGCGGTGATAGTATCGGCACTGTTAAAAATAATCGGCTCTGGTGGCGACAATGAAACCATTGATTGCACTGCTATTCCTGATCGGCGGCCTGCTCCACCCAGCTACCCTGCAGGCGGCCGAAGGCCCGCTCGATCACGCTTCCCTCAAGACCATGATCGAGGGACTTGGCTACGAGCCGCAGGAGGGCAAATTCAACGATACCCAAGCGCAATACTATCGGATTCGTATCCCCGGATCGCCGTGGAACTACGATATCACTATTTACATCGACGCCAGCAAGAACATCGTTAGCATAAATAGCGAATTCGCACTGTACAAAGGTGCAGCAGATCTGATCCCACAAAGCGTTCTGCTTGGACTACTCAGCGACAACGCTAATCTCACTTTCACGCAGTTTCGCTATCTGCAGTCGAGTAATTCGTTTTTTCTGCTCAGCAATCTGCGCAACAAGGATGTATCGGCGGCGGACTTGCGTCGTGTGATCGACGAGATCGTTTCCGCGGCGAACCGGACCCAGAAATTGTGGGATCCGAAGCAGTGGCCACAGGCGTCGACCGCCGAAGCTGCCAAGCCTGAGCCGCAAGCGACCGGGGATGCCAAGAAGTAGGTCGCTCGTCGCCTCCTGGGTGGCGAGCCGATGTGATGCTCGGCGATCCGCAATAGCACGGATGCGACAAGTCATTTGGGCTGGGAGGGGAACATGCGAGGGAACATGACCGCGGGAATTGTGAACCCCGGCTTGGTCCGATTTTTGATTCCTTGCTTGGCGTTTCTTTTGGCGCTGCCGTCGCTCGTTCGCGCCGAAACCGGCTACGGCAAGCTCTTCTACGGCATTCCGTTGAGCTCGAGTGTCGACGAGGTCGAGAAGCTGCTCGCCGCGCGTGAAGGCTTCAAGGTCAGCACCTCCAGTAAAGCGGACGGCACTACCTCGGTTCGCGGCAATTTCGACGCGGGCACTGTCGAGGTGCGGTTTCGTAACGGTAAGATCGTGCTGATCCAGCACAAGGCCGGTCCCTATCCGCTGAAGACGGTACGCGGCGTCGACACGTATTTCGTCAAGCAGCTGGGTCCTGTTGCCCTCCTCAAGCTCGACAAGGCCGAGCACTATTTTTCTAAGAATGACTTCGACGGGTGTCTCAAGCAGTGCGCATCAAAGTGCGGCGAGCACGCGCCGTCGCCCTACTTCTGCGACGCCGGAAAGGTCTGCCAAGGGAGCTGCCTCACTCAGACACTGCCGAGCGATCCAGCGAATCTGCAGCAGTATCTTTTCGAACGCACGCCGCAGGAGGGCGCCCAGTACTCGTCCTACTGGCCGTGTGAGAGCCGTGCCAAGGCGACACGCGTCGCGCTGGAGGCGCCTGCGGCCGGTTGCTACATGCGCTTGAGGGTTGGCGATTGCATCGGAGGTGGCGTCCCCGACAAGACCGGCTGCGTGTATGACATGCTCTATCGCAACGAATAGCAGCGTTGGCACTGGGCAGGGGCATGAAACGCAAAAATTCGATTCCCCCCCTCAATCTCCGCGCGTGCTTGTTTGCCCTCGCTCTATTGGCTTCACCGCAGGCCGTTCTTGCGAACATAGACGAAATCGAAGGCATCCCGCTCAAGATGAAGGAGGCCGACGTCGAAGCCTATGTGCGCAGCGCTCCAGCTGGCACGGGCGTCGCGCGCAGCAAAGCGCAGGATGGCGGTTCGATGATAACGCTCGCCAAAGGAAACGACGGGCGCGTGCTCCGCTTCACAACGTCCGGCGATCTGCTGATGCTGGGAATAGAGCATCGCGCCATGCCGATGTCGGCCTATCGTAAGAGCGTGCTCGACTTCATCTGGCAACATGGTACGCCGAACTATGTCGGCCTGCCGAAAGTGAGCGGCTACCCCGCAGGCGCGGACAAGGCCTGCCTGTCGCCAAGCTCGAAGCAAGGCAAAGCCATCGTCGACGTGGCTTGCCTCGAACGGCATTTTCCCAAGGAGCCGCAATCCTTCGCTTCCTGGGTCGTCACCTATATCGCGCGCACAGGTCGCCAGCCCGATCTCTTCTGGAGCTGCAAGACGAGCAAAAGCGGTCCAGCGATCCTGCCTCCGAAGGCGGAGCCGCCGAACTGCTTCGTGAAGCTCTACGCTGGAAATGACTGCGTTGGCACCGGTGATGAAGCGAGCTGCCATCAGTTTGTGAGGTACGCCAATTTTTCCCCGAGTACCGGTTCGCCTGAAGTGGCGCAGAGCGAGCAACGGCCAAAAGCAGGCGAGGAGCAAGCCGCAGCAGCACCAACAGAAAAGGCCGCCCCTCCGCCGACTGCGCCCACGCAACCGTCAGCGAATACCAGAGAGTCGAAGCGACAGAAGTCGCCAGATGATCTCATCGCGGAAGGCAAGGCGGCTCTCGCGCAAGGCCACCCCGACGTTGCCTTGCGAAAGCTACGTATCGCAAAGATGAAGGCCGGTGGTGCTTCGCCGGAGTTGCGGGAACTGATAGCCGCGGCGGAGAAAGGGCTCGATGACGCCAAGGGTGTCACTGACGAAGACCAGGCGCGCAAGGAGCGCGTCCGGGCAGCCCTGCGCAACGCCAACGAAGCGGGGCACTTCAAGAACTACGATGCGCAGCTCGGTGCCCTGAGCGAAGCGCTGGCAATCGACCCCAAAGCTGTCAGCGCGCTCAAGAGCCGCAAGCAAGTTTACGAAAAGCTGGGCAAGCCCGATCTTGCGCTGAAAGACGCAGAGACCTTGTTGGCCATAGATTCCAGCGATGCGTTCGCGCGCCAGGATGTTGCGCGACTGAAGAAACAGCTCAGCGCGTCAAGGAGGCAGAGCCAGCCCAGCACGACAGAACAAGCAGCCGACAACAACGCGGCACAGGCGGCCGAAGCGGAAGCACCACGCCCGCCCGAAAAGCTGGAGAAGCCATACGACATCAATGGCCTGCCTTTGAATTCTAATCTGGCGGCGATAGAGAAATTTCTCAAAGCCCGCACTGGCAAGAGCTTCAAGCGCAGCGAATCCGACGGCGAGGTGGAACTCGAGGGAGACGCCGACGACGGCATCTGGCTTGTCCGCTACGATACCGATAATAAATCGCTGCTACGAGCTGAGTTCACAAGCAGAAGAATTCCAGAGAAGGACCGCCGCGAAACCTATGCGGCGATCATGCGCAAGTACGGCATGCCGTATTACATCAAGACCGACTATGGCAAACTGCTCGCCCAACGGGCCAGCAGTTATGCGAACGCGAGCCAAGAGCTGAAAGACGACTTCGCGACAATGGACCAGTGCTACAGCACCTGCTGCGGTGGCTCCGATAAGAACAAGAAATGCGCACCATCTCCGCCGGTCAACACGTGCTTCAATGATTGCTACTATCCCAAACCGCCTCAAGACGCCGAAGCGCTGCTCAAATGGCTGTTCTCTGCGAACCCGACCGTCGCGCAAAAGCGCCTCCTGTACGATGGCGTGAGGCCGACATATTGGTCGTGTGCGCGCTTTGAGCCCGCCGATGTGCTTCGCAATCGAGAGCAGCACACCTGCAACGTTAGCTTTGAAGCCATCACCCACAAGGCAGATTTTGATTTCACCCTTCGGTTCGCGAACGGCGAAGCTATTGCGCGTCGGGACAAGCAACAATCTGAAATTCGAAAAGTGAAGGAAAAAATCGCGCAGGAGAAGGCTAGCCAAGCACGGGCAGATGCCTATCGCAGGGAGAAAGCGGCAAAGGAGGCTCGCTACGCCGCAATCGACGCCAAGATCGCCAAACGCTACCCCTTGATTGCCCAGGGCCGGCTCGAATTCCTGCGCGATAAATGGCGCAGCTACGAGGACTTCAAGGTCTGGATGGCAAACGAGCTGAAGCAGCCCTACTGGCAGAAGATCCCAGAAGCTGAGCGCGAGACGAAGCTTCTCGAAGCGCTGACGACCAACGAATATCTGCCGGGCGGCCCAAACTATAACGACCCTCATATGCGCAACGCGCTCCAGGACTATCTGCATTTCGAGGACCGGCGCCGGTCCTTCGATACGGACAACACGCGCGCCATGATCGACAAGACGACGGCCGATCCGCAATTCGCTTCGATCACCGACGAAAAGGCGCGCAGGACGGCGGCAATCGCCTCGCTTCAGAAGCGCCACCCGGAGCAGATGAAGGCCTATCTGGCTGAGCTCGATAAGATCCGCGACTGCTACAACAACGGCTCCGTCGAGGCCGGACGCATCGGCGGCGCGATGACCTACAGCCGAGCGCCCGGCTGCTGGGGCTACACCACGGCGCGGGACGTAAACCTCGGCATGGCCAAACGCCCGAACTGGGAGCCGTGAGAGCGCAGAGCTGTCAAGCTAATGAAACGGATACCGCGGCATGCCTTCAGTCGAAGCGAGGTGGTCGGGCCGTTGCCGGGACAGGCAAAAGCAGGACGAGCTGTCTCGCTATCTAAAGGTGCTGGCGGAGATCAATCACGGCTACTGGGCAGATTACCCGGCGCCGATCGCCGGGATCAATCGCGCGATGCATCGCGCTGCGGGCATCGAGCCGTTGGCGGACCCGACATGGCGCGAGTTCGATATCCCCATTGAAGGTCGTATCGTTGTCAGCGGCGACGTCGTTCGTCGCGGTTCCGGGGATGCAAAAGAATGCAACGCGGATCTTGGGGCCAGGCTGCGCGAGGCCAGGCTACCCGTTTTCATGACAGAGACGTCGGCCGTCTGCCATACATCGCTCCCCAGATGCCGCCTCAAGGGCATCGATCTTGTCCTGTTCGATCCGCGGCGCCTCTTTCCCGGCAATGACCGGCTGAGCTTCGTGTTCCTGTCCGAGACGGGCTGCCCTCTTCTGGAGAACGTGACGGTTGAAGTGCATGAGCGGGGCGTGTTTGCGAACACTTCGAACGTCGAAGCCGACGAGGTCGATTGCTATCTCGGCGCTCCGACACTGCACCTTCGCTATATGCACGAAGCGTTTCTCGATTGCCTCATGGCCTGGATCAAATGGCACTTCGTGGAGGATCTCCACTACTGGCGCAACGAGGATTGGCCCGACGCCGCGCTCTACAACGACTGGTTCGCAGATGCTGCAGACAAGCACCGGCCGATCGGCGCGCGCGACGCCATATTCTCCAAGCTCTGCGATGAGTTCATCGTTGAGTGCGATACCTGGATCGACCGCGCCGAGCGCAACTTTTCGCAAGCGAAGTCCGAAGATTGATGCCGGCATGTCGGAGCGACGATCTTGGCGCAGCCGATCTACCTCTCCTGGCTGCTTAGCTGGCCAGGACGCCAGGTATTGATATGCTCGGTTCACGTTTGGCGACGACGTCGGCTTTCTCTGCAAGACCACATTTGCCCAACTGGCCGACCGCGCAAGGATCGCGGTCTTGATGAGATTTTTTCTGCCGTGGGCACAACATATAAGACGTCATAAATAGTGTCATATGGTGATTATGTGGTCGTTTATGATCGCTTGTGCACGGATTGCGCGACAGAAACCTTGCTTGGCGTGCACGTAATATGCTATAAATAACGTCGTATCTCGGTTCCGAACCTATTTATAGCGTCTAACGATGAAGAGCTCGAAGTCAAAAACCACCCTGCCCGTGCGCGTGCGCCGCGCCATCGAGAAGCTTGGCGGTGATATCTCGGTCGCCCGGAGACGCCGCGGTATCAGCCACAAGCTCATGGCCGAACGCGCCTTCATCTCGGCGAGCACGCTGACGCGCGCCGAGAAAGGCGATCCCGGCGTCTCCATGGCCGTCTATGCCTCTCTCCTTTTCGTCCTCGACATGACCGACCGGCTGGCGGCGCTCGCCGATCCTGCGCAAGACCCCGTCGGCATGGCCCTCGAAGAAGAACGTCTGCCCAAGCGCATCCGGCAGCCGCGCGGGGACTAGGCCATGGAACGCGAGCTTCTCATCTACATGGATATCGCGCGCGAGCCCGTTCTCGTCGGCCGCCTCTGGGCGCGCGAGCGCGCGGGCCGCGAAACCTCCTCCTTCACCTATGATCCGTCGTGGATCAAAAGACGCGGCGCGTTTGCGCTCGCCCCTTCCCTGCCGCTGACGCCCGGCCCCTATCATTCGGCCAAGGGACTGCTGACCGCCTTCACAGACGCAGCACCCGATGCCTGGGGGCGCAAGCTGATGCTGCGCCAGGAGCGTGCGCGTGCGCGCAAGGCGAAGACGCAGCCGCGCACCCTCTTCGATATCGATTTTCTGGCCGGCGTGGATGATTTCACGCGGCTTGGAGCGCTGCGCATCAAGGATGCGGGTGGCGAGGAGTTCATCGCGCAGACCGGCCGGCCGGTCCCGCCCCTGATCGATCTGCCCAAGCTGCTTTCCGCCACTGGCCGCATCGAGCGCGATCGCGAGACCGATGACGATCTGGTGCTCGTGCTGGCACCCGGCACGTCGCTTGGCGGCGCGCGCCCCAAAGCGACGGTGCGCGACGTCAACGGCAATCTGCTGGTTGCGAAGTTTCCGAAGAGAGATGACGACTGGCCGGTGACGCTCTGGGAAGCGGTGGTCTTGCAGCTTGCTGAAAGTGCGGGCGTGACCGTGCCGCAGTGGCGTCTGGAAGTGATCGCGAAAAAGCCCGTGCTGCTGCTGACCCGCTTTGACCGCGCCGATATCGAGACGCGCATCCCCTTCATGTCGGCAATGACGGCGCTTGATGCGGAGGATCACGGCGATCAACGCAGCTATCTGGAAATCGTCGATGTCCTGCGCCAGCTGGGATCGCGGCCGGAAGCCGATATCGCCCAGCTCTGGCGGCGGATCGTCTTCAACATGCTGGTCTCCAACACCGACGATCACTTGCGCAACCATGCCTTCCTGCATGACGGCACCGGCTGGACCCTCTCCCCCGCCTACGACATGAACCCCTGTCCGGTCGATGTACGCCGCCGCATCCATGCGCTCGCCATCGACGAAACCGATGCATCGGCGTCACTGGAGCTGGCTCTGGATGTAGCGCCCCGATTCGGGATCGATGCGGCCGATGCAAAGGCGATTGCAGGGGAAGTGGCGGAGGCCGTCGCCGATTGGCGTGCGGTGGCCAAGTCTTTCAAGTTGAAGGCCGCCGAGATTGCGCGCATGGAGTCGGCTTTCGATCACGAGGATCTGGCCGACGCTCTGAAGCTTGCGCCCGCGAAAGCCAAACCCGCCAAGCGCTCACCGGCAAAGAAGGCCGCAGCCAAGTCGTCTTCAAAACCGGCCAAGACAAAATCGGGCAGGCAGAAGAAGCGCCGCAAGTGACCCGCGTCTTGAAGTGAGAGATTGGGCGGCATGAATTGAATCAGATGCTTGACCCGATTCGCTGAGTCCAAAAGTGAGAAAATGGGCGAGCCCGATTCGCTAAGTGAGTCACAATACAGGTGAATTCACTTCTTGACGCCCTCACTTCAAATCGGCACCGTGAATTCGTGCGTAAACAGACGAACCCGCACGAAGATACTTCCAAGACCCCGCTTGCAAGCCCGACGGGACCCCTGCTCGCAACCGATATCAAGGTCACCGGCCAGCCTCTGCATCCCGACAATGCCGGCCAGATCATCAAGCCGCGCGAGCTCGTCGATATCATCGAAATCACGCCGCTCAACCGCGCCGAGACCGTGCTCTACAACCAGCTGCTCGGTCACGCCTGGAACGAGATTCGCGCGAAGCCCGTGCACAAGATCCGCAAATCCGTGCTTCGCGGCTCGCACGAGAGCAATGACCGCCTGAACGAAGCCTTCGACAACCTGATGGGCGCATGGGCGAAGATCCGCGCCCGCGACCCGCAAACCGGCGAGATGGCGACATTCCGCGTCCACCTGCTGGGCACCAACAAGGAAGAGGACAAGAGCGACGGGTACTTCACCTACACCTTCCCGCCCGATCTCCTCGCCATCATCTCGCAATCCAATGCCTGGGCGACCATCAAGTCGCACATCATGTACACGCTGCGCTCCAAATACTCGATCCGCCTCTACGAGATGATCGAGCGCCGCATTGGGCTTACCAAGCAGTTCGAGGAGTTCTCGATCGAGGATTTGCGCGGGCTTCTGGGCGTACCGGACGGCAAGCTTCCCCGTTATGCCGATTTCAACAAGCACTCCCTTCAGCCGGCTCTCGGCGAAGTCAATCAACTGACCGACTTCTTCGTCTCGATCGCGGCCGTCAAGAAGGGCCACACGGTCGAAAAACTGATCATGCACTGGGCGCGCAAAGATCCCGACGGCCGCCGCCAGGCCGAATCCGAGCGCGAGCGCAGCCGCGTCGGCCGCTCCGCGCGCCGCCAGGGCACGGTCGAAGTCATTACCTTCGACTAGGGGAAGTTGATGTTGCCGCCCAATCTCTCACTTTTCACGTGACCGCTTTGTCCCGCTGGCTCTGATTTTTCAGAAAGAGGACGCTTTGCGATAGTTTTTCATGGCCGGAGACGGTTTTTCACGGCATAGTGGGCAAG
Source organism: Hyphomicrobiaceae bacterium (assembly GCA_041397645.1). Lineage (NCBI taxonomy): Bacteria > Pseudomonadati > Pseudomonadota > Alphaproteobacteria > Hyphomicrobiales > Hyphomicrobiaceae > Hyphomicrobiaceae bacterium. The sequence goes on along the minus strand of JAWKWE010000004.1, from coordinate 742,071 downwards.
TGAACGATTTTCATGGGGCGAGAGTGGATTTCATGGCAGCAGGCAGCGGCAAGCAATTTTCAGGAGCGGTGACGGTTTTTCACGAGCGGCGGTTGCCTGAACGGGCCACCCCGGTCGGATATGCGGCCCTGATCGATGCGTACGCGCTCGCCGCCCCGATCCCCCTCACCCTCTCTGCCATCGGCTCACGCCACAAGCTTCAGACCGTCGATGGATGGCGACTCTTCACCCCCCGCCACGCACCCGCCGCGACCCTTGAGGGGCATCTCACCTTCGCTCTCAAATACGAAGGCCTGGATCTCGCGGTCTTGAAGCGCCTCTTCCTCACAACCGGGCCTCAACCGATCGAGACGCTTGTCAAAGGAACGCCCACGGGACGCTACTCCCGCAGGATTTGGTTCCTCTACGAATGGCTCACGGGACGCACGCTCAAACTCAAGGATCTCGCCAAAGTCGCCTATGTCGATGCCGTAGACACCGGCCTGCAATACGCGGCGGACGGCACGGACTCGCCGCGCCACCGCGTTCGCAACAATCTGCCGGGCACCCCCGAATTCTGCCCCCTCGTCTTCAAGACCAAGGCGCTCGAAGACTTCATCGCGCTCGACCTGCCCGCCCGCGCCAAGGCCACGGCCGCCGCGGTTCCCGCCGATCTTCTCGCCCGCACCGCCGCCTTCCTACTGCTCAAGGATTCGCGCGCCAGCTACGTGATCGAGGGCGAAAACCCGCCACTCGATCGCATTCAGAGATGGGGCCGCGCCATCGGGCAGGCGGGGCGCAGGCCGATCGATCTGAACGAACTGCTGCGGCTGCAACAGATCGTCATTGGCGACGACCGTTTCGTCCACCTTGGCCTACGCAAGGAGGGCGGTTTTGTGGGTGAGCATGACCGCGACAGCCGCACGCCCCTGCCCGAGCACATCAGCGCCCGCCATGAGGACTTGGCAGCCCTCGTGGCGGGAATGGTCGCCTTCGACCATGACAAGGCCCCGGCTCTCGACCCCGTGATCGCCGCAGCCGTGCTCGCCTTCGGCTTCGTATTCGTGCATCCCTTCGAGGATGGCAACGGCCGCATTCATCGCTACCTGATCCACCACGTGCTCGCCTCGCGCGGCTTCAATCCACAAGGCGTCGTCTTCCCTGTCTCCGCGACCATCCTGGAGCGCATCGATGACTATCGCACTGCGCTTGAGGCCTATTCCGAGCGCGTGCTTCCCCTCGTCCGTTGGCGCCCCACACAAGATGGCAATGTCGAGGTGCTGAACGATACCGGCGACTTCTACCGCTTCTTTGATGCGACTCCGCAGGCCGAGTTCCTCTACGCCTGCGTGCGCAAGACCGTCGAGGAGGATCTGCCGCAGGAGACCGACTATCTGCGCCGATATGATAGGTTTCGCGCGGCCGTGGAAGCCATACTGGATATGCCTGATCGCACCATCGATCTCCTCTTCCGCATGCTGCGCCAAAACGAGGGCCGTCTCTCGAAGCGCGCTCGTGGAAAGGAGTTCGCCAAGCTTACGGACGCCGAGGCAAAGCGTATCGAGAAGGCCTATGCAGCGACATTCGAGCAGGCATGACGCATACCGACGGGCGATCGTCTTGCTCCGCCCAATTCCTCACTTGAAGGCCCGCTTGTCAGAATCTTGCGCCCCTTCTCTCACCCGCCGTCGCCCAGCCTCTCACTTACGCCGCCCGATCTCTCACCCGACTCCGCCCAATTTCTCACCCAGATCGCCCGATCTCTCACTTCCAGTGCTGTAACGCACTGTTATTGCGCATCGATTTCGCCTCTGAAATAGAATCTTGAATCCTTGAATTAAATGAATCACGGACGCGTGCGCCCCTCACCGGGATTATGTCTTCTCTACACAGGTCCCAGGCTCAAAAGTGAAACGACTTGTAGCCGGATAGAGAGCCTCACTACGTTCGGTGATGATTGCGTGGCCGCCCAAGCGGCCACAACCATTTTGAAGCCCCTCACCCTTCGTTCGCGCATACGCGCTCACTGCGCCGCACCTGTTAAGCGGAATCCGCGTTGCACGCGGATAACCGATGTGCGTTGAGCCAGTGGATATGCCCGGCTTCAGAAGTGAAACAACTTCCACGTGGAGAGGATGCTGTTCGGCTATGCGTGAGACCGACACGTGAGGTCACAGCCCTTGAGGGCCGGCATCTTCCTCGTGGATAGGCCCGAAATCCCACACAGACGCATCCTGATCACGATCCGGAGTATCGCGTGGGAGGTTGAGACTGTCGGAGACGACACGCGATCCTGAAGCGTTTATGGCGGCCATCCTCTGGACCGGTATGACGGAGCAAGTCCAACGAAGCCGCTTCACCGCCCAGAGACTCGCCGCTTTCCCTACACCTCGGCATGTTCTGACACGGCAAGTGAAAGTGAGACGGAACTGCTCTCACTTTCACGCGGGCGCAAACGGCCAAGGCCCCTCCCCGCCTGATCCGCCACCTTGCTCAAGGCTTCACCAAAAACCATGGGCCGCGCCGGCGGGATATTCGCCAGCCATCGCCATGCGGGCCTAGCCGGACCTGCCGGCCACGCGGGTCAAGGCCAAGCACGCGGCCGCCCTGCCCTGGCGGTTGGACGGCCGGCCTTGACCGCGCCGGCAACGGTCCGTCTTGAAGAAGGCCCTGGCGACGGGCTGGCTCCGAAAACCATGGGGCGATGCTTATGCCCCACGTGCGCAAGAGCGCGAAGCACACAACGACCCAAATCCACAAATCACCGATTGGTCAAAGCGGTGCTTGCCCATCAGGGGCAAGTGTTGGGTTGGTGACTTGCCCAAGTGCAGAGATGGGTTCTTGCGCAGTTGGTCAATCGTATCGTTGCCTATCTGCGCCATTGCGCGAAACGGCAAGTGAGAATTTGGGCGAGTTCTCACTTTTGCATTTATGGCCTTGCGCAAAAACACGGTTGGGCATCCGCAACGAATCCGGCATGCTTTTACGCATATGGGCAACTCGCCGCCTGTGCAGTTACCCAAATCCATATTTGCCAAAGTCAATATTTGCGTACATGAAGAAAGTTCGCGTTCCATGATTATTACATTCGCATCCTCCAAGGGCGGCGTCGGCAAATCAACCGCCTGCGCCTGCATCGCCGCCGAGCTCGCGCGGGAAGGGGCCAACGTCCTCCTCCTCGATCTCGACCAGAACCGCACCCTCGACCGATGGGCCAAACGCGCGCCGTTCCCGGGCCTCACCGTCAAGGCCGTTGATCAGCAGAAATTCTCCAACGTGCTGCGCGATGACGAGAAAAGCGGCCATTACGATCACATCTGCATCGACCTGCCAGGCACGCGCGAGGTGACGCTCTACAAGGCGCTCGCCCGCGCCGATCTGGTGGTGATCCCTGCGCAGGCCTCCGAGCCCGACCTGCGCGAGGCGCTCGTCATCGTTGGCGACATCCGCGACGTGGGGGAGACGACGGGCCGCGCGATTCCCTACCGGCTGCTGCTCACCAAAATCTTTCCCTTGCGCACGCGCGTGACCGACTTCGCCTATGCGGAGCTTGAACGCCACGGGCTGCCGCTCTTCCGCACCGCGCTCGTCGAGCGCGCCGCCTACCGCGAAATGTTCCTGACCGGAGAGCCGCCGACGGCATTAGAGCCCGACAAGGGCGCAGGGCTGGAGATCCGCGCGCTGCTCGCCGAGATCAAGGCCATCGCAGGGCAGGGGTTCCAGACCAAACTCCAACAGGCAGGATGATGATGAAAGAAGACCGCAAACCCTTCATGTCCCTCGATGTGGATGTCGATGACGAGAAGCTCGAGAAGCTCGCAGCCACGAAAGGCGTTGGCGTGCTCGTCAAGCCCGAAGCCAACGGGGCAGGGGAGGGGGCTGAAGCAAAGCGCAAGGCCCCCACGCCGGCCAATGGCGCGACGCCGCGCTCGCGCATGAAGACCGTCAACCTGGAGCTGCCCGACTATGTCTGGACGGATCTCAAAATCCGCGCCGCGAAGGAGCAGGTTTCGCTCCGTCACATCGTCATGACGGCGCTGCGGGATTTTGGCGTCGAGATCGCAGAGAGCGACATGGTGCAGGACGGCCGGCGGATGCGCTGATGAACGCGGAGCCAGGAGCACCGGAGCTGTTCATCGAAGTCCATTGCAGTCTGCCCAATGCCTGGCCGCCAGAGCCGATTCTCAAATTCAGGATGAAAGACGGGGCCGCACGCGCTGCCTTCGACGAAGCCAGGGAAGTCTTCGCGGTGTCCACAGGCCTTGCTCAAGGCGAGGTCTATTTGGCGTCGGTGACAGCGATCGTCGACAGCTTCGTGACCTGCAAGCTCGGCCTGATAGAAGTGCTCTCCAAGCTGGAAGAAGAGGGCGAGGTCGTTGAGGCGGTACAAGAGGGATCTGGCCCTTCAATCGAGAAGTGATCAGTCACAAGGTCAAATTATTGCATAAGCTCAGGCAGCACGTGCGGGATCGGATTGAGGTTCGCTATCAGGTGCTCGTGCATAGGCTTCCGCCCAGCACAGTGCGTTGACGAGCTTGACCTGCTCGATGGTGCGGCAAGGCACCTCAAGAAGGCGCGGGCTTGCGACAACGATAGCCAGACCTTGCGCCCTTGAGATCGCAACGTTGAGCCGGTTCCGGCTGAACAGAAATTCATGCTCGCGCGGCATCTCCTCTGCGCTTGGTAGTCATCGACAGGACGACCACAGGCGCTTCCTGGCCTTGAAACTTGTCAACTGTGCCAACTTTGGCACCCTCAGGAAGCAGGCCTTCGAGGTTGGCAACCTGCATGTTGTAGGGTGTGACTACGAGGATATCATCGAGTTCCATCGGCCTTTCGATGCCATCGCGATCGATCCACCTTTGCCGCAGTAGGCTCTCAACGATTGCTTTGACCGCGACAGCTTCCTCATCGGAGCGTTGAGCGCATCCTTCATGCACAACCTCGACAAATGACAAGCCTGCTGGTTTGAGCGCTTCATGGCGGTTGGAGGCCAACACCAGGCGTTGCACATCATTTCCTGGAGCAGGTTCGAGCCTATCGTCGTAGAACGCTGCTGAAATAAATCCGCACACGGCGGGGTGCATGCGGCGGCTGGCCGGCAAGAATATGCCGAGGTGCGGCGGTACCGTCGGCAACTGCCCCAAAACGTATTCCAGGGAGGATGAGCCCGACTCACCTGGATGAGCCCCCTTGATCGGCTGCCCGAGCTGCATTTGGTCGCCCACCAGAACGAGATTGCGAGCGCTCGTGCCCATCGCCACGATGTTCCCGATCGATACCTGTCCTGCTTCATCGACGAAGAGATAATCCATCTGGCCGTCGAGATCCTGGCGCGAAAACAACCAAGCTGTTCCGGCAATCAACTGATGCCCATGAACATCGGCGTTGTCGGTGGTGTCGCCAATCATCATGCCGTCGAAGAACTGGCTCTCTTTCGAGGATTTCTTCATTCCCCGGAAGCTGAACCCGCGTGATAGTGCGACTGCCTCGACTTCGGCCAAAAGCTTGTTGATGGCCTTGTGTGAATTGGAGGAGACACCGACGCGTTTTCCGGCTTCCAGCAATGCCACAATGGCGCGGCCACTCGTATACGTCTTGCCGGCGCCGGGCGGCCCCTGAATGACGAGATAGCTCTGATCAAGCGCTGAGATGGCCGCGACTGCTCGCTCTACCGGATCGCCCTGAAGCTCAGCGAGAACCGCTCCCCCAGATAGCCGCGGCGGGCTCTTTTCCAACAGGTCACGAACTGCACGATAGGCAGCGCCGTTCTGCGCTGCGGACTCGGCCACACGGAAAATCGCATCCTTAAGAACGGTCGATCCGATGGGTTTAGGGGGCAGCAGCGAGAATCGATCCGGAAGTGCGCCGCCTTTCTTGCCGCGCTTCAACTGAATGCGCCTGGCCTTCTCGTCAATATCGACGACTTCACCTGCAGGCGCGAGCGTCTCGGATAGGAGGGGCCTATCCTCGTCACGCAGTTTGAAGTCCTGCGCGGGGAATCCAAAAGTATAGACGTATGACTGCTTGACCGGTGCAGGAGGCTGGCCGACATCGTGTAAGCCGCCGAGGCACTCGGCGTCATCTATAAGATCTTCCTCTGGCCGATATTGCCGATCGAACATTGCCCAATGCACGGGCTTGGCCTCGCGTCGATGAAATTCGAGCAGATCCGCCAGAGTCGCTGTGCCAGGCGTTCCGCAGCCAGACAGGGCTGCATACATTTCGGCCGTGCGTTGCTCGGCTGCTTGCCGTTGGTCGGCCTTTTCGTCCTCCTGGGCTGCCGCGTCGGCACCCGAAAACCAGGGAGCCGTTCCAGGGCGAATTGTGTTGAGCCAGTCGCGCAGAAGCAAGGTCGAGACGCAATCAATACGGTTATAATCCTCGATTTCGGCCAGAAGTGCAGGGTCCTGAAGCTTGCGCCAGTTCTCGTAGACCACGACGCTTTGACCGGCTGTCTTCACTTCGCCCTCGCGCTTGGGCATGTAGAAGACTTCCATATTCTTGATCGAGTAGCTGGGCTCCGAAACGCGCACTCCTTCAACTACTACTCGGTAGAGATCGACCAGCTTCCTGCGCCGCAGTAGGTCATCAAGCTCAGCCTCGCGCGTTCCATGAAAGATCGACAGGCGCTTGAGTGCAGAGGCCTCGTAGGAAGCGTAGTGATAGATATGAGCTGCCGGGTGCGCCTGTAGGCGCTCAACCATGAAATCAATCGCGTCCTCGAATGCCTTCTTCTCTTCCTCTCTGTTATGCGCCCAAAAGGCCTTGAAGGTCGGCTTGTCGCTTGGCCCGCTGATGAACCCGAAAAGGTATTCAAGCCCACCTGTGATCAGAGGATCTCCTTCCATGTCGAAGAAGAGATCTCCAGGATCCGATTGGGGCATCCGGCAAAATCCTCGCCCTTGCTCGACCGGAAGGACTTCGTGCCTGTTCTGTCCGTCATTGCGCTTTGCGACTTGAAGGGCGGCCTGGCTCCCTAAGCGTCCCAGCATCGCATCCGGCAGGCCCTTCACGCTTGGACCGGTATAACCGGCAAGGGCCTCGATGTTGGAAATCCCTGCGTCGCGGAGGTTGCGGATTTGCGTTGAACGAATGTTGGCGACAAGGCTCAAGTGACCCTCTTCCTCCCACTCAGCATCGCAGACGGGCTGCCAACGGCAGTAAGTACATTGCGAGCAGGGTTCAGGCGACGAGGCTCCCGGCGGCTTCTCCGTGAACGCGACCAGCCGGTCGGAGGCGGCTTGCATGTAGTGAGTGTAGTCGTGCGTTCTAAGAACCACCTCGTTTCCATCACCCAGCAGCACGCCGACGTTCGCGGGAACCAGACCCTGCTCTTTCTCGATGAGTGAGGCATAGACGCCAAGCTGGATCAAATGACTTGGTTTTGCCGAGCGCGACAACTTGGTGTCGAGGACGATGTAGCTCCACGCGCCGAGCTTTGATGGGATGTCGACTTTCCGAAGAAAGTCGGAATAGCCGTGCCATGGCCGCCCGAGCAAAGCTCCCTGAAAGATGACGTCGACGCCGCGCTGCATGGCGGCACGCGTAGCCCCAACACGCTCATCGAGCGTGGCTGAGGATGAGATCGCTTCGACCGTCAGGCCCTCGGATCGTAGCCTTTCCAGATATGCCGCTTCGTGCTCCAGGCCCTTTTGCTGCAGTAGTTCGGTCTGCGCGTCATGCTGCTCCGGCGCTTTAGGGCCACCCTGCGCTGCTTTCAGATCGAGAAATGTTGCGTGTCGGCAACCGAGGAAGGTGACCAAATCACTAGCTGAAAATAGAAGTTTGCCGCCATTCACTTGCATAATATTTCCTCCGCGCCGAACCCTATGCAGCTCGGCGCTTTTTCACGTTAATCAATTCGTCAGGATCAATCGTACGACCGTCGGTGTAGCAATAGATCTGCGAGATGCGCTCGCCGTCCCAAACGTAGCTGTAATGATCGGTCTGCACTGCGGGACCTGTGAATGCCGTCGGTCTGAGAACGACAGCGATGCTCTCCGCACGACGCGTCCGGCTTGGCAGCAGGAGCCCATAGGACTTCTCCTCGCGCAGCGAGATTGCCGCCTGCCGAATCTTTCCCGGTTCCGCGCCATCTAAGGCACTTACATCATGCAGCGACGCGGTGAGTGGCGTAACCAGCATACGCATATCAAGCTTGGTAGCCGGCTCACGTGTCTTGCGAAGAAAGATTTCACGGCTGGCGACCGAGTCGGCAAGCGCGCCTTCGTCGGACTGCGCAACCACGCAATACCCGAATGACCCATCGGAGAAGCGCGACGGGTGAGGATTGGGATAGGCGAAGGGGGCGACCACCCAGTTTTGCTCGACGCCCCTATCCTCCGGCAGCAGATAATCGCGGGCAGAAACCTCGCGCAGACGCGGATTCGTCATCACCTCTATGGCTTTCAGGGCGTCCCATATCGCGCTCGGCGCAATCGGTTGATACGGTTCCACCGGCGGGAACCGCGACGGTATCAACCGACAGGAGCGCTTCCACTCGACCTTGCGCACGGCAAACTCACTCATCCCAGCCACCCCGCTGCGCATCCAGATATGTGCGGACTTTGTAGAGGTCGATAAGCGACCCCGTGGTCATGAGGTAGTCGATCGCCGACTTGCCTGCGAACATTGGCGCGTCGTTCGCACGTTTCGGCCACGCGTCGGCGCTAGCTTGCTCCGTGAACAGGATGCGGAGTGACTTATAGATGTTGAGCAGGTGGGAAATGCGCTCGACCGTATCGTTGGACAGCTGCCCTCCTTCCTTCTTCCATTTGAAAAACGTCGATCGCGGCGGCGATCCAAGCAGCTTCATTTGCTCCTCGGTCGAGAGACCCCAGGCGTCCGCCATACTGAAAAATCCCTGAAGTGCAGCCCTGTGATCGAGGTCCCCTGGCCGGTACGCGACATGGCTATTTCCTCGCATAGCATCTCCTTTTGTCTATATTTGGACTTGACAAGCATAATAGTCTAAATCTAGATTTAGTCCAGATTTAGTCCAGATTTAGACGTCATGAACAGTCTAGTCCAACTTCGAGAAGGAGGCAACGATGCCGCAAGACATTGATAAGAGAATAGAATTTGAGCCAGACTCCGGTGCAGGTGGCGGAAGCCATCAGAGCGATTCGGATCAGGAATCCTGCGTATCCGGGCGCGGACACACTGTGAGCGTCGCCGATGAGAGCTTCGCGTTCAGCGAGGTGCGGTTCGACGATCGGAAAGTGACGGGAAGCCAAATTGCCGAGGCGGTCCGGGCTCACCCGGTCGAGGAATACGTCATCATTCAGCAACTGCCGACGTTCGAGCTGGAGACTATTCGGCCGAATGAGCTGATCGATCTCGGGAGGCCGACACGAGTCTTCGTTATCAAAGGCAGTGGCACCGACAAATTCTACGTCAATGGCCTCAGTCTCGAATGGCCCATCAAATCGTTGTCCGGACGCGCCATCAAGTTTCTTGCCGGCGTGGACGAAGACGACGAGCTTCTGCTCGAGCGTGACGATGCACCGGACAAGATCATTGGTGACGATGACGAAGTCCGCATTGGCAGGGCCGGCGTCGAACACCTGAAGTCCAGGCCACCACGTGGCCCCATCACGATTGTCGTCGACGGCGAGCCCTACGAGGCCCCGCGGCGGATCATGACGCCAAACGAGATCATCAGGGGGGCCACCAGCAAAGACCCGGCCACCCACTATCTCGTGCAGATCACCAAGCATGAGCGGATTAGTTACAAGGACAAGGGTGATGAGCCCATCCGGCTGAAGAAGGGCCTCAAGTTCCAGGTCATCTGCACCGGACCGATGACAGTGTCGGATCCCCAGCACCAGACCGGTGTAATCGCATTCATGAACGGCCTGCGGCAGCTTGGTTTCCAGCCGTCGCAGGTGAAAGGTCACGACAACCATGTCGTGTTCGATTACGCGGTCGAGACCGGGCCGTATGCGGACAAGACGTACCGGTTGGGGCTGGTCGTGCCGAACGACTTCCCCATGAATGCTCCGACAGGACCGTATGTGTCGCCGGAAGTGCATCCCATCAAACCGGACGGGCCGCACCCAACCGGAGGCGTCCATAAAAATCAGGCAAAAGCCTTCGACAGGGCCGCCGGCGGATCGTGGCAGTACTGGTCGCGGCCGTTCCCCGAGTGGCAGAACAGCAAACGCTCCGTTGCCGCGTATCTGAGCCACATCTGGAATTTGTGGGATTCGCAATGAGTCGCGCCAATCGAAGTGCGGCCATGACGGAGCAAGTCGCGGAAGAAGCCCGCGCTCATCTGCTGCGCGCCGACGGGCAAGAAGACCTCTGCTTCGCTTTGTGGCGGCCGAGCGCAGGGCGAAGCCGTAGCACTGCCATCATCCAAAAACTGGTGCTGCCCCATCCCGGCGATCGGAATGTCCATGGCAACGTAAGCTTCCAGCCTGTCTACCTTGAACGCGCTCTTGCCGCCGCCGCGGTCGAGGGGGCCGGTCTGGCTTTGCTTCACAGCCATCCCATGGGACGGGGATGGCAGGGCATGAGCCGCGATGACGTCGCAACGGAGCAAGGCATTGCGGGTGCCGTCTTCGGCACTACTGATCGTCCGCTCGTAGGGCTGACACTTGCCGGTGACCACGCATGGAGCGCCCGATTCTGGGAGCGGACCGCACCGCGCGCCTACACGAGGCAATTCTGCGCAACTGTCCGTGTTTTAGGTGAGCGCATAAAGGTTGACTACTTTGATCAGCTAGCGCCGGTACCAATGCCCATGCAGGCGCAAGTAAGAACAATTTCTGCGTGGGGCGACGAATGCCAGGCCGATCTCACCCGCATGCGGATCGGGGTCATCGGTGGCGGCAGTGTTGGTGGTGTTGTCGCCGACGCGTTAGGCCGCATGGGCTTCGAAGACCTGCTTCTGCTCGATTTCGACAAGGTTGAAGAACACAATCTGGATCGGCTCATCTACGCGACGCGGGCCGACATCGGTCGCTTCAAAGTCGATGTTCTTGCCGAGCATCTGAAAGCCCGTGCCACTGCTGGAAGGTTCGACGTCGAGTTCTTGCAGCTTGCGGTCTACGAAGACGAGGGCTTCAGAGCCGCTCTGGATTGCGACATGCTGATCTGCTGCGTCGATCGTCCTTGGGGGCGATATGCGCTTAATCTGATCGCCTATGCACATCTCATCCCTGTGTTCGACGGCGGGATCAGTGTACGGGCAAACAAGTCCGGGAGGCTGGCAGCAGCCGACTGGCGGGCTCATACCGCGACCGTGACGCGACCGTGCCTGCAATGCCTTGGTCAGTACACGCCGAGCGCCGTGCAGCTGGAGCGTGAGGGCTTTCTCGACGACCCGGACTACATTGAAGGATTGCCCAAGGATCATCCGTTGCACGCGCGGGAGAATGTGTACGCCTTTGCGCTTTCGTGCGGCAGCCTGCAGGTCCTGCAGATGCTTGCCTACGCGATCGCTCCTCTCGATCTCTCTAATCCAGGCGCCCAAATCTATCATTTCGTTGGAAGCCAGATGGAACCGCCGCAGTTCGGCACATGCAAGCCCAACTGTCCGTTCCCGGGTCTTGTGGCGATGGGCGATGACGGGGGGATAGCTGTTACGGGGCCGAGGCCGCACTCTGATCAAATCGAGAGTCCACCGTCCTCTCGCAGCCCCTGGCTGTGTCGCGTGTCAACGACGGTGTCGGAACTCTTTCGGAGGTGGAAATGAAGGCATTGTGGAAGTGGGGGGGCGAATTCTTCGGCTATCGGGACGGAGACAGTTTGTGGACACATGACGGTCGGCATGTGGGCAGATTTCAAGGAGACCAGATATTCGGGCCGGACGGCCGCTATCTGGGAGAGCTTCGTAGCAACGACCGCCTGATCACCAATCGGAGTTGCAAATCCAGACGGGGTTCATCATTTGCGCCATACGGAAGGCGAGTCGGAATAGTCCCGTACGTTGGGTACGTCGGCTACGTCATGATTGTCGGCTATGAAGATTTTCCATCCCTTTAGGTTGGGCGCATCCGTCCCCATTGCCATAAGTCCGGTCGGGCTCTCGTGAACGGAACCCGGCGAGATGCGCGGGTTTCCGCCATCCGGCTTCGATCCCTTGCGTAATGCTGCACTGCATCGTGACTTATGCGGATGAATGGCGATCATCTCCTTGCCAATTAATCAACAAAAACAAGGAGAAGTTCATGAGTGCCCATTCACTCAAATACACCACACATGAAGGCGTCGTCCGCACGGTTCCGCTCGATACCATCCGTCTGATCAAGCCGCTTACTGCAGACGACAAGGCGAAGGCCGCAGCTGGCTTGAAAGAGAAGGGGATCGACATCGATCCCGATCGCATCACTGCCCGCATCGAGTTTTCCGACAAATCCTCGCGTCTCGCGAGGGAAGGGGTGGACGCCTTCCGTGAGCAGGGGGTGGGCCTCGTCAATCTCGGCTCCGATCGCTACACGCCGGCGACCAACATCACCGCCGCTGAAGCCTTCACGAAAGAAGACGCAGAACGCCTCAAGGGCGAGGACTACACGCTCAAAGGCACGTTCCGCTCCAAGGTGGAGACGAAGGCGGGGACGGTGCTTTCCTCCGCACACCCGCAGCAGGTCATGGACCGCCGCGCCAAGGCTCTCGGGCAGGTGCCCGAGAAGCCAAGCGGCGGCACCGCGCCTACATAGTCGTGGGCTTTCAGGTGGATTGGCAACTATACCTTGGTCAGCACCCAACGACTCATCTAGGCTGATGGAATCATGAGGGGATCCGCAGCCGCCAAGACCAAATCAGCAACCGTTGTGCCTTTACCGCGGCCAACGACGAAGGCGCGCGCCGTCGAGCTGCCACCTCAGGTCGCCGCTTATCCCGAACTCCGATACATGGGCTCCAAGAAACGGCTGTTACCTTGGATCCATGGCGTTCTTGACGCGCTAGATTTTGAGACCGCCCTTGATCCCTTCTCAGGCACTGGGGCGGTCGCATACCTAATGAAAGCGATGGGCAGACGCGTAATCGCTTCCGATTTTCTCAATTTCTCCAGTCTTGTCGCCCGCGCAACAATCGAGAACAGTCACCGACGGCTCGACGGTAAGGCCATCAAGAGACTGATCGACACAACGCCTCCAGTACATAACTTCATCCAGCGCACTTTTTCCGGGATCTTCTACACAGATGAGGATCTCAAATTCCTCGATCGGATCTCCGGCAACATCAGGCAGCTTGAGGACCCCCGAGACGAGGCACTCGCCTATACGGCGCTGTTCCGTTCCTGCCTCAAGCGGCAGCCACGCGGCGTCTTTACCGTCTCCGGCGACCTCAGCCGCTACGACGACGGCCGACGCGATCTCCGGCTGTCACTGGAGGAACATTTCCTGGAGCAGATCGAGGTCTACAACGCCGCTGTCTTCAACAACGGCCGCAAGAACGTCGCCATGCGGTCGGACATCTTTGAACTTCCGGCCAGAAAAGTCGATCTCGTCTATCTGGATCCGCCTTACGTCCCGCGGTCGGACGACAATTGCTACATCAAACGCTACCATTTCCTCGAAGGCCTCTCTTGCTACTGGCAGGGTCTTTCCGTCGACCTCAACACCAAGGTCAAGAAGGTCGCCAAGCGATACACCCCCTTCAGTTATCGCCGCACTGCGGTCGATGCGTTCGACCAGATGTTCGCCCGCTTTAGGAAGAGCACGATCGTGCTTTCCTACAGCTCCAACGGGTATCCCGATCTCGATCAGCTCGAAACGATGCTGCGAAAATACAAGAAATCGGTTCGCGTTTTCGAGAAGCCTCACCGCTATCATTTCGGGACCCATGCAGGCGTCGAACGTTCAAGTGTGACCGAATACCTGATCGTAGGTCGCTGATGCAGCAGATCGACCAGGCACTCGACGATATCGTCGAAAGCCTGAGCCCGTTGTCGGTTGAGTGGATGGATGATGTGGCCACGAAGGCCATCGCCAAGCTTGCGACCCTGGAGAAGAAGGACGCTTACACGACCGAGGATGTTGCCCAGCTCGTGGAGGAGGATTTCGACGAAGGGATCCTCTGCTGTCGATTGTTCCTTGCCCTCTCGAAGGATGCAATGGAAGCGGAACTGCGACGCGAACTCGGAGCGGGAGGTATAGGCGTCAAGCGTTTCCAGACCGACCGAGATGCCTTCCTTGCCGTGCTCGATCGCCTTGGTCTTCTTGATGCAATGGCGGCTACCATCAACTACGAACCCGTCTGGAGCGATATTCTTGTCGAGCGTCTACGATCCGGCCGTGGAAGCGCGATACAGGGCCAGAAGCGGGGCAGGGGGCTCGAAGACTTCGCCGAAGCCATTGTCGAGGAGGTCTTCGGAGACAATTACGATACACGCTGCACCTTCACAGGCGCTGACGGCAGGACAGCGAAGTGCGACTTCGCCGTACCCGACAAGACTCGTCCCCGCATTATTGTGGAGGTCAAAGGATATGGCGCTACCGGCTCGAAGATGAGCGATATCATCGGTGACCTTGACGCGATCATCGACGCCAAGCGGCACGACACCGTGCTCATGTTCGTCACAGACGGCATTACCTGGAAGGCTCGCATGTCCGATCTGCGCAAGATCGTCGAGCGCCAGAACCAGGGAAAGATTGCACGCATCTATACGACCAAGATGCGCGAGCAGTTCTTGGATGACCTGCAGACACTCCGGAGAAATTACGGGCTTTAAAGGATAATCGCTTCCAATTCTTAGGCTGGCCCTTCGAGGGGCGTCACCATCATGCATTTATCAAAAATATCGATCGAGAATTTCAAGGGATTGCGGTCGGCCAGCTTCGATCCGACAAGGTTTTCTTGTCTCGTAGGTGAGAACAACGCCGGCAAATCCACCGTGCTTCAGGCAATTGTGACCGGTCTAAAACGCCCGAACCAGCTGGAAGCAGAGCTTTTTTACGATCAGCAACAGCCGGTCGAGTTCAGAATGGAGTACCTGGACATCCAGGATGCCGACATCAATCGTCTGGCCGAAGAGCATCGACCACGTATCCAAGAGCTTGTCGTTGATGGACGACTGGTGCTGACAATACGCTACCGGGTGGGCCAGAAGGTCGAGATCAGAATTGAACGGCAGCAACCACGTGAAGAGCGGTATCGCGATGATGCGATCAACGCGGTGTTCGCCAATAAGCGCGGAGCCGCGGTAAGGCGTGCTCTTGAAGAAAGCTACGCAGAATTTGCCGGCGATGCTCCTGACGAATTGAATATCGGAGCGGCGAAGGCCCACATCAAAGAGCATATCTCGCGATTGCCACAGGACCAGTTCGAGGCGGTCGAAGCGCCGCTCCCGACAGGCGTCTCAGCCTCTGTAACGGCATTGCTGCCGGAGCCGATCTACATTCCTGCGGTGAAAAACCTTTCCGATGACCTCAAGACCAGCCAATCGACATCGTTCGGGCGGCTATTGGGCCTGCTCCTTGACGACATGGCGCCAGATCTCGCGGACATCACGGCGTCGCTCGCCCAGTTGAACCAGTTTTTCAATCGTGAGGAACGCGACGGCGAAACCGTCGACAACCGGCACGAAAAGGTTCGAGACCTTGAGGCGTCCGTTGAAGGTTATCTGAAAGAGAACTTTCCTCTCGTGAAGATCGAACTGAGGGTGCCTCCGCCTGAATTGAGGACGATCCTCAACTCTGCGCAGATTTACGTGGATGACGGATCGAAGGACGTAATCGACAACAAGGGCGACGGCATCAAACGGTCACTGACCTTCGCTCTCCTGCAATGCTATGTTGCCCGGCTCCAGGGACAAGACGCAGAAGGCGAGCCGGCAACCCGACCGCCGCTGATATTCCTGTTCGAAGAACCTGAACTCTACCTTCACCCCAAGTCGCAGCGGATCCTGTTCAGCACGCTCGAACGCATTTCTCGCCAGTTTCAGGTCGTCGTCACCACCCATTCACCGCTTTTCTTTGCGCCGGGCGCAACGGCAAGCTTCGTGCGTGTAGCGAAAGAAGCAGCCGACCCCAAGCCAATCGGCCGATTGCGGGCTGTGAATTTCGAACTCGACGCGGCAAGTGCCGAGTCCTTCAAGATGGCGCGCTTCGAGAACGCAGATGCGGCGTTCTTCAGCAAGCGTGTGGTTCTGTTCGAAGGCGAGTCGGACGATGCCTTCTTCAAACACGTCGCGAAGCTGATGAATCCCGAGTGGGACTTCGAAGCCAAGAACATCTCCATGGTGCGGGTGTCCGGGAAGGGCAATTTTACCCGATTTCGAAGGTTCTTTGAGGCGTTCGGAATTGACGTGAAGCTGATTGCCGATCTGGATGCGTTCTTCGAAGGTTATCAACATCTCGGGGCCGGGCAGGAAGTAACGGCACTGCGCGATGAAGCAATTCGTCTAGTCGACGAGCGGATTGGTGCGTTGAACATCAAGGCCGATCCTGCAAACCGCCAAATCAAGGACAAGGTATCCGGCGCGTCCTGGAGGGACCGTTACAATCGCGCGAAGGATGCTTTGCGAACCATCCAGGAGACCGGCAACGTGGATGACGACACCATTGCGTTGATGGATGGACTGTTTACCTGGGAAGTCGACATCGCCCGTGTCCGTGTTTGCCGCGACGATGCAGCTTCGCAGGCTGCTATCGTTCCCGCCCTTACCGAACTGCGGCGCTCGGGCATACACGTGCTCTCGCGCGGGGCTATCGAGGACTACTACCCCGAAGGGACGCCGACATCGACGGCGAAGCCTGAAAGGGCATTGGCCGCATGCGGGAGAGTCGCTACGAGGGAGCAAGCCATCGGACTCAGCACGCCACTTGGCGATGGTGGCGACCCTGAATTGGTAGTGATTTGTGGTAGCCTATTTGAGGGAATCTAGCCGACCACCTGACTGTGACAACAAGTTATTTCCCGTAAGAGACATTATCACTTCGGACGTATCGCGTAGAAACAACGACTTAGACGACCTTCCTGACCGCCCGATCTTTCCCTCGCGCCGTTGCTTTGCATATTCGAGTGATCGCAATTGCGTTCGCGGTCGGTGGCCATTGACGCGACGATGCCAGGCCGCTGCATCCGGTCAAGGGGCTGCCCGCACCGCTCCCGCATCGGGACCGTGTTGCCCCTGTGACCGTTTCGCGAATTGCGGCCCGCCGATCTCCCGCGCGTCCACCTGGACCCGCAACGCGAAGGAGATCACGGCATGACCACGACACGACCCGTCTACGAAGAGCAGCGCACAGTCTGGCAGGGCATCGGCATCACTATCCGGTGGTCACCCCGATGGCTCGGCAGCGATGGTGCGGAATTCTCATTCTCGCATCTGGAAATCGTCGCCGATAACCGGCATCCCCTCCCGGTGACCGAGACGGGATACCGCTCTCACTTCTGCCATTCATCCGATATCGAGGCGCATGGCGGACCAGTCAGCTTCGCCATCGCCTGGCTGGACCACGAAGCCGATACGCCGGAATGGCAGGCACGGCTTGCGTCCTTCCGGCAGCTCTCCCTCTTCTGAGGCGTTCCCGGGCCCGACCATCGTGTTCGGTGCAGTCTACAGGGAGGAAGGAAGCCGCGCGGACTGCGTGGCGCTTCCTTCACAACAGCGGATCGAGGCGATCAAGGACGGGCGCAAGCCATCGGGGGAACGCTATCAGCAGCAGGACGCGGGCCACAAAGAGCATCGCATACCACGCAGCGAGCGAGACGCAGAGGAAGAGCGTCAGCGCAAGGGTCCCCATCACAAGATAGACAATCGCTACACCTGCAGCCGGTATGCGGGCCGGGATGATCGCAAAGAGGAACCGGCCAAGAACTGGCACTTCCTCGAAGGTATGCGCAGCCCCGAGCAGTCCTCTCGTCAATGGCGGACCAAAAAACAACACGCACATAGCCAGAAGGCTCACCGCCCTAAGAAGTTGGCCCACAGAACCGTCCCGTGAGTGCAAAATGATGGTGACCGGCCCGAACATGAGCGGGACGAGGACAAGAACATACGCGGCATACCGGGTCCCGGGGGAAAGCGAGGCTTCGTGCAGGTTCCTTTCCGAGACATCTCCTTCGCACGTGGCGAGGAAGAACAAGGTCATCAGCCAAGGCACCAGATAGAGAATGAGGAAGACGAAGCGCCCCGCTTTTAGAGAGAACGTCACGTCGGCGATCTGCATTTCGCCCGCGATGAACCGGAAGGGTCCGGTGCTTTCCACGGCAAAGACCTGACCAGGCAGGATCGGCCCTTCGGCAGTGACGCTTTGGCACTGGACCGGATATTTTGGGCTCGATGGCGCGGTTCTCAGTCCCGACGCGGAAAACGCCGCGCCGCCGGAGCAGGCAAGAAACAGCGTCCGGCCGGTCTCGGGGATGAACCTGTCGGATGCGCTGATGAGCACGGGAGGATCGAGCCCCAGGAACAGCAGGTGGTCGCGCAGCCCGTGCAAATAGAAGTACGCGCTGACCAGGGGGCCCAGTGCGACCAGGAATATGGCGAGCACGCCCCGCCGTCGGGGCAGTACAATCCGAATCATGTTGCGTTACTCGATACTGCTGCAGTCCGACAGCTACGCGCTCAAATGTTTCCGCTCACAGCTTCGGCACGCTGCCGCCTGTCTTCGCGCGCAGCTCATTGATGTAGGTCTGGAAGAACCCGAAATCGGCCGTGAGATTCGCCTTCATGCGATCGTTGTCCGTGAGGCGAAACCACACGCTCTCGATGTGGTCGTCAGAAATCCCGTAGGTGGCCTCCATCTCGAACACCACATCGCAGACGCCCTTGTCGTTGATCGAGGCGATGCGCGACTGTTCGATCGTATCCGACGTGACCGCACTGCACGCCGTGAACGGCTGCGGGTTGGTGATCCACGCCTTGCCGCCGTCGAACTGGAAGCGATACGTGACACCCTCGCGGCCCCTGATCTCAAGCGGATCGGCCCGGAGCTTCTTCTTCAGGCTCCCAACCACCTCCGAAATACGTGGCTGGTCCTTCTGATCCGAGTAAATGAGCAGGCGCTCGATCGAATACACTTGGTGGCCCGAGGACGGCGCGCTGAACCGCACCGTGATGTAGTCATCACCTCTCGGCTGCGTCGTCCGTATCTCAAGCTGGACCTTGCCGACATACGCGGCCGTGATGCTTCCATGGGGCGTCGGCAGCTGGAAAACGGTTTCCGTCTCCTTGAGCTTCGCGTCTCCCTCCGGTGCATTGGCCTCGCTGCGCAACGCGTCGATTTTGGCTTTGGCATCAGCGTAAGTATCTCCAAGCTCGATCCCGCGGATGTCACCGTGCACACCCTGCGGAAGCCCCTTCCCCCTTGCGATCGCCTGCACCTGCTTCCAGACGATGTCTTCCGCCCTGGACGCATTTGTTCCGAGCAGGATTGCTGCGCCGGAGACAAGCGCCGCTGCGATCAAGTGTGATGGTTTGCGCATGCCTCGTGTTGCGCGCGGGAAGCGCGCACGACGGGTGCGCAACGAATCATCATCGATGGGCGTTGTGGTGCAGTGGTCCGAAAGGGGTCCCTTTTGGACCTCGCGCGATCATCGGGTCAGCGCGCTTGATTTTGCCATAACTTGCTGCACTATACGGCTCAACTCCGACAGCAACACCAAGGAATCCGCCGCATGCAAAAGGGACCCCTTTTGGCGGGTCGCCGCGCATGCGTACGGAGGTGAGGTCTTGACCGGCAGTCGCGGTAGCCCACGCGTTGCCATGTGCTGCCAGGTTCCCTCATAATTTTCGCATGAAGGTTGGCTACGTCAGGGTCTCGGATGATGACCAGACTCAGGATCTGCAAATCGACGCGCTCGTGGTTGCGGGATGCGAGGTGATCTACGCCGATCACGGCGTCTCCGGCGCCTGCACGCACCGCAAGGGCCTGGATGACGTTCTCGCTTCCCTGACTGCGGGCGATACGTTGGTCGTCTGGAAACTGGATCGCCTCGGGCGATCGACCGTCCACCTCCTCCAACTGCTGGATCAGCTGCGAGCGCGTGGCGTCGACTTCATCGCCATCACGCAAGGCATCGATACGACGACGGCCGTCGGACGCATGCTCTACGGCCAACTGACCGTCTTTGCCGAGTTCGAGCGTGAGCAGATCAGCGAGCGCACCCGTGCCGGTATGGCTGCCGCCAAACGACGCGGCAAACATGTCGGCCGTCCATACAAGCTTTCCGAGCGTGACATCGCGGAAGTGGCGGCTCGGCTCGGCTCCGGAGAGGTCACGCTTACGGCCATGGCGCAATCCCTATCGGTCAGCGCCAAGACGCTGCGTCGCGCGGTTGGTCGTCGTCTTACGCGATCTGCAGGCACTTAGCGGCTGCACGCGTCACCAAATCCACATTTGGGCAATTGCAGTCGTCACGGCTTTTCTCGTACGTCCTACTCGGCCAGTTCGTCCTCGTCGACGCTCATATCCAGTGCGAAATATCTCACCAGTCCCTTCCTGTAGCGAAGCTTGTCGCCAGTTATGACCGCATAGCGCAGCCGTTCGCCGATCAGCATTTGCAGAAGTTATGACCGCATAGCGCAGCCGTTCGCCGATCAGCATTTGCAGAAGCGACGGAAGGGCATCGGATGGGAGCGATAGCAGCCCTGTAAGGCGCCCCCTGTAGAGATCCAGTGAGCCAACGCATTTTGGCTCGTCTTTCTGCCTTTGATCCCAGTTCAGGCGTGGATCCGGCAACAACGTGAGTTCGCCTGTATCCGCCTTGAGATTGGTCGGCCGCAGCAGCTTTCCCCGCAAGACGAGATGCCGGAAGTCGGCATACGGGTCGGTGCGGTGACTCATGGTGTTCACCCCGAACGACAGGCTCCACTCCCAATCCTCGATCCTGACGACATAGGTTCTCGGCTCATCCTGCTCTGGGCTACGGCGTCGCCGCGTCGTTGGTGCGCTCGCCATCACGTCCTCCTTCCCCTTTTCGTCTGATCCCGCGCGGGAGGCGGTCTCTCTTTCTGCCGTCTGTTTGCGCTCACGCGCGGTCGCTTCAAGGGCTGACGCCCTCGGCTAGCGGCTTGACAGCCGGCCGCCTTGCCCTGACGGGCTGCGGTTCCGCGCCCGCTTCTCCGTGATCGCTCTCCATCCGGCATCGAGACCGCCAATTCCGGCGGGCTCATGCCACGAAGGAGGAACATCATCATGCCCGCACGCCCCGCGAAGTCGCAGCCGCGCCGCGACATCCATACAGACATCACCAACCAGCTCATCGCCGCGATCGAGGCCGATCCGGGCTTCCCGCAAATGCCGTGGCGTCGGCACTCTGGCAAGCCGCTCTTCCTGCCGGAGAACGCGCTGACGAAGAAGCCGTATAACGGCATCAATGTCGTCAGCCTCTGGGTATCTGCCGAAACGCGCGGCTATTCCGCGCCGATCTGGGGCACGTATCGCCAGTGGGCCGATCTGGGCTGCCAGGTACGCAAGGGAGAAAAGTCGTCTCTCGTCGTATTCTACAAGGAGTATGAGGTCGTTCCGGAGGCGCGCGGCGCCAATGGTCCCGATCCGGACAACTCCGATGACGATGGCAAGCGCCGTGTCGCGCGCGCGTCGTACGTGTTCAACGCTAGCCAGGTTGATGGCTACACGCTGCCGGATGCACCGGAGCCGCTAGGTCCCATCGAGCGCATTGCCGCCGCCGATCGCTTCGTAACTGCCACGGGCGCGGCGATCGAACATGGCGGGGATCGCGCCTTCTATCGCCCGTCCACCGATCACATCCAGATGCCGCCCGAGGACCTCTTTTGCGGTACGGATACCCTCTCCCGTTCGGAATCCTATTATGCCGTCCTCGTTCACGAGCTGACGCACTGGAGCGGTGCAAAGCATCGCTTGAGCCGCGATATGGGCAAGCGCTTCGGCGACAATGCCTACGCGGCCGAGGAACTCGTCGCCGAAATCGGCTCGGCCTTCCTGTGCGCCCAGCTTGGCATCACGGAAGGTGAGCCGCGTACCGATCATGCGCAGTACGTCGCGCATTGGCTCAAGATGATGAAGCACGACAACCGCGCCGTCTTCGCCGCTGCCGCGAAGGCGTCCGAGGCGGTGACGTACCTGAGGCGGCTGCAGACCCCCGCCTAGTGGGCGTCATACAAGGACATTGCCAGCGAATCCGCTACACTTCGGGCTTTCGTCAAACACAAATTGCGGTTGATCATGAAGCTCAAGGACATTGTGAAGGACATCGTTGTCGAACTGGCAAGGCTACAGTTGGTGCCGGTCGCTCGACGAAACGATGGCGACGCATTTCCCCTGCCCCGGATGATCGCCGCTGGTGACGGTGGCGGCATTGTCGTTTCGAAAAAGATCGACGATGGTATAGCTGCCGTGGCGAAATTGCTGCTGGACAACGACCCATCGCTAAAGACGGGGTACACGCAAGCAGAATGGCGGACCGCCGTCCGCCGTTGTTTCGGACCGGCGCTGGCCTCAATCGACTTAGACGACAAGCCGCAGGACAACGCGAAGCTTGTTCTCAAGTCCGTAAGGGAAGCACTTTCAAAGGATCAGTCACGCCAAATCTCGCGTGAGCATGCTTTCGGATGTACGCTCTTTAGTGATGCGAACATCGAAGCCTTTGCCATAGGGCCTGTCCGCTTCGAGACGCGCACCAACTGGCTCGCACGGCAGGTTCAGGCGGGTTATGTAACGAACGTTACGGCCAAGCGCATTAGAAACGCGTGGCAGGGCAGGAAGCTCAGAAAGCGCAAGGTTTCCAACGAAAGTCTTACCGAGGATGCCATTCTGGATGCCATCGATACTTGCCCTTTCGTGTGCAGTGTCACCACGACAGGTTTTGCCGGCGAGGCGGCCAAAGAAAAGTCCTTGACGGCGGCGCGGTTAGCCCTTGCCGCAATAGCCCTACTCTGGCAGACGCCCTCCAAAGCGTTGAATGGCTTCAACCTGCTCTTCGATCGTTCCGTCAGACGGATCAAGACGCTGACCTTCGTGCCCACCAAGCATGTCCTTTCCGGATCATCGCTTTCGCATATGCCGCACGGGCCATGGCTAAAATCCGGCGCATGGGAGGATCTACTGCGCGATTGGAAAGATCACTTTGCCATTTTCGGAGAGGTTCTGGACTTCATTCTCAGCCCGACTGGTCAAGTGGCGCGGCCAAAGCTCATGAACACGTTTGCCCAGGCCGTGATGTGGTTCCATGAGGGTTGCCGAGAAACTGTTAGCCTGATGGCTATCGTCAAGTTCACCGCGACCATGGACGCCTTGGCTGGAGGCCATGGCGAGCCCGCGATCTGCCGCGTGATAACGGCGCGGCTTGGCCTCAAGCCTCAAGATCCGATCCGCCGGAACGGGCCGACGTTGAGCGAGGTCATAAAAAAGATCTATGGCGACGGTCGGAGCCGGACCGTCCATGGCACCAACGACAAGTTCGGATGGGATTGGAGTGATACTGAGGGGCAGGCAGAGCAGTTTGCGAAACTGTGTCTTCTCAGCTGCATGGACTGGGCTTCGCAGAACACGGCGGTCGACGATCCCGCGCTCCTCCAGAAATAGATCAGCTTCGCGTCCCGCTCTTGGGTCGGAGCCTTCATTCATCTGTCCAGGCAGCTCGTCGCAATGCGGCATACTTGTCCCTTAGGCGCTCCCACGTGCTGTCGCCCCAAACGACAAACTTCGTCCGGTTCATTGCAAGGTCGTCGATCTTGTTGACGGGCGCAAGAGCAGAGGCATCCTCCAGCCAATCCGTTGCGGTTGCGCTCAGCGCATCGAGATCGTTGACCAAATCCGTTTTCGAGGGCGATGCGTACATCACGATCGCACCTTTCGTTACGTCGGCAACGACGTTTGGGAACACATCCTTGAGTGTCCTGAAAATGATGACGGACGTTGGCGAGAACGGGGTCGACTCTTCAATCCACACACCGAGAATGCCCTCTGGTTTCAAGTGGCGACGGATGTTTCGATACATCTCCCATGAAAACAGGTGCGTGGCGTTCATGTTCTGCATCCATGCGACATCGATGGCAACGACGTCATACCGAGGACCTGCATATTCTGCGAAGTGACGGAATCCATCTCGTGCAAGCAGTCGCACTCGCGGATCAGATTGGTTGCGCGGAAGAGCGTCATCGAATAGCTGCTGTGCGGTAAGTATGGCCGGATTTATCTCTATGACATCGAGTGTGGCGTCCGGCAGCGCATTCTCCAGCATCGCGGCCATGGTCATACCGCACCCGAGGCCGATGTTCGCCAAGTGTGCGTCACTCGCTTGTCCTGCACGTCGGGCTGGCCATTCCCCGACCGCCCAGGCAGAAGGATCGACCGCAAGGCGGTTGCTCCATTGAGGACCAGTTATGCAGAGTGCGCGGCCGTCAATGTTGAGCTGTCGATTCTCACCGGACTGAATTACGGAAACAAGCCCAAAGGGGGACCGCTCGCTGTAAAGGATCTGGTCGCTCTGGCCGTGCTTTGCCTCCACGGGCATGCCTTCGACAGCGAGCACGCGAGATGTAATCGATGTGGCCACAGGCAGCATCAATAGCCCAAGCACGACGAGAGAGATCGTCACAGCGGGAAGCATGGCTTGTCGTGACCAGGGCGGGGTTAGCGTATTAGTGAGCCACATAACGCTTTGAATACCGAGCAAGACCAGAAAGCTCGCCTGAATGCCGAGCGTCGGTAAAAACCAAAACCCACCGGCAATCGCACCAACCACGGAACCTGCCGTATCTGCTATCAGCACCTGCTGGCTTCGGCCGGGGTCAGTAACGTGCATCAACCTGACAACGATTGCGCCACTTAAGCCGGCGAGCCCAACGCCGAACAGCACTGCGGTAGCAACGGTCGCAGGGAGACCGAGAACAATCACGCCAAACCGCCAGGTGAGTAGCTCTGCGATGGCTGTCAAACCAAAAGTCGCTGCGAGCAGGGAGCTGAGCGCCGGCATATAGCGCCGCGACAACGTAGCGCCGAGCCAGAAGCCCGTCAGATGCAATGCAATGATCGATGCGGCCGCGTATTCAGAATTTGCGACGTAAAAGAAGATGATACGATTGACGATAAACTGGCCAGCGAGCGCCCAGAATCCGACCGCCAGGGCGAGGATGGTCGTTGAGCGCAATCTGTTGTCCACTAGTTCCAGCTGACCGTCACACGGCCAACGCCGCCAGTGCCACCTTTGTAGGAGCTGCCGTTCCCTCTGGACCCGCTTGCGCCGACGACAACCGTGACGCTTGTACCTTGGGTGTAGGTACCGGCTGCATAGGTGCGCGTGGCATATCCGCCGCCACCGCCGCCATCGCCATTGCAGCTTCCTCTAGCTACGAAGCGTGCACCGCCGCCGCCTCCGCCCGGGGCGGACCCATTGTGGCCTGCACCATTGCTCGTGCGCTGAGCACCGCCCGCGCCACCGCTCGCACCATTTCCGCCTTTTGCACCATTGCTACCGGAGGTACTGCCCGTACCGCCTGTTTGGTTTGTTGTCCCGCCAGAAGCTGTTCCGCCGGCTCCCCCCGCGCTTGCCGATGCCTTCTTGCCGCCGTTCCCGTAGACGGAGGTTGCCCAGCTGGAGTTTCCACCGTTGCCACCTGCGACCTCGCTATACGAGCTGCAGCCGGCGCCCCCGCCACCACCGCCCCAGACTTTGACGGTCAGGGTCTGGTGATGCGGCACGGTAAAGGTGAAAGTCCCGGCTGACGAGAATGTCTGGGAACCCGCAGTCACCGTAGCGGTCGTCACACTCCAATTGTCGGAGATCGTCCCAACAGTGATCGTTGCGGATCTTGCTGTGCTGGACGTGCTGGCCGACGTTAGGCGCACGCGCAACGTCTGCCCGTTGCTGATTGAGCCGGTAGTGCCCCATGCGCCGCCATTGATGCTGATCTGCGGGGAGCCAGCCCCGGACACAGATACCGATACTGGAGCCGGCCCGACGCCGTTTATGGTCAGCGTGTTGGATGAATTCGTCGCCGCCAAGCCTTGTCCGGTCAGATCGGTGAACGCGAAGGCGTTCGGCGTATTGTCCTGGCTTGTGGTGGTAACGCTCCAAGTACCGGAGAGCGTTCCCACAGTGAGCACAGCGGAATGTGTCGCAAGCGAACTTCCCGAAGAAGTCAGGCGCAGCTGGACGGTATCGCCGTCATTGACGTAACCGCTAGTCACCCACGTACCGCCGTTGATGCGAAATTGCGGGGAACCTTGGCCGGATATAGACGTGTAGACGCCCAATTCGGGCGGGTTATCCAACCCGGCAAGTGTGATTGTGTTCGATGAGGTGAGTGCGGAGAACGTCTGACCTGTCAGGTCCGTAAAGGCAAAGGAATTGGGCGCAGTGTCTCCACCCCCACCCCCCACCTGACTAAAATCCGTCCAACTCGTTCCATCGCAGTACTTGTATGGAGGGGAAGCACCGGAAACGTATTTGATCGCGCCTTCTTTCGAGGCTGTGCACGACGCGGCGTCGTTGCCGATCCTGAGACTGCCATTGACGTCAAGCCTTGTTTGTGGGGTCGTCGTGCCGATTCCGACGTTGCCGCCATCAGGAACGAGAGAGACACGGTTGCTCGACCCGGTGACGGTCGCTCGGATTTCCATGGCGCGGGTCGCGCCGTCGCTCGCAACGATTCTAAAATTCTTGCTATCCACTTCGGACATGAGCTGAAGGTCTGCATCCGCACCGGTTCCAGTGCTACGGAACTTCCAAGGCCGGTCGGTTTCAAATCGGATAAGGTCAGTCGCAGCTCCGAGCGAGCTGATCTGCAGCTTCGCTGCCGGGTTCGTCGTACCTATGCCGAGCCTGTTATTATTGGCGTCCCATACGAGCTGGTTCGCGTCGTGGGCAAGATGGCTAGGGCCGGTCCAATACGCGATGTGGTTTACCGCGCCGATACCAGTGACCGTGCCGCTCCCTGTGCCGAGCGCGGTCCAGCCTCCGCTCAGGCAAACGCTAAGAGCGTTCGATCCAAAACGCAGTGTTCCGATCTTCGCATTCGACGTACCTGGGCAAGTTGCGGCGTCGTTAGCGAGCTGGATGCCACCCGCTACATGGAGCGCAGATTGAGGGGCGGCTGTCCCGACGCCCAGACGATTATTCTCGTTGTCCCAAACAAGATTGGCGTCATCCGCCGCAAGTGTTCCCGCGCTACTACGGAACTGAACGGCTCCCTCGGTACCGCCCGCAGCAGCGCCGATAGTTGCTGCGGACTGCAGCGCCACCCAGTTCGTGCCGTCGCAGAGTTTCAGGGCATTGTTGGTGTCATCATAAACCAGCATCCCTTCCTTGACCGAGGATGCGAATAGCGTCGACGGGGCCGCCTGCGTGCCGCCCTGTGATGCAATGAAGCTCACGACCATGTCGTCCGCACTCGCAAGCGGCGCTGCGGGGCAATCGGCCGAGGCAGGTGTTGCAAGGCAGGTTGATATGAGTAGCCCTGCCAGCACGGTCATGCACAGGGTCCGGACGCCCGAAGTGTCTTTGTGGGTAACTGCCCCGAGCGTCCGGATACTATGCACCGTACCGGAGTTCATTCAGCCTCCGGTGCAGGTTTGGAAATGACCCATCCCTTCTCAAGCCATGCCTGGCCTTCGAACGGGATCTCACCGGACATCAGTTGTGAGAGTCTGGAATCGAGTGTTGCGACGGCCTCGACCAGACAGGTCAGGGCCGCGCGATCATTTGCGGGATCATTGCTCCCAAGAGAGTCTCGGGCTTGTTGAAGAGCGCGCGCCGTATCAGGCGAGCAGTCGTCAGGCGCGGCCTGCGCGCCCGTATGCAGCAGCGCGATGCTTGCGGGAATAAGAACGGCCAACAGTGCCAGTCGTGTGACGACGGCGCGCAGGTTGAGTTCCAAGGCAATGTCGATGGCGGACGTGGGTACGCTCAAGCGCCCTCGCTTTCATCTTCGGCCCACCACCGATTGATCGCGTGATCAGGATTTGTTGCGAGAGGTTCGTTGACGCGCAGCTCAATGACACCGCCGGTCGGAATCGCATCGAGCTTGAGGCGAAGGCCCTTGCCGTCTTTGTGCGTCCAGGCGGCTCCGCAGGGCATCCAGAAGTTACGCCCACTTCCAGGGCGCGTGTAGTAGGCTATATGGGACGGCTTCTTATTCGGTCTCGTTTCAATATCGCGTGCAGTTTTCTCTTTGGGCAAATCCCCTCCTATGTCGCCCTATCATTTTATACATTGCTGATCGCGCAATTCAATTCATCATTATGCGTCCTTTTTCATAAGAATGGAAAATCTCAAATCCTTACCTGCTCTCGCGCTCCGCCTAAGTGGCTCCCATCGGCCGTCGCGCCACCACACCGGCTGATCATCGATGAGCGGTAGGCCGCCTGTCGCGCCGTCCCGCCACCAGAAGTGAATGCCGGCCTGCAGCCGGCGCTCTTCCTGCTCGATCCCGTATAGCCAAATGTTGAATCGCCGGATGACCGCATGGTTCTCGACGCCGCGTATCTCGTAAAGAAGCTCTTCCAGCATGCCGTATTTCAGAAGGACATCGTCCCTGTTGTCCGAAGGACGGCCCATAAACCGCTCGGCCGCTGCCAGCATCTCGGCGTAGGCCTGCTTGTAAGCGGCAATTTCCGCGTCCGTAGCTGGTGCCGGTCTGTTGAGCCGTACCCAGAGCAGCGGCTTCTGCATCTCCCATCGGTGGTCCATGGCGGCCGATAATTCCGCGCGAAGAACCCTGAGAGACGGCATCGCGGCCATCGTCTTTGAAGCTGCAATGGCCAGGGCCTTCGGCGTGCCGAGGCTCATCACCGCAAGGCCGGATGTCAGGGCCAGTAACATGCCACGCCGATCAATCATCAACCCCCTCCCCTTAAACAGGCAATGCCTCGATCCGCTTCCGTTCCTCCCAGTAGCAGGTCGTCCAGACATCAACCGGTCGCTCGGCCTTGAGCGCGAGAGCTTTGCGTTGGAACGCCACGTCTGCGGGTCTCATTGATCGTATGGGCAGGATGCGCTCGATGAGTGCGTCCGCCTCGAAGACAGCGTCGAAGAGCGCGTCGGTCTCCTTTGAAATCTTGAACCGCTCTTCCCACCACGCGTCACTCCACCTTGGCAGCGCTTTCACGCGGGCCATCAGTTTTCCGCATTGCTCGCCGTGGCGTTGGCGGCGTTCGATCTGGACCGCCAGTTGGGCCGCGAGGTCGTGTAATTCAGGGCTGAGCGTTTCCGGAGACTCGATTGGCATCGCATGGGCGAGCGGCGTCAGGGAGAGACACGCGGCTGCTGCGCACGTCCCCACGAATTGCCGCCTGTCCAGATATGTGTGTCGCTTATCCATCGTGCCCCTCTTGAAGCAGTTGCATCGAACAGACTCTCTCGCGCCGATGCCATGACATTCACGCGGGTCGCAGCGGACTTAGTGCGTTGTTAACCGCGCCACCGCGTAGGCATTCATGCAGGCTAGCGCGCAAACGGGGCGGTATCGGTCCGGGATCTTGGCAACAGTGCGATTCCCTCCTTCGCTCGTGGATTTCTCCTGTCCTGTGCGCCGAAGCTGACCGGTGTCGGCCATGGATGATCGGGGCCTAGCCGGACCCGTCAGCCGTATCAACGCGGCTCGCTTCCGCACTTCGCTCACACGCTCGTTTGTGCAGCTCCGCCCCTGTTCACAGGCGCGCATGCGCGCGGCGTTTGATCCGTCCGCCTATGGGTCCGGCTTCTTCGTCCCCATCAAGGCCGGACAACGGTGTTCGGTCAGAAAATCGAGAAACACGAGGAGTGAAGTTATGAGTACCGAGCCCAAATCCAACACGAACCGGCCGACGCACGCCATCTACCAGGTGATCGGCGATGACGACAAAGCACGATGGAACCGCGTCGGTTCCGCCTGGATGCACAAGGACATGCAAGGCGCAAACCTGAAGTTCGACAGCATGCCGATGCACGGCCGCATCGTGGTTCGTGCGATCAAGGACATCGAGAACGGCGCTGACAGCCAAGGGGGTGCGTAATGACCCCCGCACGCCTGCCCTGCCGGCCGCTTGCTGCCGATGCCTTCGAAGCCCTGGTCGAAAACGCGATCATCTGCGCGCAAGACCTCTACGATCTCGACGGCGAGACGTTCCTGAAAATCCGCGACCGTCAGGTCGAGACCTTCGATGACTCCTACGCGATCGGGGGCCTGTCATGAGCGAAGTGACCAACCTTCAACGCGCGGTGTGGGCGGAAGCCGCTCTCACCACCTTTCGTGAGGCCACGCGATGCGACCTCGAAGACGCGCTCGGCGATCTCTTAGGCGATCTGATGCACTGGGCCGTGTTCGCAAAGTTCGATTTCGAGGCGGCACTGGATCGGGCGCGTGACCACTTCCAGCAGGAGGTGGACGAATGCCGGTAACGACATGCGAAAACTGCGGCGCACTTTACCAGTGGAGCTGGCGGGAAGCCTTCGACAAGTTCGGCTTCGGCGACGGCGACGGCCAGGTCGAGACCTACCAGGTCGAGGCCGTGCTCAGGCAAGCGGGCTATGACGTCGAGACCCAGCAATGGGGCATCCACAACACCGTCATCACCTCCATACGGCGTGATGGCAAGGAGCTGATCGGGTACGACACGCTAGGCGTTACCGTCGGCTACGACGATCCGCGCTGCTACCTGCCCGACGACATCATAGATCTTCTCGACCGTGAACTGCCAGACGGGGAGGAGTTTCTATGAGTGCCTCCTTTGCCATCCCGCCTCGATGGGCCGCCAGAAGCAATTCTGCCAGCTGCACACAGGCTGTACCGCGTCGGATACCGAACGAGTTCTATCCGACACCGCCGGAAGCCACGCGTGCGCTTCTCTCGGTCGAGGCCTTTGACGGTCCGATCTGGGAGCCCGCCTGTGGTGACGGGCGTATCGCGAAGATCCTTGCGCGCCACGGCTACGCCGTGGTGCCCACGGACCTGAATGCCTACGGCTTCGGCGAAGCGGGTGTTGACTTCCTCAAAGCCAAAACCCCGCGTGCCAGACATATCGTGACCAATCCGCCTTATGGCTGGGGGCTCGCTGATCGCTTCGTGGCGAAGGCGCTCGCGTTCTCCCGCAAGACAGGCGGCAAGGTCGCCATGCTGCTCAACATGGGATCGCTCTGCCACCGCAGGCGAACCCCGTGGTGGTGCAAGCATCCGCCGGCGCGGCTCTACGCGGTCGATGACATCGTCTGCTGGCCCGAGGATCGCTACGGGCCGGCACCGCGTCACTTCACAAAGCACCGCTATGTCTGGGCTGTCTGGACACCGGAGCACTCGTTTGGATGCGCGTCTTCGACACGACGGGCCCCCACATTCTGGTGGCTCTCCGGCGCGGCGTTCCGCAATCCCTCAACCGCATTTCAGTTCAACATTGCCAACAAAAGGAAATTTTCATGAGCAATACGACACACCAATCACTTATCGAGCTTTTCAGCGTTCTCGACGAGATCATTCTCGGGGCCTCTCATCACACCTACGCCGCCGCACTCGTCATCCGAAAAGGCGAGCGCAATGGTGCCATCGGCACGATATTGCCGGCCGCAGAAAAGCTCGAAGCCGCGAACGCGCTTCTTCGTGCGATCCTCGTTCTGCATCGTCAGGAAGGTGCGGCATGAGCAAGATCCGCCACACCACAATCGACACCGACGCGTTCGATGCCCTGTTCCGGCCGGTCCCGAACCATATGGATAGCAACGCGTCCGTGGACTTCGGGCGCGGCGGGTGCCTGTTTGAAACCTATGGCGAGGCCCTGGCTTTTGTTCGCTCGCAGAACCCGCAATGTATCTGGACCATCATTGATGGCGACGACGGCGAGTCGCTCATTGTGAGCGGCTATCATTTCGTCAACCGCCTCGGATACATCCTGACCGCCAGGCCGGTGCCGGCAGATGCGCGCTACACCGTTCGCAATTTCGACGATTGACAGGCTCAAAGAGGGATAGGGTCTGCCACCGCGCTCCCATAAAGCGCCGTAGGTGGCAGACCAGACTTGCAGTGCCGGTTTTCAGTCGATCACAAAGTCGGCCGTCGCCGCACCGTTGCGGTAGCCGCGCATGGCGCGGCCGGCCATGGCAAGTGCCGTCTCTGGCGTAAGATCAAGGGCATCGCGCGCCGTGGCCTCGCGCAGCTCCCGTAATGCCTTGGTCAGCTGCACGGCCAGCTTGCGCGCGGTTGCCTCCGACATGTGCCAGGCGATCATGATGGCATCGCCCTCACTCGTGTGAATATCGACCGCATGGCCGTGCTCGCGCGTCTCGCGCACCTCGATCGAGCGGAAGATATCCTGCGTCCAGGCAAGATCGCCGGCACGCCGATCGAACGGGATGCCGTAGGGAACATAGACGCTGCCGTCACGGCGAAACAGAATGCCCCGCCTCTTCAGGCAACTCTCCGATGCGTCGCAGCAAGTCGCTACGAACCCGATGATGCTGGCGGCGGTAAGCCAAAGCCATTCCAGGCCATGCCGGCCGTCTGTCAGAAGCGAGATCGAACAGACAAAGCCGCCGATGGCGAGGATGATCAGGATGGCGGTCGCGTACATCCCGAACCTGCTCTCCTCGCGCCATGCGGCTCCGGCAGATGCCAGTCGGCCATCGGGGTCATTGCTGCGGATCGCTTCGACCAGGGCGGAATTATGCGTCATGGCTCAACCTCTCCAGATAGATGGGCGGACGGCCCGGCATCAGGATCAGCTGCCGTCCCGTCTCGCGGGAAAAAAGCGTGGTGATCTCGTTGGGATCGAGCAGCCGCGTGGATCGAATGTGCTCGCGCACCCCGTCATCCCCATGCGCCATGGCAGCACCTGAGACGCGCACATCCTGCCGCTCGATCACCTGACAGTGCCCGAGCATCTTCGAGAGGTGCTCGGTGGTGGTCAGGTCCGCATTGCCGAACGCCTGCACGATGCCGGCATTGCCGAGAAAGGTCTCCCACGCCTTCGAATAGTTGGTCTTAAGCTGCGTGAGGTCCTGAAGGACCGGCCAGAGCTTCACGCCGAATCCGGCCATGAGCCCCGCAGCCGTCGCGATTGAGCGCATGTGTCCGAGGGTCGAGAATTCTTCCAGCACGAACCACACGGGTAAAGCCCCTCGCGGAATGGGGCGTCGCTCGATGGCGCCGAGCGCCTGCTGGATGACGAGCCGCAGCCACCGGTAATGCGTGCCCATGCGCATGCCGGGGAGAACGAGGTAGATCGTCGTCTTGCCGGCAGACAATTCCGATAACTGGAAGTCGGACCGATCCATGATGCCGACCACGTCATCGAGCGGTGCGGTCTGCTCCTGCGCGGTCGAAAGGATGCCCTGCAACTCGCGACCGCCGGACTCCTTCTTGCCCAGAAACGACGCGCCGATGTTCGCCACGATCCCGCCGAAGGCCGACGAGTCGGTCATATCGGTGAAGAGCTTGTCCAGCTCGGCCGGCGTTGCGTTCAGCAAACGCCGGACCTCGCGCATGGTGGGCGCGGTTGTCGTCGCCATCAAATGGAGGGTGATCCCCCGAACAAGGTTCTTGGCGGAATCCGTCCAGTGCGGATCGCGTTGATTGCCGATGATCAGGGCATCGGCGATCAGGGCGGCATCCGCCGCCACATGATCGGCGCGCCCCTGCCCGAGCTCGGCGAACGGGTTATGGCAGGACGAACGCGGGACGACCTCGCCGAAGGGATCGAGGACGAAAACGCGCTGCCCCAGCCTCGTCCGATGCGCGGCCGTCGCCCGCGTTAATTCGCCCTTCGGATCGAGTACGATGCAGGAGCCCGGGTAGCGCTTCAGGTTCGGGATCAGGACCGTTGACGACTTGCCGGCGCGCGCGCCGGCGACCGTGATCATATGCCGGTCATCGGCGCGGCCGATGAGACGCCCCTGCCAGTGTCCCAGGAGGAGCTCGCCGGCCTTCCAGTCCCACGAGGCGCCGAGCTGCCACGGATGTCCCCACGCGGCCGACGGGGCCTTCTCGTGTCGGCCGGCAATGCCGGAGCCGCGCGGGGGAAACTGATCCGAATGCATGCGCACTCCATTTTAGAAAATCGAGCGTGTGCATCCGTTATGAATAATTCGTCTGAGGCCGTAAACGTGACGGCAGGAGCGGCGAATGCCGTCCGCGTTACGCGATGTGATGCGATGTTCGGTTGAGATTTTCCGAAATTATTTTGGTCATCCTTTTGTTCGCGCCCTTTAGCCCATCCTTCCGTCCCGACCCAGGTGATCGGCTGGCCGCCGCAGCAAGCGAGCGGTCAAGGAAGCCGCAGAGTTAGGGCGGCTCCCGCGTATGCGGGTGTGTCCTTGACGGGCGCGCGCAAGGTGGCACGCTCGGATTGGTGGGGCTGAAAAATTCACCTGAAAAAATGTTGCGGCATGTGGCGCGGGTTTTCTCAATGCGGGGATATGCGATCCCATGAGCGATATTGCGGAAAATAAAAAAGTTGGGAATAAAACAAGGGCTGCGGATTCAACAATCAATGATGGAACTGTAGCGTTTGAGCTTGGGGTAGCGAGATGTGTTTTTGTGCACGTGTACAAAGGTACACGTTTACAAAAACCACTCGCCGGGGAGCCGCTTCCGCTCTTCCCCAGGTCCCCTTCCGGTCACGGTGCAGCTTCGCGCACCCGAACCCAACCATGATGCAAGACGACCGATGCAAAGGCGAGCCAAGAAGTCCGATGATCGTCGGACACAGACCATAACCTTCCGCGTATCGCCGGAGGAACGAAGCCGTCTCGACGATGCCGCGATTGAAGCCGGTATGACGTTGAGCGCCTATGTGGCGGCCACGCTCGATCGCAGGTCAAGCGAGCTGCGCAGGCGGCTGGCCGGGATGCAGAAGGCGGCCACTGCGCCCCCTCCCCCTTCACGTAACATCCCGCCGGAGGTCGTGTACGAACTCAGGCGCATCGGGAACAACATCAACCAGATCGCTCACGCTGTGAATTCCGGTCTCCCGCCGGATATCCGCCATTACGGCAAGCAGCTGCTCCTGATCCTGCAGGTGATTGAAACGCATGGCCTTGACCCCAGGACGGTCGAGGACGGCAACCTCAAGGCACCAGGCAATGATTCCCCGCCTTCACAAACGCGGGCAGAGTTTCAAAGGAGCGTTCACCTATATCCTTCACGATCCTGGCGAGACTTCCGCCCACCGCGTCCTGTGGACCCAAAGCGTCAATCTTGAAGGATCTCCCGACGATGCATGGCGCGCCATGCATGCAACCTGGCGCGACCGCGTAAAGCTCAAGCGCGCGGCCGGGGTGGACTTGCGCGGGCGCGACAACAAGAAGCCCGTGCTTCACATGACTCTCTCATGGCACGCGGATGATGCACCGACGCCGGAGCATATGCGGGAGACGGCGCTCTCCGCCCTCAGGGCAATCGGTCTTGATCGTCATCAGGCCCTCATGGCCGCTCATGACGAGAAGGAGCATCTCCACGTCCATCTTGTCATCAACACGGTCGATCCCGAGAACGGCCGCACCGCGCCGATGAAATACACCAAGGAGCGCCTATCGCGTTGGGCCGAGGCGTATGAAGAGCAACACGGGCTCCGCATCGAGCAACGTGTGGATAACAACCGCAAGCGCGACGAGATCAAAGCCGCACGCGAGCACGAGAACGCGGAAGCTGAGCAGGCCGCCGAACAGGAGCAGAAGGCCAAAGCACCTTATGAGCCCGTAAAACATCAGCCGGTGCAGCGGAAAGAGTGGATCGAGAAGCAGGCAATCATTGACCGCATGAAGCGGCTGCGTGCGGAGTACGACCGTCGGCACCTGACCGAACGGGGAATCACCTGGGCGCGCCACCGGCAGGAGTTTGCGGAACTGGTGGAAACGACGACACAGGCGACCGATCAAGCTCGCAACCATGTAAACGATCAGTATCGACGCCGATGGCGGGAACTCTACGCAGCGCAGCGCAAGGAAGCGCGGCATGTCTCCCGACAGGACACCCACATCTTCGAACGCGCGGTCTATGTCTTCGTCAACAGCGAACGCCTCGGCAATGGCAAGCCGCTCTCGATGAAGCGCAAGGTGCAACTGATCCTTTCGCAACGAAAGCTCGATGATGCCGTTCGCCGCATGCACCGGCGTGAGCGCGTTGGCCTCAGCCAGATGCAGAAAGCCGACAGGCACGAGCTGGTTGAACGCGCCATGCGTGCCCATGAGCCGCGTTTTACGGCCATGAAGGCCCGTCACGCAGCGGAGCGTGCGGCCGAGCTTACGCGGCAGAAAGACGTGACGCGCAGGTCCGTCGATTTCCTCCGCGCAAAGAACCAACTGAAACTGGAACGGACATTCGGAGAACCGGTCCGAATGGCGGCTGATGCGCCTCCCATGGAGACGGATGCGGGCTATGTGGCGCGCATCCGAGCCGAGATACAGGCTTCCTATGAGCGTCGGCGTGGTTCCGATACGCCGAAGCTGGAACCCTTGTCACCCGCACCACCTGCGTCGCCTGAGCCGAGCAACGACGCCAGGTCACCCTCCGTCTCATACCCGTTCAACGAGACAGCTTTGCCGGCAACGAAGAGGCGAGCCGCCGGCATCCGTCGCGACATGGAGGAATGGCGCAAGAGGAACAAGGGGCGCGATTTCGGGCGCGAAATATAGATCAGTCGGAACGCAGGTTTATGGGCTATCATCAGGTCACAGCCTGATAATTATGAAAATTTATCAGGCTATGTCCTGTTTTTAAACTTGCAGATATCAGGCTATGGCCTTATATTTCATCTGTGAAAACAGGCTATACCCTTATGAAGAGCACACTCAAACGCGCCCGCGCCAGGCTGGACGAGCGGCTGGAGCCGCTCAGGCCGGCATCCCGCTTCGCATCTCCGCCGAAGGGTTGGATCCGCGCGATACGAGACGCCCTCGGCATGACCGGCAGGCAATTCGCCGGGCGTCTCAATGTGCGTCCGCAGACGGTTGCCGACATCGAGAAATCAGAAGCGAGCGGCTCGATCCGTCTGAGCACCCTGCAGCGCGCAGCGGATGCCCTGGGATGCACGCTCGTCTATGCGCTTGTTCCCAAGTCCTCTCTTGAAGACATGGTGGATGCCAGGGCACGGCAGATCGCTCTTCGGGATCTGCGCCGTGTCTCCCACACCATGAAGCTGGAAGCGCAGGAGGTCGGCGATGCCGATCTCGAAGAGCGCATCGAGACCTATATCCGTGAGTCGGTCAGGGATCGCGATCTCTGGGATGCGCCGTGACCGACCTCTTCCAGGAGCCCGATGACGCCACTCCGCTGGAGCCCGAAGAACGCGAAGGGCTGCTGCAGACTTGGATTACCCACCGCAGCGATCTGAACGAGGCGGAGCAGGAAAATATTGTGAAGGGAGCGGCATGGGCGCGCTCCCGAAGGCAGCGCAACGCGGACATCCTAAACGAAGGGTTTGCCAGGTCCCTGCATCGGCGCATGTTCGGCGATGTCTGGCAGTGGGCGGGGACGTTCCGTCAGACAGAGCGCAACATCGGCATAGAGGCGCATCGCATTCCAAACGACCTTGGGATGATGTTCGATGACGTCCGGTATTGGGTCGACCATCAGACCTACCCGCCCGACGAGATAGCAGTGCGCCTGCATCACCGGCTCGTTGCCATCCATCCCTTCCCCAACGGCAACGGCCGCCATGCACGCCTCATGGCAGATCTTCTCATCGAACGCCTGGGCGGACAGCCATTCACATGGGGCGGTGGAAGCCTCCACGATATCGGCGAGCTGCGCCGTCAGTACATCGACGCGCTGCGCGCAGCCGACAATCACGACATCGATCTGCTGATCGCTTTCGCGCGATCCTGAAGACAGAACGGGCAATCTGCAATGAGCCAGGACAACAAAAGGCCAAGGCGAGAGGACTTTTCAGGGCTGGATCGCCATAGCCGCAAAGGGAAGGTGTTCACGCCCCCCCTATTAGGAGTCACAGACAATCTAGAGCTTCATTCCTGGAGCAATGATCGCCTGCCTGACGCTTTGTGGAGCGCTTTGTTGGGCACGGCCCTGCCGCGCGAAGCGGCGCTTGTTCTACTAAGTGCCGTCGCCAAGACTGCGATGCAGTTCCGCGACCATCCTGAGGTCTTCCCATCTCATAGTGCGCTTGCAGCGATCTCCAGAGAGCAGTTCGCCGCAGTTTTTCACGAAGTGATCAAGAGCGACGATGCACGCCGAGCCCTTGCACCGCTTCTTCTGCTGGTCAATCTGCCCGATCGGGCCCATTGGACCGAGCATCTCAGTGAGATTCCACCTGAGGAAGGATGGAACGCTTTGGCGCAGGCCGTCGCTGCCAGCTTCGATCCGCGATCGCCATTGGCGATCGATATGCGCTGGCTTCGCGTTATGTTCCTCGGATTGCAGCATCGTCTCCTGTTCCGCAAGGAGCAGGACGATGTTGTCGCCATGCTTTGCGCTTATCCCGAAGGCACCGACGTCCCCGACTGGGCGGACGCGATGATCAGTGCAATGGAGCCGACCGTCGATATTGGACCGGACGGCGAGCGCCCTCCCAACTGGAGCGAAACCTTCTGGAAGGAATGCCTGGACAAAACTCGCTGTATCCCCGCCCGCTACACACCGCCGGTACACGAGCCCGATTTTGATTATGACGGCGCCAAGAAACGTTGGGGCGAGATCTACGCGGAGCTGGTGAAGCACTTCTTCGCAACTACCTCTACCACTGGCCTCGACGCCCAACATGATTCCACATTCGGGCTCGCCCTCTATGCGATGTCGCTGGTCACGGGCCTCATGAGACCGTACTCGACACGTCCAAGTGGAAGGCACCTTCTGAGATCGCTGGCGGAAGTGCACATCACTCTTGCCTATCTCGCGTTCAAAGATGACCCGGCCACGTGGCAGATGTATCGCGCCTACGGCAACGGCCAGGCCAAACTAGCCTTCCTCAAGCTTGTGGAGAGCGAGCGGGGCGATCTTCCGCGTCACATCGACATTGATGTGCTTGAACGCCTCGCCAACGAGGACATGTGGCAGGAGTTTGTGCCGGTTGATGTCGGCAATTGGGCGGGCCTCACCGTCCGAAAAATGGCCGACGATGCCGGTACCAAGGATGTCTACGACATGTTCTATGTCTGGCCATCAGGTTACGTCCACGGCCATTGGGGCGCAGTCCGTGACTCTGTCTTCGACCTGTGTGCCAATCCGCTTCATCGTTTCCATCGCATCCCAAGACCGATGCGTGTCGACATGCCCGATCTTTGCTTCGATGCAGTGCGGATCACCAACAGGACCCTCGCGCTCGTGGACAAGCTCTATCCTTCTTTCGCGCCTCGCTTCGATGAGACGGCATCCGTCCGGAAGGCTTAGATCAAGAATGACCACGGACACTCCAGAACATGTGCACACCTGCATCCGTATGTGCCTGGTATGTGCCCAGCAAAAAGCCGGCGTTGCGCCGGCTTCATAAGTTCTTGATTTAATTGGTGGAGCCGAGGGGAATCGAACCCCTGACCTCTGCAGTGCGATTGCAGCGCTCTCCCATCTGAGCTACGGCCCCAAAGGTGTGGGAGCGGGCATTTAGATGTCGCCTGCGCAGCCTGTCAAGGAGAGGCAGGGCGGCCCGATCATCACCTTTGGGTGGATCGGTTTGCGGAAGTTCGGGCCCGCTAAAGGATGAAAACGCCGGGTTTGGACGTCGGTTGAGGCGAGACCCTGCGCCCAGTGGTTAGGGGCCGTTCCTCACCCGGAAAAGCGGCTTAAGGCTTGCTGCGAAGCAGCGCCCCCGTTACAGCTTCGCTCACAGCAATCTGAGGCCGTCTGACATGCTCGAACTGTTGCGATTCATTAGCTACCTCATTGATCTCTACACTTATGTCATCATCGCAAGCGTCGTGATGAGCTGGTTGATGGCCTTCGGTGTCATCAATGCCTACAATCCGATGGTCCGATCGATCTGGCAGGGCCTTAACGCTGTCACCGAGCCCCTCCTGCGCCCGATCCGCAATATGCTGCCCAACATGGGTGGGATTGATTTTTCGCCGATCTTTCTGCTGCTTGCCTGTTATTTCGTGCAAACGGTCATTTTGCCTAACATTGCAAAGGCCTTCATTTGACGGGTGGCGCATCCGAACGGCCGTGGCGGCACGCCGACGCGTGCGTCATTGTGCGCTTCCGTCTGACGCCAAAATCATACAAAGATACAATTGACGGGCTGGAAGTGACTGCTGAGGGCCCGGCCTTCAAGGCGCGGGTCCGCGCCGTTCCCGAAGATGGCGCAGCCAACACAGCGCTCGAGCGTCTCGCCGCCGAGTGGCTCGACGTGCCTAAAAGCGCGGTGCGGTTGATTACGGGAGGAAAGTCGCGCGTGAAGTCGCTCGCCATTAATGGCGATGCGCACGCGATCGAAGGCCGGCTCCAAGAGCGCTTTGACGCCTTGAAAGCTTGAGTGCGCCTTTGCGGTGCGCTCAAGAACTCGGACTTCTAAATACCGAACGTCATAGAAACAAAGAAACGCCAGCCCATCCAGGGCGGGGAGGAGAAAAACAATGGCTCAAATCATCGACGGCAAGAAGATCGCAGCGGACGTGCGCGCTGAGGTGGCGGCTGAAGTTGAGCGCCTCGTTTCGGAAAATGGCTTGAAGCCGGGCCTTGCCGTTGTGTTGGTCGGTGAAGATCCGGCGAGCAAAGTCTATGTGAAGAACAAGGCACAGCAGACCGTCGAGGTCGGCATGAATTCCTGGGAGCATCGCCTTCCAGCTGAGACCAGTGAAGTCGATCTGCTGGCGCTGGTGGAAAAGCTCAACAACGATCCAGCTTGTCACGGCATTCTGGTGCAGTTGCCGCTGCCCAAGCATATCAATTCCGAAAAGGTCCTGAACTCGATCAATCCAGACAAGGACGTTGATGGCTTCCATCCCGTCAATGTCGGTCGTCTGTGGGTTGGTGAACGCGCTCTTGTTCCGTGCACGCCGACCGGATCGGTTATTCTGGCTAAGACCGTCGCGCCGAGCCTGTCCGGGATGAACGCGGTCGTTATCGGCCGCTCTAACATCGTCGGCAAGCCGGTTGCCGCTTTGCTGCTACGCGAGAACTGCACCGTGACGGTTGCCCACTCGCGCACGAAAGATCTCGCGGGTGTTGTGAAGGGCGCGGACCTGGTGGTGGCCGCCGTCGGCATTCCGGAAATGGTGCGCGGTGAGTGGATTAAGCCCGGCGCAATCGTGATCGACGTCGGCATCAACCGCATCACTGGACCAGATGGCAAGGGCAAGCTTGTCGGCGACGTGAACTATGCGGAATGTGAGAAAGTGGCCGGCGCCATCACCCCGGTTCCTGGCGGTGTCGGCCCGATGACAATCGCCTGCTTGCTGCGCAACGCAGCTCAAGCTGCCGCGATGCAGAACGGCTTGAAGAGCGCGTTCGCATAAGGTTTGGCGCAATAAATCTCGGAAATTGACGGAGGGGCCGACATCGTTCGGCCCCTCTTTTTTAAACGCAGCCGGTTCTTTGCGTTTGCAGCGTGAACGTAACGCCGGGCATGCTAATTTGTAACCGTCCTCTGTTTCGCTTTGAATGTTCGTGCCCAGGGAAAGGGATCGGTCGGCTATGATGTGGAAGAAAGCATTTCTGTATGTGGCGTTTGCCATGGTTGCGGTGATTGCGCTTTTGTACGGGATCAGTCCAGCGTGGTTCGCAAGGACATTTCTCGGGATCGACGATCTCAGCGTGAGCGTTGCGCATATTCTCAGAGCGGTCATGTGTCTGTACTTGGCGCTGGGAGGTTTCTGGCTTTACTGCGCGCTCAACGATACTCACAAGGACGTCGCAATCTTGACGACAATGCTTTTTGCGGGCGGGTTGGTCACTGGGCGGCTTTTGAGCTTTTTTGCTGACGGCGCGCCGGCGCCACTATTGATCTTCTACGCTTTGCTGGAGGCCGCGGTCATACCGGTGGCGTGGTGGGTCTATCGTCAACCTGAATGAGCATTGCGACCCGCTTCTTCAATGTCCTCACGCAGCTCGTGCCTGTCGCAAGACCTCCGCGCGATAGCTAAGCGCCTCTGCGACATGGATGCGTTGGACGGCATCGGACGCGTCAAGATCGGCAATGGTGCGCGCGACTTTCAATGTCCGATGGAAGCCTCGCGCCGACAAATGCATTGTTTCGGCGGCCTGTCGTAGCAACGTCACCCCGGCTTCATCGGGCATGGCGGTGTCTTCCAAAAGTTTGCCAGAGACGTCCGCGTTGGTGCGGATTTTTTTGTGCCCGAGAGCGGTATAGCGGGCACGTTGCCGCTCGCGTGCGGCGGAAACTCTGGCGCGCACCTGCGTGCTTCCTTCCGAAGGCGCCGGCAGGACAAGATCCGCTGCGGAGACCGCAGGCACTTCAATTTGCAGATCGATGCGGTCAAGCAATGGCCCAGAGATTCGGGCTTGGTAGTCAGTCGCGCAACGCGGACCGCGTTTGCAGCTTTCACCCGGCGCTGAGTGCCCGCACTTGCAGGGGTTCATGGCAGCAACAAGCTGGATGCGTGATGGATAGGCGATGCGATGATTGGCGCGCGCGATAACAGTTTCGCCCGATTCCAGCGGTTGGCGCAGCGCATCTAGCACGTTGGGCTGAAACTCGGGAAGCTCATCGAGGAACAGGACGCCCAGATGCGCGAGTGAAACTTCGCCCGGCCGCGGCCGCGACCCGCCGCCAACGAGCGCTGCCATGCTGGCGGAGTGATGCGGTGCGCGAAACGGTCGCTCGACAGCGAGCTTTCCGCCCATGAGCTCTCCCGCAAGCGAATGCACCATCGAGACTTCCAGAATTTCTTCTGGTGAAAGGGGAGGAAGAATGGAGGGCAAGCGCGCGGCAAGCATGGATTTGCCCGAGCCCGGCGGACCGATCATCAGCAGATTGTGGCCCCCTGCGGCCGCGATCTCCAACGCGCGCTTAGGCATCTCCTGGCCCTTGATGTCGGCCAGATCAGCGAGCGTGGTTTGCGTCCGTTCGAGATTTGGCACCGGACGTGACAGCGTTTGCAGTCCTTTGAAGTGATTGACCAGGGACAGCAGGTGCGCAGGCGCAAGGATGTCGATCTCTTCTCCGGCCCACGCTGCTTCTGGGCCGCCCGACTGCGGGCAGATGAGGCCCTTGCCGATAGCGTTGGCGCCGATGGCGGCTGGCAAAGCGCCTGGAACAGAGCGGATCGAGCCATCAAGGGCCAGTTCGCCGAGAGCTGCGTATCCGCTGATGGCGTCAGGGGCGATGGCTTCCATCGCGGCCATCATGGCCAGCGCGATGGGCAAATCGAAATGGCTTCCCTCCTTAGGAAGGTCGGCTGGTGCGAGATTGACGGTGATATGCTTGTAGGGAAGCCCCAGACCGACGGCGTGCAGCGCGTTGCGCACCCGCTCGCGGCTCTCGGCCACTGCCTTGTCGGGAAGTCCCACAATCGCAAACGTTGGCTGTCCTGGCGTAATGCGCACCTGAACTTCGACGGCGCGCGCCTCCACGCCGATGAACGCGAGCGTTGAAATCTGACCGTACATGACGCCCCTCCCCACTTGCGAAGGACGTTAGTCCGGCCCCGGAACGTCGTCAAGAACAAAAATAGAACACGCGCAGATCTAGCAGGACCGTCGGAATGGCACCGCTAAAAACTTCCGAACGTGCTGCCGAGGATGATGACGACGACGAGCGCGATCAGCGGGAAGAGGACCGTATTGTAGAAGATGAATTTATAGGACTCCCGGTGCGTGAGGCCGCAGATCGTGAGCAGCGAAATGACCGCCCCGTTGTGCGGAAGTGTATCCATGCAACCTGATGCCATGGCGGCGACGCGGTGGAGCAGTTGCGGACTGATGCCAGCCGCGTTGGCCATCTCAAGATATTGCGGTCCAAGCGTCTTGAGCGCGATAGACATGCCGCCCGATGCAGACCCCGTAATGCCGGCAAGCACGTTGACGGCAACGGCCTCCGAAACGAGCGGATTGCCCGGAATGTTGAGGACGAGGTCGCGAATGATCGCGAAGCCCGCGAGCGACGCGATCACGGTTCCATAACCGACCTCGGACGCAGTGTTGAGGATCGGCAGCATCGAGCCGAACGTCCCCTCGTTGAGCGTCTTCTTGAGGTCCGCCCAACGAGGCCAGTGCAGCGCGATCAATAACAGCACGGCGGTCGTGACCGCCGCGATGATCGACCAGATGCCGATCACGGAGCTTGCATCTTTTAGTCCGCCAAATTCCGGTTTCGCCAAGAAGCTGGTGTCGATGTTCGGCAGAACGATTTTGGCCATCAAGAAGTTGAGGCCGATGACAACGATGATCGGGATAAGCGCGGTCGCGAAGCTGACGACTGGGATGTCGCGTCGTTCTTCGGTGGTTTGAGCATGAAGGCCAAAGCCTTCGCCTG
This sequence comes from Hyphomicrobiaceae bacterium, assembly GCA_041397645.1. Lineage (NCBI taxonomy): Bacteria > Pseudomonadati > Pseudomonadota > Alphaproteobacteria > Hyphomicrobiales > Hyphomicrobiaceae > Hyphomicrobiaceae bacterium. The sequence goes on along the minus strand of JAWKWE010000004.1, from coordinate 697,861 downwards.
CCGCCATGAGCTTGCGCGCCTGCACCTGCATCCACCAGCTTCCGAGCGCGAACATGATGAAACCGCCGATGATGCCGAGGCCTGGAGCGGCGAAAGTATCGGTTCCGAAGAAGGGGCTTGGTATTGCGTTCTGGATGGCGGGCGTTCCCGGCAGCGCTGTCATCGTGAACGTGAATGATCCGAGCGCGATGGTGCCGGGGATGAGCCGCTTGGGAATGTTGGCCTCGCGAAACAAGGCCGCGCCGATCGGAAACACTGCGAACGCCACAACGAACAACGACACGCCGCCGTAGGTCAGCAACGCGCACGAGAGCACTATCGCCATGATGGCGTGCTGTTTGCCGATCTTCTCGATGATCGCGTGGGCGATGGCTCGGGCGGAGCCTGAATCGTCCATCAGTTTGCCAAAAATTGCGCCGAGCAGAAACAGGGGGAAAAATTGGATGAGATACCCACCCATCGACTTCATGAAAACTTGAGTGTAGGTCGCAAGCAGCGTCCCAACTTCGCCCGAAAACAGCAGAGCGAGAGCCGCAACAAGGGGCGCGAGTATCAGTACGGTCACGCCGCGGTAGGCGAAATACATCAACAGCGCGAGCGAGATAAGGATGCCGAGCGTGCTCATGTGTCTATTCCCCCCAAACCCGGTCAATTTTTCTGACCATTTAAGCGGGGAGGCTATTGCGGCTTCGTTCGGGCGTCAAACGCTCAGTTAGCGCTGCACTGCACCTTGATTGAGACTCATCCCTTGGTCAGGACCAAACTGAGACCGATGAGGTTTGAATTGAAGAATTGAATTTCAACGATTTGCCGGTTGGCTTTGACGATGACATCCATGTTGGCGGCGAGATCGGTGCTCATGACTTTGATACGAAAGCCTGCCGCGGTCACTTCTCCATCGAGCTTGCCCTCGATGTTGTGCATCGTCTCCTTCCATTCGCCCGAGAGTTTTCCGCCCTCGTGCTTCAAGGCGCTGATGACTTCAATGGAGCCGCCAGACGACGCGCACCGAATTGTTTGCTTCAAATCATCGACGGTTTCACCGGCAATGTAGGTCGCGCGGCATTTCACGCTTTCTGGAGGATTGTTTTTGATGCCGAAGCGACCTTCTCCGACCCAACGTCCTGCCAAGGTGACGAAAGGCGAAGGCTCTTCGGCTTTCGCCGGTGCGATCAGCCAAACGAGCACGATGCTTAAGAAAGCAAGCATGGACATGGTGGCGTTCAGGCGGGTAAGGCACGACAACATCAATTTATCCTTCGACTGGGAAACGAGCATCGGTCGCGAGTTTTTCGATTTAGACGCTCAAGTGCTTTTCGGGGAGACCTTTCGCTCGATAGCGTCCCAGATCATCGCGGCGATGTCGTTACCGCCGAACGCTTTTACCTGGCGTATGCCGGTCGGAGAGGTAACGTTGATCTCCGTAAGATACGGCCCGATGACGTCTATGCCGGTGAATATGAGGCCACGCCTCTTCAGCTCAGGACCAAGTCGGGCGCAAATCTCTTTATCGCGGGCGGTCAACTCAACGGCGCGCGCGGTGCCGCCAACGTGCAGGTTGGAGCGTGTTTCGCCCTCCTGCGGCACGCGGTTGATTGCGCCGGCCACTTCGCCATCGACGAGGATGATGCGTTTGTCGCCCAGCTTCACCTCGGGCCGGTATTCCTGAACCATGAACGGCTCGCGGAATACCGTTTGGAACAATTCGACAAGCGAAGACAGGTTGCTGTCCTCCGGCTTGATGCGAAACACGGCGGCGCCCCCGTTTCCATAGAGCGGCTTGATGATGATGTCCTTGTGCTCGGCACGAAACGCCAACACGTCGTCGAGTTGGCGCGTCACCAGAGTTGGCGGCATCAGGTCCAGGAAGTCGAGAACCCACAGCTTCTCTGGCGCATTGCGAACATGCATGGGGTCGTTCACGACCAGCGTTTTGGGATGGATGCGCTCCAGCAGATGTGTCGTCGTGATGTAGGCCATATCGAATGGCGGATCCTGGCGAAGCAGAACCACATCGATATCACGGCCGAGATCGACGACGCGCGGATCGGAAAGGGCGTAGTGGTCACCCTCCTTGTCCTTCACCTTGAGGCTATGGCCGCGGGCCAGCAGCCGTGGCCCATGCAGGGCAAGGTTGGGCGGTGTGTAGTAGAAGATGTCATGACCGCGGTTTTGCGCTTCGAGCAATATAGCGAACGTGGAATCGCCGCGGATGTCGATCCGCTCGATCGGGTCCATTTGAGCGGCGATTTTTAAGGCCATGGGAAACGTTCCGATTTCTCTTTAGCTGTCTCAGTCTACGCGCTCGCGCGGCCGTGGGTATTGCTGCCGTGCCACGCTCGCGTAACAGATGGTTCGCGGATCTTAGTGTCGTCTGCGGTCAGTTCAGCCCCGCCTTACGGGCTACCACCTCGGCCAAGGCGGACCAATCCTTGTCGCCATTCCCGTTCGCAATGCCTTCCAGGAAATGATCGCGAATGAGGCTTGCGAGTGGGAGAGGGGTTTGGCTTGCGGACCCGGCTGCCAGTGCAAGCGACACGTCTTTGAGCCCCAGCCGCATTTTGAAGCCTGCCGGCTCATAGCGCTTTTCGGTGATGAGGCCAGCATAGCCCTTGAAAACCGGGGCATTGAAGACGGTGCTCGTCATGATCTCGGCGAACCGCTTGGGATCGATGCCGCTTTTTTCACAAAGTGCCAGCGTCTCGCCAAGCATCTCGATCGCAGTTGCAATCATGAGATTGCCGGCGATTTTGACCGTGTGGGCGTGAAGCGGGTCCTCGCCGACCTCCCAGGTTTTTTGTCCGACCGCCTCGAATGCGGGGGCGAGCTTCGCCAGATCGGCAGGGGCGCCGCTGGCTACGATGTTGAGTTTTCCAGCCGCCGCCACGTCTGCCCGACCGAAGACGGGCGCCGCGACGTAGCCCAGTCCATGGCGGGCGTGCCTCTCCATCAGCGTCTTGGCGGCATCCAGCGAAATTGTCGCCATGTTGGCGTGGACCAACTCTGGCACCGCAGTACCAAGAGCCTCCTCGTCAAAAACGGAAAGAACGGCGGCATCGTCAGCCAGAATGGAGAGTGCAAGATCGCCCTTTAGAGCGTCCGCAGGTGTCGTTGCAAGGCGGGCGCCCTTAGCAGCCAGGGCGACGGCAGGGCCCGGTGAGCGGTTCCAGACGACGACCTCGTGACCAGCGGCCAAGAGGTTTGCCGCCATGCCTTGGCCCATAGCCCCCAGCCCAAAAAATCCGATACGCATCAGTCGATTTCCTTATGCGAAGTCTGTACAATCCGTGAGGCAAAATGGCAGTTTTGGCCGATCCTGGATGCCCCCACTCGACAGCCAGGGTCTTTTAGGCTAGGAACCCGGCCAACAATATCCCGAAAATGGGTGGCCCCGAACAGGGGCGGCACGAGCCAACCGGGCCCTTGGGGCTTATCGGAATGCTCCTCTGCCTCAACGATGAACAAGGAAGAACACGATGAATATCATCCAGGAGCTCGAGCGCGAGCAGATGGATGCTGTGCTCGCGAAGCGTGGCATCCCCGAATTTTCTCCCGGCGACACCGTAAAGGTCATGGTCCGCGTCATCGAGGTTATCGATGATCCCAAGGACAAGAAGAGGAAGTCCGCCGAGCCCAAGATCAACGAGCGCATGCAGGCTTATGAGGGCGTCGTCATCGCGCGCTCCGGCGCTGGCCTGAACGAGACCTTCACGGTCCGCAAGATTTCCTACGGTGAGGGCGTCGAGCGCGTCTTCCCGATCTATTCGCCCTACATCGCCGAGATTGAAGTCATCCGCCGCGGCAAAGTTCGCCGCGCGAAACTCTACTATCTGCGTGGTCGCCGCGGTAAGGCTGCCCGTATTGTCGAGCGCACCGATGCGCGCGCCCGTCGCCTCAACGCCGCCTGGAAAGGCTTCAAGAAGCCCAAGGGCGAGGCAGATGATCTCACGCAGATCAACGGCATCAGCGCGGATCTCGCGCTGCGCCTGAAGCAGCTCAACTGCTACAAGTTCGACCAGGTCGCAAACCTCTCGGACGACGACATCGCCAACATCGATGAGACGCTCAACCTGAAGGGCGCTATCGAGAAGCAGGATTGGGCCGGTCAGGCCCAGCGGCTGATCGCTGAGGCGACCGCGTCAGAGGTGCCTGCCGAGGAAGCTCAGGGCTGATTGCTCTTGATCGCTTCGAGGCGTAGGCGAATGAAAAAAGGCCCGGCAAATTGCCGGGCCTTTTGCTTTTCTTGGCTTGCGGTGGGTTCCGCATAAGGTGCGAGCTGAAAGGCTCAGTTCGACGAAACCGAGAATTCGATACGGCGGTTCTTGGCGCGCCCGGCAGAGGTATCGTTGTCCGCGATGGGCTTGTCCTGTCCATAGCCGGTCGCTTTCAACTTGCCTTCCGAGACGCCTGCCTTGACGAGATAGTCCATGACGGCTTTCGCACGCAGTTCCGACAATTTCTGATTGGCTTCGGCTTTGCCTGAGCTATCCGTATGTCCTCCCACGTCGATGGTGACATTGGACGGACAGTCCTTGGCGATCGTTGCCACTTTGTCGAGGAGTTTGTCGGCCTTGCCGTCGAGGCTCCAGCTGTTGAACTTGAATTGAATGTTGCCAGCCGAGATGGCGCCGTTAAGCGCATCGCGGCAACTCTCAATGGCGGTCTGGCGGGCGGCTTCTTCATCGGCCTTGCGCTTGGCTTCTGCTTCCTCGGCGGCTTTCTTCGCGGCCTCTTCGTCCGCAGCCTTCTTGGCGGCTTCTTCCTCTGCAGCTTTCTTTGCCGCCTCTTCCTCGGCAGCCTTCTTTGCGGCAGCTTCTTCCTCCGCCTTTTTGGCTGCTTCGTAGTCGGGGTTCATCGTCGCCTCAGCGGCCCAGGCCGGTGTGCCTGAGGTCGAGGTGTCGCCGTAGTACTCGGTCTGGCCAGGTTCACCAGCGGGCGCTTGCTCAGCTGCGGGTTCCGCTGCGGCAGGGGCTTCGGCTTCAGCCGCGGGAGCTGCGTCGTCGAGCGGCTTATAGTCGGGGTTCATCGTGGCTTCGGCAGCCCACGCGGGCACTTCCTTGGGTGCTTCAGTTTCGGCAGTTGCGGCAGGCTCTGCGGCTTGGGTATCGTCGGCAGCCTCTTGTGACGCGGTTGGCGCGCTGTCTTCGGCTGGTTTGTAGTCGGGATTCATCGTGGCTTCGGCCGCCCACGCGGGCGTTTCTTTAGCGGCATCTTCGGCCAATGCCTGCGGGGCAAGTAGGCCGAGACAGACGCCGCCCAGCAGCATAGCGCGGTACCTGATCATTATTTATTTCCTCCAAATATTGATGACGCCTTCTTTTATGGACGCCGATTTGCGCAGACGCAGTTTTGCACTAAATTCCCTAATTGACGAGATAGATGAGGCCACTAGGAAAACGATGTCGAACGTAGACGTTAATCGCACTCTCAGCCGTGACGGGAAGATCCGGCTTCACGGACCTGAAGCCTTTGAAGGTATGCGCAAGGCGGGGCGGCTGGCTGCTGAGGCACTCGACCTGCTGTTGCCTCACGTTGTGCCCGGGGTCAGCACCGACCGGCTCGACGAGCTGGTGCTGGAGTTCGCGCTCGATCATGGAGCGGTACCTGCGCCATTGAATTATCGTGGATTTCCGCGATCCATCTGCACGTCGATTAATCATGTCGTGTGCCACGGGATTCCAAACGCCAAGGCTCTTAAGGAAGGCGAAATCGTTAACATCGATGTGACGCTGATCGTCGATGGGTGGCACGGCGATACCAGCCGGATGTACCCGGTCGGGGACATTTCGCGGCGCGCAGAGCGGCTCATCCAGGTCACCTATGAATCGCTGCAGCGCGGCATTGCGGAAGCGAAGCCCGGAAATACGACGGGAGATATCGGCGCCGCGATCCAGAGTTATGCTGAAGGCGAGCGGTGCAGCGTCGTGCGGGATTTCTGCGGCCACGGCTTGGGGCGCGTGTTCCACGACCGGCCCAACATTTTGCACTACGGCGAGCGGGGCGATGGAAACGTGCTGGAGCCCGGCATGTTTTTCACTATCGAGCCGATGATCAATCTCGGCAAGCCGCACGTCAAAATTCTACCGGACGGGTGGACGGCGGTGACGCGGGATCGGGAGCTTTCCGCTCAATTCGAGCACACGATTGGCGTGACCGAGACGGGATGCGAGATTTTCACTACCTCCCCGGCCGGGCTGGAATGCCCGCCTTACCCCGTCACGAAGGCTGCCTGATGTAATTGAAGGCTGGCGAATGGCCGACGGCATCGCTCACAAGGTGTGTGGACGTCGGTGGCAAGGGGTGAAGGGGAATGAGTAACGAGGGATCCGATAAGCCTCCGGCTATTAAAGCCGCTGGCCAAGGCTCGTTCTTCGAGGCTCCCCAGCCGCTTGACGATCGCGTAGGCCATCGCCAGCGCCTGCGAGAGCGATTTCGTGAAGGCGGAGCGGACGCCGTTCCCGACTACGAACTGCTGGAGATGATCCTTTTTCGCGTTTATCCGCGTGGCGATACGAAGCCAATCGCCAAACGGCTATTGGCTGCATTCGGCACATTCTCCGAAGTGATCAACGCACCCGCGCAGCGGTTGATGGAGGTGGAGGGCGTTGGTCCGCGCGCGGTCGATGAATTAAAACTAGTCCGCGCCGCAGCCTCGCGTCTTGTGCGCAGGGAAATTACCGCAAAACCTGCGTTGTCGTCGTGGTCGAGCGTCGTTGACTACCTACGCATTGCGCAAGGTTATGATACCGTCGAGCAGTTCCGCATTCTCTTCCTGGACAAGAAGAACAACCTCATAGCGGACGAAGTGCAGGGGCGCGGCACGGTCGATCACACGCCAGTCTATGTAAGAGAGGTTGTCAAACGTGCACTGGAGTTGTCCGCGACGGCCCTCATTCTGGTGCACAACCATCCTTCGGGAGACCCCACGCCCTCACGTGCAGATATCGATATGACGAAAATGATCGTGGAGGCGGCCAAGCCGCTCGGCATCTCCATTCATGATCACATCATCGTAGGCCGCGAAGGACACGCAAGTTTTCGCGCGTTGCGGCTGTTCTAGGAGGCGGCAAGCAGCCTAAGGGTATTGCCGCTCTCTTCTAGTCGGTCGAAATGGCGCTTTCGTTGCGCGTATCGCGCATTCCGGCATAAACCACTAGCGATAGGGCGATGCAGATAGTGATGTACCAATAAAAGTACGTCTCGTGCCCAATCGACTTGAACCAAAGCCCGATGTATTCAGCCGTGCCGCCAAATAGCGCCACGGTCACGGCGAACGGCAGGCCGACGCCGAGCGCACGAACATGCGTCGGAAACAGCTCCGCTTTCACCACCGCATTTATCGCTGTGTATCCGGACACGATCAGCAGTCCAAACATGATGATGGCGAAGGCGATCCAGGGATCGCGCGTTGCTTCCAGCGCGGTCAGTAGGGGGATCGTGGAAAGCGTGCCGAGCACGCCGAACGCAATTAGGATCGGTCTGCGGCCGATGCGATCCGACAACGCGCCCACCACCGGCTGCAGGCACATATAGATGAACAACGCGGATGCCGAGATCATGGTGGCGGTTCGCTTGTCGAAGCCGGAGGTGTTGACCAGGAATTTCTGCATATAAGTGGTGTAGGTATAGAAGGCGACCGTTCCGCCCATGGTGAGGCCGATGACTATGGCGACCTCGCGCGGATGTTCCATCAACGTCTTCAGCGAAGAGGTACGGCGGGTCTCGCGCATGAAGGCATCTGTTTCGTGCATGTCGCGGCGCATCCGATAGGCCACCACAGCCAACAGAGCGCCGATGAAAAATGGAATGCGCCAGCCCCACGCTTCGAGCTCGGCATCGGTGAGGGCAAACTTCTGCAACACGATGAGGACGAGCATAGCGGTGAGTTGTCCGCCGATGAGCGTGACGTACTGGAAGCTGGAATAGAAACCACGTCTTTCGCGCGTCGCCATTTCGGAAAGGTAAGTGGCGCTGGTGCCGTATTCGCCGCCCAGGCTCAGGCCCTGGATGAGCCGCGCGACCAACAATATGATCGGAGCCGCGACACCGATGGTGCTGTACGTCGGCGTGAGCGCAATTAAAGCCGAGCCGAAGCACATCAGAAGAACGGAAGTGGTCAGGGCGACGCGGCGACCACTGCGGTCTGCGAGACGCCCAAAAGCCCACGCACCGAGGGGGCGCATCAGGAAGCCGACAGCGAAGATACCAGCTGTTGCAAGAAGCTGCGCGGTGCGGTCGCCCGCTGGAAAAAAGGCATGGGCGAAGTAGAGCGAGAAGGCGGCGTACACGTAGAAATCGTACCATTCGACCAAGTTGCCCGAAGAGCCCACAATAATGGCCTTTATCCGTCGGCGCATATCCTGCGCATCGGTCTTCGCGGTCGTATGCAAGTGTCCACCCCCGACTTTTGGCGCCAATTAAGGCGCTGGGCAGTATCTTAGCACCCGTGCCAGTGCGCCGCATCCCTCGGGATGTAACGTTGAGAATCCAGGCAGCGACATTGACGTTTAGAGGTTCAAACCCCTAATAACGCCTCAAACGAAGCAAACGAAGACGGATGCCACTCATGACCAATCCAGCCCGTCACACCAAGGTGATCATTCTGGGCTCCGGCCCGGCCGGATACACCGCCGCCGTCTATGCCGCGCGCGCGATGCTGAAGCCCATTTTGATTCAGGGATCTCAGCCGGGCGGACAGCTGACGATTACGACAGAAGTCGAGAACTACCCTGGCTTCGCAGAAGCCATTCAGGGGCCCTGGCTCATGGAGCAGATGCAGGAGCAGGCTGCCAACATGGGCACCGAGATCGTGATGGATCACATCAACAAGGTGGATCTCAAGGCCAAGCCTATTCGCCTCGAAGGTGATAGCGGCGACGTCTACACCTGCGATGCGCTGATCATTTGCACCGGGGCGCAGGCTCGCTGGCTTGGGCTACGTTCTGAAGAAACTTTCAAAGGGCATGGTGTGTCTGCATGCGCGACCTGCGATGGCTTCTTTTACAAAGGCAAGGAAGTCGTGGTCGTCGGCGGAGGCAATACTGCAGTTGAGGAAGCATTGTTCCTGACGAATTTCGCCAAGCGAGTCACTGTTATTCACCGCCGCAACACGTTCCGCGCGGAGAAGATCCTTCAGGATCGTCTCTTCAAGCATCCTAAAATCGAAGTGATCTGGGATAGCGCCGTGGAGGAGATTGTCGGCACCAGTGATCCGCGGTCGGTAACGGGCCTGCGCATCAAGAACGTCAAGACGGGCGACATCACCGAGCGCGCCGCTGATGGCGTGTTCGTAGCCATCGGGCACGCACCCTCAACAGAGTTGTTCAAAGGACAACTACCGATGACCCCGTCGGGCTATCTGATCACCGCGCCCGACTCCACCGCGACCGTCATTCCCGGCGTGTTTGCGGCGGGCGACGTCAAGGACGAAGTTTATCGTCAAGCTGTGACCGCGGCAGGTATGGGCTGCATGGCGGCGCTCGAGACCGAGCGTTATCTCGCTAAGCACGAGGTTCATGCAGCGGCGGCGGAATAGAATTCGCGCAAATCTTGCCGAGCTGATGGATAGAAAAAACGCCGGAGCAATTCCGGCGTTTTTTGCATTTCTTGACTTCTGAGGCGGCCGCCGAATCAGGGCTGATCGAGGCTACCCATAGCCTTGGGATAGGTGACGACGCCCCAAGGCATGTCCTTCACCGGCACGTCTTTCAGCAATTCATAGCTCGTTGAATCAAAAACGAGGACATTGTTGGAGCGACCACATGCGACCACGATCTTGCTGTCGTCGGGAGAGAAGCTGAAATGCCAGCAGCGATCCTTGACCGGAATGTTCTTGATCGGCTCAAAGGTCTTTCCGTCGAATACCTGGATTTCCTTCGCCTTCGAGGCTGCAACGAACAAACGTTTTCCGCTGCGGTCAAAGGAGACGCCGTACGGGCTCTCACCTGTCGAGATCGACTTAACGGGCTCTAAGTCCTTATCCAGAATAAGGACCTTATTGCCGAACTCTAGGGTCACGACGTAGGTCATCCCGTCAGGCGATACCTTAATCCCACGCGGACGATCACCGTATTCGTGAGTGTCGATTGTCTTGATCAGCTTTCCGTCCGGCAGTTCGTACACCGTCACGGTATTGTCAGCCTCATTGGTGACCAGCATCGCTTTGCCGTCGGGCGTGAACTCAATGCCCTCGGTCTCGGGGCCGCTTGTTACTTCCGAAATGACCTCGAGCTTCTTTAGATCAACGATCGCTATCTTCGCCGGCAGGAGATCGTCATCATCATCCTTAGTCTCGGCTTTCTTTTCACCTTTCTTGGGAGGTGGGCCGCCCACTGAACTGGGTTCGAAGCTGATGAACGCTTGATCGCCTTGCACACGCACGAACTCCGGGTTCTTCCCGATCGGGATATGCTTGATGACCTTCTTCGTCGCGAGATCAATGACAGAGATGTCGCCGCCGTCACGATTGGCGGTGACGAGATACTTGCCGTCGCTCGTCACGCCGAGACCGCGCGGAGCTTTGCCATCGGCATGGATCGTTTCGTTAATTGCGAGCGTATCCAGCGAGAGAACGCTGATGTCGCCGTCCTGGCTCGTGATGTAAGCGACACCTGGAGCGCCTTGCGCCGCAGCTTTCTGCGTTAAGCCGCCGAGCGAGAGCGCCGTTGCGACAAGTGCAGCGCAGGAAAAATACAAAGGGGATTTCATCTTTCATTCCTTGTCCCGATTGGGGGAAGTTGATGCGTCGAACCTAGTTGACTTCACAAGTGCTGCAAACCCCAGCATCGGTAGTATTATCGTGAGGACGATATAGTAATCAGGATATTTCGAGATTGCTGCAACTGCAGCAATAGTCGGGAGCAATAAGAAGAGGCGCAGGGAAGTCTTCCCTGCGCCTCGATTAGACTTCACGAACCGAGTTCGTAAATCGGCTCGGTCGTAATTCTGCTACTGCATCTGGTAAGCTGTGAGCGTGCCCTTCATCATCTGGGGCAGGTACATGATCCTGGAGGCTTCGTCGTAGCCAAGATCGGCCGTGCCCTGACCGTCCTCAAGCAAAACCTCGATCTTGCCGCCGGTCGTAAACTTCATGACTTTGCCTGCCATCCAGTCGGAAATCAGATACTGGCCGCCGCCGAGGGAAGCCAGACCGTCGAGATTGCCCACGGGCTTGCCGCCGTCGAGTTCTGTGAACTTGCCGTCAGCAAGCGAAACCGACACCATGCGGCCAGGTGCGCTGGTTTCAAAACCGTTGCCAGTAAGAATTCCCCAGGTGTTGACGATAAGGTTGTCGCCTTCCACGGCAACGCCGTTGGCGCCTGCAAAGATCGGATCAGTTAGCCACTTTTCGATCTTGCCGTCAGCGTATTTATAGACACCGCCAGCGCCCGTATCGGAAACATAGACGTTGCCTTTGGAGTCCGCAGCGACGTCGTTCAAGAGGCCAGCGCCTTCGGCCTTGTGCTTGGCGACGATCTTGCCATCGGCAAGGTTGATCTCAACCAGTTCATCGACGTCACCGACGAAGAGATGGCCGTTTGAAATCGCCATGCCCTTGGGGGCGTTGAGGCCGGTCGACCATTCCTTGTCGACTGTCTTACCGTCGAGCGAAACCTTGGCGATGAAGCCGTTACCGTCTTTCTTCATCGGGTCGCCATTGACGTTGGAAACGTAAATCGTGCTGGAGGCCGCGTCTGGAAGCGCGCATTCGGGCGCAGCCAACCCGGTTACCTCCCAAAGCTTCGTGGGCTCAGCGAACGCCGGTGCCGACATCACGCCAGCCAAAGTGACCGCCAAGGAAAGTTTCTTAATCGTGCTCATATGCGAACCTCGTTTTGTGCCATTTACTTGCCCTAGGTCGTCATCGGACGGCCAAAGATCAAGACAGTCGAACCGTATTTAGGGCTACAGGCCGAGCGGGACTATAATACAACTGTTGAGTTTGCGCCCCGGCCGGTCACAGTCAGTCCGCCCATCAGAGAGCGGGCGGGACATTGCATAGCATGCGATCTAGCTGAAACTCCCCGCAAATGAGTTGCACTGCAGCAAATCCCAGCTACAGTCGCGCCAGCGTCGGCATGGCTGCCATGCGAGAATATAAAGCTCGACGCAATTTGGAATGACCGCCGGATGGATTGGGACAAACTTCGGATTTTTCACGCCGCCGCTGAGGCAGGAAGCTTTACTCACGCCGGTGAGCAGCTTCACATGAGCCAGTCTGCCGTGAGCCGTCAGATCTCTGCGCTTGAAGCGGACCTCAAGGTGACGCTTTTCCATCGCCATGCGCGCGGGTTGGTGTTGACCGAACAAGGTGAGCTTCTCAATCGCACCGTCTCGGAAGTGTTTGCCAAGTTGCAGACGGCAGAGACTTTGCTCACCGATTCCACTTCCAAGCCTTCCGGTGACTTGCGTGTGACTGCGCCGATCGGTTTCGGCACGATCTGGCTCGGGCCGCGTCTCAGCGAATTCACAGATCTCTATCCCGACATCAGGGTTGAACTCATCCTCAATGACGAGCAGGTCGATATCGGTATGCGCGCGGCCGACGTCGCAATCTGGACGCGCGAGCCCGACCAGGCAGATCTTATCCGCAGGCCACTATTGGAAAGCCGAGTGCGTGCTGTTGCCTCGGTGAATTATATCCGCCGATTTGGAGCGCCCGCGTCCATCGACGATCTCGATCAGCATCGCATCATCTCTTATAGCGGTCAGCCCGCCCAGCATCTGACAGCTGTGAACTGGGTGGAGACGGTAGGCCGGGAGAACCGAGAACCGAGGTCCGCCGTGCTGCGCGTCAATAGCGTGGTGGCGATCAAGTACGCAGTTCGCGCTGGCATAGGTATCGGGATGATCCCCGATTATATGAGCGAGAACGATACTGATCTTGTACCAGTGCTTCCCGACATGGAGGCGCCGAAGATGCCCATTCTGTTTGCCTATCCCGAGGAGCTTAGAAACTCTAAGAAGGTGCAGCTCCTGCGCGATTTTCTGGTCTCAAAGACGCGCGGCTGGAAGTAGGGCGTCCCTAGCCCGGACGGCCTTGCGCGCGGTATCGCGACAGCCTTTTTCTCAACCATCGGTCCAGGTTTGCCTTGACGCCGGGAATAATCGTCCGATGTAAGGATTATGATCGCGCGTACAATCGTTGCCTGTCTTGCTCTCGGCGCTGGGTTAAGCCCTGCGCTGGCGCAATATGACGCCAACGGCCGATACGTTCCTTCGCCGATGGGGGTTCCGCGTGATCCTTATGCCTCCACGGTTCCGATGTATCCCGGTAAGCCGGGCGGGGCCGTCGGCACGCCGACCCTGCCGCGCGCCTACGAGCTCAAACCTTCCAATCCGCCGGACTACACGCCGCGCATGGCTCCGCCGCGAAGTGGAGGGAGCCTGCCGGTCGCGGTGACGATCGAGCAATGCGATCTGGGTTGGACCCGCGACACCGGTCTTACCGTCAAGCGCTTCAATGCGCTGTGCAAGGAACTGCGCGCGCATTAGCGACCGGCCTCAAAATAAATCAAGCAAAATCAAAATATTGCGGATGTTGGGTGGAAGTCGGTAGTTCGGTATCGGCTGGCAACGGTTTCTGATCGTGTCTGCGACTTCGGCTGATTTGCTTCTTTGACAGGGCAGAGCTATCTAACGGCTGCGCAGAGCGCATCATTTCCCTTATCGCGAGCGAAGGTTCCCATGGCGAAGACGCTGTATGACAAGATATTTGACGATCATGTGGTTGAGCGGTCCGACGACGGCACCTGCCTGCTTTACATTGATCGCCATCTTGTTCACGAGGTGACGAGCCCGCAGGCCTTCGAAGGACTGCGCATGACAGGCCGCAAGGTCCATGCTCCGCAGAAGACGCTGGCGGTAGTTGACCATAACGTGCCCACCACGGATCGCTCGCACGGTATCGCAGATGAGCAGAGCCGCGTGCAGGTCGAGACCCTGGCAAAAAATGCCAAGGACTTTGGCGTCGAGTACTATAACGAGCTCGACAAGCGCCAAGGCATTGTCCACGTCGTCGGTCCCGAACAGGGATTCACGCTGCCCGGGACGACGATCGTGTGCGGCGACAGCCATACGTCGACCCACGGTGCCTTCGGCGCGCTGGCACATGGCATCGGCACATCCGAGGTCGAGCACGTTCTTGCGACCCAGACGCTGATCCAGAAGAAGGCGAAGAACATGCTGGTGCAGGTCGACGGTGTCGCCCCGCATGGCGTTGGCGCCAAGGACATCATTCTTGCGATCATTGGTGAGATCGGTACCGCAGGCGGTACTGGGTCGGTTATCGAATACGCAGGCGAGGCAATCCGCGCGCTTTCGATGGAAGGCCGTATGACGGTCTGCAACATGTCCATTGAAGGCGGCGCACGTGCGGGTATGATCGCTCCGGACGAGAAGACGTATGCGTTCATCAAGGGTCGTCCCAAGGCGCCCAAGGGCGCCGCCTGGGACATGGCGATGAAGTACTGGGAGACGTTGAAGACGGATGAGGGCGCGCACTTCGATCGCGTCGTGAAACTCGATGCTTCCAAGCTCCCGCCCATAGTTTCGTGGGGCACCTCGCCCGAGGACGTCGTTTCGATCACCGGTGAGGTTCCCGATCCCGGCAAGGTTGACGACGAAAACAAGCGCGCCTCGATGGTGCGCGCGCTTGACTACATGGGGTTGAAGCCGGGGACCAAGATCACCGACATTCCGCTCGATGTGGTCTGGATCGGCTCTTGCACGAATGGGCGCATCGAGGATCTCCGTGCCGTTGCCAAGGTCGTCGACGGCAAGAAAATTTCTTCGCGTCTTGATTATGCGATGATCGTTCCGGGCTCCGGACTGGTGAAGCAACAGGCGGAAGCCGAAGGGCTCGACAAGATCTTTAAGGCCTCAGGCTTTGAATGGCGTGAGCCCGGCTGCTCGATGTGCCTTGGCATGAACCCGGACCAGTTGAAGCCTGGCCAGCGTTGCGCCTCAACGTCTAACCGCAACTTCGAAGGCCGACAGGGTTACAGGGGCCGCACCCATCTGGTGTCACCAGTCATGGCGGCTGCGGCCGCTCTTGAGGGGCACTTCGTTGACGTGCGCAGCTGGCCGAACGCGTAAGCCGACAGCGCATAGGGACAACAAAATTGGCCGCTCCGACGAGGGGCGGCTTTTTTGTCCCCCACGGTTGGCGCGTCAGGTTTCCGCGCAATTGCAAGGGCCCTTGTCGAACACTATCTGTGAAGTGGTCGATGGTGGAGACGAGCGGGGGCAATGAACTCAGATTGGAAAGACAAATCGGCACCGTCGCTTGCTGATTTCGAGTTTCTCGCGGGAGAGGCTTGGGAAAAGCTGCCGGCAAATTTCCGCGAGCTTGCAAGCGATGTCGTGATCCGGGTGGAAGACTTCGCCGATGACGAGATCCTGGAAGATTTGGGTATCGAAGACCCATTCGAGCTGACGGGGCTCTATCAGGGCGTTAGCGTCGACAAGAAAAGTGTGTCCGATATGCCACGCGAGCCGGACTTTGTTTTCCTCTACCGTCGCCCGATTTTGGATGAGTGGGCCTCAGGAGAGGAGGCTCTTGGTCATCTCATCGCCCATGTTCTAATCCATGAAATCGGTCATCATTTCGGGTTCTCAGACGATGATATGCTGGATATCGAGATGGACGTGACGGCTTGAGAGGCCAATGCTTCAGTTCTATACGGATTGCAGGCCCAGGTTCTTGATAGCGGGGACGAATTAAGGGGAAGGCCGCTTGTGCCGGATGGCTTTTCGAGCCATTCTACCGGGCAACGGAATTTGGGGCGCAAGGCAATCAAGAAGATTGAATTGATGAGCATGCGACACGCATTGTCCGGCATGGTGCTTGGACTGGCTATAGCGGCAATCGGAGTTCCACGTGCTGCGCACAGCGGAGACTCCGCGCCGACGCCGGAGGAATACGTCAAGCAGGTCGGTGGAGACACCAAGCTTCTGGCACCGGGCCAGTTCAAGCTGGACGGGCGGGCGCAACTGTGCGGTCAACGCCCCACCGTTATCGACAGCACCCTTGACGATTATGGTGCGGCCTATCCCGGTTTTCTGATTATGAACCCGCGCCTCCTCAACAAGGTATCGACACCGGTCAAGCAGTGGATTTTCGCGCACGAGTGTGGACATCAATTCCGGGGCCCGGATGAAGAGACGGCTGACTGCTTCGCTGTGCAACGCGGCCGACGTTATGGCTGGCTAACGCCGGCAGGCCTGGAAGAGGTCTGCAACTTCATTTCGCCAGCCAAGGGCGACAGCATGCATTTTTCGGGCAGCTTCCGCTGCGAATACATGCGCAAGTGCTACGCGGACCCGAACGTCCGGTAGGCACCGTTCGCCGTCGTCTCTTGCAAGGTCTAGCTTCGTTTCGAATGTAAAGCCCGGCGATGTTGTTAGGCGCGCGCTTAGCTCGGCGTCAAACCCTCATCGCTTCTTTTCGTCAAGACTGTCCAGAATGGCCGAGACCTTGTCGCGCACCACTCCGAAGGAGAACTGCTGCTCGACGTATGCGAGCGAGGATTGAGACGCGCGCTCCCAATCCTGCTCCGACCTATAGTAGTGCGCAATCAAGTCCGCGATCTCTTCGGCCGTCTCTCCTTGAAGCCTGCAAGGCTCAAGCCCCTCGGTTGACATGCCTTCGATTGCTACGCCGGTTGCAACGCAGGGGACGCCGTAACCGAACGAGGTCGCAAGTTTGCCCTTCAGTCCGGCGCCAAAGCGAAGAGGTGCCACTGACAATCGGCAGTGGTCGAAGACCTCGCCAAGATTTGCGATGAAGCCCACCGCTTCTATATCGGGGTCATCCGCGCACAGATCCCGCACAGAGTCCGGCATGTTGCTGCCGCATATTCTCAGCCGCGCATTCACATTGCGCGCCCGCACCAGCGGCCAGATTTCCTTTACGAGCCACTCGACGGCGTCATTGTTGGGCGGATGATTGAAGCTGCCGATGAAGACCACGTTGCTGCGCTGCTTGAAGCCGGTCCGCCGGCCCGGAATGTCCCGGATTAGCGGGACGATTGCAGTGCGTACTTCCGGTAGTTCCGAGGCGATGATGTTCTGCTCCACTTCACTAAGCAGAATGGTCACATCGCTTTGCCGCATCAACGAAAGCTCGGAAGCCTTCGTATCCTTCGCAGCTTGCGCGATTTGCGGATCATTGCTGTGCTGTGCCTGCCGTTCGGATCGCAAATAGTGCAAGTCGACCGTGTAGAACACACGTTTTGCCTTCGGCAATTTCTTGGCAAGCAGTGGAATGACGCCGCGTGCAATGGGTTCACGACAGACGAAAACCGTTTCGAACAGATGCCCGTTTTCTTCGAGATAATGTTCCAGTGTGCGGTAAGGTGGGAAATATACGCATTCCACGCCAAGCTCCTGAAGCTCATCGGTATAGCGGCCGAAATGCGCGTAGTTGGTTTGAGGGACGAAATGAACGCGGCGGCCCAGTGAGGTCAGGATGCGAATGAGATTGACCATGTCAACCGAACCTGAGTCCTGGTCTGGTGTCGGCGTAACAGCATCGACTATGAGAACATGGCGCGCCCAGCGACGATCCGCGGAGGCGAGCGGACCGTCCTCGCTCGTGCCATGGATGCCCAGAACGTCGGCCCATTTTTTTGCAAATTTTTCTCGGTTCACGACTTGGTAGCGCTTTACGCCGTGCCTTTCGTCGGTTCCTGACGAGATACCCTCGAAGTGGATGACCGTCGATTTGGGCTGATAAAGTACGCGGCGACCCTTCGCCCGCACTGAGAAGGCAAGGTCCGTGTCTTCGTAATAAGCGGGTGCGAAACGCTCGTCGAAACGTCCGATCTCCTCAAAAAGGTCTCGGGGGATCATGATCGAAGCGCCGGATAGATAATCCGCATCGCGCACATAGTTGAAGCGCGGATGCGTCGGATCGCCGAGCCGACCCCAATTCCATCCGCTTGCATCTTTCCAGATAATTCCGCCGGCCTCCTGGAGGCGCCCATCCGGGTATACGAGCTTTGAGCCGACCAGGCCGACGTCGCCATGCAAATCGAATGTTCTGCGCAGCGCGTCGAGCCATCCTGAAAGCACGATCGTATCGTTATTGAGGAAGACAAGGTATTTGCCACGAGCCAACCCGGCGGCCTTGTTGCAGTTCTTGAGGAAGCCGAGATTCGTCTCGTTGCGGATGTATCGGAGCCCCGGAATGCGTGGCAGAATTTCCGAAGTTCTGTCGCTCGACACGTCATCCATGACGATGACCTCGAACGAGTGCCGGGTGCGCTGCTCCGCCAGCGATTGAAGGCATCTGACCGTGTAGCCGATCTGATTATACACCGGCACGATGATGGACACCTCCGGCGCTTCGACGGCCTTGAAGCTAAAGTCAGGCTCGGCCACTTCGGCTTCTGTGGCAGGCCGCATGTTTGGTGCGATGGGAAGCTCGACCGACGCAGCGCCAGGTATGAAGCGTGAAAGACGCGAACCGAATCTTGTCAAAAGAGCTTGCTTCTGCCGCTCGCTGAGCGGCACAGCGCGATATCCTAGCCGCGCAGAGCCCCATATAAAGCTCTTTAATCCGGTGCGGAATGGTGCTTGTGCCTGCCAGCGGAGCAATGCCTCATATTTTTCGATGCGTTCCGTTTGAATCTTATTCAGTGTTTGCGCGTCCTCCAAATCCTGGCGCAACGTAGTCATCTGCGCTTCGGCGTCTCTGCGTTGAAGCGTGAGGCGCATTTCGATATCTCGAACCGCTGTTGCCAAATCCGCTTCCGCTTGCAGGTAGCGTTGCTCCCAGCTCGCCTTCACGTCAGTCATCTGCGACAGTAATTCGACTTCGCGCGCGCGATATGTTCTGCGCGCCGTCAAAAGTTCCTCTTCTCGTTCGGAGTAGTCTTGGCGGGCTTTGTCGGCCTCCGCCTTCAACTCGCGGTAAATCGAATCCTTTGAAGAGACTATATGCTCGCGCGCGTGGAGTAGCTGCAAGTTCGTGCGTGCGCACGCAAGTTTGAGGCGTTCCTCGTAGTCCTTGCGAGCACGATCGAAATCCGTCTGCGGTTCAACGCGTTCCGCAGGCAAAGAAGCCGTCTCTTGGAGAAAGCGAGCGAGTTCTTGAGGTGCAACGAGCGCCTTTTTTCCCGAGAGTCGAGATTCATATAGCCGACCGAGCTTTGTCGTCGCTCCGGACGCGGTGTTTTTGCGAAGCGAGTCGGTAAAGAAAGATTCGGCTTCTTGACGCTGTGCTTCATTCGGAGACGGGAAAATGCCACCAGCCGCCTCATTGAGGATGTCGAGCGCATTTTCGCGGTCTGCAAGCAGCGCGTCGTACAAGAGTCCGCAAGTGCCTTCAGGCAAGCCGTCGCGTGCAAGCGCCTGTGTGTACCTGAGGCTCAACTGCATACCTTCGTCGAAGGGTATGCCTTCGCGACTTCTAAGCGAGGCGGCGATTGCTTCTGGGTGACGCAGGACGACGACGATCTTCAGTTCGCGTTCAAGTTCGGCGGCGATCTTGTGCCAGATCGGCAGCAGCAGACAGATGCGCGGATCCTTGACGAGCCAAACCGGCGAGTCGAACCGGCACTCGTCGGCCAGGATGAATTTCAAATGTGAGAGAGCCGAAAGTGCAGGACGGCTATTGCTCCAACCGGGGTCCAAAGGCAAATCACTATTCCATGCCCGACCGAGATCGGACAACAAGGCGTCATGCGCGACAACAATCCGATTATTCTCGAAAAATCCCTTAGGATTATCGGGAGCGGGCGGCATCAAAGATGGCCCCAAGTCAGCCCCAAGGCACTTGTAGAGCCCAGCAACGGAGGACGTTCCGCTGCGATGCATGCCTGCAATTATCAGGAGGTAGCGGGAATTGTTGCTGGGCGCTGGCATCTCTTGTCCGCGTGCGATATTCGGTTGTTTGTTTGCTTCTGCCACTTCCGACTGCGCCGGGCAACATTGCGAACCAGGCTCTATCCACTGCTAAATTGCCTTAGACAAGGCATTGCCAAGCAATATCAATTTGACCGAGTTGGAGTGTGATCTTCGGTGCATTGCATGCTGGGTCTTCACCCGCTAGCGTCCCGCCTGCAGCGAGTCACGAATAAGTCTCCAGATTTTGAGGATCTATGCAGGAATTCGAATCCAATACGTTGGCGGATCAGCTGTTTCCGTCGGTGATTGCAGCTGGTGCATGCATCATGCGGCATTTCAACAACGGAACTGAGGCTTCGACGAAAGCTGACGGCTCTCCGGTTACCGCGGCCGACTGCGAGGCCGAGGAGATCATCGTCGCGGCGCTCGCCAAAATCGCCCCTCGCGTCCCCGTCATTGCAGAAGAGGCGGCCAGCCGCGGGCAAGCGCTCGAACAGGGCGAAATGTTCTTTTTGGTCGATCCCTTAGATGGGACGCGCGAGTTTGCGGCCCGCAGACCCGAGTTCACCGTCAACATTGCGCTGGTCAGGAATAGAGTGCCAGTTTTCGGCGTCATTTACGCACCGGCCATGTCGCAACTTTACTGGACGGTCGGCTCAGACGAGGCCTTTAAGGCGACGGTCTCTTGCGAAGCTGCACCTGCGGTGCTGACCGATGTCAGGGGTGAAAGTCTGACGACACGTCCGGTTCATTCGGGCGCCCAGACCATTGTCGCGAGTCGTTCCCATGGCTCGCAGGAGCTGGAAGACTGGTTGCGCAATGTCGAGGTCAAGGAGCGCGTCAATATCGGCTCATCGTTGAAGTTCTGTCTCGTGGCCGAAGGCAAGGCAGATCTTTACCCGCGGTTTGGACCCACCAAGGAGTGGGATACGGCGGCGGGGCACGCGATTGTACTCGCGGCAGGTGGAAGTGTGACCCGCACCGATGGCGCGCCATTTCTGTATGCGAAACGCGACGCAGACTATTTGAACCCAGGGTTCATCGTTTGGTCGGGCGCGCCGAACGCCGCGACGCTGGCAGGCGCTACAGGCTGATAGCTTGCGTTTGAGAAGTCGATGCGCGGTTCTAGTGTGCGTGCAGGAAGCCGCGTTTTACGAGCGCGTCGATAATTTCTTCTACGTGCACTTCCGCCGGTGCGCTTCCGCCCTGAACTCGAATTTCCGGGTTCTCAGGTGCTTCATAGGGTGAATTGATGCCTGTGAAGTTGGCGAGCTGGCCGGCGCGCGCCTTCTTGTAAAGCCCCTTGGGATCGCGCTGCTCGCACAATTCTAAAGGCGTATCGATGAAGATTTCCAGGAAATCGCCATCCGGGAAGCGCTCGCGTGCGAATTGCCGTTCGGCACGGAATGGCGAGATGAAGGAAACGATGGTGATTAGCCCGGCGTCCACCATCAGGCGCGAGACCTCGGCGACGCGGCGAATGTTCTCGACGCGATCTGCTTCCGTGAAGCCCAGGTCGCGATTGAGCCCGTGGCGAACATTGTCACCATCGAGAATGTAGGTGTGGCGTCCTTGCGCGAACAGTTTCTTCTCAATCAGGTTTGCAATCGTCGATTTGCCGGAGCCGGACAGTCCTGTGAACCAGAGACAGCATGCGCGCTGGCCTTTGAGTTCGGCGCGCTGTTCACGCGAAATATTGAGCGCCTGCCAATGAATGTTCTGTGAGCGGCGCAGCGCGAACATGATCATGCCGGCACCGACCGTCTCATTCGTCATGCGGTCGATGAGGACGAAGGCGCCGGTGGTGCGATTGTCCTCGTAGCTGTCGAACGTAATGGGCTTGTTGAGCGAGATGTTGCACGAGCCGATCTCGTTGCACGAGAGGTCGCGCGCGGCGACATGTTCAAGAGACTCCACGTTGAGCTTGTACTTGATCTCGCTGATTTGGGCGACGACCGACTGTGAGCCGCAACGCAGAATGTATGGGCGTCCCTTGAGGAGATGGTGCGTGCTCATCCATACGAGGTTGGCGGAAATCTGATCGGAGATTTCCGCGCGCGCAGTCGGAGCGCACAGGACATCGCCACGACTGATGTCGATCTCGTGGTCGAGCGTCACGACAACGGCCTCGCCCGCTTGCGCGCTCAGGCGTTCTTCGTCGCCGTTCAGGATGCGGGCGATCTTGGCACTTGTGCTGGCGGGAAGCGAAACGATTGGATCGCCGACGTTGACGGTTCCACTGGCGATTGTTCCGGCATAACCGCGAAAGTCGGAATTGGGTCGGCAAACCCACTGCACGGGAAGCCGTAATGGGCGCTGCTCTCGGTCGCCTGTAACGTCTACGTTTTCCAAGTAGTCGAGCAACGTCGGCCCGTCGTACCAGGACATGGCCGAGGCGCGTTTTACGAGGTTTTCGCCGCGAAGTGCGGAGACAGGAATGGTCGTGACGTTGGAAATCCCAAGCTGTTTTGCAAACGCACGGTATTCGGCATCGATCTCGTCGAATACGTCATGCGCGTAGCCGACGGCGTCCATCTTGTTGACGGCGACGACGATGTTCTTGATACCAAGCAGGTGGACGATGCAGGTGTGGCGTCGCGTTTGGACCAATACGCCTTTACGCGCATCGATAAGAATGATGGCTGCATCTGATGTCGACGCGCCGGTCACCATGTTGCGGGTATATTGCTCGTGTCCTGGCGTGTCGGCCACGATGAATTTGCGGTTTGGCGTTGCGAAGTAGCGGTACGCGACATCGATTGTGATGCCTTGCTCGCGCTCCGCCTGAAGACCGTCCACCAGCAGCGCAAAATCGAGCGGCTCGCCAGTGGTGCCGTAGGTCATGCTGTCGCGTTCGGCAGCAAGCAGTGTATCCTCGAAGATGGTCTGACAGTCGTAGAGCAAGCGGCCGATGAGCGTGCTCTTGCCGTCATCGACGCTGCCGCAGGTCAAAAAACGCAACATAGGCATCGTGCCTGAAACCACCGATGCGGTCGCGGCCGCCGGAGCAATTGCGACGTCCGTTTCCCCTTGCGACATCAGAAGTAGCCCTCTTCTTTTTTCTTTTCCATCGAGCTTGCCTGGTCGCGGTCGATGACGCGGCCCTGCCTCTCAGAGGCGCGCGTAACCATAAGTTCTTCAACGATCTCGCTGATGGTGCTTGCGTCGGAGTCTACCGCGCATGTTAGCGGGTAGCAGCCCAACGAGCGGAACCGCACCAGGCGCATTTCTGGCGTTTCATCATTGTGCAGCTTCAAACGGTCGTCATCGACCATGATCATCGAGCCATCGCGCCAGACCACGGGCCTTTCGGCGGCGAAGTAGAGCGGCACAACGGGGATGTCCTCCGCTGCGATGTACTGCCAGACGTCCAGTTCGGTCCAATTCGATAGCGGGAAGATCCGCATGTTCTCGCCCGGGACGAGCCGGCCGTTATAGAGTTGCCAGATCTCGGGGCGTTGATTCTTTGGATCCCACCGATGGTCGGCGGTGCGGTGGGAGAAAATTCGTTCTTTTGCGCGCGACTTTTCCTCGTCGCGGCGGGCACCGCCGATTGCAGCATCGAACTTGAATTTTTCCAACGCTTGGCGCAGTCCCTCAGTCTTCATTACATGGGTGTAGTGCGCGCTGTCTAAGGTGTTTGGATTGACGCCGGCGTTCACGCCCTCTTCGTTGACGTGAACAATAAGTTGCACGCCATACTTTGCTGCAATCTGATCGCGAAACGCGATCATCTCACGAAATTTCCAAGTGGTGTCGACGTGCAGCAGCGGGAACGGAATCGGTGCGGGATAGAAGGCCTTCATAGCCAGATGGAGCAGGACGGAGCTATCCTTGCCAATCGAGTACATCAGCACAGGATTCTGAAACTGGGCGACCGCTTCGCGCAGAATAAAGAGACTTTCCGATTCCAAGTCTTTGAGGTGGCGGGACATCATTGTCATGTTGGGAAAATGATTCTCCTCGCTGCGGTGCTGCAAAGGTGCTTTGTTCCGAAAATGCACGCCCTTATAGCATGTGCTTGATTGTGAGCGTCAATGACGGCAAGGACACGCCCACAGGCCATGCGCGTGCACCTTGAGCGTCATAGTGTCACTCAATTTGTTTTGATTGGAAGGTTTTGGTGCACGCCCTTTCGAGAAACTGTGGAGAGGCGGACGTCATGCGTTTATATACCGGCGAGTCTTGCGCCCAATCTCATAAGACTTTCGGATATCTGAGCGCTTGAAGGGCTGAGGGGACTGACATGAAAATTCTGGTCACGGGCGGCGCCGGCTTTATCGGTTCGGCCCTTTGCCGCTACCTCGTCGACGAGACCGGCACCAGCGTGCTGAACGTCGATAAGCTGACCTATGCCGCAAATCTGCATTCGCTTGATTCGATTTCTGCAAACCCGCGATATGAATTCAAAAAGGCAGATATTTGCGATCGCGCCGGCATGGACGAGGCGTTTGCACAATTCGCCCCCGATGCCGTTATTCACCTTGCCGCCGAAAGTCACGTCGATCGCTCGATAACCGGTTCTTCAGCGTTCATCGACACCAACATTAATGGCACTTATATGCTGTTGGAGGCGGCACGAGCTTATTGGTCTTCCTTGGGCGCTGTGCGCAAATCTGCCTTCCGGTTTTTGCACGTTTCGACAGATGAGGTTTATGGATCGCTGGGTGAGCGCGGCCTGTTCCGTGAAGACACGCCCTACGATCCAAGTTCGCCGTACTCAGCCAGCAAAGCCGCCTCCGATCATTTGGCATTGGCTTGGCACCGAACCTACGGCTTCCCTTCGCTAATCTCCAATTGTTCGAACAACTATGGACCATTTCAGTTCCCCGAGAAGCTGATCCCGTTGATGATTCTCAACGCGCGCGAAGGCAAACCGCTGCCCGTCTACGGCGACGGCAAGAACGTGCGCGACTGGCTCTACGTCGATGATCACGTGCGCGCGCTTTTTCTCATTCTTCAGAAGGGGCGACTTGGTGAAAAATACAATGTTGGCGGACGCAACGAGCAGTCCAATATCGATGTCGTAAATACTGTTTGCGATTTGCTCGACGGTATCGAGCCAAGTCCGAAGGCTCGGCGTTCGCTCATTACATTTGTCACCGACAGACCTGGGCACGATCGCCGCTATGCCATCGATGCGACAAAGCTTGAAACAGAGCTCGGCTGGCGCGCAAAGGAGACCTTTAAGACCGGCCTGGAGAAAACGGTGCGCTGGTATCTCGCGAATGAAGCTTGGTGGGGACCGCTGCGCGATAAGCGTTACGCGGGCGAAAGGCTCGGGCTGTTGGCGAAGACCGCATCGCGCTGACGTCTGCGGATCTTAGCGATCCGCCGCATACAGCCGCAGGGCTTGCTGGAAGACGTCATAGTCAGCAAAGCGGAACTCATAGCTTTCGCCTTTGAATGTAAGCGTTGCTTGGATTTGCGCATCTTGCCGATTGACGTGCAGGCGTGGCTCATCGGCATGGTAAGCCTGATCGCTGCTCGCATTTGCATCGTCCGCTATTATCACAGGCTTATTCGATAGCGTCTCGGCCAGTCGAAGCATCGCTGCAAGTGCGATCGCACGTGCTTCGCTCCTGTCGAGATAGCACTGAACGAGAGCGACGAACTTCGGGTGCCTATCGAGGACTTTCAGAAGTCCCTCGCGCGACCGGTGCTCCCATGACCCGCCGAAGCTCTGTCCGCCTTTGTGACCGACGTAGACATCGCTTGCTAGGACATGTCTCATGCCGTGCTTGTGCGCACGCATGCAGAAGTCGGTTTCCTCGCCGTATCCGCGTCCGAAGTATGCATCAAACGCACCGATGGCATTGAGCGCGGAGCGCGCAATCCCCATGCAGAAACCATTTCCGGATGGGAGCGCAATGTCATTTGTGCGTCCTAAAGCCTGCAGGCACGCATCGATGGTCGAGACGGCTGCGCCGAAGGGCCGTGCGTTGTTGTAGACGAGGTCAGGAAGTCCCACGCCATAAGCGCTGTTAGAAAACGGCGTGACGGTTGCGATGTCGTCGGCAGCTTGCAGCCTGCGCAAGATCCGGCCGACCGCGCCGCGAGGAAGTTCGATATCGGTATTGAGAATGACGCTGTCGCTGCGCGAAGCTGCGAGCCCACGATTGCAAGTCTGAACGAATCCGAGATTGACGTCGTTATCGAGCAGCTTGACCCGTCTGTCGCGTGCGGCGAACGCCCTAAGCATGGGGGCCAAGCGGTCATCTGTGCTGGCATCATGGACGATGATGATCGCCCCATCGAAAGACTGCTCGGTGCTGAGCGTTTCCAAAAGTTGGCGCGTATCGTCGAAGTTATTGTAGACGGGGATAACGACATCGCCCGACGCCGGTGCGGCGTCAGCGCGTTCCATCTCGTCGGCACTCAGCGGAAGTGTGCGCGGCGCTGTCGCGATCGGGCGTGAACGTGATGTGCGATTGAGTGCGGCTAATCGCAAATGGTGCATCAAGAGAGCGGGAAATCTTGGGCCGGCAATCTTCCAGCCCGCCTGCATCCAGCGGATCACCCCTTCGAAATTCATGCCTACGAACCGCGCTTCAAGCCTTTCCGGCCATTCCGCCTGAAGCCCTCGCGGCAGATGAAGTTCCATTTGCCATGATGACTTGAGGATCTGCCTTGACCGTATCACGGCCGGCGCCAGGGTCCTTGCCGATGTGGGTATGGTAATAATCCAGCGCCTCGCTCACGGGGCCATGAAACACACAACGTCCATGGTTCATCACGAGACCGTGTGTACAGACACGCTTTAGAAGTCCATCATTGTGAGAGGCCAGCACTAGGCCGCGCGCACCATCGACGAGAGCGTTCATCCGAGCCGTAACCTTGGTTTGAAAGGTAGCGTCGCCAGATCCGATCCATTCGTCGAGGAGCATGACGTCTGGCTGTTGGCATAGTGCTACCGAGACGGCCAGTCTCAAGCGCATTCCGTGGGAATAGGTATTAAACGGCTTGTCGATGTCGTCGCCTAGTCCACTGAATTCGACGATCTCGGGTATCTTTGCGCGGATTTCCTTCATGGACATGCCCATTTCCAAACCGCGCAGATAGATATTCTCGAGACCCGTCGCTTCGAAAACGAAGCCGGTGGAAATTTCAAATAGCCCCTTAGGGCTGCAATTGAGCGTCAGTTGTCCGCTCGTTGGTTGGTAGACTCCGCCGAGAAGTCGCAGCAACGTCGACTTACCTGCTCCGTTGTGGCCAATCACGCCAAGTCGTTCGCCAGCATGTACTTTGAATGTAACGTCGATCAGAATTTCGCGGATACGTCGCGCATGCTGATTCGTATAGAAGTCCGTCAGAAGCGACATCGGGTTAGCCAGGATGTTGCGTTCCTGGGGTAAATACACGGGCATGCTGAACCCGACTTTGCATGCATCGATCAATACTAGGGTTTCCATCGTCAGAAAAATCCAATGTCTGTGATAGGTGCTGGATCTTCTTGCGAGCCGCCCAGACCCGCGCGGAATCAGTCGATATCATTCCTGATCAAGGCGGTGTGTCACTCGACTGCTTAGACTTTCCCGTAACTTTGGGCCACGCTTCGGAGGCGATAGGGTCCCAAAGCACACACGCGCTTCTATTCTTTTTCGTTCATCCACGCAATCCACTGGTCAGTAGCTGGCACCGCTCTGCACAGTTCGATATTCAAGCTCATTGTAGACACTCTGGATTTTTCAGGGATCAAAGGTGTTACACAAGCCAGACGAGAATACGCGACAGACTATTTTGTTCGTATATCTGGGGCGGTTCGGTGCACTCGGGCGCTTTACGCTGGAGTTGGCTGACGCTGCGGCATCCTTCCCTGAGCCGTTCGCGCAATTCGTCGTCTCAGCAAATAATGATATTGTGACACAAGCGGCAGCGCGTGGCCTTTCAGTGCGCAGCGTCGAAACCTTCTCTCGGCCGACGCCGCTTGCTTTAACAAGCGGATATCTGCGGGCTCGCCGCCAATTCATCGCACATCTGGACGTTGTGAAGCCCCAGGTTGTCGTCAATCTGATGGCCCACGTCTGGTCGCCATTGCTGACTGCGGTGGCGCAGGCACGCGGCGTGCGTGTGTTGACGGTAGTCCACGACGCGGTGGCGCACCCTGGAGATCCCACCGCACGAATCAACCAGTGGCTTTTGCGCGAAGCGCGGCGCGCCGACGGGATTGTCACTCTGAGTGAGGCGGTTGCTCATTCGTTGGCAGACAGAAAATTTGCCACCGACAAAGACATCAACGTTCTGTTTCATCCTGATTTGCGCTTTGGCGCGAAGGGGACGCCTAGGACATGGGCAGGTGATCGTCCTTTGAGGCTGCTTTTTTTTGGGCGCATCATGGCTTACAAGGGCCTCGATCTTCTCGTCGAAGCGGTGGAGGATCTGCGTCAGGCAGGGGTTCCGGTGGAGCTTGCGGTAGCAGGTTCTGGCGAGATTGGCGCACGAACGCGCGCAATGCTGAACAGCCTGGGTGCCGAGGTTATCAATCGTTGGATTGGGGATGAGGAAATCACCCCTTTGCTTGAACGTTTCGACGCTGTTGCGTGCGCGCATATAGAGGCCAGTCAGTCCGGTGTTGCGGCGACGGCGTTCGCGCACGCCATGCCGGTTATTGCTATGCCGACGGGTGGAATTGTGGAGCAGGTGGTGGACGGCGAGACTGGCGTCCTTGCGAAGGAAGCCTCACGCCAGGCGCTTAGCGCAGCTATTGCGCGGCTTGCGCAAACACCCGAGCTTTATAATAGCATTTCCGCCAAGCTGGTATCTTCAGCGCCTACGCGATCTATGCGCGCGTTTTTGAAAGACATCTCCCAAGTCGCACTCCGGCAATCCGCACTCCGATAGTCACGCCTCATTCCGAAGAATTGCGTCGTTGTCGGTGAGACGATCAGGTCCATAAGACAACGAGATGGCGGAAGCGGCGATACATCGTGGCGGCAAGAGCGACGCCAATGATGGCAATTGCTGTCGAGACCACCCAACTCCACGGCGAGATCGGGGTTCCGATAATCGCGCCACGAAGCGGTTCAATGACGTGGTAGAAAGGGTTCAGGGCGAGATAAAGCCCGACCACGGAGCCGCGTCCGTGATCGCCGACCATCCAGATGATGGGGGTCGCAAGAAAGGCAATGCGCATCATCATTTCCACGACCTCCGCTAGGTCGCGGTAGCGTGCACCAAGGATGCCTAGGACGATGAGTACCCACACGCTATGTACAAGCGCAAGTGCGGCTGCCGGAATGAGCAGGATAAGGCTCGCGGTGGGGGCGACACGATGCAGGATCATCACGCCAATCACGATCACCAGCTGATGCGCGAGGACGATGAGCGCGCTGCAAATCACCTTGAGGATGATATTGAAGTGGTTGACTGCCCCATGAAGCAGGGCTGGCCGGTTGTGAACGTAGAGACGCGGTGCGGTGGTCACGATCGACGAAACGTAGTTCCAGAATACGAGGCCCGCAGCCAAATGCGGGACGAACATGTCGTTTGAGTTCGCTGCGACATTTCTGAATAGTTCACCCAACACCAGAATGAACATCGCAGGCCCGATCATAATCCACAGCGGACCAAGTGTGGTCTTGCGGTATTTGATCAGAAAGATCACCCAGGCCGAATACAGCCATGCCCCGGGCGCCGCTAAGGCGGATTTCAAATCATCGTACACTAAGCTTTCTCAGACGGGGTATAGCCCCGCGCGTCCCTGATTTAGCGCTTCGCGGATCTGCAACGTATTGCCCTAAGTGGAACCGCAACGTTACTTACGAACTGAGGTTACCCACAAATTCACAAACGGATCGAACGTTAGCCCCCCAAGTAGCGCGTTGAGCGGTCAATTTGCTAAGCTTCGTCAAGCGAATCAGTCACTGCATCTTTATTGGTTGTGCGGTTGTCCTCATAGAGAACTTTAATATCGGAGCGGGCAGACGTGAGTTTACTTAAACGGATCTTAGATGCCATCAAGAGGCCGGAGGAGGCCGTTCCGAACTGGGCGCCTGATTCGCTACGTTCAAAGCCTGTGTTCAATTCGCCGCCTCGGCCAATCTTCATCATTGGCGCACCGCGTTCGGGAACGTCGGTTTCGACTTGGGCGCTGGGCCAGCATCCAAACATCCAGCCGGTACCAGAAACCGGTTGGATCGCGATAATGGCGGTTGCGGCCGAGCAGGCCTACTATGTTGGTTCAGAGCGTGGCCGATTTTCGCACTTTTCCAATGTCTCTTATCCACCCGAGCCATTCTTGCGCAGAATTGGCGAGGCTGTGCACAAGTCCGTATGTGACGTTTTCGAAGAGCGTTGCACGCGCATGTACGGCGATTGGCGCCAATTGGGTGTGATCCGAAACAAGCCGAACAGTCCCACGCCCGAACTATTGCTGCGCCGGCATTCCAACGATCCCAAGAAACGTTGGGTCGATGGCACACCGCTCAACAGCGCATACACTTGGGGATTGCTGAGGATCTTTCCCGAGGCCCGGTTCGTTCACCTCGTGCGTCGGCCACACGAGGTCGTGGCCTCGCTTGCCAACTTCAATGAAGTGGGCGGGGTCCGGCATAATTTCGATGAAGGCATCCAAAACTGGATCGACCACACCTATCAGGCGCTGCTCGCGCAGAAGGCACTCGGAAAGCAGCTCGTTCATGTAGCGAAGTTCGAGGAAATCGCGACCGATCCGCGAAAATTCTTTGGCGACATACTCGAATTCGTCGACGAACCATGGTGCGATGATTGCCTTGCTCCTCTCAATCGCAAGATAAATTCGTCGAACGTGGAAAGCGAGCGCGAGAAGGTGTTGGAGCTGGTTCGCAATAACCCTCTCTACCAGAAGGCTGACGATATCTACCGCCAGGTCCTCGAATGGACCGGCGAGGAAATCGATGATACCGCAGCCCAGGAAGTTCGGGACTGCACGATCTTTCATGCGAGGGACCGCCGCCTAATCGGCTAAGGCTTGGACCACAATCCGTTTGGATAGTGGCGCGGTGAGCGTTTGTAGGACACCATATCGGCCTCGCCAGGCAGTGCCCGGCATCATCTAGCCGGCCTCATGATATGCTTGCCTTCATCGTCTTCCTCATCGGCTACACGTTATCCCAGTTCTATCGTTCTTTTCTCGCCGTCATCGCGCCGGAGCTGTCTTCCCAGCTTCATCTTACGGCGACGGATCTTGGCAACATTTCCGCCTGTTGGTTTGCGACGTTTGCCCTTTCGCAGTTTTTCGTCGGTGCAGCTCTCGATAAGCAGGGTCCGCGGCGAACACTTCCAGTGCTGATGCTCGCAGGCGTCGCCGGCGCGATCGTTTTTGCGCGTGCGACAAGTGCCTATGGCGCGATGATTGCGATGGGACTGATCGGCATCGGCTGTTCTGCGGCGTTGATGGGGCCGCTCTTCGTTTTCGCGCGCACGTCGCCACCACACCGGTTCGCATTGCTGTCTGGGCTGATTATCGGCTTGGGTACGTTAGGCAATCTTCTGGGCGGTACGCCTCTGGCATTGGCGTCTGCCGCTATTGGATGGCGTAACGTCTTTTACGTGTTGGCCGCGATCACCTTCATTGCAGCGTCCCTGGTCGCGATTCTGATCGTAGATCCGCCGACCCTTGCCAACGAAAAGGCAGGCAAGGGCGGGGGCGTTCTGAGCGGTCTGCGGGATGTTTTGGCGATTCGCGAGTTATGGCCGGTTTGGCCGATCATGGCGTTCGGCTACGGTGTTCTGATTGTCGAGCGCGGTCTTTGGGTGGGGCCATATCTTTCGGAAGTCTACGGGCTGACGCCTATTTCTCGCGGCAATGTTATTTTCCTGATGGCGGCGGGAATTGGTCTTGGTGCACTTGCGTATGGCCCTCTGGAAGGCTGGTTGCGTCGTCGCAAATCTCTTGCGCTGGCTGGTTCTGTGATTGCGGTCGCCGCGCTCGGTGCGCTTGCCACGTTGCCGACGCCGTCGATTGAAACTGCGACAGTGCTGCTTTGCGTCTTCGGCTTCTTCGCGATGACGTATGGAACGATCATGGCGCACGTACGGCTGTTTCTGCCCGATGAGTTGCTCGGACGCGGCATGACGTTCGCCAATTTCCTCTGCATGAGCGGCGCAGGTATATTACAGGTCTGCTCCGGTATCCTTGTCGATCATTTGAAAATGCGTGGTTTGGATTCGGTCGAATTGTTTTCGGTTCTCCACATCGTGCTTGCCGGATTGCTTCTGGCTTCTTCTGCGATCTATGCGCTTTCGCGCGAGAAAGCCGACTGACGCGACATCGATAGATCCGCCATCTGAAATACAGCTGTGTGAACATATTGTGCTCGCATGCTTGCGAACGCCAGGAGCATTTCTGAGCCGAATTTTTGCCACTTAATCAGTGGCTTATGTGTGCCGGGGCTTGGGGGAGGTTGTCGGACAACAGCCTTGGGCACGGGGAACATTATGTCGGATCGGACAATTGAGGGGGCAGCATGCCTAGTTCTTATTTTCGCAGCCATCTTCGACTTCGGCGCGTCCGCGCATGCGGGGGGAAAATCCAAGAAGCGGCACTACGAGCCACCGCCGACTTCAAGCTGGTCAGACGACGCGATCGTTACGCGCACGCCCGCCATTTGGACTGGTCTCTATGCCGGACTCTCGCTCGGCTACGGATGGGGACATTCGGAGCAGGACTACGAACGCAATAACAATCACGGCCTGGCGTCCACATCTCCCAGTGGTGGGCTCGGCGCACTCACGCTGGGTTACAACTATGCTCTTGGCAACGGCTTCGTAATTGGTGCGGAAGGCGATATCGGACTGATGGATGTGAGCGCCGACGACAAGATCGTCTACGATGGGCACATCTACAAGACGCGCTTTGGCCCGTGGTGGGGCACGCTTCGTGCGCGTGCTGGATACGCATTCGGAGATACTCTCGTATACGGCACCGGAGGCGTGGCGTTCATGGATGTCGATGAAGTTTCGATCGGAAACACGCCGGGAGAGACTGCTGTGAACGAGGATTGGCGCACAGGCTATGCCCTGGGCGCTGGCGTAGAACACGTGATTTCACCTGGCATGACGGCAAAGCTCGAGTACCTGCACTTGGATTTCGGGAAATATTATGGGTTCAGCGCCAACAACGAACCTTTCTCGTTCGACAACCAAGTGGATCTGATCCGTGCCGGGGTGAATTTCGCCTTCTAGGCGTTCGGGAGATCGCGCCATCTCCCGTACGCGGTCTGGGCCGGCGTGCCAGCCGGTCCAGACCCTTTTTTGAGCTGCAAGCGATGACCTCGCGAGGTGGTTCAAAAATCGCTCGCGATGCCGCCCTTTTCCCAATCGCCGAAGCGGGCCGGATCAGGACCTTCGCGGCCACCGATCTCCCTGACTTGAGCGGACTTGGCTGCTTGTTCGGCTTGCTGACGACGGCGCTCCTCGGCCTCCGCTAACGCTCGC
This sequence comes from Hyphomicrobiaceae bacterium, assembly GCA_041397645.1. Classification (NCBI taxonomy): domain Bacteria; kingdom Pseudomonadati; phylum Pseudomonadota; class Alphaproteobacteria; order Hyphomicrobiales; family Hyphomicrobiaceae; species Hyphomicrobiaceae bacterium. Next base: position 664,594 of record JAWKWE010000004.1, on the reverse strand, counting down.
TGTGCCTCAGGCGGCAATGGCCGCGCTGCCTGTTCGGCTGCCTGATTTTTCTCTTCATTCGCCATGATCGAGTTCGTCGCGCTCCGATTTTCCAAGTCCAGGGCCTCAGCACGCAGCGGCCCTCGGTCCGGGGCGGTTCTCGTTAATGCTCAGGACCAGAGTTTGCCGACATCCGGGACTTATCCCGGGCCTAGATTGATCTTATATAGATCGCGGAGCCGGATGGGGAGCGCACATTAGCGCGCTTCGTACTCGGCTGCTTGACAAGGGACTTCAGAAGCATGCCGATGAATTATGCAAAGACTGCGCTGTTGCTTGCTGCTCTGACGGCCATTTTCGTGGCTGTTGGCGCCGCGGTTGGAGGACGCTCCGGCCTCGTCCTGGCGTTTGTGATGGCGCTTGGCATGAATCTCGTGAGCCTTTGGAAGTCAGACACTGTGGTGCTCAAGATGTTCAAGGCTCAGGAGGTCGATGACCGCACAGCTCCTGAGCTCGTCGGCCTCGTGCGCCAGCTTGCGCAGCGAGCGCAACTGCCAATGCCGCGCGTCTACGTGATGAACACGCCGCAACCAAACGCCTTCGCAACCGGACGCAGCCCTTCACGCGCGGCCGTCTGCGCGTCCACGGGCCTACTTGAAGCCCTTAATCGCGAAGAGCTTGCAGGGGTGCTGGCGCATGAGCTCGCTCATATCAAGAACCGCGACACGCTGACGATGGCGGTTGCGGCAACGATGGGTGGCGCAGTGTCGATGTTTGCTCAGTATCTGCAATTTGGTTTCATTTTTGGTGGCGCACGCAATGACGATCGTGGGCTTGGCCTCATCGGAACGCTATTTGCAATGATCGTCGCGCCGTTGGCGGCCATGCTCGTGCAAATGGCCATCAGCCGCTCGCGCGAGTATCAAGCCGACAGGCTGGGCTCCATGATTTCAGGCAATCCACTATGGCTTGCCTCGGCGCTGCGAAAAATCAGCGTTCTTGCGCGCCGAATTCCCAACAATCGTGCTGAGACTTTCCCTGGTGCCGCACACGTCTTCATCGTCAATCCGTTGTCGGGGCGCGGCGTCGACAATCTGTTTTCTACCCATCCCAATCCGGAAAATCGCATCGCGGAGCTGGAAGCATTGGCGCGAGAGATGGGCATAACAGCGGGTGGTTCAGTTCCGGCGTTCGATGAGCAACTGCCGGCGCCCGAGATGGGACGCGGAGGCGATGTTTGGATTGCGGGACGCCGCTATAACGCGCAGCGACGCGGACCGTGGGCATCCTGACGTGGCAGATCATTCGAAGTCTGGAACATCCGCGCCAGCGACGCGCTCGGCAAATCGCATTTCAAAAGAGGGTTCCGCACGCTCCCATCGACCGGGGGCAAGGGACATACACGATCGCAAATCGAAAGCGCGATCTGATGAATCGGAAGGGCGGCTGGCGCGTGATGCGGCGGTGGAGGCGGTAAGCCTTGTTTTGAAAGACGGAAAGGCTTTCGAAGATGCGCTCGCCAGCAGCGCGGATCGGGCGGGCTTGGTTGGCAGAGATCGCGCATTTGCGCGAGCCATCGCCGCTTCAGTGCTCCGGTACCGCGGCAGCCTTCAAACGGTTATCGGTAATTTTCTTGATAAGCCATTGCCCAGAGATACCGGAAGGCTTGAGGCGATACAGCTTTGCGCTGCTGTGCAGCTTCTCGTTCTCAAAACTCCGCCGCACGCAGCGATTTCTATTGCGGTCGATCAAACACGCGCAGATCGCAAGGCGCGCCGCTTCGACAAGCTTACCAATGCCGTGCTGCGGCGCGTGTCGGAGCGTGGCGAGGCTATCCTGGGGGCTCTCGATCGCCAGAAGCACGATATTCCAGATTGGATGCTGTCGCGCTGGAGCAAGACTTACGGCGCCGAGACAGCGCGCAAGATCGCTCAGGCATCCCTAACCGAGGCTGCGCTGGACCTGACGCTGAAAGATGCGTCGACCGCCGAGGCGTGGGCAGCCAACTTGGGCGGTCATGTGTTGCCGACGGGTTCGATCCGAATGAGATCCGGCGGGCGCATCGAGGATCTGGCAGGTTACCCCGAAGGCGCATGGTGGGTTCAGGATGCAGCCGCTGCTCTGCCCGCTAAACTTCTTGGAGATGTCCGTGGTCTCGACGTGGCGGACATGTGCGCGGCGCCGGGCGGCAAGACTGCGCAACTCGCATCACTCGGCGCTCGTGTCGTCGCAGTCGATCAATCCGCGCAAAGATTGGCGCGATTGAATGAGAACCTGGCTCGTTTAGGCCTTTCTGCCGAAACTGTGGTGGCGGATGCTGCTCACTGGTCGCCCGGCCGTCAGTTTGATGCTGTGCTGCTCGATGCGCCGTGCACTGCCACAGGCACGATGCGCCGTCATCCCGATATTTTGCACCTGAAGCGTCCCCAGGACGTGGATCAACTGACGGAAATTCAGCGCGCCATTCTTTCCGCAGCGGCGCGCTTGCTCAAGCCAGGCGGACGGCTCGTCTATTGCACTTGTTCGCTAGAGGCCGAAGAGGGGCCGGCTCAGTTTGCTGCTTTCCTTGCCGCCAATCCCAACTTTTCCCGGCTTCCAATAGATCCGGCCTCCATTGGAGCTCTGCAGGACTGGATCACGCCAGATGGCGACTTGCGCACGCTGCCGCATTTTTTCGATGAGTTTGAACCCGGTCTGAAGGGAATGGACGGGTTTTATGCCGCTGTGGCACGCAAAAACACGTAAGTGGCGCCGACTGCTGCGTCGGTCCACTGTCCACTGGCCGCTACGCCTTGTTTTGGTGCCAGGGAGCGGCTAGTCGAATTCAGGACGTTTTCCACTTTGCAACGGCAGGGGGACATGCCTTGACGACATTGAGCCTGAGCGAGCGGCTGAAGATCCGTGCGCTGTCGGCCAAGCAGTCGCGCCGCCGCGCGGTGACGCGCACCCTGTCCTCGCCATTCCTGCGCTGGCGCTATGGCGGCGCGGCCATGGACCAGATCCTGATTGTTCCGCAGGAACTGCGCATGGCAGACCCCAGCTTCTGGCAGGAGTATTCTGAAGGTTATTTCGGGCTTGCTGCGCACAGCACCGCTCTAAAGGGGGCTTCTCCCTTTCGGGTGCCGCCGCCAAGCCCGTCATGGGCGCGCGAGCTTCATGGGTTTGGTTGGCTTCGCCATTTCGCTGCGACGGAGGAGGAGGAAGCCTTCGATGCTGCGCGTGCCCTTGTGCTCGATTGGATCAGCGTGCAACGACGCCCCACTGGTATAACTTACGAGCCAGCGGTAATCGCGCGTCGCGTCACCTCATGGATCGCACAGGCCAACATGCTGCTGGAGGGCACTGACGCGAAGACCTATTCGCGCATCATGTCTTCGCTTGGCGAACAGCTGGTGGCGCTCAACGCGACATGGCGCAATGCGCCCGATGGCGTGCCTCGCCTCAACTGTTTGATCGCACTTGTGCTGTCTAATCTTGCCGTCTCAGGAAATGACCGTAACCTCAAGGAGGCGCAAAGCCTGTTGTTGGCTGAGCTGTCGCGCCAGATCCTTCCAGATGGCGGTCACGTCAGCCGCAATGCCAGCGTGCTGGCGGACATCGTGCTGGACCTGCTGCCGCTCGGCCAATGCTTCCATGCCCGCGGACATCCACCGCCGCCGGAATTTGCGGCCATCGTCAAGAATGCGCTGACGTTCCTGGGCTTCATGCGGATGGGGAACGGAATGCTGGCCCGCTTCAATGGCGTTAGCGTCGGATCGCCAGCCACGTTGGCAACCGTTCTTGGTTATGCGGACAGCGAGCTCTCGCCCTCTGAGGAGTCCGAGTATTCGGGCTATGTCCGCCTCGCGCAAGGCGCGAGCATTCTCATCGCCGATGTCGGGGGGCCGCCACAGATCGAACTCGCGACACAGGCCCAGGCTGGATGCCTATCGTTCGAATTCTCTCTCGGCAACGAGATGGTGTTGGTCAACGGCGGCACGCCAGGGCCAGCCGACGACGACTGGCTTGCGGTTTCGCGCGCGACCGCAAGTCACAATACGTTGTGTCTGTCGGAAACATCGTCTTCGCGGCTTGTGCGCCACGAGAAGCTGGAAGCGATTGCTGGGGGATTGCCGATCCGTGGACCTGATCTTGCCGCTGTGCAAATTTCGCGAGAGAACGATGCAGTGGTTCTCTCGGCCGGCCATGACGGCTACCTCAAGCGGTTCGGCTTGATGCACAACCGCCGGCTTGCGCTGTCGCACGACGGCCTTCTGCTGGAGGGAGTTGATCGACTGGAACCGCCGAGCGGTAGGCTCAGGCTCAGACAAGATATTCCGTTCGCCATCCATTTTCATCTCCATCCCGATTGCACGGCAAGCCTGGAAGATGAAGAAAAGGGATGTTGTCGCATATCCATGCGGCACGGCCGGACTATTGCCTTCCGGGCCGATGGTGCCGACATGACGCTCGAAGAAAGCCTGTTCTTCGCCGAAAGCTCCGGCCCGCGCCCAGGTCTGCAGATTGTGCTTCGAGGCGTGACGTTCGGCGAATCTGAGGTGCGCTGGAGCCTTGATGCCAAGTCGATGGCCGCGCGTCCGAGTGCCAAGACTTGAAGACATTGCGGCAAGTGCGCGCGTTGGTCCGCTTGAGTGATGTTCTAGGGCTCCGGATCGTGATAACCGGCCATCGCGACACTTAGCTGGGGAGGGCACGCGAACCATGGCCGAACAAAAGATCCGCCGCGCACTGCTTTCGGTTTCGGACAAGTCGGGACTGATCGACTTCGCCAAGGCCCTTAATGCGCACGGTGTTGCGCTGGTCTCTACCGGCGGAACGTCGGCCGCTCTCAAGGCTGCAGGTCTGCCGGTTCAGGACGTTTCCGAGTTGACCGGCTTTCCTGAGATGATGGACGGGCGCGTAAAGACGTTGCACCCGAAGGTCCATGGCGGATTACTGGCCATTCGCGGCAATGTAGAGCACGATAAGGCCGCCGCCGAGCATGGCATCGCGCCTATCGACCTGCTCGTCGTCAACCTTTATCCCTTTGAGGCTACCGTGGCCAAAAAGGCCGGTTACGATGAGTGCGTGGAGAATATCGACATCGGCGGTCCGGCCATGATCCGCGCTGCCTCCAAAAACCACGACAGCGTGACGGTCATCGTCGAGCCGGAAGATTATTCGGGCGTGCTCGAGGAGCTGTCGGCGAACGGTGGCGCTACGACGCGGCGCTTCCGGCAGAAGATGGCAGCCAAGGCTTTTGCGCGCACCGCGGCTTACGACGCTGCTATCAGCAACTGGTTTGCGGAAGAATTGAAGACGCCGGCACCTGCATGGCGCGCATTTGGCGGTCGGCTTGGACAGGCGCTGCGTTATGGCGAAAATCCGCACCAAGAGGCGGCTGTCTACGTCTCCGACGCACAGCGCCGCGGCGTTGCGACTGCTCGTCAGCTCCAGGGCAAAGAACTCTCCTATAATAATATCAACGACACGGACGCGGCTTTCGAATTGGTCAGCGAGTTCGACGCAAAGACGCCAGCCGTTGCGATTATCAAGCACGCCAACCCATGTGGCGTCGCAACCGGAGCGTCCCTATTTGAGGCCTACCAGAAGGCGTTCGCTTGCGACACGGTGAGCGCATTTGGCGGCATCATCGCGCTTAATCAGCCGATCGACGGCAAGGCCGCGGAAGAGATCACTAAGATATTCACGGAGGTCGTCATTGCGCCTGACGCGACCGAGGAAGCCAAAGCCATATTCGCAAGCAAGAAAAATCTTCGCCTGCTCGTGACGGGAGGTCGTGCCGATCCGGGTTCCGGCGGACTTACGTTCCGCTCGATAGCTGGTGGTATGCTCGTACAATCGCGCGACGCTGGAAATGTTGACGATCTGGACCTTAAGGTCGTCACCAAACGCGCGCCTACGGATACTGAACTATCCGATCTCAAGTTTGCCTTCCGCGTGGCAAAGCACGTCAAGTCGAATGCAATTGTGTACGCGAAAGGTGGCGCGACGGTTGGTGTGGGCGCTGGCCAGATGAGCCGCGTGGATTCAGCTCGCATCGCAGCATGGAAGGCCGCAGAGGCTGCCAAGGCCCAAGGGCTGGCTGAGCCGTTGACGCGCGGATCGGTCGTAGCATCGGACGCATTCTTCCCGTTCGCCGATGGGCTGCTTACGGCGGCCGAAGCAGGCGTCACTGCGGTTATTCAGCCGGGCGGATCCATGCGTGACGACGAAGTGATCGAGGCGGCCGATAAAAAGGGGCTGGCCATGGTGTTGACGGGAATGCGCCATTTCCGCCACTAAACCTGCGACGGCTTCGCTCGCGCACCCAGTGCGCCAGTTCCTCAATCCGGGATCGGCAGCTCCACCTTGTCGAGGAGCTTCCAAGTCTGTCGACTGGTCTTAACGCAGCCACCGCACGCGGGTGTGAAGCAGAGGACTAGCGATGTTGTGCGATGATCCATTCGGCAGCTTCCACAAGATCCGCTACTGTTCGCGTAGGACGTGGATAGTAACGGTCGTCGTCGCCTGTACGATATTTTCCGGTACGCACCAGTAAGGCACTCGCCAATCCCGCTGACAGCGCGCCCGCAACATCAGCCTCGGCGTCGTCGCCGACCATGACGGCTTTCTCGGGCGAGCATGACATGCTTGCGAGTGCCGCCTCAAAAAACTCGGCAGAGGGTTTTCCAAGCACGATTGCTTTTTTCCCGCTTGCGAATTCCAAGGCCTGGACAAATGCACCGGCATCTAGGCTGAGCTGTCCGTCGTAATCCTTGAACGTCCGGTTCTTTGCAAGTGCAAGTAGCGGCGCGCCTGCGATCAGCTCGCGAAACGCCCGGTTCAAGCCATCGAAGCTGAAGGCTTCTCCCGCATCTCCGACAACGACAGCGTGCACACGAACGCTTGGTTGATCGCGCGTGCGCAGTCCTGCGAATTCTGTTTCCAGCGCAGGATGAACGAGGAGCGACGCAGCACATTTGTGGTGCGTCAACCAGGTGCGTGCGGCCTGCGCTGGAGTGAACAGCTCGCTATCGGAAAGTTCAAGGCCGAGGCCCTGCAGATCCTTGAGGATCATTTGTTTGGTGGATCTGGTGGTGTTGGTGATGAAACGGATGGGAAGCCCGGCCGCGTGCAATTTGCCGATTGCGTCGTGGGCACCGGGAAGAAGCTCGCGGCCTTGGTAGACCACGCCCGCAAGATCGAGAAGCACGCCTGCTATCGTCATCTTTCTGCTCGCTTGCGCCGCCTCCAGCTAATGGCGGGGTCGCTTTCCCAAAGAAAGATAGGGAGAGCTTGTCAGAACCGCTATGTTGCCGATGGCGCGGGCTTGACGCGCACAAACGCCATCATCAAGCCGCCGATGATCAAGAATGCCAGTACCGCCGACATCCCGATGCGTTGGCTGTCGGAAACTTGCGTGACGAATGCGACGAGGAACGGTGCCAAAAATGCGGTTACCTTGCCCGAGAACGCGAATAACCCAAAGAATTGCGTGATCTTGTCGGCAGGTGCGATGCGCGCCAGCAGCGAGCGGCTAGCGGCCTGCACAGGGGCCGCCACCAGCCCGACAATAATCGCAAAGGCGAGGAAGACTCTCTCGCCTGTAGATGAGAAAGGCGCTGATCCCGCAATCTTCTCGGGCACCGCTACGGAATAGAGTACGTGGGTTTTGTCGACAGACAGAATACCTGTGGCGGCCACGAGCAGGATAACAAGCGATCCGATAATGACGGTTCTCGCTCCGAGCTTGTCGTCGAGCCTGCCGCCGATCAATGCGCCGATTGCGCCGACGAGCGTCAGCACGATGCCGAAGATGCCAAGTTCCGTCGGTCCCCAATTGAAGACCGAGGCTCCATAAATTCCGCCGAACGTGAAAATTGCCGTCAGTCCGTCAGTGTAGAGCATCCGCGCGATGAGAAAGATCATCAGGCTCGGTAGAGCGGGCAGCGATTTGATGGTGTCCCAGAGTTCCGCGGTCGGCGATCGCTCTGTGTGCATGGGGGCCTTGGTGGCGCGGCGATCAGGCACGAACAGAAAGAACGGTAAAATGAAGATGACAAACCATACCGCCGCGAACGGGCCCGTCAGCCGATCACCTTGGTGTGAGGCAGCATCGAGCGTGAGCAGCGGGTTCAGGCCGAGCAACGTTTGCGACTGGCCAGGAAGCGGAACCAGGAGACCCGCGACCAGGGTAAGACTTGCCAGGCCGCCGAAATAGCCGACGGCCCAACCGGTACCGGACAACCGTCCCAATTCGTCCTTGGGAGCCAAGCCGGTCATGATGGCGTTTGAAAACACGGTCATCAACTCGGCCGCGATCGTGGCGAGCACGAAGCCGGCCAAGACGGCGAAGATCGTAGACGACGACGCACCGGGCACTGCGAGCCACAACGTGCAAAGTCCGGTCAGGAAAACCAGCGATATAATCAGCATCCAAAGTTTGCGGCGGCCGTGTCCGTCCGCGACCGCTCCCAGGAACGGCGAAATAATCGCGATCAACAAGCCCGCGATGGCGGCGGCATAGCCCCACATGGTCTGCCCGTGAGTCGGACTGTTTGCGACCATGTTGGCGAAGTAGGGGGCGAACAAGAATGTCTGCACCAGCGTGTAATAGGGCTGCGCCGCCCAGTCGAACAGCATCCAGGATACCCTCGCTCGCAAGGGAGCCCGGACCACGACGCCATTTTCCGGCGCGCTCGTCATTGCTTCTACGGCTGTCATACATAGATCCCCCTGCCCGCCCGAGTGCGCGCAGTGATAGCACACTTGAAGCACCTAGCCGTCCAACACGATCAAATGATCGGGCAATTCGTTCTTGTCGGCCGTTCCCGGTGGAAAATGCCGGGCCAGATGCTCACCCGTTGTCGCAATTGCGTGGATAAACGCTTCCTCGGCGCGCCCTTGCGAAATCTCCGAGGTCAAGGTGTCAACGATATCCTGCCAGGTTCCTAGCGGAACCTTGTCGTCGATAGCCTTGTCGGCGAGAACCTCTGCGTGCCGCTCTGCGACCGAGACGAAGATCAAGACACCGGTCCGACCTTTGGTGGTGTGGAGGTTCTGTGCCAGGAATTGCTCTGTCGCGCGGCGTTTAGCGTGGCCGTTACGAATTGAGCGAGGCACCAGCGCGGCGCGGATATGCTTGGGCCACAGAAGCGCGAGCAGCACGAGGAATACCAGCAACTGGATGAGAAATATGTATTGAACCTTCATCCAGGTGAAATGGATGAGCGGCCAAGGAACCAGAAGTGCTATCATCGCCGCCCACAGGAAGGGAACGTAATGGTAGCTTTCGCTTGATTCAGCGACGACGGCGACGATCTCGCCGGAGGTCTTGCGCTCCGCAGCCGTAATGGCGGCGGAGATGCGTTGTTCTTCCTCGCGCGTGAACAAGGTCGTGTCGCCTCGTTGCTCTGTCGTCATTACGCTTCACCAGCCTCCCGATGCGCCACCGCCGCCAAAGCTGCCACCTCCGCCGGACCAGCCGCCTCCACCTCCGCCGCTCCAGCCGCCGCCCCAATCGCTCGAACCGCCCGGCACAATGATGATGGGCCCCGAGCTACGCCTGCGGCGTGCCGCGCGCTGGCGATCGGAGGGCGACATGTTGTCGGCCATTTGCCGTTCGGCCCGCGAATTGAGCCATATGATAAACAGCACAATCGCGATCCATAGGGCCAAATGTATGAATACGGTTGGGTCGCTTTGCGGCGTTCGGGATACGCGCGCGCGATCTTTCACGGCTTCGGCATCACCCAGCAGAACGTCTTTGATGTCCCGCACCCCGGCCCGGATTCCGCCCGCGTAGTCGCCCCGGCGGAAATGCGGAAGGATGGCATTTTCTATGATGATCTTCGACATGGTGTCGGTCATCATCGGTTCGAGCCTGCGGCCGACCTCGATGCGTACCTTTCTCTCGGTGGGCGCGACGAGAAGCAGGATGCCGTTGTCCTTGTCTTTCTGTCCGAGTTGCCATTTGCGCGCCAGCGCAATGCTGTAGTCCTCGATGGCGTAGCCATCGAGCGACGGCACGGTCACGACCGCAAGTTGATCGGTTGAGGTCTGCTCCAGTGCCCGAAGCTCGGAGAGGATGGCGGCGCGATCCTCAGCCGAAAGCAGGCCGGCGTTATCGACCACTTGCCCTGAGAGTTCGGGCAACTTGGGGTCCGCGACTGCGTTGAGCGATACGACAATCAGGATAACGAGGCATATCGGCAGTGCCGGCAGCCACGCGGCCCAGGACATCATCCCAGGTGCATGGAAACCCGTGCACTGCCGTCGTGGAAGGGGACGTGCGCTAATCGCATCCCCTTCAAGCATCGCTTGAGACCTGGCGCGCAAGGCTTATTTCTTCGTGTTGAAGTCGACTTTGGGAGCCTGCTGTTCCTCGGCAGGGATGTCGAATGTGGCCATCTCTTTTGACGAGGGATACATGAAGGCACGCCACCAGCGTCCTGGAATTGTCGTAAGCTCGGTATTGTAGACCCGCACCGCTTCGATGTAGTCGCGGCGTGCAATTGCGATGCGGTTTTCCGTACCCTCCAAGGCGCTTTGCAGCGCAAGGAAGTTCTGTCCACTCTTGATGTCGGGATAGCGCTCGATGACAGCCATCAGGCGGCCGAGCGCGCCGGTCAATTGTCCCTGGGCTTCCTGAAATTTCTTCATCGCTTCAGGATCAGAAAGTTTATCGACGGGAAGCTGCACCGAGGTCGCTTTGGCCCGCGCTTCGATAACGTCGGTCAAGACGGACTTCTCTTGCTCGGCAAAGCCCTTCACGGTTTCAACCAGGTTGGGGATGAGATCGCTGCGTCGCTTATACTGGCTCAGCACCTCAGACCATGCGGCCTTTGCCTGCTGTTCGTATGTCGGAATGTTGTTGATGCCGCAGCCAGAGGTGGCGAGCGCGGCCATCAAAGCCGCCAAGAGCGCCAGGATGCGCACCGGTGAGACCGCAGTTGTCGTCGACATGGTTTCGAAATCCTTCCCTAGACACACGAAATCCTTAACGCGCAGGGGCTCCGATTGGATGCCTTAACTTGTGCCGGATGACTGTAAGGCAACGATTTAGCACAGCAGCGCCACATCGGCATCGGCTCATGCAACGATTAACCGTTTACCACGCCGGCCGCTAGTCCTCCTGCGGACGGGAAAGAGAGCTATTCTTTCTGCGTAGAGACAGTGCGAAATCCGATCGTCGGGCCGAAGGCTCTTAGGTCCGAGGTTTCGATCTCTTAATTTATTGTTTGGCGCCGTGAGTGGGCTTGAGCGTCAACAGAGAGGATTGTTCATGCGGCCGACACGACTTTTTTGGTTTGCCATTGCTACTGTTGCGTCGGCATCGCCTGTGCTCGCTTTTGATAGTGGTTGCGGGCGCGGCCGCGCGATCGAATGCTACGAGAAGGTGCGAATGCCGGACGTCTACGCATCAAGGATGCGCTCCGTTATTGTTCGCCCGGCAATGACGCACATTTATCGACGCCCGGCCGAAATGGGCGCGCGTGCTGAGCGCATCGAAGTCGCGCCGGCGCGTTGGGAGACGATCCGTCGTCCTGCTGTGTGGGATACCAAGATCGAGCGTGTGATGGTCAGACCCGCTCAAACCACATATGTCGAGCAGCCCGCTGTTAGGAAAGTGGTACGAGAGACGGTCGTCGTGCAGCCTGAGAGCGTGCGCTGGGAACGCACACGCGGTTTTTTGGGACGTGGCGAGCGGATGTGCAAGGTCGTCGTCCCGGCTGTCACCCGTGAGATTTCGCGCGAGGTCGTTGTAACGCCAGCTCGCCGCGTGGCTCAGACGACGCCAGCGGTTTACGAGAATGTGACACGCAAGGTGATGGTCAGCGCAGGTGGGGTTGAAAGGGTCTACCATCCGGCCGTGCGCGGCTGGGTGACCCGTCCAGTGGTGTTGAAGCCGGCACGTGAGTATGTAGTCAGCACGCCCCCTCTTGTGACCATGCGGCACGAAAACATCCTGGTTCGCCGCGGCGGATATGATTGGCAGCGCGTTCGCTGAGCTACCTACCATCTCTCAACTAAGTTACCGACGGGCGCCTCAAGGGCGTCCGTTGTTTTTTGAGGGGCGGATAGGCACGAGCGCAATGGCGCCGGTGTGCAGAATCGCAAACCTAGCGTGCCCTAAGAACCGAGCTTGAATTGTTTGTGTGCCCAGCCTTGAGGCAGAATCTGCCGTCTGGCTGAATTGGAGCGGGCGAAGGGATTCGAACCCTCGACCCCAACCTTGGCAAGGTTGTGCTCTACCCCTGAGCTACACCCGCGTCCTTTAAGGGGGTCGACGCACGTGGCGCCGCGAGACCCGCCTTATGGCGCAACTGATGCGCTATTGCAAGAGGCCTTGAGCACCGCTTCAAAACACCGCTAGGCAAATGCTGGAACCACGCAAAAAGGCGGGATTTCGCTGCAAGCTCCGTTGTGGAGCGGAACGCTTGAGGCGGATAAAGGGCGCCAAGGCGCACTTTTGATCATGCAACCAGCCGGTGGCGGACCACGGTTCCGAACTCTGCCGCTAACAAATCAAGGCACTATGAGCAGCCACAACGAACCTTCCTCCCCCACCTCGCCAGTCGGTACCAAGGGCCGTCGAGAGCTGCTGGCGTATCTAGAAGGGCTAGGTATTCAAACCCGAACCGTTGACCACCCGGCCGTGCATACCGTCGAACAGAGTTCGTCGATGGATCTCGGACTACCCGGCGCCGATACCAAAAATTTGTTTCTCAAGGATGACAAGGGCGCGCTTCTGCTCGTCATTGCCAAAAGTTCCACCAGGGTGGATCTCAAACGCCTGGGCCGCGAATTGGGTATGGGCCGATTGTCTTTCGGCAAGCCGGAGCTGATGATGGCGACGCTCGGGGTGACGCCCGGTTCAGTGACGGCTTTTGCCATTATCAATGATACGGGCAAACGCGTGCGCGTAGTACTCGACAACGAGCTGACGGCGCACGAGACCATCAACTGTCATCCGATGGAAAATACAGCCACGACAAACATTGCATTGCCCGATCTTTTAAGTTTCATTCGCGGCACTGGACATGACCCCGAAATCATGATCGTCACCGGCTCATGATGTCATTCGTCCCACAGGTGACGAGGAGAAATCAACGATGGAATTCGGCAATCACAAGCCAGACTCCGACGGCTTTTCAAGCGGCGACGTTATAGTAAACGCGACGACGGCGAGTTTCGCAAAAGACGTCATCGAGGCTTCTCATGGTGCGCTGATCTTAGTGGACTTCTGGGCCACTTGGTGCGGTCCGTGCAAACAGCTGACGCCGGTCTTGGAAAAGGTGGTGCGCAGCTACGGCGGCCGGGTGAAACTGGTCAAGATCGACGTCGATGCCAATCAGGCGATCGCCGCTCAGTTGCGAATTCAGTCTGTTCCGACGGTCTATGCTTTTCGCGATGGTCGTCCGCTTGATGGCTTCATGGGAGCTCAGCCCGAAAGCGCCGTGCGCGAACTGATAGATCGCCTTCTGGGCGATGAAGCCTCCGCAAGCATCGATGACGTGCTCAAATCCGGCGATGAGCTTCTGGAAGAGAACGACCTTCAGGGAGCTGCGGAAATCTATGCGGCGGTCCTGCAAGAGGATCGTGAGAATGCGGCTGCCCTCGCCGGGCTTGCCCAGTGCTATATCAAAAGCAACGACACAGAGCGCGCACGCCAAACAATCGCTCTGGTGCCTCCAGACAAGCGCGATCTGCCGACGGTGCAATCTGTTCAGGCACAACTTGATCTGGCCGAAAAGGTCGCGGGGCTTGGCGAGTTAGGCGATCTGGAAGCGAGGATAAACGCCAACCCGGCCGATCATCAGGCGCGCTTTGACTTGGCGATCGCTCTCGCAGGAATGGGACGGAGGGAAGAAGCCATGAACCACCTGCTTGAAATTGTGCGCCGCGATCGCACTTGGAACGAGGACGGCGCGCGAAAGCAGCTCTTGCAGTTTTTCGAGGCTTGGGGAGCAAAAGAACCCCTCGTCTCCGAAGGTCGAAGGCGGCTGTCCTCCATTCTGTTCAGTTGATATGGTGAGGTTTCGAGTTATCACCCGCTCGCGCCTTTGAGCAGCATAGCCAGGAGATCTAAAGGACGTGGGACTTGGACAGCGCTATCGCCGCCCGGCAGATCTACCACCGCGCATTCCGGTTTTTCCGCTGCGGGGGGCGATCCTGTTGCCGCGAGCGACGTTGCCGCTCAACATTTTCGAGCCCCGCTATCTCGCTATGATCGATGACGTCATGGCATCTAACAGGGTGCTGGGTGTGCTGCAGCCCACAGCTCTGGCCGACGACGAAATGGAAAGTCCTCCGGGTAAACAATTCGGTCTTCACAAGGTAGGATGTGTTGGTCGCATCACCTCCTACAAGGAGCAGGACGATGGCCGCTATGTGATCACACTGACAGGCGTGGCGCGTTTTGAAATTGTTGGAGAAGCGGAGACCGACAAGCCCTATCGTGTCGTCAGTGCCAGCTATGACCGGTTTGCGACCGACTTCACGGAAGGCCTTGGCGAAGAACGTGTGGACCGAGACAACCTTCTGCGTGTGTTGAAAGCGTATTTGGAAGCCAATCAGCTGAAGACAGATTGGACAGCGGTGACGCGGGCCTCCAACGAGTATCTCATCAACGCGCTTTCCGTGATGGCGCCTTACGGCCCAGAGGAAAAGCAGGCGCTTCTTGAAGCTGTCGACCTGAAAACGCGGGCGGAGGTGCTGGTTGCATTGGCTGAGATCGAGCTTGCTTCCAACAGTGGTAATGGCTCCACCTTGCAATAGTCGGGAATCGCGAGCGCATGACACCTGAAGACACGACACCTGAAGACGACGCACCTGAAAATAAGACTTCTGGCGAGGTGCCAACCGAAGGCGAGAAGGCAGGTGCGGATAGCTTTGCGGTCGACCCGAAATTGTTGGAGTTTTTGGTTTGCCCTCTGACTAAAACGCGGCTCGAATATGATGCTTCGCGTCAGGAGTTAATATCGCGCGCTGCCGGTATGGCGTTTCCAATCAAAAGCGGTGTGCCGTTGCTCATTGCGGATGCGGCGCGTCCACTTGATGATAGCGATGGTTTATGAGATGCCCGTTTACGTTACCGCCCTTTAGATCGAAACAAGTAATAGCAATCGATTAACTGCCTTCTTTTCAATTTTTTCTCAAATCTTCCGCGTCGTTCCCCGCTTGGGTTATGTGTTGGGAATGACAACGAAATCTTTGCCAGCGAAGCTCAGCGGATCTAAAGCTTCGATCGCGCCTAAGAGCCGTCAGCCGCGTACGCTTCAATCTTGCGGGGATGACGGCGTTCTTGCGGTGCGGGTGCTTGCGTCCGGTGGACTGCTGTTGCTGGCCGGAGGATTGATCGCATCCAGCGAATTGCATCTGACGGTCCGCGCTGCGCTTATCGCTGGCTCCGTCGCCGCATTGTTTGCCGTGCATCTCGCGCTCAACGCATTTGCGGTTATGTCGGAGCGGTTGAAGGCTGAAGCGGATGCGAACGCGCGAGCGCGAATGCAGGGCGAGCATATCGACAGCCATCTTGAAGAGATCAAGGATGCACACTGGGAGCTGAGTGAGAACGAAGCGCGTTACCGGGATCTTCTGGATTCCCAGGACGTCATGATCTCACGCTGCGACAGCGACGGCCGCTATCTGTTCGTAAATCATGCATTCTGCCGGGCCTTCGGCCTCTCGCCCCAACACATCATAGGAAAACGCTTCCGCCCAGACGTGCTGGATGGCCAGGTGCACGCGCCGCTTGCCGCCGAGCGTGGCCAACGCCGTCGCTATGAGGAGCTTGTAGCGACGAGCACAGGGCCACGCTGGATCGTCTGGGAAGAACATCTTGTGCGCTCGTCGGCGACCGCCTCTTATGAGGTTCAGTGCGTCGGTCGCGATGTCACAGAAGAGCGTGAAGCAGAAGCCGCGCTGACGGAAGCACGTGATCAGGCGGAGACCGCTAACCGCGCCAAGTCTCGGTTCTTGGCAGCCATGAGTCACGAGATCAGGACGCCTATGAACGGCATCCTCGGCATGGCAGGGCTGCTTTCCGAAACAGAGCTCAACAGCGAGCAGAAAACATATCTGTCGGCTATCGACGGCTCCGCGCATGCGCTGCTAGCGCTGATCGACGAGATACTAGATTTCTCCAAGATCGAAGCAGGCAAGCTAGAGCTTGCGAAGACGCCCTTCTCGCTCTCGGCGACGGTTGATGGCGCGGTGCGGTTGTTGGCGCCTCGCGCGCGCGAAAAGGGTCTCACGATCAGTTTTCATGCAGCTGAAGGTTTGCCGCCCACCGTTGTTGGCGATCAAGAACGTGTGCGTCAGATCGTTCTCAATCTCGTTTCCAATGCCATCAAATTTACCGATGCCGGGTCGGTGAGCGTTCACCTTTCGCTGGAAGCCGGTGAGGATGCCGCATATGTCATAAGCGTAATCGACACGGGCATAGGCCTATTGCCTGAGGATATCTCGCGTCTTTTCAGAGAGTTCGAGCAAGCGGATGCCGCGCTCCACAGACGCAATGGTGGCACGGGCCTTGGTTTGGCAATTTCTCAACGTCTGGCGCGTGCCATGGGGGGCGACATCACTGCAAACGGCGCTCCCGGACGGGGCGCAACGTTCACCGCCCGGCTGCTGTTAGCGAAGTCGCCGCAGGCGGACGGTGAAGCGAGCGCGGCTCAATCCGGGCTGTTGGCGCTCAAGGCGGGCGAAGTCCAATCACGGCATGACGCCGCCATTGGAATGAGTTCCGACCGCAAGCGGCCGCGCGTTCTCATTGCAGAAGACAACGAGGTCAACGCCCTCCTGGCTTTGCGCGTTGTCGAGCGTGCCGATTGCGAACCGGTACTCGTACGTGATGGGGTCGAGGCAGTTGAAGCCGTCAATCGCACGCTTGCGGATGGTAAGAGCAAGGCGTTTGATCTCATCCTAATGGACGTCTTTATGCCTCGACTGGATGGCCTGCAGGCGACCCAGCAAATTCTTCGCGCTTTCTCTCAGTTGCCCTCGCCGCGCACTCCACCGCCCATAGTTGCGCTGACGGCGAATGCTTTTGCCGAGGATCGCAGGCGCTGCCTTGAGGCCGGCATGAGCGACTATCTCGCCAAGCCCTTCGATGTGCAGGACCTCAAGCGACTGCTGTTGCATTGGACGGAAGATACGGAATCTGCCCGTCTGCGGCCGGAGGCTAACTCCGCCGCGTGAGGTCCCAGATCTAGGACCAGGACCCGACAATCGAAAAAGCGTCATGGAATCGTGTTAGCAATTCTCGCGGCGGGATCGTCAAGCGGGGCCATACAGCACGATGCAGGAAGCGAATAACGTTGAAGCGACCGCGAAGCTCGCACTTCGCAGCCGGGCCGCAGCTCATAGAGCATTGAGATTCCTTGAACTTTCGGCAAATGCCGCGCCCTTCGTGCGACGGCCCGAGCCAAAAGTGTACGGCCGGGTCGGCGACCTTGAGGTTCGACTTGCCAGCACGCGTGCTGAGATCAAATTAGCGCAGCGTCTGCGGTTTCAGGTCTTCTATGAAGAAATGTCGGCCGTTCCGAGCCGACTTGCCCAATTTCGCCGACGCGATGAGGACGCCTACGATGCGTTCTGTGATCATCTGCTTGTTGTGGACGTAAGCAATACCGATAGGCGTGCCCGCCAGCGGCCGGATGTTCCCAAGGTCGTCGGCACCTACCGTGTGTTGCGCCAAGAGATCGCCGATCAGCGTCTTGGTTTTTATACTGCCGGCGAGTACGACATCTCGCCGTTGATCGCTTCGAAGGGGGGCTACCGCTTCATGGAGCTCGGTCGGAGCTGTGTGCTCGCTCCTTATCGCAATAAGCGTACCGTCGAGCTGCTGTGGCATGGGCTGTGGGCCTACGTACGCGAGCATCGTATCGACGTGATGCTCGGATGCGCCTCCTTTGAGGGAACGGAACCGCAAGAGCACGCGATGGCGCTCAGCTTCCTGCATCACTTTGCGGGTGCGCCGCCTGAATGGCATTGCCGCGCGCGTGAAGGTTTGCACGTCCCCATGAACCTGCTGCCCAAAGAGGCGGTGGACGCCAAGGCAGCTCTCAAGGCTATTCCGCCGCTCATCAAGGGCTATTTGAGACTTGGTGCATGTGTAGGAGATGGCGCGGTGATCGATCGTCAATTCGGAACGACGGACGTGCTGATCGTGCTACCAGTCGAGCGCATCGATCCGCGCTATTTCGAATACTATGGCGCACCCGACGAGAAGAAGAGCCGAATTTCAGCGCACGCTTAGCGCGGATCCCGCACGCGGCGCTTTCAACTCTTATTGCTGCGCCCCGCTGGTAGCGGCCTGCCGCTCCTGATTATACCGCCGAATTTTCTCCACATACCGGCGTTGGAAGTCGTCTGCATCTGCGATTTGTTTGTCGTAGGTCGACGACGACTTCTCAAACATCCATCCGATCAACGGTACGCTGGAAGCTTGGGATGGGTCCTGCGTGTCGGCGGGTGTGCTCTTGTCTTGCGATAGACCGAACGACGATGCAGCCTCCGCCGATTGCGCACTCTGCGCAGGCTGAGTGGTGGCCTGCGCTGCGGGTGGAGGGGCCATGACGGGAGCCGCTGGGGACATCGTTACCTTGGTGGCCTGTGGTGCGGGCATTGGCGCTGCAGGAGGCGTGGGCTGTGCAGCCGCCACTTGAGGCGCAGACCTAGCTGGCGGCGACGGATTGGTTGCCACGTCCGTCTCCCAGTGAGCCGCAACCGGACTTGGATTGGATGGCGGGTTCGCCGCTCGTGCAGGTGGTAACGACCCGGTAACAACCTCGCTTGCCTGTGGGGGCTCGGCTCGTTGTTGCGCGGCTGCGGCGGCAAAGGCAGGCGAGGTCTTGATAAACGGCGAGGGCTTTGGCTCCGGCAGCGCTGCGCGCAAAACTGATTGCTGTGACCAAGAAGGAGCGGCTGCTTTTTCGCGGCTCACCTCTGTTCGTGGTGGTGGAGGCGGCGGGGTGGCCGCCACTGTCGTTGCGAAGCTGGTAGGTGGTGCGGGTTGCGGTGCAGCGGCCGTTACCTTCGGCGGCGGTTCCGATTTTGCCGGCTCGGGTGGTTTGGGGGGTGCTGGTGTGACCGCCACCGTTTCTTCGCCGGCCGCGTCGTCGGAAGTCTCAAGTTGCGTCTTCAGGCGACCTGCCTCGGCTGCTTCGCTAGCGGGTAATTTGCCTAGCCAAATCGCCGCATTGAGATCAGCGCGTGCCCGTCCCGGCTGTTTCAGTCCAGCGTAGGCCTTTGCGCGATAATAGAACGTTCGTGCGCGTTCATCGACGGAACGGTTTTGCGCCTCCAGCTCGGTCGTCAAAAGCTGTACTGCTTGGGAGAAGTTGCCGCGCCGAATTGCGTCCGTGGCTTGCTTCAGTCCGGCCTGTTCGTCGGCGAAAGCAGCGCTCATTGCGGTTGCCGACATTAAGAGACCTGCCAAACCGATCTGCCATTTGGGTGATCGCATGCGTACATCCCATTGCCTAGTTCGAAGACAATTGCCTTGCGCGCGAGCACGCCGGGCTCGCTGCGTGATGTGCTGTTTCGGGAAGATTAGGCGCGGGGACGAGTGATTCGCTGCCTTCAAAGACACCGGAGGACGAATTTTCACCAGGAGAGTGCCCGATCTGGACATGATCTGGGCGTGAAAGGTGTAAGAACCGCTAGTGCGGTGCGCGGTCTGGCGGCGGCGCCTAAAGTGGAACGCGGCCGCCAAACCACACATTGAGTTTGTGCGCTCAGGTCCGGTCGACGCCGTACGCCGCCAGCGCAGCCATGTTGACGATGTCCGCATCGGTTGCGCCGAACGAACAGATCTGCACGGAATGCGAAAGCCCAACGATGATCGGTCCGATAATCGTAGCGCCTCCAAGTTCCTTCAGCATCTTTGTGGATATCGACGCGGCGTGGAATGCCGGCATGATGAGCACGTTCGCCGTGTCGGAGAGGCGGCAGAAGGGATAGTGCTTCATCAAGTCCTTGTTGAGCGCAACGTCAGCCGCCATGTCGCCGTCGTACTCGAAATCAACCTGACGCTCGTCGAGAATGCTCACAGCCTCGCGCACGACGTCGGAGCGTTCGCCGCGTGGCTGTCCAAAGGTGGAGTAGGCGAGCAGGGCGACGCGCGGTTCGATGCCGAAATTGCGCGCAGCGTTGGCTGCCTCGGTCGCGATGTTGGCGAGTTGCGAGGGTGTCGGCATGTCATGGATCGACGTATCAGCGATGAGGACTGCGCGGCCACGGCACAGCGCCAGTGAGACGCCGATAACGTGCCGCCCAGGTTTTTCGTCAAGCACGCGGTGAATTTCGCGATAGACCGTCGTCCAGTTGCGCGTGACGCCCGAGACCATGGCGTCGCCATAGCCGTGCGCGACCATGAGTGCGCTGAAGACGTTGCGCTCGTTGGCAACGAGACGCGCACAGTCGCGCTTCAAATAACCACGCCGCTGCAATCGCGCGTAAAGCAACTCGGTGAATTCCTCTACGTGGGCGGAAGTGCGCGTGTCGATTAGTTCATAGTCGGTACGAAGCGGAACGCCTGCCTCGGCAAAGCGCTGCTTGACGAGGTCGCGTGTTCCCACAAGCACCGGAATTCCAAAGCCCTGATTGTAGAAGCTGTGGGCCGCGCGGATAACGGCCATGTCTTCGCCTTCTGCAAATACCACGCGCTTGGGCTCGCTGCGCACCCTATCGAAGGTGGACTGCAGCCAGCCCGCGACCGGATCGAGGCGGCCTTTCGATCGCGAAACGTATGCATCGAGATCCACGATCGGCTTGCGCGCAACACCGGAGTCCATTGCAGCTTTCGCCACTGCTGCTGGGACATGAGATATCAGGCGCGGATCGAATGGAGCCGGAATGATGTAGCCCGGACCAAATGTCGGGCGCTCGCCATGAAACGCAGCCATGACCTGATCTGGCACTTCCGCACGCGCTAGTTCCGCAATCGCTTCGGCCGCCGCAATTTTCATGGCGTCGTTGATCGTTGTCGCCTGCACGTCGAGCGCGCCGCGGAAGATGAAGGGAAAGCACAGGACGTTGTTGACCTGGTTGGGATAGTCGGAGCGCCCCGTTGCCATGACGGCGTCGCTGCGAACGGATTGAACGTCCTCCGGCGTAATCTCCGGGTTTGGGTTCGCCATGGCGAATATGATGGGTTTTTCTGCCATCGAGGCAACCATCTCGCGCGACACCACGCCCGCTGCCGACAACCCTAGAAAGATGTCCGCGCCTTTGATGACTTCACTCAATTGCCGCGCTTTGGTCTTCTGTGCGAATGGTGCCTTGTAAGGATCCATAAGCGTCTTTCGGCCTTCGTAGACCACTCCTTCGACGTCGCACACCGTGATGTTCTTGCGCTGCATACCGATCTTCAGCAGCAAGTTGAGACAGGCCAGAGCTGCGGCTCCTGCCCCGGCGCAGACAAGTTTGACGTCCTCGATTTTCTTATCGACGACTTTGAGGCCATTGAGCATGCCGGCTGCTACGACGATCGCCGTGCCGTGCTGATCGTCGTGAAAGACGGGAATATCCAGAAGCTCTTTAAGTCTTTCCTCGATGATGAAACAGTCAGGGGCCTTGATGTCTTCCAGGTTGATGCCGCCGAATGAAGGACCAAGGTATCGCACGCAATTTATGAAGGCGTCGATTTCCTGGGTGTCGACAAGAACGTCGATGGCATCGATATCGGCAAAGCGCTTGAATAGGGCAGCCTTGCCTTCCATCACAGGTTTGGCGGCGAGGGCACCGAGGTTTCCAAGTCCGAGAATGGCCGTGCCGTTCGAGATAACGGCGACCATGTTGCCTTTGCTGGTGTAGTTGTAGGCATCGGCGGGATCCTGCGCGATGGACTGGACCGGAATGGCGACACCGGGCGAATACGCCAGGGCCAAGTCGCGCTGGGTCGCCAACGGCTTGGTGGGCGTGATCTCCAATTTACCCGGCTTGCCGCTGGCATGAAACTGCAGAGCCTCTTGCGCCGTGAAGCGCGCCGCGCGGAATTGTGTCGCCATGGATGCGTTGAACCTGTCTGGGTGGTGTGTCTGCGGGAAATCCGCCAGACATGGCCTTTCGGCCAAAATTGGCAGTGAAATCGGTTGGCACACTAGGTTGCGCCGCCCGACTGCACAACCTATGCAAGGGCCACGCTTTCGTAGTATCGCGGGACTTGCCCCGCAAGGCCGCCACCGCCAAGTCTGACTGTCTGATTGCAACAGGGTTATCGCCGGAGCGCCATGGCAAAGCAGCGCACATCAAAGGGAGATTCGGGGGCGAACGAAGCCTGCGACGATCTGCCGGGCAGCGACGGTTCGCAGGGTCGGACGACACAGCCGATACGACCGGCTGCTGAAGGCGCCTCGGGCGACGTAACGCCTTCCATGGCGCAGTTTCTCGAAATCAAAGCGGCCAACCCGGACTGCCTGTTGTGGTACCGGATGGGCGACTTCTATGAGCTCTTCTTTGAGGATGCCGTAGCCGCCTCGCAAGCCCTGGGCATCGTGCTGACCAAGCGCGGTAAGCACCATGGGCAGGACATCCCGATGTGTGGTGTTCCGATCCATCGTGCAGATGAATATCTCCAGAAACTCATCCGCCAGCACTTTCGCGTCGCCGTGTGTGAGCAACTCGAAGACCCGGCGGAAGCACGAAAGCGTGGTTCCAAGGCGGTCGTGAAACGCGACGTCGTGCGACTGGTCACACCTGGCACGCTCACAGAGGAAGCTCTGCTTGATGCTAAGGCGCGAAACTATCTTACGGCCATTTTCAAGGCCCCGCCCTCGGCCAATGCACGCGACAGTGACGGAACATTTGCGCTCGCCTCTCTCGATATTTCGACTGGCGAATGTGAGATTGGCGAGATCTCGGCGAGTGATTTTCCAGGCGAGCTGGTGCGACTGTCTCCGACCGAGGTTTTGGTTTCCGACGTGCTGCTGGCCGACCAGGGATTGATGAAATGGGTCGAGATCGCAGGGGGAAAAGAGACGCCCTTGCCTGCGCAATATTTCGATAGCGCGGCAGGTGAGCGCGACCTCAAAGCTTCTCTTGGCGTGCGCGAGCTGGCTGCCTACGGCAGCTTTTCGCGCACCGAACTCGCCGCTGCCGGCGCTCTACTGAAGTACATCGATCTGACGCAGATGGGGCGCAAGCCGTTGCTGCGCGCGCCGCGCAAGTCGGGTCTTGCCCGCGTCATGGCGATTGACGCTGCAAGCCGCACCAGCCTTGAGCTGGTCAAATCGTCGTCTGGCGAAAAGGCGACGAGCCTGCTTGCCGCAATCGATCGCACGGTGACGGCGCCCGGCGCCCGCGAGTTACAGGCGCGCGTCTCGTCTCCTCTCAACGATCCATCGGAGATCGACTCTCGGCTTGATGCTGTCAGTTTCCTGCAAGAGCGGCAGCGGCTGATTGATACATTGCGGGCTGCATTGCGCGCCGCTCCCGACATTGCCCGCGCGCTTTCGCGTCTGGCCTTCAATCGCGGAGGGCCGCGCGATCTAGGTGCTATCCGCGATGGCCTGGCGGCGGCATCGTCATGCGCGAAGGAGTTGAAAGCAGCGGCCAACGCTCTTGGCCTGCCTGTTGCCTTGGCGCACATCGTTGCGCATCTTGAAGTTCCCGAAGCAGATACGCTGGCGATATCGCTCTCGGCAGCGCTTGGCGAGGACCTGCCGCACCTCAAACGCGATGGCGGCTTCATCAGGGCAGGCTATAGCGCCGATCTCGACAAGGCACGCGCGTTACGTGACGATAGCCGCCTCGTGATGGCGGGGCTCGAAGCGCGTTATATCGAGGATACCGGTGTCAAGACGCTGAAGGTCCGGCACAACAATATTCTCGGCTTCTTCATTGAAGTCACCCAGCTCAATGCCAAGCCCTTGTTGTCGGTGCCGCTGAACGAGATTTTTCGTCATCGCCAGACCATGGCCAATGCTGTTCGCTTCAGCACGACGGAGCTTGTCGAAATCGAAGGCCAAATTGCTTCGGCCAGCGAACGCGCCCTCAATCTTGAGCAGGATATTTTCGCAGAACTTCAGGCCGCCATTTCCAAGCTTGAGCATCCGCTTTCGCAAATTGCTGCGGCCCTCGCGGAAATGGACGTCTATTCGGGGCTTTCGGTGCTTGCACTGGAACAGAACTACGTTCGACCCATAGTCGACAATTCGGAGAGTTTCGATATTCGCGGCGGACGGCATCCTGTCGTGGAGCAAGCGCTTTCAAAGGCCCAGTCTGGAGCGTTTATCGAGAACGACTGTGTCCTTGGTCGTGCGGCTGCGCCATCGGCGCCACCGGGGTTCGACGAGTTGCCAGAAGCCCGCATCTGGCTCGTGACCGGCCCGAACATGGCGGGCAAGTCCACTTTTCTCAGACAGAATGCCTTGATCGCCGTTCTTGCTCAGATGGGCTCTTTCGTCCCGGCGCGCTCTGCGCATATCGGTGTGGTGGATCGACTGTTTTCGCGCGTTGGCGCATCCGACGATTTGGCCCGGGGCCGCTCGACTTTCATGGTGGAGATGGTGGAGACGGCAGCGATCCTCAATCAAGCGTCCGCTCGCTCGCTCGTTATTCTGGACGAGATTGGCCGCGGAACCGCAACGTTCGACGGATTGTCGATTGCGTGGGCAACTGTCGAATTCCTCTCGACCCATGTGCGGGCGCGCTCACTGTTTGCCACGCATTATCACGAGCTCACGGTCCTGGCCCGGCGCATGTCCAACATCGCCAATGTCACCATCGACGTGGCAGAATGGCACGACGAGATCGTCTTCCTGCACAAGGTTAAGGCAGGAGCGGCGGACCGTTCTTATGGCATTCAGGTCGCAAAACTCGCCGGATTGCCTCAAGAGGTTATTGTAAGAGCGCGCGAAGTGTTGGACGTTCTGGAAAAGGGCAATCAGCGGTCGAACGGCGCGGGACAGGGGGCGTTAGAAGAGCTTCCACTGTTCGCGGCCGCGCGACCCAAAAGTTTCCAGCCCTCGGCGGGGCCATCAGCGGTCGATAAGGCGCTGGAGGACATCCGTCCTGACGAGTTATCTCCCAAGGCGGCGCTAGAAAAGCTCTATGAGTTGAAAGCCCTAGCGGTGTCCAACAAGACCAAATAGACCTGAAGAGATGCAAAAGACACCGCCGTATTTCGATCCCGTCGCGCTCCGCCAGGAGCTGACCAAGATTTATCACGATGCGCGCAATCCGGCAGATGCCCGGCCGGTCGTGCTCGAGCGGCTTAAGGAGCTTGTCGCGGTCGGGCGGGAATCGGCGCGGTTCAATCTGGAAAAGTCCTGCAATGGCCGCGCATGTGCGGCAGCGCTTTCATATTTTCAGGACGAGCTTATTCGTTTGATTTACGATTACGCTGTGGCTCACGTTTATCGTGCCACCAACCCTTCCGATGCTGAGCGGATGTCCATCGTCGCGACAGGAGGGTATGGACGAGGATTACTTGCGCCTGGCTCCGATATCGATCTGCTGTTCCTGCTTCCCTACAAACAGACCCCATGGGGCGAGAGCGTTGCGGAATACATGCTCTATATTCTGTGGGACCTGGGATTTAAGGTCGGGCACGCGACGCGAACCATAGATCAGTGCATCAAGCTGTCGATATCGGATATGACGATTCGCACAGCGTTGCTCGATGCTCGCCTCATACATGGTGACGCTCAGCTGTTTGCAGAGCTGGAAGACCGCTTCCGTTCTGAAGTCGTGGCCGGTACAGCGCGGCAATTCATCGATGCGAAAATGTCCGAGCGCGACGAACGTCTGAGGCGTTCTGGCGAAAGTCGCTACAAGGTGGAACCTAACGTCAAAGACGGCAAAGGCGGCTTGCGGGATTTGCACACGCTGCATTGGCTCTCGAAATACATTTTTGGACAAGAGGTTGGACACGCGGCAGTCGAGGCCGGCATCTTCACGCCCGAGGAAGCGCTCACGTTTCGACGCTGCGAGGACTTCCTTTGGACGGTCCGCTGCTTTTTGCACTTCATGCGCGGTCGCGCCGAGGAGGTCCTGACGTTCGAGTACCAGGCGCCGCTGGCTAAGATGCTCGGATATAACGCGCATGGCGGTCTTCGCGCCGTCGAACGCTTCATGAAGCACTACTTCCTCATCGCAAAAGAGGTCGGTGATCTTTCGACGATCCTGTGCGGCGCACTGGAAATGCAGCAGCTCAAGACGGCGCCGAGTCTCAGCCGCTTCCTAAAGCCGCTAGGATGGGCCGGTCGGCGCGAATTGCGCCAGAAGACGGATTTTCGTGCCGACAACGATCGCCTGAACGTGGCCGACCCGGACGTTTTCAAGCGCGATCCCGTCAACCTCATCCGATTTTTTGCTCACGCCGAGACGGCGGGCGGATTTCTGCATCCGAATGCGGTGCGCTTGCTCAGGCACTCGCTGCGCCTCATCAATACCAAGCTACGCAACGATCCGGAGGCAAACCGGATTTTCATTGATCTGCTGACCTCCAAGGGTAATCCGGAAGCGACCTTGCGGCGCATGAATGAGGCGGGCGTTCTCGGCCGCTTTGTGCCGGAGTTTGGTCGCGTCGTGGCGATGATGCAATTCAATATGTATCACCACTATACGGTGGACGAGCATCTGCTGCGCACGGTTGGAAATTTGATAGACGTCGAGAAGGGGGAGATGGCCGCCGAGCTGCCGCTCTCTACGCGCCTGATCAAGACCATCAAGAATCGCCGGGCCTTGTTCGTGGCAGCTTTTCTGCACGACATCGGCAAGGGGCGGAAGGAAGATCATTCGATCGTCGGCGCCAGAATCGCGCGCAAACTGTGTCCGCGTTTTGGCCTGTCCCCGAGCGAGACCGATCTCGTTGCGTGGTTGATAGAAGAACACCTCACGATGAGCAACGTCGCGCAGTCGCGCGACATCTCTGATCCTAAAACGGCGCAGGATTTCGCAGCGCGTGTTCAAAGTCCAGAGCGCCTGAAACTGTTATTCCTGCTCACTGTGGCCGACATCCGCGCGGTTGGTCCCGGCGTTTGGAATGGCTGGAAAGGTCAGCTGTTACGCACGCTCTATCATGAAACCGAGCCGCTTGTGGCGGGCGGCCATACACAGGTCCAGCGCAAAGAACGCATTAAGGAGGCTCAGGCTGCGCTGAGGTCGGCGCTGTTCAAATGGCCGCCTCAAGATGTGGAACGCTTTGTCGAGCGGCACTATCCTAACTATTGGCTCAAGACCGACATCGCCACTCAGATCGAGCACGCCGAGCTTCTGCTCGGTGCTGAAATGGCGGGCAAGAAATTGGCAACCCGGGTGAAAACCGACGCCTTCACGGCAATAACCGAGCTGACGTTCTTTGCACCGAACCACGCACGTTTGCTGGCGCTGTTTGCTGGCGCATGCGCAACCGCTGGAGCAAACATTGCCGGCGCCATGATCACCACGACACGTGATGGTTTTGCGCTCGACACATTCTTGCTCAATCGCGAGTTCGAGCATGACGAGGATGAGATCCGGCGGGGCAAGCGTATAGGCGAAACCATTGACCGGCTCTTGCTGGGCAAGGAAAGGCTGGCGAGCCTCCTGCGCAAAAGGCGGCCGAACGCGCGCGCTGTCGAGGCCTTCACGGTCGAACCGGAAGTGCTGATCAACAACGCTCTTTCGGAACGTCTGACCGTTATTGAAGTTGCCGGCCGCGACAGGCCCGGTTTGCTCTATGATCTGACGGCAAGCCTGTCGGATCTATCTCTCGACATCGCCTCCGCACACATCACCACATTCGGTGAGAAGGCGGTTGACGTCTTCTATGTGACAGATTTGACGGGAAAGAAAATCGTAAGTGAGGCACGTCAGCAATCGATACGCGATCACCTGGTGAAGGTTCTTGCGGACCAGGATGTTGAGGAAAAATCGGAAGCTTAGTTCGCTAAGCGCTTCTCTAATCTAAACGCGGAGCATTGCCGCGATTTTTAGCAGGACTTGCCAGGTTCAAAATTCTCCGCCTTCGTGCTAGTCATTTCTGGCAGGCTTACGAAGTGTTGGGGGGTGGCGTGCGTACTCTATTGATTGCCGGACTATGCCTTATTTTGTGCGGATCGCGTTCTTGGGCGCAAGAGACATCGACCCAAGATGGTGTATCCGCTTCCAAGGCCTCATCCAAATCCATTTCCAGGAAGCTCGAAGCGGCGGGCGCCTTGCGCTCCCATGAAACAGATTCCGAAAGGCAGGCGCTGCGTCGATTGCGTCGCTGGCTTGCCTCGCCCAACACCGGAGCTTCTCCGACGGACGCCGAGCGCAAACTTTTGGATGATCCCGACGCCGTGCGCCAACAGCGTGAGCAGCTCAAGGCGTGGCTCACCGATCCGCCCAATCAGCGCAAACTCATCGCGTCGGGTGCATTGAAAGCGGAAGTCGGCAACGCCGCGCTCGACAAGTTGCGCGCGGCCGTTGTGAATTTTCGGGTGGCAACGGGCTCTCAGATTGTCGGCATGCTGTCCCAAGATGAGATCTCGCAGCTTGATGCGAGCGAGAAAGAGATTGATGCCTTCGCCCGCTTCGAAGAGCGGATGAACGCCAAGGCGAAGATGCCTGTGTACCTCCCGCTAGGTCTCGTCAGAGAGCAACACGACGCCGACCCGGACGATCCAAACGATTCAGATGGATCGTGGACGACGTATTCTTCAGCCGACAACAAGATCAGAGTTGATCAGATCAACTACACTTTGCGCGCGGAAACGCCGGTCTCTCTCGCGACGTTGCTCATGGAGCGGCGCAAAGACGTCCAGTTCGACGCGCTTGAGCTTGCAGGAGATAGTTTCAAGATCGAGGCGTCTGCGTTGAATAAGGATCGCACAGGGCGCGAGTACGTGGCCTTCGGCGCACGCGAGATCAAGGGGAAGGTGCAAGGCTATGGTCTTCGGGTCGCCTTGGAGCCACCGGCCGGTCTGAGTGTCCCCACTATTCTGGTGGTCGACAAATCTGAGCAAGCCAGTGCTGCGGCGAGCGGCAGCACGGTCACGCCGGAGGAGAACTGGCGCGCTGTCATCCGCATCCTGCGTAATCTGATTGCTTCGCGCCATAACGAGACGGACAGTTACAAGCCCATTTCCCGTCAGTCCTGCGCAGGCGTGGAGACAAGCGAAATGGGTGCAGTAAAGACCGTGCGCATTCTTTACGCGACGGATCGTCAGCCGACGTTCAAGACACCCGTTGCCGAACCCTACGACTTGTCGGCGATGTTTTCTTCGGAGCTGGACTCCACCCGCTTACACCTGGGCTGCCTGGAGGTTCAGGTTCGCAGTCCCGGATCCTCGGAAGCCGTCGGGGCCTATGGCTCCGGCATCAAGAGTTTGTTTGAGCAGCGCATCCAGGACAAGCCGGTGAAGGCGGTGAAGTTTACGCCGTTTGAGCCGCCGATCGATTTTTCTCAACCCAAGCGTTTGGTGTTTCGCAGCGACGAGGTGAGCGGATACGAACGCGCGCTCCTCTATATTCACGGCTACAACAATGGCTTTGAAGATGCGGTACGCCACGTCGCCAATATCGCAGCCTCATCCGACTATTACGGACAGATCTACATGTTCAGTTGGCCCTCTACGCAGAGGGTGCTCAACTATGCGCCGGATATGGATTTGGCGGAACAATCCGAAGTGCACTTGTCCGCTTTCCTGAAGGCGATCGCATCGAGCGGCGATCTGGTCGGGCTCGACATTGTCGCCCACTCCATGGGTTCCCAGATACTGCTGAGAACGCTGGATGGATTGCGCCCGATGCTGGATCGGCGACTGTCGAAGGACGGTCGTTATGACCGCTTCCGTCTCGGCCAGATCGTCTTCGCGGCACCCGATGTTTCCTCTATCGTGTTCGCGCAGAAAGTGCAGCCCTTTACGTATTTCGCTGACCGGATCACCGTGTACGCATCGGGCAACGACGGTGTCTTGGCGCTTTCGAGCCTGTTGCGCGGGAATGTGCCGCGAGCGGGCTACATTCAGAATGGCACCCCCATGCGCAGCAACGGTGTTGATGTCATCGACATCACCCGAGAGCCGGAGCATCGCTACATGTTTGGCAACATGTGCGGCAGCTATCATGCGGCGTTCATTAATGATGCATCCGTGCTTGAGGACATCGTGCATATTCTCAAGCAGGGACAGTCCGGGCGCTCTGCAGTCCGGCGCGCAACGCCCGAGCGCCGCACGGCGCTTGCGGGCACCAAGGGAAAATTCAATGAAAAGCCCTACCCCACCGATCCGATCGAAGGTGACGGGCGGTATTGGAGCCTTGCGCCTTTGTACGGAAAGTCGAAACCCGAGGAGAAATTTGTCGATCCGAGCTTGGACAGACTCAAAGAAGACCTCTGCACCAACCTGTAAGCTTTGTCTTTGATTTGCCGGCGAGGCCGTTTCGGACGGATAGCGGCAACAAAAGGCGGGGGCTGATGTTGCGGCCTGTTGGCATCACTGCTTCTGGGCCTTGCTAGTGGTTGCGAACCCCGTTACCTCGCTGGTCCATGAAACTCTATCGCTCCTTCGTAACGGTTGGCGGCCTGACGCTTCTGAGCCGGGTCCTGGGGTTCGTGCGCGATATTCTTATCGCCGCGACGCTGGGATCGGGTTGGGTGGCGGACGCTTTCGTCGTCGCGTTCCGGTTCCCGAACCTGTTTCGCCGTCTGTTCGGCGAAGGTGCATTCAACTCGGCCTTCGTGCCGATCTTTGCCAAGAAGCTCGAAGGCGAGGGCAAAGAGGCAGCCCGGCAATTCGCCGAAGAGGCGATGAGCGGACTCGTCTTCGTTCTCCTGATTTTGACCATCGTTGCCGAGATCGCCATGCCGGTGCTTATGTACGCATTGGCGCCTGGCTTCGACGTTCAGCCGGAAAAGTACGAGCTTGCGGTCCTGCTCACGCGCATCACGATGCCGTATCTGTTGTGTATGTCGCTAGTCGCGCTCATGTCCGGCGCGCTGAATTCGGTCGGCAAATTCGCAGAATCCTCCTCCGTTTCCATCGTGCTCAATTTTTCGATGATGGTGGCAACGTTGTTGTCGATCTGGTGGGGATACAAAGCGGAGCCCGAAGCCGGCGTTATTCAGGCCTGGGGCGTGTTTGCAGCCGGTATTTTGCAGCTTTTGCTACTCATGTGGGGGATGAGCCGTAACGGTTTATCGCTGAAACTCCGATGGCCGCGGTGGACACCCGATCTACGGCGGCTTTGGGAGTTGGGCGTACCTGGCATCATCTCGGGCGGCGTCACCCAGCTCAACATTGCAATTGGCACCGTGATAGCATCGATGCAGCCGGGCGCTGTTTCGCACCTTTATTATGCCGACCGGATCTATGAGCTTCCTCTGGCAATTGTCGGTATTGCTGTCGGCGTCGTTTTGTTGCCCGACATCGCTCGCAGCTTGCGCTCGGGCGATCATGCCTCGGTGATGGACAGCCAGAACCGCTCGCTTGAATTTGCCATGATGTTGACAGTCCCCGCGGCGGTGGCGATTGCGGTTATGCCGTCACAGATCGTGCGCGTGTTGTTCGAGCGTGGGGCTTTTGTCGCAAGCGATTCCGCTTCGACGGCCGCCGTGCTGGCTCTGTTTGCCATCGGGCTTCCGGCCTTTGTCATGATCAAGGTCTTTTCACCCGCATACTTCGCCCGTGAAGACACCAAGACGCCCATGCAGTATGCGACCATCAGCCTGATCGCGAACACGCTTGGGTCGATTGCACTGTTTTTTGTGTTCCGAAACATCGGCTGGGCGCCGGAGCTTGGCATTGCGATTGCCACCTCTTTCGGTGGTTGGCTCAATGCCTGGCTGCTCTGGTCGACGCTGAGCAAGCGCGGCGAATTCGAGATCGACCGGCGCTTCAAGCGCAATATTCCTTTGATCCTTCTTTCAAGCGCAACGATGGCAGGTGCGCTCTATGCGGGATTGTTCGTTTTTGAGCCCTATCTGGCTCGCGAGCAGGGCTTTTTAGTGCAAAGCGGCGCACTCGGGCTCCTGGTCGTCGTAGGTCTGTTGACCTTCGGGGTGATGATCCTGATCACGGGCGCCTTATCGCCGGCCCAGTTACAAAGGTTTCGCCGCCGCGCCGGCCAATAATCGCTAGAGCTTGCCACACCCGTCTGGGCGGGCCATAACCCGCGCCGGAATTCCAATAACTGGTGGACGAAATGAAGATCACTCCGCGCGTCTTCTCGGGCATGCAGCCGACCGGCAGCTTGCATCTGGGCAACTACCTTGGCGCCATGGTCAACTGGATCAAGATGCAGGACACGCACGAGTGCATTTACTGCGTCGTTGATCTGCACGCCATCACGGTCTGGCAGGATCCGGAGGAGCTGCGCAACTCGATCCGTCTCGTCACCGCCGCTTACATGGCTGCCGGACTGGATCCGAAGAAGAGCATCCTCTTCAACCAGTCGCAGGTGTCCGAGCACGCCGAGCTCGCTTGGATCTTCAATTGTATCGCGCGGCTGGGCTGGCTCGACCGTATGACGCAGTTCAAGGAAAAGGCGGGCAAGGACAAGGAGCGCGCCTCTGTTGGGCTGTATGCCTACCCAAATCTGATGGCTGCCGACATTCTCGCATATCGGGCAACGCACGTGCCCGTGGGCGAGGATCAAAAGCAGCACTTGGAACTGGCGCGTGACATCGCTCAGAAGTTCAATAACGACTTCTCAAAGCAGATCATCGCTGCGGGCTTTGCCGATGGCATTTTCTTTCCCCAGCCCGATCCAGTCATCACGGGGCCGGCGACCCGCGTCATGAGCCTGCGGGACGGTACCAAGAAGATGTCGAAGTCCGATCCTTCTGACCTGTCGCGCATCAACCTCACCGATGACGCCGATGTCATCGCCAAGAAGATCCAGAAGGCGAAGACTGATCCGGAGCCCATTCCCACCGACAAGGAGGGCTTCGCCGGTCGACCCGAGGCGGAAAATCTTGTGGGCATCTATGCGGCCATGGCCGATCAGTCCGTGGACGCGGTGTTGAAGGATTTTGGCGGCCAGCAGTTCTCCAGCTTCAAGAAGGCGCTTGCGGAGGTCGCCACCGAGAAGATGGGGGCCATCGGCGGCGAGGCGAAAAGGCTGATGGCAGACCCCGCGGCGATTGATAAGGTCCTGGCCGACGGGGCGGCGCGAGCGCGTGCCATCGCCAAACCGATCATGGATCAGGTCAAGGACATCGTCGGGTTCGTCCGCTCGTGACAGCCGCGGATACTGGGATTGTCCAAGAGCATCGATAAGGAAGGGGCGGCAGCGTGACAGACATGAAGCCAAGGCGTTCCTTCGAGGCTGGCCACACGCGCAAGTTTCTACTCGTCGTGGACGAGAGCCAGGAAGTCGAGAGCGCGCTTTACTACACAGCCTCGCGCGTGCAGCGCTCCTCGGGCTGTATCGCTATGCTCTACGTAATCGAGCCCGGTGAATATCAGCACTGGGTTGGCGTGCGCCAGAAGCAGCTTGAGGAAGAGACCACAAAGGCCAAGGCGTTGTTCCGTCTGTTCCGCCGCAAACTCAACCTGGCGGGCTTTGAAGACGTCCCCTCCGAGGAGATCATTCGCGAGGGCACGCCTGCTGAGGCCATCGTCCAGCAGATCAGCGAGGATGAAGACGTCGCGATTCTCGTGTTGGGCGCCGCGACCGACGCCAAGGGGCCGGGGCCGCTGGTGTCTTCGCTGGCTGCCGGCAAGGTTGCAGGTGGGTTCGCGATCCCCATCACGATCGTTCCGGGCAAACTTTCTCTTGATGAAATCAAGGCTTTGGCTTGATTTTAGGTCGTCCGTCCTCGACAAACGGAGCGCATCGGCATATATCTTAGAACAATTCTAACGGTGGCGCGGATGGCTGGTGTGACCGGTGCGTCTGCGGAGCCGTGTCCGGTAATTGAGGCTTGCTGCCATGTTTATTCAGACCGAAGCGACCCCTAATCCAGCTACGTTGAAGTTCATGCCCGGCAAATCGGTGCTGGACTCCGGTACCGCCGATTTTCGTTCTCGGGACGAGGCTGGAAAGTCGCCGCTCGCGGCGCGGCTGTTCGACATCGATGGCGTCAAGGGTGTCTTCTTGGGCTCCGACTTCATCTCTGTCACCAAGGGTGATATCGACTGGCAGCATCTAAAGCCCGTCGTGCTTGGCGCCATCATGGAACACTACATGTCGGGGGCGCCTGCCTCCGACGATGAAGGCGCAAACGATGCGGGCGAGGGCTCGTATGATCCTGACGACGAGGACACCGTTGCGACCATCAAAGAGCTGATCGAGACCCGTGTGCGTCCGGCCGTCGCCCAGGATGGCGGAGACATCACGTTCTCCGGCTTCCGTGACGGAGTTGTCTATTTGCATATGCGCGGAGCGTGCGCCGGCTGCCCCAGCTCCACGGCTACGTTGCGGCACGGCATCGAAAACCTGCTCAAGCATTTCTGCCCGGATGTGCAATCGGTCCAGGCCGTATAGCCGGGGTAGGTTTGCTGACGTTCTTGAGCAGGTTAAGGGCGCTTAAGATAAGAATATCCTAGCAGATATGAAACCCCGCGATGCCTCGCGGGGTTTTGCACGTTGGACTTGAGGTCCATCTTTCCCGACCACAGGAGACCAATCGAGATGACCGCCACGCCCACGCTCAAACGTGATGCCATCGATGCTTCCGCGCTTGGCCCGATTTTTCTGGATGCGCGCACCCACTCCAAGTGGCTCGAACGTGACGTCCCGGATGAATTGCTCCACCAGCTCATCGACGTACTCAAGCTTGGTCCCACCAGCGCGAACTGCTCGCCTGCACGCATCGTATTCGTCAAGTCCCGCGACGCCAAAGAGCGCCTGAAACCCCATTTGAGCGAAGGTAACCGCGACAAGACAATGGCGGCGCCAGTTACGGCGATCATTGGCCAGGATTTGCGCTTCTACGATCACTTGCCGAAGTTGTTTCCCCATACCGACGCGCGCTCATGGTTTGCCGGAAACGAGGATAAGATCCGCGAGACGGCTTTCAGGAATTCTTCCTTGCAGGGTGCCTATCTCATCGTCGCTGCGCGCGCGTTGGGTCTCGATTGCGGACCGATGTCAGGTTTCGACAACGCTGGCGTGGACGCGGCTTTTTTTGCCGGCACTGAAGTAAGATCGAATTTCCTTTGCAATCTTGGCTACGGCGATGCATCTGCGCTACGCCCGCGCAGCCCGCGCTTTAGCTTCGACGAGATGGCGAGCATAGTTTAAAAGTCCAGGCATTATGAACGTTCTTGCCTTCGATACCTGCTTCGATGCGTGCTCGGTCGCCGCTGGCCGCGGCCTGCTCAGTCTTTCCCCTTCGATCGCTGCATTCCATGAACCAATGTCGAGCGGGCAGGCGGAGCGTCTCGTGCCCATGATTTCTGAAGCGCTTTCGGCAACCGGGATGTCGGTCCTCGATCTTGATCGAATTGCCGTTACGCGAGGGCCTGGGACGTTTACCGGCACGCGGATTGCCACCGCCGCGGCTCGCGCCCTGGCGCTCGTCGCAAATACGCCCATAGTGCCGGTCTCGACGCTGCATCTAATGGCGATGAATCCGTCCCTTCATGTGATCGGCGCGAGTGAACTTGTGATTGCCACCGATGCGCGACGCGGCGAGGTGTATATCGAACGGTTCGATCCACGCACTTTGGCCTCGCGCGCTCCAGCAGCTGCTCTCGCAATTGATGAGGCGGTGCAGCAGCTTCCAGAGCGCGACGTCCTGGCTGCGGGCTCAGGCGCGGAAGCACTCGCCAAGGCAGCGAATGCAACGGGCAGGAGCATTAGGGCTATTGAGCCACACCTTTTGCCTGATTCCGTGGACGTACTTTTCCGCGCCATCCATATGAGGCATTTTAACAGCGTTCAGGCAGTTTATTTGCGTCCGCCCGATGCCAAACCGCAAATCAATGCGGTCATCGCATAGGACTTCTGGCATGACGTCGAATGTCACTCCTTTCCGCAACGTAAAGCACGTCTCGCTGCTATGGGCAGCGCCCGAGCGGTCGGGAGAGGTGGCTGAGTTGCACGCAAAGGTTTTCGAAGAAGCCTGGAATGAAAACTCGATAAAGTCGCTGCTGGAGCATCCGGCTTCCACATCCCTTATCGCAGTCACAGGCGATCCAAAGACGGTTAAGGGTTTCGTGATTGCGCAATTGGCAGCCGACGAGGCTGAGATCCTTTCCATCGGAGTCGCGCCGGATTGGCAGCGTGCGGGCTTGGGCACTCTGCTGCTTCAGGGCTTGGCGCGAGCATCAAAAAGGGGCGAGGCCAAGAGGATTTTTCTTGAAGTGGCGGATGACAACGTGGCCGCACGCGCGCTCTATTTGAGGCTTGGCTTTCAGGAGGCCGGACGTCGCAAGGGCTATTATCATCGCCCAAAGGGCGCCGTCGATGCGCTGACGCTTGTGCTCGCGCTCTAACCGATCGGTCGGTTGTTTTCAGACACTAATGCGTCCAGCCGCGGGCGTCGTCTCCTCATATGGTGGACGCCATCGGCGGCCTATGCCTATAAGTCGGATGAGCGCACACACCTTGAACGCCCAACAGGTCCGATACTCAAACCGTCATGTCTGCAACGCGCCAAGAATGTCCGACGCGCATAGAGGCGCGATGCAGCGAGCAGGGCCTGAGAATGACCGGCCAGCGCCGCATCATCGCGCGCGTTTTGAGCGAGGCGCGCGATCATCCCGACGTGGAGGAGGTCCATCGCCGCGCCAGCGCTGTCGATTCCAGAATTTCGCTCTCGACCGTCTATCGGACACTGAAGTTGTTTGCCGAGAAAGGGATTTTGGAGCGGCACGATTTCGGTCAAGGCGGACACAGCCGTGGCAGATACGAAGAGGCCTCGCGCCGTCACCATGATCATCTCGTCGATGTGGAAACGGGCCGCGTTATCGAATTCTCAAACGAAGAGATCGAGGCCCTTCAGGAGCGCGTCGCCCGTGAGCTTGGCTTCACACTTGTTGGCCATAGACTCGAGCTCTACGGCATTCCGCTCCCCAAGAAGAAGGCCGCAGGCGACGGCTGACGCGGCGGGCAGATCATGAGCGAGGAAAGCGCAAGCATACCGGTACAGCAGATACGGATCCCGGCACAGCCGGAATTCAGCAGGCTTCGCGCATCCTGCGTTCTTGCAGCCTTCATGACGCTGACCGTGCCGTTGATGCCGGTTCAGGCACTCTTGTTGAAGATGTCGCCAAAGGCAGCGCGCCGCTTTCCTCATTGGTATCATCGCCAAGTCTGTCGCGTGCTCGGCATCAAGCTGACGATCAACGGTGCGGTAGTGCGCGACTCTCCTGTCCTGCTCGTATCCAATCATACGTCATGGCTCGACATCCCGGTCTTGTCGGCGGTGGCCCCGGTGTCGTTCGTCGCCAAGAAAGAGGTGGGCAACTGGCCATTTGTCTCTTCGCTGGCGCGTCTTCAGCGCACCGTTTTCGTCGATCGCACGCGCCGACACGCGGCAGGTCAAACAGCACAGGAAATCATGGACAGGTTGAAGACGGGCGATGCGATCGTGCTGTTCGCCGAAGGCACGTCTAGTGATGGAAACCGCGTGTTGCCATTCAAGACGTCGCTGTTTGCCGCTGTGAAGCCGTCAAGGACGGAAGAGGAAAAGCAGTCGGCGGCGCCCGGGTTGGTCAACGATGCCCCGCCGATGGTGCAGACGTTGGCGATTGTCTACACGCATTTGCATGGCTTGCCGTTGGGACGGGCCGACCGACCCCGTGTCGGCTGGTACGGCGATATGGAGATGCAGTCGCATGCCTGGGCGCTTTTGGGCGGCGGCCCCTTGGCCGTTACGATCGATGTGTCGCCGCCGGTGCCATTGAGCGATTTCGCCGACCGTAAGACATTGGCGATTTCGAGCGAGCGCACCGTTCGCGAAGCCGTCCACCGGATCCTGCGTGATCGCAAGCCCGAAGAAGCGCTTAAGCCCGTGGAGCCACGGCCAGAGGACCGGAAAGTTCGGCCTACGGGCGCAGTTGAGGGCGAAAAATGGACATGACCCCCATCTTGTGTGCTATCGCAGCCGCCCAAGCTATCACGTCATTTGCAACGGAGCCCGAAGCGCATGGGCATCACATCTGATCTCGACATCACGGCAAGCACGAAGTCTTCAGCCGCCAGCCAGGACACGGCAGGGCAGCAGCCCAAGGCGGTGTATATCAAGACGTTCGGTTGCCAGATGAATGTCTACGACAGCGAGCGAATGATGGAGGCGTTGGCGCGCGAGGGTTACGGCGTCACCGAAAACGTCGACAGTGCCGATCTCGTCATCCTCAACACCTGCCACATCCGCGAAAAGGCCGCCGAAAAGGTCTATTCGGAACTCGGGCGGCTGAGACAACTCAAGGAGCAGCGGCGTGTCGACGGCAAGCAGACGGTCATCGCCGTGGCCGGTTGTGTCGCGCAAGCGGAAGGCGTGGAAATCACCACCCGCCAACCCGCCGTCGATCTCGTGATCGGCCCGCAGAGTTATCATCGCTTGCCCGCCCTTATCGGCCGCGTCACGCGCGGGGAATCCCGCATCGTCGAAACGGAGTTTCCCGAAGAAGATAAGTTCAAGGCGCTTCCCGAGCGCGCTGCGCAAAGAAACCCAAGCGCGTTTCTGACCGTTCAGGAAGGTTGCGACAAGTTCTGCACCTTCTGCGTTGTGCCCTATACGCGCGGCATCGAGGTTTCGAGACCGGTGGGAGATATCGAGAAGGAAGCCCGAAAGCTCGTTCAGTCGGGCGTGCGCGAGCTCACGCTTTTGGGACAAAACGTCAACGCGTATCACGGCGAAGGCGCGAACGACCGTCCGGTGGGTCTCGCCGGACTTCTCGATATCTTAAGTGAGATCGATGGGCTGGACCGGCTACGCTACACGACAAGCCATCCCCGGGATATGAGCGATGACCTCATCGCGGCGCATGGCAACAATCAAAAGCTCATGCCGTTCCTGCATTTGCCGGTGCAGTCGGGTTCGGATGCAATCCTGGCAGCAATGAACCGCAAGCACACGGCAGAGGAATATCTGCGGCTGGTCGAGCGCATTCGCGCAGCCCGGCCCGATATTGCGATGTCGAGCGATTTTATCGTCGGCTTCCCGGGCGAGACTGACGCCGACTTTGAATGCACGCTCGATCTGGTCCGCACAGTCGGTTTCGCACAGGCCTTTTCTTTCAAGTATTCAGCCCGGCCCGGAACTCCGGCGGCCAGCGCAGAGGATCAAGTGCCGGAATCGGTCAAGACGGAGCGTCTGGCCCGCCTTCAGGACCTGCTTGAGTCCCAGCAGGCAGCCTTCAATGCCGCCCTGGTAGGGCACGTTCTGCCCGTGCTTTTTGAGCGTAAGGGGCGTCATGAGGGCCAGATCGTGGGGCGCTCACCCTATCTCCAACTCGTTCACGCGGACGCCGCCCCCGAGCTTATCGGGCAAATAAAGCCGGTTGCTGTGCGTTCGGCCAGTCAACTGACGCTGTCGGGTGTCATTGCAGCGGCATAATCGCGGTTTACCGCGTTTGTTGCTCCCGCCACACTTCCCGTGGCAACCTGAGCGCACTAAATTCGTTCTGCAACGCGGGCGTGATTGCGATTCGCTTCCCGTCCCTGCGGTGGTCGTAAGCTGATCCGATTGGCCGTTGAAGGAGATACCGGACTTGGCAGGTTTTCGCGGGCTTCCCGCTTCAGCCTCGCGTCGCGAGGGCAAGACCGAGGCGCAGGGCGCCCGGATCGTCGTCCCCTTTGAGGACAACCGCCATCTGACCCGCCTCCTTGGCGAGTACGACAGCCACCTGGCCTTGATCGAAGACCGGCTCGGCATCAATGCTCATGCCCATGGCAACGTCGTGATTCTCACCGGCCCCGCCGCCGCGTGTACGCTTGCCCGCGATGTGCTGGAAAAGCTCTACGCACGCATCGCCAAAGGCGAAAGCATCGGCGCGGGTGACTTCGACGGATTGATCCGCCACGCGCGGTCCGAAGAGCCAAGCGCCGATGGTCAGGCCCAGATCGCGACTCGTCGGCGCGTGGTGAAGGCCCGCACACCCATGCAGAGCAATTACATCCGTGCCGTCGAGAAGCACGATCTCGTGTTCGGCATTGGCCCTGCGGGCACCGGCAAAACGTACCTCGCGGTTGCTTTTGCAGCGCACTGTCTTGAGCGCGGTGTTGTGGAACGCATCATTCTTTCCCGTCCCGCTGTCGAGGCGGGCGAGCGTCTGGGTTTCTTGCCCGGCGACATGCGCGAGAAGGTCGATCCCTATCTGCGTCCGCTTTACGATGCGCTTTATGACGTTTTGCCGCCGGAAAAGGTCGAACGCGATCTGGAAACCGGCGTGATCGAGATTGCGCCGTTGGCATTCATGCGCGGCCGCACCCTGGCCAATGCATTCGTCATTCTCGATGAGGCGCAGAATACCACCTCGATGCAGATGAAGATGTTCCTCACCCGCCTTGGAGAAGGTTCCAAGATGGTCGTGACGGGCGATCCGACACAGATCGATTTGCCACCCGGCATGAGGTCTGGATTGGAGGAGGCGGTTTCGTTGCTCGATGGTGTGGACGATATTTCTGCCATCCGTTTCACCGGAGCCGACATCGTGCGCCGAGATCTGGTCGCCAAGATCGTCGCCGCTTACGATAAGGCGGTCTGAGAAGGCCAATGTCCGAAGGACGTGCTAGAAGACGCCCCAGGCTGACCGCCGATGTTGTCGAGGACGCGGGGGATTGGTCTTTCCTGAAGGACGCGACCGCCCTGGTTGAGGCGGCGGCATCGCAGGTGGAGGCGGACGACATCGCGCCCCAGCCGGCAAGTTTCACACTCGTTTTGTCCGACGATGACAATGTCAGCGCCTTGAATGGACAGTTTCGCGGCAAGCCTAAGCCGACCAACGTGCTATCGTTTCCGGCTGGGAGCGGTGCTGAGGCTGGAAATCTCGGCGATATCATCATCGCTTGCGAGACTTTGCAGCGCGAGGCGTCGGATGAAGGCATTGCGCCCGAGCATCATTTCCAGCACTTGGTTGTGCACGGCATCCTGCATCTGATGGGCTTTGACCATGAGACGGAAGTCGATGCTGAACGCATGGAAGCACTGGAAATTCGCATTCTAGCGAGACTTGGCATCGCAAACCCCTACACTGCGCCTCTCGATACGGCTAAAAGTTGATACCGCGTCATGCGAACGAAGACCCATGAGTGATACGTCGAACGACAAAAGTTCATCCGATGCCTTGCCTGACGAGCAGCGAGGCTGGATACAGGTCTTGCGTAGCAAGCTTGGACTGACCGGGCCGCAGACGCTGCGCGACACGCTGGAAGGCGTGCTGAAAGCACCGGACACGAACGCTGCCTTTTCCGACGCGGAACGTGGGATGCTTTCACGCTTGCTGCGCTTTGGCGCCAGCCGGGTTGACGACATCATGGTTCCTCGCGCCGACATCACGGCGCTGGACGAGACCGAGCCGCTATCTGAGTTGCTCAATACCTTCATAGAGGCAGGAGTTTCGCGCATTC
The DNA here is from genome assembly GCA_041397645.1 of Hyphomicrobiaceae bacterium. Lineage (NCBI taxonomy): Bacteria > Pseudomonadati > Pseudomonadota > Alphaproteobacteria > Hyphomicrobiales > Hyphomicrobiaceae > Hyphomicrobiaceae bacterium. Next base: position 623,191 of record JAWKWE010000004.1, on the reverse strand, counting down.
CCGTCTTTCGCGAGACGCTCGACGATCCGCGCGGCATGGTCCACATCAAAGACCTGTTCGGCTGGCTCGTTTCGGAAGCCAAGGGACGCAGCGCAACGACTTCGGATAAGCCGACCGACGGAGATGGTGCGGCTGCGCACGCTCTTGCGCTGCTCAACCTGGGAAGTGTCGATCTCAGCCGGCCGATTTCGGCAGCAAAGATCCGCCGTCAGGTGCTCTATGTTCCGCCCTCCATGCCGGCGGCCGATCTGCTCATTAAGATGCAGTCATCGCGTAATCACATGGCGCTTGTCGTCGATGAGTACGGTGGTACCGACGGTCTCGTCACGATCGAGGATCTGGTTGAGCAGATCGTCGGCAACATCGAGGATGAGCACGACGAAGCGGAAGAATGCAATATCGTCAGCGACCCCAAACAGGGTTTGATCGCCGCAGCGCGCACGCCGATCTCGCAGCTCGAAGAGCATCTCGGAATCAAGATCCTGGACGAGGATGACGATCAGGATGTCGATACGCTAGGCGGGCTTGTGTTCACCCTGCTGGGCAGGGTGCCGACGCGGGGAGAACTCATCCGCCATGCGAGCGGACTTGAGTTCGAAGTCTTGGATGCCGACCCTCGCCGCGTCAAGAAACTGAAGATCCACGTGCCGCGATCCGCTTCCACCGCGCGCACCAGCGGCTCGGCGCCGTCCAAATCTGAATGAAAGTCGCCACCGAGGCGGGCGTTCCCGTATTCCAGCGTCTGCGTGACGGCGTGCGCAGACTGTCGGGTTGGCGCCGTGCTGGATTGGCGTTCGTTACGGGTGCTATCAGTGTTCTGGCTTTTGCGCCATTTCACGCATTTCCAATTCTATTTTTGACGTTGCCGGTCCTGGTGTGGCTCATCGATGGCGCGCGCAGCCCACGCGACGCTGCGGTCGCAGGTTGGTGGTACGGTTTCGGTTTCTTCCTGTTGAACCTGTTTTGGATCGGCGAGGCTTTCCTCGTCGAAGCAGAGAAATTCGCCTGGCTGTTGCCGTTCGCGGTCACGCTCCTGCCGGCAGGTATCGCGTTGTTCTGGTCGGCTGCAATCGCACTATGCAAGTATTTCTGGCGATCCGATTGGAGCCGCGTGCTGGTGCTTGCTGGAATAATGGCGGCAGTCGAATGGCTGCGCGGTCACGTGCTAACGGGATTGCCTTGGGATGTTTTGGGCTATGCACTGACGTATCCTCTCACTCTCATGCAAAGCGCGGCGCTCTTCGGCGTCTATGCGCTGGGTGTGCCCGCGGTTGTGATCTTCGCGTTGCCGCTCGTAATCGCCGCGGACGCACCTCAGCCGTCCGCTAAAACGCATCTCACCGCCGCGGTCATTGCACTGGCTCCTCTCCTGCTATTGCAAGCCTATGGCGCATGGCGGCTAGGATCTAATCCTCCGCGGGATGTGGCTGGCATTCAATTGCGCATAGTGCAGCCAAGCGTTCCTCAGCGTGAAAAATGGCAGCCCGACAAGCAGCGCGAGATCTTCCAGCAGCATCTGGCGATGTCGGTGACGAACACCCAAGGCGTGCGCGACGATCTCAAAGGCGTAACCCACGTCATCTGGCCGGAAGCCGCGATGCCGTTTCTGCCGCTCGAACATCCAGAAGCGTTGCAGGCCATCGGATTGATGCTTCCGCCTGGGACGTCGTTGATTGCAGGCGCCTTACGTCGCGACGTTTTTGAAGGTGGTCAAAAGGGCTACAACTCGATCATGGCGTTTGACGATACGGGCCGTCTCGTCGCCACCTATGACAAGATCCATCTTGTTCCCTTTGGCGAGTATCTACCCTTCGAGCCGGTCCTGTCAGCTATCGGCCTGTCAAAGCTGACGCGCGGCCTGGGCTCTTTCGACACGGGATCGCTGCCGCGTAAGCCGATTGCCGTTCCCGGTCTGCCGCCCGTCGGTGGGTTGATCTGCTATGAAGTGTTGTTTCCAGGCGCGGTTATCGATGACGCGCACCGTCCGCAGCTCCTAGTCAATGTCACCAACGATGGTTGGTTTGGCGATACTTCGGGCCCGCGCCAGCACTTCCATCAAGCCCGTGTGCGGGCCGTCGAAGAGGGGCTACCGCTCATTCGGGCGGCCAACAACGGGATCTCGGCGGTCATCGGTCCTCTGGGCCGGATCAAGGGATATGCCGGCCTTAACCAGAAAGCCGTGATTGACGCCGGACTGCCGGAAGCGATCGCGGTAACCGTTTATGGCACGTACCGCGATTGGGTGCTGCTTGGGCTGGAGCTGATATTGCTCGTCATATTGTTATTGAAGTGGAGCCCCAGACAGGCATAAAAAGCGCGAGGTCAACGGTTCAAGCGCCGGTTGTGGTTTGAGTATCCGTTGCTATGTGACCTGCGATTGACGAATTGGTGCTCTGCACCTACCAATTGCAGGCGATGACGTGACGAAATTTAGGGGCCAGGGCTTGAATGGCGGACGAAGCATTGGACGACATTGAAGAGCCAGAGCGCAATTCCCGCCGCGCGAACCCCATGGATGTGCATGTTGGTGGCCGCGTGCGGATGCGTCGCATGTTGCTCGGCATGAGCCAGGAAAAGCTCGGCGAGCAGCTCGGGCTGACATTCCAGCAGGTTCAAAAGTACGAAAAGGGCGTCAACCGCATAGGCGCCAGCCGCCTATTTGAACTGGCAAAGGTGCTCGGAGTGCCGGTCCAATTCTTTTATGATGAAGCGCCCACAGGGGTTTCCGGTTTGTCGGCACCGGGCTTCGCCGAGCGTCCAAGCGACAGCTACGTCGTGGACTTCCTTGGGACGCGCGAAGGGCTTGAACTTAACAAAGCTTTTTCGCGTATTTCCGATCCCAAGGTCCGCAAGGCGGTATGTGATCTGGTGAAATCACTGGCTGGTGAAGAGAACTGAGTTTCGCTCCGGGGGTGTGACAGGCAGCCCCGGTTTTGGCGGGATTTCGGTCCGGCTCGTGCTTGACCGTGGCTCCAAAGGCTGCAACAACCCCGCGAATTCGCACCCACAGTCTTCCTTGCCGGTGTGCGAACCACTCCTTTTCTCCGCGAAATCGTCCGGCGTTTCGCAATTCAAACGCAAGAAATATACGGGGGCCATTGTGGCACGTAAGTCCTATCTCTTCACGAGCGAGTCCGTTTCCGAGGGGCATCCCGACAAGGTTTGCGACCGGATCTCCGATGAAGTGGTTGATGCGTTCTATCGCGAGGGCGCCAAGGAGGGGCTCGATCCTTGGATCATCCGTGCCGCGTGCGAAACCATGGCCACGACCAACCGAGTGATCATCGCGGGCGAATATCGCGGACCGCGCGGCGTGACAGTGGCTGCCATCGAAGAGTTGACCCGCAACGCCATCAAGGACATCGGCTACGAGCAGGACGGCTTCCATTGGGCGAACGCCAACATCGAAGTGTTGCTGCACGGCCAGTCGGCTGACATTGCAGCCGGCGTCGACGCCAAGCAGCCGACCAACCAAGAAGAAGGTGCCGGCGACCAGGGCATCATGTTCGGCTACGCTTGCAACGAAACGCCGGATCTCATGCCCGCGCCCATCTACTACAGCCACAAGATCCTTCAGGATCTTGCTGCGGCTCGCAAAGCCAAGTCGGGTGAAGCAGCGAAACTTGGGCCCGATTCCAAGAGCCAAGTGACCATGCGCTACGAAAATGGCAAGCCGGTCGGCGCTGCCGCCATCGTCGTATCCCATCAGCATGTTGTGGAAGACCTGAGCTCGCGGCAGGTTGCCGACATCATCGAGCCGTTCGTGCGCAAGGCGCTGCCCGACGGCTGGATTACCAAGGACACCGTTTGGCACATCAATCCGACCGGCAAGTTCTTCATCGGTGGCCCCGACGGCGACTGCGGGCTCACGGGCCGTAAGATTATCGTCGATACCTACGGCGGCGCAGCGCCCCACGGCGGTGGCGCATTCTCCGGCAAGGATCCCACCAAGGTGGACCGCTCAGCGGCTTATGCCGCTCGCTATCTGGCAAAAAACGTCGTCGCCGCAGGCATTGCCGATCGTTGCACGATCCAGCTGTCCTACGCTATTGGCGTCGCCAAGCCGTTGTCGATCTACGTTGATACGCACGGCACAGGCAAAGTTGACGAGGCCGCAATCGAGGCGGCCTTGGCGAAGTCTATGGACCTTACCCCGCGTGGCATCCGCGGTCATCTTGACCTCAACAAGCCGATCTATGCGCGGACCTCCGCCTACGGTCACTTCGGCCGCAAGCCCGACAGCGATGGCGGCTTCTCGTGGGAAAAGACGGATTTGGCAGACACTATCAAGAAGGCGATTGCCTGAACGGGCTGAATGTTTTTCTGATCGTGCGAACGGCCGCTCGAAAGGCGGCCGTTCGTCTTTGCGATATGGCGCAAGGCTTGAGTGATGAGCTCGGATGACGAAAGGGAGTTGCGCTCTTATGGGCGCCGGCGCGGCCGCAAAGGTTCGAGCCGTCAAGAAGCTCTAAAGCGCGATCTCCTGCCTCGCGTTGCGCTCGATCTTACCGCGCCTTCCGGCCGGCTCCCCGTGGGGGAGTCGGAAGGCGCCGCTCAAATATGGCTGGAGATCGGGTTTGGCGGCGGTGAGCATCTCGTCTGGCAAGCCAAGCATAATCCTGGCGTCTCGCTGATCGGCTGCGAGCCCTTCGAAGACGGTGTTGTTAAAGTCCTGAGCGCGATCGAGGAAGATCGCCTGGAGAATGTGCGCGTGCACATGGGCGACGCCCGCGATGTGCTGCGATGGCTTATGCCGGCCTCGGTTAGCCGTGCATTCATCCTGTTTCCCGATCCCTGGCCTAAGCGAAAGCACCGCAAACGCCGTCTCGTTAACCCTGCCACATTAAAATTGCTCGCCCGGATCATGAAGCCGGGCGCGGAACTGCGTATCGGCACGGATATCGGCGATTACGCCCGAACAATGTTACAGGCCTTCCGCGTGCAATCCGATTTTGCCTGGCAGGCGGAAAGCCCCGCCGATTGGCGCATTCGGCCCCCGGATTGGCCCCAAACACGCTATGAGCAGAAGGCCGAGCGTGAGGGCCGCATACGCTACTATTTTCGCTTTTTGCGGGTCTGATCCGCGCGGCAGGTGTTGCGGCGCTTGCAAAACTTCCGCAGTTCGCTTATGTACGCGCCAATTCAATAACAAACTGAAGACTTCTAGAGTGGACCTCCGGGCCCGCTCCAAACGGTCATTAAAGTCCTCGAGTAAAGAAAGACGACGTCTCGCGAATGGCCACCGAGCCTCAAGAACTTGCACCCTCAGCGGTTTCTGCCGAGCGCTTCATGCGCGAGACGGGCCTAGCCGCTGACATTGCTGCCGTTGCCGAGCCGGTCTTGGAAGATCTCGGCTTCCGGTTGGTGCGTGTCGCGGTTGCAGGCGGACGCGAGGATCGCATTCTACAGATTATGGCCGAACGTCCCGACGGCAGCATCACAATTGACGATTGCGAAGCGATCTCGCGAGCGTTGTCGCCGGTGCTCGATGTCGCCGATCCGCTTCCGGGCGCCTATCGGCTTGAGATTTCTTCACCAGGTATTGATCGTCCGCTCGTGCGCCCTTCCGATTTTGAAGATTGGGCTGGCCACGTTGCCAAGATAGAATTGAAAGAACCAGTCGATGGCCGGCGGCGTTTCAAAGGTACGCTTGAAGGTTTCGAAGACGGCGAAGTACGTATCGCCACCGAACTCGGCGAGCTTGGTCTGCAGCACCTGGGGCTACCCGTTCACCTCGTGGCGGATGCCAAGCTGGTTCTGACCGACGAATTGATCCGCGAAGCGCTGGCACGCGCCAAGAAGCGTCATGCTGAACGCCCTGGCGACGGCGCGGAAATGGATGAAGACGACTTGAACGACGACGTGGAGGACTGATCCCATGGCCATGGCAGGCATTTCCGCCAACAGGCTTGAGTTGCTGCAGATCGCGGATGCTGTCGCGCGCGAAAAGACGATCGACAAGAAGATCGTCATAGAGGCGATGGAGGACGCGATCCAGAAGGCGGCAAAGTCCCGTTACGGCGCTGAGAACGACATCCGCTGCGAAATCGATCCTAAGACTGGCGAAGCACGCCTCACTCGCGTGATGGCCGTTGTCGAAGAAGTCGAGAACGATGCCACCCAGCTCAATCTCGAAGACGCAAAAAAGCGCAATCCGCAGGCACAGATCGGCGATTTGATCGCAGAGACGCTACCGCCGCTGGAATTCGGTCGCGTCGCCGCCCAGAACGCCAAGCAGGTAATCGTCCAAAAGGTGCGCGAAGCCGAGCGCGACCGCCAGTTTTCCGAATACAAGGACCGCGTCGGCGAGATCGCCAACGGCACCGTTAAGCGTGTCGAGTACGGCAACGTCATCGTCGATCTCGGTCGTGCCGAAGGTATCATTCGCCGCGATGAGATGATCCCGCGCGAGAACGTGCGTCTCGGCGACCGCATCCGCGCCTACATCTATGACGTGCGCCGCGAACAGCGCGGGCCGCAGATCTTCCTGACGCGCGCGCGTTCGGAATTCATGGCCAAGCTGTTTGCTCAGGAAGTGCCTGAAATCTACGACGGTGTCGTCGAGATCAAGTCGGTGGCGCGCGATCCTGGAAGCCGCGCCAAGATCGCGGTCATTTCCAAGGACAGCTCGATCGATCCTGTCGGTGCGTGCGTCGGTATGCGTGGTGCGCGCGTGCAGGCCGTCGTCAACGAGCTTCAAGGCGAGAAGGTCGATATCATCCAATGGAACCCGGATGCGGCGAGCTTTATCGTCAATGCGCTGGCACCTGCGGAAGTTACCAAGGTGGTGCTCGATGAAGATTCAAACCGCATCGAGGTTGTGGTGCCCGAGGCGCAGCTGTCGCTCGCCATCGGTCGTCGTGGCCAGAACGTCAGGCTCGCATCTCAGCTCACCGGTTGGGATATTGATATCCTCACCGAGCAGGAAGAAAGCGAGCGCCGTCAGAAGGAATTCGCCGAGCGCACCCAGCTTCTCATGGAGAGCCTGGATGTCGACGAGGTTATCGCCCAGCTGCTCGTGACCGAAGGCTTCGCCACGATCGAGGAAGTCGCATTTGTCGATCTGTCTGAGATTTCCCATATTGAAGGCTTCGACGAAAACACCGCGCAGGAAATCCAAAACCGTGCGCGCGAATATCTTGAGCAGCAGGAAGCCGAGCGCGACGCGAAGCGCCGCGAGCTTGGTGTAGCCGACGACATGGCCGATATCCAAGGCATGACCACCGCCATGATGGTGGCGCTGGGCGAAAGCGGCATCAAGACGGTGGAAGATTTCGCAGATTGCGCAACCGACGAGCTGGTCGGCTGGACCGAGCGCAAGAAGGAAAAAGACGCCGAGCCGATCCGCCACAAGGGTTATCTCGACGGGTTTGAGCTGTCTCGCAAGGATGCCGAGGACATGATTTTGGCCGCGCGCGTCCTTCTTGGCTGGATCGAGCCCGAAGCCCCTGCGGAAGAAGGGGAAGGCGAAGCGGAAATGACACCAGAGGCCGGGAATGCGGGCGAAGAGCCTGCACCTCAGGCTTAGTCCCATGAGACCCCAGGCAAACGAGGCGAAGTGGCAAGACAGCAGGCGCACACAAAACACGGCGAGGAGAGCCCAGAAACGGGCTCTGAACGCACGTGCGCGCTAACCCGCCAGCACCGGGCGCCCGAGGAGCTTATTCGCTTCGTCGCCGCCCCTGACGGGACAATTGTGCCTGATATCGACCGCCGCTTGCCTGGGCGCGGCGTGTGGCTGACGGCGACCCACGAGACTGTGGAAAAAGCGGTAAAAACCAAGGTCTTTTCCCGCGGGATGAAGGCCAATGTTTCCGCCGCCGAGGATTTGGCCGACCGGATCGAGCAGCTTCTGGTCCGCCGTGTCAGTGAAACCCTGGCGCTGGCCAACAAGGCAGGATTGATTTCCGCCGGGTTCCAACAGGTTGAGAGCGCGCTGGAAAAGGGCACTGTGGCGGTCGTTGTGCACGGCGCCGAAGCGGCCCTCGATGGCTGTCAAAAGCTCGACCGGAAATTCCGGGCAATTCAAAAAAATTTTGGCCGGGATGCGCCCATCGTCACAGCGCTGACGGTAAACGAAATCAGCTTGGCCATGGGTAGGCCAAGTGTGGTACATGCTGCCCTCATACCCGGAGGACTGACGGAGCGGTTTCTGAGGGAGGCGGAGCGTCTTGTGCGCTACCGGACCTCCTCGGCCGCGCCCGAATTGCCAGTCTCCACCACTGAATCTCGAACTTAAAGGCTGAACGGAAAACGCATGAGCGAACAAAAAGACCAGACCGATAAGACCGTGCGGACAGGGGCACGCAAGCCGCTGACCCTGCAGAAGACGGTCGAATCGGGCCATGTGCGTCAGAACTTCAGCCATGGCCGATCTAAAAGCGTCGTCGTCGAGAAGAAGAGGACACGTAAGCTTGGTCCGCCCGGTGCGGAACACACCGAGACCCCGGCCGTGGCGACGCCAGTCATAGAGAAGCCCCGCACGCAACGACCGGCAGGCGATATGCCTCCGGCTGCACAGTCGCAGCCGCAGCGCGCGCGGCCGGCGCAGCGCATCCTTTCGGAAGCCGAGCGCAAGGCGCGGGATGAAGCACTTGCAGCGGCGCGTGCCGGTGAGGCGCAGCGTGCGCCCGAGGTTGCTCCTGTTCGCTTTGAGCCGGTACGCCCGCCCGAGCCAGAAACGCCTCCGGCTCCAGTGGCTGCACAGACGCCCTCGGCGGCTCCGCAGGCAGAGGCGCCCGCCGCATCTGCGCCCGTCGTCGAGGCCAAGCCCGAGTCGCAGCCCGCGGCCGAAGCGCCACAGCCGCCCGCCGCGGAGCGCGCGCCTGGGCCGCGCGAGGAAAGCCGACCGCGTGAGAGCGGCCGCCCTGCAGGTGCGCGTCCGCAAAACCCGGCTTTCATGCCACGCGAAGGTGGCAGGCCCCGCGAGATCGAATTGCCGACGACGCGTCGTGCCGGTGGGGCGCCAGCCTCTACCGAACCTGAAGCGCCAAAACGCTCTCAGCGCATGGCACCTGCCGCCAAGCAGATGATGGACGACGAAGACTCGCCGGCCGCCAAGCGTGGTGGTCCAGGGGTGAAAATTCCGCGCCCGGCCGTGAAGCTCAACGAAGGCCGCAGTGCGCGTACCAAGATCACGATTACGAACTTCGATCGCGAAGCTCAGCAGCGTTCGCTCGCCTCTTTGAAGCGCAAGCGCGAAAAGGAGAAGGCGAAGGCGATGGGGTTGTCGCAGACGCGCGAGAAGATTGCGCGCGAGGTGACGATTCCGGAAGCCATTACCATTCAGGAATTGTCCAACCGTATGACGGAGCGCGCCGTCGATATCATCAAGTACCTGATGAAGCAGGGCGCGATGCATAAGATCACCGACGTGATCGACGCCGATACTGCTGAACTGATCGTTCAGGAGTTCGGTCACACGGCCAAGCGCGTATCCGAAGCCGACGTTGAAATCGGGTTTGTTGGCGACAAGGACGTTGACGATCATCTGGAGCCGCGCGCACCCGTGGTGACCATCATGGGCCACGTCGACCACGGCAAGACCTCGTTGCTTGATGCCATTCGTTCCACCAACGTGGTGTCGGGCGAAGCCGGTGGTATCACGCAGCATATCGGCGCGTATCAGGTGCAGACGGCCGATGGAGACAAGATCACGTTCATCGACACGCCCGGCCACGAGGCGTTCACCGCCATGCGTGCACGTGGTGCGAAGGTCACCGACATCGTTGTTCTCGTGGTTGCCGCCGACGATGGCGTCATGCCTCAGACGGTGGAAGCATTGAACCACGCCAAGGCGGCAGGCGTTCCGATGATCGTCGCCATCAACAAGATCGACAAGCCGCAAGCCGATCCCAACCGCGTACGCACGGACCTGCTTCAGCACGAGATCGTGGTGGAGAGCATGGGTGGCGATACGCTGGAAGTTCCAGTCTCGGCTCTGAAGCGCACCAACCTCGACAAGTTGCTGGAAGCGATCCACCTTCAGGCGGAGATTCTCGACCTCAAGGCCAACCCGAATCGTTCGGCTGAGGGCATCGTGATCGAGGCGAAGCTTGAACGTGGCCGCGGTCCGGTTGGCACCGTGCTGGTTCAGCGCGGTTCGCTTTCGGTCGGCGACATCGTGGTTGCAGGTTCTGCCTGGGGCCGCGTCCGCGCACTGATCGACGACCATGGACAGAACATCGCCACGGCGGGCCCGTCGGTCCCCGTTGAGATCCTCGGCTTCGACTCTGCGCCTGAAGCCGGCGATCAATTCGCTGTCGTTGAAAACGAGGCGCGTGCGCGCGAAATTACCGATTATCGCGTGCGCAAGCGCCGTGAGACATTGGGCTCTGCGGGCAGCAAGAGCACGCTGGAACAGATGATGCAGCAGCTTAAGGAAGCTGGCCGCAAGGAGTTCCCGCTGGTCATCAAGGGTGACGTTCAAGGTTCGGTCGAAGCCATTGCCGGATCGCTTAAGAAGATCGGCAACGATGAGGTCGAGGCAAGGATCATCCATACCGGCGTTGGCGGCATCACCGAATCCGATATTGCGCTGGCAGCCGCTTCCAAGGCCGTCGTCATCGGCTTCAACGTGCGCGCCAACGAGCAGGCAAAGCGTGCCGCTGACGCACAGGGCATCGAGATCCGCTACTACAACATCATCTATGACTTGGTCGATGAGGTGAAGGCGGCGATGTCGGGCCTGCTGGCGCCGACCAAGAAGGAAGTGTTCCTGGGTTACGCGACCATCAAGCAGGTCTTCAACATCTCGAAGGTCGGCAAGGTTGCCGGTTGCCAGGTCACGCAAGGCAAGGTCGAGCGCGGCGCGAAGGTGCGTCTGTTGCGCGACAACGTCGTGATCCACGAAGGTTCGCTGTCGATCCTGAAACGCTTCAAGGACGACGTGAAGGAAGTCACGCAAGGTCAGGAGTGCGGCATGTCGTTTGCCAACTACCAGGACTTGCGCGAGGGTGACCAGATCGAATGCTTCCAGATCGAAACGATCGCGCGTTCGCTGTAAGAAACGACACATTTGTCCGCGCGGCCTCTGCGCCGCGCGGACTTTGATTTTCACCGTTACCAGAGGCAATGCGCGGTCCAATCCCGCGGTCGCCGAGAGCCTATGACCGAAACAAGCAATACCCCTGTTTATCAGCTCCACTACACGCTCGTGCGCGAGGATATCGCCGCCTACGAGCTGATGCCGCATGAACTGCAAGGCGCCGAGAAGCTCTGGCTTTTTGGCCCCATTCTGCTTTGCGGCGCGGCGGTGGGGTTGTTTGAGGACCAATTGGCGCCATACCTGCCTTGGGATCCGACAACCAAATTGGGGCAGGTGGCGAGCGTCGTGTCGGCTATTGCCATCGGTTACGCGTTGAGCCTCATCTTGCTGACGGCGAGAGCGCGTCATCGTATCCGAACCACGCCGCTTTCCACTTCACCCATTTCGCTCGAGGCCTATGCCGACCGCATCGTCGTGAAGCAGGGCGCGGGCGTGCAAACTTTTCCTTGGCATGATTTGACCGTGGTTTCAGGCAAAGCGCACGTCATTCTTGCCTACACGCCGCGAGATGCGGTCATTATTCCGCTGAGGGCATTCACGGGTCCGGATGAAATGCGCGCCTTCGCCGACTTCGCCGAAGCCGCCGGACGCGATGCTGACGACGAGATCGGCAACAAAAACGAAAATAAGGAAGCTCCCTGATGAGCCGCGGGTCAAAAAGCAAAGGATCTAGCGCCGGAAAAGGCCCCTCGCAGCGTATGCTTCGCGTGGGCGAGCTGATCCGACACAAAATTTCGGAAATGCTGGTTCGTGGCGATATCCATGATGACATCATCGCCAGTCATTCGATCACGATTCCCGAGGTCCGCCTGTCGCCCGATCTCAAGATCGCCACTGTCTACGTCATGCCGCTCGGCGGCGCTGACATGAAGCCGGTGATCGAGGCCCTGACGCGCAACAAAAAGTACATCCGCGCCGAGGTCGCGCACACCCTCGACCTCAAGTACGCGCCGGACGTTCGCTTCCGCGAGGACGAAACGTTCGAGGAGGCTACGCGCATTGATCGCCTGCTCGACAGCCCCAAGGTGCGCCAGGATACGCAGAAGAAGTGAGACACTTCTTTGGCTTGATGGACTGAACAATCGGAATACACATGGCACGACGCAAAAAAGGCAACCCGGTTCACGGCTGGCTCGTACTCGATAAGCCGCTCAACATGACTTCAACCCAGGCGGTGGGCTTCGTGCGGCGTGCATTCAACGCGCAAAAGGCCGGTCATGCGGGGACGCTCGACCCGTTGGCGACCGGCATTCTCCCCATCGCTCTGGGCGAAGGCACAAAGACCGTGCCCTATGCCGTGGATGGAGAAAAAGCCTACCGATTCACGGTCCGCTGGGGCATCGAGACGACCACGGACGACACCGAAGGCCAAGTTCTCAACGCCAGCGATATCCGCCCGTCTCAAACCGATATCGAGGGGCTCTTGTCGCGCTTCATCGGTGAGATCATGCAGGTGCCGCCGCAGTTCTCAGCCATCAAGGTGGATGGCGAACGTGCCTACGATCTGGCGCGTGATGGCGAGGAAGTTCGTTTGGCTGCGCGGCCCGTTTACATCGAGCGGCTTGAACTCATCGACATGCCTGATGCGGAAACCAGCGTCTTCGAGGCCGAATGCGGGCGCGGCACCTATGTTCGCGCCATCGCCCGGGACATGGGCCGACTTCTTGGTTGCTTTGGCCATGTCATTGCGCTCCGACGAACCCGAGTCGGTCCTTTCGATGAGGATCGCGCCGTCACCGTGGAGGAAATCGAAGACGCAATGAAAGCGGAAGACGGCGGCGCGGTGCTTTCGCGTTTGCTGGAGCCCGTCGAGTCGGCTCTGTCTGATCTACCTGAGCTGATGGTCTCGCCATCCGACGCGGCGAGCTTGGTGCGCGGTCAGGCGATTCTGATCCGAGGGCGCGACGCGCCCGTTCTGACCGGCCCGGCTTTCGCAACCTCCAAGGGGCGTCTGATCGCTCTTGGTGAATTGGATAAGGGCGCTTTGCATCCAACGCGCGTGTTCAATCTGGGCTGAGTGGGTCCGCTGCAGCGGGGCGGCTTTAGCTGCCTACTTCTGACTGGTGCGCCGAGGGAACGCTCGCGTCGCTGTACCGGCCTTTTCGGCGGCGCCTTGAAGCTCGGCACGGAAGGAGTCTCGCTTCTCATGGATGGAGGCTATGACGTAACCGGTCGGCACGCCGAGGCCGACCAGCGCCGCTTCTGATAGCTGAAGGCTCGCTTCAATCGTCTCAGGCACCGCATCCGTGACGCCGAGCTTGTAGAGGTTGCGTGCGTGCAGAGCGTCCTTGGCGCGCGCGACGATCACGAGATTGGGATAGGCGGCGCGCAGGGACTGGACGATCTCGTCAGTCTCTTTCTCAGTATGGATGGTGACGATCGCGGCCTTGGCCGTATCCAATCCACACTTTTGCAGCAGATCAAGCTCGCGTACGTCGCCGAAATACACAGGCTCCCCCGCGTGACGCGCTTCGCTGACCAGTCGGGCTGTGCGGTCGACGGCGATATAAGGAACTTTATGTTCTTTCAGCATTTGGCAGATCAGTTGGCCGACACGGCCGTAGCCGATCACCACTGCCTTTGGCCCACCTATATCGGCGGGAAGCTCCAGCAACGCCGGATCGATCTGAGCCTCCGGCGCGTTGCGCTTGCCCCAGCTCTTGGCCAACGTGCCCAGAATGGGGATGAACGCCATCGAAATGGCTACCGAGGTGAGCATCAAAGATGCCACATCAGGCCGAACCAGTCCGTAAGACAGCGCAAGCGTAAGAATGACGAAGGCGAATTCGCCTCCAGGCGCGAGCAGCGCTGCCGATTCTACGGACGCCGCCGTTGAGATGCCGAATGCGCGCGAGAGCAAGAACACAACGGAGGCTTTGAGAACGATCACTGCCGCTGTCGCCGCCACAATCACGATGGGATTGGCGATCAGCACATTGAGATCAATGCTCAGGCCGACGGAAAAGAAGAACAGACCCAGGAGCAAGCTCTTCAAAGGTTCGATGATCGTTTGGATAACGCGGCGGTACTCGGTCTCCGCCAGGATCAGGCCAGCAACAAACGCACCCAGAGCCATCGAAAGTCCGGCCGCAGCAGTAATGAAGCTGGTGCCGACCGCCACGAATAGCGTTGTGGCAATAAACATGTCGTGGCTGCCCGTCTGGGCGACCAGGCGGAACAGGGGCTGCAGCAAGAAGCGCCCCACGACAATGATGATGGCCAGGGCGATTGCGGCTTGCCCGAACGCCTTGAGCAATCCTGCGGCAAGCGAACTGCCGGCTTCCGGATCGAGGATGCTGAGCATGAACAAGATCGGCACGACGGCAAGATCCTGAAACAGCAGAATAGAGAATGTCGTTCGCCCGGTTGCCGTCGCCAGCCGCTTTTGCCCCGAGAGATGCTCAACGACGATGGCCGTCGACGACAGGGCCAGCGCCGAGCCGACCACGATCGATCCGTTTGCAGAGAGGCCGCCGAACATCGCGCTAATGGCGATGAGGATCGCGGATATGACGACCTGCGCCGCACCGAGGCCGAACACCAAGCGGCGCATCGTCATCAATCGCTCGAACGAGAGCTCCAAGCCAATCAGAAACAACAGAAAGACAACGCCCATCTCGGCGAGGTTTGCCACTTGCTCGGGGCTCGAGATGGATAGCCAGCTAACTATCGGAAACTTCCAGGCCAGGAGGCCCAGACCTTTGGGGGAAAGCACGGCTCCGGTGATCAGATAGGCAAGAACCGGGCTGATTTTGTAGCGGCTGAGCACCGGCACCACGACGCCGGCGGTGCCCAAAATCAACAAAGCATCCTTGTAGCTGGTCAAATCCTCGGTGCCGGACATCTCTCCCCCGCAGTTCCTCTATGCGTACTATCACGCAGTCGGGCTCTTCCCACCATTGGTAAATTCCGCGCAACTTGCGCTCGTGTTGAAACCGGATGCCACCTCCAGGTTGACGTGAAGCGGCGGCGTCGTGGAGGAGCGGGGAAGATTTCCCGCGGTGGTTAACCGGAGCTTAGTCGCTGGCGGTTAGATTTACCTTATTGGGCGCTGGGCGAGCGCCATCTGTTGGGCGCGGCAGACAGAGAATGCGATTCCTAGAGGCGATTTTGGCGTTATGGCGGAGCCGTGCCGGTGGCGACGGTGCATCTATGCGCGCGCCGGCTGCTATATCGGATGCTACCCCGCACTCCCCGCTGCCGCCTCCCTTCGATGCACTTCACATTGCTGACGAACCGCCGTTGCGTGGCGTTGATGCACCCAAGTGGGGCCGCATCCGTCAATTGATCGCCCAAACTATTCGGCGTCTGTCGTGGAAATGGCGTGTTCTCATAGGTCTTCCGCTTGCCGGTCTAGCAGTCGGTGTGCCCGTTTTTGCATTCTTAATGGTCTACTACACCGTCTCCTTCCCGCATCCTTTGGTGATGCGCGCCAAGGAGCGCGCGCCCGTCATCCGTATCCTCGCGAGAGATGGTTCGGTGCTGGCGGAGCGTGGGGCGGCGCACGACTACATGCCCGTCGATCTGCTGCCCAAGCACGTCGTCGGCGCTGTGGTTGCCATCGAAGACCGCCGCTTCTTCGATCATTATGGCGTCGATCCATGGGGCTTTGCGCGCGCTGTCATGGCCAATCTACGCGCAGGCCGTCTCGCGCAAGGTGGTTCAACCCTGACCCAACAGCTTGCCAAGAACCTGTTTCTCTCGCCGGAACGGACTTTCTCGCGCAAGTTGGAGGAGCTGGCGCTGTCTTTCTGGCTTGAGCTGCGCCTGTCGAAGGCTGAAATTTTGGAATTATATCTCAACCGCGTTTACTTCGGGGCCGGAGCCTATGGCATCGAGGCGGCAAGCCAACGCTATTTCGATAAGTCTGCGCGCGCACTCTCTGTGAGCGAAGCAGCGTTGATTGCGGGCCTGCTGAAAGCCCCATCGAAGTATTCGCCGTTCACGAGCCCGGATCTGGCGCGCGCGCGCGCGCGCGTCGTCGTTGAAAAAATGGCTGAGACAGGCGTTATCACGGCGCAGCAAGCGCGTATGGCACTTGCTGAACGGGTCGCCTTCGCCAACCCGCAGGCGGCCTCCGCTCCCGATGGTCTCGAATATGCGATCGATTTCGTTCTCGAGCGGCTGCCGCCTCTTATTGGTGGCGGCCACGGCGAAGTGATCGTGGAAACGACGCTGGATTCAGGCTTGCAGAAGAAGGCCGGCGAAGTCGTCGAAAGGGCACTGGCGCGACAAGGCGGCCGGCTTGGCGCCTCGCAGGCGGCATTGGTGTTACTCGATTCCGAAGGCGCCATCCGCGCCATGATAGGCGGGCGCAGCTATGCTGAAAGTCAGTTCAATCGCGCCGTAAAGGCGCGTCGTCAGCCAGGGTCGGCGTTCAAGCCGGTGGTGTATCTGGCGGCATTGGAGCGTGGCATGTTGCCCGAGACGTCCGTTTACGATTTGCCATTGAACATCGATGGTTGGTCACCCCGGAATGACAACGGTGCTTATGCGGGAAAGACCACGCTGCGGCAGGCGTTGGCCCAATCCATCAACACGGTAGCTGTGCAACTCAATCAGACTGTCGGCACCACGCGCACAATCGGTGTGGCGCGGCGTCTGGGGATCACGTCAGATCTACGAGAGGATCCCTCGATTGCGCTGGGCACATCGGAGGTTTCGCTTTTGGAGCTTACCGGCGCCTATGCGGTGTTCTCCAATGGCGGCGCGTCGGTGGAGCCCTATGCCATCCGCCGCGTGCGCTTAAGTTCGGGTCGCGTGGTCTTTGCGCGTGCTGGAATGAATATACGGCAGGTCGCCGATCCGGCTCTCGTGGGGGAGCTGAATTCGATGCTCAACAGCGCGATGATGAGCGGGACGGGACGGCGTGCGGCGATCCCCTGGCATCCCGCTGGCGGCAAGACTGGCACCACACAAGACTTTCGCGATGCTTGGTTCGTCGGCTTCACCGCGCATCTCACAGCAGGAGTGTGGGTCGGTAACGACAATGGCGCGCCTATGAAGCACGCGGTTGGCGGAGGTCTCCCGGCGGAGATCTGGCACGAACTCATGATGACGGCACATGCGGGAAAAGCACCGCTCGCGCTTCCCGGTACAGTGTCCGCCACACGTCCGCCGGCTGCGTTGGTTTCCTCAACGGATGCGGTGGAGGCCCCGTCAGATGCTGCCACGCCGCCGCAGCCTCAGCAGACCGCTCCACCCGCACCTGTCCCAGCTAAGCGGCAGCATAAGCCGCTGGATCGTCAAGCTGCTGACTTCGGAACGGACCCGAACCAGTCCCGGCACCCGGAAGAAGGGATTGCGGACGATTTCATTACCCGTGCGCTAGCAGGTACCGAGGAAAATTCTGGCGAAGTCGTCGCCGACGCAACTAAAACTCCTCTTCCGGCGCCAGATCGGCCCAGAGGGATGATGTCTCTCGGTGGATGGTGGTGATTCGAAAGGATCGGTTCCGATGGCCCATCGCTTCCCGAATCGGGCGCAGCTTCAGGCCTCGTCGAAGGCCGAGACGCCATAGCGATGCAAATCAAGTCCATAGACCTGTAGCCAACGCTTGGCGCTTTCGTAGTCGGGCAATGTCTTGCGGACCAGGGCCCAGAAGCGGGGGCCGTGATTCATTTCGGCCAGATGCGCCACCTCGTGGGCGGCCACGTAATCGAGAATCGCGGGCGGCGCCAGTAACAGTCGCCATGAGAAAGATAGAACACGTGTTGTGGAACATGAGCCCCAGCGACTCGCCTGGTCGCGCACGGCAATACGTTTGGGCTGCACGTTAAGCCGCTTGGCATGGAAGGTAACGCGGCCGTCCAGATCGCGTTTGGCCTCATCGACAAGCCAGTTACGCAACCGTTGCGGTGCGCTGTCGAGACTGCCTGGAACACTGATCTCTCGGCGATTGTTTTGGCCGGGTTGCACGCTGACGAGACGTGTGCGCGTCGCGCCGGTAAAGACGATGTCGTGGGGTTCGCCGCGCAGCGGCATCGCCATGCCGTGGGCAAAAGGCACAGGATCGGGGAGGCTGTCGAGACGCTCACGGACCCAATCGATGTGACGCGAAAGGAAAGAGCCGGCTTCGTCAAGATCGCATTGCAGAGGCAGGGTGACGATAACGGCGCGCTGCGTACGGCTCACACGTAAGGTCAATCGGCGCGCGCCGGGATGGCGGCGAACTTCGACTCGCGCGCCCACATCCTCGATCCCGCCAGATCGCTTCCGCAACGAAACCGATCCATTGGACTTCGCCATCTGCAGTGCCCCCAAAATAGGAAGTGCCGAACCTCATGCGCCAGAGAACTCTTGGCGCTGCCGTGCCGCGTTTCGATCGCGATCTGAATTGTTCGAAGCTCAGGACTACAACGCATCAACTAGCAAGCTTACGCGCGTGTCTCCAAGCAAGAATGTAGCGTGACGTTCGCGTGTGGTGCAACTGTGGCGTTGCGGACGCACGAATTGTTTCAGTTGCGTGATGATGCGCAGTGATTCTCACAGCGCTTTGTCGAGTGTGGAAACGACCTGATCGACATCGTTTGTGTGAGGCACATGGGTGACGAATTCGCCGTCCTTGCCCATCAGATAGATGATCGCAGCATGATCGATGGTGTATTCGCCCGGCGTCTTGTCGTCCGGAACGATTTGATAATAGACCCGATAAGCCTTGGCCGCGCTTTCTACTTCTTCTTTGCTTCCCGTAAGGCCAACGAACTTAGCATCGAAACTGCTCAGATATTCGCCGAGCTTTTGAGGCGTGTCGCGCTGGGGATCCAGCGTTATGAAAACCGGAACGATGTCCTTGGCTTTATCACCCAATTTGCCCAGTGCGGCCGAAATCACCTGGAGAGCGGAAGGGCAAATGTCGGGACAATGTGTAAAACCAAAAAAGACCAGCATGTATTTGCCACGGAAGTCCTTGTCTGTGACCCGTTTGCCAGTCTGATCGATTAGCGTGAAGGAACCACCGACCAGAGCCTTGCCGGTTTCGACGCTTCCCTGCGGCAGTGTTGTCGAAGACGGTGCCAGGAGGAGAACGGCGGCGAGACCACCGATGATCAATCCAGCAATAGCCAACAGCGGACCGCGACTGGTCATTGTCAAAACACTCCCTGGTTTGTGAGGTGCGCGTCGCCTTCAGTAGTAGATCTTGCGCGCTTGTTATGACCCCGGCATATGGTCAAAAAACAGTTGTTTGGCAGTCTCTTGAGACAGAAGTCCTGCCGCTTCTGCCGAACGTGGGGGATTGGCTGCATGGGTGCAAGCTGTGCTAGTGTCCCACCCTGCCGAGCTCCGAAATCGGATCCCTTCTTACGGGTTGTGTCGTTCGAGTCAAAAGAGAAAAAGAACAGTGGAACTGCGACAGGACGACCAGATTCTAAGAGACATCGCAAGCGAGCGCGAAAGCCAGCTCCGGCTGCAGACGAGCGTGCGTCTGCGCTGGATCGCAATCCTCGGACAGCTGGCTGCGGTTGCGATCGTAACGGGGTTCTACGGATTTGCCATGCCGGTGGGTATCTGCCTTGTTCTCATCGCTCTTTCGGCGTGGCTCAATGTTTACTTGTCTATCCGCTTTCCGGCGCGTTATCGCATCGGAACCCGGTTCGCCACGGCGCTGTTAGCTTACGACACACTCCAACTCGGAGCGCTGCTCTACCTCACGGGCGGCATTCAAAATCCGTTTGCTCCGCTGATCGTCGCACCCGTGACGGTATCGGCTGCGACCCAGCCGCGCCGCTCCACGATTTTGCTTGGGGTAATTACCCTCGCAACCGTGACATTTCTCGTCACCCAATACTATCCGCTACCCTGGATCGAAGGTTTCCGCTTCGAGCTGCCGCGCGACTACAAGATCGGCCTCTTGGCGGCAATCGCATCATCCATGATCTTCACGGCCGTTTACGTCTGGCGGATAAGCAAAGAAGCACGGATGATGTCTGCTGCGCTCACCGCAACCGATATGGTGCTGGCCAGCGAGCAGCGTCTGCACGCGCTCGATGGTCTTGCCGCGGCCGCCGCGCACGAACTTGGTACCCCATTGTCCACGATCGTTCTGGTTTCCAAGGAACTCGAACGGGAGCTTGGCCCGGACAGCCGCTACGGGGAGGATCTGACGCTTTTGCGCTCGCAGGCGCAGCGTTGTCGCGAGATTCTCCAAAAACTGACCAAGAAGCCCGACGAGCAGGATCCAATGCACGCCAGCGTGACCGTGCGTGAAATTATCGACGAGAGCGTCGAATCTCATAAGGTTTCCAGCAAGCGTATCGTGGTTAGCGCGCATCCGATCTTGGGAGCGGAGGGTGATGGCCGGCTCGAGCCGGTCGGCGAGCGCAAGCCGGGTGTCATATACGGACTTGGCAACATCATCGAGAACGCTATCGACTTCGCCGCATCCGAGGTCGAGGTCTCGGCGCGTTGGAGCGCGGAAGACGTTTCGGTGACCATCGCGGACGATGGCCCTGGCTTCTCGCCGGACCTGATGGACAGCATCGGTGAGCCCTATGTTTCCACACGTCGGCTGCACGAAAAGCGTGAAAAAGAACATTCCGGGCTGGGGTTGGGATTTTTTATTGCCAAAACCTTGCTGGAACGGTCTGGCGCCAGCGTTAATTTTTCCAACCGTCCGGCACCGCAGCACGGTGCTGTCATCGTAGTAACCTGGCCGCGCAAGGCCTTCGAGCGGCGCAATATTTTCCTGCGAACCATGTAGGCGCGCGAACGAAATTTTGAGCCAGGCCTTGTTTTGCGCCGCAATCTATAGCGGCGCGCGCGCAAAAGTCGGTAGTCCTTAACTATTTTCCGTCTTTGACCCTATTGCGCTAGGTGTGTTGACGTAGGACAAAGGCGCTTCATCGGAGCAAACAACAAAAATGGCCCGCGGAGGCTCAACGTGACGACCGAAGATCTTTCATTCCGCCAGGACGAGTTGCCAGAAGACAGATCGCTATTGATCGTCGATGACGACCGCGCATTTTTGCAGCGCCTCGCGCGAGCCATGGAGACTCGCGGGTTTGAGGTCCGTAGCGGCTTCTCGGTCGCCGAGGGAATTGACCTGATCCGACAGAAGGCGCCGGCCTTTGCCGTCGTTGATATGCGCCTGGAAGACGGGAACGGTCTGGATGTGCTCGCCGAGCTGGCGCGCGCGCGGCCGGATGCGCGGGCTATCGTTCTGACGGGTTATGGCAACATAGCGACGGCGGTCAGCGCGGTGAAGCTCGGCGCGGTCGACTATCTCGCCAAACCTGCCGACGCCGACGATGTGACCGACGCTTTGCTTGCACCGGCCGATTCCAAAGCGCCCCCGCCAGAAAACCCCATGTCCGCGGATCGGGTGCGTTGGGAACACATTCAGCGCGTCTATGAGTTGTGCAACCGCAACGTCTCTGAGACGGCGCGCCGTCTCAACATGCATCGGCGAACCCTCCAGCGTATTTTGGCAAAGCGAGCGCCCAAGTAGGCTAGCCTTCTCGCGTAACTCCGCTCTTTGCCTCCCGAGGCTGATTGCCTACGGGCCATGTTTCACGTGGACTGGGACAACGCTGGAATCGGCTGTTCGGTCGCGTTCAACAATCTCGCGGCGGCAACTCGGGCAAATGCCAGGGTAACAGCCTTGCGGCGCGCCGGGCCCATACGAGCTTCAGGCGCGTCCCGAACAATCTCTCCGTCATAGCGGTCGGCCAGGATCAGACCTGTGTCAGGCGGGAGTATCTCGTTTGGAAATTCTGGCGCCACGGCAAAGAAGAGCCGGTCGCAATAGTCGCGGTACTCGGGCCATTTGAAGTCTGAGCGAAAGTCCGCAATGCTCGATTTGATTTCAACAATCCAGCAGTCTCCTTTGGGACCAAGCGCCATCACATCTGCCCGTCTGCCGTTCGCGAGCACGACTTCAGACAAGCTTTCATAGCCATATGCTCTCAATAGCCTCTGAACACCGCGCAGGATCTCTTGGGCTGCCGGCGGCAACTTGGCCTCGATCTCGATTTCTGTTCGCGAAGCGACTTGTTGCGGAGGCTTGGTCATGGTGCCGCCATTATGGCCGTGAGATGTTTGCGCTCAAGCTGGATTTGGCCACCTGCGGGGGCGGCCGTCGTATGAAGCTCAGCAACAAGCTGCAGATGACGGGGCAATAGACTGTGAAATTTTTCTGGCGCGCCAAGAGAGACGACGCGCAAAGCGCGGCGTTATTGAAGACGCAGAGCGACGCAGCCGATGAGGGGGCGTCGGAGACGACCGAATCGACACAAGAGGCTGGTTCAAAAGGCGACATGGCCAACAGCCAAGCGCCTGCCGCCAACGAGAACTCCGAAGTCGACGCGAAGCAAGACGCTGAGAAGCAGGATGCCTCGCGAAATGACAGCGACAGCGCTGGAACGGCGCACGAAAGTAATGTGGTCGCGCTTCAGCCATCGCGTCTGACCGAGCGGATCGCCGCGGCTGCGGTGAAAACGGTAACAACGCTAACTCCAAGCGAGCCTGTCGCCAGTGTTCCGCAACGCGCGCCCTCGCCAATGCCCACCGTCGCCAACGATGCGGACATCATCACGCCGCGCGCGGCCGGGCCGCTACCGGGACAGGAAGCCGCCTATGACCTGCTCGACCGTCTACTTGCCAATCCTCGGGCCGCTGGTTCCATCCTCGTGCTCGGCCCGATGGGCTCGGGCCGTCGGCGGGCAATCGAAACGCAACTTGAACGGCATCGCGATGTGATGCCTCGGCCTCACGACTGGCTGTATGTCGTCTCTGCGGCGGAGGGCGGGCGGTTGCGGTCGTTTGCGATGCCGCATGGGCAAGGCAAGTTGCTGGCGCGCGAGGCGAAAGCGGCCATTTCCAAAGCTAGAGCAAATCACGAACGTCTCGTCGCGAGTGACGAGTTCCGACTTGGGCTGGAGATCATTGACGAAGAGTTCCGCCACAAGTCAGGTAAGACGTTAGAGACATTGAAGCGCCGCGCCGAGGAGCAGAATATCGCTCTGGTGAAGACGCCGGATGGCTTCGTTCTGGCGCCGATGCATGAAGGCAAGGTTGTGCGCAACGACGTATTTCGCGCGCTGCCTGAAAAACTCCAACGTGACGTGGAAGCCAAGATCGCCGATCTGGAAGGCGAACTGAAAGCCTTTATCGAGGCCATTCCCGACGATGACACTCACCACGCCGAGCGCATTGCATCGTTCAACCGCGATGCCGCCGCCCGCGCGGTGAAGCCCCACTTGGAGCCCGTGCGACTTGCCTTCAACGATTGTTCGGATTTCGTCGACGAGTTGCAGGCTTCACTCATTGCAGCAACCGCAGCAGCGCAACGAAGTGCGGAGGGAGTTGGTTCACGCACCCTTCCGGCGGCGCTGGCATCTGTTCAGGTGTTCAACGTGCAGACGGCGGCAGATTTTTCGCAGCCTGCTCCGGTTGTCTTGGCGCAGGATGTGACACCGGCCGGTTTACTGGGAGAAATCGGTGTCGATGCCGCTGGGCAGTTGGTGTTGGCTCCGGGCGCCCTTGCACGCGCCAATGGCGGCTATCTTGTCCTTGAGGCTTGGCGGCTTGTTGCCGATCCATCCGCTTGGTGCGTGCTCAGCCGTGTACTCGCAGAAGGCGCCATGCGTCCGCTCGTGCGCGGCGGGCTCATGCTTGAAGTAGACGCTCTGCCGTTCTCCGGCCGCCTCATCGTGGTGGCGGACGAGGCGTCCCACAACAAACTCCTTGCCCTCGATCCAGGAGCGCGCCGGCATTTTCCGCACGTCGTCCGCTTCCGCGCGAGTCTGCCGCGCTCGGCTTTCGATGTGGCAGACTATGCTGCCTTCGCCGCCCGGGTCGCCCAACAATCGGGCCTGCGCTCGATTGCGTCCAACGCCGCAGAAGCACTTTATCGTTCGGCTCTGGCCGATAGTGGCGACAACGATCAGCTGAAACTCGACACGCACGCGCTCGTCAATCTTCTTCATGATGCGGATGTGGAAGCGGCGGCATCTGGCGCCTCTCACATTCGGGCACACGACATCGAGACTGCGGCAAAGCGGGCCGGGGAGGCGCGCCTGACATGATGGCCCACGTTGCGGAAGCTTCCGAAGCCAGCGGCCGGGTGCTGTTCGTGATCGAGCCGGGCAGCGGCGACATTTCAATACCGGCTCAGGTCACAAGCCGGTTTGCCTCCGCCTTCAATGCCGAGATCGAAACCGTCATCGTCAACACCGACGCCTTGGATCGTGCCTGCTCGTTGCCGGTGGCGGCTTGGTGCCCCGCGCGTCCAAACTCCGCTGCTAACGAGGCACCTTCGATCGCCGAATATGTCCTTTTGCAGATGCGACAGCTGCGCGCCATCGAACGGGCCGCGCGCCGCCA
Organism: Hyphomicrobiaceae bacterium; assembly: GCA_041397645.1. NCBI lineage: Bacteria > Pseudomonadati > Pseudomonadota > Alphaproteobacteria > Hyphomicrobiales > Hyphomicrobiaceae > Hyphomicrobiaceae bacterium. Next base: position 598,821 of record JAWKWE010000004.1, on the reverse strand, counting down.
AGGCGTTCCGGTTTATCACACCGCGGTCACAGGCGAGGTAATCGACCAGCTCGACGGACTTTGCTTGAGCCGAGGACCGTGGAACGTTGTTGTGCTGTCGCGCCCGGCCTGTGAAGCGTCGGGACACGCAGCCAGCACGATTTTCGCCAATGTGAGTGGCGCGACCGGGGTCGTGGCTGCGCCCAAGCGGATCGCGCACGATGCGGGCCCGATCGCCATCGTCGTTGAGGATGCAGAGCGCCTGCCCGCAATGCTGCGAGCCGCGAGCCGCCTCAAGGGACTTTGCGGCAGGGTCCATGTTCTTGTTGCCGCCGACCGCCGCAAGGACATGGAAGAGCTGGAAGCGCATATTCGACTGACGACTGCAAACCATCGCGGGCTTGTGGTGGAAACGGCCTCTCCTGTCATGGGCGTCGCAGGGGCCTTGGATGAAGCGTTGCGCGGGTTGAAAACGAGCTTCATCGTGGCACGCCTCGGTGGCACCTTGCTTCCGAATGCGCGCGCCCTGGCTCGCACAGTCGCTCTCGCGCAAGCCCCGGTTCTCCTTGTCCGTTAGGGCAGGGCCCTTGTAGTCTGTGGACCCACTAGGTCAGCTGGAGAAGAACTCAGGACCGGTTCCGATAATCTTCGGATCGATCTCGCCAACCGCCTTTGGATCCTTACCCTCGTAGTCGAGAGCCGAAAGCACGACGCGGATCGTCTCCAATCGTGCGCGGCGCTGATCGTTGGCGCGCACGACTGTCCATGGCGCGATGGCGGTGTGCGTGAAGCGAAACATATCGACTTGCGCCGCAGTGTAATCATCGTACCGCGTGAGCGCGGCAAGGTCGATGTCGGACAGCTTCCAGCGCTTCAAGGGATTATGGCGGCGCTCGTGGAAGCGCTTGAACTGCATCTCGCGCCCTACTGCCAGAAAGAACTTGAACAGCTTGATCCCGTTACGAACCAGAAGCCCTTCGAATTCGGGCGCTTCACGCAGAAATGCCGCGATTTGATCGGGGGTGGCGAAACCCATGACCCGCTCGACGCCTGCCCGATTGTACCAGGAGCGGTCGAACAGGACCATTTCACCTGCCGTTGGCAGATGCACCGCGTAGCGTTGGAAGTAGAGCTGGCCGCGCTCCGTCTCTGTCGGCTTGGTCAAAGCAACGGCGCGTGTGTTGCGTGGATTGAGGTGCTCGACGAACGCGCCGATGCAGCTTCCTTTGCCCGCTCCGTCTCGGCCCTCATACAGGCTGAGGATGTGGCCGCCGGTCTTCAGGTTGTGCGCTTGCAGTTTGACGAGTTCGATCTGTAGCAGTTCGAGTTTCTGCTCGAATTCCTCCCTCTTCATCCGCTTGTCGTAGGGATAGCCCCCCGATCCCAACGCGGCGTCATCGAGCAGCTTCGGGAATTCTGGATCGTTGAGATCAAAACCGTTTGGCAGGCCAGGATAGGCAATGACGGCATTTTTGACTGGCTGGTCGAGAACTGCCGGCATAGCGCCGGATGAAGCGGACTTTTCGTCCTTGCCGTTGTCTTTGTCCTTGGACTTGTCCTTGCCGTTCTTTCCCATTCCAGTCTCCTGGCCCAACGATTATTGGTTATGTCGGTCCAGGCTAGCATCGCATGACCTGGCGGCGCCATGGTTTCCGGGCCCGCCGCAGCTCTGCCGATGGTCAAGTCGAGCGAGACTTGGGGTCAGCTCAAAATAAGAAAGCCGGCGGCCCCCCAGCCACCGGCTCTCTCCCCCGTCGAACAGACATGCGTGGCACGTCTGTCGCCCTCAAACGGTGTTCAGGCCGTTTCCTTGGCTGGAACCGTTGCCGTGGTGATCTGTGCGGGTGCTTCCACATCGCCACGCTCGCGGCGGCGAGGAACGGCCGGCTGGAACGCGCGGCGCGCATGAAATTCGCAGTATGGCAGGCCGGCGACTTTGTTCTTGCCGCAGAAGTGGAACTCCTGCGTTTGCGGATCGCCGATCGGCCAGCGGCAGCTGCACTCGGTCAGTGTCTGAATTGTCTTGCGCTCCGCCATCGGGATGACGAGCTCCTCGACGACCGGCAGCGCCGGCTCGGCATCGGCCGGGTAAAGTGCGCGGACGGCGGGATTGCCGATCTGGGCAAAGCGCGGCTTCGTGGCGGCGCGCTTGGCGTTTGCCATGCGCGAGCGCGGTCGGACTGTTTTCATGCGTGATGTCGTGGCGCGCCCTGACAGACCCAGGCGATGGACCTTTCCGATCACGGCGTTGCGGGTAACCGATCCCAGTCGCCCAGCAATCTGGCTTGCGCTCAAACCTTCGCCCCAGAGCTTCTTCAACAGCTCCACGCGTTCATCCGTCCAAGACATAATCGTGTTCGCTCCTTATCGAGCCGCGCGTGCGGAAAACACCCCCCGGTGCCCGCTTGATCGGCCACGAACGAACCCGCTGATGCGCATAACGACTGCGCGGTCGAGGGCACGAACCCGGCCGTGGTGGTGAACGCAAAAACTCGATGGAGACGCAGCTACAACATGCCCTTGAGGTACGCTGGCAACCTGACAAGGTCGCCGGGGCATGGTGGGCCAACCTATTTACGCTGAAGAGAGCAGCCAACTGGCCGCCACATCTCGTGGCCCAACGAGGAGAACTTACAACATCATGAATTAGGCCTACAAGCCGAGCGTGCTGCTCAACACGGGCATTGACATGCGCCAGTTGCGGATGCGCCACATAATCGATTCGCCGCCGCCCAATAAACCCGGCGCGTTCCGAGGGGGCCGCCAAGTTTTCAACGGGGAAACCAAGATTGCGTCATGGCTTCACTTGCGCTGAGGCAGTGGAGCCGATCTCGCGCATTTCATTGACACGACGGCGCTGCTTTCGTATCAAAATGCCGCATGGGCCGCCAGGATTGGCGGCTTTTTGATTTTGAGCAGGTGGGAAGAGAAGCGGTTATGTCTGGGTCCGAGGCGACGCGCCAGAGCGCGGCCACAGTCTCGAAAGACGGCAGGTCGAACAACGCCGTGATGGGCACTTATGCTCGTCAAGACGTGGTTTTCACGCGCGGAGAAGGCCCTTGGCTTTTTACCGCCGAGGGCGATCAATACCTGGATTTCGGCTCTGGCGTCGCCGTCAACGCTTTGGGACATGCTCACCCTCGCTTGGTTGAGGCGCTGACTGCACAGGCTGCCAAGCTCTGGCACACATCCAATCTTTATCGTGTTGAGGGGCAAGAGGCGCTTGCCGACAAGCTGACACGTCTCACGTTCGCCGAGCAGGTCTTCTTCTGCAATTCCGGCGCGGAGGCGTGCGAAGGCGCCATCAAGGTCGCGCGACGCTATCATTACGTGTCCGGCAATCCGGAGCGCTGGCGCATCATTACGTTCCAGGGCGCCTTTCATGGCCGCACGCTGGCAACGCTCGCAGCCGGTGGCAACGAGAAGTATCTTGAAGGCTTTGGCCACAAGGCGGACGGCTTCGATCAAGTGCCTTTCGGCGATCTGGAGGCCGTGAAAGCCGCGATTGGTCCCGAAACCGCTGCGGTATTAGTCGAGCCGATCCAGGGCGAAGGTGGCGTGCGCTCCATGAGCGAGCAAGATCTCAAGGCGCTGAGAGAGATTTGCGACGATAACGGCCTGCTGCTTGTTCTCGACGAAGTTCAGACGGGCGTCGGGCGTACCGGCAAGCTGTTTGCGCACGAATGGGCGGGCGTGACGCCCGATGTTATGGCGGTTGCCAAGGGGCTCGGCGGCGGCTTCCCGGTCGGCGCGGTTCTCGCAATGGCAGAAGCCGCCAAAGGCATGACGCCCGGCACCCACGGATCGACATTCGGCGGCAATCCGCTGGCGATGGCGGTGGCAGGCACGGTGATCGACATCGTTGCGGAACCTGATTTCCTCTCCAACGTGCAGGAGACGGCTCTGCGGCTCAAGCAGAAGCTTGCGGCCATCCGCGATCAGTTTCCGGCACTGATCGAGGAGGTGCGTGGCAGCGGTCTGCTGACCGGCCTGAGACTTAATGCCAGCGTGACACCTGCGGAAGTCGTCAAGGCTGCCAATGCGCAAAAGCTGCTTCTCGTGGGAGCGGGTGACAATACGGTGCGCGTGCTGCCGCCGCTCAATGTCACGCACGAGGATTTGACTGAAGGTGTCGAGCGCCTGTCGCGCGCCTTTAGCCAGCTAGAAACCCAACGAAACTCTTAAGTGTCGGAACCGCCCGCAAAACGGGCGTAAGAAAGCCATGGCCGTTCAAAAAAGCCCACGTCATTTTCTCGATATTTCAGCACTCGACAGCAAGACCCTGCGCCGCATCGTGGACAACGCGCATGCGATGAAGAAAGCGGGCAAACGTGTTCCCGCCGCGCTGCGCCCCAAGGGGATCGAGAACCTCGTTTTGGTGATGATCTTCGAGAAGCCGTCGACGCGCACGCGGGTATCTTTCGATATCGCCATGCGTCAGCTTGGAGGCGGTGCGCTGTCGCTCAATCATACTGATCTGCAGCTTGGTCGCGGGGAGAGCGTGGCCGATACGGCCCGCGTGCTGTCGCGCTATGCGGACGGCATCATGATCCGCGCGAACACGCACGATACGTTGCTGGAGCTTGCTCGCTACGCGACCATTCCGGTTGTCAACGGCCTGACGGACAAGAGTCACCCCTGTCAGGTGATGGCCGACGTCATGACCTTCGAGGAGCACCTGGGATCCATCAAGGGCCGCACCGTGGCCTGGATCGGCGACGGCAACAACGTGGCCGTCTCGTGGATGCATGCTGCTGCCCGGTTCGGCTTCTCGCTGCGTCTGGCCTGCCCCGATCAGTTGAAGCCCGAGGACGAGGCCCTTGAGTGGGCGAAAGCGCAGAAGGCTGACATCTCGTTGTCGAACGATCCGGAGAAGGCGGTCAAAGGCGCCGATTGCGTTGTCACTGATACTTGGGTCTCCATGGGCCAGTCGGATGCCGCCAAGCGCAAGAAGACGCTGGCGCCGTTCGCAGTCGACGCCAAACTGATGGGCAAGGCAGCCAAGGGCGCCATCTTCATGCATTGCCTTCCGGCCTATCGTGGCCTGGAGGTGAGCGAAAGCGTGCTTGAAGGTCCGCAGTCCGTCGTTTGGGACGAGGCGGAGAATCGCCTTCATGCGCAGAAGGCCATTCTCGCGTGGTGTCTGGGCGCGTAGCCGCGAATAGGCAGGACAGACACCAATGTTTACTAAGCGAACTCGCGCTTAGTCGCGATTAAGCACGTCTGGATTTTTCGTGGCCGTCGGGTCTTGTGATTCCTTCGGCTTGCCAGAAACGTCGTATTCGGTCTGGGAGCGCGCGCCTGCGACTTGATCGCCGGTCAACACGCATGTGTTGGCGGTGTCGAGCAGAGTGAAGGCCGGATTGGGACGATCGACGAATTCGGCGCGCGAGACCTTGTTGTCGTGGTTGGTGTCGAAATAGTCGAGATTGGCGGTTACGAACATGCGGTCAACGGCAACGATGCTGGCCCATTCAGTCGTATCCACTTCGCCATCGCCGTTGGCGTCCGCGCGGTCGAACAGTTCGTTGGCATAGGCTTTCCACTCGTCGCAGGTGACTTGGTTGTCACGATTGCGGTCCCAGCTTCCAGCCGCCATCAGGAATACGCGATCGGTATCTGAAATCGATTTGCTGGAGCTGAATGGATTGATCGATCCGACGCTCGGCAGCTTGGCGCCTGAACATCCGCCTGCTGCCATCGGCAAAGCGACTGCCGCAGCAAGCGCGATCATACGTTTGTCGAGCAAAACCATGAGCGAAATTCCCTGCAGGCCTGGATTGGCCGCATTAGTGTGTCGATTCTTGTCCCTCTAGCCGGAAATTGCCGCGCGGTCGTGGCAAAGGGCTAACCCAGTTGGGGAGATTGTAAACACCTGCAACTGTGTCGCAACAGTGTCACATCTTGTGGAGGTCTTGCGCAGACCATATCCGTCCTTTTGTAGGTGTTTGGTATTGGGTTGTCAGGTTACGTCAGCTTCAAGCGGAATGGCATGATTAACGTCCTCGTTTTGTGCACCGCCAACTCGGCGCGATCGATTCTGGCCGAAGCAATTTTGAACAAGTTGGGCAAGGGCAGGTTTCGCGCCTTCTCTGCGGGAAGCCATCCCAGGGGCACGCCAAATCGGTTGGCCCTGGAGCTGCTGAAGGCCAAAGGCCATCCTACCGGCGCGTTGCGCTCCAAGTCTTGGCAGGTTTTCGCAGAACCGGGCGCCCCGCGCATGCATATCGTCATTACGGTTTGCGATGCGGCGGCAGCCGAGACTTGCCCTGTGTGGGAGGGCGCTCCGGTCAGCGTGCATTGGGGCATTGCAGATCCCGCAGGAGTGGCAGGCGGTCTCCCCGCCGAGCGCGACGCTTTCCGAAGGGCTTACGCGCGACTTGAAGAGTGCATTCGAGAGATGGTCGCGCTTCCCGTCGAGAAGATGGATCGAGATGCGCTGCAAGAAGCATTGGAGCGCATTGGCGAACACGGAACGAACGCCTGAAACCTCAGCGCTCCGCCCAGTCGGCTAGACGCGACATGAAAGCCATACACTTCTCTATTTCGCTTTCCAGGATCCATTCGTCAGCCGTATGCGCCTGCGCGATGTCGCCGGGCCCGCACACAATCGATGGCGCGCCGCCGTCCTGGAACAGACCTGCTTCGGTGGCGTACGAGACAGCGTGGGTGGTATTCTGGCCGGTCAGTTGTAGCGCAAGCGACGTCGCCTCAGAGCCTTCGCTGGCAGCGTAAGGCGGCACCGTATTGACGCGCGTGATGGTGATGTCCGCTTCCGGCGCGACAGCCTTCATCTCAGGCAAGCATTGCGTTCCGACGAACGTGCGCAACCGTCGCTCGATAGCATCGACGTCGACTCCAGCCAGAGCCCGAACTTCAAAGCCGAAGCGGCAGAAGATTGGAATGATGTTGCTCGCAGTGCCACCTTCGAGCTTGGTGACCTGCAACGTCGCATAGGGCGGATCGAACCGCTCGTTGCGCGAGGTGATCTTGAGTTCCGCCTCCATGCGCTCAAGCTCCGAGATCATGCGGGCGGCATAGGTGATCGCGTTGACGCCGAGATGCGCCATGCTCGAATGCGCTGCTCTGCCGGTGACTTCGACTTGCCAGCGCACAGGGCCTTTGTGGGCATCAACGACCAACATATTGGTCGGTTCGCCCACGATGACCAGTCGCGGTGTCTGCAGCGTCTTGCCGAATTCGGCGATCATCGGACGCACGCCCAGACATCCGACCTCCTCGTCGTAGGAAAACGCGAGATGGATTGGCACCTTGAGCCTGCGCGCTTTGAAGTCGGGCACCGAGGCGAGCATGCATGCGAGGTACCCCTTCATGTCGCACGCGCCACGGCCATAGATCTTGTGATCTTCCTGACGCAAGACGAACGGGTCGCTGGTCCAGGTTTGGCCGTCTACCGGCACGACGTCGGTATGTCCCGACAGCGCGACGCCTGCGACATGATCCGGTCCTATCGTGGCAAACAGGCAGGCCTTGTGCTTCTCGTCGCCGACGATGCGATGACTGCGCACGCCATGCTGAAGCAGATAGTCCTCAATGAAGGCGATAATTTCGAGGTTGCTCTTGTGACTCGTCGTATCGAAGGCCACGAGGCGGGCAAGCAATTCGATCGCAGTGTAAGATGGTCCCGCCATCAGGCCTCTTTAATCCGTGCTGTTTGCAAGGTTTCTGGCAGCCGCTAATTCATGCTGCGCTGGGTGTATGGACTATCGAGAGAGAATGCCGGGATGGCAACATCGAACAATTTGCCATCCTCGTCCTCCATCTGATAGCTGCCCACCATGATGCCCTGCGGCGTCTTGAGGGGGCAGCCTGAGGTATAAGAAAACGTGCCGCCCGGCGGGATGACCGGCGTCTGCCCGACAACACCCGCCCCGCGCACTTCCTCGGTGCGGCCCCACGCATCGGTGATGCGCCAGGCGCGTGTCTTTAGCTGCACGGTTTCGCTGCTGTCGTTGGAGATTTCCACCTCATACGACCAGACAAAATGACCCTCGTCGGGCGAGGATTGCTCTTCCATGTATTGCGGCTCGACACGAATTCGGATGCCGCGGGTAATGGCCTCGTACATGTGCTCGCCCGTAATGATGGCCGCAGCCTTCTTTCTAGATTTCCGTCGTGACAATTTTAGGTTCGCTTCCAAGCAGGTTCAAGATCGGCCGGTAACCGCAGCGGCTGCGGCAGTCAGGTCGCTTGCGAGGTCTTCATAGGTTTCAAGCCCAACCGAAAGGCGGATCATGCCGTCGGTAATCCCCAGTTCCTTGCGCGCCTCCGCCCCAATTCGCTGGTGGGTGGTGGTCGCCGGATGGGTCACGAGGCTCTTGGCGTCGCCCAAGTTGTTGGAGATGCAAATGAGGCGCAGGGCATTGAGGCAACGGAATGCGCCTTCCTTGCCGCCTTCGACCTCAAACGCGATCATCTGACCGCCGCCGGGCATCTGTTTGGCGGCCAGATCCGCCTGAGGATGGTCGGCCCGCCCGGGATAGAGCACGCGCGTGACGCCGTTCGTTTGAGCGAGGAGATCGGCGAGTTTCGCGGCGGTGGCGCATTGGGCCCTCACACGCAGCGGCAAGGTCTCCAGTCCCTTGAGCATGACCCAGGCGTTGAAGGGGCTCAGCGAAGGCCCGGTCTGGCGGACCCAGTCCTGTAAATACTTGGTCAGGAAGTCGTTGCTGCACAACACCGCGCCGCCAAGGCAGCGGCCCTGGCCGTCGATGTGCTTGGTGGCGGAATAGACGACGATGTCGGCGCCATGCTTGAGCGGTCGTTGCAGCAAGGGAGTTGCGAACACGTTATCGACGACCGTCAGGATGTCGTGCTTCTTGGCGAGTGCGCAAACGGCCGCGATGTCCACAAGCTCCAGTGTCGGATTGGAGGGCGTCTCGAAGAAGAACATCTTGGTGTTAGGTTTCACCGCTGCCTTCCACGCATCGAGATCGCGGCCGTCAACAAGCGTGCAGGTAATGCCGAAGCGCGGGCACAACGTCTCCACGATGTAGCGGCACGAGCCGAACAAAGCGCGCGCCGAAACGATGTGGTCGCCGGTCTTGAGGTAGGAGAGGATGCCAGCCGTCACCGCAGCCATGCCGGTTGCCGTCGCACGGCAAGCTTCAGCGCCCTCGAATAGACGCAGCCGTTCCTCGAACATCGCGACTGTGGGGTTGCCGAACCGCGAGTATTGGAAGCCAGGATCTTCATTCTTGAAACGCGCCTCGGCCTGTTCGGCACAGGTGTAGACAAACCCTTGTGTGAGGAACATTCCTTCCGACGTTTCACCCCATTGGGAACGCAGGGTCCCGCCGTGAACCAGCTCGGTTTCGGGCTGCCAGCGCGGCTTGCTGTCTGAAGCGTTTGTCATCGGAACGAGGCGTCCTTGAGCGCAATAAAAAACCGGCTCCACATCTGGCTCCGGCCGATAGGCCGGGCGCGGGAAACCGGGCGCGCACGGCCTCTTTAGCGAGTTGTTTAACGTGGCTGCAAGCCGGCCGGCCAAAGGACCACGAAGGAGATGACCTTGGGGATTACCGGCACGTTCGGTCTGCGTCAAGCGTTGCGCGTATCGAACCCGCCATGGCCTTTGGTCCAATCGATTGCGCCTAAAAAAATGAAGGTTTTTGCTGGTAAAACGCTGCCTTCGTCTATGATGTCATTGTCCTGACCGATGGTCTGCGACCGGTCGTTGCGCAAAAGTGCATGGCGGTTTGCAGATTTCGGACTCTTGGCGTGGCCGCCAGCATCGGCTAGAGCGGCCTTCCACGCTTCTCGATCTCGGCGCATACCGGGAGCGGGGGCATGCATAAGGGCGAGCTAAGTGAAATCGAGCGCAAAGAAGCAGCAGATCTCGAAGTCAGAAGCTGGCAGTGAAGCTTTGACAGGGGCGGGCATTCTGCCGAGCCAGGCAATCCGCGGCTTGATCGAGACCGGCGGCTTGAAGCTTGCCGAGCCGATGCTGGAAAATCAGCTCCAGCCGGCCAGCATCGATTTGCGGTTGGGCCATGTCGCCTATCGGGTACGAGCCTCGTTCCTCTCGGGGCCGGGGACGACCGTGCAGTCCAAGCTCGATCATCTGCAACTGCACTCGATCTCGCTGAGCCAAGGGGCGGTGCTGGAGACCGGCTGCGTTTACATCGTGCCTTTGCTTGAGAGCCTCGCATTGCCTCCCGACATGGCGGCAGCCGCCAATCCCAAGAGCTCCACTGGACGGCTTGACGTGTTCACGCGCGTGATCGCCGATGGTGTCGGCGCGTTCGATCAGGTGCCGGCCGGTTACTCCGGACCGCTTTACGCGGAGATATGTCCGCAGACATTTCCTATCGTTGTGCGAAAAGGATCGCGCCTGTCGCAGATCCGCTTCCGCGTCGGCCCGGCGAGCGATACGGACGCTCAATTGGCAGAACTGCACGCGCGCGAAAAGCTGGTCTTTACCGAGGACGCCAGTGAGGTTGCGGATATCGCAGGCGGTATCGCGCTGTCGGTAGATCTGAAGGGCGATGGGGACGGACTAGTGGGATTTCGCGCACGGCGTCATACTGGCGTGGTGGACGTCGATAAGCCGGCAAGCTGCCCTGTTGTCGATTATTGGGATCCGATCCACGTGACGGGCGGACGCCAGCAGCTCATTCTTGACCCAGATCAATTCTATATTCTCGCTTCCAAGGAAGCGGTGCATGTGCCGCCGTCACACGCAGCTGAGATGGTACCGTTCAATCCATTGGTTGGTGAGTTTAGGGTGCATTACGCGGGCTTTATGGATCCCGGTTTTGGACATGCACCGGCGGGCGGGCACGGATCGCGCGTCGTGCTGGAAGTGCGCTCGCACAAGGTGCCGTTTATTCTGGAGCATGGGCAGGTCATCGGCCGTCTGATCTACGAACGGATGACCGAGGTGCCCGACATCATCTATGGAAGGGATCTGGGTTCCAACTATCAGGGACAGGGCCTTAAACTGTCCAAACACTTTAAGTAGATGGGGGCGGAAGTGGACCGCCGCACGATGGTTGACGTTTATGAACGAAGGTGCGGCGCAAGCTGGGAATAGTCTAAGATTAATTGCGCATGAGGTAGCTGGCTTGTTCTACGAGCACGTTCTTCAAGCCTGGAATTTTCAAAGCCAGTCAGACAGACAGCCATTTGGGGAGTGCCTATTCATGTCGAAGCGCGAAAATCCAAAGCGTTTCATCGTTGCCGTTGCCTTCAGTCTTGCAGCATCCACGGTGGCGCTTCCCGCGTTTGCCGACGATGACGCGGCCACGATCGAGGCCGGCGGGCGGACCTTTGTGCGCTATTGCGCGCTCTGCCATGGGCTAAGCGCCACCGGCGACGGGCCGCTGACGGAGTCGCTGCAGACACCCCCGCCTGACCTTACAAAACTGGCAGCCCGTAATGACGGCACTTTCCCCGAGGCGCGGGTCAAGGAGATCATCGAAAAGGGAGGCCCCAAGGGCCATGGCATGATGGCGATGCTGGCCTGGGGTAAGGTCTTCAATGAGGAGGTCGGAAGCGATTCCCACAAGGTGATCGACGAACTTGCTGCCTACCTGAAGAGCATGCAAAAGCCCTAAAACTCAGCCCCCGCGGTGCAAAAATCGTGTTTTACGGCCACAAAACGCGGCTTTTTGACCAGGGAGTTTAAAAAGCCCCCAGAAAACGCGAGTTTTCTTGCACGATCTATGTATTCTCCGCTTCATCGAATGATTCGTACCTCAAGAGGGAATAACCCACATGGCAAAGGCACCTGCCGCACCCAAGAAAGTTGAAACGATTACGCTCAAGCACATCGCGGCCACGCTTGCCGAGCAGCACGAGATGCCCAAGAAGCAGGCTGTTGCGATGCTGGAAGACATGGTCGCGCAGATCGCGAAGAGCCTCAAAAAGGGCGCTCGTATCCGCGTTGCCGGCCTCGGCGTTCTTCAGGTCCGCAAGCGTCCTGCTCGCATGGGCCGTAACCCGGCAACCGGCGAAGCTATCAAGATCAAGGCGTCCAAGAAGATCGCGTTCCGCGCCGCCAAGGAACTCAAAGAGTCGATCTAATCAATCGCTCTTGTGTCAGATTACGAAAGGGCCGCTCGAATGGAGCGGCCCTTTTTTGTTGCGCATGTATGTTCGATGTCAGTGCGGATGTGCGTTGGTCAGCGCAATCACTCGCTGGTGAAAAAGTTTGAGATAAAGCGGTCGTAAATCTCGGTGAGGTGCTCAAGATCCTTCAGGCTCGTGTGTTCATCGACTTGATGGATCGTCGCGTTCACGAGACCGAACTCGACAACCGGGCAGTGGTCTTTGATGAAGCGTGCATCGGAAGTTCCTCCGCCGGTGGTCAAGGCAGGTGTGCGCCCGGTAACGGATTTCACCGCTCCCTTCAAAGTGTCGACGAGCACGCCGGGTTTGGTAAGGAACACGTCCCCCGTTCCTGCAAACGAGATGTCGAACTCGGCGCCGACTTCTTTGGCAGCTGTCGCGGCTGTCTCCCGGATCCAGGCTTCCATCTTTTGCCGCGTCCATGCGTCGTTATAGCGGACATTCAGTTTGGCAGTGGCGAATGCAGGGATCACGTTGGTTGCCGTATTGGGCACACAGATCACTGTAACTTGTAAGTTCGACGGCTGGAAATTGCTGGTGCCTTTGTCGAGTTCTTGCGAAGCCAGCCTGTCGATGATGCGCGCGAGCTTGGGCACGGGATTATCGGCAAGCTGTGGGTAGGCGGCGTGCCCCTGCTTGCCCTTTACGACGATCTCCGCGTTGAGCGAACCGCGTCGACCGATTTTGATTTCGTCGCCGAGCGCCTTCGGGTTTGAAGGCTCACCAACCAGGCACCCATCAATGGCCTCGTCGCGGTCTTTAAGCCACTGCAGAATTTTCGCAGTGCCGTTGATGGACGGTCCTTCTTCGTCGCCCGTGATCAGGAACGAGAGCGATCCGCGCGGCAATGATCCGCCGTGGCGATGTAGATAGCGCATAGCTGCTGCGGTAAAAGCGGCAACGCATCCCTTCATATCCACGGCGCCGCGTCCGTAGAGAATACCGTCGCGGACTTCGCCGGCGAAAGGCGGCAACGTCCACGCATCCTCGTCGCCTGCGGGCACAACGTCGGTATGCCCGGCAAATGACAGATGCGGACGGCCCTGGCCGAGCCGCGCATAGAGATTATCGACATCGGGTGTTCCAGGTTCGCTGAACACAAGGCGATGGCACTGGAAGCCGGCAGGTTCCAACACGTTCTGGAGCAGCGTGAGCGCACCGCCCTCGTGGGGTGTTACGCTCTCACATCGGATAAGGGCTTGGGTGAGTTGCACCACGTCGGTAGGATCGAATGTCATTTGTCAGACGCTTTCCGGACGGGAGATATGTGACTGAGGCAGCGGCGCGGATGAAGGGATCATGACGCTTGCAGACGGCAGCGGTACGTCGAGACCTTCGCGATCCTGGACCAGTGTGATCTTCTGCCAGATCTTGTTGGACAGGCTGTTTGTAAGCTGGCCGATGTCGTTGGCAGCATCGACCACGATGGAATCCTGCGTGTTTTGAGCATAGAGCGCGGCGACCTTGCCGGTGAGCGACAGCAACTCAGAGCAATAGTCGAGATAGCGCCCTAGTTCGAATGACGACATCAGACGTTGCTCATTGTCGGGCCCGCCGGTCGCGACCGTTGCGGGATGGTCCGAACTTGGATCCTTCGGCAATTGGTGCATATCGATAACGTGGACTATGGAGCGCAATTCATGCAGCTGGCGCATTACGCTGTGACGCTTCCAGCGCGCCTCCAGTGAAGACAGGTAGATCATGCCACCGCCCATCAGCAGCAGGATATTGAAGGCGGAATCGATGCCTTGAAGAATCCCAGAAAGGTTTTCGCTCTCGCGCTTGAGTTCCACGATGGTGTTGATTTTTGAGAGCATGAATATGCCCAGGGCGAGCACCGCAAAAATTGCAAGACGCAACACCAGGTTCGGTTTGGCCGTCTCGTTTACGCGTGCCTCGGTCTCGCGTGCGACGTCAATAAGCTCGGAGCATACGCGGCTCAGGCCGGATTTGGGAAAACGAGTTTCCACGCGCCCGTGTAACGTCACGAGCGTCTTGATTATTTGATTGGGGTCTAGCCGACGGTAGAGGTACATGCGCCATCAATGCGCCAGCAGACTGTTGCGGTCAATGGCGCGGAAAGCGTCAGCCGGAGCGTGCGTCTCGCCGCCCGAAGCCGCTCTCTCTGGACATTCGCGCCGCCACTTTCGCCTTGCGGTCGATAACGCCGCTGGGAGGGGGCATATTGATCAGAGCAAGCCTTGCCGTTGTAGGCTGCATCTGGCTGATTTCGTCGTTGAGCCGCTGTTCGACGTTCTCGATTTTTGGGGCAGCCCCGAAACGGTTATTGTCTGTGTGGCCTTGCTTGAACCACATCTCAAAGAGGATCCACAGTCCCCAGAGCGAAAACACGGTGGCGGCAAGCGACAGCATGAGCGCGAGAACCGGGCTGTCCTGGTACAGGGCCGCATAAGCACCGGCAATCAGAGGAAGACTTAGCAAAGAGATGATCTGCCACCATCCTGATTTGCCAACATCGTGTAGGCGCTTGGTATTGAGCATCGCCATCGCGAATGCAGCAACACCTGCGGAGAATGCCAATACAGGAGGAGGAACGGGAAAACTTCCGTATCCAACCCACGCGACGACCTGGACGACGGTCGGTGGGATCGACGCAACCCAGAAGGTCTTGCGGCCGATCCGCCCATGAAATCCGAAGAACAATTCAATCCAAGACATATCGCGGAAGCCCACAGTGTCGCGTGATGGCGACAAGGTCGCACGGGCGCACCTAAGATTTTGTTGCGTGGGCTGAGTAAAACCGAACTACATACCAATTAGGCTGTGGCGCGGCGTCTTCCAAAGCTCTGAGCCGGTCCCGAGCGACGGTCAATGCCGCTGCGGCGCTCTGGCGAGCCGGCCGGGCGCGTGTCGGGAGCGCCGACGCGGCGGTCGACCAAATGCCTCTCGCTTTGCGCCTGATGCTCACGCGCAGCCCGATCGATGGCTTCGATGGCTGCCGCAAAGCTGGCGGGCATCTCTTCTGGATCCTCGGCGTTGAACTGAGGAGGTTCAGCGGTATCAAAAAGTCTCTTGAACAATTTCACGGTTGGACAATCCGTTTCAGCGTCAGAATTCTGAAAATGTTACCGAACGACCGTAAACGCAACTTTACCGTGGCACTTTTTGATCCTAATTACTTAGTCCCTTAACAATTCGTTGATTGATGTCTTGCTGCGGGTCTTTTCGTCCACGCGCTTCACGATGACGGCGCAATAGAGATTGGGGCCCGGCTCACCGTTGGGCAACGGCTTACCTGGCATGGTGCCGGAAACCACCACCGAATAGGGCGGCACCTTGCCGAAGAATTTCTCGCCCGTTGCGCGGTCGATGATCGTTGTCGATGCGCCCAGATAGACGCCCATGGACAACACCGACCCCTCGCCAACCTGCACACCTTCGGCCACCTCGGCGCGCGCGCCGATGAAGCAATTGTCCTCAATGATGACCGGGCCTGCCTGGAGAGGTTCCAGTACGCCACCGATCCCCGCGCCGCCGGAGATGTGGCAGTTCTTGCCGATCTGCGCGCATGAGCCGACCGTGGCCCAGGTATCAACCATGGTACCGCTGTCCACGTGAGCACCGAGATTGACGAATGAAGGCATCAGCACCACGCCCGGTGCGATATAGGCAGATTTGCGGACGTACGCGCCAGGCAGTACGCGAAATCCGCTCTTGCGGAAGTGCTCGTCGTTCCAGCCTTTGAACTTCGGCGCCACCTTGTCCCAATAGAAGCTTCCTGCCGGGCCGCCGCTGATCGTCTCCATGTCGTTCAGTCGAAACGACAACAGCACGGCCTTCTTCAGCCACTGATGGATGTGCCAGGTTCCGTCCTGCTTTTCGGCCACGCGAACCTTGCCTGCATCGAGCAGGCCCAAGGCATAGTCGACGGACTCCCGCACTGCACCCTTGGTTCCCAAGCCGATGGTGTCGCGCGCCTCCCAGGCTTCTTCGATGGTCTTCTGCAAGGCTGTGTGCGCCATGGCCGCGCGGCTCCATTCTCTGGGTAAATCGAAGCCGCCTTGTGGCGTGCAAACCGCGCGGGTGTCAACCGGGCACGTGAGATGAGCGCGCTCAGAACCGCACGGCCATGCCCGCAAAAAGGAAATCGAAGGGTGCGATCTTGGTGTTAACCGAACCACCTACGCCGCCTGTTGCGCTGGTCGAGATGTCCATCTGCGTGCGGTTCAACGAGGCATAGACTTCGACGCCGTCGGCCAGCTCCTGGACCACCGAAGCTCCCCAGATCGAAGTTTCAGCGCCCGACACCAATGGATTTGCGCCGAGCGGCGTCGCATCGATGCGATTGCCGTTGTAGAGCACGCCTGCACCCATGTTGCGCCGCCAGTATTGCGCAAACAGCGTTGTCTTTCCGAAAGGAAGCCAGTTCCTCTCGATGCCGCCGACCAGATAATAAAAATTCAGCGTCTTATCGATACCGGGGACATAGTCGTAGAGGGATTCAAGTTTCTTGTCGTCGCCTAGTCCCGCAGCGGCGTTGACGAACAATCCGGTTGCGGTGTCCATCACGGAAAGCGCGCCGCCGATTTCCCAGCAGTCGATCTTGGTGGTGCCTGCAGGCCGTGCGCAGCCTCGTTCGTTTGGAATGCCGTCACCTGTCCACTTTGCAAATCCCGCTCCGGCAGAAAGTTTGAAGCGGCTGAACTGGCCCGCGTAGCGCAGGGCAACGTCCCAGACATCGTCCTCGCCCCAGGCGGCCGAGAGCGTGAAGCCAGCCAGCGTTGGTGTGTCGTAGCGCACCACGTTCCAGCGATGACCTTCGCCCCAGATGTCGGTGCGGCCCCTGAGCAGGATGTCGCCGAAGCGAAGACCGGTGAGCACCTTGTCCGCGTCGCGGCGCATGTACCACCCGTGCGAAACGTATCCCAGCATCAGTGGCAAGCCGGGTGTCATGACGGTGGACGTGTTGGCGAGCGAGATCTCAGTGATGCCATCGGTTGCCTGCGATTGCAGACCCATGGAGAGCTGTCCTAGCTCAGTATTCTTCACCGACCAATAGGAGTAGCGCATTTCAAGCGCGCCCCGATAGCCATCGTAGGCATACTGGTCCATGGGCGATATCGGGTCCGTGTGCGGGCCAATCTCCATGACATAGCCCACGCTCCAATCGGAATTGATCTTGCCTTCGCCTGCAAAGCGAAGGCGCGGGCGCTTCATTTCGTCGGACACGACGAAGGCTCCGGTCTGGGCGCCGTCGTTCCAGACCATCAGCGGCCACGTCACCATGCCGGATATCGTAAGGGAAACTTTCCGGTTCCCCTTGCGCGCGGTGGCGGCCTCAAGCTCGGCGATGCGCTGTTCCAAGTCGGCGCAGCAGGAACCGCCCAGATCGGCGGCGGCCGCTGGCATCGGTATGGCGAACGTGCAGGCGAGTAGAGCCAACGCGACAACCCGCGCTACACGGGAAATACCCCACGCAATCATGCCGTGAGTAACCCCGATGATTCGACTAGGTACGTACTTAGCTAATCTTGCCTACGAGGCAGCCCCTGCGGGGCCAAGCCGTTTCTGTCATCGAGGACGCGAGGCGGACAAGATTGGGATTATGCGTTGTTGGGGTGCATCATACGATCGTTGAAATGAGATGGAGTGCCGAGAAATGGCCAATGGTTCGTGTGCTCGGTTCGAATGGCCAACAGAACGCTTACGGATTTCTGCGAATCTCGATATGAGAGAGCCCGACGGGCGTGTCAGTGATTCCCGCTCCTAACAGGACATCCATCCATGGCGAAGAAACCTGAAACGACCAGCAAAAATGTCTCCTCGGCTGCGGCCAAGGTGCTGAAGAGCAAGACTGCGAGCAAGGCGGAGAAAGCGGTTGCCGCTTCCGCGCTGACGCAGACCAATAGCCCGAAGGAGACCACGGGCAAAGTAGTTGCCTCCAAGGCCGCCAAGATCCTCAAGGATCCCAAGGCCTCCAAAGAGGCGAAGTCGGTCGCGGCCTCTGCGCTGACGCAAAAAGTCAAAAAGAAAGCAGTTAAGAAGAAAAAGGCCTAAACGGTCCTCCGTCTAATTAGACTTGAGCTCATCGGGGCCCTCACTTGAGTGCTGCCTCGATGAGCTTTTTCGCGTCTGGCGAGTCCCATTCCGCAGGTCCGGCAAGCCGTCCAATCTCCTGGCCTTCCTTATTTATCAGGATGGTGGTCGGCATCCCGACGATTTTCAGCACAGTCCCCTGCTTTCCGCTCGCATCGGTGTAGAGTTTGAGGTGTGTGGCCTTGGTTTCGTCGAGGAACTTCTTGCTGGCCGCCGCGCCCTTGCGGTCCAGGCTCAGAGC
This sequence comes from Hyphomicrobiaceae bacterium, assembly GCA_041397645.1. Lineage (NCBI taxonomy): Bacteria > Pseudomonadati > Pseudomonadota > Alphaproteobacteria > Hyphomicrobiales > Hyphomicrobiaceae > Hyphomicrobiaceae bacterium. The sequence goes on along the minus strand of JAWKWE010000004.1, from coordinate 580,451 downwards.
GACGACCTCGAAGTCATCGCCGCCCAGCGTCGACTGAAGCCGGTCGAGTGCAGGCATTTCCTCGCGACAAGGCGCGCACCACGTTGCCCACAGATTGAGAAGGATCGTCTTTCCCTTGAAATCGGCGAGCGTGAGCGTCTTGCCGTCAGCGTCGTTGAACGTGATCTCGGGCAGTGCTTCGGGCGTCTTCTTGCGCACGAAAGCCGCCATTTTATCGCCTGGCGCATCCTTGGCGTCTGCGTTGCCGGTTTCACCCCCTTCGCCGACCTTGTTAGCGGCTTTTTCCTGAATTGCCGCGTTGTCAGGCCGCCCCAACGTAACGTATACCGCGCCAAAGCCGATGAGCGCGAAGAGCGCCAGTATTCCCAAGCTCTTGCCAATCGAACCTGAGCCGTTGGGGGCCGAACCGTTTGCTTCGCTCTTATCGTTCATTGCACCGTGCACCTTCCTAGCCGCTAGCGTTTCGCGCCAATGGAGAGATTTTCGTGACCGACAAATCCGCCAACAAGATGTGGGGTGGCCGCTTCTCCATGTCGCCCGCCGAGATCATGGAGGAGATAAATGCCTCCGTCGGCTTCGACAAGGTTTTGGCGCCTCAAGATATCCGCGGTTCCAAGGCGCACGCGGCCATGCTGGCCGAGGCAGGCATCATTACCAAGACCGATGCGCGAGAGATTTCCAAGGGACTGGACCAGGTTCTGTCGGAAATCGAAAGCGGCAAGTTTGCGTTCTCGCGGGCGCTTGAAGATGTCCATATGAACGTGGAGAGCCGGCTGCGGGACCTGATCGGGCCGGCATCGGGGCGGCTGCACACCGCGCGCTCGCGTAACGATCAAGTCGCGACCGATTTCAGGCTCTGGGTCCGCGATCAGATCGACGGACTCGATTCCGCGCTCGCTGGGCTGCAGCTTGAGCTTGCACGTAAGGCGGAAGCTCACGCCAACGTCGTCATGCCTGGATTCACGCATCTGCAACCCGCCCAGCCGGTGACATTCGGGCATCATCTGCTGGCTTATGTCGAGATGATCGCGCGCGACAGGGGACGGCTCGCCGACGCGCGCAAGCGCTTGAACGAGAGTCCGCTCGGGTCTGCCGCGCTCGCTGGCACGTCTTTTCCCATCGACCGGCACATGACGGCTCAGTCACTCGGCTTCGACCGGCCGATGGCCAACTCGCTCGATGGTGTCTCCGACCGCGATTTCGCCCTTGAGACGCTGGCGGCGGCGACGATCTGCGCCATCCATATGTCGCGGCTATCGGAGGAGATCATCATATGGATGACGCCTCAGTTCGGCTTCGTGAAGCTGTCGGACAAGTTCTCCACCGGCTCCTCCATCATGCCGCAAAAGCGCAATCCGGACGCAGCCGAGCTGTCGCGCGCCAAGGTTGGACGCATCGCGGGCGCTTTCCAGAGCCTAGCCATGGTCATGAAGGGCCTGCCGCTGGCCTATTCCAAGGACATGCAGGAGGATAAGGAGGTCACCTTCGACGCTCTCGCCAGCCTCAAACTGGTGATTGCCGCAATGTCCGGCATGGTGGGCGATCTGAAGCCCATGCCCGAAGAGATGCGGGCCGCGGCTGGTCGCGGTTACTCGACGGCGACCGATCTCGCCGATTGGCTGGTGCGGGAGCTTAAGATGCCCTTCCGTGACGCGCATCACGTCACCGGCTCGATTGTGAAGCTGGCGGAAACGAAGGGGTGCGACCTCGACGCCCTTTCACTCGAAGAGATGCAAAGGGTCGAGCCGCGTATCACGAAAGCCGTGTTTTCGGTGCTTTCCGTTGAAAATTCTGTCAAAAGCCGGACCAGCTATGGGGGAACCGCGCCACAGAACGTCACAAAAATGGCGCGGGCCTGGCTCAAGAAGTTGGAAAAGGACCGGGGGAAGGTCTAAGACTGAGCTGACTAGGGGGAAATTCCGCGAACCATGAGCTCGTCGCCGGTCATGCTGGCACCAGCCGGAATTCCCCAATCGCGAGTTGGGATTGGCAGACTTTGAAGTGCGTTGACGCAAAGCCTTTTGGTCTTGTCCTGGCGCTGGCCCTGGCGGCTGGCATAGCCGGGTGCGGCGTGCGCGGTCCGCTGGATCCCCCGCCATCAGCATCTGCGGAAGGCGTCGCCAAATCCGCCGAGGCAGGCGCTTCGGGCGAAAACTCAGCGGCACCGCCCAAGCCGCATGAAGACTTTATCCTCGATCCGCTGCTGCGCTAGCTCCCGGCTTCGTCCAAATCAGCCTGCCGTTTTGGCATCTTCAGCGTCGTGCGCGTGTGCAACGGCTTTGAGAAACATCGAGCTGACGCGCTCTTTTTCAAGAATAACCTTGCTGTCGTGGACCTCTCTGACCGCCGACATCGGAACGGTGAAGGGTCCGAAATTCTCAACGTACACCACGACTTCGTCGTTGCTGACGTCGGTCACCGCACCGATGCCTTCGGTGCCTTCGCGAAAAAATGCCATGTAGCCTTGTTCGATCGATTGCATCGCTCACCTCCGAAATACATGAAGAGCTTTGCCAAGCCTGTGTGCCTGCCAGAAGGTGAAACGCAGCAGGGAACAAAAGGCTGCGTCGGGTGTTTTTTGTCCCATACGGGCGCTCAACGCTCGTAAGGCGCTGTAACAGGTGCTGGACCGTCCGGGAGCTACACAGCTCCCCGGCGGTTTTTTGTTTGCGCGCAACGAACGCTAACCCGTTTGCAATCCTGCCCTTTCGCAGGACTGACGAACTGGTGTATGGGCTCGGAACCGAACAAGCAGGTTCCTCCATGCACCACTTCCACTACAAGAACGGCATTTTGCACGCCGAGGACGTCAACCTCGCGGACATCGCGCAAGCCGTCGGCACGCCGTTCTATTGCTATTCGACCGCCACTCTGGAACGGCATTACGAGGTGCTGGCGAAATCGTTTGCCGGACAGAACGCGCTCATCTGCTTTGCTGTCAAAGCCAATTCGAACCAGGCGGTGCTTGCGACCATGGCGCGGCTGGGCGCTGGAATGGACGTTGTCTCCGAAGGCGAATTGCGCCGTGCGCGGGCCGCTGGCGTTCCTGCGTCCAAGATTATTTTTGCGGGCGTCGGCAAGACGCGCGGTGAGATGGCCTATGCGCTGGAGGAGCAAATCCTTGGGTTCAACGTCGAAAGCGAGCCTGAGTTGCTGGCGTTGAGCGAAGTGGCGCATGCCATGCGTAAGACCGCGCGCATCGCCATTCGCGTCAATCCCGATGTCGATGCCAAGACGCACGCAAAGATCTCGACCGGCAAGTCGGAAAACAAATTCGGCGTCCCCTATACCGATGCCCGCGCGCTTTATGCGCAGGCCGCTAAACTGCCCGGCATCAAGGTCGCGGGCATTCACATGCACATCGGCAGCCAGATCACGGATCTGCAGCCGTTTCGCGATGCGTTCCGGCTTCTGCGCGAACTGGCGCTAAACCTCAAAGCCGATGGTCATGCCCTTGAGCATCTCGACATCGGTGGGGGACTAGGTGTGCCCTATCGCGGTGTCAACGATGTTCCCCCGCATCCAGATGAATACGCAGCCGTCGTGCGGGAGGCGCTTGGCGACCTCGGGCTTAAGATCGTATTGGAGCCGGGCCGCATGATTGTCGGCAACGCCGGCGTCCTGATCGTGCGCGTCATCTATGTCAAGGAAGGCGCGGACAAGACATTCACGATCGTGGATGGCGCGATGAACGATCTCATTCGCCCCACGCTGTACGAGGCCCACCATGATATCTGGCCGGTTGTGGAGCAGGCTGGTGATATGGCTCCGGTGCAGCAGGACATTGTGGGACCGGTCTGCGAGACAGGGGATTATCTCGCTGTGGATCGCCCGTTGCCGCCGTTTGTGGCCGGCGACCTGATGGCGGTTATGACGGCGGGGGCGTATGGCGCGGTCATGTCGTCCACCTACAACACGCGGCCGCTCATCCCGGAAGTTTTGGTAAAGGGTGACGCCTATGCCGTCGTGCGCCCGCGCCCATCCTACGAAGACCTGATCGGGGCCGACGTACTCGCACCTTGGCTAAGTCGGGGTTGAGCCGCCCGCAGTCGCAAATCCGACAGCGTTGGTTGCCCCAAAACGCCCTGAAATCGGGCTTCCGGCTAGTGCTTCTGTCGGGGGCTATTGTTGCGGTTTGTTAAGGTGCGGGCTTGGGTGCCCATGATAAATTCGACAACATGGCGAACCCTGATCCAAATCTTCCCGAGCCTCCGCTTTCGCGCGTCTTTGCACGCAAAGTGCGCCTGTCGTCGTGGGCTTTGTTCTTTGAGCGTCTTTGGCCGCGACTGTGGCTGCTGGTCGCGATCGGAGCATTGTTGCTCGTTTTGTCGCTTTCGGGTGTGTTCGCCACGATGTCGGCGCAGACCCACGCGCTTGTGATCGGACTATTTGCGGCCGCAGCCCTAGTGGCAGCCGTCTACGCCGGACGTGTTCCCTGGCCCTCGCGCGAAGAAGCCATCCGCCGGATCGAGCGGCGCTCTGGGGTGCCTCATCGGCCAGCGACCTCCTACGAGGACACGCTGACCGCCTATTCGGACAACCCCGCGACCCAGAGCTTGTGGCACGCGCATCGTGAGCGTTTGGCCCGCGCCATGGCTCGCCTCAAAGTTGGCAGACCCAGCCCGCGGGCCGACCGTTTCGATCCGTTGGCACTGCGCATGCTGCCCCTCCTCCTTCTCGTTCCGGCCATTGGGCTCGTTTCGGGAAGTATCTATGATCGGCTGAGTTCTGCCTTCCGCTTCGGACAGAATACAGCCCGCACCGACACGCGCGTCGATGCTTGGATCACGCCGCCCGCATATACCGGCAAGCCACCGATCATGCTGGCTGATGGCAGCAACCAGGCGAGTGGGCAGGTTGCCGCAGCCGACAAGGCAAAGCTGTTTGAGGTTCCCATCAAGAGCGTGCTGACGCTGCGCGGCTCGGGCTTTGGAACCTCGCGTATCTCGCTTGAGGTCAACGAAGCGGGTGCGGACAAGCCCGTTACGACAACGGCCGATTTGCCCAAGCAAAAAACCGACATCGCCGAAGTGCGCTACGAGTTGAAGGCCTCCTCGCGCGTGCGTGCCCTCGCAGGTGGTGAAGAGCTGGGAGTTTGGACGTTCGACGTCATTCCCGATCAGATACCCAAGATCACGCTCGACAAGGATTGGCGCCGCACTGCCAAGGGCTCCTTGCGACTCGCCTACAAGGGCGAGGACGATTACGGCGTCGCGCGCGCCGTTGCCAAGGTGAAGCAGGCGAAAGACAACAACAGCACCGATCCTAATAAGGCATGGGCCCGACCCGAGCCTTTGAAGGGGCCGCGCCTGCCCTTGGAACGTCCACCGGAAATCGTTTTGAAAGTGCCGCCGGGGGCCACCAAGTTCGATACTGCGAGCTTGCATGATCTGGGCTCTCACCCATGGGCCGGGCAGACGGTCGAGCTTTGGCTCGAAGCCACCGATGTCGCTGGTCAAGTCGGGCGTAGCGAAGCGATCGAGTTGACGCTGCCCTCGCGGACCTTCCGCAAACCGCTGGCGCGCGCGGTGATCGAGCAGCGACGCAAACTTGCTGAAGATTCGCGCAATCGGCCGTCGGTGGTGCGGGCACTCGATGCGCTTACGATCGAGCCCGAAGGCTTTATCGACGACATCTCGGTCTATCTCAGTATGCGCTCGGTCTACCATCGCATTGAGCGGGAGAATTCCCGTGCGGCCATCTCTACGGCCGTCGATCAGCTTTGGGACATCGCCTTGAAGATCGAGGATGGTTCGCTCTCCGATGCCGAGCAGGCCCTCAAGGATGCCCGTGATCGGCTCGCCAAAGCGCTTCAGGAAGGTGCCAGCGAAGAAGAGCTTAAGGCCCTCATGCAGGAACTGAAGGAAGCGATGAATCGCTACCTTGAGGAAATGCAGAAGAACGCCGAGCAGGATGGCGATCAGAACAAGCAGGAAAACGACCGTCAGATCTCCAAGGAAGACATGGAGAAGATGATGCGCGACCTAGAGGAGAGCGCAAAGAACGGATCGCGCGAGGAAGCCGAAAAACTGCTCTCCGAAATGCAGGAGATGATGGAGAACATGCGCGCCGGGCAGTCTGCTCAATCCAAGGAGCAGCAGGAGCGCGACCGAGAGATGATGAAGAAGCTCGACGGCCTCAGCGATCTGACCGGCAAGCAGCAGAAGCTCATGGACGACACTTTCAGCGAAGGCCGCGAACAGCAGGGCCAGCAGAAGAGTGGCGGACAGCAGAACGGCCAGCCGCAGGGCAATCAGCAGGGCCAGTCGGGCCAGCAGCAGATGGGTGAGGGCGGCAATAATCCTGGCCGTCAGCAGCGTCAAAAGGGCGGCAAGGCTGGCGAGGACGCTATGGCGGGTGATCCCCAGAAGTCAGACGGTCACGGTAGCTTGATGGATCGCCAGTCGGAGCTTCGCAAAAAGCTCGAACAGCTCCAGAAGGAGCTGGACGAGATGGGCGCGGGCGGTTCGGACCGCCTGAAGGATGCCGAAGAAGCGATGAAGAGCGCCGAGCAGTCGCTCGAAGAAGGCAGCATGGACGAGGCTGCTCAGAGCCAAGCGGAAGCTCTGGAAGGTATGCGCGAGAGCGCGCAGAAGATGGCCGAACAGCTGGCGAAGAATGCGCGTCAGCGCACCGGGCGCGGTGAGGATACACGCCGCGATCCGCTGGACCGGCCGCAGCGCGCGGAAGGCCCCGACTTGGGCAACTCGGTCAAGGTGCCCAACGCCATCGACGCTCAACGGGCGCGTGAAATTCTGGATGAGCTGCGCAAGCGTTCGGGTCAGGCTCTGCGCCCGCCGGTCGAACTCGACTATATCGATCGGTTGCTGAAACGCTTCTGATTTGCTGCGGCGAGTAGGCCGGTTGAGGTGCGGCTGATCTCTATTCATCAGTTGACGGGCGCTCAGATGTTACCACGTGCGCTGCCGTTTCCGGGGTGTTCGTCGTCATCCTCCGGCCCAAAATCAGCTCTTCAATCGCTTTGACCAATGCAACGATCGCGTAAAGCATGATCGCCTCCAGATGTTTGTGTTCTGAAGACGATGCTCACGATGCAGCTTTGGCGACAAACGCCATTACTTTACGTTTCATGTAAGTTTTTGTTACATATCGGCGATGACCCGGAAACTTCCACCACTGAACGCATTGCGTGCCTTTGAAGCCGCGGCCAGGCATGAAAGCCTTACGCGTGCTGCCGACGAACTCAATGTTACGCACGCAGCGATCAGCCGTCACATTCGCTCATTGGAATCGTCGCTGCGGGTCGCGCTTTTCGAACGGACCGGCCGCGGTGTTATACTGACCGAGGCCGGTCGCACGCTGGCCGGCGAGCTGACCGTCGCCTTCGATCGCATCGCAACTGCGACCGGACAGTACACTTCGCAAACCCGCCGCCGCCAACGGCTGGCCATCACCTGCGATGTCCCTTTCGCCGCGTATTGGCTCGTTCCGCGCTTGGGGCGCTTCACGTCCGCCCATCCCGGAATCGATCTCATTCTCGATCCCAATGTCCGGCCCATAGATTTTTCCAAAGGCGAGGCCGATATCGGCATTCGCTTTGGAATAGGACCGTGGCCGGGTGTAACGTCCGAGAAACTGTTCGACGCCGATGTGACTGTGGTGTGCAGTCCCAAACTCTTGGCCCGCGGCAATATCAAGTCGCCAGCCGATCTTTCGTCGGAAGCTTTGATCCAGGAACTCGATCGGACATATTGGCGGCGCTGGCTTGAAGCGGCGGGCGTCGCCGGGCAGGTGAAACCCGCGGGTCCAACATTGTTGGCCGATCTGACGGTATCGGCGGCGGAAGCGGGGCATGGCTTTGCACTCACCGATCGGCTGATCGTGGTCGATGCGCTGATGTCGAAGCGGCTGGTGGTTCCCTTCCCCTTGCGCGTTTCCTGCAAGGCGTATCACCTTGTTCACGGGGCTTCGCGGCCGTTGTCCAAGGCCGCTCATACCTTCCGGCGCTGGTTGCTCGATGAACTTGCGGTGTCGCTGGCTCAGCTTGAAAGCTTGGAGGCTAAGACGAACGCGCGTGCAGACACGGAGCCTCGGCCATTACGATCATCGCGGGGGGCGGCGGGATTGAGTGCGAAGCGCGGAAGCAAGCGGCCCCGCGCTTGATAAATTGCATGAGCGAGGCTTCCAATAAATCCGCGCCGGTGTGAGCCGGATCTCAAGCCCTTCAAGCGCCGGTCGGACGGCCGAGTGCTTCGATCATGCGATAAACAGCGATGATTTGCGGGGCCTTCCGCGTTAGATAGGCCGATCCCGTGTAGCCCCACCAGTCCCAGCACCCTTGAGGATTGAACGGCGTCGTCTGTGTCTGAGGATAAAGAACGATAAGCCTGTTGGTATCCGCCCATCGCGCAAAGCCGGTTTCCTTCACGAACGCATCGCCGACTTTTTCGCGGTTCTGCGCGCATCCGTGATAGGCGATGTGAATTCTGCATCCCGGTTGCGTGCGGCAGGTTTCTGGAATGTAGACGACGCCGGTGTCGGCCATGCCATCGGGATTCAGGTCCTTCGTGTAGGGACGCTGATCGAATTCGATCCATTTGCCTTGAGGCGTTTTCGAAGGCGCTTCGAGCTTGCCGTAGATATGAGAAAGAAGCGCGCCCGCCTGGTCATAGTCGCAGTCAACGACATAAGGCTCTCCGGTCCGATCGCACGCCGCACCTTCATCTTCCGTGACAAACGCATGGCCCGCGGGCAGCGTGTCGACAAGTTTGATGTTGGCCTGTGGCACGCCGAGATCGGCGTAGAATTCTGCCGCCGCTTTCACGATAGCGGGAACGACCGTGTGGTCCTGGGAGCCTGTGAACAGATAGACGCGATCGGTGACAACATCGGCGATCGGATCGATCTCGCCGTGCTCGGCGCGCGCCTTGGCCTTCTGCGCCAGAATCTTCGGATCGGCCACGCCCCACAACGACAGATTATCCAACATGCAGCCATTGACGGCTTTCGAGAGGTTCAAAAATTCCGTGCCGGGAGCGGGCAGCGTGTCGGCGAAGATACTCTGCGAGCAACCATAAGGACCGCCTGCGATGATCGCCGCGCCGGTGACCAGTTTGGCGTGCGCCATCTCAAACTGACCGGCCATATATGCGCCGGATGAGATGCCCGATACCGACGTGTCGTCCATCTTTGCGCCGAGCGCGGGCAGACCGCCACCCGACGTCGAGGGCCCGCACGCCGACAGAATCGTGCCGACCACGGCTCCGATCAAAATCGAGATGGCAACGCCACGGTATCTGGGAAGAAAACCCATCATGCGTCAAAGTCCGCAAAGCCCCGTTTCGAGGGCGGACCTTACTCCGTGGTCGCGGCGAAAGCCACGGTCCAAGATGTCCTGAACAGGGTCATTTGACGCGGATTGACGCGCGATCCACATGTCCTTGCGAATCCATCACGGTAAGCTTCGCGAAGCCTGGCCCTCCTGGCTGCCACATCACCTCGCGGGCGTGCGGATCAGACTTGATCGGAGCACCGTCGATCAACCACGTAAGTGGCAGAGATCCGCCTTCGGCTTTCAGAACAAGACCTGTGTCTTCAACATCCATAGTCTCGATTTCGGAGCGGTCGGGCGGAAACGAGATGACCAGAGGTTGCGAGAGATAAGGCCCTGATGCTGGCTCCTCGCCCGGTTCCTTCCAGCGCTTCAACGGCGGCGGTAAATCCGCACCTGCGACTTGAAGAGCGCCGGGTGGCGGAGAGGGGAGCGGAACGCGCTTTTGTGACAAGCGTGCGAAGGCATCGAAGAGAATGGGTGCGGCTGCGGTGCGCCCCATCAGGCCTGGAACGCTCGTGCCGTCTGGCCGACCTACCCAGACAGCGATCACATGCGCGCCGTCGTATCCCACAGCCCATGCATCGCGATAGCCGTAAGAGGTTCCGGTCTTGTAGGCAAAGCGGCCACCCTTTGCGTCGGGTGGTGGCGGTGCGTCCTTGAGAATGTCGCTGACGTACCATGCGGCGAGCGGCGACATCAGGCGGTGAGCATTGACGAGAGGTTTCACCTTTGTCTGCGCCAGGATGCGAATGCGTTCACCCCAGCGATGGGTCAGCGTGATGCTCTCTCCACGGCGCGGTAGCGCGCAATAAAGCTGCGCGAGATCGTGCAGGGTGAGTCCGGTGCCGCCTAGCGCCATCGCCAACGTCGGCTCCGAGTTGTCTGGAAAGCGCGCGTCCACGCCGGCGCGGCGGAAGCGGCCCACCAGTTTTCCCGGCCCCACACGAGCAAGCATCCTCACCGCTGGGATATTGAGCGAGCGAGAGAGAGCTTCGCGGATCGTCACCGTGCCATGAAAGTCTTCATCGAAGTTCTTAGGCGCATAGTTGCCGAACCGAACCGGGCGGTCTTCGATCAATGTTTCGGGATGTGCGAAGCCAGATTCAAAGCCAAGACCGTAAATGAAGGGCTTGAGCGTGGAGCCGGGAGAGCGCACCGCATATGTCATGTCGATTGCGCCCTTGCGATCGGCTTCGAGATATCCCGGGGACCCCACGTGGGCGAGAACCTCACCCGTGCTGTGATCCACCACCAGGATCGCCGCCGATAGATTGTCGCCAAGCAGGGCCGCGTGTGTGGCCGCGAGTTTTTCGAGCGTGACTTGGAGATTGCGGTCCAATGTGAGTTTGTGAATGCTCTTGCCCGGGACGTCGGCAACTTCGCTTTCGGAAAGATGCGCCGCAATTTTCGGGAATTCTCGACGGATCGCAGGAATGGCCTCTTCGCGGGCTCGCGCGGCTTCCGCGGCAGTGATGACGCCATTGGCGAGCGCTACGTTCAACACGCGGTTGCGTGCCACGCGCGCGGCTTTCGCATGTCGGTCGGGCCGACGCGATTCCGGTGATTGGGGTAGTGCGACGAGAAGGGCAGCCTGCGCAATCGACAGCCGGCGCGGCTCTTTGCCGAAGTAGGCGAGAGAGGCAGCCCGGACGCCTTCGATGTTGCCACCGAAGGGCGCAAGACGAAGGTAGAGCTGCAGGATCTCGTCTTTGGAGAGTGCCTTTTCCAGCTGCCAGGCGCGCGCCATCTGGCGCAGCTTACCGGGCCCGGTCCTCTCATGCTTGCCATCGACGAGGCGCGCAACCTGCATCGTCAATGTGGAAGCGCCGGAGACGAGCCGGCCATGCCGGATCATCTGGGCGACGGCGCGTGCAACAGATCGCGCATCGACGCCGCCGTGTTCGTAGAAGCGGCGATCCTCAAATGCGAACAGCATTTTCAAATAGCGTGGATCGACGTCCTTGGTCTCGACCGGCAGCCGCCAGCGGCCGTCCGCAGTCGTAAACGGCCGCAACAGCCGGTCCTCGCGATCCACCACAACGACAGACGCTTGATTGGCATCTCCTAGGGAGAGCGGACCGATCTGCTGTTCTGCCTTCCGGTACAGCGCATAGGCGCCTGCTCCGCCTGCGAGCGTGGCGGTCAGGCCGAGGACCGCCAAACCTACAGCGATCCGTCTCCAGGATTTCGGGGGCCAGTTTCCGCTTGCACCGCGCCCTTCATCGGGGCGCGGTGCGGTTGGTGTGCGATTGCCCAGCAGGTGCAGCACGGGGTTGTTACTCCTTCGTGCCAACGCTGAGCGTACCTGCCTCGGTGCGCGCATAACGCTCGGGGCGATACATGTCTTCCACAGTTGCAGCCGGGTGAACGAAAGTGCCCGGCGTTACCGCCCGCACGATGTAGGCGAGCGTAGCGGTAGCAGCGGGGGGTGCGTTCTGCTCCGTCGTGCTCTGCTCGTCGCCTTCATCGTTGGACTGCGAGCTGCTCACGTTGGAGAAGTTGAAGGCGGCCACGAAGCGATCATCGCGAAACTCCGTATGCTCGGGCGTGGTGGCCGACTTGATGAAGTCCAGGCCTTTGATCGAGCCGCTCTCGACGAGGCGCGGATTTTCGATCTCGAAGCCCGCCGGTAGGCGGTCGACCACCATGACGCGGCCGCCCGTCTCCTGCGCCGAGACAGTGAGGACCATCACGAACCGGTCGTTCTGCTTCACGTCCGTCTTGCCGCCGGTCAGGCTCGCCATATCGACCGGCTTGCCGTCGAGCGTGTAGGCTTTGCGCTCAATCTGGAAGCCCTTTGAGACGGCAGGCTCCGGCGTCAACGCGGCACCGATTACCGATACGACCGCATCGACTGATGTGTCGCCGTTGTTGAAGATCTCGATCGGGTGATCCTTCAACTGGTCGGCTGTGAGGCTGCGCACGATGGGGCCGGAAACCGGCGCACCATCGATGGACAGCTTCGCACCCTTCACTTCATCGTTGAGCGCCTTCGCGGCGAGCAGCATCCAAGCCTGTTCCTGGGTGGACGTGTAGCTGCGCGTCTCGTAGGCCTTGGCGACGACACTGGCGAGTTTTGGCGTTTCCGATTTGGCGACACCGGTCTCGGCCGCAAGAGTGACGAGAGCCGCGCCGTCGCGCAGGATCGAGCCATAGTCGCTGCGATAGCCTGTGTCGGGCGTCGTCTCGCCTGTCATCTGCGTCAGAGCGCTGGCGAACACGCGCTCGGCGCGTTCCTTGTCACCCATCATCGACAACGCGGCACCAACTTGCGCTTTGGCGAGCGGTGTGGAGAAGCGCTCGATGCGTTCGTCCGCGTAGTAGCGCAGCTCGCCGATGGGCGCTCTGCCATTGCGCGCGAGAACGTACAGCGCATAGGCACGATCCTCACCGCCCGATTGGAAATCCTCCGCGTAGGCCAGGAAGTTCTGCAATCGGTCGAGGCCGTTGTTGAAGCCTAGCGCCTTCACCGTGTAGCCAGCCTCCTTGGCGCGCGTCAGGAAGTCCATGACGTAGCCGGTGAGCCAGAGATCGCCAGAGTATGGACCCCACACGCCGAAGGCACCGGAGCTGTCCTGCATCTCGAACACGCGATCGACCGCGCCTTGCACCCGTTCGCGCAGGGCTTTGTCTTCGGCCATGCCCATCTGCGTGGCAACCGCGTTGGCATAGACCAGCGGCAAGGCTCGCGACACCGTCTGCTCGGCGCATCCGTAGGGATAGCGGTCGAGCTGCGTCAACAGCGTTGGCACATCAAGCCGAGCGGCGGGGCCGACCGAGATGTTGACCCGCGTGCGCGACGGAATGAGGTCGCGGACCAGATCGGAGCTGACGGTAAGCTTGCCGGTCGATTTCTTGAGCAGCGAGATGGTCGTGCGCTTGATGTCACCGGCCGGTGGCAGGACCTCAAACGTCATCTCGCGTTTCAGTGCGATGTCTCCTGGGCCTGTCACCGTTGCCTTCAAGGTGACGGGTCCTACATCCTTGGGGCTGAAGGCCATCTTCTGGAAGGTCTTAGCGCCGGTCTTGAGGGTCACGTCACGCTCAGACAGAACCGAGAGCCGTTCCGCCGTGTCGTCACCCTGCTTTTGAGCAAGCGCAATTTTGTACGTGCCGTCCGCGCCCTCAATGTTATGCACGTCGAAGCCGAGCTGTACCTCGTCTCCAAGTGTCAGGAAGCGCGGTGCTGCAACCGTGAGCGCAACAGCGTCGCGCACGATCAGATCGCCCGCGGCATGACCGACCTTATCGGCCGTCCAGGCAACGCTCATCACGCGCACCGTTCCGTTGAAGTCTGGCAGCTCGAATTCGACGTTTGCTGTGCCGTCGTCGCGCACCTTCACGATGCCCGAGTAGAGCGACAGCACCGTCTCGACAGTCGGATTGCCCTGCATGGCAGGACCCGAGGCGTCACCACCTGAGCGAAGTTTTCCGCGTTGCGCGCGCATTCCATCTATCAGACGGCCGTAGAAGTCGCGGATCTCGTAGCCGAGCTTCGACTGTGCGTTAAACCACTTCTCCGGTGCCGGACTCTCAAAGCGCGTCAGGTTGAGAACGCCAAGATCGACCGCGGCAACCGTGATGCGCGCGTCTTCCCCCGGCTTAAGGCCTTCGACCTTGACGGGGACCGTGAGTTTGCTTGCCGACTTGATCTTCTCCGGCAGCGTCATGCCGATCTTGAGTTCGTTGTCGGATTGATCGAGAGACAACCACTTCACGCCAATGGCGCGGCTCGGCATCCGTTTGGAGCCTTCGTCCATGGGACGGTAGAGCACGGCCGTTACGTATGCGCCCGGGCCCCAGCCTTCTCCAACGGGGATATCGACTTCGCCACCGCCCTTGGCGATCTCGGCTTCTTTGATCAGGTGAACATCGCTGCCGAGTACCGAGATCAGCGCCCTGCCGCCAAGTTTAGAGGCGATGCGCAGCTTGGCCGTTTCGCCCGCGTGGTAAGTGTTTTTGTCGAGCGCAACTTCGAGCTGTTCGGGACTATCGACCTCGTCGCCGGAGGTGTACCAGCCTGACGTGAACAGGAAGCTCGAAGCTGGTCCATTGGGATCGGCGGATGCAACATCGAGGCGATAGCGGCCCCAAGGCAGCGTCTGCGAGATATTTGCAGGCTTATCAGCGGTCGTGTCGAGAGTGCCGTTGGCGATCTTGCGCTTTAGGGTCACGGCCTCGTAGGTCCAGCTGCCGTCGCGGCGATACCACTGCCAGTTGGTGTCCAGCCGCGTCAGCGTCCAAGACAGTCCTTGCGTGGCGGCTGGCTTGCCATCCTTGCCTTCTACGATGACGTCGAAGGCAGCCGTCTCATCTTCACGCACCATCGTTCCGTTGAACGACGGCTTGATGCCGATGCGTTCGGATTTCAGATCAACGGGCACGGTTAGCGTGCGCTCGATGGTGCGTCCGCCCTGCTCGCGCAGCTTGACGATGAGTTGCGCTTCGAGCGGCCTGTCGGTCTTGGGAATGGCCGGCAGTGTCACGGGGATCGCCGCTTTGCCGCTTGCATCGGTGATGAGATTGGTGGGTAGCGCGCTGCGTACCGCATTCACGAAATCGTCGGCCTGACCGAACGAATAGCCAGGAAAGCCAGCCACGTCCTTGCCCGACGGCTTGACGATGATCTCACCTTCAAGACCGAGTTCCGCGGCAGGCGGTCCATAAAGATACTTGCCGGAGACGTTGAGCGTGCCTTGTTCGTCGGGCGACAAAGTTGGCGTTGCCGCGGTTAGCGTCATGTCGAGGCGTTCCGGAACGAAGTCCTCTACGAGGAAGGCGCGCTCGGCAATGGCTGTTTGCTGGGGATCGGTGTGCAGCCACAGACGCCAAGTTCCGGTCATCGCGGTCTTGGCGAGCTGGAAAACGTGCGAGCGTCCGCCCAGGCCTTGGTCGTTCAAAACAACGCGGGCGTGCTCAACACCATCCGGCCGTTGAATGATCAGAGTGGTGGGAACCGGAGACGACTTCCCCTTGGTTGTGCGCACCAGCGCGGAAATTGCGACCTCTTCGCCGCCGCGATAGACGCCGCGCTCGGTGTAGATATAGGCATCGACCGGGCCTGGGGTGTCACGGCCCTTCACGCCGCGATCAGATAGATCGAAAGCGTTGGCGGTCAGGTCGAGGAACGCGTATTGACCCTCACCTTTTTCCGCGACAAGTACGGCAGGTGCAACGCCGCCTTCGCCCTTTGCGACCGCCGCATCGAACTTCGCATAGCCCTTGTCGTCGGTCGTGGCGGTTGCCAGCACTTCATTGTTGCGCGCAACCAGTTTCACCGTGCTACCCGCAATCGGTGTAGCATCCGCGATGGATCGCACGAACGCATGTACCCCATCGGGGCCCGAGAAGGCTGTGAGCCCCAGATCGGAGACAATGAACCACTGTGTCGCCCGGTTATCGTCGTTCTTGGATTTCTCCGACGGCTTGGCAATCATCACATAGGCGCCGGGTTCCAGCTTGCCGGTCGCGTCGGTGACAGGAATGGCGGTGGTGACCTCATCGTTTAGCTTGGAGGCGATGTCCATGTCGCCGGCGTAGACCTTGGTCCCGGTTCGCTCTCGAACATTATCGACTTCCCAGCTAGAAAGCTGACGCTGGAAATCGCCAGACTGCAAAAGCGTCGCGAGGCTGCGATCGCCAATGCGATAGACTTCGACATCAATCTTGCTGGTGTTGGTGGTGACGACCGGAATGCCTTGCTGTCCGCGGCTCGGCAGCACGTAGGCCTTGCCGGTAAAGCGCACGAATGGGGAGCGGTCTGGAATATAGACGGCGAGATCGGCGGTTTTGGTCAGATCCTCACCTACGGCGGAGGGCAACCCTGCGCGCAGTTGGACCTGATAGCGCTCTCCGTGTTTCAGGCCCTCGATGCAAAGCTGCTTGCCTTCCTGCACGAGGTTTTGCGGATCCTTGCCGTTAATAGATACAAATTTGCTGACGTCGCCCTGGGTGTGAGAGAGGTCTTCGGAAAACTGCATGCAAAGACGTGGCGGCGTCGTCTCGTTGTCCGCCTTGTAGTCGACCATGCGGAAGCCGTGTTCAGAGCGCAAGCGATCGTAGGCTTCGCGAACCTGCTGATCATCGGCAAGTTCCATGCTCATTTTCAAAGCGTCGATCGCCGGCCGCCAATAAGAGCGTTGTTCGAGCGCCTGACCAAGTACGAACAGCGCGTTCGCCTTCTGACTGTCGGTTGTCGCAAGCTGATAGCCGCGATAAGCAGCGCCAGAGGCATGAACCGGAAAATCGTAGCGTTCAGAGTTCTTCTCGGGGTCGGGCTTAATGGCGAGCAATGCTTGCGCCAAGCGTGTCCAGGCTTCGGAGTCCGTCATGTCGGCCGCAACAGCACTCGCCAGCAGGCGAGAGGCGGCGCGCGGATCACTGGATAAAACTTTGGCCGCATCGGCTTTCAGGCTGGCGGCCGGCTTTCCGTCGGATTTCCAATTGTCCTTGATAAAGGTTTCGTAGCGTTTGGCATCAGCAGCTATGCCTTGATGGGCGAAGACCGTTTCGGTTGAAAAGGCCGGTGTTGCGATCAAAGCCACCGACGCAACCAATCCGGCTGCGGTGAGCGCGGATAGAAAAGCGAGGCGCGAGAAATATTGCATGTTGCCACCCTGGAATATTGGACCCCGCGAACGGCCGCGGATGACCCGTGAACGTCTATTGACGAATATTGCGTGCGAGGCTTGCAATCATAAGCCCAATAAGGGCGAAAGCCCGAACGGCAGCAGCAATTTACCGGTTGCCGGTAGTTCCGCCTTGATGCTGGTTTTTACTCCCGTGGTCATAGGACGGGAGAGTATGGCTCATGCGAGAACAGCGGGGATTTCTCCCCGCTGTCGGCAAACGTTCATGTTTGATTAAGAATTGCTGCGCTGCCTCAGCGGCGCGTCAGAGTAACCGGAAGAGGTTCGGCGAAAGAGCCCGAGACCATCATCTGCGGCGCGAGCGACCGGACGCGGCGAACATCCTGGGCAATAGCCTGGAGGCGGCGGAATGAGACAGTCGCGTTAGCGGTAGCCTGGGCGTCGTCATGGTGGAACAGCTCGAAGGCATCGCGCTTTGCCGGATCGCGGCGCATACAATCGCCGAGCCACATGATGCTGGCGCCGAGCACCATCTGTTCGTGAGCGGACGCAAAACGAGGGTCCGAAAGCAGACGAACGTCAGCATTTGCCATGTCGAGAACGGATGCGCGGCCTGGTTCGTCGGTGAAGGTGTCGAGGTCCAAGAGGACGGCGGTGACGGTGACGTTGGCAGCGATAAGCTCGTCGGCCATGCTCGCTAGAGCACGCGCAGCAGGACTGTCGGGACCGCGAGCGAGAAGGCTGATGATCATGGGTTCGCTGGCGCCTTTTGCGCGGTGCACGACCACCGCCGTGGTAACAAACTCACGGATCTTGGCTTCCCTCTCTTCGCGGTTGGCAGACTGAAGACTGTGGGAAGTCGCAAAAGTCATGTGAATTTCCTCAAAAAGCCAGACGCCGAATATTCAGGTTCCGCGTGGCTGGTGGCATGTCGAACGCCACCCATTTAGCCGCAAGACTGTTAAGGGAGAGTTGCGGACTGCAACGAATGTGAACAGTCTTGAAGTTCAAGGCTCTAACCCTATTGGAACGACTACTCTGCTGCAGGCGGCGGGGCCATTCGGCTGATGAGCGCCAGATCTCGATCGCTCAATTCACCGGCTTTGAGTTCTTCGACTTCGATGTCTTCCAGCTCGGCCACGGGAATGAGTTCAAGCTTGGCCTCAGCTGGCCGTGCTGGCGCCGACGCGGGCGCAGGTGGTGCGGCCGGGACTGTGGGCTTCAAGGGCGGCGGTGTAGTTTGGGCTTGAATCGTGCTGGCAGCCGCGGCTTTGGACAAAGCCGCCTTGAGCGAACCCGATGCCATCGCTTCCGCCATGGGGATGGAGAAAGTCGCTGTCTCGCGGGCCAACGTCACATCCACCTTGTCCGCACGCACTTCATCAGCCTTGCGGAGTTCGGCAGCCGCAATAGGCGCTACCACAGCAGCGGGGGGCGCTGTCGCGACTTGCGTGTTGGAGTTGGCGGCGACCTTAACGGTGACTTCCGCTTCCTGATCGACGCGCGGAGCGGGTCGCTTCACGCGGGGGGCTTGGGGCGGTGTCGGTTCAATGATCGGCGCGTCGTCGAGCGGAGCTTGTGACGAAGCGGCTGCGAATGATGCGTAAGGCCCAAAACGTGCGGCCTGTTCAGGATCGATTGGCGCGCTTGGGCTGGCGGTATTTGGCTTGCGCGGAGGCATCGGCGTTACGTTGGCCGTCGCTTGCGCCTGTTCGGTTGCGCCGGTGCGCGGACGCCCGCTTTCGTAAGACGCCGACACATCAGGGCGGGCCGAAGATCCGGTCTGACCATGGCTCATCGGCCGCCCAGCAAAATCCCGCACGAATTCGGGGCGCGGCATCCGGTAGGGCGTCGGCCTGGGGTTGCTTGAGGGAACTACAGCAGCGGCCGCACCACCCGGCATCGGCCTGCGCGGGGTGTTGCCGGGCTGGGTAAGAGCGGGATCCTGCGGCGGTAAGCCCGCGCGCGGGTCGGTAGGGATCGCCAAGCGATCCGCCTCTTGCTCCACCTGCGGGCGGGCACGAACGTGCGGGCTGGGGAAGACGCGTTTTTCGTTTTCCGCCCGCTTTGCAGCGCCCATGATCGCGCCGAGGATGATGTCCGACCATGCGCCGTCGGTGAACTTGTAGACGCGGAATGCTTCCGAACCGGCAAACTTGGAACCTTGCCGTGCAAGCCGCTTTTGAACACTGCTCGTTGTGGGAAGCAGGGTGCGCTTGAAGATTTTTTCCTTCTCAAAGCTGGCGAACAGATTGGCAAGAAGCTGCGCTTCCACGCGCAGAGCTTCCCGCTCGGCAGGATTGAGCCTTGGCGGCGCGTCCAGAGGGACGGCCACGTAGTAGTCGCCGTTCATATCGAATACGACATGCCGGAAGATTTCGAAGTTCTGCCGAATTTCCTCGTCGCCGTGAATGTCTTTAAAGCGGGACAGGATGTCGATGACAGGACCGCGCTCGGCGGCCCTCATTTTTGGCATCAGACCCGATAGCCTGCTGCGCGGGGTCTGAACCATTGAAACCAGGAACAGGCACATATCGACAAACAGCGCCACGGCCAGCGGCACGTAATCTCGTTTAGAGAGTCCGCCTTGATCGGTGCTCCACTTCGCGGTGGCAGCGGTCGGCGCTTCAACGGATTGGATCGCCTTTTTCTGCAGTTCGCGCAAATCATCGGCAGATGGCGGGAGCTTGAATGACATTGCGCCATATAGTGTCGCGGTCAGCCTGCGGAACGCTTCGATCGTCGCTTCTGAGCCTTCAACAGCGGAGATCTCCGGCTTCTCCATTTCGGGAAGCTGGTCGATGGCCTTGACGACGCCGCGCAGCGCGGTCTGCAACTGAATATCGGGACACACGAAGGTACCGCCGTGGTTGTCAGGGAATGTCGTGCGTTCGGCGCGATCGGCGAGGTCGTTGCGAATCTGCTTGAGTTGGGGATCGGTTCGGAAAGCGTTAAAACCCGTCACCGTCATATCGAGCTTGCGCGAAAGCGTACGCATGAATTCGTTGCGCGTTCCGCTCTTGGCGTCGATGGTGGTGGGATCGTCCGACACGATGCGGATCATATCGTTGTTGAGCGCTTTGAGCTCGGTGTTCACCGAGCCGATGCGCCCCTTTACGAATTCAGACGAGAACTGAAACCGCTGCGCGTCTTCCTCGCGCATCTTGCGCCGAGGACCATCGCCGGGCCGAGAATTGGGACACGAGGTGCCCTTGACGCGCTCAAGTTCGGATTTCTCGTTGGAAACCTGGGTCAACTGGACGAGCGTTGCCTGCAGTTGCTCAAGTCGCGTGGATGCGGCGTGCAGCGAACTTTGCACCTGTCCCACCGCGCTTTCAGCGGAGCGAGAGGCCTCGCCGCGGCTTTCCAGAACCTTCCAATAGAAGCCGAACCCGAAGCCGACGGAAATGATCGATAGAAAGACGTAGCCGAACGCGTACATCGCCTTTGCGATGAAGGCGTGTGGACGGAACAGCTGGTCGAGCAGCCAGATGATCATGATCATCAGCATCGCGACCGAGAACCCGATAATGATTTTATGCGTAAACGGCAGGTCGCCCATGTTGGCCTGGATGAGCTCCAACATGCCGACATAGGTCGCTACCCACGACAGCGTGCCAAGACCGGCGATCAGAACCGATCGCTTCCAGTCGCGCGGGCGATTTTCACTTTCCGGATTGGACGTGCCGCGTACGCCCGCGCCATCGAGGCGTGGCGGCTCGCGGTTCAAGTCAGAAAGCATGTCATGTCGCATTGCATCCTACCCAGCAAAGGAAGCTTGAGGAGCAACGTTGCGAAAACTTGGCGCGTTTTTGATGGTTGAACTTTGGCTCGCACGTGGCAAATCCCTGCGGATTTGTGGGCACAAGTCTGTTTGGCTACTGTCCGATCAGACTGCGCAGCGCCTGTTCGCCAGGAGTTAACGTCGCCGTTGTCTCCATCGCTTTGACGCGATACGCCGATGCGCTGCCGACCTGACCTCGGCTTGGAGCGTCGCTTGCAATAGGTGTTTTGCGTGGCACTGGGCGTTTGGGCAGCAAATCGCGGCGCGGATGCGTCTTGGCATGAGTCGCCAGATCATCCAGCAATCCATCGAGCAAAGGCGTCGCCACCTGAGATGCGTGCAGCGCGCGAGCCCAAGGATGGCTCGGTGTGCCCGTGCCGACGAGGACTACGTAGGAATACGCAGCGCCATTCACGAACTGAATGCCGCCCGAGATCCAGGTATCCACGGTTGCATCAGGATCAGTCGACACCTGAGTGCCGGTCTTTGCGAAATGCAGACGTGTGTCTCCGCGCCGCGTCGCACACCAGCGGCTCAGCGACTTAAGCGTGCCATACGAGGTGCCATTGGACTGGTAGCAAAGCGGTGCTTGCAGCAGTGCTTTGATCAGCGGTCTTGAAGACGGCCGGATGAGATTATTGGGCACGATGCCCGGCGGGCTTGTCGCTGCGATGCCTGCACCTCCTTCACCCTTGAATGTGTAGTCGTAGCTCTGAATGAGGCTCGGCGCGCGCACTTGCGACGCACCGCGCCCGATCAGCGAGGCTAGAATAACCGCCGACATGTGATGGACGCGGCGAGGAGCGCCTGCGATTTGCCCCAGCACTGCCGCCGTCGATGGCGGTGTGCCGCCTTCAGTCGATGCAGGCGGCATCGCAAATCCAAATCCGTCGATCAGCTTGCGAAATGGCGGTTGCCCAACCAGCGCACCGCGGTTGATGAGGGGCCCGTTGAGCGAGCACGCAAACGCCACCAGGGCTCGGCGCCCGCGTCGTTCGTGGCCGTGCTTGAGGCACGTCTCCAAACCGGTCGCTGGAGCTTCGTTATCGAGATAGAGGCTGTCGATGGTGTCTCGCCCTTGGTTGGCAATCGCGATTGCAGCGATCATCTTGCCAGTCGAGGCCACCATGCGCCCCTCGCGCGTGGCATCATAGAGTCCGCTCTGTTCGTCACGTGCCAGCTGTGAGCCGTAGTAGGGCGCGGTTTGCCCGCCCTCGTAATAGCGCACGATGTTGCCGTTCGCATCGGCCGCGACGACAACGACGTCAGGCATCTGCTTGCCTTCGCCAACTTTCTTGGGATCGAGGGTGTAGGCCGGATCCATCCGGCTTGCCCACTTGCCGTCGATTTCAGACAGGCGCTGGTCGATGACCTGGCGGAAGGCGAGATTTTCCACGACGTCGAATGTCGTCGTCACGCCGCGCACGTAGTCACGCCATGCATAGCCATAGAGTTGCTTCATCTCTTCGCGGATGCCAAACCTGCTCGCGTCGAGCAGCACATTGGCGCGCGTCACAGGATTGGCTTCAGCGCGCTTTGCCAGGGCCGGCGCATAGGTCTGCAGGGCTTCTTGCAGCTTTGGCTTCACCTTCGGATCGGGTGGACCGCCGCCGAGCGCCATCAGTTCGAACACGACGTCCTTCTTGACCGCCTCGTCCGTGATGAGTTTTTCGGCGCAAGTGCGCGCACGCACTTCAGTAATGTAGCGCCAGCGGTCAAGACGCACCTCGTTAAGCCGGTCGTTGCCCTCTAGCAGAATGATCGGGCGGTTGACGGCCGAGGCAAGGACAAACTGCTCGGCGATCGAGAGATCCTTGGCCTCCTTGCCGAACACGATGCGGCTCGTGACTTCAACGCCGTGCAGCGGCTGCCCGCCGGTGCGTTGCGCCAGCCAGATGTGGTTCGCCGCCCACTGCTTCAGTAACGTATCGTCACCCCCGCGCGTCAGTTCCCGATAGATGACGGGGGCGAGCCACCACTCGCTGAATTTGCGCCGGAGCTTTGTCAGTCCGCCCTCTGTGGTACTGGGCGGGGTTTTGTAGATCACGCGCGCAAATTGCATGGGCAGAGTTGATCCGCCCACCCCCAGGCTCGGTCGATGCCGGGCGATCGTGCGCGTGACTGAGGAAAATGGAATCTTGAGTACGCCGAGGAGATCAATGCCAAAGGGGTTCAGCGGCCCGCCGAGATAGCGGTCCTCGTGATAAAGCAGGCATTGCCAATACTGCTCCGGCACCACCTTGACCGGGATCGATTTGTGATCGGGGTTGGCGACGTAATCGCCTAGCTCAATGGCGCTATCGGTGTAATTCACATCCCGCTGGCTATCGAGGCGAGCGTCGAAGGTGCCGACAAAATTGCCTTTGGGATCGTAGATCGCCGTCGCCAGCCAGCGTTCGGCGTCGTAGCCGAGCTTGTCGCGCATCGTCATGCTACCGGCTATGCCGCGCAGCGGCGCGACGACGTACACCAGGACCAAGGCAAAGATGACGTAGGCCACGGCCGCTGTCGCCAGATGGCGGAGCGGCCCGAGCTTGGGATTGAAGGCGACGGCCTGTCCAAAGATCCGCGCGGCACGCCAAGGTGCGCGAACGATGCCTTCGGCAATTGCGGTCAGCAGCCTGAGAAGGGGAAGCATGAAGGGCGCCGCACTCGGAACTTGCACATGCCGCCAAACCCGCTTTGGCGACTGTCCGCTTACGGCTACCGAGATTTTGTGGCGCGATTGACACCGCCAAGGGGCGTCATTACGGCTGAGGTTGTATTGGGAAAGCCGTTGAACGGCCGACGCAATTCACAAGGACTTGCATACGGTGCGAGGCCAGAAGCCGTATTCTCACGGAAAAGCCGGCCACCGAGAGCGAAGGTCTGCCAAATAGAACCCGCTCTGCGCGCCAAGCACACTCGTGAGCATACGAGCCTGCTCGCGCGCTACAAATGCTCAGTTCGACAGAGGTTCAATGGCTATCAAAGGTTGTTCAGAAGAACGAACAACCCGATGCCAATGGCAGGACCCATAAGGGTCGCGCATATGATCCCAACAAATGACTTCGCAGCCATCACACATTACCCCGCAGTACACTATCGTTTAAGGTCTGAGGCAGTTCCCCGCCGCAACCTTGCCCCTTAACTGAACACTTCCCTCTTGACTTCCGCACGCCCTCTCGCGACGACGATCGAGAGAAAGCCCCCTCTCTCTCAACAAATATATATTACACGGTCGTTTGGGGCCTTGACAGGGGGATCAACGGTGGTTCGCGATGCACCGATGCGAGACAGCACAAACTTCGTGAACAATCGGGTTGCCCAATTTCACCGCGTCGCAAAGCTGTAAAAATTTAATTAATTACAGCAAGTTGGGAGATATCATTCGCCCTCTGTCCGGGGGCGAAATCGCCGTTTTTGGCAAGTGCGAGGTCGGAAGGTTCAAGTATTTGGAAACATGAATTGATCACCATCAACTCCGGATGAGACATGCAATTCAAGATGTTCCGGCGGTGGCTTCAGGCTCGATGAGGGGATCGGGTGGCAAGCTGTACCCCGTCTGGCGTTGAGTTCAAAGCTGCAAAGTTTAGCGCAGATCGAACAACCGAAGCTGGCGCTCGTCCTGGCCTCGCGTTTCGGAAGCGAGCTGCTCGATCCGGTCGAAGGGCACCTGCTCGGCGCCGATGAGAGAGCGATTGGCCTTCATGGCCCGCACCAGACCTTCCTGGACAAGGTGGAATTCGCCGACGGTCTGGCCCGGCAAAGCGCTTGCCGGATCGAGCCCGGACTCCGACTGGAAAGCCGCTTTCAGCTTGCGCAGAGCGGTGTCTTCGCGAACGCGGCCGATGAACCAGCTCGTGATCTGATCCCGGCTCTTGTAGTCGAGGTCGCCTGGCGACTGAGTGGCGAGCATCATACCGAGGCCGGCGGAGCGGGCACGCTTCAGCAAGCTCTGTAGCGGCTCGGCAGTGGCCGGCTTTGCGTTGGCAGGAATGTAAAGGTCGGCTTCGTCGAACATGACGACAGCCTGCAGCTCGTCGTTCGGGTTGCGCTGACAGAAGCGCAAGGCCTCGGAGAGGAACTGCGAAACCCAGAACAGAATATTCTCGTTGTCGCCGAGGAAGCCCGTGTAGATAACCGACAGGCGTGTCCGGTTGGGGCGCGCAAACTTGCCGAGTCCCAGCAGGCTTTCCATCCGCAACGGTTCGCCGCCGCCTTCAAACAGCGCCGAGTTTCGCAGGCGCAGGGAGTCGAGCTGCGCAACCAGATCGCGGCGCAGCTTGCCTGAAGGGTCCATGCGCTGGGTCTGGTCGGTGAGCTCGGGATGCTCGTCTTCCAGCAGGTGGATGAGGTCGGCGAGCGTGACTTCCTGAGTAGACAGCGCACCCAGAATACGCAGCGCAACGGCAAGCACGCCGGACTGCTTCTGGTGGGTTGCGGAGTTCTTCAGGTGCAACATCTCACCCAAAGCAGCGGCTGACAGATTGGCGAGCAGTTGTTGCTCGTGATCTGGCAGCTCGTTGATGCCGTTGGGCAGTAGCGTAATGGAGATCGGCCGACCTGAGGCACGACCAGGGGTGTAGACCGCGACGTCGATCGCGTCCGCGAGCTTTTCACGGTCGGCCTTGCGCTCGGCAGAGTCATTGAGATCCGCGCGCCAGACTTCCGGGTTGGCGTAGCTCGCAAGGTCACCCTTGCGGTCGATAAGAACCGCTGGAACACCGCGCAGCAACAGCTGCTCGATGAGCGACAAAGCCAACGTTGTCTTGCCTGAGCCCGAGCCGCCCAAGAACGCCGCGTGGCGCTTCAAGACGCTCTTGTTCAGCGTTACCGGCCGGGCGCGGTGTCCGATTTCACGGCCCGAAAGAATGCTTGAGCCGTAAGCACCGTTCTCGTCGAGAATGACGGATAGAGGTAAGTCGTCGTCGTTAGCCGGGCGGCCGCGCTCTGGATGCGGATCTTCGCCAGCCAGGGACGGCGGCTGCACGTCGTCCATCCCGTCAAGCGAGCCCTGCGGGTCATCCATTTCTTTTTGAACGAGCCGCGGCACGGGACGGCCCAGCAGATCGAGTCGCAGCAGGTGAATGATCGAAATGAGGCTCGACAGAGGTTTTGTGCTTTCCAGCCACTGCGTCATGCCAGCATCGCCGCGATGGTGCGCGGTAAACTCACGAACCGTCATCATCCGTTCCCACTCGGGAATGGGGACGAGAAGCTGGCGGCCGCCGCCGTCGCGGAATTTGCGGAATGCTTGCGCAGTCTGGTTCTTGCGGTTGGGCGGGAAGTCGGATGCGCGCAGCATGAAGCACGGCTTGCCCTGCATCGAGACCAGCACCTTGTCGAGCTGACGCTTCAAGCCGCCGCCTTGCGTCGGACGATTGCAGAGGAAGACGCGCACGTCGTTTGCAAAGCCCGAGCGATGGCGCACCGTCATGTCGAACGCAGGGAGATCATCGCCAAGCTCAAGACGCTTGACCGTAACCTCGATGGCCTTGCCCCACTCATCGCGCGCAAGCACTAAGGTTGCCGACAACACATCGACCAGTTCTTGATCGTCAGCGGGCATTTCTGCTTCGCTTTCGTTGGCGAAGCGTTCCCACATCTCGCGGAATTGCAGGGCCGACAGCGCGGCGGGCGTATCGTCCTCGACGCCAAAACCGCTGACTTGGCCGAGCGCCTGTGCCAGCGTCGAGATGAAAGAGGGCTTCGACGTTGCTTCGGGCTCGTCGTCGTCCTCCTCCTGGTCGAGGCCTGTCGCCTCACGCACGCGCGTCTGCGCGTGCTCCAGAAGCCGGCGGGTCGATAGCCCGGCAAATTCTTCAAAAAACTGCGGGCCGAAGAAAGCGGACGCATCGGGGAAGCTCAGCCCCGCCCCGTTGATTTCGGCCTGATGGGCGAGCCGCTTTGCAATGATGAGGCGCGCCTCTTCAGGCGTGCGGCCTTCGCGCAGCAGCACCGGCCCCGACTTTTCGATGCGGTCGATGTAGGACTGCGCGACCATCCCCCGGACCTGCCCGTAGAAATCTTCCAGGCAGGAGATGATGATGATCGAGTTGGTCAGGCGGTTGGCGATCTGAATGACGTCGCGCAGAGCACGTTGAAACCGCTCCTCGGCATTTTCAAAAAAGCGCAGGTCTTCGACCTGATCGATGCAGAAGACCAGCGCGGCGCGCTCGACAGTCCAGACCAGAGCGCCCAGTGCAGTAATGATCTCGAACGCGCGGTCCTCGCCGGAATTCGGGTCGAGAGCGCAAACCGCCTCATGGGCGATGGGCGTCAACTGGCGGCCATTGAGATATTGGCGCACCCGCTGGTCGATGCGCGGATCGCGGCGCTGCAGATACAGCAGGGCGCGCACGATGTTGATGTCCATTTCGCGCGTCTGAAACCGCTCGCTGGCGACGATGTCGTCGGACAGCCGCATGATGAGACGCGCAAGCTGGGCGTCGTCAAGCTGGGCGTCGCGCAGCTCCTCCAGGTCGGCGGCCGAGATGACCCCGGAGTCCACGACCATCTTGTTGGTCAGCCGCGACAGCGCGCTCTCGCCGAACCGGTCGGGGTCGTAGGGTTTTTCGAGTGAATGTACGAGGCGGCGCAGGAAGAAGTCGGCGTAGTTCGAAACGTCCGGCGTCATCTGGGCGTAGCCGAAATAGGCGCGGCCTTCGCGATGACTTGCGGTGCGCAGCGCGCGGATCAGATGCGTCTTGCCTGAGCCCGATTGGCCATGAAACAGCAGGATACGATCCTGCACATGATAGCCGCGGCCGGAATTGATGGTGGTGAGCAGGTCGGTGAACTTGGTGCGGGCCTTGGCATGGATCTCGGGCACGTCGACCGGATCCGCGCGCCACAGATCGTCCTCCCAAGTGATCGAGTGCTCGAAAGCCTCGCTCAGCTTGTCGGGAGAGAGCGACGGCGCAAGAAGCGGCTGTTTGAGCGAGCCTTCGGCGGCCATTTCCAACCTGACAGAAACCAAAAATCTTCAGTCTTCAACGCGCACGAAGTGCCAAACAGTGTTCTTGTAGAGGATCTTAGAGTCCTCCAGCTCCTTGAGAGCGCTCTTGTCTTTGAGGTCAGCCGTCGCCAGCACAAGCTGGCCCGTGCGGTGTGCCTCGGCCAGCATGCTCTTGAACGCGATCTCAGTGAGGTCCCACTCCCGGCGGGCTGAACGAATCGCCTGCCATACTTGAGAAATAAACGCCTTCCGGTTGCCTGGCCAGCCCTGAGCGACAGGCCGTGCCGCATCCAACACAGCGCCAGTAAATTCGGTCATATCGGGGGGCGAAAGTTTGACGGGCACCTCGGTTAGCGGCGTTGAGTCGTTGGCGGCCTTGGGCTCGCTCGTTGCAGCTCGAACTGATGCTTGCGCCGCTTCTTCGTCGTCGGTGTCGATCTCTTCGCTGGATATCTCGGGCGCGCAAGTCAGTTGGCGCAACAGCGCCAACCGGAGCGGCTCAAGCCCTTCCCCCGTTGCACCCGCGACCTCCGCTGCAAGGGCGGCGAACAGCTTGCCGTCGGAGGAAAACTCCCTTGGCTTATTAAACAACTGCCCCGCCAGCAGGCGTGCGGTCTTGCCCGGGAGCCCCGAACCCTTCGACAGTCCGGTCTTGATTTTGTTTCCAAACGCGCGTTCGAGCGCAATCACTGCCAACTGCGCGCGCAGATCGTTGTGCGAGAGAACGCGGCCCAAGGGCAAATGGAAGTGTTGTTGCAACACCAAGGCCGCCAAGCCGTCCGCGCGGTCTAGAGCCTTCGCGATGGCTGCGTTCTCGATGTTGACGCCAAGGGCGAGTGCAATCAGAGGGCCGTTGCGAATTTCCGGCCAAGTCGCATCGCCAACTCGGTCGTATCCAGTGCAGGCCTCTGCGGCGCGCAGACCTGCCGGTGCAATTGATAGGCGGCCTTTCGTCTCCGACAGGAGGTTCTGGCCGGTGTGTTGCCCGATAGAGAGCTCGGCCAAGCGGCGGAAGGCGGTGCCCGAAACTTTCGGAGCCACCAGTGAGCTGAGGTCCTTTTGCAGCTGTGCACGTGTGGCGCCACCCGCTGCCACTCTCAGCAGCACAAGATCGGCAACGGTAATGCGCGGTCCTGCGCTTGCTGTGACGCGTGCGGACTTTCTGTGAGCTACCGCCATGGTCGAACTCCGCGATTTGCGAATCATTGTCGGCAGTCTGTGGGAAGGCGGCGGAGCTTCCAAGCACCTCTAGAACATTCGGCGGTGGAGGAGAGATTGCGCTCGTGACACGTATGTCGTCTGCCTTTCGCCGTCTCTTGGCCAAAATAGCGACACCATTTTGTGGCGATTATTCAGGTGCTTGAATAGGTGCTCGCGCAGGGGAGCGACGGGACGCGAGATTACCGTTTAGGCGGCGACTGTCGAGGGATACGCACGAACCATGAGCGCAGCAAACAGCGCGATCGTCATCGAGCCTTATGTCGTTGAGGGTCTGCGGTACCAGTTTGTTAGCGTTAACGTGCGGTTAAGGGATTTGCGCCAATGATCGCTCGTTCCGCACATAGTGTGCCGGGAGTAGCTGTAATGTATCGCGTCGCACTCTGCGCCGGACTGACCGCCATGTTGGCGGCCTGCAGTCTGGGCTCATCAACACTCACATCGGGATTTGCCGAGAGCTCTCCGCCGCCTACCACGGCTTCGCTCCGCAAATCACAAGGCGCAGCGCTGGGCGGCGAGCCCGGTACGCCGCGTAATATTCAGCTTGCCAAGCTTGATGACAAGGCGCCTGCGGGCACCTTCGAACGCGCAGAGCCTGGTATCCTGGCTGACCGTGATTATTCACACACCCGTCTCAACGCCGAGATGGCGCGAGACGTGATCAACGCCTATCGCAAGCAGCACGGGCTGAAGCCGCTAAAGCTCGACCCAGAGCTTACCGAGGCCGCCAAAGGCCATTCGCGCGATCTGGCCAAGTGGGACCGCATCTCGCACTATGGATCGGATGGCTCCAATCCTTGGGATCGGGTGAAGCGTACCGGTTACAAGGCGCGCCTTGCTGCCGAGAACGTTGGCACCGGCCAGATTGATTTCAATGAAGTGATGAAGGGCTGGAAGGAAAGCCCAGGTCACAACAAGAATCTTCTGTTGCCGGATGCCGAGCAGATGGGCATTGCGCTCGTGCAGGATCCAAAGACAGAGTTCAAGTCATTCTGGACGCTGGTGCTCGGCTCGCCGATGTAGGCTGATTTTGCCTCGCGAGAAGTTAACCGCGAGCGTGCGCTTGCGTTTGGTGTAGACGGTTGCGCTGTTGTAGTTGTGCCGGCGTTGTCTTCGCGACGGCCCGGCTGAGAATATAGCGACGTGCAGGGATCTCGATTGCCAAGTGGAGCGCCAGCGATGCTCCAATCGCGAGTGCAAGAAAGCAGCCGAGCCCCAAAAGTTCATATCCCCCCTCGAAGCTGCTTTGCACACCCAAATGGCTCCACCACTGCAGAAGCGGAAAATGCAGGATGTAGAGCGCGTAACTCGCTTCTCCCAGCAACACCAAGCCTTTGTGCGAGAAGAGATCCGCTACCAAGCCGCGGGCGTTGGCGGCTGAAAGCACGAGAACCGCGAATGCAGCCAGCAAGAAATCTCGAAACGGAATAAAGTGGACGATGTGTGGCGGGTTCGTCTGATAAAGCGCGGTAGCAACGAGGATCGCCGCAACCGCCCAATCAAAAGCGTGCGAGCGCTGGACCCGCCACGTCAGGTGAATTTGCGCCAGTGCCATTCCCATCACGAATTGCGGCAGCAGCAAAGGGGGAAAGTACGCGATCACTTTGCTCCAATACGTGAGATCGTCTCCAGGGCCCAAGTCGCGGCGTAGATCGCGCGCGAGTTCGACGAGGCCGTGATTGATCGCAAGGCAGATGAGAATGGTGAGCCAAGGATTGACCCGGCGGACAAGCGCGGCGACTACAGGGAAGGCGAGATAAAAAAACCACTCGACCGATAGCGACCATGATGGCGGGTTCCAATTCGTCGCCAGCTGCGGCAGCCAGGCTTGAGCGAATAGCGGTGCCAATATCATCCCGGCCGTGTAGTCCGTCGTTGAGATGCGATCGGCGACGAAACAGAGGCGATAGAAAAAGTAAGCCGATGCAGCAAGCGCCACCCAATAGAGCGGCGCCAATCGTGCAAATCGCGCTAAATAGAAGCGGCGCACGTCGACTTTCAGAGCTGCCGCATGCTTGTGGCTTGGCTCGCTCATATACGTATACGTGAGCACGAACCCGGACAAAATGAAGAAGAAAGTCACCGCCTGATAGCCGAACGTGGTCAGGCTGTGAGGCAGCATCCCGCGCGCCGGCCAATAATGATGAAGGACCACGAGCAGGGCCGCGAAGAAGCGCAGCGAGGTCAGAATCGGAATGTTAGGCCGTGACACTGCGGATATGATCCGTGTCTTGAAAAGAGGCTGGGGATCGTTGGAAGGCGCGATTCGCGTTGCAGACAGTCTGTGAGAAAGCAGCGGCTGGGTAATGAGGGTTTCAATACCTAGGGGGATGCCGTAGTACCTCGGGCGCCTCAGGCGGCGATGAGTCAAAGTTGAGCGCGCATCAGCGCTTGCCCACGCAAATGTACTTACGGATTCGGGCTCAACTTATTTGTATGCGGGGCGCGTGAGACGCCGCGATAGCCACGACGACTTGCTGGAAGTTGTGCCTAAGCGTCGGTCGATGATGGCGGTGTCGGAGCCGGACGCGGACGGCGGAACAACCGGCCAAGCCAGATCAGAACAATAGCCGAGAGGAAACCCAGCAAGCCGATACCGACTGGGTGCTTGTCCCACAGCAGAATTGGTTCGACCTTGCCTTCAGCCGCAAGCTTGACGTCGTGGGCAAAAACGCGCGGCGCAAACGTCGTGGATGTTTCCAGCATCATGCTGACGGCTTCGGACTGGTCGGGGCTTGCGATAATGGCGTCGCGTACGCGCTCGCGGGCGAGCACCTGCATCTTGCTTGGGCTGAGCGCGATAGCGCGTAAGACACGTTCGCGCGGTCCTGCCTCCAACCCCGTCAGATAGCTGGCCAAGGTGGTGAGTTCCTCGCTCGACAGGGTACGCGCCAGCACCTTTAGCTCGTTGTCGGGCAACGAAAAGAGCGCGTCGCGTGCCTTTGGTGAGACCTGCGACATTCGGATAATGGCGCTGCGGTCCTCCAAGCCGAGAATTCGCTCCAGCGACTGACGGGTAAAGTCTTCAGCCTTGGCGCGCTTATAGATGTCATAGCCGACAACAGATCCCAGCTTGTCGCCAGCTACCGCTGTCC
The DNA here is from genome assembly GCA_041397645.1 of Hyphomicrobiaceae bacterium. NCBI lineage: Bacteria > Pseudomonadati > Pseudomonadota > Alphaproteobacteria > Hyphomicrobiales > Hyphomicrobiaceae > Hyphomicrobiaceae bacterium. The sequence goes on along the minus strand of JAWKWE010000004.1, from coordinate 548,530 downwards.
AACGCAATGCTTGATCGAGGGAGCGGGTCTCGCGGGCGATCAGAACCGCATCTTGAGGCATGATGTGGACGGCCTCATTGAGTGTTCCATTGTCAAGGCGGGCCTTGACGCTGGCTTCGCCTTCTTCGGCAACGACCAGGCCTACGATTTCGTCCAGTCGCGCCATCGCCGACGGAGCGACGCCATCGAGGAAGCCGCGAAACTCGCCGTCGTTCTCAGCAAGGCGGAGTACGATCGCATGTGAGCGTTTAAACTCCTTCCAGATTTCCATAATGCGATTGGCCGATGCCGCGGCGATGTCCTGAACGTGGGCGTTGATCTGCTCGGATATGCTGGAGGCGATCTCGTCTTGCACTTTTTCCTTCGTCGTCTGCGATTTCATTTCGGCGGCAATGATCGGCAAAACGCCGTTCCGGAATTCCCATATATCCTTTGCGATGAGGACGAGGCCAATGCCCCCGGCTGCGACCGACACAAGACGCGACAGCACGCTGCCGACGACGCGTTGGCCCACTCGGGCGGCCAAATTGGCGAGTTGGCGGCGGACGATGAGGATCGTCACGCCCGCGATGCCCTCGCCTGACTGCTTGATGACCGCGCCTGCCGTCGGCTGGCCAGTCCCGGTGGCGGGGTCCAGTGCGATGTCTCTACCCGCATCACCCGCCACCGCACTGGCCACCGCGGAGCCATAGCGCGGACCGATGAACGCTTTGAGGCATGACAGCACAGGGCCAGCTGCGTCGCTCGCCGCCCCTTCCATCGATTTGCCGACCTCTTTGGATACATCTTGGGCCAGCGCCTCCAGGGCGCCTTTGACGGCGTCGGACCGGTAAACCCGCTCGGCGACCGCGGTAGCTAGTTTTTGAGAAGTTTCGCTGTTGGCGAGCGAGGACAGCAGCTCCGACCAACTGGTCTCCGCTTTGATCTCCTCGACGGCGATGTCGACGCGCTTGTCGATCACCTCATCGACATTGTTGCGATGCCAAGCCTCACGGACCAAAGCATTATAGTCGAGCTTGCCGATGCCGGTTTTGAGCGCGTCGGCGGAAATCGCGGTCAACGCCGCTCCAAGTCCGGCTTCGTCGCGCGCCGCGCATTCGTCATAGCCCGACCGGGTAAGCTCGGCTGCGGCCGGGCGCGCCAAAGGCGCTGCCAGTATCGCAGCTATGCAGACTAGAGAGGTGAACGTCCGTAGGGCCGTCAATCTTTACCTCAATTTCCCGGCCGTAAGACGGGGGCAAGCTGGCTGTGGCAGGTAGCTTCTACCTTTCAGGAGCATGTCACGGAATATAGCCAAGAATTATGGTGCGCGAAGTCGCCCCACCCCTTTGCCCGCGTTCGGACACTTTTCGAGCTGAAAGGGGCGGCCACTACAGTTGGGTCATTCAACACCGCAATCATTGAACGCAATCGGTTTGGGAAGCGTTCACACTGTCATGGGATGTTTTGGCCTCTGCTATCCGCCTGAAGTAGGGTGAGAACGAGAATTGTGCTGCACTGCAATATTCTTAACCTACTGATTTCGTTATGATTGGCTAGGAATGCTGCATTGCGTCATCAAGTCTCGATTTACCTTTTCTAGCAGATTCAAAACTAAAACGGATGGCGTTATCAGGTGCTTCGGCATAAAAGTGAAAGATTAGTCTCAAGCAGAGGGGACACATTCATACATCGGCCGTGCGGCAGCGCGACAAAGTTGCGGTGGCATTGTTTTGTGCCCCAGCATATGTAGGTTCGCGTGATGTAAGAGCGAGTGCAACGTAAGATATGAACAAAAATCAGAAATTTCAGGCGCCTCGTGGCAGCGTTGTTATTCCTGGCGGTTCTACCGGCGTGTTGCTCATTCACTCTCTGGGGGGGTCCCCGTTAGAGCTGAAATTCGTGGCACATTCATTATCGCGGCAGGGATACACCGTATACTGTCCGGTTGTTCCCGGTTTGACGTTCGGCACCGACGTGTCGGGCATGTCGACGTGGCGCGATTGGTACGATGCCGTCGAGCAAGCGTTTGATGAACTTAAGAACCATTGCGAGCACATCATCGTGGGCGGCGCTTCTGCCGGCGCAACTCTAAGCCTTCGACTGGCGGCGCTTCGTCCTTCCGAGATTGCTGGAACCATTCTGTTTGCGCCGACGCTGGCCGTTAACGGTTGGGCCATTCCGCATGCACTGAAGCTGTTCCATCTGATCAGCGACAAGTGGACTGCGCGCCTGTTCTCTTTCCGCACTCCCGCTCCGTTCGGCATCAAAGACGAGCGCGTGCGCAACTTCGCACTTGAGTCCATGAAGGGCGAAGGCGCGATGCCTGCAGACATCACGATGCGCGATGGCGGCACAGTCTATGAGTTCTTCAGGCTGGTACGTAACGTTCGCCCGCTTCTGGGACGCATTTCTCAGCACACCCTCATCTTCCATCCCCGCCAGGATGATCAGAGCGACATCAAGAATACGATGACGCTCCAACGCAAGCTGGCAGGCATGGTTGAGGTATGCGTTCTCGATGACAGCTATCACCTTGTGACGCTCGATCGTCAGCGCAACTACGTGGCGGAACGCTCCATCGAGTTTGCCGAGCGCGTCATCTCGCAGATGACGGCGCGCAGAGCGGTTGCCAAGCAACAGGCGGACGCTGCAGCTGCCGTCAAAACCTCCACAGGCGCCGGCGAATAAAAGCGCCTTGCTTTAGACAGCCGGACTATCGGAATCCAAAAAAAGCGCCGCGGTCTTCGACAGGCCGCGGCGTTTTGCTATTCCCGCCTCCGGGAAAGGGAGCTCGTCGAGATCTCCCTGCTATTTGTCAGCCCAGGGCAATACTTCACCTTGCGCAGCCTTGGCTGTCGTTTTCTTGCTCGCCGTTTTGGCCGTCTGTTTGGTTGAAGACGGAGCGGCCGCAGCCGCCTTGGCCGTTGCTTCGGGCGTTGGCGTGGCAGCCGCTTGCTTGGCGCACGAGGGCAGATCGTCAGGGGCCCGCTTCCAGGTCAGCGTGCGACCCATCATCCTCATCACGAGATACCCCGTCACCTTCAACGTGTCAGGGTCGGCCAAAGAGAGGGCCACACTGTAAGACTTGCCTTCCTTTGGGTCATAGATCCAGCCGGTATCCCATTCACCGTTGTCCATCGGAGCGAGGTCGCCGATGACCTGCAAGCCGCAGATTAGCCGGTTGCGTTGGCTAGAATTGGGATTATGGCGATCCAAGAGCGGGCGCCCGTCGGGGTATTGGGCATCCTTAAGCCAGTAGATATGCCCGCAAAGCTTGTCTCCGCAGACGGATAGCTTGACGGCGCCTTTGCCGCTGTCGTCGTACCAAACCCCGGCCTCGCGAGGGGCGGCGGCGGCATAACTTGCCGTAATTGCGAGCATTCCAGCACTGAGAAATGCGAGGCGCAGTTTTGATATGCATTCGGTCATGACCGCGAATCCCATTTTGGCACACCTGAAGAAACCATCCCGCCGAAATTGACGTTGTGGGCTCTAGGCCTGGAAAGAGGCGAAACATAGGTAAAAATGAACTATTCGCAATGACCAGCAGCTGCCCTAGAGGTGCCCGTCCATTTGGGCGATGCGTCGATCCGCCTGAATACTATATCACAAAGAGACGGTAGAAGCATCGTCAGCGCGCTTGGTTATCGGGCGTTGTGGGCTCCCAGAATTGGCGTTTTTGCGCTAATTGTAGCCAACATTGACTGGCAGAGAATGCTGATTGCCGACCAAGGTTTGTGCTAAGGCATGAACAGCCTTCTTCAAGACCGATCGAACAGCGACTTTAAACATTAGCGTACGCAAAGGTGCGGCTGATCCTATGATCCTCACGCTGGCATTTCGAAATCTCTTTCATGATCGTATCAGGCTTGCCGTCACTTTGATCGGCATTTTGTTCTCGATCGTGCTCGTGGCCGTGCAGCTCGGGCTGTATTTGGGCTCAAGCCGCATGATCACGGCGAACATTGATCACGCCAACGCCGATCTCTGGGTTACGGCTTACGGTGCCAAAAGCTTTGAAGATGGCGGACTGCTTCTGACGGATCGCGAGCGCCATCAAGCTCTGGCGACGCCTGGTGTGCAATCGGTGGTTCCGATCCTGGTCTCCTTTGCCGAGTGGCGCAAGCCGGAGGGCGGTTCGACGCGCGTTGTCGTAATCGGCTCCGACACGGACGACAACGGTCTGGTGCCTTGGTCGCTGGCCGCTGGCACACTGGAAGACATCAAGGCGCCTGACGCCATCGCGGTCGATGGAAGCTATCTCAACGAACTTGGCATCTCGGGCATCGGCGATACGGCACAAGCTGCATCGGGCCGCGTCAAGGTTCGTGCGCTGACCGAAGGCGTGCGGTCGTTCACGCAGTCGCCTTACGTTTATACGACGCTCAATCGCGCCCGCCAGCTGTTTGGCGCTGACGCTGACCGCACGACCTTCTTCCTCGTCAAGCTCGCGCCGGGCGCGGATGCCGCAAAAGTGAAGGCCGATCTGTCGAGCCGTCTGGAAACTGCAGAGGTTCTTTCGACCGACGAATTCCGGGATCGCAGCCTGAAGCAGTGGTTGTTCCGCACCGGCGCAGGTATCGCGCTAATCGGTGGCGCTCTGCTAGGCAGCCTGGTGGGAACGGTAATCGTCGCTCAGACGCTCTACTCATCCACGAAAGATCATATTCACGAATTTGCGACTTTGCGCGCGCTCGGCTCATCGGCGGGTTATATTCATAAGGTCATTCTCGCCCAGGCCGGGCTGAGCGCCGTTATCGGCTACATGCTCGGGATGAGTATCGCGCTGGTCATACTTTACGTGAGTAAGGGATCGGCGTTGCCATTGGTCATGACGCCCGGTTTGGCCTTCTGGCTGTTCGCGCTCACGGTGGCCATGTGCGCTATTTCAGCTCTGTCGGCCATTATGAAAGTAACGAAGATCGATCCCGCTACGGTGTTCAGCAGATGACAGTAACTCCAGTTCTCGAAGCCGAAAACGTAGTCAAGGAGCTGGGCTCAGGCGCCGGCCTTGTGATCGCGTTGAAGGGCGTCAGTCTCGAACTGGTGCCCGGCGAACTGACACTCTTGATGGGGCCCTCGGGTTCTGGCAAGACGACGCTCCTGTCTATCCTGGGCTGCATCATGGCGCCGACATCGGGCACCTTGAAGATTGCCGGGCGGCAGATTGCGGGGCTCAGCGCCGAAGAGTTGGCGAAGGTCCGACGCGACCACATTGGCTTCATCTTTCAGTCCTACAATCTCTTTCCGACGCTCAATGCGATCGAGAATGTGCGCATCGCACTGGACGTTCGCGGGATTACAGGTTTTGCCGCGACGAGCCGGGCCGAGGAGGTTCTTCGCGATGTTGGGTTGGGACACCGCCTGACCAACTATCCCGGCAATCTTTCGGGTGGTGAGCAGCAGCGTGTCGCGGTCGCCCGCGCCATCGCTAGTTCACCCTCCATCGTGCTGGCGGACGAACCCACCGCCGCGCTCGACAGCGAAAACGGACATGCCGTGATGGCGCTGCTTTCGCGTATTGCAAAGGAACAGAAGCGTAGCGTTCTTGCTGTGACCCACGACCCGCGCACGCTCGGATATGCCGACCGTGTCGTGAGGATCGAGGACGGCAAGATCGTCGGAGAGGAGCGTCGGCCCGAAGGTCTCAATGCTCCCGAAATCACCGATCTTACGAAGAGGCGTAAAATCCATGCATAAGTTTGATCCTGCGGTCACCACGATTGCGTTGGCTGGGCTGATCGCTATTGCAGCCGGCATTGGGGCCGGCACCTGGAGCACCCAGAATGCGGAGCAGTCGCTGCTCTCATCCTCTGCTCATGCGCAGACTGTCAGCTCGCCGCACCAGTGGGCCGCATCGGCGACTGGACGCGTCGAGCCGAAATACGGTGAGGTCCGCATTTCCGGTCAGGTCGCCGGCAAGATCGTCGAGGTCTTGGCCGACACCAACGATAAGGTAGAGGCAGGAGATCTGCTCGTTCGAGTGGACGATGCCGATATCTATGCCAAGCTCAATGCCGCAGCTGCCGAAGTCGGCGTGCGTACGCGTGAGCGCGAGGAAGAGCCAGCAACCGGCCTTGCACTTGAACGTCAAAAGGCTGACGACGCGGTTGCTGCCGCTGAGCGCAAGGTCTTCGCTGCGCGCGAAACGTTCGACGCAGCTCTTCGTGCCAGAAAGACCGCCGGCAGCGACGACAAGGACGCAGCCGCCAAGGTCGAAGAGACCCGCAAGGCCGTCGAAGACGCTAAGACCGAATTGACGGACGCCCGCGCAAAGCTGATCGAGGTCGAGGCGAAGCCGGACATGCCGCTTGAGACCCGCTTGGAATCGTCTCTGGCGCTGGCCCGGTCGGATCTATCATCCGCTGAAATTGCACTGGAGCGGACCCGCGTTCGTGCGCCCTCCAGCGGCACCGTCCTCAATATGCTCGCCAAACCCGGCGAGACGGCCGTGCCTTCGCCTGACAGCGCCCTCGTGGTGTTCGGCGATTTGAGTTCCTTGCGCCTGCGTGCCGAGGTTGAGGAACGTGACGCGGCCAAAGTGCGTGTCGGCCAGAAAGTCATCGTCAAGGCTGATGCTTTTCCCGATCGTGAGTTCACCGGCACCGTGACGTCGATTTCGCAGTCGCTCGGAGCGCCGCGTATCGCGACCCGCGGACCGCGCCGTCCCAACGACGTTGAAGTCGTTGAAGTCATGGTGGAACTCGACGGTCACCCGCCGCTGTTCACCGGTATGCGCGTGGACGCATTCTTCAAGCTCGATTCGTCGGCGGACGCTTCTGCTGTGAAGACCAACTAAACGTCCCCGATAGGTCAGCGACGTTGACCTGATCCATCACGGAATGAAGAAAGGGCGCCGGATCAGTGATCCGGCGCCCTTTGGTTTGTTTTGAAAAGTTGGCGTTCCGCCAATCTCAGGCCGCTGCGCTGCGCGCTGTAGAGTCGATGTGAGCGGCAAGCTTGGCGTCAATACCCAGTGCATTGGCCAGCTGGGACAGGAACGCCGACTCCTGCGTCGTATCCGGGTCAATAGCAATCCGCGCGGCTGTATAGACCTGAATGGCCTCTTCGGGTGAGTTCACCGCGTTGGCAATGTCGGTGATGCTCGGTGGATTGTTGAAGGCGTTAGCCAGGAATTGCTCCGCCTCCGCGTCGATACCGGCTTGCTTGAGGCTGCCGAGGACGCGGTTCTGCTCGCCCGCATCGATGCGACCGTCGGCGGCCGCCGCAGCAACCATGGCGTTGATGTAAAGCATGGCGGCATCGTTGGTCATCGCGCCGGGCTCGAAGCCTGAGCCTTCAGGTGCGGCTTCCGGCGCTGTTGCGCCCGTAATCAGCGGCCGGCCGGTCTGATAGTTCTGGAAGGCCTTGTAGGCGAGGCCGCCGATGAGGGCGAGAGCGCCGAGGCGTGCCGCACTTCCCGCGATCGAACGGCCCGTCTGGGTTCCGAGCACAAGGCCGCCAAGGCCACCCAACGCGGTGCCGGCTGCCATCGGGTTGTCGCGCAAGATCTGCTGAAGTTTGGAGAGTACCTCGGACGGCGACTGACCGGTGGCCTTCGCCAATACATCAGTGATTGCGTCCGTGGCGCCGGTTGCGCTGTCGATGCGCCCTGCGCCTTCCTTCACGCCCTGGGTCGCCTGCGAGAGGATCTGTCCCAGAACGTCCATGACGCCGCCGCCTTGCAAAGCGCCGCCCGCTTGACCGATCTGGTTCTTAATCTGGTTGAGGACATCGCCGAGGCCCCCGTTCTGAGATGGGGTGGCACCAGCTTGCCCGGTCGACGGCTGGGCATTTGACTGCAATGAGCGCTGAAGCTGGTTGAGAATGTCCTGTAAGCCACCGCCTTGGCTGGCTCCAGTTCCGGCGGACGACTGGCCGCCTGTACCTTGTAATATTTGACCAAGGATGTCGGAGAGTCCGCCGCCACCGCCTGAGGGCTGTTGGCCGGACGCCTGCGGGCTCGCGCCGCGCACGAGATCCTCCAGGAGAGACTTTGCATCGAACATCGGCTTCTTCCTTGCACGAGGGGGAGCGCAATCCGCGCACGCACGATTTCGCGCGTGCCGATTACATAGGAACGACACGATGCAACCACAATCGGCGCGCGGACGATATTATTATTCCGCCGCGAGTGGCAGTTCGCGCTGATCAGGGCCGGGGCTGGCGGCCTGATCCTTACGAGCAGGCAGGGAGGCGGCTGGTGCGTCATCATCCTCGGGATCGTCACGGGGCCCGATGAAGCGTCCGAATAACCAGCCAAGGAAGTGGCCGACGTCGTCCATGACGGTAAAGAACGACGGCACGAAGATCAGCGAAAGCACTGTCGAAACCAGTAGGCCACCGATCACAGCGATTGCCATTGGCGAGCGGAACTCGCCGCCGTCGCCGAGCGCGTAAGCGCTGGGCAACATGCCGGCCACCATGGCGAGCGTCGTCATGACGATGGGGCGGGCACGCTTGCGGCCTGAATCGATGATCGCCTCGGTCCGATTCATGCCGGTTGCCATGCGCTCGACGGCGAAATCGACCAGCATGATTGCGTTTTTGGTCACGATGCCCACCAGCATAATCAGACCGATGTAAACCGGCATGGTCACGGCGTTGTTGGTGGCGAGCAGGCCGATCACGACGCCACCAAAAGACAGCGGCAGCGACAATAGAATGGTGATCGGTTGTGTGACGCTGGAAAACAGAAGGATCAGCACGCCGAACACCAGAACAAGTCCGGTCAGAATGGCTGTGATAAAACCCTGGACGACTTCGCCCTGCATTTCCGCCTCGCCAACGACGCGCAGCTTGACGCTTTTTGGCAAGCCGAGGTCGTTCACCGTCTTGATGAATTGAGACTGGCCCTGAGACAAAGCTACGCCGGGCGCGAGATCGGTGCCGATCTTCGCGTTTCGCAACCGGTCGTAGCGCGAGATGAGGCTGGGGCCCTGTCCGAACTCGACATCCGCAACCGCCATGAGCGGTATTTGTTGGCCGGTGCTGTTGGTAATGCGCAGTTGTTTGATGCGCTGCATATTTTCGCGTGTGTCTTCCTTCAACTGCACACGAATAGGAACCTGGCGGTCTCCGGCGTTGAATTTGGCAAGGTTGAATTCAACGTCGCCGATGGTGGCGACGCGAACCGTTTCGGAAATCTGGTCGGTCGTAACGCCAAGACGCGCGGCGGCATCCGAGCGCGGAACGATGCGTATTTCCGGCCGCTCCAGTGCAGCTTCCGAAGCGGGTCCGCGAAAAATCGGATTGGTGCGCAGCTTGGCTTCAACCTCGCTTGCCGCGATGCGCAGAGCGTCACCGTCATTGGATACGAGGTTGTAGGCTAGCTGCCGCTCGTTGCGCCCGTTGATCGCCCAACTGCGAAGGTCGGGAATGGCCTTCAGCCGCGCCATAACCTCGCCCTCGATCTTCTTTTGAGATCGCGAACGCTCGGCTTTGGGAACAAGGCGCACGATGATGGCCGCGCGGCGAATATCGAGCTGACCAGTCGGCGACGTGCCTCCCAATGCGTAGACTGTCTTGATCTCGGGGACTCCCTTGAGCGATCGGTAAATCGTATCGGTCATGTCGGTGGTTTCGGCGAGCTTGGCGCCGGGGGGCAGTTCAGCCGAAATCACAATGCGCGATTCATCGCCATCGGGAATGAACCCAGACGGCAGAAGATATGTCGCGTAGATCGAGCCGACGAAGAGACCCAGTCCGACAATCAACGTCGCATACCGATGCCGCAGCGTGGCGGCGAGGAAGCGCGTGTAGGCTCTCATGATAGGGCCATCGCTCGTGTGCACCTCCTTGACGGGGCGCATGAGATAGGCAGCCATCATCGGCGTTATGAGCCGAGCCACCAACAGTGACACGAGCACTGCGGCTGCGACCGTGAGGCCAAACTGGCGGAAATATTGGCCTGGGATGCCGCTCATGAAGGATACGGGCGCGAAGATCGCGACGATCGTCAGCGAGATTGCGATCACCGCAAGGCCGATTTCGTCGGCGGCTTCCAGCGCCGCGCGGTAGGGCGATTTGCCCATGTTCTGGTGCCGCACGATGTTCTCGATCTCGACGATGGCGTCGTCGACGAGAATGCCTGTCACCAGCGTGATCGCCAGCAGGCTCACGAGGTTCAGAGAAAATCCGAACATGCTCATGAACCAGAATGCAGGAATCGCGGAAAGAGGAAGGGCGATCGCCGCGATGACCGTGGCGCGGATATTACGCAGGAACACAAGAACGACGATGACGGCCAGCACGGATCCCTCGATCAGGGTTTCCATCGCCGCCTCGTAGTTGCCCTGCGTATAGGCAACTGCGTCATCGATCTTGGTCATCGAGATCTGCGGATAGTCCTCGCGCAACTTGGCCAGTTCTTTCTCGACATTGTCGCGCACGGTCATCTCGCTGGCGCCCTTGGCGCGAAAGATGGCGAACGCGACGATGGGCTTACCGTCGAGGCGGCCGAACGAGCGCTGTTCGCTAGAGCCATCGATGACACGACCCAGGTCGGACAGCTTCACCTGGCGTCCGTTTGCGAGGTTGATCTTGGTCTCTGCCAATTGCTCGACGGTGCGCGCACCGGCCAAAACGCGGATCGCCTGTTCCTGATCGCCGACTTCGCCGCGACCGGACCCAAGGTCCGTGTTGGTTGCGCGCACCTGCCGGTTCACGTCCGCCGCCGTGACGCCGAAAGCCAATAGTCGGTCGGGATCCAGCTCGACGCGAATTTCGCGCGTCACGCCGCCGTAGCGTTCAACCTTGCCGATGCCCTTCAGCCCCATCAGCCGTCGCTTCACCACGTCGTCGACGTGCCAGGAAAGCTGCTCCAGCGTCATGCCTGGGCTGGTGGCGGCAAATGACATGATCGACTGACCTTCCACGTCGATGCGTGAAACGATCGGTTCGTCAACGGTACGCGGCAGGTTGGCGCGAATCTTATCGATCGCGTCCTTGACGTCGACGACAGCGCGGTCGGTATTGACCTCAAGCTGGAACTCAATGGCGGTAACGGACGAGCCGTCCGTCACGGTCGAAATGATGTGCTTGACACCGGTGACGTTTGCGACGGCGTCCTCGACCTCGCGTGTTACCTGGGTCTCGAGTTCAGCCGGAGTTGCGCCGCCCTGAGTGACGGTGACGGACACGACCGGCACGTCGATGTTGGGGAATTTTGTGACCGGCAGACTCTTGAAGCTCATGATGCCGAGCAGGCAGAGCACCACGAACAGCAAGATCGGCGGGACCGGGTTTCGGATAGCCCAGGCGGAGAAGTTTATGCGCATTACTTCACCTCGGCCGTCTTTTCGCTGGCGAACACCGGCTTGATCACGTCACCGTCGCGCAGAAACGTGCCGGAGCGCTCAACGATGATGTCGCCCTCAGCCAACCCTGATGTGACCTCGACCAGGCCGTTTGCGACCAAGCCCGTCTTGACGTCCCGTCGTGCAACCTTGTCATCGACGACGACTTGCACGTAAGTCCCGCTGGGATCGAACATGATGGAACTCGGCGCGACGGCGATGCCGTGACTGCGTCCCGTCTCGATTGAGGCGCGTGCAAAGCTTCCAACGCGCAGCTCCGGCTTTTTGCCAAGGAAAATCCTGACCCTGCCGAGGCGCGTGGTCTTGTCGATTTCGGGCGAGACCAGGCGCACGGTGCCATCATATTCGCCGACGCCGGGAACGGTCACGATGGCCTTCTGGCCCTCCTTCACCTTGATGATGTCGGTCTCTATCACCTCAGCATCAAGCTCGATCTCGCCCTTCTGAATAATGCGAAACATCGGATCTCCGGCAGCTGAAGCGATAGCTCCGATACGTGCGTTACGGCGGCTGACGATGCCATCGACGGGCGAAGTAACCTGGGTGTTGGAACGCTTCCATTCCAGCTCGCGGCGCTGCGCCTCGACTTGCAACCTTTGAGCTTCGGCGGATTTCAACGCGTCGCGGGCAGCGGTGACAATTGCTTTGCTGGTACGAGCGGCGCTTTCGCGCTCATCGAACACGGAGCCCGACAGGTAGCCTGACTTCTTTAGCGGAATGGCGCGATCGAGCTGGGCCTGGGCCTCTTTGGCGCGGGCTTCGGCTTCGGTAATCTGGCTTCGAGCGCGCGCTATGGAGGCATCAGCACCAGCCAGGTTGGCATCATTCTGGGCAAGCTGCGCGTCGAGCTGGTCAGACACCAACCGGGCCAACACCTGACCTTTTTTCACTTCATCGCCCGCGTCGGCAAGAAGATCCACAACACGAAAGCCTTCGATCTCGGGCGAAACCAGCGTTTCTTCGCGCGGGACCAAAGAGCCGGAGACCATGACGGTTTCTACGAAATCTGCGTTCGAAACGCGAACGACGGAGATCGCAGGCGCACGCGCTGCAGCGTCCTGCTCAGGCTCCGGGGCCTTGCGGGCGGCGTACTTCGCCAACAGCGCTTCCTTGTGCTTATCCCAATAGATGTAACCGCCACCGGCGGCAGCCGCGGCGACAAGGCCGACCAGTAGGAGACGCGACCATTTCATCAGTGTGTCTCCTCAAGGGTCTCGGCTGGAGCTTCAACAGGCCGGACCAAGGCTCCGATCATTGCAGTCAGTACCGGCAGGACTTCGCGCATATCGTAGTCAGGTACGACGGCCCGTCGCCAGAACAGGCCATCGCCGATGACCAAGAACACTTTGGTCAACGTCGGAATGTCCAAGGTGGGATTGATGCGGCCTTCGCCCTTGAGGCGCTGGAACATCGACTCAAAGGCGTCTCCGCAGAAACGGTCGGCCCCAAGGAAAATCTCCGCGACACGCGCGTTGCGGGTCGATTCGAGGCCCATCTCCACGGCCACCCGCCGGTTGTCCGCCGGGTCGTCTACGAAATAGGCTTCTCCAATCGCGCTGAGCGCGGCGAGGAAATCGGGGGCTTGAGACAGCCCCTCCAAACGCTCCGTCAACTCGGCGCGGTCACGTTCGCACAAACCAGCGATCAGAGCTTCCTTGCTGTCGAAATAGACGTACAGCGCTCCGGGCGAGACCACGGCCTCTTTGCAGATGTCCTGCATGGAGGTGCCGTGAAAGCCGCGTCGCGCAAAGCAGCGCTGGGCAGCGTCCAGAATGTTCTGGCGGCGCGCGTGCTCCGTTTCTGGCTTCAGCTTTGGCATCGTATGCCGGTCTCCTTCTCGGGCCGTCGTCCAAAGACAACGTCTTGTGTCTTCTCGGGTTCTGCATCCGGTTCCGATCGCCGGAACCAAAACGCATTCAGTGCCTGGCCGCATTCGCGGCGCTTTTCCGTTACCTGCACAACAGCCCGATTAGCCGAACTCTAGTGTAGGCATAAAACGAACGCTCGCTTTTTTTGAAGACTGCTTTGGATCAGAATAATGGCGAGGTCAAGATGAATGATCGTTCGCTTTGCGCTTTCGTTCGCGGGTGTGGGACTCTAGGTTGAGGGATCAACTTGGGCTGCAACTCAAATTTAAGGCATGTCAGCAGAGCCAAAGCGTTCTGGCGCCGCCTCCAAATTTTAGGACGCAGCGCCAGTGGGATCGGTGTGATTTTCCCGGGATCGTTGGAAGTTTAGGGTCTGGCGCTCTTGGCTAGGCGGACGAGGTTGAGGAATTCCGCGCGATAGCCGAACGGGTCATCGCCGCGCGCGCCCTGCGCCAAAGTCAAGACGTCGTCGAAGGCGTAGCCCTGGGTGTAAGGCTCGCCCTTCAGCATCTGACCGAATGCAGCAACGGCAGTGGAGAAGCGAACGTCGGCGGTTGTCGTCTCCACACTTGAATTCGACGTCGCATTCAAGATTGGCTGCTCGATGAGCCGGGAGGCCTCTTCGTTTGGACGCTTGTAACGCATCTTGAGGAAGCCAAGCTCGCTGTCCGTGTTGGGGGAGGTTGCCCTGGGTTCGGTCTTGGGCGGTGGGACTGCACTGCGATCTGAGGTATCATCCTTGGATGCGTACCGCAGATCATCGACCAGCTTGGGCGCGCCAACGGGCGTGACTTCATAAATCGCAGTCACGGTATGGCCGGATCCGATGTCGCCAGCGTCCACACGATCGTTGTTGAAGTCTTCGCGTTTCAGGTTTCGGGTTTCGTATCCAATCAGCCGGTATTCGGACACACGCGCCGGGTTCCATTCGACCTGGATTTTCACATCCTTTGCGATGGTAAAAAGTGTCGAGGAGGCTTCGTCGACAAGCACCTTGCGCGCCTCGTTCAACGTGTCGACATAAGCCGCCGTACCGTTGCCGTTCTGAGCGAGGGCCTGCATCAACGCATCGTTATGATTGCCTTGCCCGACCCCGAGAATGGACAGGAATATGCCTGCCTGACGCTTGCGCTCGACATAGCTTTTCAGTTCATCCCGGTCTGTCATTCCGACATTGAAATCGCCATCGGTCGCCAGAACGATACGGTTCACGGCCGACTTGTCGAAGTTGGCCTCGGCCAAGCGGTATGCATCCGCGATGCCTGCGGCACCCGCAGTCGATCCTCCTGCGCCCAACGCGTCGATGGCACTCAGGATCTTATTCTTCTCCGAAACTTTGGTCGGCTCCAACGCGATGCCTGAGCCCGACGCATAGGTGACGATGGAAATAGTGTCGTCGGGCTTCAATTGATCGACGAGCAGCCGAAAGGCGTTCTTGATCAGAGGCAGGCGGTCTGCGGGCTCCATCGAACCAGAGACGTCCATCAGCAAGACGAGGTTGGCGCGCGGCCGCTCAGCGCTTTTCAGCTCGTACCCTTTGATGGCGATATGAACGAGCTTGTTGTTCGCGTTCCACGGCGAGGGAAACACATTCACCGTCGCCTTGAAGGGCGTTTCGGCGGATTGAGGTGCAGGATACGTGTAGGGGAAATAGTTGATCATCTCCTCCACCCGCACGGCGTCCTTGGGCGGCAACTGTCCAGAATTCAACGCACGGCGTACGAAGGCGTAGGACGCCGTATCGACATCGATCGAGAACGTCGACACAGGTTCGCTTGCGACCTGCTTGATGGGATTGATGTCCTTCGCGTCGAACGTGTCGCGGGATTGCTCCTGCATGACCGCAGGCGGAGGCTCAATGACATCACGCATCGCCATTCGGCCGTCGCCGACGGAGTAAGCGCCCAATCCGGCGGGTCGGGAAAACGGGGCAGAGTGGCTTACAGATCCGGTTGGCTCCGGAGGGCGAGCCGGCGCTGCCGCAACAACCGACGGCTGCAGGCGCTCTGCTTTCTTCTTTGGCGCCATCGCAACATCTTTTTGCCTGGCGACAATTTCCTTGTCCGCCGCCTGGTCCGCTTCATCGCGTTTGGCATCGGTTGGAGCCTCAGCTCCTCGCGTCATTGTCTGCAACTTGCCCGAAACGGATGCTATTGGCGTGCTCTCAATTGAGGGCGCGCCGTCGTAGGAAGGTGCGTTCATGTATTGGAAGGTCATCGGCGCAGCGATCATCAGAGCAGCGAGCGAGGCGGCGAGAGCCATGCCTTGGCGTGAGAGCAGGTGCATGCGGAAACTCCTCTTTGTGCGAGTTGTTTCCGTCTGACGAAGATGGTGAACGTTTTCTTTGGAGGCGCGCGGTAATTTATCCGACTGCTTGTTATCAAAGGCGTCGAGCGCAACATTGAGCGCAGCGCGCTTCGCATCCGTACCGGGCGGCGGAACGGGCAAGTGGCTCAGGTTTTCCAGCTCATATTCGGTCATCGGTCAGCCCACAGCCTTGAGCAGGATCTTCAATCGTTTCTTCGCCTCGTGGATGTGCCACGACACTGTCTTTTCCGAGCACCCCATTACAGACGCAGCCTGCGCGTGACTTAGCTCCTCTGCATATACAAACAACACCGCGTCGCGCTGTTGAGGCGGCAGACTACGCACGGCCTGCCATAATTCATCGTACCCGTCGCTGCTATCCTGCGGCGCCTGCGCATGATGTTGCTGGACGCGATCGGACAGCTTCACGACGTCTGACGGATCGAGCGCCGAAATCCTTTGGTTGGCGCGCACGCTATCCAGCAACGTGGTGTACGTGACGCGATGAAGCCAAGTCGTGAATTTCGCATCGGCGCGGAATGACCCGATCACGTTGGCGAGCTTGATGCAGACGTCTTGGGCGACATCCTCTGCGTGCTCGCGGACCCCTGTAAACCGCCAGGCGGTCCGATAAATCCGGTCGTAATGCCGTTCCAGCAATCGCGCGAAAGAGGCGCGGCATCCCTGCCCCGCGCGCATTGCCAGTTCCTCGTCGTTTGATTCGTTCACGCGGCGTGCCTGTAAGACCGCTTCCACCCGTTGCGTGTCTATGAGACGGGCTAGCTGCGGTATTCCTTGGGCGCACGGGCAAAAAATCTTCACTTTGTTGGCACGCTGAGGGGAGCGCGTTGAGAAAGCGAACTTTTCCAGCCTTCAAAAGACCAGCGCGCCAACACTTACGGCAGGCAGGGCGTGCCCGAGAAGATGCAAAGGTGTCCAGATGGACCGCTGTAGCACTTCTCCTCGGTGTTTTCCGCCCGCGCCCAATTGGCGTAGTCGGAACCCATTTCCGGAATCGAGCGCACCTTGCGCCGCCAGTTGGCGCGTGTCTTGGTCTTAGCCAGCCACAAGTAGCGCGAGGGTTCACCCCGCGCTTCAACAGTCTCGCTCGCGCACGTCTTGGCCAGCGCGGTCGTGGTGTGCGCACCAAGTGCGGCAAGTGCGATCACAAATGCGGCCAGTGGGAACGCATGGGCCTTGAAGCGCATGGGGAGCGACCTCGTCTCAAGTTCGGATTGGAGAGTATGCTTGCAAAATGCCAGCGCCAGGCACAACCCCGTCCGATCGGTCAGAACTGGAAAAGCACGTTGATGGTGCCATAGGGGCTTAGATCGTCGGTTTCAATACCGATGACATTGGCTGAGATGCCCCCGGCTACCGACACTTCTACTCCTGGCCATTTGTAGGTCAAAAACAGGCCGGCCCGTCCGAGGTAGGAATCGAAAATCTTGTCATAGCTCTGATAGCGAAAGGCGTTCGTGTCGAAACGCAGCTCCGGTCCGATCGAAAGCGCTTCATTCAGTTTGACGCCATACCGCCAGCGGGCGGCCGCCGTGCGATGAGCGGTGGTGAAGGACAAATTCAGCGATGTGAACTGCGTACTTCCGATGTTAAGCCAAAGTTCGACGAGGCCCTTCGGGCCCCACTCGCGCCCCAATACGCGACCGTCGGATGCTTCGGCCAGCGCTCTGTGCTCGATGGTTGCCAGACCGCCAAACAGCTTGGCGGTCAATTCGCCGACGCGCCAGTGGTAGCCAATGAGAGCATCGGCGTAGCTCACATCGCCGCGATAGGATGTGGGAACACCGTCGGACTTGATCATGTAATTGTACTGCCCATACCCAGCCTGCGCGCGAATTCGCCAGCCTGGGTCGTATACGTGCTCGCTCCATGGTGCGAGCGTTACGCCACTGTAGAGAAGCCAGACATCGCGCATGGTATCGCCACCGGTCCACACTTCGCGCCATCCGTACTTGGGCTGTGCGGGTTCGTCGGCGTGAATGGGGGATGGAAGGAGAGCAAAAAGCTGGATCGAAGCGGTCAGCAGGAGCGGCTTCGCAACGCGCAACGTCATTACCCAGTCACGGACCGCGTGACCGAGCATTGTGGGCCAAGACTCGCCCCTATGCCCCCGCATGAAAAACGCAGCCAACAAAAATCAAACGAACACTGAGTGATCGTCACCTTATCGACGCACCTTAGGCGAATCAATAGTCGCTATGTTGAAAATCCGATCACGTCGGAATGCGTGGAAACATTAGTGTTCCCAGGCCCCCAGAGGCACAACCCGTGATTGCGCAGATCTGTGCGAACGCTGGTCGAACAAACGAGCGGGCGGCATCAGCCGGTCACAATTTTGAGTTAGATCATTGACGCTATGGTAGGAGATATTACCTACTCCCCAAGGTGGGTGTTCCACACAACGATCCGGCGGGGATAGCCGGCGCGTATTGCCAGCTGAAATGCGTAACCAGAAGAATGAGTCTAGGGAGCGACGCTGTTCGCTTAAGAGGGTGTTTCAATGAGTTCTGATTTCTCAAATCCGCGCGGGCCGACCTCGCCGGCGCACGACTTTTATGAAGTTCTTTTTCAGGGTGCAGATATTGCATCCTCCTTCTGGCAGCCTGCGTTGAAGGCTGCCGGACGCTGGCAGCTTGAAATTGCTCACCTTGCAGCCAGGCAGATGCGTGCTTCCATGGCTTTGAGCACCAATCTGTTGCACGCAAAATCGTCGTCCCAGCTGACGAGCGCCTATAGGGGCTACTGGGACGAACTCAGCCACTCCTACACGGAGGCCAATCGTAACATCTCGATTGCGTTCTCTCGGCCCTCGGGCCCCGCCGCGGTTCTGCACATGCCCGCTCGCCAACGGCGGGATACGCTTGAGCTGGTCGATGGCGTCGAGCGCGAGATTCCCGATGGCGAGCAGCGCCTTGAGCGGAAGGTCGCCTAAGGTTCCCGCCGCTCCTTTCGGAAACAATTCAGGGCGTCGTCTATCTGGGCGACGCCCTGATCTTTTTTGCGTACCGAAGTGCGAAACAGGCTGGATTTACAACGCTCTGGATCGTCAACGTTAGTTGAGGTCGGCGAGTGCTTCGGCAAATCCTTTGAGCGAGATCGGGATGCCGATACCGGCTTCCTCGGTCTGGAAGATGATGAAGATGGCCGTCTTCCCGGTCTTCAGCTGCTCGATGAGGGGATCCTCGACAACGACCTGTGCATAACAGGCAAAGTTATGGCACCGCAAAAAAGGAGCGTGGCCCACGTCCTTGTTGTCGATCTTCAAGCCGAGACCGGGGGGAAGGAGCACGCCGAGCGGGGCAAACACGCGCAGCACGCGCGTTCCATTGGAAAACTTCTGGAAATAGACAGTGAGGCCGATGTTGTTGCGGTCTTCAGCCGTGACGCTTTGCACCAGTGCGCAAACAGGAGACTTTGCGCCGGGGGGAGGATCCTTACACACCACCTGCCAATCGCCGTGTTGGGCCTTCACCGTCCCTTCCGGTGCGTCGACAGCAAAGGCTGAGTGGCCGACGGAACCCGCAATGCCAAAAGCAGCGGCGAGAATGAGAAGAGCGCGTCGGTACCAGGCGCGAAAGGCATCGATGTCGGGCACGGTCACTCCTGGGTCGGGTCAAGTAGAGCGCAGGCCGCTCTGCTGTTGCAGGCAACGGGCGGGTTACTCGGCAATCAATAGGGCCGAATTCTGTCCTGTCGCAGATCAGAAGGCAGCTAAACGTGTGCGATGATTCGCGCAGGTCTATCGCGAAAAAATGACGCACAAAACTTGACTTGAGACAAATAAAGCGGTTGTGCTCTCTTCCATACGGGGGAGTTTTGCGCGCGTCGTCTGCCGCAGCGACACCCCGCGGTCCCGGAGCCCAAACCGGGTTGCGACTTTGAAAGTACGGGGGAGCGGTCCTGCTGGCTCATTGGCAGGCCCAAGAACAAAACGACACACCTGCTTCGAGGCCCGGCGGTCTGCGAAAGGGTGAACCGGGAGCGAGACCATGTTGAGACGCTTGTTTGGCGCGGTTACCGGCTCGGCAATCGCCGGCCTTGCTTATCTTTCAAGCTTTACGACGCCAGCAATGGCCGGACTTGGCCAGCCGACCGACGGCGAGCTGGGTTTGCAGCAGCCAGCCACGAGCATCATGACCGAGCTGAGCGACCTCTACAATAACATCAACATGATCATTATCGCGATTGCGTTATTCGTCTTGTTGTTGATGCTCTACGTAATGTTCCGCTTCAACGAGAAGTCTAATCCTACGCCATCGCGCACGTCTCACAACACCGCGCTTGAGGTGGCCTGGACCATCATTCCGATCCTCATTCTGGTCGCGATCGCCATCCCGTCCTTCAAGCTGCTTTTCGAGCAGTATCGCTTTCCCAAGCCCGACCTGACCATCAAGGCGACCGGCAACGCTTGGTTCTGGGACCACGAGTATCTCGATCAAGGTATTACGCTGTCCTCGAACATGCTGCATGACGAGGACGTGCTCAAAGCCAAGATCGGCGAGAAGGAATTCAACGATAAGTTTGGCAGCCTCGAAGGCACTGCTCGTCGTGAGGCTGTTTATGCGGCTGCTCGCGACGTCTGGAAGGAGCGCAACGAGCCGCGTCAGCTGACCGTCGACCAGGAAATCGCAGTCCCGCTCGGCAAGGTGGTGCATCTTCTGGTGACGTCGAACGACGTCATCCACTCCTGGACGATCCCCTCCTTTGGCGTGAAGCAGCAGGCTGTGCCCGGCCGCACTGCCGCAGTCTGGTTCCAGCCCGACAAGGAAGGGATTTTCTACGGTCAATGCTCGGTGCTGTGCGGCAAGAACCACTCTGGTATGCCGATCGCCGTCCGCGTTGTGAAGCCTGAAGTCTACGATGCCTGGATGGCCGCCCTGAAGGCTAAGGACAAAAAGAAAGCCGCCGAGATCCTGAAGGCCGCTGTGGATACGCAGCGCGCCAATCAGGCGTTGGCGCAGGTTCAGTAACGTTTCGTCCGGGGAAGCGCGGCCCTGCCTGACGTGCGGGGCCAGCACAACAACAAATAGATATTCAAGCCAAGGGTAAGGACACATGGGTAGCACGGCATACGCGGCACATGATGACCACGATCATGCGCCACCGTTCTTTAAGCGCTGGTTTTGTTCGACGAACCACAAAGACATCGGCACGATGTATCTGTTGTTTGCCATCATGGCGGGCGTCATCGGCGGTTTTCTTTCGGTGATGATGCGCTTGGAGCTTCAGCATCCGGGCATGCAGTACTTTGCCGATGAAGGCGTCTACAACGTGTTCGTTACCGCCCACGGCCTGATCATGGTGTTCTTCATGGTCATGCCGGCCATGATCGGCGGTTTCGGCAACTGGTTCGTTCCGCTCATGATCGGTGCGCCTGACATGGCGTTCCCGCGCATGAACAACATCTCTTTCTGGCTGCTTCCGGCCGCGTTCGCTCTGCTCCTGCTCTCGATGTTCGTCCCCGGTACGGCCGACGCAAACGGCGTGGGTACGGGTTGGATCGTCGTGGCACCGCTGTCGAGCACGATCGGCCACCCTGGTCCGGCCGTCGATTTCGGTATTCTGTCGCTGCATCTCGCCGGTGCATCTTCGATCCTCGGCGCGATCAACTTCATCACCACCATCTTCAACATGCGCGCACCCGGCATGACGCTACACAAGATGCCGCTGTTCGTCTGGTCGGTGCTGATCACGGCGTTCCTGCTGCTTCTGTCGCTGCCGGTTCTGGCCGGCGCTATCACCATGCTGCTGACGGACCGCAATTTCGGGACCACGTTCTATGATCCCGCTGGCGGCGGCGACCCGCTGCTGTACGCGCATCTGTTCTGGTTCTTCGGGCACCCGGAGGTTTACATCCTCATCCTTCCGGGCTTCGGCATGATCAGCCACATCGTTTCGACCTTCTCGCGTAAGCCCGTCTTCGGCTACCTCGGCATGGCCTACGCCATGGTCGCGATCGGCCTCGTCGGCTTCATCGTGTGGGCGCACCACATGTACACCGCGGGTCTCTCGGTCGACACGCAGGCCTACTTCATGTTCGCGACCATGGTTATCGCGGTGCCGACGGGCGTGAAGATCTTCTCTTGGATCGCCACGATGTGGGGCGGCTCCATCCAGTTCCGCGCACCTATGGTGTGGGCGCTGGGCTTCATCTTCCTGTTCACGGTTGGCGGCGTCACGGGTGTCATGTGCTCCAACGCCGGCATCGATCGCGCGCTGCACAACACATATTACGTCGTCGCGCACTTCCACTACGTGCTGTCGCTTGGCGCCGTGTTCTCGATCTTTGCGGGCTGGTATTACTGGTTCCCGAAGATGTCGGGCTACATGTACAACGATACGATCGCCAAGGTGCATTTCTGGCTGACGTTCATTGGCGCCAACCTGCTGTTCTTCCCGCAGCACTTCCTTGGTCTGTCGGGAATGCCGCGCCATTACGCGGACTATCCGGATGGCTTCGCATATTGGAACAACATCTCGTCGATTGGCGCATACATCACCGCTGCAGCTACGGTGCTGTTCCTAGTGAGCATGTTCCACGCCTACTTCATCCGTAAAGAGAAGGCGGCTGGCAATCCGTGGGGCATTGGCGCAACGACGCTCGAGTGGACCCTGCCGTCTCCGCCGGCCTTCCACTCCTATGAAACGCTGCCGCGCATCGCGGCTGGCGATCACCACTAAGACTACGGACAGGAGCGGGCGGCCCCTACTTGCCGCCCGCCTCTTCCTCCGGTGCGGCTCAAACGCCAAGCCGATCTGGTTGCGAAAATAAATAATGGCGGCACGGCAAAGAACCGCGCCGACCTTGAGGAGCATCTGGCCCATGGCCGAGATCGGGATCGACGCAACAACGGCGGGCGCCCAAGCGGGTGAGCCTTCGGTTGGGGATTTCATCGCGCTGATGAAGCCGCGGGTGATGTCGCTCGTCGTTCTGACGGCTTTGACCGGCATGATCGCGGCACCGGGTGTCATTCATCCAGTCATCGGTGTTATTGCACTTCTTTCGATCGCCATCGGTGCTGGTGCGTCGGGTGCCCTTAACATGTGGTACGACGCCGATATCGACGCGCGCATGCAGCGCACGGCGGCGCGCCCCATTCCACGTGGTCGCGTCACTGCAGGCGAGGCGCTTCAATTCGGCGCGGTTCTTTCGGTGTTTTCTGTCCTGACGCTCGGGGTTCTGGTGAACTGGGTTGCCGGGGCGCTGTTGGCTCTGACCATCGCCTACTACCTGTTCGTCTATACGATGTGGCTGAAACGTAAGACGCCCCAGAACATCGTCATCGGCGGTGCTGCTGGCGCTTTTCCTCCCATGATCGGCTGGGCCGCCGTGACCGGAAGCGTCAGCCTTGAAAGCATCGTCCTGTTCCTCATCATCTTCATGTGGACGCCTCCCCACTTCTGGGCGCTGGCGCTCTACCGTTGCCGCGATTACGAGCGCGTCGGTGTGCCGATGCTGCCGGTTGTCGCTGGCCCTGCGGAGACACGTCGCCAGATCGTGATCTACTCCTGGCTGCTGGTGCCGTTGGCAACGCTGCCTGCGTTTATCGGGTTTGCCGGACCGCTCTATCTCGTGTCGGCCCTCGTTGCCGGTGCGATTTTTCTGTATCTGGCCGATAAGGTGCGCCGCATTACGCAGGGGCGTGAGGCCGACGCGGCAGCCAAACAGCTGTTTGGCTTTTCGATCTTCTATCTTTTCTTGCTGTTTGTGGTCTTGCTTGGCGAGCACGCCTGGCAGCGCCTGTTGGGTTGATGTTCGCGATGGCAGACGATCTCAAGAAAGACACAGACCTTGTTGGCCCGGCGACGCGCCGGCGTTCCTTGGCGATTGCACTTTTGCTCGTTGCCATGGTGCTCATGTTTTACGCCGCAACGATCATCCGCTTTGGCTCGGCCATGAGCGGTCATGTGAACTGAGGAACGAAGCAGGTGAGCACCACGCCCGACGATAACAGCGCCAATGTCCGCCCCGGCAGCAACCGCAAAGTTGTTATGGGCTGCCTGGCTGCGCTTGCCGTCATGAGCGGGATCACGGCAGCCTCGCCTCTGCTCTACAGCATATTCTGCCAGGTCACCGGCTATGGCGGGACCACGCAGCGCGCCGTTGCGGCCCCCGATAAAGTGCTCGACAAAGTGATCACCGTGCGATTCGACGCGAACGTGTCTCCGCACCTTGCTTGGAAGTTCGAGCCCGTCCAGCCCACGATGGACGTCAAAATCGGCGAGAACGCGCTGGCCTTCTTCCGAGCTACCAATCTGTCGGACCAGACGCTAACCGGCACGGCCGCGTTCAACGTGGCGCCTGAGGCAGCCGGTCTCTACTTCAATAAGATCCAGTGCTTCTGCTTTACCGAGCAGACGCTCAAACCGGGGCAGACCGTGGAAATGCCGGTCAGCTTCTTCGTTGATCCTAAGATTGTCGAAGATCGCGATACGGCCGACTTGGAGAATTTGACGCTGTCTTATGTCTTCTACCCTGTTGCGCGCACGGCGGGCACTACCGCCGCGCAGGGCGGTGGTGGCTGAAGACGGCACTTTGACGATTATAAGATTATCCGGTTTCCGGCCCACCGTTTGCCTGCTACCGGAGAGTAAGAAGAACGGAAACGAATAAGAGCGAAGCCGGGCTGACCAAAAGGTGTCCGGATCGGGAGAACGAACGGGGACGACGGAGAACGATATGGCCGATACGCACGCGAAGCATCACGACTATCACCTTGTCGATCCAAGCCCATGGCCGCTGTTGGCGTCGATTTCGGCGTTTGTGACGGCTCTTGGCTTCATCGCGCTGATGCGCACGCATGTCGACGGACAGGGCGTATTCGGCATCAAGGGTCCTTACCTGTTTGGTATGGGTATGCTGGCGCTCATCGCTACGGCCTGGGCGTGGTGGCTGGATGTCATCCGCGAGGCCAACAAGGGCGATCACACACCCGTTGTTCAGCTCCATCTGCGCTACGGTATGATCCTGTTCATCGCTTCGGAAGTGATGTTCTTCGTGGCTTGGTTCTGGGGCTATTTCGACAGCGCCCTGTTCCCTGCGGGCGTGCATGAGTTGACCAACAACTCTGAACTCGTCGGCTTGACGACACGTAATCAGGTTTATGGTGGCGTGTGGCCGCCCGTGCCGATCGATGCCACCGCAACGATGACGCCGGGCTTCTTCAAGCACACGTTCAACCCCTGGGGTCTGCCGCTGGTCAACACGCTGATCCTGCTGACTTCGGGCTGTACGGTGACCTGGGCGCACCATGCTCTGCTCAAGAACGACCGCCGTGGCCTCGTCATCGGCCTCGTGCTGACCGTTCTGCTCGGCGCAACCTTCACCTTCTTGCAGTATCTGGAATACAGCCACGCTGGTTTCAGCTTTGCAGGCCATACCTACGGCTCGACATTCTTTATGGCGACCGGCTTCCACGGCGCTCACGTGATCATCGGCACGCTGTTCCTGCTCGTGTGTCTGGTTCGCGCGATGCGGGGGGCCTTCACGCCGCAGCAGCATTTCGGTTTTGAAGCGGCTGCCTGGTACTGGCACTTCGTCGACGTGGTCTGGCTGTTCCTCTTCGCCTGCATCTACGTTTGGGGTGCTGGCGCAATCGCGGAAGGCGCGGCTGCGGCTGCCGGGCACTGATTGGTCGTCAGATCGAACAAGACAAGTAAGGCGGCCTATGGCCGCCTTACTTTTTTGAGCCTGCGGTGAGAAACAGTTGAGGGCGCAGCTGGCCGGCAGATTTGCAAGCTGGCGCGCACAACATGGGATCGTTGAAGATGACAACACCGAGCGTGCTGGAGACCGGTCTGAAATGCCGCTGTCCGCGATGCGGAAAGGGTCCCTTGTTCACCCAGGTGCTCAATATGCGCGAGACCTGCTCGGAATGCGGCCTCAACTACAAATTCGTGGATACCGGTGACGGCCCGGCCGTATTCGCGATCTTCATCCTGGGCTTTCTTTGCGTCGGCGGTGCACTGATTGCGGAGTTCAAGTTCGGCGTCCCCTGGTGGGGGCACGTCCTGCTTTGGGGGATTCTGACGCCGCTTCTGGGCGTCTTCCTGCTGCGTTTCATCAAGGCGACATTGATCGCGCTGCAGTATAAGAACAAGGCAGAAGAAGGCCGGCTCGAAGGGAAGTGATCGGGCGGCTTGCGAGCGCTCGCGAAACGGATGCAGACGACCGCGCGGACGTGCGCGTCGATCTATCCTTGGCCCTCACCTAGCAATCTGGAAAGTGTAATGTTTGCACGTTTGAAGGCCGCGGGTCTGATTTGGCCAACGATCATGACGATCCTGGCGTTGCCGGCACTGATCGCGCTCGGTAACTGGCAGTGGCACCGCAAGACCTGGAAAGAAGACCTTATCGCAAAGATCGATGCTCGCTCGAAGGGAGATCCGGAAAGCTACGCGCAGGTGCTTGAGCAATATAAGCGCGATGGCGAAGCGGAATACCAGAAGGTGCAAGTCAAAGGCACATTCGATTACGCAACGGAGCATTACCTCTACGCGCCAAACAGAGACTCTCAGGGCTGGGACGTATTCACGCTGCTCGCTCCTGAGGGAGGTGGCCCGCCGGTGTTCGTCAATCGCGGCTGGGTGCCTGATCGGCTCAAGGATCCTTCAACCCGCGCGCAAGGTCAGGTCCCCGGGCCCGTCGATGTCGTCGGCTTGGTACGCGGACCCGAAACGCCCGGCGCGTTTGAGGTCGCATCCGATCCCAAACACAATCAGTGGTACTGGCGTGATCTCGACGGTATGCGTTGGGCTCCAGATGCGCCGCCGACGCCACAGCAACGCGAGACCATGCGCATCACCCCGTATGCGCCGTTTTCCATCGACGCCCTGGCAGAGCCCGCCAATCCGGGAGGCTGGCCGAAGGGCGGCACCACTCAAATTCACCTTTCCAACCGCCACTTGGAATATGTGCTCACGTGGTGGGGCTTGGCGGTCACCCTGGTTGTGATCTACGGCGCTTTCGCTTGGCAGCGCCTCAGGCGCGGCAAGGAGCCCTCCTGATGGGCCATCCCCGGCCGGGGACCAGCCCTGAGTTGGGCCCGCGGTTGTACTGGTTTTGTGCCCGATCGTTTCTTTTAGCTCGGCTTGCCCGACCACGGTCAGCACTCTACTCTTCAGCCACCTGCCAAGCTCAAGCGAATAAAGCATTTCCATCGTTCGAACTGAGCGAAAAGACCCAAGAAAAGAGATAGATAGACGTGAACTACATTTCGACACGC
Source organism: Hyphomicrobiaceae bacterium (assembly GCA_041397645.1). Lineage (NCBI taxonomy): Bacteria > Pseudomonadati > Pseudomonadota > Alphaproteobacteria > Hyphomicrobiales > Hyphomicrobiaceae > Hyphomicrobiaceae bacterium. The sequence continues at coordinate 521,809 of JAWKWE010000004.1, read as the reverse complement.
GGTGAGGCGCCCACGCTTGGGTTTGAGGATGTGCTGCTGGCAGGGCTGGCGCGCGACGGCGGGCTTTATGTCCCCGAAACGTGGCCGAAGCTGCCCTCGGAGACCATCCTGGCGATGGTCGGAAAATCCTTTGCCGAGGTTGCGGTCGAGGTCATTCATCCCTTTGTCGGCGATGCCATCACGCGGGATGAGCTGCGCGCCATGGCCGATGATGCCTATGCGACCTTCAGCCATCCGAGCGTGACACCTCTGGTCGAGATTGGACCCAACCGATTCATCCTTGAGCTGTTCCACGGCCCAACGCTGGCTTTCAAGGACGTCGCCATGCAGTTGCTCGCGCGGCTGATGGATCATGTGCTTGCCAAACGCGGGCAGCGGGCCACCATCGCAGGGGCCACCTCGGGCGATACCGGCGGAGCGGCGATCGAAGCCTTCCGCTCATCCAAGCTCGTCGATGTGTTCATTCTCTACCCGCAAGGCCGCGTCTCCGCCGTGCAGCGGCGCATGATGACGACGCCGACGGAGCCGAACGTTCATGCACTTGCCATCGAGGGGACGTTCGATGACGCCCAGGCGCTGGTGAAGGCGATGTTCAACGACCACGCCTTCCGAGATCGTGTGCAACTCTCAGGCGTCAATTCGATCAACTGGGCCCGGATCGTCGCGCAGGCCACCTACTACTTCGTTGCCGCCAGTGCGCTGGGGGCGCCGCTACGCGAGGTGTCCTTTGTCGTGCCGACGGGAAATTTCGGCGACATCTTTGCAGGCTTCGTCGCGGCTCGCATGGGGCTGCCGGTTGCCAACCTCGTAATCGCCTCCAACGCCAACGACATCCTGCCGCGCACCGTTGCGAGCGGACGCTATGAGATGCGGCCGGTGCAGGCGACGTCGTCGCCATCCATGGACATTCAGATTTCTTCTAATTTCGAGCGTTATCTGTTCGAAGCTTCGGGCCGTGACGCGGCGCTCATTCGCGGTCTCATGGGCTCTTTGCAGCAGAGCGGGAGCTTTGATCTTGGGTCTTTGACGCAAACGCTGCAGAAGCATTTCAAGGCGGCCTCCGCCAGCGAGCAGGAGGTAGCGGACGCTATCCGCCGCACACACGATCAGTCCGGTTACCTCCTGGATCCGCACACCGCTTGTGCCGTAGTGGCAGCAGACAAGACGCTTCCACATCACGGAGGGCCCGCTCAGGTCATTCTGGCAACGGCCCATCCGGCCAAGTTCCCGGATGCGCTTGAGGCGATCACTGGGCATCGTCCACAGTTGCCCGAGCAGCTCTCCACGCTCATGACGGACGCGGAGCGTACCGAGGTGCTACCTGCTGAGCTTGGAGCGATCGAGCGCTACATCGAAGGCGCCTCGCGTGCATTGGTGAAGGCGTAAGACATGAAACCTGAAGTCACCACGCTCGCAAATGGAATCCGTGTCGCCTCCTGCCGAATGCCGCAGGTAGAAACTGTTTCCCTCGGCATGTGGGTGGGCGTTGGCGCCCGCCATGAGGAGGCGAACGAGCACGGCCTTTCGCATCTTCTCGAACACATGGCGTTCAAGGGTACAGCATCGCGCTCAGCTCGCCGCATTGCCGAGGAAATCGAGGAGGTTGGCGGAGATCTGAATGCCTCCACCGGGCTCGATTCCACCGCCTATTATGCCCGCGTACTCAAAGGCGATGACAAGGTGGCGCTGGAGTTGCTGGCGGACATCCTACTCAACTCTTCGTTTTCGGAGGAAGAACTCGAGAAGGAACGCGAGGTCATTCTGCAGGAGATCGCCGGAGCAAAGGACGATCCTGAGGATATCGCCTACGAGTTGCTGCAGGAGACCGCCTTTCCCGGTCAAGCCGTAGGACGCCCGATCCTGGGAACGCCCAAGAGCGTGCGCGCCATCTCCGCCGCTGATCTTAAAGGCTTTCTTGGTCGCAAATATGCGCCCCAAGCGATGGTGTTCTCGGCTGCAGGAGCTATCGACCACGATGTGTGGGTCCGCCACGTTGAGGCCCTATTCGGCAGGCTCACTCCTAGCGAAGACGGGGGTGAGTCTCGCGCGCACTACGCGGGCGGAATTTCGGCATCGGGGAAATCGTTCGAGCAGGCCCATCTGCTGATCGGCTTTCCGTCGCCGTCCATCCTCGATGATGACTACATGACCGCGCAGGTCTTCTCCGGCGTTTTGGGTGGCGGGATGTCTTCCCGGCTGTTCCAGGAGGTGCGGGAAAAGCGCGGGCTTTGCTATGCCATCTATTCGAGCGTTTGGGGGCTAAGAGACACGGGCATGCTGGCGGTTCACGCAGCGACGGGTGTGCGGATGGTCGATGAACTTGCAAAAGTCGTCGCCGGAGAACTCGCAGCCCTTGCCGATCAAGGCCCCTCAACGAGCGAGATCCATCGTGCCCAGGCTCAGCTCAAAGCTGGTTTGCTGATGGCGCTGGAAAGCTCATCCGTTCGCGCGGAACAGATGGCACGTCATCTTCTGGCTCATAACCGCATCATTTCGCCGGCCGAACTCACCGGCCGGGTCGAGAAAGTTACCCCGGAGAGCGTTCAGGCGCTCGCCCGCAAATTGTTGAGTGAAAAGCCCACGCTGGCGCTGGTTGGTTCTGGTCGCAAGGCGAAGGAGCAGGCGGAAAATGCCGCCGCTGCCATCGTCGAGACAGTAGCTCGGGCTTGAGGGGGCTACGGCATGGCATTCCTGAGGTCTCCGCTACCTGAGGATTACCTGGAGCCGATCTGCGCCCCGAACCTCACGCTACGTGCGCCCGGTTTGAGCGATTACGTGGCATGGGCGGAGGTGCGCGCCCTGAGCCGTGCTCACTTGGCGCCGTGGGAGCCCACCTGGTCGCGCGATGAGCTGACACGTCTTGCCTATCGCCGCCGCTTGAAGGTCTATGGCCAGGATGCACGCGACGATCACGGCTATTATTACTTCATCACCGCCAGCCCCGGCGACACGCTGATGGGCGGCATTACTCTGTCGAACGTGCGCCGTGGCGCGGCTCAGTGCGCGACGCTGGGATATTGGATCGGCGCTCCGTTCGCAGGTCATGGTCATATGCAACGCGCCGTCAATCTGATGACGGCGTTCGCATTCCGCACGCTACGTCTGCACCGGGTAGAGGCCGCCTGCATGCCCGGCAATCTGCCTTCGCGCCGCGTGCTTGAGAAATGCGGTTTTCAGCGCGAAGGATTGGCCCGGCGATACCTGAAAATCAACGGCGCTTGGGAAGATCACTTCATCTATGCCTTGACGGAAGAGGACGGCGCATTGAAAGGTCTGACGCGGGGTAATCTGCCATGACCTTGATCCGCCGCGGATTGCGGCTCATTGCGCACATACCGGAACGGCTTGCGGCCTCTGCGCCAGTGGCTGTCCTGGCGGTGGCGTGGCTCATCGCGACCGCCCCTGCCGCCCGCGCTCTAACGCCCATCGTCGTTGAGCCGGAACAAGAGAAGATCGAGATCACCACTCTCGGCGAGGCCTATGAAGGCCGCGGCGACAGCCTGCAGGTCGAAACGGCGGCAGGCAACGATGGCGTTTCAGGCCGAATGACCGTGCGCGCGTCGGTTCCGGGAGCCAATCCGAACTGGATGGTATTTGCGCTCTCCAACAAAACCGACAAGCCGATCGAACGCTGGCTGACGGCAGACCGCTACAACGTAATTGGTTCTGGCACCATCTGGCCGGATCTCGACGCCCGGCGCGTGGAAAGCGTCACGCCGTCCATCGGCTTCGTGCCAGAACGCATCAAGAGTGACCGCGCCGACGTTTTTCGCATTACGCTGGAGCCTGGACAGACAATCACCTATGTCGCGGAGCTGTCGTCGGAGCGCTATGCGCGTCTCTACCTGTGGAAGCCGATTTCATATGAGGTCAAAACGCGCGACCGGCAGCTTTTCAACGGCGCGATGCTCGGCCTTACCGGCTTGCTGGCAATCTTTCTCACTGCGGTTTTTGCGGCCAACCATAAGATCATTTTTCCTGCCGCCGCTCTCGTTTCGTGGTCAGTGCTGACGTACTTGTGCGTCGATTTCGGGTTCTTCCACAAACTGTTCAACCTGAGACCGGAGGACAACGCGGTTTATCGCGCGGCCGGTGAAGCGGCCATGGCGGCGAGTTTCGTGATGTTCCTCACGACCTTCCTGCGTCTTGGGCTGTGGCATGGTCTGGTGCGGATGTTGATCGGCGTCTGGGTCATCGCGCAGCTAGCGCTTGTTGCGGTTGCCGTCATCGATCCACGCCTGGCCGCCACGTTCGCGCGGTTGTCGTTCGTGGCAATTGGCGCGATCGGCGCGATGTTTACGCTCTTCCTCGCGGTACGCGGGCAAGACCGCGCCCTATCACTCATTCCAACCTGGGTCTTCTTTCTGGTCTGGATTTTCGCCACGGGCATGACGCTGTCGGGCCGCTTGTCTACCGACATGGTGGTAAGCGGCCTTGTCGCCGGACTGGTGTTGGTCGTTATCCTGATGGGCTTCACGGTCACTCAGTTTGCCTTCCGCTCCAACGACTCTGTCTACGCCGGCGCGCCCTCTGAGCTTCAGGCGCGGTCGCTCGCCATTGCCGGATCGGGCTCCGCGGTGTGGGAGTGGAACATCCGCCGCGACGAGTTCAAGGTTGGTCCCGAAGTAGAGGCGGCGCTTGCCTTGATGCCCGGCGAGTTGTCAGCCAAGTCAGACGACTTCGTCCATCACATACATCCGATGGATCAGGAGCGATTCCGTGTCATGCTCCTTTCAGCACAGGAACGCGCGGGAGTTCGTATTCGCGCCGATTTCCGGATGCGCCATACCGACAATAGCTGGCGCTGGTTTGAGCTTGAGGCAGCTAGTATTCCAAACGCCGATGGAAGAACGCTGCGCTGTGTCGGTCTTATGCGCGACATCACCAATGCCAAGCGCGCCTACGAGCGATTGCTGCATGATGCTGTGCATTGCAGCCTGACGGGCCTTCCCAATCGCGAGCTATTCCTTGATCGGCTGCGTACGGCGGTCGCGCGTGCCAAGACTGAAAGCAACATCAGGCCAGCCATTCTTTTCCTCGACATTGACAAGTTCAAGAGCGTGAACTCGACATTCGGAATGGTGCGCGGGGACAGCATGTTGCTGACCGTTGCGCGCAGGCTGCAACGACATCTTGGGCCGCTCGATACGGTGGCACGGGTCGGGGGCGATCAGTTCGCGATGCTGTTCCTGTCGGAGGAGGATGCCCGCAATCTGCCCTCGCTTGCGGAACGTGTGCGCCGATCACTGCGCGCGCCTATTCCTCTCGCCAATCAGGAAATCGTTCTCACCGGGTCGATCGGTGCCGCGCTTTGGGACAACACAAGCGTGGGTGACGGCGAGCTTCTGAAGGAAGCTGAGATTGCCATGTACCGCGCCAAGCGCGCCGGCGCCGACCGCGTCGTGGCTTTCGAGCCCGCCATGCGGCGCGACCGTGACGAGCGCATTCAGATCGAGAGTGACCTGCGCAAGGCACTCGACCGCAATCAGCTTAAAGTTCTCTACCAACCCATCGTCTATCTGCCGACCAAGGAACTGGCGGGCTTCGAGGCGCTGGTGCGCTGGGAGCACCCCAAACTCGGGCTGCTCAATCCGGTTTCATTTGTGCCGGTGGCTGAAGAGAGCGATCTCATCATCAAGCTCGGCACCAACGTGCTGCTGAAATCCGCGCACGATGCGGCGCGCTGGCAGAGCGAGTTGCCGCGCTCCGAGCGGCCTTTGTTTGTGTCGGTCAATGTTTCGAGCCGTCAGATTTTCCGGCCGGAAGCCGTTCAGGAGATCCGCCACGTCCTCGGCCGCAACATCGTGCCTAAGGGATGTCTGCGGCTCGAAGTTACCGAGACGCTTGTGATGGAGAATCCAGAGCAATCAGCGGAGGTTCTGGAGTCCTTGCGCGGTGCAGGTGCGGAACTGGCACTCGATGACTTCGGAACCGGATACTCGTCGCTTGCCTATCTGCAGCGGTTCCCGTTCGACACCATCAAAGTCGACCGCGAGTTGGTGCGAGGTAGCTCGTCGGGGCAGGGCGCGGCGATCATGCGCTCGATCGTGGCTCTGGCACATGAACTGGGCAAAGGAGTTGTGGCTGAGGGCGTCGAGAGCCACGACGAAGCAGCGTTCTTGCGGTCCATAGGTTGCGAATATGCGCAAGGTTATCACTTTGGCGAACCGATGCCTGAGCGCGATGTGTTGCAATTGCTGAAGTTGATCCGCAAGTCGGAACGCAAAATGCAGCCGCGTGGGTTCTTCAAGGCAAAAGCGTCGAGTAAGAAACAGGCTGAACACGAGTCGGGCGACAACGCCGAGGCCACGCCGACACCGAATGCGCCGGTACTTACCGCAGCTAATGGTGCGGAAGATTCAAAGACGAACGTCTTACCCCAGTCCGTGGTGCGCGCGCGCCATCGTCAGGCGGCCATCAACGGACAGGCACGGGCCGCCAAGCCGGAAGGTTCCAAACCACAAGCTGGGCCACCGCAGGTGCCGCTGGCGATCGTCGCCAAGAACGACGCTGTGTTGCCGCCTTTGGGAACCGCTGCTGGTGTTTCGGCCAAACCGCCCGCACCATCCCAGATGGTCCCGCGCTCACCACCTGTGAAGTTGAGGCCCGTCGTGCGCACAAGCCCGGCGACCGCTCAGCCTGCGGCCTCGCTGCCGCCTGTGCCGCCGTCTGACCCGCGCATGGGCGTACCCAAGACGCAGCCACCGCCGCAACCTTCTGCTGGGCTGCCGACCCTGCCAACGGCGGCAGTGCCGCCGTTGCAATTGCCGCCCACAGCGGCCCCTGAGCGACGTCCTCCAACATACGCAAACGGTGCGTCTCCGCCTCCGCCAGCGTCTGTTCCGGAATCAGTTGGACTGCAAGGACTGCCTGCCGCCGATGTGGGGCCAGCACTCTTGCGTCCTTTGGGCGAAGCGTTAGCGCGTTCTGCTGGCGGCAACGGGGCGCCTGCCGCGAACGGTACTGCAACGGCTGACGATGTGCCGCCGACCGGCCGCCCCATGCGTGCACCACCGCCGCCGCTGCCGAGCCAGCCTCAACCACAGGCGTTGCAGCCGGATTTTTCAAATCTTCCGCCGGGAGTTGCGGCTTCGCTTGCGCGTCTTGCCGGAGTGAAGCCAACCGGGCAAACCAAGGAAAAGAAGGACGGCACTGGTTGAGCTTTGGCTCATGATGGCCGCTGCCCTAGGTTAAGGGGCGTAGTCTTCGGATAGAGCCCAGATTGCCAAGTTCGGACTAGGCGTGTCCCGCGTCGTTGACGAGGTGGGAAAGATCAATGCCGATCTTGGCCATTGCGCGGGCGTACTTGTTTTCAAGGTCTGAGCCGAACACCAGCTCAGGATCTGCCGGGCAAGACAGCCATCCGTTGGCCTGGATTTCGCTTTCGAGCTGCCCCGGCGACCACCCGGCATAGCCTAATGCAAGCAGGGCTTTGTCAGGCCCCTGGCCAGCTGCGATGGCCTTGAGGATGTCTATAGTCGCGGTCAGGCAGATGCCGCTTTCGATTGCGAGCGTGGAGTCTTCGGCAAAGTAATCACCGCTATGAAGAACGAAGCCGCGTCCAGTCTCCACCGGGCCACCGACCTGGATGGATAGGGAAAGAACGTCACCAGAAATCTCGTCGTTGGTGCTGCGCGTCTCAATGCCGAGCCGCTCCAGCAGATCGGGTGCGGTTATGTGGTCGGCCCGTTGATTTATGATTAAGCCCATTGCGCCTTCCTCGGAGTGTGCGCACATGTAAATCACCGACCGTGCAAACCTCTTGTCGGACATGCGTGGCATCGCAACGAGCAGCTGACCTTCCAGGTAGCCGCTACTGATTTCTCCACCGGGCCGGTGCTTTGGCGCTTTCATGGCAGATTTCGGCGCTTTGGGCTTACGCTTGGGCTTTCGTTTGGGCACGTTCATGTGACTAGACTAAACCCGTAACAGCGAAGAAGAAAGCCCTTCGATTATCCTCACCCGCCGGCAAGCAGTCGGCGGTTCGCCATGGTGAAGAATTTGAAAGCAGAAGACAGGCTGATGATGATGAATAAGTGCGGGTTTGCCCGCATCGGCGCGGTCGTGGGCGCGGTTTGTACGATGCTCGTGTTGAGCGCAAACGCGCACGCTGATCAATCGGACTGGGTCCAAGGTTACGACAACAAGGCGCGCTTGATCGCAATGGCCAAGCCGCGCGAAGGAAGCAATGCGGCCTATGCGGCTGGATTGGAAATCCAGATGAGCCCGGGCTTCAAGACCTATTGGCGTAGTCCGGGTGAAGCAGGCGGCGTTCCGCCGGAGTTCGATTGGACCGGATCAGACAATCTTGCTTCGGCACAAGTGCTGTATCCTGCGCCTCACCGGCTGATCGACAAAGCCGGTGCGAATATCGGCTACAAGGATCATGTGATCTTTCCGGTCGAGATCACGCCTCAGGATCCCTCCAAACCGGTAAAGCTGCATCTCAAGGCCGTCTACGGTGTGTGCAAGAACATTTGCATCCCCGCGGAGGTGGAGATGGAGTTTGAGGTTTCCGACAAGACAGAGATCGATGCCGAATTAACCTCAGCACTTGCCGGCGTGCCCAAACTTCTGGACGTTGCGGAAAAGAAGTCCGGCTCGACAGCCCCCGTACTGGACTCTTGGCGTATCGAAAAGCGCGACAGCAAGGCTATGTTGGTTATGGACGTCGCTGGCGAAGGTGCCGAGGGCGACGTGTTTCTTTTTTCCGACGAGGGCATCTACCTTCCGATGACCAACAAGGTGAAACCAAACCTGTTCGAAGCGGATTTGACGGACGCAGGAGACCTCAAGGACTTGGCGGGGAAGAAGATCTGGGTGACGATGGTCGGAACCAAAGGCCAGTCGGAAACCTTGATTTCTCTGCCTGAAGATATCGCAAAGCCGTAAACAGCAAACACCAAGTATCAACATACGAACGAGCACGAGGAAACAGACCCCATGACAATTAAAGTCGGAGACCGGCTTCCGGCCGCGAAATTCATGACGATGGGACCCGAGGGCCCCGTTGCTAAAACGACGGATGAACTATTCAAAGGCAAGAAGGTTGCGTTGTTCGCCGTGCCTGGCGCTTTTACGCCAACATGCCACAAGGCCCATCTGCCAGGTTTTGTCGATCGCGTCGGCGAACTGAAGGCCAAGGGCGTTGATACCGTTGCTTGTGCGGCGGTAAACGATGTCTTCGTGATGGACGAATGGGCCAAGGCCACCGGCAGCGATGGCAAGATCCTGATGCTGACGGATGATGGAGCGTCATTCACCAAGGCCATCGGGCTCGATATCGATTTGTCGGGAGCTGGTATCGGACTCGGCGTGCGTTCAAAGCGCTATGCGATGATGGTCGAGGATGGCGTCGTCAAGGTGTTGAACGTCGATGATAGTCCGCCAGTCCATGATAAATCGAGTGCCGAGACTTTATGCTCGATGATCGACCGATCGCTCTAAGCGCTAGGTCTCAGGGCGTCGGCGTCGCGTGGCCGCAACCGGCGCGCGGCGCGGATGCCACTTCAACTTCGACTTTGGCCGTTGCGACCTTCCATGAGCGATCTAACGGACGCGGTATTCATTCGCAGACTATTGCTGACAGCCCTGGTGGTGGCGCTGATAGTGGCTGCGTGGTTGTTATCGCCGCTTTTGTTGTTGGCATTCGGGTCAGTGCTGATTGCGATGGCCTTGCGGTCTTTGGCGCGACCTTTCGAGCGCATCGGCCTTTCAGAAACCTGGTCGATCGTGTTGACGACATTGCTGATCGTCGCCGGATTGGTCGCGGCAATCGTTTTCTTCGGCACCGAAATGGCGAGCCAATGGCAAGCGTTGGACGCTCGCCTGAGCACATTGTTGAGCGATGCCAGCAAGGCGCTTGGCGTCAATTCGCTAGAGGAGTTGCTGACAGGCTCGGGCGCCAAAGGCGGCATCGCAACCATGCTGCCGCGCTTTTTGTCGTGGGGTGCTTCAGTCGGCCAAGCCGTTCTTGGAGCAAGTGTGATGTTGGTCGGCGGGGTCTATCTCGCCACCGACAGCAAGTCCTACCGCGAAGGGGTGCTCAAGCTTATACCTAAAGACTACCGCGCGAACGCCATCGCAACGCTGGAAGACATCGGTGAGGCTTTGCACAGATGGCTTGGCGGCGTTCTTGTCGCGATGGTGTTGGTAGGCTTGATGACCGGGTTTGGACTCTGGATCGCAGGCGTTCAATCGCCGTTGGCGCTCGGGCTCCTTGCCGGATTGGCGAATGCTGTTCCCTACATTGGCTCGATCATGGCGGCTGTGGTGACGACAGCAATTGCCGCGGGTCAAAGCTGGCAGGCGATGCTGGGTGCTTTGGTCGTTATGATCATCGTGCAGCAGGTCGAGGGTAACCTCATTACGCCGCTTGTTGTCGGCCGCGCGGTTTCCATTCCGCCCGCCACTGGTTTGTTCGCTATCGTTGCTATGGGGATGTTATTCGGACCGCTCGGCGTTCTGCTAGGCTTCCCGCTTTCGATTGTGATCGATATTGCGGTACGTCGGCTCTACATTCGGGATGTGCTCGACGAGCCGGTTGAAATCCTCGGCGATGCTGCAAAACGTTCTGACGAGGCGGTTGCGAGCGAGGGCAAAACCGGCTGAGCGCTTTGCGTTTCTTCTGAAGCTGAATGCTATGCCTTGAAGGGTGCCATTCCTTCGCGCGCCAGTTCGTCTGCGCGCTCGTTCTCTGGGTGGCCCGCATGGCCCTTCACCCAATGCCATGAGATTTCATGCTGGGCGCGCAGCTCATCCAGCTGCTGCCACAGCTCTGCGTTCTTGACGGATTTCTTGTCAGCCGTCTTCCAGCCGTTGCGCTTCCAACCGTGGATCCACTGCGAGATGCCGTTTTTTACATATGCGCTGTCGGTATAAAGTTCGACATGGCTACGGCGCTTGAGAGCCGCGAGGGCGGCAATAGCCGCCATAAGCTCCATGCGGTTGTTCGTGGTATGAGCCTCGCCGCCTTTCAGCTCTTTGCGGTGTGCTCCATAAATCAGAATCGCGCCCCAGCCGCCGGGGCCGGGGTTACCCGAGCACGCGCCGTCGGAATAGATCACGACCGGCGCCAGTTCCTTGTTCGTCATCCGGCCACCTCGTAGCCGTAGTCTGCAAGCGACGTGGCGCTCTGGTGAAAGCGAAGCCGACGAACGTAGTCGAAGGGATCTTTGCGGGCTACAAGCGCGTTCTTGGGCGTGTTGAGCCAATCGTAGCTGCGGGTCAGAAGAAAGCGCATGGCCGCCCCGCGCGCCAACAGCGGAAACGCCTCGCGTTCGCCCTTCGTCAATGGGCGCACATCCTCATAACCCTTGATAAGCGCGCGGCCCTTGGTGACGTTGTAGGAGAAATCGCTTTCGAAACACCAGGCATTGAGAGCAATGGCGATATCGTAGGCGAGTGCGTCGTTGCAGGCGAAGTAAAAGTCGATGAGGCCCGACAACTTGTTGGCGATGAAAAACACGTTGTCTGGGAATAGATCGGCGTGAATGACGCCTTCGGGAAGGTCGCGCGGCCAACGCTTTTCAAGCACGTCGAGTTCGTTGGAGATCAGTGTATTGAGGCCCGGCAGAATGTCATCGCAACGGCTAGAGAACTTTTCGAACAGAGGTCGCCAGCCAAACATGCCGAGGGCATTGCGCCGCCGGAGTCCGAAATCCTGCGACGCCAGATGCATACGTGCCATTGCTCCGCCGACTTCCATCGCCTGTACCGCCGATGGCTTGCGCGGCCAAACGCCTTCCAGAAACGTGATGAAAGCTGCGTGACGTCCAGCGATCTTATTGAGGACCTTGCCCTCGCGGTCGTGCACCGGTAGCGGACACGTCACGCCGCGCTGGGACAGGTGCTCCATCAGGCCGAGAAAAAACGGCAGGTCGTTTGGATCGACGCGCTTTTCGTAAAGCGTGAGGATGTACGTGCCTGAAGTGGTGTTGACGAGATAGTTGGAGTTCTCCACGCCCTCGGCGATCCCCTTGTAGGACATCAGCTGTCCCAGCCCGTAGGCATCGACGAAGCGAGTAAGCTCCTCGTCATTGATCTCGGTATAGACGGCCATCAGGAACCCCGCTCAAGGCCCGCATATGCGCTCAGCCGGCGCTTGCTCGCAACTGCCTTGGCACATTGAATACGACGTGTTCCTCCGCCGAGGTGACCACGTCCACGCTGACATCGTACCGTTCGGCGAAGGCGTCAATCACTTCATCGACGATGACTTCGGGCGCGGATGCCCCGGCTGTGAGCCCGATTGTCTTGAGCGGCGGGAGGCTGTTCCAATCGAGGCCGGACGCGCGCTCCAGCAGAAAGGCGTTTCGGCAACCGGATCGTTCGGCCACTTCGACCAGTCGCAGCGAGTTGGAGCTTTGCGGGCTGCCGACCACGATAAGGCAATCGACTTTCCCGGCGATGGCCTTGACCGCATTCTGCCGGTTGGTGGTTGCGTAGCAGATGTCTTCTTTTACGGGGCCCGCAATCGACGGGAATCGGGCGCGGAGAATGCCGACGATCTCCGCAGTGTCGTCAATGGAAAGCGTGGTTTGGGTGACATAAGCAAGCTTGTCGGGGCTCTTCGGCGAGAACGCGCGGGCATCGCCTGCGGTTTCGACCAGCATGACGGCGCCCGGAGGGAGTTGCCCCATGGTGCCTACCACCTCTGGATGGCCGCGATGGCCCACCAAGACAATCTGGCGGCCGTTTTCGTGGTGGCGCATGGCCTCCATGTGAACCTTGGACACGAGGGGACAGGTTGCGTCCAAAACGAACATATTGCGGGATTTGGCGTCTTCGGGCACAGACTTGGGCACGCCGTGTGCCGAAAAGATCACGGGCTGGTCGGTGTCTGGGATCTCAGACAGTTCCTTCACAAAAATGGCGCCTTTCGCCTTGAGAGAGTCGACCACGAAGCGATTGTGGACGATCTCATGGCGGACATAGACGGGAGCACCGAATTTCTGCAAAGCCTGTTCGACAATCTGAATCGCGCGATCCACGCCGGCGCAGAAGCCACGCGGAGCAGCGAGAAGGATCTTGAGTGGCGCCTTTTTCTCGGGGGAATGCCCGGGCATTGGGGCGGTCATCTTGGTAAAAGTCCTTTTATATCAGGTGATAGCGCCACAAAAGCTCTTGGACGGTGAGGTCGCGGGATGCTACGGTGCTTTGGGGACAATGCAAGGGGTCTGGGTACAAAACCCAGGGGGACCGACTTGGATAATGCCACATTATGGGGCGCCGCCGCGACGCCACGCCAAAAGTTGGGCGAGCGTCGTTCGGCTTGGCGTCTGGCAGGCGTTTTGGCCGTCGTCACGCTGAGCGCGACGCTCGCTGGCTGTGGCATGTCGAGCCTGACTTCGGGGCTGGGCGGGGGCATGTTCGGTTCGTCTTCGACGAGCGGGGCGGCTGGCGGCGACGTGAGCGAAGAGGCCCTTTTGACCGCCGCCAAGTCTGGCGATACCGCGACCACCGGCAGCACCAACGTCGGCGAAATCTCTGGCGGGTGTCCGCGTATGGTTCTGGCTTCGCGCGACAATAACATCACCTTCTACGAGCCTGGGCGCGCTGGCGATGGTCTTGCCATCATGCACCGTGGCGAAATCACGAAGACCGCGCGCGAGTGCCAGGTTGAGCCTGGTCGCGTAACGGTTAAATACGGCTTCTCAGGGCGTGTTCTGCTGGGGCCGCGTGGCAAGCCGGGCAGTATCACGCTGCCGGTCAATGTCACTGTTACGGATTCCAAGCGCGCGCCCGTTACGGGACAACACATGAATGTGGATGTCGTCGTCGGTGCCGATAAGCCGATCGGTTACTTCTCAGCCGTGCAGTCCATTACCTTCGATCTTCCCGAAGGCACACGACCCGGCGAGTTCGAAGTTACCGTGGGCTTTGATCCTAAGGCGGCGGGCGCGGGCTGACGTTCCGCCATGTTGTGACACGCGCAGAATTTTCCTCAAGGGCTTGAGCACGGCGTTCTGACTGCGAAGGTGAAACTTCGCTGTGGGGTCACGAGGTGTCGCGCGAATTTCGGCGTAGCGTACGCAGACCGGCGATCACGGCGAACAGAGCGACTGCCACCAAGGCTGCGACGAGGGCATACGTCGCTATTGTTCCGAGATATCCGAACACGACGGTCAGCGCGACGTTCACGATCGCGAAGATTGCGTCGATGAAGACCGAGATCGGATTTGAGCTCACAAGCATGGAGCCTTCTCTTTCATCCAACCGCGTTGAGACTGTGGCGCGTGATCCGCGACGGTTGGAAGCGGAAGGCGTCTGAGAGCGATAGCCCCTTTAGGTCATTGGCTTACAATTTGGACAAGGAGGAACGTGCGGGGCTTCGGAACGTTCTTCCAAGCATGAGATCCAACCCGATAAGTGAGGCTTACCCATGCTTTCCCCCGAAACGGTCCCGACGCAGTCTTCCTCATCGCTCAAAGCCTTCTTGGTGGCGGGAATAGCCTTGGCGGTTGCAGGCATTGTTGGCCCACCTATCGCGTTTGCAGCTGAAACCTATACCAGTGCTCAGGCCGATCAGGGGCATCAGCTATTTAACGATCACTGCGCGGAGTGCCATAGGCCCGATCTCACCGGCGCTCTTGGGCCGGCGCTGAAGGGGTCTGCGTTTGCGCAAAGGTGGACGGGCAAGTCGGTCGAAGACTTCTATCAGTTTGAACACGCCAATATGCCTGCAAATAGCCCTGGGGCGATGCCCAAGGATGAGATGCTTGCCATCACGGCCTATATTCTGAAGCAGAATGGCGTGACCTCTGGCAGCAGCGTGCTCACTGAGACAACCGCAAAGTCCATGAAGATGCCGGCGGGCTGAGCGGCGCAAAACAGCCGGCAAAGCTCCAGTGATGCGCTCATAAGAAAAGCCGGGCTTGAGGCCCGGCTGGATGGGTGTTCAGGATCAGGAAAGGCTTAGTTGAGCTTGCCCTTAAGATCCTTGATCGCATCGTCGATCAAACCGCTGCTGGTAGCACCGGTGACCTTGCCTGCGATGATCTTCTCGGCGGCAGAAAGCGCAGCATCTACCGCGGCGGAGCGAACTTCACTGAGGGCCTGAGCTTCAGCCCGGGCGATCTTCTCTTCTGCCATCTTCGAGCGGCGCTCAAGGCTCTCTGTGAGCGCCTTGTTGCTCTCCGAAGCCAAAGCCTCAGCCTCGCGCTTGGCCTGCTCGATGATGCTCTTGGCCTCGTTCTCGGCCTCCCGCGCCTTGGTCTTATAATCGTTGAGGAGAGCTTGGGCCTCCTCACGCAGCCTGCGCGCCTCGTCCAACTCGGTCTGAATGGCTGTTGCGCGCGAGTCGAGAGCCGTACCGATGATCTCAGGCACCTTGTAGTAGACCAGCAGGGCGACGAAACCGACGAAGGAAACGAGGACCCAGAAATATGGATTAAGCGGATCTAACATCAGTTCCTCACTCGCCTGCCGAAGGGCTCAGCGCCTTCTTGATGTCGTCAGCACTGACGTTCTGGCCGATCAGCTTGGAGACAACGGCACCAGCCGCGTCGGCCGCGATGTCGTTGACTGCCGAAAGCGCCTTGGTCTTAGTCGCTGCAATGCGCTGCTCGGCGTCTTGAAGCTTTCCAGCGAGCGTCTTCTCGACGCTCGCCTTTTTTGTTTCGGTCTCCGCCGCAAGCTGATCGCGCGTGTCCTTAGCGATCGTCGAGGCTTTGGCGCGAGCATCGGCCAGCGCCTTTTCGTAGTCTGCGAGCGCTTTATCGGTATCATCCTTCAAGCGCTGCGCAGCCTCCAGATCGCGCGTGATGCGATCGGCGCGCTCCTCCAGAACTTCTCCGATACGCGGAAGCGCAACCTTGGAGAGGATGAAGTACAACACGGCGAACGTCAGCACGAGCCAGAAGATCTGGGGTGCGAACGTGTGTGCGTCGAGCTGCGGCAGGCCGCCGCCACCCGAATGGGCCGCCTCGGTGGCTGCTTCGGTAGCCGCCTCGGCTGCTGCCGCTGCGAGCACTGTCATGCCGGCAAGCATAGTCCCCTCCAATTGCTGTCGTTACGCTGTCGTTCGGATCAACCGAAGAGGATCAGCAGAGCGACGAGCAGGCCGAACAGGCCGGTAGCTTCAGCAAGCGCGAAGCCGATGAGCAGGTTCGTGAACTGGCCGGGAGCAGCCGACGGGTTGCGAAGCGCGCCCGAGAGATAGTTGCCGAAGATGTTGCCGATGCCGATACCGGCGCCGATCAGAGCGAAGCAGGCGAGGCCCGCGCCGATGAACTTAGCTGCTTGAGCTTCCATTGTAGTGTCTCCCTTGGATTGCAATAGGTTGGATTAGAGTGATTGCCATGACGGCGCGGGCTATCTGCCCGCTCCCATCAGTGATGCATGTTCACCGCGTCGTTGAGGTAGATGCAGGTGAGAACCGTGAAGATGAAGGCCTGAAGGATTGCAACAACCAGTTCCAGGCCCGTGAAAGCAACCATGAAGCCCGCCGGTGCGATCTTGCCCCACCAGGGCAGCATCACGGCGAAGCCGGCAAACACCTTCAGCATGGTGTGGCCCGCCATCATATTGGCGAACAGACGCACCGAGTGGCTGATGGGGCGGATGAAGTAGGAGATCAGCTCGATCACCACGATTAGTGGCAAGAGCAGAAGCGGCACGCCTTCCGGCACGAAAAGCTTGAGATAGCCAAAGCCGTGGCGGGCGAAACCGATGCCGGTGGCGACCAGCCAGACCATGGCGGCAAACGCGAAGGTGACGATGATGTGGCTCGTCACTGTAAAGCCGCCGGGGACCATGCCGAGCAGGTTGAGAACCAAGATGAAGATGAAGATCGAGAACACCCAGGGGAAGTACTTCATGCCTTCCGACCCGAGGTTGTCCTTCACCATCTTGGCGATGAATTCGTATACGAGTTCGGCCAGAGATTGCAGTCGCGTGGGCACCAGCGAGCGGTTACGCGAGGCATACATGAGAAAGCCGACGATCAGGGCCAGGGCGATGACCATGAACAAGGAGGAGTTGGTGAAGGAGACGTCATAGCCGAACAGGTTCAGATCATAGATCTTATGGATCTTGAACTGAGCGATCGGACCGTGATCTTCGTGCGCGCCTTCAGCAGCCAAGGTGACCCCCCTAGTTGTCCTTCTCGTCGTCGTCATCCACCACCGAGGGTGCCGCTTTCTGAAGAGCGACGTTCTCCGCCTGGGCTTTTTGAGCCGCGCGGATCACATTAAGAAGACCCGCTGCGAAGCCGATGATAACGAACAAAACCAGCATCCATGGCGCTGAACCGAATTGCTGGTCCAATAGCCAACCGATAAACCCACCGACGCCAACGCCCACCACCAATTCAGCCGCGTAACGAAACGCTTGGCCGAAGGCTGCACCCCGGCGGCGGTTCTCCTCGTCGGCATCGTCTTGGCGGGAGCGTGCCTTAACGGCGTCCAGCTTTCGGCCGATGTCTTGGGAGCGCTGCCGGATGGCTTCGCGATCCTCGGGACTGATTTCACCACGTCCGGGCTCTTGGCCCTTGCCTTCACCAGACATGGCTTGGTCCGTCCGAATAGATGCAGGAATTCACACTCGTCGGGTATATCGACGGGCGGCACCATAGTTACGGGGGGGTAGGGTGTCAAGGAAACGGCCGGGGTCCAACGGGGCCGTCCGGTATGGCGAAACCGCGCAGGGGCAAGCCTTCTACGAGCTCGCTGACACATGGTTTTCTATGCCCGCCGACCCTATCGAGGCAGCGAGCTTTTTTCATAAAAACGACGTGTGCGCTGAATCGGGTTCGGCCAGTCCGGGAGTTGCCAAGGTCATCGCTCTCGGACTGGGCCATGTTCAGGGTGTGGATGGGGCCGTAGCGCCTTCACCAGAGGGTGTGGCAGCGTCGGTTTCAGACGAAATTTGCTCCATTTTCTGGGCTTCCTCTGGCGTGAAAGCTGTCATCAGGGCTAAGCCGAGGACGCCGATCAACACCAGTGAAACTACCAGAACGCGAAGGTTCATAAAGCGCCGGGAGCCTTGGCGTGCCTCTGTGGGTGTAAGAACAGTATCGCTATCGGGTCGATGATTATCCCTCACGCCGCGCGGAATTGTATTCGGATTCATGGCCGCCCCTTCTCCTATCTGTCGCAGTTTCAGAGCTTCTAAGGGGCAACGCATGGCGCGACACTTCGTTCCGCCGGGTGCAGACAGACAGAGCAAACTCAAATCGGCCCGGCAAACTTAATCGGGAACTCAATTTCGGTGAGATGTGGCGATGCGCGCCACCTCGCTGGTCACGTTTAGACCGCCTCGCGGAAGCTCTGCGCCGTCTGCAAATCTACTGAAACGAGCTGCGAGACGCCCTTTTCGGCCATGGTGACGCCGAACAGCCGGTTCATGCGTGCCATTGTCATCGGGTGATGTGTGATGACCAGGAAACGCGTGGCGGTGTCGGTCGCCATGTGCTCCATCAGACGGCAAAAGCGGTCCACGTTGGCGTCGTCAAGCGGTGCATCGACTTCGTCCAGCACGCAGATGGGTGATGGATTGGTCAGGAACACCGCGAAGATCAGCGACAAAGCCGTCAATGTCTGCTCACCGCCTGAAAGCAACGAAAGCGTTGCAGGCTTCTTACCTGGCGGCTTGGCAATAATCTCAAGCCCGCCTTCCAGAGGATCTTCAGGGCTTTCGATCATCTCCAGGCGTGCCTCGCCACCACCGAACAGGTGTGTGAACAGCCGTTCGAAGTGGCCGTTGACGGTCTTGAAGGCTTCGTCGAGCCGCGTCTTGCCTTCCTTGTTCAGCTGAGAGATGGCGCCGCGCAACTTCGCAATCGACTCGTCAACATCGTTGCGTTCGCTCTGCATGCTGTCAAGCTGCGTAGAAAGCTCGGTGAGGTCTTCGTCGGCCTGTAGGTTGACCCCGCCAAGGCGCTCGCGGTCCGTCTTCAGTCTCGTAAGCTGCCGGTCAACGTCGGCGAGTTCGGGCAACTGGGTGCCGGCTTCAAGTGCCGCAAGCGACAGACAGTTCTCCGGCGCAACTTCGAAGGTTTCGCGAATGCGGCGCGCCTCGTCCTGCCGTCGCTGACGCGCGTTTTCAAGTTTGGCCTCAATGCGCGCCTTCGCTTCGCGGGCGCAGGTGACTTGCGTCTGAGCCTCGCGCAGCACTTGGGTAGCTGATTTCATGGCGGCCTCAGCTTCGACCAGTTTGTCCGCGGCCTGCTGGCGCTCCGTGTCGGCGCGCGAGAGTTCCGAAAGCAGGTTTTCACGATGCTTCGCGATCCTCTCAGGTAGATCGGCGTAGGTTTCGAGCTCGGTGCGGGCCTCTTCCAGCCGCGCGGTGAGCGATTCTATCTGGGTCTTGGCGTTTTCCTGACGCCCCTTCCAGCGCGTGATGTCGGCGGTGACGTGGCGAATGCGCTCCACTCGGATTTGCCGGTCGCGCTCCAGGCTAGCCAGCAGCAATCGAGCTTCCGACACAGCCTTGCGGGCGTTTTCCGCTCCGGCTTGTGCTTCGCGCAGCTGCGGCTCCAGATCCTCTCCTTCGCTCAAGGTCACGATCTGCGCCTCGATCTCGACGTGGCGCGACTGCGCGCGGGTCAACTCTTCGTCGGCTCGTGCGCGCTGAGCGTTGGCAGCAGCAAGGCGTGTGTCGGCCTCACGCGCGCTCTTCTCAAGCACGGTCAGCTGTTCGCGAGTCCTAGCAAGTTCGCCTTGCTTCTCGCGCCAAAGCTGACGTAGTCGGCGCTCTTCAGCCTCGGCCCGCTGGGCAGCCTCGGCCGCCGCGCGTTCTGCATCGATTGTATCCTTGGCTTGGGCGAGAACCTCGGCCGCGCGCCGGTCGAGTTCAAGCAAGCGGTTCTTTTGCGCAAGCCGCTGAGCTGCGGGCGTTACGCCGTCAGCGGCGGCAACAAAGCCGTCCCACCGCCACAGGTCGCCTTCGCGCGAAACAAGGCGCTGACCGGGTTTTAGATGCGGTTGCAGGCGTGCACCGTGTTCGCGCGCGATAACGCCAATCTGGCGCAGGCGGCGCGTCAACTCCGGCGGGGCCTCGACGTGCATAACGAGCGGTTCGGCATCAGCCGGCAAGGCGTGGTCTTCGAGACCGACATCGAGTGTGCGCCAATGAATACTTGCCTCGGGCGCAATTGGCGCATCGAGATCATCTCCAAGTGCCGCGCCGAGTGCGGTTTCGTAGCCGGGCGCGACCCTGATTTGATCAACGACGGGCGGAAAGCCACCCTCGTTTGCGGGGGACAGCAACTTGGCGATGGTTTCGCGCTCGGTCGAAAAAGCATTGGCCGCAAGCCTCACACGCGCAGCCTCGTCGCGCCGTGCGCGTGCTTCCGATTGTGCGACCTTGCTTGCTTCTTCTGCAGCGATGGCCTGAGCCTCGATCTCGGTGATCTCGGAAGCCAACAGCTGCCCGGCTTCGGCGATATGGGAGACCCTCTGCGCGTCAGGTGCGTTCTCTTCGATCTGCTTGATTTGCGCATCCAGGCTTTCGATCTGGTGGGAGATCTTGTTCACGACCTCCTTGCGCTCGGTGAGTTCCGCCTCCAGGCTCCTCAATCTAGCACGAACTTCCGCAGCCTTGTGCGTAATCTCGGCAAACCGCGTCTCGGTCTCGCTGCGGCGTTCTTCAGCCTCATCGACCTTCTCGCGCGCGGTCTCTTCCTGCGCGTTTTCGGTCATCTCAGCGTCACGCTGCGCGTCCAGATCGGCTTCCAGGCGAACGAGGGTTTCTTGCGCCTCCGTGATGAAGCTGTTTTCACGCGCGAGATCGGTCTCGAACTGGCGGGCGCGTGCCTGCAATTCCTTGGCGCGCGTCGTGGCGCGTTCGGCCTCGCGATCAAGATTTTCGCGCTCGATCTTGAGGCGTGCGAGCGCGGCCGCCTTGATGGCTTCCTGCTCGCGCAACGGCGGGACGGTTTCAGCCAACGCCACTTCTTCGTTGAAAGCCCTGGATTCTGCTTCGGCGGCTGCGCCGAGTTGCATCATAGCCTGTGCCAGCGCGCTTTCCTCGGCGTTGACCGTTTGTTGTGCTGCGCTCCAGGAAAGATGCAGCATAAGAGCTTCGGCCCTGCGGATCTCGGTAGAGATCTCCTTGTAACGGCGCGCCTGCCGGGCCTGCCGTTTGAGGCTCTCGGCTTGCGAATTCATCTGGCCCAGAATGTCGTTTAACCGTGCGAGATTGGCTTCCGCGGACTTCAAACGAAGCTCGGCCTCGTGGCGGCGTGTGTGAAGGCCTGCGATGCCGGCTGCGTCTTCCAGAATCCGGCGGCGGTGTTCGGGCTTCGAATTGACGATCTCGCCGATTTGGCCCTGACGTACGAGCGCTGGCGAACGCGCGCCAGTCGAGGCATCTTCGAACAGAACCTTTACGTCGCGCGCACGCACTTCCTTTCCGTTGATGCGATAGGCCGAGCCCGCCTCGCGTTCGATTCGGCGGGTGATTTCCAGCACATCTTCGCCATTCAACTCGGCGGGGGCCTTGCGCGCCGAATTGTCGAGGAACATCGTGACTTCGGCGCTGTTGCGCGCCGGACGGCTGGTGGTGCCGGAGAAGATCACGTCATCCATAGCGGCTGCGCGCATGGACTTGTGCGAGCTTTCGCCCATGGCCCAGCGGAGGGCTTCAAGCAGGTTGGATTTCCCGCAGCCATTAGGGCCGACAACACCGGTAAGCCCGGGCTCGATCAAAAGCTCGGTCGGTTCGACGAACGATTTGAAGCCCAGCAACCGCAGTCGCGTAATTTTCATTTCCGGTCCCCAGAGCCCGCGCACACAACTTTCATATGGGGTCTAGATGCGGCGCGCGTGTTGCACACGATGTCAGTTGGCGCCTGCCGGTTGAGCTGCCATCGCCGCATCGTTATTTGGCTGCGGCTGCTCCACCAACGCGCGAATGTCATCCATCGTCAGTACGCGCTTGTAGAGCTTGTTGCCGACGAAGAAGTTCGGCGTACCGATTATGCCGAGCTTGCGCCCACGCTCTTTGACCCACTTGAGATTCTCGATCATGACGTGATTCTCGCGGCAAGCGTCAAACTGCGCCCGAGTCATCCCCACCTGTTGCGCGACGGCGAAAATGGCGTCGGGTCGGACTTCCTGCGAGACCCAGGCGGGCTGCTGATCGAGAAAAAGGCCGTAAAGTTCGAGGTATTTCTCGGGCGGAGCACAGCGAAGTGCAATCGTTGCCGCGCCGGAGGTCTTTCCAATCGGGAATTCCCGCAGGATGTAGCGCACCTTGCCGGTGTCGATGTAGGTGCTTTTTAGCTGTGGAAAAACCTCCTTGTGGAAGCGCCGGCAATAGGGGCACGTCAAGGAGGCGTACTGCACGATCGTGACGGGCGCTGTCGCGCTGCCCCACGACATCTCGGGCAGAGGGCTCGGCGCCATCACGTCGGCGACGGTCGGATTGGCGATAACTTCGCGTGCCGCCGTTGCTGTCTGGGGCTCGCCAAACGGGGCTGGCATCCCGTCGACTCTTGTCCCCGCGGAGGGAAATGCGCCTCCGTCAGCCGGCCCGTCCTTGCTCACCCCCGAGACGGGCGGCAAGCCGTCCGCACCGCACCCCGCAAGCGGAATTGCGATTGCGAGAATTGCGATGCGGAGAATGTTCTTCAATGTCTAATGGACCTGGTTGAGACGTCGATAAAAACCTACTTCAACAACGGCTCGATGACCTTGTCGAATGCTTCCATGGTCGCCGCTTCCTGAAGCCGCTTGCCGTTGATGAAGAATGTCGGCGTCGAGCTGATGCCGAAGGCCTCGCTGGAGTGCTTACGGTCGGCTTCGAGATTATCCAGCAGCTTCTGGTCTTTCAGGCAGGTGTCGAACGATTCCTGCGTGAAGCCGGCCTGCTTGGCGAGGTCGAACAGCTTGGGCACGGGGTTGCCTTGGGTGAACGCCCAATCGGCCTGCTTGGCGAAGAAAGCCTCGATCATGCTCATGCGCTTTTCGCCGCCGAGGCACTGCACGAGCATCTGCGCGGCCTGATCAAGCGGGTTGAGCGCGAAACCGCGGAAAATGTAGTGAATCTTGCCGGTATCGATGTACTTCTTACGGAATTCTGGGAACACTTCGTTGGTGAAGTGTGCACAGTGCGGACAGGTCAGCGAGGCATATTCAACGACGGTGACTTTGGCGTCTGCCGGTCCAAGTGAGACGTCCGCCAAAACGCCGGGTTTCATCAGTTCTTCGACCGGCACTTCAGCCGGACCTTTCTGGCGCTGAGCGAGGGCGCTACCGGGCAGCATGGTGGTCAGCAAGCCAGTCGCGGCGGCGACGGCTGCGAGAGTGAGCACGGCGCGGCGCGAGTACGCGACAGCTGAAAGCTTGAGGTCGAACACGTTTGCTGCTCCTTTTCGGCAAGGCATGTGACGCGCTGTGACTGGCGCGGTATGTGCGGCTGACCTTTCAACGATAGGCTGCCGTTCAGCAGGCCCGCCTAGCACGGAACGGCCACTCGATTAAGGCAAATCACCACTGAATGGCAACTGAATGGGCGGTAAGGTCGCCGCCGGGCTAGGATTTTGAGGAAACCGACGTCCACAGCCGCGCCAGGGCTGATTTCAAATCGTCGTCGGGCAAGGCAGCAAGTTCGCCTGGTGGCTCTCCCGAAACTGTCTTCGAACCCTTAAGGGCGAAATTTTTCGTGGCGCCTGCGTGACTTAAGTCTCGATTGGGCGAGCCCGGGTGAGCCGCGGGGTCGCGGTTCAACGGTGCCTGGATGATTTTCAGAGTCTCGACCGCTCGATAGCCGAAGTAGCGGTTCACCCGGTCGATGATCTCTGCTGCGCGGTATTCGATGTCGAGCGCGCGGGCTGGTTCTACCCGCAGGACGAGGGTTCCTCCCGGGCGAACTACGTCCTCATCCGCCGCTGTATTGGCCCCTCCAGGCATTCGCGGCCAGCGGATCCTTTCGGGTGCTGTCCATCTGGCGATATCCTCGCCCGCGATGCGCGGCCACTGTGTCATGATCTCGGCGGTGTGGAAGCCGAATTTCTCGAAGGCCTTGCCTGCAATCTTAGGTACGAAGCTGCCGACGGCGCGAGCGAAACTGCCACCCTTAGTGCGCCGGTCGGGCGGAAGCGGACGTTTGGCCAGCGGGTCATTTCTTGTCAGCATCCGGACGCGACCTCATGATCGTACATTGTGGACATGCACAACTGGCTTAGCATCAAGAAATCGATTCGGAAGTCCCGTGCCGAAAAATGATGGGGGCAGCCGTGGGCCTGCAGGCAGGTGGGAAGTTCAAGACAGGCAGAGTCGGGGCGCGTCAGCGCCAGCTGCCGTTGCGTCCGGCCGGTCCGGACACGGTGGCGGCGTTGCTTGCCTGGTACGATGCCGAACGCCGTGATCTGCCCTGGCGGTATGGCCGGCGCAAGAAACCCGATCCCTACCGCGTCTGGCTGTCGGAGATCATGCTTCAGCAGACGACGGTCAAAGCCGTAATCCCTTATTTCGAGCGGTTCACAGCGCGCTGGCCTAGCGTGAACGACTTGGCAGCGGCACCGCTTGAGGAAGTTCTGCAGATGTGGGCGGGCCTGGGATACT
The DNA here is from genome assembly GCA_041397645.1 of Hyphomicrobiaceae bacterium. Classification (NCBI taxonomy): domain Bacteria; kingdom Pseudomonadati; phylum Pseudomonadota; class Alphaproteobacteria; order Hyphomicrobiales; family Hyphomicrobiaceae; species Hyphomicrobiaceae bacterium. The sequence goes on along the minus strand of JAWKWE010000004.1, from coordinate 497,300 downwards.
ATTCCCGTGCCCGCAACCTGAAAAAGTGCGCCGACGCGCTAGCGGCCCAGTATGGCGGGCAGTTCCCATCCAAAGAGGAAGACCTGCGTGCCTTACCCGGCATCGGTCCTTACACAGCGGCGGCGATCGCCGCGATTGCCTTTGGCGAGAAGGCGACGCCCGTCGATGGGAACATTGAACGTGTCATCTCGCGTTTATTCGGGGTGCGTCAGCCATTGCCCGCTGCAAAGACTGAGATAAAGCGGCTGGCGGCGTCGCTCACACCCGCGCGGCGCGCTGGCGATTTCGCGCAGGCCATGATGGATCTGGGGGCTCAGATCTGCTCGCCCAAGCGGCCGTCATGCCTGATGTGTCCCTTGCAGCAGGATTGCTCTGCTCATGCACAAGGGCTTGAGGAGGTTCTTCCCTACAAGGCCAGCAAGGCGGAGCGCCCCGTGCGACACGGGCTTGCGTTTCTTGTTTTGCGGGAGGACGGGTCCATCCTGCTGCGTCAACGTCCCGAAGCCGGCCTGCTCGGCGGTATGCTGGAAGTTCCCTCGACGCCTTGGGGCGATGAGGTGCCTCCCATGAAAGAAGCCTTGCGCGCTGCTCCAATTGCCGCCGACTGGTGGCAGATGCCCGGCACCTTGGTGCACGTCTTCACCCACTTCAGGCTGGAGATGATGGTGGTTCGCGCGCTGGTTCCCGAGGACGTAAGCTTGACGTTTTGGGCGGAGCCCGATCGTTGCCGCTGGGTCAAGCGCCGCGATCTGCATTCTCAGGCTTTGCCAAGCGTGATGCGGAAGATCATCGCGCACGGTCTCAAGGAGAGCTGACAGGCTCACTATCGACGGCTTTCCCCTCCGGCATCGTGTGCGCCGCGATGATCGCGCTCAATCCCATGAGAGCGAACAAGAGTGCGACGATAAGGGCAAGCCGGTTGCGGTCCCTCCGCCATTGAGGCGCTGAGGCGAACTCCGCGAACGTGGCGACTGTCGCACGCTGATCCTCGATCAAGCCTTTGCTGATACTCTCGGTCGGGTTGCGCACCTCGAATGCGCGGCGTCGAAGCGCGAAGAGAGCGCGAAATGAGTAATAGCAGAAGGCACCGAAGGTGACCGCTTGCGCGATCAGAATAACAGTCTGCAACGTGTCGGCGAGGGTTTGGTCCATGACGATACCGGTGTTTCCTCAGCGATCCTTCCAATTATTCATGACGTGCAGCATTGCGTCCAGCCCGCGACCGGGCAAGGGTGCCAAGATCAAGCTGGCGCGCGCTTTGGAGTGTGAAGCATGACCGAAAAGAAGAAGGACGTTCTTCAGCCCGTCGATGCTGATGCGCGCCGGCTCGCCCGCACGCTTGTGCGCACTGCACGCTACGGCGCGCTTGGCACGCTGGAGCCGAAAGACGGTGCACCGGCCGTCAGCAGGGTCAACGTCGCTACCGCGAGCGACGGAGCGCCAGTGTTTCTCATTTCGCAATTGTCAGGACACTTCACCAATTTGAAGGCTGACGCGCGCTGTTCGCTGCTGTTGGGTGAGCCTGGCAAAGGTGATCCGCTAGCACATGCACGCATAACTTTGATCGGCTCGGCGCAGATTGTTGCCCAATCCCGTGGGCGTGAGGCGATCAAGGCCCGTTATCTCATGCGCCATCCCAAGAGCGCGCTTTACGCCGACTTTCCCGATTTTGCTTTTTGGCGTTTTGAAATCGCACGGGCCTCGCTCAATGGCGGCTTTGGCAAAGCGTATGCCATGACGCGCGAGGATGTTTTGTTGTCTGCCGATCAGTATAGCGCGCTTGATGAGGTCGAGGCGGGTGCAGTTGCGCACATGAACGCCGATCACGCAGATGCGGTCCAGCATTATGCGGCTTTGGCAGGAGCAGAAGGTGCGGGCTGGCGCTTGGCCTGCATAGATGGCGAGGGGCTGGATCTTGCGCGCGGCGACGAGGTTACGCGTCTTTGGTTCGAAACGCCACTGGCGGGGCCGCAGGACTTGCGGCTCACGCTTGTTGCGCTGGCAAAACGCTAAGGCCGTCGTTATTCGGCGGCTTCAACGAACGGACGCTTGGAAAGACCAAGCTGGCGCTTTGCCTGTTCACGCAGCGCATCGATCGGCTTCAGCTTGCCTTCGGCCTCATAATGCCAGAAGGTCCAACCGTTGCAGGCGGCCTTACCCTGCACCAGTGCGCCCAGGCGGTGGATCGACGCTTGGTTGCCGGCGTGCATCAGGGAACCATCGGCCTTCACCTCGGCACGAATTCTCCGCCGCGGGTCAAACAGCTTCTGGCCAGGCTCAAGAATGCCCAGCTCGATGATGGTCCCAAACGGAATGCGCGGTTCGGCGCGCTTGGATGGCACCGTCTCCAGCGCCGGAGGCGGGAGCGGGGTTATGCGCGCGATCCGCTCCTGAGCGGCACGCGCATAGTCGCCATCGCGTTCGATGCCGATGAACTTGCGCCCTAGCCGCTTGGCAACGGCGCCCGTCGTGCCTGTGCCAAAGAATGGATCGAGCACCACGTCGCCCTCGCGCGTGCAGCCGATCAGGATTCGATGGATCAAAGCCTCCGGCTTTTGAGTGGGGTGCGCTTTCCTCCCGCCGTCGTCCTTGAGGCGCTCAGGCCCCGAGCAGATCGGGAACAGCCAGTCGGAGCGCATCTGCAAGTCGTCGTTGCAAGTCTTAAGACTTTCGTAATTGAAAGTGACGCGCGATTTGGGATCGCGTCCCGCCCAGATTAACGTCTCATGTGCGTTGGTGAACCTCTTGCCGCGGAAGTTCGGCATTGGGTTGACCTTGCGCCAGATGACGTCGTTCTGAATCCAGAAGCCGAGATCCTGCAAGGCGACGCCGAGGCGGAAGATGTTGTGGTAGGAGCCAATGACCCATATGGCGCCATCTGGCTTCAGAACGCGGCGGCATTCGCTCAGCCATTCACGGCAAAACGCGTCATACTTCGCAAAGCTTGAAAACTTGTCCCAGTCGTCGTCCACGCCGTCGACGCGCGTGTTGTTAGGGCGGAGCAACTCGCCGGCCAGCTGCAGATTGTAGGGGGGATCGGCGAAAACCAGATCGACGCAGGCATCTGGAAGCTTCTTCAACTCGCTTATGCAATCCCCGTTGAGAACAGTATTGAGGGGAAGTGTGCCTGTACGCCGGCGGGAACCCATGAACGCTTACCTTCTGAACCAACAAACTCACGCAACGATGTCTGATCAACGGGAGCAGACAGTGCCGCACTTTACTCGATCAGTGTGGGTCACGACTAGGCGTTGAAGGAAGAATTATTTGTTGCTTAAGGATTCGATCAGCAACTCGTGGCGAGCATTTTTTTGAGCTGTCAGGAGAAGAAATTTGCCGCTTTGTCTGTAAGCCGGACAACTTGTCGAAAGTTTTAAATAACTGGCTAAGGGGGTTTTCAGAGGTGGTGAGTTAGTGTGGCCGCAATGAGATTTGCTAGCCGTGGGGGCTGGCGTGGGCAAATTAGTTTTGTAGGCCGCGTACCATGTCAACAATTTATGGCACGTCCGATAGTGATGTGCTCACTGCGACTTCGAAATCTGACACGATCTCGTCGGGCAGTGGTGATGATTTCATTTACTCCGGCAGTGGCAATGACAAGGTGTACGCCGGAGACGGCAATGATTATGTCGATGCGGGAAGCGGCAACGACTATGTCGATGGCGGCGCAGGCAATGACACGCTGCTGGGCGGCAGCGGCAACGATACCCTGATCGGCGGCGACGGCGACGATGTTTTGGATGGCGGTGATGGAAACGATTCCATCTACGGTGGTGACGGCAATGATCGCATTTATTTGTCCGACGACCACGACAAGATCGATGGCGGTGCCGGAAGTGATTGGGTGGATGGCTCCAGACTGAGCTCGGGAATTACCGTCAACCTTCTTGGCGGTTATGCGCTGGGGCCTGACAAGTCGACGGTCACGGGAATCGAAAACGTACTGGGCAGCCACTGGTCCGACGTTCTCACCGGCGATGGCAACAACAATATCCTCGACGGTAACGGAGGCAATGATCGCCTCTATGGCGGTGGCGGGAACGACACCCTGATTACCGGAGACGGCAACTCGCAAGCCTACGGCGAGAGCGGGAACGATACGTTCGTTTACACGGTCGGGACCAAGGGCTCGCAAACATTTGACGGTGGCTCGGGAACCGACACCGTTCAAATCGTTATGAACTCCAGCCAGCTGTCGTCGTCGGTAATCGCCGAGTTGACCAACTACAATTCGTTTCTGTCCAACCCCCTATCACTATTCTTCTCCTACCAATTCTCCGCTATTGGCAATCTGAGTGTCACTGGTTCGGAGACCCTTAAGATCATCGTTGATGGCGTAGAGACGACGCTTCAATCGCTTCTCAACCAAGCGCCGGTGATTGCTTCGTCCTCCGACAGCAGCCTGTCGGTCGCGCACAACGCTGCTGTGAGCGGCGCTGTGGTGGCGAGCGACAGCAACAGCGACAAGCTTTCCTATGCTGTCCTGACGGACGGAGCCCATGGCAGCGTGACCATCGATGCCTCGACGGGCAAGTACGTCTACCAGGCTGGCAATTTTGTCGGTTCCGACAGCTTCACGGTGCGCGTGTCCGATGGTCACGGCGGGTATGCGGATCACACGGTGCGCGTTGATCTCACCAACGAGGCACCTCAATTCACCAATGCTGAAGGTGAAACGCTGAGCGTCGTGCACGGGCATTCGGTGGCGGGAGCATTGTCGGCGACCGATGCTGATGGCGACCATTACGCCTTCTCGATCGCAACCGGGCCGGAACACGGAACTTTGATCTTCACCGACAATACGGGAAGCTACGTCTATACGGCTGACGACTACGTTGGTGCGGATAGCTTCACGGTGCGCGTCTCCGACGGGCACGGTGGCTTTGCGGATCACGTGATCCAGGTCGATTCAACCAATACCGGACCTGAGATCAATACCGCGGCGTCGACGGGGTTCTTCTCGCTTTACTACGACCATTCGGAGTCGGGCAACGTGGTGGCCACCGATGCGGATGGCGACAACGTGACGTTCTCGCTGAAAACGGGCCCCGGCCATGGAATGGTCCATGTTGACGCCGATGGCCACTTTACATTCTCGGCGCAGGACTACGCAGGAACGGACAGCTTCGTTGTTACGGCTGACGACGGCCATGGCGGTACGGTAGATCACACGATCGATTTCGGAGTGATTGGCACACTTGACGCCAGCGCCGCGAGCGCGGCCATCAACGTCAATCTCGGCACGGGTGTGGGAACCAACGTCGATCCCGACAAGCTGCCTTGGGCGGTGAACGTAACAGGATCCGCTTTCGCCGACATGATTTTCGGAGACGCGCGCGATAACATTCTTGGCGGCGGCGACGGCAAGGACGAATTGCATGGCGGCGGCGGCAATGACCACCTAGTTGGTGGTCTTGGTGACGACAAGCTTTTCGGCGAAGACGGCAACGACATCATGCACGGCGGCGACGGCAAGGATGCGTTGAACGGTGGTGCTGGCAACGACGTCATGTATGGCGGCGATGGCAATGACGGCTTCTTTGGCGGTGGCGGCAACGACACCATCTTCGGCGGAGCTGGTGACGATCGCATCTACGGTGACGGTGGCGATGACACCATCTACGGCGGTGCCGGTAGCGACATCATGACGGGTGCCGGTTTCAACAACGGCGGTGCGCGCGGTGCCAATACCTACGTGTGGCAGAGCGCCGACATTGGCACTGGTCTTGACCACATCACGGATTTCGGTTCTGGCGACAAGCTGGACTTCAGCGATCTCCAGCTGGCTCATGATGTGTCGTTGGCAGACGTCGTTCGTGTTACCGACACCAGCGCTGGCCTAATGGTCTCTGTCGATATGGGTGGCGCCTCGGGCTTCGTTGACGTTGTCGTGCTCGACAACGTGCACGGGCTGACGGTGTACGATCTCGACCACTCGGGCGCGATCGCCATTTAAGGCGAAAATTGTCAGCGCAAAGGCACGATGTTTGCGCTCGCTTTCCAGCGAATTGAACTGCGTGTTTACTTCCGACGCATACAGTCTGACTGTTGTGAGTATGTGAAGGTCAGTAAGTATGCGTTCACGGGGATTAACGATTTGCACCTTTCGGCGCGATCAGCGCGGCGGTGTGGCAATCATCTTTGCGCTGTCACTCCTCGGTCTTGCGGTGGCGTCAGGTTTGGCCATCGATTATGCTAGAAGTCTCAATTCCTTCGAATCCCTTCAGCAGGATCTCGACTCCACGCTGCTTTTTCTCGGTCGGAGCAAGCTTCAGGCGGGAGACTCGCAGTTTGATGTTCAGCAGGCGGCCACCACGTACATCCACGGCCTACACCGCCAGAAGTTTTCCAACGACGACCTTGCGATAAACATCACAGAGTCGACGCCGGGAACGTTGAAGGGGCGCGCCACGCTTTCTGTTCCGACGAGCTTTTCGAAATTGTTCGGCGTTCGCGCGATGCGCATGGATGCCGTTTCGGAAGTTGCGGTGGGTGATCAGCCTGTTGAAGTCTCGCTGGTTCTCGACAATACCGGCTCGATGAGCGGTGCTAAACTTTCCGCCCTTAAAACGGCTGCCAAATCTCTCATCGACACAGCCTACCAGGCGCAGCGCGCCGACAAGAATATAAAGATCGGCATCGTGCCGTTTGCGCAATACGTGAATGTGGGGCAGTCGAACCGCAACCAGTCGTGGATGAACGTTCCGCTCGACTCGACCCAGACGGGCGCGGAGGTCTGCTACATGGACACACCCGTCACCGGATCCTCCAACTGTCACACCGAAACGGGGACAGGAACCAACGATGGCGTTCCCTATACATACACGTACGAGGTGTGCGACTACCAATACGGAACACCGGTTGAGAAGTGCTACACGCCGACGACGTCGCAGACCTGGTATGGCTGTGCCGGATCGCGCGACTATCCGCTAGAGACAGTGGACGAGCAGTACGACGTCAAGGTTCCAGGCGTCATGAATGCCGCCTGTCCGAGCGAAATCGCACCGTTGACCAACGACCGTTCGACGCTGGAAGACCAGATCGACGACATGGTCGCTACGGGCGAGACCTACATCCCGAGCGGGCTGATTTGGGGCTGGCGGATTCTCTCGAAGAACGCGCCGTTCACCGAGGCAAAGGGCTATGACGAGCGAGTCAACGGGCAGAAGGTGCGCAAACTTCTGGTGTTGATGACCGATGGCAAGAACACCCTTTCGCCGGTCTATCCCGAGCACACCGGAACCGATACAGCGAAGGCGGATGAGCTGACGCTGGAGATCTGCTCCAACGTCAAGGCCGAGGGTATTGAGATTTATAGCGTTGCCTTCCAAGTCGAGGACGCTGCGGCAAAGACGGTCCTTCAGAAATGCGCCTCTGGTGCATCGAAATACTTCGATGCCGAAGACGAACAGGAGCTCGATAGCTCCTTCCAGGAGATCGCCAAGGATTTCAGTCCGCTTCGGCTGACCCGCTAGGCTTTGGAACCAAATCCGCACGCACGGACTTATCTGATCGGGAGAAACAACATCGCTGGGGGATCTCATAAGATGGTTCGCGTGCCGAGAATGTCTGTTCTGGTTGTGCTCGATAGCGCAACCGAAGCAGCACGATATCTGTTGGCCGGCGCCTTTTATGGACTGGTCGTAGGTGCCGCTGCTTACGGCGCGATCAAGGGCGCGGGATCTCTCGCCGGAGCCGGGCTGCCTGCGTTGACCGCAATCGTCTTCGATGGTCTTGAAGCGCAGAAACCCGTGGTTATCACGCCTGCTGCTGCATCCCCGGCGGTCAAGCGGGAAAACCAGGCGGCGCTCGCCACGGTGGGGCGGTTTGCGACCCTCAATCTGGAAGGCGCGTCAAAAGTCAGCGAGGCCAACTGAGGCCCACGCTTGCGATCAGAAAAAATGCAACTGTTGAAACGCGCTCCTTAACCGGAGATCTTTGAGAAATCGGCGACCGTCTGCGTAGCCGCGCGAATTTCTGAAAGCAGGTTGAGACGATTTTCGCGGATCTTCGCATCCTCTGCGTTGACCAGGATCTTTTCGAAAAAGTCATCCACAGCGGGGCGCAATTCGGCAAGCGCCCGCATTGCGCCTGCGAAGTTCTCCACGTTGATCGCCGCAACCGTGTCCTGCTTTACAGCCTCAATGGCAGCTGCAAGCGCGGTCTCTTCCTTCTCTTTGAGAAGCCCGAGTTCGTAGCTATCGACGTAAGAGCGCTTGTCCTTCTTCTCTTCGATCGAGAGGATGTTTGCTGCGCGCTTTACCCCCGCAAGAAGGTTCGCGCCGTCATCGGTCTTGAGAAATGCGTCGAGCGCGTCCACGCGCTTGACGATGAGTGCGAGATCATCCTGACCGCCGAGCGAGAACACCGCATCAATGAGATCGTGGCGCTTGCCTTGATCCTTCAAGAACACCTTGAGCCGATCGGCGAAGAAAGAAAGCAGTCCGGATTGAACGTTTTGAGGGGCGTCGAGAACGATCTTGGCTCCTGACGCAATCAGGTCGTTCACGCTGGTGCAAATTAGGTGGGACGATTTCGAGATGGCATCGATCAGCGGCAACCGCAGATCGTTCTCCAAAACGATGCGGATGACGCCCAATGCGGCGCGACGCAGCTGATAGGGATCGCCAGATCCCGTCGGCTTTTCACCGATAGCCCAGAAGCCGACCAGCGTGTCGAGCTTGTCGGCAAGCGCAACTGCGATGGCAACGCTGTCGCCCTGGTCTTCGCGGGGCACCGTGTCGGTCGGTCCCTTGGGCTTGTAGTGCAGTTCGATCGCGCGCGCGATTCCAGGCTTGGTGCCTGCTGCTTCCGCGTAGTACCGGCCCATCAGGCCCTGAAGCTCGGGGAATTCCCCGACCATGCCCGACACGAGGTCGGCCTTGCACAGCTGTGCGGCGCGGCGCGCGTCCTCTGGATTGGCATCGACCGACCCTGCGATCTGATAGCTGAGTTCGGCGATGCGCTCGACGCGGTCCTTCTGGCTGCCCAGCTTCTCATGGAACGTGATGCCGGAGAGCTGGCTTGCCATCTCGTCGAGCGGCCGCTTCAAGTCTTGTTCCCAAAAGAACTTCGCATCCGACAACCGCGCGCGGATGACCTTCTCGTTGCCGGAGACGATTTGCGCGCCGCCGTCCGTAGCGACGAGATTGGAGACTAGGATGAATCGGTTGGCGAGCTGCTTGGTCTTTGGATCACGCAATGAAAAGCACTTTTGATGCGCTTTCATGGAGGTCGTGAGGCACTCGCCAGGTACGGTGAGAAATTCTTCGTCGAATGCTCCCATGAGGACCACAGGCCATTCGGTCAGGCCGGAATTTTCGCCCAACAGCGCGTCATCTTCAACAAGTTCCAGCTTGGCGGCCTTGGCAATGGCCTTTGCCTGTTCCCCGATCAATGCTGCGCGCTTGGAGGGATCAAGCACAACTTTGTTCTTGTCGAGCTTGCCTTCGTAGTCGGCAAAGTTCTTCACCGTGAAGGCGTCCGGTGCCAGGAAGCGATGGCCGCGTGTTTCATCGCCAGCGGAAAGTCCGGCGATTTCAAACGGCACAACCTTGCCGCCGAGAAGGCACAGGATGGATTGCAGAGGGCGCACCCATTGGAATGTTCCTGAGCCCCAACGCATGGATTTTGGCCACGGGAACTTGTTGAGCGTTTCCGCCACTGTTTCCGAAACGATGTCCTTGCCGTCACGGCCCGGCTTCTCGATCTTTGCGACGTAGTAATCGCCCTTCTTCTCGTCTTTGACGATTTCGGCTTCTTCGATCTTCGCCAAGCCTGCCGATTTCAAGAAGCCCGCGATAGCTTGCTCTGGCGCACCGACGCGCGGGCCTTTCTTTTCTTCTAAGATCGCGGGCGACTTGGCGGGCACCTTTTCGATCACCAGCGCCAAGCGGCGCGGAGTCGAAAAGCACCGTGCGGGCCCCACTTCGAGACCGCGTGCCTTCAACCCTTCGGTGACGAGACGCTTCAAGTCCTCGGCCGCGCGCATCTGCATGCGGGCAGGAATTTCCTCGGAAAAGAGTTCGAGCAGGAGTTCAGACATAAGTGCAGTGCCAATTCAAACTTGGAAAATGAGATTTACGTTGCCACCTCGCTCGCCGGGAGATGAGGTTGCAATAGCGTACCACGGGGCGACGTCGCTTGTGCAGCCAGTAAGCCCGCTCCCCGCAATGCCCGTAAAGGCATGAGCGCGGGGAGCAGGTTTCACTCAGTGCTATTTCTGCTCTGGCGCGGGCTCGTCAGAAGGCGCGTCGGCAGGAGCGTCTGTTTGATCGCCACCGCTAGCGCCGTCGTCGGCGGGTGCGGGATCTTCGGGCGTCGTCGCGTCAGCCGGAGGTTCGTCCGAGGGAGCATCCGTAGCCGAACCGTTGTCCGAAGGAGCCGGATCCTCAGTTGCGGGTGCGCTGTCTTCGGGGGTTGCAGGCGGCTCATCGGCTGCAGGCGGGGCCGCGTCATCAGCCGGGGCGTCCGCGGCTGGCGGCTCATCGGTGGTGGCCGGTTCGTCGGTGCTGTCTGGGCTGGTGGTATCCTGGGCAACAGGCGCCGCGACGGGCTCGGCGGCAGAAGGATCAGCCGCCATTTCCGTCTTGCCCGTTACACGCGAGCCGATGTCGTCAAGTGCGCCGGTGAAGCCCAGATAGCCAAGGCCGATGACCAGCATTGCAACGAACATGCGGAATACCGCGCGTTGCTTGTTCAGCATGAGGTATCCGGCCGCGAACAGCGGCACGAATGTTATCAGCAAGCCAATAATCGTATTCTCGTTCATGCGCGTCCTCCATCAGTGTTGAGCCAGGCGCCGCAGCAGGCTTTTGCCAGCTCGCGGACACGCAGGATGTAGCTCTGCCGCTCTGTGACCGAGATCACGCCGCGAGCATCGAGCAGGTTAAAAACATGAGAAGCCTTGATGCACTGGTCGTAGGCGGGAAGCGCAAGTAGGTGCTTATCGCCGCCCGTTCCCTTATCGAGCAGCGACCTGCATTCGGCTTCGGCATCCTTGAAATGCTGAAGCAGAATTTCGGTGTTTGCGTGCTCGAAATTGAAGCGCGAATACTCCTGCTCGGCTTGCAGGAAGACATCGCCGTAGGTCAGCTTGCGGGCGTCGTGGCGTCCGTTGAAATTCAGATCGAACACACGGTCTACGCCTTGAACGTATGTGGCGAGGCGCTCAAGACCGTAGGTGATTTCACCTGAAACCGGGTTGCAGTCGTAGCCACCGACCTGCTGGAAGTAGGTGAACTGCGAGACTTCCATGCCGTTGCACCATACTTCCCAGCCAAGTCCCCAGGCTCCCAGCGTCGGGCTCTCCCAATCGTCTTCGACAAAGCGGATGTCGTTGACCGATGTGTCGATGCCGATGGCGTCCAGGCTCTGCAGGTACAGGTCTTGGATATTTGCCGGTGAAGGCTTCATGATGACCTGAAACTGGTAATAGTGCTGCAGGCGGTTCGGATTTTCTCCGTAACGCCCGTCCTTGGGTCGCCGCGAGGGCTGCACGTAGGCGGCTGCCCACGGCCTGGGGCCGAGTGCGCGCAGCGTGGTGGCCGGGTGGAACGTGCCAGCGCCCACCTCCATATCGTAAGGCTGCAACACGACGCAGCCTTGCGCCCCCCAGAACCTCTGCAGGGTCAAGATCAGATCTTGGAAAGACTCGCGCGGACGCAAACCGTCCGACGCAGAAAGAGCCGCGTTCGGCGTCTTGTTGCTATCGACTTTCGAGGTCTTGGCGGTGGCCTTGGCGGCCGTCTTGGTCGGCATAATCTCAGTGCTCTGCTTTAGGATCAATCGGCGCGCAATATACGTTTTCCTAGGCCCTTGTCACCGGGCCTTTGCAAGGTCTCCAGCCCATCCACCGTTCGTCGAGGTCTCGCGCGAAGTGGCTGGCGGAGCAGGCCATTAACCGCTCTGGTGAAGATGACCGGATCGCAAAATGTTCGTGAGGTTCAAAACGGCTCGCTGAGACAGCCGTTGCTCTTTATGCCCCTTTTTTGGGACGGTAGGCGCCAGCCTGTTCGTCCCATTCCAGGCCGCCCAGGTTCTTGGGCTCGTTAGCGTGCGCCGCGGCCTCGCGCTTCCAACGCTCGGCGTCGGATTTTGCAGGCGTCTGCGCCTGTTCGATCAGCTTGGCGAACAGCTTGTAGCCGGCATAAACGCCAGCGCCGGCAATGGCGAGAACGATCAGTGGTGGCATACTGCTGGCCTCGTAGGTCTCTCGCGTCAACGTACGTCCAACCTTATAGGATCAAAGCCCATAACGCGACCATAGCGCGCGTGTTTCCATAGCCGACACCAGATCATCGGCAAAAGCAAGGCTTACGCCGGAGGAGGTGTCCAGTCCCGCGCCAGCGCCCAGCACGCTCGGCGTCATTCGCCGCAAGCGACCCAAAAGCCCGGGCTTGGTGGGCTCCACCACCCTTAGTTTGACATCGCTGCCGTGCAGTTCTCGCATCTTGGAACGGACGTCGGAGATGCCATCGATCAGGCCAAGCTCGGCGGCTTTGGGGCCGGACCAGAAGGCACCGGAAAAAAGTTCGGTATCCGGCGCTTTGAGTTTGCCCGCCCGCCGCTCCTTGACCAACCCGATGAAAACATCGTGGACATCGCGCTGGATGGCCTGCAAGCGGGCCACGTCCTCAGGCTTTTCAGGCAGGAAGGGATCGAGCGTGCTTTTCGACATTCCGGCCGTATAGACGCGGCGTTCGACGCCGATTTTCGCGATGGCGTCGACAAAGCCGAAGCTCGCCGAGATGACGCCGATTGAGCCGACGATGGAAGAAGGGTCAGCGTAGATTTCATCGCCGCTGATGGCGAGAAAATATCCGCCCGATGCCGCCACATCCTCACAGAAGACATAGACCTTCTTTTTGTTTTCTTCGGCGAGTTGTCGGATGCGCTTGAAGATGAGATTGGACTGAACCGGAGAACCACCCGGCGAATTAATCACGACGGCAACCGACGAAAGTTTAGATAGGTTAAACGCCTTCTCGATGGCGCTCGCGACAACGGCGATCGACAGTCCAGGGCGCAGAGGCGTTGCCATGCCAATGGGGCCTGAGAAGCGAAGGACGGGTACGACGGGCTTTCGGTTTATCGGCCACATGCGGGCGGGCGCTCCAATTTTTCGTTCGTCTTATTTGTGTCCGTCGCATTAGATGCGCAAGGATCGCGTGTCCAGCATCAGGTTCGACTGTTTAGACGCAGTTTGCGTTGCGCTGTTCCGGTGACGGGCCTAATTTATTCTAAGCGCCTCACCACGCCGAAGTATGGCGTCCGCCTCCGGCAGGAAATCATTGCCCGCCTCATGAAGCAGGATGCCCGGGCGCACGCGAAGGGGGGCGCGGGAGCCTTTCGTACCTTCAACGATCACCCGGATGGCGTTTGCACCCGCACGTGGAAAAATCGGAAAGACGATGAGGCCGCCAAAGCGCCCAGTCATGGCGGCGAGGATGCTGTCGAGTGCTTCGGCCTTGTGGATCAAAGTCGCGCGGCCCGACGGGCGCACCATGCGCGCCATGAACCGTATCCAATCCTCCAAGGAGCCAGCTGGCATGGCGTGCGCGCCCGACTTTAAGGCGTCCTGCGCCGGAGTGCCTGCTGCTTCATCGTGAAAGGGCGGGTTGGCGACGCATTGATCGAAGCTTTCGCGCGGCAGCCCAATCGCATTGAGTGCTGCCGCCGTTTCAGTGACGCTCGCGGTTACGGCGCGGACACGGCTGTCGAGACCATTCGCTTTGGCGTTCTCTTGCGCAAGTTTGGCTAATGCGTCCTCGCGCTCCAACAACACGACGTTGAGCGCAGCCAGACGCGCAGCGGCGCACAACCCTACCGTTCCTGCGCCGGCACCAATGTCGAGCAAGGTGCGCGGCCCGTCGGGCGCGGCGCGAACTGCCGCCGCCAGCAGGACCGCGTCGATGCCGGCCCGGTAGCCATGCTTGGGCTGGCGGATCGTGAGCTGGCCGCCGAGGAAAACGTCTTGCGTTACGGGAAATGAAGTCTGCTGCACGTCAGTCGGGCTCAAAGATATGGGCATCGAGCCCCGCGTTCGTCATTAAGGAAACGGCCCGCTCATACTGATCCGTGTCCACCACAAGGCGGGCCTGGATTGTATGCAGCCAGAACAGAGCGTTACTCGTATGCTGGTCAAAAACGTCATAGGCAATCCCGGCCTCGTCCAGCAGCGCTCGGACAAAGCTTAACAAGACTTGGTCGTTAGTTCTGACAAGCTCTCGCATAAGGTTGGGCGTCTCTTAGGTTCGGACCGCGCCGCGCGCTTGCGCCACACTACCGGACTGTTCAACGGCAGCGGGAGCCAGTATATCCGTTACACGTTATAGTGCGGAGAACTTTTGGGGACTTGCCGTTGGGCCGCGTCATATCAATGGAGGAAGCGCGCGAGAGCGCGGATCTTCAGCCTCTCCTCGACATCGTTGCCGAGGATATGCAGGCGATCAATCGCATTATCCTCGACAAAGCTGTCTCGGATGTCGAGATGATTCCGGAGCTCGCCCATCATCTCATTGATTCCGGCGGCAAGCGGCTCCGTCCGATGCTGACCATCGCCTCTGCCAAATTGGTTCGCTATGGCGGAGCGGGCCATATTCGCGTGGCGTCGGCGGTTGAGTTCATGCACACCGCCACGCTTCTGCATGACGACGTGGTGGACGAAAGTGCGACGCGGCGCGGGCGCAAGACGGCGCGCATGATCTGGGGCAATCAAGCAAGCGTTCTGGTGGGCGACTTTCTCCTTGGGCAGGCGTTCCGCATGTTGGTGGAGGTCGGTTCGCTGCCGGTGCTCAAGATCATGTCGAACGCGGCCGCAACGATTGCCGAAGGCGAGGTTATGCAACTTGCCGCTGCCAAGAACACGGCGACGACCGAGGACGAGTATCTGGCCATCATCAACGCTAAGACCGCCGCGCTATTCTCTGCCGCCGCCGAGGTCTCGCCCGCGCTTGCGAAGCGTCCTGTTGATGAGCAAAGTGCGCTCAAATCCTATGGCAAAAATCTCGGCCTTGCCTTCCAGCTCGTTGACGACGCACTCGACTATGCCGGCGACAGCGTTCGGCTTGGCAAGTCCACGGGAGACGATTTCCGCGAGGGCAAGATCACACTGCCGGTTATTCTGTCGTTCCGCCGCGGTTCAAACGAAGAACGCGAATTTTGGAATCGGACAATTGTTGCGGGCGAGATCAAAGATGGCGATTTGGAACATGCCATCGCGCTCATGAAGCGGCACAAGGCTATCGAGGCGACTATGGAGCGTGCCCGCTCTTACGGTGCAATCGCGCGCGACGCCTTGGCGATTTTCCCCGACAGCCGCGAGAAGGACGCTTTGCAAAGGGTCATCTCGTTCTGCGTGAATCGCAGTCACTGAGCCGTCTAGTTGTATCAATTCAGCGTCGTTGCCCGCACCCACCATTGCGGATGAGATTGAGCGAGAGCATTGGCCGCCTGGCGGGCCGCTTCTTGCGTCCCGAACACGGCAAAGCAAGTTGGCCCCGCGCCCGACATGCGCGTCAGCAGATTGCCATCACACGACGACAATGCCGCAAGCACCTCGTCCACGGCGGGCACGACCTTGCGTGCCGCTGCTTCGAGCATGTTGGATCCTCCGCGGGCCAACTCAACCATGTTCATGATTGCGGAAGGTCCACCAGACCGAGTATGCGTACCCGAGAGTGGTGCTGCACCGAGCGCACGAAATACCTGCGCCGTCTTGTCTAGCGGAACAGGCACCAGCGGATTGGCGATGACGGTGGGGAGCCCATCATGGGTGGTCTGAGCTGGCACTACGGTCTCGCCGACACCTGTCACCCAGGAAAGATGCGAATGTAGGCAGACAGGCACGTCAGCCCCTAGCTTCAATCCGATCGCCGGCCAATCCAACTGGGCTGCGCTCTCGTTTGACAGGTTAGCTTTGCGTACGGCGCGCATGACGGCGGCAGCGTCTGCCGAACCTCCGCCGATACCGGCAGCGACCGGCAGGTTCTTTTCAAGGTGGATAGCTCCCAGTCGCAGGTGAGGCGCATGAGCTTCGATGAGGCGCAGCGTCGTTTCGACGAGGTTGGCGCCCGCAATCGATGCGGCGAAGGGACCTGAAAGTGAAACGGCCATGGGCTTTCCGGTATCGAGCGTTACGACGTCGCCAACGTCGGCGGCAAACGCAATGAGGCTTACAATCTCGTGATAGCCATCGGGGCGCTTGCCCAGGACCTCGAGCGTCAGATTGATCTTGGCGGGCGCGAATTCGCGGATCAAAGCCATGGTGCGATCTGACAGTCGAGTTTGGCGTCTTGATGCGAAAACGGGCGCCAATGGCGCCCGTCGAATTTCCGCATGGTGCGTTTCAAGGTCTACTCCACGGCGCGTTTTTGAGGGACGGCCTTATTTTCCGTCCGGCGACGCGCCGTATCGGTACGCTGGGCCTGATTACTCTTCTCAGAACGCTTCGCTTCGGCCTTGGTCGGCAGACCATTCTCTAACTTGCCCTTGATTGCCTCCACGTCTTCGGGCTCCGGATTGAGCGTCAGAGCTTGGCTCCACTGGAAGCGCGCTTCCTGGAAGCGTCCAACCTGCCAAAAAGCGTCGCCGAGATGGTCGTTCAAGGTGGGATCTTCCGGCTTGATCTCGACGGCGCGTTCCAGATAGCGCACGGCTTCCTTGTAGTTGCCGCGCTTGTAGTGGGCCCAGCCAAGACTATCGACAATGTAGCCGTCGTCAGGCTTCAAGGCGACGGCCTTCTCGATCAGCTTCATGCCTTCCTTGAGGTTTCGGCCCTGGTCGACCCAGGAGTATCCCAGATAGTTGAGGATCAAGGCCTGATCAGGCGCGAGCGCCAAGGCGCGCTTCAAATCCGCCTCGGCCGCCGGCCAGTCCTTGACCCGCTCGTAAGAAGTGCCGCGCGCGTAGAAGTACGTCCAATCGCGATTGTCCGGCTTTCCAATCAGCTTGATAGCACGGCTGAAGTATTCGATCGCCTCGTTGTAGCGCTTGCGCGACCGCATGATGTTGCCGAGGGCTTCCAGCGGGCGGATATCGCGCGGGTTCTCCTTTGCCAGACGGTCGAGTATCGCCTTAGCCTCATCGGCTTGGTCGAGCGAGTTCAGATTGAATGCCTTGCGGATGTCGATAGCCGTCTGAAGGGGAGAGCCCTTCGGAATTTTGTCGTAGGTGGCGATGGCTTCATCGTAGCGCTGTGCCTGCTCTTGCGCGCTGGCGAGAGCGGCAAGCGCAAACGCATGATCCGGCTTCGCATAGAGGGCTAGCTGAAGGTAGATCGTTCCGAGGCTTACGCCACCTTCTCCGGTCAGCGCCTCGCCCAGGCCATAGAAGACCTCAGCCAGACCTTCCGGCGCGCTGTTGATCAGGAAAGCAGTCTTCGTCTTCTTCTTGATCTGGTCGCGCAGATCCTTGGCGAGCGGATGAGGCTCACCTTGCGACTTCTCGAACTGATCGTTCAGGATGGTATTCGCCAGCTTGTAATCACCATAATGGGCGGCGTGGCGCGAGTATGCGAGCGCGGTGCGCAACGTGCGACTGTCCTGCTTGAACATCCGTTGAAACGAAGTGCTCGCGACGTCCTTCTCACCAATGATGTCGGCCATCAGGCCACGATGATAGCGCAGATAAAACTGCGCCCATTCGGGCTGCTTTTGCAGGTTGACGGCTTCAAGCGCACCCTTCTTGTCGCCAGCTGCGAGCTGGGTCCAGCCGCGAGCAATTGCGCTGGTCAGCTCTCCAATGGGGTTTTCAGCGGCCGCTTTGAACTGCTCGTCCGCCTTGGCATAGTCACCCTGCTTAAAGGCGTGAACGCCTAGCAGAAAGCGCGACATCCGATGGGCCGGTTGCGTCGCAGCGAGTTGCTCGGCGAGCGGGAGGGCTGCGTCCCAATTTCCAGCCATGACCTCCATCTGGAAGGCCTGTTCAAGCAGCACGTCGTTCTTGGGATCCTGCTCAAGCGCGCGCGAATAGAAATCGGCGGCGTTGCCGATCTCTTGCTGCCCCTTGGCAAAGCGTCCCGCCAAATAGCTGCCGACGAGGGAGTGAGTTTCAAAGCCCTCTTGAGGTGAGCGGGCTGGCGCCTGCGTGACCATTGCTGCAAGGGCAGAAACGCCCAGTCCGATCACGAAAACGCGTCCGAGGCGCAGGCGCATGAGTAAATTCCTTGATAGCTCCAGGGCACGGCCTGGATCGACGGAGAGTAAGTGTAGCAACACCGCGGGAGGTTTGGCGACCCGCCTCGCATTAAAAACCAGCAACAAAATTCGAAGCCGGGCAGAAATAGTTGTGCATGATTTCGCTTGGCCCGCAGCTGCGCCTCATTTGGGGCGCTTTAGGGGCAGCGCTGTGGCACTTTAATCGCACAGGCCTTGCGCGTTTCGTCGCGCTCGCAGCTGCGCCTGAATGCCTGGTTAGTTTCGTCAAGATGCGACGGCCTGTGCAGTGCGCGAATTGAACCGCCCCGCGCGCTCAATGCGCGCAGGGCACAAGGTGAGAACGGCTTTTTCTACATTCCAGAATAATTGGGACCGCCGCCGCCCTCCGGGCATGTCCAAGTGATGTTTTGGGCGGGATCCTTGATGTCACACGTTTTGCAATGCACGCAGTTTTGCGCGTTGATTTGAAAACGCGGACTTCCCTTGTCATCGACGACGATTTCGTAAACTGCTGCCGGACAATAGCGCTGCGCGGGCTCGGCGTAGTCTGGAAGATTTTCCATGACCGGAATGGTCGGATCGGCAAGCTTCAGATGAACTGGCTGATCTTCTTCGTGATTGGTCGCTGAGAACGAGACGTTCGTCAGCCTGTCGAAGGTCAGCTTGCCGTCGGGCTTGGGGTACGCGATGGGCTTGAAGCGCTTGGCCTTTCCGGTTGCCGCCGCGTCGGTCTTGCCGTGCTTCAGGGTATAGCCCAAACCGCCGGGGATCAGCGTGTTGAGCCACATATCGGCGCCTCCGATGGCAATGCCGAGCCACGTCCCGAGCTTCGACCAGTAGGGCTTCACATTGCGAACGCGCTTCAGGTCGGCGGCGATCTCACCGCTTCGCACGGCCGTTTCATATGCGGCGAGTTTGTCGTGCGCGCGGCCTTCCTCGATAGCAGCGAACGTTGCTTCCGCCGCGGCGATGCCTGACAGGATCGCGTTATGGGAGCCCTTGATGCGGGGCACGTTGACCATGCCTGCTGCGCAGCCCATCAGGGCGCCGCCGGGGAACACCAGATCCGGCATCGATTGCCAACCGCCTTCGCTAATCGCGCGGGCGCCATACCCGATGCGCTTGCCGCCCTCGAAGACCGGGCGGATGGACGGATGGGTCTTGAAGCGTTGGAACTCCTCATAGGGCGACAGATAGGGGTTTGGATAATTGAGATGCACCACAAAGCCCACCGCAACGAGATTGTCGCCGTAGTGATAAAGGAACGAACCGCCGCCCGTGCGCCAGTCGAGAGGCCAGCCGAACGAGTGCTGGACGAGGCCGGGCCGATGCATTTCCGGATCGACCTGCCAAAGCTCTTTGATGCCGATGCCGTACTTTTGCGGCTGATGGCCTTCATCGAGTTTGAATTTGCGGATCAATTGTTTCGTTAGAGAGCCGCGCGTGCCTTCGCCGATCAGTGTGTACTTGCCACGCAGCTCCATGCCGCGGACGAAAGAGTCTTTGGGCTCACCGTCCCGGCCGACGCCCATGTCGCCGGTCGCGACGCCCACGACCGCGCCCTTGTCGTCGTAGAGGACTTCGACTGCAGCAAAGCCGGGATAAACCTCTACCCCAAGTTCGGCGGCCTGTTCGCCAAGCCATTTGCACAGTGCGCCAAGGCTGACGATGTAGTTGCCGTGGTTCTTCATGAGGGGCGGCATCGGCCAGTTCGGAAGAGTCATCTCGCCTGCGGGACCAAGCACCAGGAAACGGTCCTCCGTCACCGGCGTATCGACGGGAGCGCCCTTCTCCTTCCAGTCTGGAATGAGGAGATTGAGGCCGACAGGATCGATGACCGCGCCGGATAGAATGTGGGCACCGACTTCTGACCCCTTTTCGAGCACGACGACGGAGATTTCCTTCCCCGCTGCGTTGGCAAGCTGTTTCAACCGGATGGCAGCTGCAAGGCCGGAAGGGCCCGCGCCGACGATCACACAGTCGAACTCCATTGCCTCCCGCGGCGGCAGGCCGGCGCCAGTCGTTGCCATTATCGATCTGTCCCTTTCGCTTTTTTCGGCTTTTTCGATTAGGTCCCCTACCCCCATGCGTCAAGCCGCCATAACCCCGCATGGACGATAGAGCCAAGACGGGGATGGATCCACGCAAGACGTGCAAAGGCGGGCCAGCTCCGTTACGGTTCGGGGCATGACGCGTGAACTGACCATGGAGGAGATCCTCGGACTGATCGACTGGCAACGGTCGATGGGTGCCGATAGCGTGGTGGGTGAGACGCCGCTAGACTGGTTGGCGCGCGGGCCGGCCGCGCCGAGCGCGGCGTTCGATTGGCCAGATCGTCCGGCACATGGTGAGGCTGACAGCACGGCTGATCGGCAAAGCTGGCCGCCGCACGGCGTTTCAACGGGCTCGATGCCTACTCCTTTGGGGGCGCCGGGCGCTGGACCAAGTGGTGGGCCTGCTCGCGCAGCCGGTCCATCTCCGGTGCTTTCTCCGCCATGGCCCGCCGCGGCTCCCCCTCGGTTCGAAACTCGGCCTGTAACGCCGCTGGCGCCGAGCGCGGCTGAGACCGAAGCGCGGACAGTCGCCCGGCAGGCTTCATCGCTGGATGAACTCGAAAAGGCGCTGCGCGACTTTGACGGCTGCGGCCTCAAGGCCACGGCGACCAATCTCTGCTTCTTTCGGGGTGCGCCACAGGCACGGCTGATGCTGATCGGCGAAGCGCCTGGCCGAGACGAGGACTTGGCTGGCAAGCCCTTCGTCGGGCGCGCTGGCCAGCTGCTCGACAAGATGCTGGCAGCCATTGGCCTCGACGAGAGCCAGGTTCACATCACCAACATTGTCTATTGGCGTCCTCCCGGCAATCGCACGCCGACACCCCAAGAGGCGATTGCGTGTCGGCCGTTTCTCGAACGTCAGATGGAACTAGTTGCCCCCGATTTTATCGTTGTGCTCGGAGGGGCGGCGGCCAAAGAGGTTTTCTCCGTTGCTGAAGGCATCATGCGGCTTCGCGGCAAGTGGCGGCAGATCAAGATAGGCGAGCGCTTCGTGCCCGCTGTCGCAACGCTACATCCCGCGTACCTGCTGCGCACGCCAGCGGCGAAACAGCTAGCATGGTCAGATTTGTTAGCGCTCAGGGCCAAACTGACGGATCATGTTTAGCGCCTTCTCAACCATGCGCGGTTTTTGCCAGCCGCCCGTTCAATTTCTCGGCCGGTGTTTTGGATTTTAACCGTTGACTTAAGCGGCTGGACGCTTGGGGCGGCTATCGTCAACTCAACAACAGTGCGGACGGTCCGGTAGCGGATCGGCTGGAGTTCGAGAAGGTATTGCACCCATGAAAAGTGGCCTCGTATATTTGCGCCCTTGGCGTCTTGCTTATGTTCGTCAGGTTGGTCCTTATGAAGAGACCATTCCTGCTGCATGGGACATGATGCTCGGATGGCTGGCAAAAAATGGCCTCCATACGCCGATTTCTCGCGGTTTCGGCCTCCTGCGCGATAGCGCAAAGGTTGTTGGGGTCGACAAGTGCCGCTACGACGCGTGCGTCGATCTCGATCCGCTGTTCGAAGAGCGTGCGATGCGTGAGCTCGGCGTGCAGACGTTGCCCGGCGGATCCTATCTGCGCAGTCGCAACGTCGGCAGCCATGACGATCTACATATGACACTCCACGGCATCCACGACGCTTTCGAGGCGCCGTCAGGCCTGAACATGGATGAGCGCCGTCCGCTGGTCACGATCTATCTCGACGATCCCCGTCAGATGGGCCAGGGCGACGTGCGGGCCGATGTGTGCGTGCCCGTCAACGTTCGCACCCATCGCATTGACGCGGCCGGTCAGCAGGCTGCCTGAGGGCGCCGCGCAAGGGCAAGACTGGACATGAGGTGCGCCGGCATTCAAAGATGCCGGCGCATTCTTATTTTCACATCTCTCCAAAGGTTCGCCATGGCAGGCATCGACGAGACTCGCCCCTTCGTTCCAGTCCGCATCGCTGTGCTCACGATGTCCGACACCCGAAGCCTCGGAGAAGACAAGTCAGGCGACCTCCTGGTAGAGCGTCTGCAAGGGGCAGGGCATGTGCTTGCGGACCGCGCCCTCATCAAGGATGACGTTGCCGCCATTCGTGCCAAGGTCGAAGGCTGGATTGCCGATCCGGGTGTCGATTGTGTCATCACCACGGGCGGAACCGGCTTTACCGGGCATGACGTTACGCCGGAGGCTGTAAAGCCGCTGTTTGAGAAAGACATCGAAGGCTTCGCGATCCTTTTTCACATGCTGTCCTATGCCAAGGTTGCGACATCCACGATGCAGTCGCGCGCCTGCGCTGGAGTGGCGCATGGCACCTACATCTTTTGCCTGCCGGGGTCTCCGGGGGCGTGCCGGGATGCCTGGGACGGCATCCTGGTCTTCCAGCTCGATCTGAGGCATCGGCCCTGCAACTTGGTAGAAATCATGCCCAGGTTGGAAGAACATCGGCGCGGCAAGTCATAAGACGCGTCCATGCGGCTCTGAGTGGCCCGAATTCCTTTGATCTGACAGGCTATCCTGGCGGGTCGGGGGAATGGGTGCCCCGCCTTGACTTTCGGCGCGCTACATGCGCTTTTCCGCCTCGATTCCCACGAAACCTTTGGTACGACACGAGGGCCCTATGGCCGAGGCCAAGCTGCACCGATATCGCTCGCACACCTGTGGCGCGTTGAGGCAATCCGACAACGGCAAGACTGCCCGCCTCTCCGGCTGGGTTCATCGCGTGCGCGATCACGGCGGTGTGCTGTTTATAGACGTGCGCGATCACTACGGGATCACCCAGGTGGTGGCAGATCCCGACAGCAAGGCCTTCAAGGCCGCCGAGTTGGTGCGCTCCGAGTGGGTGATCCGCGTTGACGGGACCGTTCGCGACCGCCCGGACGGCACGACCAACGAGGATCTGCCTACGGGCCAGATCGAAGTCTACGCGACCGAGATCGAGGTGCTCTCGCAGGCAAAAGAGCTGCCCGTTCCCGTGTTCGGTGAGCCTGATTACCCGGAGGATCTGCGGCTGCAGTATCGCTTCCTCGATCTGCGCCGCGAAACGCTGCACGCCAACATCATGAAGCGGCTTGCTGTCATCGCATCCATGCGCCGGCGCATGAACGAGGCGGGTTTCTTTGAGTTCTCGACCCCCATCCTCACCGCGTCGTCGCCGGAAGGCGCGCGAGACTTCCTGGTGCCCTCGCGCATTCACCCGGGCAAGTTCTATGCGCTTCCCCAAGCGCCGCAGCAGTACAAGCAGCTTCTGATGGTGTCGGGCTTTGACCGCTATTTCCAGATCGCGCCCTGTTTCCGCGACGAGGACCCGCGCGCCGACCGGCTGCCCGGCGAGTTCTATCAGCTCGACGTCGAGATGAGTTTCGTTGAGCAGGAGGATATCTTCCAGGCCATGGAGCCGGTATTGACCGGCGTCTTTGAGGAGTTCGCCGAAGGCAAGACCGTAACCATGGGCTGGCCCCGCATTCCCTATGATGAGGCCATCGCGAAGTACGGTTCCGACAAGCCCGATCTGCGCAACCCCATCGTGATGTCCGACGTGACCGAGCACTTCGCTGGATCGGGCTTCAAGGTCTTCGCCAACATGATTGCGAAAGATCCAAAGGTGCGCGTGTGGGCGATCCCCGCGCCCGGCGGCGGCAGCCGAGCATTCTGCGACCGCATGAATTCGTGGGCTCAAGGCGAAGGCCAGCCGGGCCTTGGCTACATATTCTGGCGCGAGGAAGAAGGCGCTGCGGGCGCTGGGCCAATCGCCAAGAACATCGGCGCTGAGCGCGCGGAAGCAGTCCAGAAGCAACTTGCTTTGAAGACCGGAGACGCGGTGTTTTTCGCGGCAGGTGACCCGGCGAAGTTCTACAAATTCGCAGGCGCCGCTCGCGACCGTGTCGGCCATGAGCTGAAGCTTATCGACGAGAACGCCTTTGCGATCGCATGGATTGTCGACTTCCCGTTCTACGAGTGGAACGAGGACGACAAGAAGATCGACTTCTCGCACAATCCGTTCTCGATGCCTCAGGGTGGTCTCGAAGCTCTTGAGGCGGCCAAGACGGACGAAGAGAAACTCGCGCTCAAAGCCAACCAGTACGACATCGTCTGCAACGGCTTTGAGATTGCGTCCGGCTCGGTGCGTAATCATCGTCCCGACACGATGGTGAAGGCGTTCGAGAACACGGGGCTTTCCCAGAAGGATGTGGAGGAGCGCTTTGGCGGTCTTTATCGCGCCTTCCAGTACGGCGCGCCGCCCCATGGCGGCATGGCGGCTGGCATCGACCGCATCGTCATGCTGCTGGTGGGCGCCAAGAACCTGCGCGAGGTCACATTGTTCCCGATGAACCAGCAGGCGGCCGACTTGCTCATGGGCGCTCCCAGCGAGGTGATGCCAAAGCAGCTACGCGAGCTGTCTTTGCGGGTCATGCTGGCCGAACCAAAGAAGACCTAGGCCGGTGCAGGGCAACACGTAACCCTCCTGTAATGTACCCCGCGAAAATGTGAGGTCAGCTCTCCGTTCGGATGGCTGGTCCGGCCGCGCGCGTTCGCATAACGTCGCGCCGATAATCACATGACAGGGAAACGCCATGACAACATACAAGGGCGAGTGCTTTTGCGGCGCGGTGAAGATCGAGGCGTCGGGTGCGCCGGAGGGCATGGGTTACTGCCACTGCGCATCCTGCCGCTCATGGTCGGCGGCTCCGGTCAATGCGTTCACGCTTTGGAAGCCGGAAAACGTCAAGGTCACTCAAGGCGCCGAGAGTCTCGGCCTGTTTGAAAAGACGCCGGTGAGCCAGCGCCAGTACTGCAAGAAGTGCGGGGGGCATGTGATGTCCAACCATCCACCACTTGGATTGGTTGATGTGTACGCAGCCACAATTCCAGATCTGAAATTCGAACCCCACATCCACGTCTGCTATGCGGAAACCGTTTTGCCGATGAAGGACGGTCTACCCAAGATGGCAGACTTCCCTGCGGAATTCGGTGGTTCGGGAGAGCTCATTCCTGAGTAGACGCCAGGTTCTTAACTTGGCGCCAGGCGGCCACGCAATTGCGCCCCTCTCCAAGGCGATAGAGGGGCGCGATTGCTCAGGTTGCGAAGGATCGACGAGGCCGTTGGCTTAGTGCTCGATCTGGGACGTTTGCGGATGCGGCAGGGCAACGCCGACAACAATGGTTTTGCCATTCTTCACCGCGGTGCCGACCCAGCGACCATCGACGTCACGTTCCAGATCCGAAATCGCGACGTAACCCTGGTGGGCGAGAATGTTATGGGCCTGCTTGGCTTCGTAGAGCGCCTTGAGTTCCCCGGAGTGGGATGAAGTTACGCCGTTGGCTGTGTTTTCGGCGGCAAGTGCAGAGCCCGCAACGCCAAAGGTAAGTAGAGCAATCGTGAAAGCACGGATCATACGAAATCTCCCTTCAGAGAATTGTCTAAAGTCAAAGTTTCGCGCGTCTAGCTAAGAGGCGATGCGCGATTGGGATGAGTGGGATGTCCGCTCACCGCTACGTGAAATGTGGGCTTCGCCGCGCGCACATACCAATCACGATTGCTTCGGTTGGACGTGACGAGCGGATACGCTTATGTGATCGAGCGTTATGAGATGAGAGGAACATTTTCCCCATCTCTTGTCGCGAAATCGGAGATCGGGAAAATCATGAAGATCTTAATATTGGGCGCGGGCGCAACGGGTGGTTATTTCGGCGGGCGATTGGCCGCAGCGGGAGCCGACGTGAAGTTTCTTGTTCGGGAAAAACGCGCACAACAGCTCGCTGACCATGGTCTCGTGATCGAAAGTCCGTTCGGCAATGATCAGACGCGGGTCAAGACCGTGCTCTCAGATCAACTGACAGCGGCTCATGACGTCATTGTCGTGTCCTGCAAGGCTTACGATCTCGACTCCGCGATTGACGCAATCCGTCCTGCGGTGGGGTCATCCACTCTTGTCTTACCGCTTCTCAACGGTATCAAGCATCTCGACACGCTCGACGCAGCGTTCGGTGCAGAGCATGTGCTTGGTGGAAGCTGCCACCTGAGCGTGACGCTTGGCGAGAATGGCGAAATCCGCCATCTCAACCAGCTACACCTGCTGACGTTTGGTCCACGAATGCCGTCACAGCTTCCGCAATGTCGAAAGATCCTCGATGTGTTTTCAGCCGCAAACTTCGAACCGAAAATGCGTGAGGACATGATGCAGGCCATGTGGGACAAGTGGGTGCTGCTGGCGAGTCTCGCCGGGTTGACCTGCCTTTTCCGCGCCAGCGTCGGCGAGATTTCGGCAACGCCTCATGGACGTGGCTTGATGCTGGCCTTGATCGAGGAGTGCCGGTCCGTTGCGCAGGCGAATGGACATGAGCCTTCCGCGGATCATATGGCCAACATAGCCTCTCTGCTTACCGATCCGAGCTCGAAAGTGGTGGCGTCGATGTTGCGCGACATGCAGAAGAACGCGCGGATCGAAGCCGATCTTATCATTGGCGATATGCTTGCGCGGGGTGAGGCTGCCGGTCTCAAAACCCCGCTTCTCAGCGTCGCTGCAACTAATCTCGCGTGCTATGAGGCGCAACGGGTCGCTTCTGAGGCTTAATCCTTGCCGATTGTTAACGCACACCGCTAACGGCGCCATTGATCCGCCTTGGCCTTGTTGCGTACTGTACGGAATGCTGGAAATCTTCCCCGGCTGACTTGGACACGAATCATCTTCGCATCTTTAAGAGGCCAAACCTCTCATGACCCGTTTGATCACTTTAGCGCTTTCTTTTGCGGTGATGGTTGGGGCTCATTTAACGGCATACGCGCGCACGCCAACGATGGCCGACGTTTGGAACGGGGCGGAGATCAATTGGCGCGACATTCGTTCAGGCATCTACGAGTCCTCGAAAACCGGGCGGCCGGTGATCATGGTCTTTCATGCGCCGTGGTGTCCATCGTGCAAGAAATTCCGATCCGTCTTTTACGACAAGCAGATCGTCGAGGCGTCCAAGGATTTCGTGATGATCCTTATCGACGCCGACGCGGACAAGTCGTCCAATGGCGCATTTTCGCCGGATGGCACCTACGTGCCGCGCACGTTGTTCCTCGACTCGCAAGGTAACGTGCAATCGCAATTGAAGGGCGCGGGCGATCCCAACTATCCCCATTCGATCAATATCGACAGCCCGGACGAACTTCTGTCGTTGATGCGAAAAGCCCGAGCGACGATGAAAGGGTTTCCACCCGAACAGACCGCTGGCGATCGCACCTGAGCGGGCGTCTAGGCGATGCTGGCCCGATTTTGCATCGCGCGACCGCCGGGATAACGAATTTCTGCTTCTGGGTTTGCATCGCGCGGCAATAGCCGCCATAAGGGCGCGGATCTTTTCACGGACTGCGGACGTGGTGGAATCGGTAGACACACAGGACTTAAAATCCTGAGTTCGAAAGAGCGTGTGGGTTCGAGTCCCACCGTCCGCACCATATCCGACAAGCGGCGCGGTCGGGCTAGCAGATGAGCCTGCCCGAAATATCGATCAAGCCAGCCAGGTCTGCACCGTCATCCACGTCGTGTTTGAGCGCGACCTCGGCCACCTTGAAGCCGGCGAGGTTTGCGCGTGTGTCCGAAAGTGCAAATGCGCTCGACCAGCGGACGTTGTTGAACACGCCGATGTGGCGAGCCCTGTGCGAAAGGCCGACAAGCCAATAACCGCCATCCCCGGCCGGTCCGAAGACGGCATCAGCCCCGCGAAGGGACGCAAACGCCGATGCGATGTCGTGGACGCGGATGCCCGGTATGTCTCCTCCTACGATCACAATCGGTCCTGGTAGCGCCTGCTTTGCCATTCGCGCCATGCGTGTGCCGAGATCGCCAGATCCTTGCCTCATGCGCGGCAGGTCCGCAGGAAACATTGCGCTGGTCGCGGCACGATTCGGTGCGACCGCCAGAATGGTCTGCCAGCGCCTATCGTGCGCGATCCTTTGCAGCGTAACCGTGAGATTGGTTCGGAAGAAGCGCGTTGCGGCGGCGGTGCCAACATCGCGCGCCAGTCGGGTTTTGACCCGCCCTAGCACCGGTTCCTTGACCATCACCAAAAGGCGCGGCGCGAAACATGGTCCGCCCGCGCCTTTGCTCACGTTAAGCTCTCGCTTTCGCGCGGGCTGACGTAGCGCTCGGCGATGCGTTCAGCAGGGATACCGATGCTATAGGCCAGCAGACACGATTGGTTGCGCAGCGTGCGGCGCAGATAGCCATCGCGCTTGTAGCGTACCGCCGAGGTCAAAGCCGGGGTTTCCAGGAATGCAATACGTTGCCGACCAAGGCGGCGGACGAAGTCGACATCCTCCATGATCGGCTGGTCGCGAAAGCCACCGATTTCATTGTAGAGCGTGCGCGGCATCAAAAGCCCCTGATCGCCATAGGGCAAGCTGAGGAGATGACAGCGCGCGGAAACCAGGGCCTCCAGAAGCCGCGGTTTGATACCGTTATCGTCGAGCTTGAAGCGGAATGCCGCCGCCGAAGGCGCCCGTGTACCCTCGCTAACCTCGCGCATGAAAGTGCTGGCGTCGCGCATCCAGCCATCTTCAAGGATCGTGTCGGCATGCAGGAACAGCAACCATGGATACTTGGCGTGCGCCGCACCCGTCTTGAGCTGTGACCCGCGCCCACGCGGTGCTGTGAAAAATTCGACCCCCGCGGCATCAGCAATCTTAGCCGTCGCGTCGGTGGAGCCGCCGTCGCAGACGATGACCTCGCGCACGAAGCCTTCCACCGCAGCCGGAACGAGCGCTGAAAGGGTGTTCGGCAGCGTCGTCGCCGCGTTCAAGGTGGGGATGATGACAGAAACCATTGTCTTTCTTTGCCAGCTTAGGCCGCCGCTCACAAGGCGGCGGATTGCGCGTCCTCGACAGTCGGACAAATGTGCCAATGTTCTTTATTTGTTCGCATGGATGTGCTATTTCAGTCGGCGATGACCCAGGACGCCGACGATTCAAACGCGACCAAGCAGATCGCCGGAATGCGGCTGCAAACACCAGTTGACGAGGAACGTCGGCGGGGAAGGGGCGCACGCTCAAATCACACCGGACGTTTCGAGGCCGAGCAGACACAAGCCTTCGATGACGGCTGGGAAAGCCTGGCAGGGCTCGACGCGTTCAAGACGCAAGTGATGGAGGATTCAGCTCGCTCCATCATCGCGCGCAACGATAGTCCAGACATTTCCTTCGATCGTTCCATAAATCCCTACAGGGGTTGCGAGCACGGCTGCATCTACTGCTATGCGCGGCCCACGCATTGCTATCTCGGACACTCCGCAGGGCTTGATTTCGAGACCAAGCTTTATGCGAAATCGAACGCCGCCGCGTTACTTGAAAGAGAGCTTTCGAGCCCGCGCTATCAGCCCCAGACCATTGCGCTTGGCGCCAACACAGACCCCTATCAGCCCATCGAGCGCGAACGACGGATTACGCGTGGCTTATTGGAGGTGCTCGCCAAGACTCGTCATCCTGTCGGCATAGTCACGAAATCTGCCCTTGTTACGCGCGACATCGACATTCTGGCGCCAATGGCCGCCCAAGGACTTGCGAAGGTCGCGATCTCGATCACAACGCTTGACCGTAGTGTTGCGCGAACAATGGAGCCGCGCGCCGCGACCCCTGCGCGCCGCCTCGATGCAGTCCGCCAGCTTGCTGAGGCCGGGATACCCGTCGCTGTTATGATGGCGCCCATCGTGCCCGCTCTAAACGATCATGAGATCGAACGGGTGCTGGAAGCTGCGCGCGACGCGGGTGCGCGCGAGGCAGGCTACGTGATGCTGCGCCTGCCGCTGGAGATCAAGGAGTTGTTTCGCGAGTGGCTGGCCGAAGCCTTTCCAGATCGCGCGGAACGTATTCTAGGGCTTCTGCGTGCCATGCATGGAGGAGAGGATTACATCTCGGCGTTCGGCCATCGCCAACGCGGATCGGGTGCCTACGCCAACCAGATCGCTATGCGTTTCCGACTGGCCCGCAAGCGGCTTGGTCTTGAAAATGAAAGACTTCAATTGCGTACTGATCTATTCGCGCGTCCGTTTACCCGGGGACAACAGCTCGGTCTGTTTTGACAGCGCAATCGGCTGCTCCGATTGTTGCGGCATGAGGATCGCTGATTCGCGCTTCAAACCAACGTTTGAACTGGAAGCCGCCGAGCTGCAACTTGGCGGCGGCACGATTGCGGGCGTAGACGAGGCTGGCCGCGGGCCGTGGGCCGGGCCGGTCGTAGCCGCTGCCGTCGTCCTTAATCCGGATCGCATTCCTGCCAACCTCGACGACAGCAAGGCGCTTGATGAGGACGCGCGCGCCTTTCTCTATAACCGGATCATGAAGTGCGCTCAGGTTGGCGTCGGTGTTGCGGATGTTGCGCGCATTGATCGTGACAACATTCTCAATGCCACTTTATGGGCGATGAAACAGGCTGTTGCTCAGATCGAGAAGGCGCCGCGCCTGGTTCTCGTGGACGGCAATCGCGCGCCACGGCTTGCAATGGAAACGCGCACGATCGTCAAGGGGGATGCGAAGTGCGTGTCGATCGCTGCGGCGTCGATCGTGGCTAAAGTCACGCGCGACCGCATGATGATGGCGCTGGCACGCGAGTACCCGGGTTACGGTTTCGAACGCCATAAAGGCTATGGGACGCCCGAGCACATTACTGCGCTCGATAAGCTGGGGGTTTGCGCTTTGCATCGGCGATCATTCAAGCCGGTGCAATTGGCGCTCGGTCTTTTGATCTGACGAATTATCTGCCGTCACACGGATGTCAGGAGTTGCGGCTATTTGATGGCGCGTGCAGGCGACCGTGCCAGTCGGCTGATACCGCACGCGCCTTCCCTCAATTGAACCCCGATTTAACCGGGGTGCTAAAAGAGGCATGCGTAAGGAGCTGACGAGGCAAACCAGAAGGCCCTCACCGTCTAGCGCGGCAACCCCGCAACCGCGGCCTCGCCAGCTCCTGGCGTATTGTCATTAACTAAAGACCAGTTGCGAATCACCTACCTATTTCGAGAGGCAGTTTTTTCTAAACGTAGGCAATTTTATCCTTCACCTAACGATTACGTCGTGCCGATAGTGTCGGCCGCGTCATAAGCCTCGCTCGCAATCAGCCACGTTTCTTCGGCGTCTGCCAGTTGCTTAGCAAGTTGCCCTCGTTCCAAACCCGTACGCTGCGCTTTCTGAGGGTCGCGGGTGTAGATCTCTAGGTCCGCGAGCACTGCGTCACAGGCCGCAATCTTCGCGCTCAAGTTATCCACAAGTTTTTCTGCGTCAGCCATTGCTTTGCGTAGGGGTGCAAGCTGAGCACGACGATCTGCTGCAGCTCGGCGGACGTCGGCGCGGCTTGTTGCGTCCTGCGTGGTGTCGCGCGCTTCCTGTGCTCTGGTGCGTTTGCTTGCACGATCGGCCAGAAGCTCTGCACGATAGCCTTCCATATCGCCGTCGTAGGATTTTACGGTGCCATCCTTGACCAGCCACAGCCGGTCCGCTGTGGCTTCTACGAGATGGCGATCGTGGCTGATGAGGATGACGGCGCCATCGTATTCCATCAGCGCGTGAACAAGCGCCTCGCGGCTATCGATGTCGAGGTGGTTTGTGGGCTCGTCCAGAATCAACAGGTTAGGTGCGTGAAAAGCGGTGAGCGCGAGCAGGAGGCGTGCCTTTTCACCGCCTGACAGGTTTTGGCACTTGGTATCTGCTTTATCGGCGCCAAAGCCGAAAGCGCCAAGCTTTGCACGCCGCTGAGCCTCCGTTGCGTCGGGCATCAGATTCAGCATGTAATCGTAAGGCGTGCTCGAAGGATTAAGATCGTCGAGCTGATGCTGGGCGAAGTAACCCACTTCGATCTTTTGGGCGCCAAACACATGCCCTGCCAAGGGTTTGAGCCGCCCTGCGATAAGCTTGGCGAAGGTCGATTTGCCGTTGCCGTTCTGGCCGAGCAACGCGATACGATCATCGTTGTCGATGCGCAGATCGAGCCCTCTGAGAATTGGGCGATCGTGCTCGTAGCCAGCAGCGGCCCCCTCCAAACGCAACAGCGGACTGGCGATCATCTTGGCAGGATTTGGAAGCAGGAAGGGCGTGACGCGGTCGTCTACCTGCGCCGCGATGGGCTGCATTTTGGCGAGCGCCTTGACGCGGCTTTGGGCCTGGCGGGCTTTCGAAGCTTTGGCCTTAAAGCGATCGATAAACGCCTGGATGTGCCGGCGCTGGTCGTCCTGCTTCTTTTTGAGCTTGAGTTCCAGCCGCTGCTTTTCGCGGCGCGCCTCTTCGAAGTCGTCGTAACCACCCGTGTACATGGTCAGGCGGCCACGGTCGAGATGCAGGATAGACTGAACGCACCGGTTGAGAAGATCGCGGTCGTGGCTGACGATCAGAACGCTATGCGGATAGGTCTTCAGATGGCTTTCCAACCACATCGTGCCTTCCAGGTCGAGGTAGTTGGTCGGCTCGTCGAGCAGCAACACTTCCGGTTCCAAGAAAAGGACTGCGCCGAGCGCCACGCGCATACGCCAGCCGCCAGAAAACTCCCGGCACGCGCGGCACTGGGCCTCTTCGTCAAAGCCGAGACCTGAAAGGATTTGGGCTGCGCGTGCGGGCGCTGAATGCGCGTCGATGTCGGTCAGCCTGAGCTGGATCTCTCCAATGCGATGCGGGTCTGTGGCGTGCTCGGCTTCCTCCATAAGTGCTGCGCGCTCTGTGTCTGCGGCAAGCACCCAGTCTATCAAGCTGACGTCGCCGCCGGGGGCCTCCTGTGCGACATGGCCGATACGAACATTGCGCGGCGTCGAAATGCCTCCGTCATCAGGAGAAATCTCGCCTTTGAGCAGGCGCAGAAGGGTCGTCTTGCCGGCGCCGTTACGTCCGACGAGGCCAACCTTGTGCCCAGGCGGAATGGCCGCCGTCGCGGCATCGAGGATCACCTTTCCCTCAATGCGATATGTGAGATCGTTGATGTGAAGCATTTGCCCCGCCGATTAGCGTGTTCTTGCTCCCCTGTCACGTGGGTCGCGTTTCGGGGCTTCCGGTCAGATCCCGCGGCCCTTTTCACGAAAGCGTGTGAGGGGATGCCAAGGCTCACCGCTGCCACCACGTAAATTCAAGGTTCTGGCCGTAAGGCCGAACACTTTGTGCGGCGAGGCTAATGGGCCTAGAGCGTAATGCCGAAGCGCGAGAGCACAGCGATCATTGCCAGATAGGCGGCGAATGTCAGAGCGCATGAAATGGCAAGGCTTGCCCAGAAACCCATGGCTTGGCTCACAAGCATCGGAAACGCCACGAACAGCACGAGCGATGGCAGCACGTACCAGAAAATGCCCCGAGCAAGCTCCGCCACTTTGCCTGCGTCGCCGGTTTCGCCGTAAAGCCAGAGGAACGCCAGGAGCGAGGTTAGGGGCAGGGAGGCAATGATCGCGCCAAGCGTACTTGAACGCTTGGCGATCTCGGATATTGCCACCACCGTTACAGCCGTAATCGCGACCTTGATGGCGTACTGCAGCATCGCGAGCCCGCTAACCGGAAACGACGGGCTTCAAAGTCTCATACAGCAACCTGTCCTGCGCGGCTGGATCCTGCACCGCCAAGTGCGCGGAGAACCAGTCCTGAACCATCTTGCAGACCTGTGCAGGTTCGCGCTTGGCCAGCAGGCGCGGGTTGGAGAAGACCTGAAGATCCTCTTCCTTCCACCCCAGTTTGTTGAGTTCGCCAATCAGGATGTCGTAGTCGGCTTTGACCGCAGGCTGATGCGAGACAGGCGATTTGGCGCCTTCTGTCGCTGCATCGAAGATGGCTGCGAGCTGGGCATTCAGCATGGTCGCGTTCTCGGGCGTCTCCATCATCTCGATGATAACGGGACTGAGCTCACCCTTTGAGATGAAGCCGTAGCACGCGCCGACGCTCTGGGCCTGAAGCGCACGCAGGTTCTCAAGGAAGGTCGCGGCGACGTTCCGCAGTTTCTCGGGGCTGGCGGCCAGTGCATTCGGCGCCTTCTCGCGGCGCAGATTGACCAGTCCCTGCACGAGCTGTGTCGAGATTTCGAGTTGCGGCTTGTTTTCGGCAGCCAGCTTGTCGGCGGCGGCGATGTTGTTGATGTACCAGTCCGGGTACTCTTTCTTCAAAGCGACCCACACCGGAATTTTTTGCAACCGCGCGTCGATCGCGGAGCCTTCGATGACTGCGGGATCGGGAGGCAGATTTTCACCGGCTTCGGGCTGAGCTTCTGCTGTCTGTGCAGGTTCAGCTTGTGGCTCGCCTGCGGGGGCTGCCGCGCTGCTTTGGGCTTCGGGTGCGGCTGGTGCCGTTTCCTCGACCGCTGCGGCTTCCTGCTTCTTGGGCGGACCCGACACCAAGCGAGCCAGCTCGTCCTTGTGGGTGAGAATAGCGTACGCACCGCCACCGATGAGGCCGATCAGGACCAGCGCTAGAAGGATCTGTTTGAAGCGACCGCCGCGTGCGGGCTCTTCTTCGAACTCGTCCTCGTCATAGCCTGCTTGCGTACCGGCTCCGGCTTGCTGATGGGCTGGTTGTTGCCCGAAGCCTTGATGACCGGCAGCACCGCCTTGCGGCGCATATCCGATGTTGGGATTGGCTCCCTGAGCTACACCAACACCCGCCGTGCTTGTGCCACCCGGTCCGTACCCTGGCACCTGCTGCGCTGGCGCACTTTGCGGCTGAGACGCAGGAGCTTGCGGCGGCGCCTGGAAGGCTGCCGGAAAGAGGGTGGGCGCGGGTTGCCAATCGCTCATTCCAGCGCGCCAAAGCAAGTCCGTCGTTCGCAGGTAATTGTGGCCCACGAACGTGCGCATTTCGACGTCGGTCAACGGCCCGTGCTGTTTGCCGTCACGTGCGATGTACCACTGAGCTTCGTTCGATTGTCCGGTCATGGCCGTCCATTAGCACACCTGTGGGCCCCATTGCCCATTACGGATTGTGCATTCCTTGTGTTTTTCAACACTGCTCACAGCCTGCTGCAAGCGTCAATTGGCTGTTTTGACTGAGATTGTATCGCCATTTCAAGGCTAGTTTGTCGCAAAGCCGCCGCGCGACGCCATGGTCAGGTGCATGTGCTTGCTGGTGCAGGGGGCCACCGCTATAAGGCGGCCCATAAGCCTGAAAAATCGAAAAGAGAGAAAGCCCGATGGCCATCGAACGCACATTTTCCATCATCAAGCCGGACGCCACACGGCGCAACATTACCGGAAAAATCAACGCCGTCATCGAAGGAGCGGGCCTCAAGATTGTGGCGCAAAAGCGCGTGCGTTGGACACGTGCCCAGGCCGAGAAGTTCTATGAAGAGCACAAGGCACGGCCTTTCTATGGCGAGCTCGTCGATTTCATGACGTCGGGGCCGATTGTGCTTCAAGTTCTCGAAGGCGAAAACGCCATTGCCAAGTACCGCGAAGTGATGGGCGCGACCGATCCCAAAGAAGCTGCCGAGGGTACGGTGCGGAAGCTATTTGCCGTTTCCAAGGGTGAGAATTCAACGCACGGTTCTGACAGCCCGGCGGCTGCCGATCGCGAGATCACCCTAAACTTCCGTCTGGATGAAATTGTCGGCTGAGCGCGCTAGGCTGTTTGGCAGACCGCAGTAGGGGCTCCGCGGCGCGGGGCCCTTTTCTTTTGTGTCGCTAGTTTGTCACTTGCGCAGTCGAGCCAAGCGTTCCAGCTGCGCCGCATGACGGAGTTCGCAATGATTACGCCCGCGTACGTGCAGACCATGGCCCGCTACAACACGTGGCAGAACGCAAATATCTACGGCGCCGCCGGAAAGCTGAGCGACGTGCAGCGAAAAGAAGATCGCGGCGCATTCTTCCGCTCTATTCATGGCACGCTCAATCATCTGCTATGGGCAGACCAGATGTGGATGGTGCGCTTCAAGGTCCCGCCCACACCGGCACCGACGGCCAAGAATATCGCGGAAGGTTTGGAGCAATATGACAGCTGGACCGAGCTTGCGAACGCCCGCAAGACGCTCGATGCATTAATCGAGGATTGGGCGTCACGGATTACGCCCGAATGGCTGTCGACAGATCTGCACTGGTTCGCCGCCAGTGCCGGAAAAGATATGGTGACGCCCATTGCGGTGGCGGTAACGCATTTCTTCAATCATCAGACCCATCATCGCGGGCAGACACATTGTCTGATAACGGGGCTGCACGGCGTTCCTGACCGGACCGATCTGCCTTTCATGCCTGGCGTGTAAGACCTTTCACGCATCGCCCGTATCGAGTGCGCGTTGCAGCTTTTCGTCGTCGACTGCGTTTTCCATCTTGCCGATTACGATGGTTGCGACGCTGTTGCCGACGAGGTTGGTAAGCGCGCGCGCTTCCGACATGAAGCGGTCGATCCCCAGAATAAGCGCAATCGAAGTCACGGGAATTGTGTGCGTGCTGGCAAGGGTTGCCGCCAGTGTCACAAAGCCCGCGCCGGTAACTCCCGCGGCGCCTTTGGACGTGAGCAACAATACCCCGAGAACGCCAAACTGCTGCATGAGCGTGAGGTCGGTGTTTGTCGCCTGCGCAAGAAAAAGAGCTGCGAGCGTGAGGTAGATGCACGTCCCATCGAGATTGAAGGAATAGCCGGTGGGGATGACGAGGCCGACGATGCTCTTGTTGACGCCGGCGCGCTCCATTTTGGACATGATGCGCGGAAGGACACTCTCTGAGGAAGATGTTCCTAAAACGATGAGCAACTCCTCCCTTATCAGCCGCAGAAGCTTCAGGATCGAGAAGCCATAAAACCGCGCGATCAGGCCGAGCACCAGGAAGATGAAGATAAGGCACGTGAGGTAGAACGCGCCCATCAGGAAAGCCAGGTTCTTGAGACTTTCCAGGCCATACTTGCCGATGGTGAAGGCCATGGCGCCGAACGCGCCGATCGGCGCCAATCGCATGATGTAACCGACGATCTTGAACAATACCGCAGCGATCGACTCGATCATCCCCAGAAGGGGCTCTCCATGGGTACCGAGTGCCTGCAGGCCGAAGGCGAACAAGATCGCCAGCAAGAGCACCTGTAAGATGTTTCCATCCGCGAATGCGCCAACAAACGTTGAAGGGATGATATCGAGCAGGAAATGGATGGCGCTTTGCTGTTCCGATTGCGTCACGTAGCTCTGGATGGCCTTGGTGTCGATTGACGAGATATCGACGTTCATTCCGACGCCTGGCTTCAGAGTATTCGCCACCACCATACCGACAATGAGAGCCAGCGTTGTGACGATCTCGAAATAGATCAGAGCGCGCAGGCCGACGCGGCCCACTTGGCGCATGTCGCGCATAGCGGCGATCCCGTGCACGACCGTCACGAAGATGACCGGGGCTATGATCATCTTGATGAGTTTGATGAAGGCATCGCCCAGAGGCTTCATCGCCTCGCCTCTGGCCGGATCGAGGTAGCCCAACAGGATGCCGATACTGATGGCGATCAGAACCTGAGCGTACAAGTGCGTATAGAACGGCGGTTTGGGCTCTGCATCGGCTTGGCTGCTTGAAATGGCCATGATGTGCTGGCGTCCTTTTGCTCGGTCCGTCCCTGTCGTTTTGTTGTGATACGCTCTGCGCGGCTCGGACGCGTGCCGCTATCACCGCTATATCCAGGTCCCGTGCATTACGGTCGTCTGTTTTTGTTGTTGCCGTTGCCTTTTCGACACAAGAAATCCGTCTTTAGCAAAACCTTTCCGAAGACGGATGCAGTTGTAGGCGGCGTTGCCAAAATTGCGGGCAGACTTCTGAGAACAGGGCGTGCTATCGAAGTCATGCGCGGGCTGAGGGGCCAGGGCATTGGCGTTGAAGCTTCGTGTCCGGCCGGCTGGCTCGGTCGGCTAGTAGGCATTTGCTAAGTTGGCATTCCACTAAAGAGTCGTTTGCACATGGTTGAGCTTCCGCACTTCTTCGGCCTGGACCTCTCCGCCGCCGGACCTTGGATCATCTCCGGTTTTGTCGGCGGCGTGCTTCTGTCCTGGCTCTGGCGGGCACTGCGCGGCACGCGCGCAGAGGCCAAGGCCGAGGCACAAATTGCCGAGATGCAAAGTTTGTTCGACGCTTCCAAGTCCGAACATCAAGCGGAAATGGGGCGTCTGCTCTCGGATACCCATTACTATGAGAAGGCCCTTGCGGATGCCGAACAGCGGGCGTCTCAGTCGGGCCAGGAGGCGACAACGCTTCGCGCCGAGGCGGAACGTCTGGCTCAGGTCGAGCTTTCGTCCCGCAACGAGTTGCTTGCAGTGGACAAAGAGCTGGCCAAGTTGCGCTCAGACCTTCAGTGGGCGCAAGCACAGTCGGGGTCGTTGTCGAACGAGCGTGCTAGCCTGTCACAGCAGGCCCAGTCGATCGCCGCCGAACTTGCGACGCTGCGAACGGCAGCGGAGCTGAAAGATTCCGAAATTGCCCGCCTCATCAACGAGCTGCAATGGCAGCAGACGAAAGCTTCGACGCTGGAGCAGGAAAAGTATGGCCTGCAGACGGGACTTAATCAGTTGCGGTCCGACAAGACCAAGGATAGCGAGATCGCCCGGCTGCAGGATGAACTGGGCAACGTGCGCGGTCATGTGAGCCGTTTGCAGGATGAGGCTACGTCGAGCCAGTCGAATTACGATCAGGCTTGGAAGGATCTGACCTACATGCGCAACCTCGCGTACTGGCAAGCGAGCGAGGTGGAGCGCCTGCGGGCTCTTGTTACCCGGTTTGAAGACGATGCAGCCTCTCAATCGTCTGCATTCAACGGGCTGAAGCAGCAGTACGCAGCCCTCAGCGCGCGTCTAGGTCGGCCGCAGGGCGCGGGAGCCAGGAAGAAACACAATCTGGCTTACTTCCGCCTCCAGGGAGCAAACGGGACGTCCGCCGATGCTCACGCACACGCCAAGGGCAATGGAAAGCTGTCGTTCGTGCACAAGAGCCGGGATGCCAATGCGAAGACACATCGGCGCAAGACTTATAAGTCCGGCAAGATGGATGTGACCGGCGCACGGGGAACTGGTGGCTTGAGGCCGGGACAGGGCACCACATTGATCGCTTTGCCCTCAAAGACCGCGCCAGGAGAAGTCGCTGATCTGAAGGCCAAGTTGGCCGCTCTGAGGGACGATGCTGAGAAGTATCGGCGCTTGCGGGACGCTGTGCATGTCGCCAACCGGATCGCGGATGGCCAAGTTTGAGATGTTGTCACGGGCCTCTACGCTCAGGTCGCAGAACGGTTTGCTAAATACCTACGAAATATGAAAAGGGCCCGCTGTGCGCGAGCCCTTTTTCGTTTTCGGATGGTTGCGAACGCTCTGCTAGCCTAGCTCAATTCCCGAATGCGGAAGGGGAGCCCGCCCTTTGGCGTCAGCGTGACGGTGGCGTTGATGCCTGCCGGATTGAGCCCGACGTATTCGGGCCGGAACCGGCGCAGAAGGATTGAGAGCGCTAGCGTATTCTCCACCTGGCTCATCGCGCCGCCGATACACGAGCGCTTGCCGGCACCGAACGGTATGTAGGAGTACTTGACCTGCTTCTTGGCCGCTCCGCCCATCCACCGCTCCGGGCGGAACTCCTCGGGCTCGGGCCAGAACTTCGGGTTGTGGTGGGCTCCATAAGCGAACAGCGTAACGCGATCGCCAGCCTTGATTTCCTTGCCCCCGATCACGTCGTCCTGGGTGGCGACGCGGATCAAGCCCCATACTGGCGGATAGATGCGCATCGTCTCCTGGATCACAGCCCGTGTGTAGGCAAGCGCCGAGTAGTCCGATGCCGTCGGTTCACGGTCGCCGAACACGGCGACGCCTTCTGCGCGAATGCGCTCGGCCATTTCAGGTCTGCGCGAAACCTCATAAAGAGCCCATGCCAGGGTCAGCGCCGTCGTTTCGGTGCCGGCCCATAGATACTGCTTGATCTCGTCCAGACCTTGCTGACGGTCGAACTCTGGAACGCTGGGATCTGCGACCGCATCGTCAATCAACTTCAATAGCGTGCGTTCGCGGTCCTCACGCGGCTCGGCGGCGATCACGGACGGCGGAACGCTTACCCATGCCTCGACTGCCTTGGCGGCATCTTCCTGGCTGAGTTCGAACACTTCGCCTGCCTGCATACGCAAACGAATGTCACGATGGTTCATGACGTCGGTATAGGTCTTCACGCATTTGAAGACGACATGCGGGTTGAACGGCATGTCGCGGTCGAATAGCGCCTTGCAGATCATGTCCGCGGCGAGCGTCCATGTCTGTTCGACCATCTCGAACGTCTCGCCGGATTTGGCGAGTTTTGCCCAGATGTCCATCTTGGCCTGAATGGCCTTGATGAAATACGGAATGTACTCGGCGAACATGTCAGGATGGAACGCCGGCTGCTGAGGCATACGGATCTTCTGCCAAAGCGCACCGTCGTTGGTGATCATCGACTTGCCGAAGATCGGCTTCAAGCCATCGAAGTACTTGATGTAGTTGTCAGCCTTCGTCACGAGCACGTGCTTGAAGTACTCGGGCTCGGAAATGAAGACTATCCGCTGGTTGGCCAGATTGACCGGAATGACAGGCCCGTAGCGGTCGGTCATGTGCATGAGGATGCGCATCGGGTTTTCGGGATCGCCACGCAGAAGCGGCGCCAGCTTGAACCAGATGGAATTCTCTTCGCCGAGACCTTGGGCGTGGCTCGCGGCAGTTGTCATGTTCGCTCGTCTCCTAAGGCCGAATGCCGCGGTCAAAGCCCCTGCGGCGGTCGCCGCCTGTTAAGCGTGGGTCTTGCCGGCCTAGCTTGGCCTTGATTGCAATATTGAGCAGTCGCTTCCCTGCGTCAGGTTCTTTCCAAATCCCCCCACCGGATCAGGGTGCGCGCTGGATAATACGGGGCGGCGGGTCCATGTCTACGCGGTGGGTGAGCCAGATCAGCCATGATAAGTGGATGAAGTTGCCGTCCTAGCTGGCTTAGCGTCTCAGCCAAGCATTGGCGAGAAGAGTGACGGCGAAGGGTTAACTTCTTCTCTTATAATGACTTTTTCAGATTGAACGACTGCTCGGCCTGAAGCTACCAGAGCTAGTGCAGCCGGGTAAAGTCTGTGCTCTGCGGCAAGGACGCGCGCGGCTAAATCTTCCGCTGTGTCGCTCGAAAGCACCGGCACGGCCGCCTGGCCGATAATGGGGCCTGTATCCATCTCCAATCGCATGAAGTGGACTGTGCAACCTGCAACCCTAACACCGGCATCTATGGCCCGCTGATGGGTGTCCAATCCCGGGAAGGATGGCAGCAAAGATGGGTGGATATTCAATTGCTTGTCTCGCCAGCGGTCAATGAAGCCGCCGGTCAGCATCCGCATGAACCCGGCGCAGCAGATCAGCTCCGTACCCAGATCCATCAGGATCCCATGCAACCTAGCCTCGAACGCGGTGCGGGTGGCGTATTGTTTGTGATCAAGGGCAATGGCGCTGATGCCATGATCGGCGGCCCAGTTCAGTCCCGCGGCGTCAGGGCGATTCGAGATCACCGCGACAATCTCTGCCGGGTAGCCGGGTGCGCGCGCGGCCTCCGCCAGGGCCATCATGTTGGAACCGCGACCTGAGATGAGAATGGTAACGCGTTTGCGGGTTGTCATGGTGGCGTGGCTTACACGGAATCGTGGGGACGGGCTAGTTTTAGACTTAAGTTGGGAATTCCGTCGTAGGGCATGCACGATCGGCAGGTAGAATTATAGGTGTAGATCTGAAATTGGAGCCTGGAGTGGAGCCTTCAGATGCGTGATCTTCTTGTTGCTCTCAAACCGCGTTTTCTTCTTTTGACGTTGTCAGTGCTCATTACCATCGCTTTGCTCGTGCTGGCGATTGTCGAACCGGCTCCGGCGGGGGCGGTTCTCATCCCTCTATTCTTTGTCGGATCGATCGCAATCATCGGGCTCCACGACGTCATTCAGACAAAGCACTCGATCCTCCGCAACTATCCGATCTTGGCGCACATGCGCTTCATCTTTGAAGATCTGCGTCCGGCTTTTCGTCAATATTTCTTCGAGGGGGACAAGGACGGAGCGCCGTTTGGCCGAGACAAGCGCGCCATCGTCTATCAGCGTGCGAAGCGCGCTTTGGACAAGCGTCCATTTGGTACACAATACGACGTCTACGCGGATCGCTACGAATGGCTTGTGCATTCCATTGCGCCGATGCCCATCGCAACTGCTCCCTTCACGATCACGATAGGTGGACCTGAATGTCGCGAGCCATACCAGGCTTCCGTCTTCAATATTTCGGGCATGAGCTACGGTGCGCTTTCTGCGAACGCAATTCGATCCCTCAATCGAGGCGCAAAGCTCGGTGGCTTCGCGCACGACACCGGAGAGGGCAGTGTCAGTCCCCACCATCTCGAATTTGGGGGTGATCTCGTCTGGCAGATCGGATCGGGCTACTTCGGCTGCCGGACGGCGGATGGCAAATTCTGCCCTGATCGGTTCGAAAGGACAGCCAGTCTGCCTCAGGTAAAACTCATCGAGATCAAGCTAAGTCAAGGGGCAAAGCCGGGCCATGGCGGGGTGTTGCCAGGAGCAAAAGTCACCCCCGAGATCGGAGCAATTCGCGGGATCCCGGAAGGGCTCGATTGTATCTCTCCGGCCCAACATTCAGCGTTCTCTACCCCTCTGGAACTGATCGGGTTCATTGATCAGCTGCGCCGGCTGTCCGGCGAAAAACCGGTCGGCATCAAGCTCTGTCTGGGACATCGCCATGAGTTTCTCGCCATCGTGAAAGCCATGC
Organism: Hyphomicrobiaceae bacterium; assembly: GCA_041397645.1. Classification (NCBI taxonomy): domain Bacteria; kingdom Pseudomonadati; phylum Pseudomonadota; class Alphaproteobacteria; order Hyphomicrobiales; family Hyphomicrobiaceae; species Hyphomicrobiaceae bacterium. The sequence continues at coordinate 454,428 of JAWKWE010000004.1, read as the reverse complement.
TTCAAACGGGTCAGGCGCCGGACTTCATCGTGGTCGATGGCAAGGAAGGCGGCACAGGGGCTGCGCCGCTGGAGTTCATGGACCATCTCGGCACGCCTCTTAGAGATGCGCTCGTCTTCGTGCATTCAGCTCTCGTGGGTGCCAATTTGCGCGACCGAATAAAACTCGGCGCCTCGGGCAAGATTGTAACGGCGTTTGATATGGCGCGCGTGATGTCCCTGGGTGCAGACTGGTGCAACAGCGCACGGGGCTTCATGTTTGCGGTTGGATGTATTCAAGCCCAGCAGTGTCACACAGGCAGATGCCCGACAGGCGTTGCGACGCAGGATATCGCGCGTCAGAGAGCCATTGTCGTGCCTGACAAATCCGAGCGTGTTGCCAGCTTCCATAGAGAGACGCTGAATGCCTTGGCCGAGTTGGTGTCGGCGTGTGGTTTGGCTCATCCCTGCGAGCTGAATCCCATGCACTTGATGCTGCGATGCGCGCCGGACCGCATCTCGTCGTTTGCCGAGCACTACGATTTCCTGAAACCAGGGGAGTTGCTCGCCGGTGGCGGCAGCAAGCTCTATCGGGACGCTTGGAACCTGGCTCAGGCGGCGAGCTTTGCGCCAGCGGCAGCCGTGAACGGCGCCGAGCACGGAAGGGCACGCGGCGTGGCGTCTTCCTCAACCGGGTAGGAGTGAGGCCGATGTGCCAAGGCCGCGCTCGTCAGCAGGCCATGAGACGTACCAGGAGCAGGCGTGCCCGGTCGGCCCGGTGGCGAACGGATCGCACACCGGGCCTCTCTCGGGGAGGAACTCGGTCCTACTTCACGTTGACGATCTTCTTGGCCATCGTCAGCGTGTCTTCAGGATTGAATGGCTCAGGCACCAGGATGCCTTTCTGGCAGGCGGGCTTTGCGGCCATGACATCCATCCAGCGCTTCAAATTGGGTAGATCGTCGATTTCGACACCGGCCCAGTAGTGGATGCGAACCCATGCCCAATTGGCGATGTCGGCGATCGAGTAGTCGTCAACAAGGTACTCACGATCGGCAAGGCGCGTGTCGAGCACGGTGTAAAGCCGCTTGGTCTCGTTCTGGTAGCGCGCGATGACGGCGGGAAGCTTCTCGGGGAAATAGCGGTAGAATACGTTTGCCTGGCCCTGCATGGGGCCAACGCCGCCCATCTGGAACATCAGCCATTGGATGACCTGAGACCGCTTCTTCATGTCGGTAGGCAGTAGCCGGCCCGTCTTTTCGGCCAGATAGATCATTATGGCGCCCGACTCGAAGACAGCGAAGTTGTCTTCGTCCCGATCGACGATCGTCGGGATGCGCCCGTTAGGATTGATCTTGAGATACTCAGGCTTTTTCTGGTCACCTTCGCCCAGTCGGACATAATGGGTTTCATATGGGAGCGCCAATTCCTCCAAGGTAATGGAGGCTTTCCATCCGTTGGGCGTGGTTGAAGTATAAAGATCAATCATGGGAGGGCATCTTTCGTCGTTGGTGTAACGGGATTGAAGGGCGTCAAACGCTTGCCGCCGCCGAAGGGCGCGCGGAAACCTCTTTGTACCACCGCGCCACGCTCGGGCATTCGTCTGGAATTGCAATGCCGGCAAAGATCGCGAAATCGACCGCGCATAGGTTGGTTATGTCAGCGAATGTGAAACGGTTGCCTGCCATGAAGCGATTTTTGCTTAGCTGACCTTCGATCTTGCGAAAATAGCGCATAACGCGCTGTTTGCCCCGGTTGATCAGTTCAGGAATTTGAACAACGGCTTCGTTGGGGAAGCCTGGAAGGGCGCGATCATGGAAGACCTCCATTTCGTTGCGCACGACTTCGGCGGTGCCGACAATGCCTTCGTCATATCCCGGCCGCTCCCACATGGCGACAAAAGCGCGTTCGACGGGAGTGGAGCCGAGCAAGTTCGGCTCCGGATGAAGTTCCTCGAAATATTTGACGATGGCCAACGCTTCACTGAAACGTGTTCCGTCGTCGAGCTCAAGGACGGGCACCATGGCCGACGGCCACATTTCGATGAACGACGATTGCAATTTCATACCGTCGCCAATGACTTCCGAAATACCAGGCAGATCAAGTCCCTTTTCGAGAATGAACATGCGAACGCGCCGGCAATTGGGCGCAAACTGCCAATTATAAAGCTTCATTGCTGATCTCCCTGCACACTGAACGGCCTGCCTCAATGGGCTGCTTGTATTTTTATTCTGTTCAGTACAATATTAAGCATGGATCACGCTGGCAAGAATAAAATACAAAGCGGTACAAAAATACGAGCGCGCGGGCGACCGCGCAGCTTCGATCCCAGTATTGCTGTCGGGGCAGCTCAGGCGAAATTCTTGCGCAAAGGATATGCTGCGACCACGCTCGATGATCTGAGCGAGGCGATGGGCATCAACAGGCCAAGCCTTTACGGCGCTTTCGGTGGCAAGGAGGATCTCTATCAGCGCGCGCTTCAAGCCTATGCTGAGCGCATGGGCGGTTTGTTCTCGACCGCCCTGGAAGAAAAGACGTTCGCGGGCGCGCTCAAGAAGCTCTATGCGACCGCGCTCGATGCGTACGTTGCCGATGATGGCTCTGTTGTTGGCTGCATGGTGGCTATCACGGCCGTGGCCGAGGCCGTCGAACAGGAGGCGATCCGTGCGCAGGCCAAATCGATCATGGATGAGATAGATCAGCTCGTTGCCTGGCGGGTGTCGCGAGCGGTCTCTGACGGTGACTTGCCCGATCATGTCAAACCGCGCGCATTAGCGCGTCTCATCGTTGGCGTGCTGCATTCTCTTGCGGTGCGCGCGCGCGCTGGCACGAGCCGCAAGATGCTCGACGACATCGCCGACGATGCTGTGCGGCTTCTTGCTCCGCGTATCTGAATTCTGCGCATTGAAATCCCCACCGTCGATCGAAAGCGATCGCAACCGGTCGTTAGCGAGCTGTTAGCGATTCGGATGACTACTACGTCTACAGATGAACTGTGCCCATGTGTTTGGCCCTCACATGTGATTGCGTATCAAACCATTTCAAAGGAGAGATATGCATGTTTGGTGCTTCGATCGCCGCTCGCCAATGCCTTGCAACTATTCTTGCAGTTTTGGGCCTATCGGTGTCTGCGCGCGCCGCGGATCTTGGTACCTACCAACAAGCGCCCGTGATGGTGCCACAAACGACGTACAACTGGTCGGGTCTATATTTCCAGCTGGTGTGTCTTACCACTTGAACTGATCAGATGAGTTAGGCTTGTGATTGGATCACTGCGGCACGTCAAATGACGTTCACCCAAGCTCATCCTTCAGAGCCTGCAGCATCGACGAGTGGTACTCGCGACGGTACATGACGATCGTCACGATCAGGGTGGTTCCGATGCACAGGATCGGATCGATGAACCACGCCATTAACGGAATCGAAAAGTAATAGGCGCGAATGCCGTTGTTATAACTCTCACCTGCGAGCCACATCACGCGCGAGGCCATGATCGCAAATCCCTCGCGCTCGATTGGATCAGCGTCAGAGTCCGGCATGCCGCCGACGAGAATAGAAAGCACGTTATATTGCCAGGCCGACCAAGTGAATTTGAAGAAGGCGTAGACGTACACGATGATGAGGACGAGGGATTTGATTTCCGCTAATCCCGTCTCGGTCGGTCCGGCCAAAGGTAGTTGAGAAATCACCTCCGCAACTTTGGGAGCCGTTCCCAGCAGCGCGACGAGGCCGCCAAGTATGAAGACCGTCGTGGAGGCGAAAAACAGCGCGCCACGCAGCAGGTTGGAAAGAAGGGCGGCGTCGCCGATGTGGTTGTCGCGCTCCGTCATGCGCTCGATCCAGCGCTTGCGGAAAACCCGCATCACCGAAAGAAGGCTGGTGTGTTTCTCGGTAAAACTTTGCGCCAGCAAGCCATAGCCCACCCAGCAAAGAAGGAATAGCGAAGCGGCAGCTATATCGAGCGGCGGAACATTTCCGGGGACCATTACGGCAACCCTTTTTCGTTTGGCTGGCCACCTAGAGGGCGAGACGTCCTTCGAACTTTACCGCGTTAGAAGCGCCCTTACCCTTGGCATCTGATTTTTCTCCGGTCGGCGCAATCACGTCTCCGATGACGATTGCAGTTTCGCCGGCGTCTTTCAGTGCTGCGACGACTTCGCCTGCACGCGCCTTGTCGGCCACCACGACCATGCCGACGCCGCAGTTGAACGTTCGCAGCATTTCCGTTTCTTGGAGGCGGCCCGCCCGGGCCAGCCAGCCGAAGATCGAAGGCGGGGTAATTGCGGACAGATCGATACGTGCAGCGACGGCGTCAGGCATGATGCGCGGGATGTTCTCGCTCAATCCTCCGCCGGTGATATGAGAGAGTGCCTTGATTGCTCCATTCGGGCCCGAACCGCCTGTTGCGCGAATGGCCGCGAGGAGCGGTTTGACGTAAATGCGCGTCGGCATGAGCAGCACGTCGGCCATCGACTGGCCATGCGCGAACTGATCGTTCCAATCGATATTTTCGCGCGCTACCAGTTTGCGGACCAGACTGTATCCGTTGGAGTGAACGCCCGAGGACGTTAAGCCGATCAGGACGTCACCGACAGCGATGTCGCCGCGTGGAAGGATCTCACCACGTTCGACCGCTCCGACCGCAAAACCTGCCAGATCGTAATCGCCCTCGCGGTACATGCCGGGCATCTCAGCCGTTTCGCCGCCGATCAGCGCGCACCCTGCTTGCTTGCAACCTTCTGCAATTCCCGCAATCACATCCCGGGCGGCATCCACTTCGAGTTTGCCGACGGCGTAGTAGTCGAGAAAGAAAAGCGGCTCGGCGCCTTGCACGATCAGATCGTTGACGCACATGGCAACGAGATCGATGCCGATGGTTGCGTGCCGGCTGGTCTCGATTGCAATCTTCAGCTTGGTGCCGACGCCATCATTCGCGGCAACCAGGATAGGATCGCTAAAGCCAGCGCGCTTGAGGTCAAACAGGCCCCCGAAACCTCCAAGATCGACATCCGCGCCCTTGCGGCTGGTCTGCTTTGCCAGCGGTTTGATTGCGCCAACCAGCGCATTGCCCGCGTCGATATCGACGCCGGCATCGCGGTAGGTGATCGTCTGCTTATCGCCTTCGTTGCGTTGAGACATCAGGTGTCGCCCGGAAAGGAGGAGGCAATCCCGCGAAGCGCTTGAAGACCCGCGGTAAAACTCACTTTTGCCCCATTGCCATACTGAGATGCGGGTCGTAGCAGCTTGAGGGACGAGCGGCAACTCGTGCGCGTTGACACGTGTTAGTATGACGTGTCTGCCGGACTGCGGACCTGTTGGCAGGGTCCGGCTGGTGTGCGGGCAGGGGAGGATTATGGTGTTTCAAAGCTGCAATAGGACGGTGCGGGCCATTGCTCTTGCGGCTGCAGCCGGGTTGGTCTTGGCGATTGCGCCGGCACCACCAACCTGGGCAGGACGTGTCGAATCGGTTTTCACGGTCGGCAACTACCCTGTTGATGCTTCCGATACCAATGCCGTTGCAGCCAAAGAGCGAGCCTTGGCCGATGGCCAGCAGGCTGCGTTCCGCTCGTTGATGAAGCGCATCGTTCCGGTGACGGCTTACAAGGACCTAGTCCGAATAAAGGACATCAAGGCGTCGCAGTACATCTCCGGCGTGGCCGTTCGCAGCGAGCAGAATTCTTCGACCCGGTACATCGCCAGCCTGGATTTCACCTATCAGGCGGATGCGGTTCGCGGCTTGCTGCAAAGCCGTCAGATTCCGTTCGTGGAGACTCAGGCGCCCGGCGTCGCACTCGTTCCGATAGTTCGCCTCAACGGCCAGACGCAGGCCAGTTCGGAAGCGAGTTCCGGCCTGTGGCAGCGCGCTTGGCGCGGTCTCGATCTAACCCACACGCTTACGCCGCTGAAGTTGGAGGAGTTCAAGAGCGTCATCCACGAGGATACGGTCACGATGCTGGCCAATGGCGACGATAGTGGCGCGCGCATCCTGGCTGGCGAATACGGTACGCAAACGGTTGTGCTTGCGATCTCCGAGATCGATACCGCAGCCAAGCGGTTGAACGTGACCCTGAGCGGCCGCGACGCCGTCGGACCGCTGTATCTGAAGCGTGCTTATCGCATGTCCGACGGCGATATCGACTATGCGAGTGAGTATGCCGCCGTCGTCTCGCTTGGAATTCTGGAGGGGCGGTGGAAAGCCCTGAAGTCTGCCCCGGCTGTCGCCTACACGGATTACGGCAGCGGAGGATATGGGGCCCCGACGGGCGGTCCTCCGGTCTGGAGTGCGGAGGCTAGCGCAGGGGGCGGCGAACAGGTGCACATGATTGCCGAATTCAACAGCCTCGCCCAGTGGAACGAGATCAGAACCCAGCTTCTCGAAACTCCGGGCGTTGAAAATCTCGCGATTTCGACAGTATCGGCACGCAATGCGGATTTGGCCCTTCAATTCCCTGGCGGCCCGAGGGCGCTTGCCAATGCTTTAGGCGGACGAGGGCTGAGGCTGGTCGAATCTGGCGCAGGTTGGACTCTCAGCACAACCTATTAATCTTAAACGTTTTATCGCGGATTTGTGGGTGCCTGGGACCAGCGCGCCGGTTTAAGGTGCGGATAAATTTGGCAAATCCTTCAGCGTGTTCTCGACGCCGGGTGCGGCGAGGGGCTAAAGTCCGCCCGGGCTGCTCTTTGGATCCAGATCAGCCGCCCAAACTTTCAAACGGACGCAATCCGCCTACCACTGCCAAGGCCGCCCGATGCCAGACGTCACAAGGTACGAAGTCGCGTGAGTATTCCCAATCTAATCACGCTTGTGCGGGTCATCCTGGTTCCGGTCGTATTCTGGCTACTGGTCACGCAGCAGCTCAAGGCGGCTTTCCTCGTATTTCTCGTGGCCGGCATCTCCGATGGCGTCGACGGCTTTCTTGCCAAGCGGTTCAATTGGGAAACAGAGCTTGGCGCCTATCTCGACCCCATCGCGGACAAGCTGCTGATTGTGTGCATCTTCATCGCGTTGGGCGTCACCGATAAACTGCCCTCCTGGATCGTTATCGCGGTCGTTTCGCGCGACGTCCTGATCGTCATTGCGGTTGTTCTGTCCTGGCTTCTTGGTCATCCCACACCGATGCGCCCCATCGCGGTGAGCAAGGCCAACACCGTCGCGCAGATCGTACTGGCCGCCGTGGTTCTGGCTGACGAAGCCTTCGATCTGAAGCTTAAGGGTCCGGTGTTCGTGTTGATCTGGGTAACGGGCGGCCTCACCATAGCCTCGCTCATTGCGTATTTGCGGGTTTGGTTGCGCCATATGACGCTGTATGAGTCCACGGGCTCCAAGCAATAGCGGCTGAGCCCTGTGTGCCGGAAGGGCATCGGGAGATCGGCAACCGGGGGATGGGGATTATGCAACGCAATTTGCTTTTCTGGCTGGCACTCGCAATCGCGTTTCTTGTCGCCTTGCGGTTGCTCAGTCCGGTGCTTCTGCCGTTCGTCGCAGGATTGGTCATTGCCTATTTTCTCAACCCTGTCGTTGACCGATTGTCCGCTGCCGGACTGCCGCGCGGCGTCTCCACGGTGCTTTTGCTAGTGCTGACGACCGCCGCGCTTGCCTTGGCCGTCTTTATCCTGGCTCCTCCCGCGATCGAACAGGGCCGGTTATTGCTTGAGGCAATGCCGGCGCAGGCCGAACGGCTCAAAGCTGTTTTGGAGGATTCTGCGCGCGGCTATCTGGGGGATCGCTATCCGCAGGCGCAAGAAAGCGTGAGCCGTGCCATCGCGGGGCTGACGGACGGCCTACCAGCCCTGGCCGGGACAATCGGGCAATCCCTGTGGAGTCAGGGCATGGCGGCTTTCAACTTTCTTTCGTTGATGTTGGTGACGCCGCTCGTTGCGTTTTACGCTCTTCTGGACTGGCCGAAGATTCTTGCCAAAGTCGACAGTTGGCTGCCGCGTTCGAACGCGGATCAGATCCGTATGCTGGCGCGGGAGATCGACCAGCGGGTTTCAGCATTCATTCGCGGCCAAGGCGTGGTGTGTTTGGTGCTGGCGGCATTCTACTCCATCTCGCTCAGCTTGCTTGGACTGCGGTATGGCCTTCTCGTGGGGCTCCTGACGGGCCTTTTCAGCTTCATTCCGTTTGCAGGCTGGGCGATGGGTCTCATTACGGCGACGGGTTTGGCCGTTGTTCAGCACTGGCCCGAGATTACCCCGATCCTGACGGTGGTTGGAGTTTTCCTGGCCGGACAGGCGCTTGACGCATCTTTGCTAAGTCCGCAGATCGTTGGTTCAAAGATAGGGTTGCATCCCGTTTGGCTCATTTTCTCCCTCCTAGTATTCTCCTATCTGTTCGGCTTCTTGGGACTGCTTGTAGCGGTCCCCGTAGCCGCGGCGATCGGCGTGCTGGTTCGGTTTGCGCTCGATACGTATATGCGCTCCTCCATGTATCGCGGGCCGGACGCACCGCTTGCGTGAAACAGGTGAAGCTTCTGGATTTTTGGGAGACGCCATGACGCCGCGTCAGCTCCCTCTCGACATACCTCACCGGACGGCGCTGGGCGTGGAGGACTTCTTTGTCTCCCAGTCCAATGCGGCCGCCGTATCGCTCGTTGATCGCTGGCCGGATTGGCCGGTGCGTGCGGCTGTACTTGCGGGGCCTGCCGGATCGGGAAAGACGCATCTTGTCAACGTCTGGCGAATGAAGTCGCAGGCGAAGATCGTGACCGCTGCCGATGTGACAACGAACAACGTTCCTGAGTTGACCAATGTAGATGCGTTAGCAGTCGAGGACGTCGACAAGGGTGCGATTGACGAACGCGCACTTTTTCACATTCTCAATCTCGTGCGCGAGCAGCGGCTCTCGGTCTTGATGACGACGGCCACGCTGCCCGGGAAAATGCAGATCGATCTTCCAGACTTCTCGTCCCGCTTTAAGGCTTTGCCGTTAGCCCAGATTGAGGCGCCCGATGACGGGCTGCTATCGGCCGTTCTGATCAAGCTATTCTCTGACCGGCAGCTCATCGTGGATCCGGGTGTGATCGCCTATTGTCTGCCGCGTATGGAACGTTCGATGGACGCCGCGCGTCGGCTCGTTAACGAAGTCGATGACCTGGCGCTGGCGTCGGGTAAGGGGATTACCAAGGCTGTCGCAGCTAAAGCCCTGGACAATCTGGCGTCCGAGGAACAGCAGCACGACTGACCGGCATCCTTGGGTGTGATCCGTCGCGCTGTCATTATTGTGTTACAGTCCGCCGGGCAGTTTCCGGGACGAAGGCTGCAGAAAATCGGAGTGATGACTCAGATGAGCGGGACACGCGCTAAGAGTGGAGCAAAGGCGCAGAATGCTCAGCCGCCGCAAGGCTCAGACAGGTTCTACAATCGTGAGCTGTCATGGCTGCAGTTCAACCGCCGTGTGCTGGAAGAAGCGCAGAACAAGAACCATCCGATTCTTGAACGCTTGAGGTTCCTGTCGATCTCGGCGTCGAACCTCGATGAATTCTACATGGTGCGCGCTGCAGGCGTGTACGGTCAGGTAAAGGCCGGCATAACCACCCTGTCTCAAGACGGGCTGACGCCCGCGCAGCAGCTTGATGCGATCAATAAGTTCGTGGCAGGAGTTGTTCAAGACAAGCAGGCAATCTGGCGCGAAATCCGCAGTGAAATGGCGGAGGCCGGAATCCATGTCGTGCAGCCTTCGGACCTCTCCACCGCACAGCACGAATGGCTTGAAAAACTTTTTCTTACCCACATCTTTCCGATTCTGACGCCGATTGCCGTCGATCCCGCACATCCGTTTCCGTTCATCCTGAACAAGGGTCTCACCATTGTCGTTGAGATGCAGCGCATCTCCGACGGCGAGATTATGAGCGGGCTCATTCCGATACCCGGACAGCTAGAGCGCTTCATTCGGCTTGAGACTGATCCCAAGAACCCCAAGGACGTGCGCTTCATTAAACTGGAAACGGTAATTGGTCTTTTCCTTGCCGAGCTTTTTAGCGGGTTCACGATCAAGAGCCAGGGCGCGTTCCGCATTCTGCGCGATAGTGACATCGAGCTTCAGGAAGAGGCTGAAGATCTGGTGCGATCTTATGAGAGCCAGCTGAAGCGCCGCCGTCGCGGCAACGTCATCCGGCTTGAGATCGAGGCTTCGATGCCGGACAAGCTGCGCCGCTTCGTTTTAGAGGAACTCGAAGTTTCCGAGGAGACGACCTTTATCAAGGAAGGCACGCTGGCCATTGCGGACACCTCGCAGCTGATCGTGTCGGACCGCGCCGATCTCATGTTCAAGCCCTTTACGATCCGCTTTCCCGAGCGTATCCGCGAGTACAACGGCGACTGCTTCGCCGCGATCCGCAAGAAGCCCATCGTCGTGCATCACCCCTATGAAAGCTTCGACGTTGTCGTGCAGTTCCTGCGCCAAGCGGTGGCCGATCCCAACGTGATGGCGATCAAATGGACACTCTACCGGACCTCGCGCGATAGCCCCATCGTGCATGCATTGAAGGAGGCGGTTGAGGCCGGAAAATCGGTGACTGCCGTCGTCGAGCTGAAGGCCCGTTTCGACGAAGCCGCCAATATTCGCTGGGCGCGTGACTTGGAAAGCGCCGGCGTTCACGTCGTCTACGGTTTCACTGAGCTGAAGACCCATGCCAAGCTCGGCATCATTGTGCGTCGTGAGGGCACTGACCTCACGACCTACTGTCATATCGGCACCGGCAACTATCATCCGCAGACCGCGCGCGTTTATACAGACCTTTCGCTGTTCACCACGGATCAGCCCATCTCGCGAGATGTGACGCGCATCTTCAACTTCGTTACCGGCTACGGCCAGCCCGCCGAGCTTGAGTGCATGGCGGCGAGTCCACACGGCATTCGCAACAGGATCATGGAGCATATCGCCCAGGAAGTCGCCAATGCAAAGGCGGGCAAGCCGAGCGGCATCTGGATGAAGATGAACTCTCTTGTCGATGCGCGGATCATCGAGGCGCTGTATGGAGCATCGAACGCCGGTGTGCCTATCGATCTCGTCGTTCGGGGCGTGTGCTGTTTACGGCCCGGCGTGCCCGGCATGTCAGAGAACATTCGCGTCAAGAGCATTATCGGCAGGTTCCTGGAACACGCGCGCATCTACTGTTTTGCTGCGGGACAGCCCTTGCCTTCTCCAGGGGCTGCCGTCTACATCAGCTCCGCAGATATGATGCCTCGCAACCTCGACCGGCGTGTGGAAGCGATGGTGCCGATCAAGAACCCAACTGTCCACGAGCAGGTGTTGAATCAGATCATGGTTGCCAATCTCAAAGACAATCAGCAGAGCTGGCGTATCAACGCTGACGGCACGGCCACGCGACTGGCGCCCCAAGCTGGTGAGGAACCCTTCAATGCGCACAAGTACTTCATGACGAATCCCAGTTTGTCGGGCCGCGGCGAGGCGCTCAAAGAGCACTTTCCGCCACGCTTCAATAAGCCGGTCTGAGGCTCGGCCGTCGTGATGCAGCTTGAAGACGCAATCGGAACCGACAGCCTCAGGCTGGGGCTGGAACCTATCGGTGTCATCGACATTGGCTCGAACTCGGTTCGCCTCGTGATCTACGAAGGCGCGGTTCGCACGCCGACGCCTATGTTCAACGAGAAGGTGCTATGCGGCTTGGGGCGCTCCGTGGCAACGACGGGCAGCCTTGCTCCTGAGGCCGTTGAGCGCGCCATCCACGCGCTCGTGCGTTTCAGAGCGATCGCGCAGCTGCTCGGCGTCAAGAACGTAAGAGCGATTGCAACTGCTGCCGTTCGTGAGGCCTCCAACGGCGCGGAATTCATCGCGCGCGGAGAGGCTGCCGCCGGTGTGCACATCGAGGTGCTCTCGGGCGAGATCGAAGCGCGGCTTGCCGCTCAGGGCATCATGATGGGCTTTCTTTCTCCTGATGGTATCGCGGGCGATCTTGGAGGCGGAAGCCTCGAATTGATCGACGTGATCGGAGAGGCGCTTCAGGATGCAGCGACCCTTCCCCTTGGCGGATTGCGGCTGATAGATACGACGGGTGGGAAGCTCGATGCGGCGCTTGAAATCGTAGACTTGTCCATCGCCACTCTTCCCTGGCTTTCCCGGGGCAAGGGCCGCACTTTTTACGCGGTCGGTGGAACGTGGCGCGCGCTCGCCAAGCTGCATATGGAGCACCGCAACTATCCTTTGCGGGTGATGCACGGATACCAAGTACCTCCACGCGAACTTGAAGAGTTCTGCGAGGCGCTGCGCAAAGGTAAGAAGCAAGGGGTGCCGAGCCTTGACCGTGTGGGAAAGGCTCGCCGCGAAGTCGTTCCCTATGGCGCGCTCGTTCTGGAGCGCCTGATCAAGAACATGCAACCAAGCTCCGTGATCTTCTCGGTGTTCGGAATCCGCGAAGGTCTGATTTACGGCTTGCTCTCGGACACTGAGCGCCATCGCGATCCGCTTTTGAGTTTTGCCGAAGAGTACGCGACAATGCGGTCGCGCTCGCTCGATCACGCGTATGAACTGTGCAATTGGACAGACCAGCTCTTTGCGGATCCCGCTCTTGAGGAGACGGCGGAAGAGCGGCGGCTGCGTCATGCGGCGTGCCTATTCTCGGACGTAGGCTGGCGCGCGCATCCCGACTATCGCGCGGAGCAAAGTCTTTCCACCATCGCACATGCGGCGTTGGGAGGGGTGGATCACGAGGGCCGCGTATTTCTGGCGCTGGCAGTGTATTTCCGCCATGAATCGGGGGACCTCAGTCCGGACACGATGCCGGAGCGGATGCGCACCCTGGTTTCAAAGCGTACATTTCGTCGCGCCCGCATTGTGGGTGCCGCCGTGCGCGTGGCACATATGCTCTCGATTGGTAAACCCGGCGTCATTGTCGAAACGCCGCTTTCTCACGAGAACGGCAAGCTCATCCTGACGATTCCCAAAGCCTACGAGAGCCTGGACGGGGAACGTCTGCGCCGACGTTTCGAGGCGTTGGCAAGCCTTGTGGGCTGCCAGCTCGTGGTGCGAATCGCCAATTGACGGGTATAAGGTACGTTCTGGCATGGCCCTGTGCCGCCAATGTCCTGGGAGGCGCCGCAATTCCTGCTAGAATGCGGGCGATATTCAAGGGCTGAAGGCCTGAACGACATCCATGAACGAAAATCTGTACGACATCCTTGGCGTATCGCGCCGCGCGTCGGATGAGGACATCCGCCGTGCGTTTCGCAAGTTGGCCAAGGAATTGCACCCAGACGTCAATCCGGGCAATACCGCCGCAAACGAACGCTTCAAGAAAGTCGCGGCGGCGAATGACATTCTCGGAGACCCCGATAAACGCCGCCAGTACGACGCGGGCGAAATTGATTCCAGAGGCGAACCGCGCCGGCCACAATGGCGCGCGGGAGCCAGTGCCCAGAATGGGAGTTCGCGTGCGCGAAGCCATTCGGGCGGTTTTGACGACTTCGGATTCTCCGACATCTTTTCAGATGTTTTCGGCCGTGGTGGTGGGGGACCGGCAGGTACACGCGGCTTTCCGATAAAAGGCCAGGACCTGCGCTACACATTGGAGGTCGATTTCGTCGAAGCAATTTCGGGAGCGAAGAAGCGCGTGACCCTTCCCGAGGGCGGCGTGCTCGATCTTTCTGTGCCCGAAGGTGTGAGCGACGGACAGGTTCTGCGCCTCAAAGGCAAAGGCACGCGTGGGCAAAACGGCGGTCCGTCCGGCGACGCTCTCGTCGAGATCAAAGTGAGAGCGCACGCGCAATTTAAGCGTCTGGGCGACGACATTCAGGTGGAAGTTCCGATCACGATTGACGAGGCTGTCCTTGGGGGCAAGGTCGAAGTCCCGACCGTCTCGGGGCGCGTGCAATTGACAATCCCGAAGGGCACCAGTTCGGGCAAGACGTTTCGTCTCAAAGGCAAAGGTGCTGTCAATCGCGCAACCGGCACAACTGGTGACGAGCTCGTCACAGTGAAAATCGTTTTGCCGGATCAGATCGACGAGAGCCTGTCGTATTTCTTTTCCGAGTGGCGTCAGAAGAACGCCTACGATCCAGGCCGTCGCTAGGCGTACATTCAAAATCTAGGCATTTAAGTTGAGCCGGGGCCCTCAGAGAAGCACGGCCCGGAGGGGGCAGATCTCCGGGCCGCTCATGATGCGGCACGCTTGGGGGGAGGGGCGCGTACCGCCAGCGCTGCGCGGCCAAGGCTCAAATGCGCAGCGTCACCCCAATAACGCGGGTGCTCGACAAAATCCGTCGCGTGTAAGCGATGTGAGTGTAATAATTTGATATTGAACAATTTTTATTGTTGGGAGCGCCCGTTCGAGGCAACAGCGCAAACCTCGCCCTTCACCAGGGTCAATGCCAGTTCGCCGCGCTTGAGCTTCAGCGCCGCCTCTCCAAACAGGGTGCGCCGCCAGCCCTTCAAGGCCATGACGTCAGGCTCTGCCTCCGTTGCGAGGCGCTCTAGATCTTCCGAGTCTGCTATGAGGCGTGGGGCGACCCGGTGTTCGGCCGCGGCCGACCGAAGCAGCACCTTCAAAAGCTCCAGCGTGGCTGATGCCTGAGCGGACAGCGGTTCGCCGCGGTCGATCTTTGGCAGCAGCTTAAAATCGCGCTGTAGACCTCTCGCAACCGCCTCGACGATTTCGCGCGCACGATGCGAGCGCGCAAAGCCGTCCGATAACGTACGCAGTTGACCGAGCGCTTCAGTGGTCGTGGGCATCTGGTTGGCAATGTCGTAGAGCGCTTCGTCGCGCAAGATGCGTCCGCGCGGGACATCCTGTGATTGCGCAAGGCGTTCGCGCCAAGCTGCAAGCTCGATTAGGACGGCGAGAGACTTCTTTCCCTTCACACGCAATTTGAGACGCTGCCAGGCACGTTCGGGATCCGCGTCATACGTTGCCGGATCGCACAAAAGCGCCATTTCTTCAGAGACCCATGACATGCGGCCAGACGCTGAAATGTCCTTTTGCAGAGCGCCATAGACGTCGCGCAGATGCGTCACGTCACCAAGCGCATAAGTGAGCTGTTTGTCGGAAAGCGGGCGGCGACTCCAGTCGGTAAAGCGCGAGGACTTATCGAGGTCGGCCCCAGTAAGCTTCTTTACCAGGTTTACGTAACTGACGCTCTCGCCAAAGCCGCAGACCATTGCCGCGACTTGTGTGTCGAAGATCGGTTCAGGCACAGAGCCCGTCTTCGCGAAAGCGATTTCGATATCCTGGCGGGCGGCGTGGAACACCTTGACGACATCACGGTTCGCCATCAATGCGAAGAACGGCGCCAGATTGATGCCATCGGCGAGTGGATCGATGACGGCCTCTGCCGACGGACCCGCCAGCTGGATCAGGCAAAGCTGAGGCCAATAAGTTTGCTCGCGCATGAACTCGGTATCGACCGTGGCAAAGGGATGTTGGGCGAGTTCATTGCACAAATTTTCCAGATCGCCGGTCGTCGTGATAAGTCGCATGGAAGATGGAAATTCCTGAAAGGTAATCGATTGCGGGCTCACCCAGCCGCATTTGTGGCGGCCATCCTAGCACCGCCCGCCCTTTACGCCAGAGTGGGCGGGGCAGGATCTGCTATCGAGTCGACGTGAGCACATTTGGCTTCTAGCGTGTTTTGCGCCGCCGTCCATGGCGTTTGCAGGAAAATCATCGTGTTTCCAGCGTAAGACGCGGCAAAATTGCGCAATTGGGCAGCGTTCGTCGTATCGGGAGCAAAATGGTTCCATGGGAGCCCGAGTGATTTGCGATGGGGAGGTCCTACTTCTTGCGTTGGTTCGCCCATTCGCCGCCTAGCCTCTGGAGCGCGCGAATCGCATACCAGTAGGCGCTGTCGTATTTCAGGACCGCCTGATAGCTCGCGATGGCAAGGTCGGTATCTCCGAGGCTTTCAGAGACCGCGCCTCTCGCCATGTAGACGGCTGGATTATCCGGATTGACCCTGATGGCGTTGTCGAACTCACGAAGCGCTTCGTCGCGTTTCCTGAGCGTTCCGTAGGCGCGGCCTTTTCCAATATAGGCGTCGGCGTCATTGGCGTTGAGCGCGATGGCGCGGTCATAGTCAGCTAGCGCCTCGTCGGTCTTGCCAGCAGCAAGATTGGCTTCCGCGCGCTCGCGATAGCTTCCTTCCGATTGGGGTCGAACAGCGATGATGCGCGACCAGTCTGCAATGGAACGATCAAAGTTCTTCAGTGCCGAGTAGGCCCGTGCGCGGCCCTTGAGCGCGGCGATGTTTTCGCCGTCGATGTCAATTGCACGCGAAAAGTCGGATATGGCGGGCAGCGGCTCCTCTTCGCGCATCCAGGCAAAGCCGCGCAAGGTATAAACCCGCCCCCGATCAGCTGCCGTGACACCTTCCTTGCCGATCATGTTGGCGCATTCGCGCAAGCTCTCCACCGGGAGATCGTCCTTCACGCAGTCCGCCATATCGAAGGCCCACACTGCAGGCGCACATGCGCTCAGCCCCGCAATTGTCGCCAGCGTCAACGCAAGCCGTCTGTGGGGTTTGCAAATAGTACCGCATCGCTTTCGCTGGAAATTCATCCTCGCAGTATTCTCCGGCAGCCTCAGTACGGAGACCAGACGCCGAGCCTTTCAAGATACTTGCGCGCATGGGCATACTGCCCGTTTATCTTCAGTACCGTGATGTAGTTCTCGATTGCAATTTCCTTTTCACCCCAGCGGTCGGCCATCCGGGCCCGTTCCCAGAAAGCCGGTAGATAATTGGGGTCGATCGATACGGCGGTCTGAAACTCATCCATCGCTTTGTCGCGCTCCCCCAACGCATCGTGGATGCGCGCGCGGCCGATGTAGGCACTGAGTTCTTTGGCGTTAAGGCGGAGCGAGGTGTTATAATCATCCATCGCCTCAGCATATTTTTTGGCGCCAATGTAGCTGGCACCGCGGCTGCGGTAGAGCGCATCGTCTTTCGGGTGCGCTTGGATTAGAGCTGTCCAATCGCCGACCGCAAGATCGAAGCGTTCCTGCCGATCATAGGCCCGTACCCGGCCCCGCAGCGCCTCCTCGTCGTTGGGGTTGAACCGCAAAGCCTGCGAATAATCGAGCGCCGCCTGCCCGGGGTCGTCCTCGGTGAGCCATGAGCGTCCACGCAGCTTATGGATACGCGCACGATCTTGCTGTGGCAGAGCGTCGGAGGACAGCAGAATAGTGCAGGCTCGGATCGAAAAGGAGGCAACGTCGTCTTGCTCGCATTCCTTCAGCGTGTCGACAGGTTTTGTTTGCGCAGGCGTCGCGATCTTGTTGCCATAAGTCGGCGGCTGGGCCGAAGCCGTCTCAGAGCATGCCGCAATGGTTATCAATAACGCGACAACGCCAACACCCAAGCCCGAAAGGGGCTTGGGTATATCATCGGAATCTGCGTCTCTTCCTACCATCTTGCGACCTTCACCGGATCAGATCATCGCATAACAAGAGATGTCGAAGCACTTGAGCCAACCCTACACCAATTGTCTGCGGCCGCCTAATCAGGCAGGCCAAACACCACCACAGCATCGCCCGTCGGGAAGCCCCAGATCGAGCTGCCGCCTGCGGCAACCGCTACAAATTGTTTGCCGTCAATTGCGTAACTGATGGGAGGGGCGTTAACGCCGGCTCCGCATTGGAAGCTCCACAACGTCTTCCCGTCAGCAGCATCGAAAGCAGAGAAATTGCCGTTTCCTTCGCCCATGAATACGAGGCCGCCTTTGGTCCCGAGAACGCCGCCGACGAGAATCTCGTCAGTCTTTCGCTGCCATAGAATCTTGCCTGCGTTCTTGAGATCGATTGCGGAGAGCAGCCCGTACTGAGGCTCATTCGCCGGTTCGAAGGCGCTGTAGCGAACTTCGGGATTTCCATCTTTGGCGGGTGTCGTCTCCAGGCGATACGTAAAGGGCATGTGGATTGCGGCGACATAGACGACACCCTTTGTGGCGTCATAAGAGGTCGGCGACCAGTTCGCGCCACCGCCCGCGCCGGGGGCAACGCGCACGCCGCTTTCGGTGGGAGGTGCAAACATATTTTCATGCGGCACGAACTCATCGGAGCGGAACAGCAGTTTGCCGGTCGCGCGATCGTTGACGAAGTACCAACCGATTTTTGATGCTTGTCCGACGGCAGGGATGGTCTTGCCATCGACCGTCGCTTCGAACAGTACCGGCGGGCTTGCAACGTCATAGCCCCATAAGTCGTGCGGGACCTGCTGGAAGTACCAAACCAGTTTGCCCGTTGCCGAGTCCAACGCGACAAGCGAGACCGTATAGAGATTGTCGCCGGGACGACCGTCGCCCATGGATTGCGGCGATGGGTTTCCCGTGCCGAAATAGATGATGCCTGTTTTTGCGTCCACCGCGGGAGAATGCCAGATGGATCCTCCGCCGAAGCTCCATGCATCGGTGTATTTGGGAGCTTCTGCCTTCTCATTGGCGATGTCTCGCTTCAAGTCGACGCCATAAGCTGTTTTTTGTACGTAGTCGCCTTCCCAATTTTTCTTGGTCGTTTCAAAGCGCCACTGCTCCGCGCCGGTTTGTGCGTCGAACGCTGCCATGAAGCCGGGCTGGCCGTATTTTCCCGCGATGCCGACGACAGCGGTGAGCTGGCCCTTCTTGACCGCGTCTTCAAAATGCATCCCGTAGCCGACGCCGGTGATGCCGATGATCACCTTGCCTTCATAGACGAGCGGAGTAGCAACGGTGCCAACGCCGGTCGACCCGCTGACGGAATCTTTGGCGCGGGGATCGTTGTCTTGCAGGACCGCCCGATCTTCTGTCGTCACCTGATCTTTGACGAGCGCAATGTCCCAAACCTTGCTGCCGGTCTGCTGATCAAGTGCGATGAGGTGTGCATCGACGGTCGCTAGGTAAACTTTGCCATAGCCTAAGGACACGCCGCGATTGGCTGGGCCGCAGCAGAGTTTGCCCGGTCCGCGCTTATGATCGTAACGCCATTTCTGTTTGCCGGTGGCGGCATCGATGGCGACGACATTCGACATCGGCGTAGAGATGAACATGACGCCGTCGGCGACCAAGGGCGTCGTTTGGAACGTTCCCACGACCCCGGTCTGGAAAATCCACTTCGGCACTAACTTCTTGGCATTTGACGTGTTGATCTGCTCAAGTGGTGAGAAGCGTTGGTTGCCGTAGTCCCGGCCATGCAGAATCCAGTTTGCAGGATCGCTGTCTGCGCTCTTCATGCGCGCATCTGAAATCTCGCCCGCATTTGCGGACGCACTGGCAAAGACCGCGAGGCACGCCACCAGGGCGAGCCGGGCTAGCTCAGCTACATGAGTTCTTGATCCAACGGTTGGGAACATTCTTTGCGACCTTCTTGTGCTTTTGGTTGGTCTTTCAATCGTGGGCATTGCGTGCGCCGGCATCGCAAAGATCCTGGTGAGGCACGGCTGAAACGACTGAGGCCGGCCAGAGGTCAATCTGCATTTGCAGATTACCACCGCGCCGGCCTCGCGTTCTTAAACCGATTGGTCAAATATCCGTTATTGTACCGTGAACGGATATCCCAGGTGCTCCGACTACTTTTTGTGGAGCGCCTTTACGTACACGATGATCTCCTTGATCTCTTCCGGCGTCAGATAATCGTTCCACGCGGGCATACCCCGGTCGAGGCGGCCAGCCTGGATGACGGCGAACATCTCGTAGTGATCATGGTTTGCAGCGAACTTTCTCAAGTCAGGGATCGTACCGCCCGACACACCATTGGGGCCGTGGCACTTGTAGCAGGCCTGCTTGTAAAGCTTGCGACCTTTGTCGATTGACTGAGCGTCGTTGGGAAAGTCCTCTACAGAGGTGGTGTCGACACGATATTTCGGATCAAGCGCAAGTCCGTGTTCGTCGGCGCCTGGGTCGTCTGCATCAACTTTTTTCCCTTCGTCGGTATCGGCCGCCGTATCCGCCTGAGCAACCTGAATAGGCTTATCGGAGATTGTGAAGCCGAGATTGACGAAGTCGCGCATGATGACTTCGCTCTTCTTGTCCGGGGCGTCGGTTTTCTTCTGGGGCGGACCGTCGTCATCCTTGCCGCCGCCTTCTTTTTCGACGTCGGCTTTCGACTTAGGCGCAGCGCCACCGCCGGTTCCGGCCAGCTTCACCATGCCGTACTTATCGAAAATTGCAGTGAGACGACCGTCGCCCTGCATCTTGTCGATAATGGCATTGACCTTGTCGCGCAGTTCTTTGTCTTCCTTGCGGAAGCCAATTGCCATCGGATACACGAAATCCTTCTCGGTATCGGTCAGGACTTTGATATTCGGATCGCCCTTCGTCTTGATTTCCCAGCCGCCTTCTGGAGCCGGAACGACCGCAACGTCGATCTCCTTGTGCGTGAGAGCATCGAAAATTTCTGAGGAGTTGCGGAAGAGCTTGCGCTCATATCCGCGCTCGAAGAGCTTGAAGTCGGGCAGCATGCCCATCTGGACGCCGACGCCCTTGGTCTTAGAATCCTGCAGAATGGTGTTCGGTGCATCGTTGCGTGCGACAACCGCAAAGCCGCTGGTGTAGTAGGGCTTCGACAAGATGACTTTGAAATTCGACTCTTCGAAAGATGCGTCGACGGGGAAACCGAGGAAGAAGTCGCAGTTCCCATCGGCGAGCTGGCGGACGATCTTCGTACCGCGTCGGGTCGAATACCAATCGTAACCGAGCTTGTAGCCAAGTTCCTTGGCGATCTCCTGTGCGATCTCCATGTCGTAGCCAGCGGGGTTCAGTTTTTCGCTTGAGTACGGGAGGAGATCAGGATCTGCGCAAACATGGATGGTTCCGGTTCGCGCGATGCGGTCAAGTGTGGCCTGCTGCGCCGAAGCGCAATCAGCCGTCAACTGAGCGCCGACTGCGACTGCCAATCCAAGCGCAAACTTAGTGCCCTGACGAAACATTCAGATCTCCATAGCCAGGAAACGGGAAATAAAAACCGGAAGGGAACATAAGCCCCCTTCCGGCCAAAGTGCTAGGTCGAGTTACTCGCCGAGCTCGTAGACCGTGAGCGATGCGCCCTTGGTCACGTTACGCTTCAGATGCTCAGGAACGCCCTTGCCGGCCCAGAGCGGGAAAGCGCCGCCGTAGCCCGAGGGAACCGCAACCATCTGCTTGCCGTCAACCGTGAAGGTGATCGGGCCGCCGATGATGCCCGAAGGCGTGCGGTTGCTCCAGAGAACCTTGCCGGTCTTCTGGTCGTAGGCCTTGAGGTAACCCTCAAGATCGCCAATGAATGCCAGACCACCAGCGGTCGAGAGCGCGCTGCCCGACTGCAGAGGCGAAGGCGTCGGCGTCGACCAAGCCACCTTGTTGGTGTTCAGGTCGAACGCCACGAATGCACCCGTGCCAGGCTTCTCGATTTCGCCGCCGGCGCCGAGGTACATAGTGCCCTTCTTGTACTGCGTCTCTTCGTGATGAAGCTTAACGCAGATGTCATTGGTCGGGATGAACGCAACGTTTGTCTTCGGGTTGAGCGACATATGCGCCCAATCCTTACCGCCGAAGTACGACGGGCAGAACGTGGCAGGCTTGCCGACACCAGGACGCTTGTCCGCCTTGACGTCGAGCTTGCCGTCCTTCGTGACCGTACCCCAGTCAACATGTGCGAACGAGTTTGCACGGATGAACTTACCCGTGGTGCGGTCGTTCAGGTACATGAAGCCGTTCTTATGGGCGTTGGCGATTGCCTTGACCGTCTTGCCGTCGATTTCGACGTCAACAGGCAGGTTCTCGTTCATGGAGTCCCAGTCCCAAGCGTCGTTCGGGATGTGCTGGAAGTACCACTTGCGCTTACCCGAGTCGGCGTCGAGTGCGATAACCGAGTTCGAGAACAGGTTGTCGCCAGGGCGCATATCGGAGTTCCAGGGAGCCGGGTTGCCCGTGCCCCAGAACGTCAGGTTCTGGTCAGGATCATAGGTCGTCGTCAGCCAGGCAGCGCCGCCGCCGTACTTGGCCGAGTCCTTGCCCCACGTATCGTAGCCTTCTTCGCCCGGCTGCGGAATGGTGGAAGCCTTCCAGACTTCGTTGCCCGACTTGGAGTCGAGTGCAACGATCTGACCGATGACGCCGAATTCGCCACCAGCGAAGCCAGCAAGAATCTTGCCCTTCACAACGGTCGGGGCCATCGTGAACGTGTAACCGGCCTTGTAGTCTTCAAGGGTCTTTTCCCAGACCAGCGAACCGTCCTTCGCATTGAGAGCGATGGCGCGGGCATCGAGGGTCAGAGCGAAGACTTTATCTTCCCAAAGGGCAACGCCCTTGGCGAGCTTGCCGCAGCATGCGAACTGGGTCACGTCTGCGGGCATCTTGATTTCATAGCGCCACAGGCGGTCGCCGGTCTTGACGTCGAAGGCGTCGATGTATTCGCTCGACACGGCTACGACCATGATGCCGTTATTCACCGACGGGGTCACGGCCTGGCCTTCCAGCGATCCCAGCGAGATCGTGTAGAGGGGCTTCAGCTTGGCGACGTTGCCGGTGTTGATCTGATCGAGAGGGCTATAGCGGCTTCCTGCGTAGTCGCGGCCATAGATGAGCCAGTCGTTGCCGTCTTTTGCAGCATTGAGTAGGCGGTCTTCGGTGACGTTTTTCCACTCCACAGCGGAAACCGGCGCCGACAGTGCCGTGGCCGCTGTGGCCATGGCAAACATGCCGACAAGTGTCTTAGCGATTTTCATCAGTTTTCCTCCTTCGCGAGATCGTTTTTCAATGTTGCAACATTTTTATAGGCCCCGGCGGCAGGTGATCTCGTCCTGCCTGTCCGTGGTATTCTCGAAACTTTCGGATCGGTTGTGATCTCAGGCGGCGCTATTCGCTTGAATGGGCGACCATCAGAATTTTGCTGCAGTCGCAAAATCCCAATCAACGCTCAAGCGCCGTAGATGTCAGTCCTCCCGCTCTTTATTTTATGGGCCGCTCCTGGTGGAGCATTCCTCTTGGTTGCTTCGAGTTATCAGCAATCAACGTGCCAATTCAAAAAGGACATGAAAGTGCTGAGTCTTGGCCCGCCTTTGCTACTTCATTTGAGCTTCATTTGAGCGCATGTCGCGTGCATGCGACACGCGTAGCATTTGACAGTTGCGATGCGCAGCGCGTGCAACGGTTGGAGCGTAACACACAGCTCGCGTCGCGATTTGAAATCGGTCGTGTGCGATGCAGCAAATAGACATGTTTGGCTACTCAAGAGCGTTCGATTTCTGCCTTTATTAGGGCTGCGCAAAATTTGCACTGACCTCAACGACGAATTTCTGGCGGAATGCGCGTGCGAAGTCTTCGTATCCCTTGGCAGCAACGACGAACGAGCCGGGGCCGCCGATGACGTTGTTCTTGTACCAGTCTTCGATCGTCGCTGCGTCCTTGCCTTCCAGAATGGGAAGACCGTTGATCGTAACGCCGATGCCAAAGAGATCCGCGCGCGCGTTTTCGAGAAGCTGGCCCGTGTTGCAGTTGTCGGGGCCATCGCCTGACACATCGACAACGATTTTGTCAGCTTTTGCGGGCATACGCGCGACGACCTTATCCGCAAGGTAGCGAGCCATGCGGCCCAAGCAGGTAAATTCACCTTCCTGCTGAGGCAGTTTCCGAATGGTCATGGCGAGCTCTTTGGCCTGAGCCGCATTGCTAATCATCGTCCACGGCACGACAAGCTTGGCTTTGTCGGCCCACGTGACCATCGAGATGAGGATTGCGCCGTTCGCACCGCCAAGAACCGTGTTGATTACGCCTTCGTCCTCAAGAGCGGCAGCAATGCCTTCCATCTGCAAATGATAGCGCTTTTCGTCGACCGAACTCGACACATCGACGGTCAGGATAAGCGCCGCATCGGCTTTCGGCATGTCGTCCTGGGCGCGCGAGCCCCCCAACATTGCCAGGCAAAGAACGCTTGCCGCGAATGTAACGCCGAGAAGTCTTTTGGGCTTGAGGCGAAGGGCATACGGCATGTGAGTGTTACCATTCCATCCTGATAGTCTTGCCGGGATATTGAGGCGTTGCAGGTCGGCGGGGCAAGTTAATTCGACGTTGGGCGTTGCAGCGCGAAACTTGAGTGCGAGTAGAAATTTTCACATGTCGCGTTCCGTTTCGAGGTTGCCTAAAAACCTTGCGCGAGAGCTGAAGCCTGTTTCGTAATCGCGTCGCGATCTTCTTCGAAGAGCGTTTTCTCTACGATCATTGATTGAACGTTGAGGACGCCGATGAAGTTCAGCCACAAATCCATGTAGGGCTTCTGTTGATCCCAAACTTCCAAGGGCATTCCTGAATCTTCACCATAACTGATGCCGCGCGCGTAGATCACGAGAGCCTTGGAGTTGGTCAGCAGACCGTTCAGACCGCGCTCGTCGAATGTGAACAGCAGGTCCTTGTGGCTCACAAGATCGATGAGCTGTTTCAGGCGATAAGGGATCGCGAAGTTCCACATGGGAACGCCGATAACGATCTTGTCGGCTGAGCGGAAGCGTTGCGCCAAGCGGTCCAGTCTATCCCAAGCCGCCTGCTGGTCCGGAGTGCGCTCCACTCCGGCGAGGCCCGCATATTTTGCCTCGAACGCATCCTGATCGAGTTGGGGCAGGTCCTCGCTCCAAACGTCGAGGACGTCGATCACATCGTTTGAGTTTGCTGCCTGGTAGGCGTCTAAAAAGGCCTTCGCTGCAAAGATGGAGACCGAACGCGACTTGCGGGGTGAGCCTTCGACATAAAGCAAGCGCGCCATCGCCAACTCCTTGGACCAAATAGTTTCTTATTCGCTCTGGAGCCTGTCCCAGTCGCTTGGGGCAGCTTCCAGCGTGCTGAAGGCTGTTGGGAGACAGCGGTATATTCCATTGACCGGTCCGTCAATTACCAGACGACTAAAGTTGAAGGAGATTCAATGTGTTATGTTGCAGTGCGCAAATATGCTGCGACTGCGAAGGGCGGCGGACGCCTGTGACTGTGATCCGGTTTTAGGCTGGGCGCTTCCAGCCATACAGCCAATCATACTGGCGCATGATCAGCGTGGCCGGGGATTGCCGTAGAACGGTATCGCGCGCTTTGGCGAGCGCGCCAGACAGGTGGTAAATTCGGCCGTTGCGGCGCGAGGCGCTTTGTACGCGCAAGGCGCGGGCATGCCTTTTGTCTTCATACCGCGCAAGCGCCTCGGAGACTGAGCCACCGTCGCGCGCAAGTTCGTGCGCCAGCACGCTTGCGTCCTCCAATGCGAGGACGGCGCCTTGGGCAAGAAATGGCAAGACAGGGTGAGCTGCATCGCCGAGCAATGCCATTCGGCCCTGACTCCAGCGTCTCGGCATACTAAGCTCGTGAAGGGACCAAACGCGCCAGCCTTCCCCCGCTTCCAGAAGCACGCGCAGCGACGGCGCTAAGCGGTGCGCGCGTGCGCGCACGAATGCGGCCTCCACTTCTGTGCTCCAGCCCACCGTGTGCTGCGGTTCGTCGAATATGATGACGAAGGCATGTTCGCGCCCATCGCGCACGGGATAGTGCACGACGTGGGCGCCGTCGGTGAGCCAGATATGGACGTCGTTGACTGTCAAACCTTCCGGCAGACTCGATACAGGAACCACCGTGCGGTAGGCGTTTTTGCCGGCCGGTCTTGGCGGTGCAGGATCGAAGTTCTTGGTGCGTAGCGACGACCATAAGCCGTCGGCAGCGATCAGTGCGCTGCCTTCGTAAGCTGCACCATCTTCCAAACAACGCAAGACGATGCCAGCGCTGGATTCAGTAACTGCATCTGCGGTTGCGCCGGTTGTGAGCGTGATATTCGGAGCAGCTTGGGCTGCCTTAAGCAGTGCGCCGTGGAGATCCTGCCGGTGTGACGTCCAGTATGGCGCGCCGTGGCGCTTGAAAATCCAGTCACCGAGCGGCATGCGGGCGATTTGAGCCCCCGTTACAGCATCTCGAACCTGCAACGCATCGGGTGTTGCAACGTGCTCGGCCAGCCATGTTGCGGCGCCGAGCTCTTCAAGGATGCGCGTGCCGTTGGGTCCGATTTGTATGCCCGCACCAGCTTCGGAAAAGTGTTCGCGGCGTTCCAGAACGTGGCTTGCAATACCGGCTTTGCTGAGGGCGAGCGCAGCCGCAAGACCGCCAATGCCGCCGCCGGCGATCAACACGGCGCTATCAGGCGAGACGCTCATGGCAACATTTATATTTGTGGATCAGGCTGCGTCTTTGACCAAGCTACCCTTCGGCTCGCTCTCTTCCGGCCCCAAACGGGGATCGTGGATATAGAGCGTCGAGCAGTACGGGCACAGGATCTGCCCGTCGCTTCCCATATCGAGATAAACATGGGGATGATCGTAAGGCGCGCGCGCGCCCATGCACTGAAACTCTTTCACGCCTATGAAAATGCGCTCGGCACCGGTGTCGTTGGCGAAATGCGGTATGTGCGCGTGTGCCATGGCCGTGGCGTTCCCTCGATGATCTGACGTTTGAGGCGGAGGGCTCTGATGGCCGCTCTGGAATTTGCCGGGTAATCCTTTTGCAAGATACCGCCCCGGCTGCTGCAATGGTAGGGGAAGATGAACCGCCTTTCGCCGCAGGGACCTACAACTATGCCTCACTTCGACAGCGCCGGCGTCGACATTGCCTATTTGGATACCGGTGAAGACTCCGAAAAGGCTCCGATCTTGCTCATTCACGGTTTCGCTTCGAACATATCGACCAACTGGGTTTCGACTGGCTGGGTCGATGTCTTGAAGCGCGCCGGCCACCGCGTCATCGCGCTCGACAACCGCGGGCACGGTGCGAGCGCCAAGCTCTATGATCTTGCCGACTACGGCGCGCCGGTGATGGCGGAGGACGCTCGCCATCTGTTGGATCATCTGTCGATCCCCCAGGCCCACGTCATGGGCTTTTCCATGGGCGCGCGCATATCGGCATTTCTTGCACTTGCGCACCCCGCGCGCGTTGAAAGCGTGGTGTTCGGCGGTCTTGGCATCAACATGATCCGGGGACTAGCGGGTACGGGGCCAATCGCGCGAGCCCTTGAGGCGGAGAGCATCGACGAAGTGACGAACCCGACCGCACGAACCTTCCGCGCGTTCGCCGAGCAGACTCGTTCGGACATGAAGGCGCTTGCAGCCTGCATCCGGTCATCGCGTGCGCCAATTTCGGCCGACATGATATCTCTCATCCGCGCGCCGGTTTTGGTGGCGGTAGGCTCCGATGATGTCGTGGGCGGCTCGGCCGAGGAGCTTGCCGCTCTCATTCCGGGTGCGAGGGCGTTCACCATCGAGGGCCGCGATCACATGAAGTCGGTAGGCGACAGAAGCTACAAGGATGCAGTGGTGCGGTTTCTGGCCGAGGTCGAAGCCGACCAGGACTAGACACAAATTGTCTAGGTTGTGTTGTGAGGCTCTGTGGGCAGATACAGAAAGGCCCCGGCAAGCAGTCTATTGGCGATCTGTAGAGGACAACATTGCGGGGTTGTCGTCAGACCTAAGGACTGCGAACGGCCGGGGCCTTTCCCAAAATGTGAGCTACCATCACCTCCCAGACGCGATACAGGCTGGAAAGATCGACGTAACAGTACGCGGTCACAAGATCGGTTACGATACGCGGTGAACCTACTCACTCAGCCGATACGCAAGACCAAACTCGACTGAACTCCGCACTTTCAGAGCCCCCTCAGGCTAGCGCGCTTTTGGCTCCGCGCCATTCAAGAATTGCCATTTTCGTCAGGATATTGTGGATAAAACTCACTGTGGCTGCCACGCAATAGACAACTGGCCACGAAGCAGCTTGGCGGTCACGCGCTTTTGCTGAGTACAGGATTATTTCCTACCGCAGATATTCTCTGACCAGACATTTTCCATCTCCGCCATTGGATCGCCTGCGCTCGGCCGCAATAGAGCCCGCAACTTCCCGCACAAACAGCTCGGGGGCAGGGACGAAGTTAACCAGATATTAAGCTTAACGGTCTTAGCGTCCCGGTCCATGTGTGTGCGTCGTCTTAGAGTATTGGTGCCCGTTTCAGTGCTTTGGCTTGGATGCCTGGCGCTACTGTCGGGTTGTGGCGGTGCCGGCCCCGGCACAAGTTTCGTCGCCAAATACGAGCCTTGGCGTAAGGCGGAAGAAAACTCCTGTCTTTCAGCAGGCGCGGTGCACCGCACCGCTTTCGTTCAACCGCATTCTGCGCTGGGCGGTCCCAGTGTTTGCGGCTCTGAGCATCCATTTGAAATGTCGGCCGCCATGGGCGGCCGTGTCCTTATGAAACCGGCGGCGCTGCTGCGTTGCCCAATGATTCCGTCCGTAGATGAATGGGTGGCGAACGTTGTCGAGCCGGCTGCAAGGTTCCACTTCGGTCGCTCAATCGCTGAACTCAGAGTAGCCGCGTCTTATTCCTGCCGGCCGATGAACCACGTCAATGGAGCGCGCCTGTCGGAGCACGGATATGCCAACGCACTCGACATTTCGGCTTTCACCTTTACGGACGGGCACGTCGTGACCGTTAAAGGCGGCTGGTATGGTGACAGCCGCGAACGGGCTTTCCTGCGAACCGTTCATGATGGCACTTGCAAATACTTCACAACCGTCCTCGGGCCCAACTACGATGCTAACCACCGGGATCATTTCCATATGGATTTGGCCCGTCATGGCAGTGATGGTCTGAGGCGGATCTGCAAATAGACCTGCGCCTCTTTGTTCGCGGACGTGCGAGGCCGGGTGCGCGCGGCGAGAATGATGCTAGAAGCACCAACATGAACTGGCATCGCGACACCGGCCCTGGATCGAAGCGGGGCTATCATCATGGAAATCTGCGAGAAGCCCTCATCAAGGCGGCGCTCGACCTGATTTCGCAGAAAGGGCCTGCGGGATTTACGTTCGCGGAAGCCGCGCGCGCGGCTGGCGTGTCCGCCGCAGCTCCCTACCGGCATTATCGTGATCGCGATGCGCTGCTGGCAGACGTTGCGCGGCGTGGCTATGAGCTTTTCCAGGATAGCCTCACCACGGCTTGGAACGATGGCAAGCCCGATCCTCACACCGCGTTCCACGCGCTAGGACGCTCATACCTCGCATTCGCCAAGCGCGAGCCGGCATATTTCGCAGCTATGTTCGAAGCTGGTCTTGCCTTCGATGCGTTCCCGGATTTGCGGGATGCCGGCGATAAAGCTTTTGCAATTCTGCGCGATGCTTGCGGTACACTGATCGAGACCCTGCCCGCCGAAAAGCGTCCTCCCGTCATGATGATGGCATTGCACATCTGGTCATTGTCGCACGGAATTGCTTCCCTTTTCGCCCGAGGTGACGGCGCCCGCCGCGCCATTCCAATGACGCCGGAGGATCTGCTGGAGGCGGCCGTTTTGGTCTATTTCGATGGCTTAGGGCTTCGCTCGGCCAAGTAAAATGGCTATTTCACGCGCCAAATGCGCCCTTTGGCTTGGATCGATCATAATTTCTGCCCGATTTGGCTGAAACCCTCAGGTCGGAGGGTGAGATTTAGTTGGGAAACAACCGGGGGCTCAATTGTCGTTTGTTTGCACGATGCGTCGGTGCCGCGCACTTTCGTCGATATTGGCTTCGGTGCCGTTTGTCGCCTTAGGCTGCGTGCACTCCGTTGAGGCGCGCGCGGAAACGGCGTCCTGTCCGCAGCCATCGGACATCGCCGTGCTGTCCTCTCCGATCCAGCCCTGGAAGGGCGCGCCGCTGAAAGTCGTGTTCGCGACCGAACAGCCCTTCGATGGAGAACTCGCGCTAGTTTCACCCGACGGCAGCGTCGCGGTCAGCACTCACGAACGACGTGGCGGTCCGCCCTATTTCTGGTTGGCGGAAATGGCGACGCCAGCGGTTGGGACATGGCGTGCGAAACTGACGCTCAACAGTGCATCTTCACAGTGCGCGCCCGCTAGCCGTGAGATCAAAGTTCGTGGCGGGCGGCCGGGCGGACCTGGCGGTGTTGCAGGCAGCGTCTGGCCAGTGCGCGACAACTGGGATCGCGCAAACGAGAACCTCTATTCGGCCTGGATCGAAAAACTTTTCGAAGCGCCGTTGAACGAGGCGCCGTCTTGGCCCGCGTTGCACGAGGTGCTGCGCGATCCCAACCGGAACATCTTATTCAATCATCTGGGCCTGCGTGAGGACCAGAAGGGTCTCGTCATCCGGCCGGATTGCGCCGACCTTCCCTACTTCTTGCGAGGCTACTTTGCTTTCAAGATGGGTTTGCCGTTCGGCTATTCCAAATGCTCGCGTGGCGGCGGAGGCAAGGCGCCGCGATGCGGTTCATGGTGGAACATAAAAAAGGAAGAAACCGCCAGCTCGCCGGAAGACGAGGAGAAAGCTGCGTCCTCCGGTGGTCTGTTCGATCTGTTTGACACAGGCTCATCGAAGTCCAAAAAGCAGTCGAAGCCGCCGAAGGGTTCGGGTGGCTTGGTTCAGTCATTTGGCACGTATCTGCGTTCGACTGTCGCCAACTCGGTTCACTCGGGCTCCGGGCGAACGAGCGCTGATGACAACAATACCGACTATTATCCTGTGCCGTTGACCCAGGAGACGTTGCGGCCAGGTACGATCTACGCCGACCCCTACGGCCATGTGTTGGTACTTGCCAAGCGCGTCGCGCAAACGCCCGACGGCGCAGGCGTATTCCTGGCCGTTGATGGTCAGCCCGATGGAACGGTAGCGCGTAAGCGATTTTGGCGCGGCAACTTCCTGTTTGCGCAAAACCCCGCAATGGGCAGTCCGGGTTTTAAGCGCTTTCGCCCGATCGTGCAGGTCAAGGGTGGGCAGTTGCGCCGGCTTTCCAATGCCGAGATAGCGAAATCCGCAGACTACGGCGACTTCTCGCTTGATCAGTCGAAGCTGAGTGTCGAGGATTTCTACGACAAGATGGACGACGTGATGTCGCCACAGCCGCTCGATCCGGTGCGGGCGTTGAATGAGGCTGTTGCATCGCTCGAAGAACAAGTGAATGCGCGTGTCACCTCGGTTGAGAACGGGCGCAAGTATCATGCTGGCGGCGGCAAGGAAGTCGGTATGCCGGATGGCGCATCGATCTTCGAGACCACCGGAGCGTGGGAGGATTTTGCGACGCCGTCACGCGATCTGCGGCTGCTGATCGCAATCGACGTGGTGCGGGGCTTTCCCGATCGCGTAGCGCGTCGGCCGGAACGCTATGCGATGCCGAAGGACAAAAGTGCTGCGGACGTAAAAGCACAACTTGAAGGCGTGCTCGCCAATGAGCTTGCGGCGCGCAAGTTCACTTATACGCGGACCGACGGTTCGGAATGGTCACTTACGCTCAAAGACGTTGTCGATCGAATGCACGCGCTTGAGATGGCCTACAACATCAACGATTGCGTGGAGCTGCGCTGGGGAGCAGACGAAAAGAGTGACGAAGCCACAACCTGCAAGCGTCGCGCGCCCCAAGGGCAGCGCAGCAAGATGGCGCAGTACCGCGACTGGTTCCACGAGCGCCGCCGCCCGCCGCGTGGCTAAGTCTGTTCAGCCGTCCATGGCGTGAGGATGGTGTGCTGGTAGCCAGCCGATGCCGTGCTAGGCTGCACGAGTCGAAACGTTACGGCTGAGGTTCGTTCGGCAAATTTCGTCGCAATTTCTGTCCCGCCGCTCAAGGTCCACAATCCGAACATGACCCTTCTAAGCGTTGTTGCGATTGCCGTTGCTTGCCTTGTTGCGGTTGTCGCGCTCAATCCCCGGCTCATGCGCGCTCCACTTTGGCGCGCCACGGTGACCCCTCTGGCATCGATCATCGGATCGGGATTTCTGGTCGCGGGTCCGATCCTGGCCCATGCCACCGGAAATTGGGCGTTCCTGAGCATGGCGGCATTGTGCGTCGTCGCCTACGTCTTCGGTTTTGCGATCCGCCGCAACATAGCTCTGGTGGAGCCATTGCTTGAGGGAGACACACCGCGCGCATTGCTCGTGCTTGAGCGTGTTTCCGAATTCGCGCTCGCCTTCGCGTATTTTGTTTCCGTCGCCTATTATCTTAATCTGTTTGCGGCGTTCGTGCTGCGCGGGTTCGGTATCGTGGATGAGCATACGACGCGTACCGTGTCCTCCGCCGTCATTATTGGTATCGGCATCTTTGGCGCAGTGCGCGGCCTTCACGGGCTTGAAACCATCGAAGAGACGGCGGTGGGCATCAAGCTCAGCTTGATTTCCGGTCTGCTTTCGTCGCTTGCTTTGGCGGCATTCATGGCGATGTCGAGCGGGACCTTCCAACTCTCGTCAATGGAGCACGCGACGGGACTTGGAGAGATACGCGTCTTGCTCGGCCTCATCATTCTCGTCCAGGGTTTCGAGACCTCGCGCTATCTCGGCGCCAGCTACGACAGACCTACGCGCATTAAAACCATGCGTTACGCGCAGTGGATCTCGACCATCATCTATATCGTGTTCATTCTTCTAATAACGCCGTACTTTCAAGGTGCCTTGCCGGAGAAGGGCGGCGAGACCGCGATCATCGATCTGCTGAAGCCGCTCGGCACGTTTGTGCCTCCGCTTCTCATCATTGCGGCGATTGCCTCGCAGCTATCGGCCGCGGTCGCCGACATGAATGGCGCAGGCGGGATGCTGCATCACGCGACGAAAAATCGTCTGCCGCTGTTTGCCGGGTATCTCGCAACGGCGGGCGTTGCGTTGCTGATTACGTGGAGCGGCAACATCTATGAGATCATCGTCTTGGCGTCGAAGGCGTTTGTGATCTACTACGCTCTGCAATGCATCATGGCAGCACTGGTGGCGCTCCGCCCTGGCCCCAATCGCAACGTTGCTCTCGCGGTGCTGTTTGGGCTTGCGACATTGCTCGCGATCGCGATCCTCGCCTACGGCATCCCCGCCGAAGCTTGAGCCGCTACCCGCCCACTTCAGATTTTTCGGCGCCCGCCCCCAGGCAGGACTTGATGAACCGCCCCTTGACCCCCACATATGTGAATGTTAAATACATTTACATTGAATAAGCCGCTGAAAACACGGCTGTTCAATGTCTGGTTCGGCAACAAAAGCAGGGTGTGGCGATGGCGGAAATGGTTCAGCGGCTCGACGACTATGGCAAGGGCGCCTGGGTTGCTGTGATGGTGCTTGGCTTCGTGCTGTTCTGGCCCGTGGGCCTCGCAATCCTTGCCTATCTAGTATGGAGTGGTCGCATGAGCTGCGGATGGCACGGTGGACGGATGGGCGGACGGGGCGATTGGCGCCGCCGCTTCAAGGGTGATTTTGAAAAGGCGCGGTCCCGCGTCGAAGACGAGTTCCGCGCATTCACCCAGACCTATTCAAGCGGCAACGCCGCCTTCGATGAGTATCGCGCCGAGACACTGAAGCGGCTGGAAGAGGAGGAGCGCGAGTTCCGTGAGTTCCTCGATAAGTTGCGCGCCGCCAAGGACAAGTCCGAGTTCGAGCAATTCATGTCGGACAGGCGCAATCGCAGCTCAGAGCCGCCCGCGACGGAAGCACCCGCCAACTGACGTTATGTGAACGTACACGATTGCTCCGCGGCATCTGACTGAAGGTGCCGCGGGGATTTCAGAATAGAGCCTTCAGATCAACGGTGAACCCATGCCATTTTTTCACTTCGGTCCGCCTCCTCCGCATCTGCTCCACGGGGTTGCCATAGTGGCGACCGGGTTGCTGGCTGGAGCAGCGGTTACCTTCGCGCTTGCGCGGTCGCGGTTTGCGCTGGCCTGTCGCGGCGCTAGGAGCTTCCGTCGCACTCATTCGCAGTCCAAGCCGCGCGCGAATAGCGCGTTCGAAGACTACAAGGCAAAGACCGTGCGTCGGCTTGAGGAGGAAGCAAAGGAATTCTCTGCGTACTTAGCACGCTTGAAACATGCAGCTGACCGCGCCGAGTTCGAGAAGTTCATGACCGAACGGCGCGCGCACCCGACAGATGCACCTACCAATTGATCCGGGCAGCTGAGCCTGATCGAATAAGAAAAAGCCCCGCCCAGTCATGCGGGGCTTTTTTTGCGCTTACCTACTTGTCCATCGTTACCGAGAACGCGCCGCGAAGGTCTCCTTCCTTAAATCCGGTCGCCTGATCGTTGGGATAGAGCTTGTCGATGGTCTCTTTCAGTTCGCCTGAGAGATTGCTTCCATGGCAGACGAGGCATGGCGCGGCGGCGGTCGGGATCGCCTTGAAGTAGCGAACGAGCGTTTTGCCGTCCTGCGTAACCACCTCGATATGTTCAAGCTTGGTCACATCCGCTCCCGCCGCAATTTGGGCCGTGAAGTCGTCCAGAACCTTGCGCTCCAGCGCGTCCGGCGCGTTGTCGGGGTTGCGCACCTTCAGAGCCGTGCGCCGGATCGTCATGCCCAATGTTTTGGATTGTTCCTCGGCGATGGCGGGCGCGACGGTCTTGCAAACCTGAACTGCGGCGACCGGACCACCCGACGACAACGCCTCTTTCAATTTTGTTTGCAAGGCGCCGCCCATGGATTTGACGGCGGAGCGCGCCTTGGCGGCGTAGGGCTCCAGATCGGCGGCGGAGTCAGATCGCGCCGGTACGCTTCCGGCTATCAGCAGAGCGGCAAGCGGAGCAAGAAGAACAGTGGTGTATGGTATCATGGAGACCTCCCGGCTCTCAGCGTGATGGAAACGCCTGACCTTGCGATCCTAGCGTCCCAAGGTCCTGATGCAATGGTTTGGGATCAATTGCTGAAGAGGGGTGCTTAGCAGAAATTAATCGATGCATGTCATGCATGAGGACATCCATCGCTATGCGGATCAATGATAGCGTGGCGCTGTGCCGACCGGGTGCAGCCGGTAGAGAGAGCGCACGTTCCTGGGAGAAGACCGCTGATGGCGACCGAGCCAATGCCCGCGTTTCTGAGGACGTGCTTGCTGTGCTGAAGCGCATAGCTCAAGATGGCGCAGTTGATGTGGATGCCTAATCCAAATGCGCCAGAGCGCGCCGAGTTCTTCCCTCCCAAGGATCGATCGGAACTCGAAACACGCGGCATCAAGGTCCGCGGTCTCTACGCTGAGATGACGAAGGATCGCGCCGACGACAGTAAAATGTACGACAAATTTCCCTGGCTTCGAACCATGACAAAGACCAGCGCCGTAGTGCATCAGCTTCCCAATGGGCTGAACGCGCGTACCCTTTTGGGAGAATACTGATGGCCGAAACGACGATGCCAGCGTTTCGGCCTCAGATCAGGTTCCGCTAGACTTTGCTCCAAAGCCGCCGCCGGTGGGCGTTTCGATGATTATAGCCTCGCCGGGCGCGAGTTTGGTTTCGGCGCAGCCGCCGATGTCTTCCAGATGTCCATCTGTCCGACGCACGAGGTTGCGTCCCACTTGTCCAGGCTCTCCGCCGCCAAGTCCGAAGGGGCGGATCTTGCGAAAGCCGGAAAGGATCGCGAGGTCCATCTGCTCAAGAAATCGGATCACACGGCGGATGCCGTCGCCAGCGTGCCAGCGCCCTTTGCCGCCCGATCCGCGCCGGATGGCGAACGTCTCCACGAGAACAGGATAACGTAGTTCCAGAATCTCCGGGTCGGTCAGCCGCGTGTTGGTCATATGGACGTGAACCGCCGCAGCGCCATCAAATCCTTTGCCGTCTTTGTCGAGACCGGCAGGTGCCCCAGAGCAAATCGTCTCGTAGTACTGCACGCGCGCATTTCCGAAGGTGAGATTGTTCATCGTGCCTTGCGCAGAGCCAAGCACGCCAAGCGCGCCAAACAGGGCGTTTGTCACGACCTGGCTCGTTTCCGTGTTGCCCGCGACGACGGCAGCGGGATAACGCGGCGACAGCATGGAGCCATCCGGGATGACAATGTTCAGCGGGCGCAGGCATCCTGCATTGATCGGGATTGGCGCATCGACCATGACGCGGAAGACGTATAGCACCGCCGCGCGCGTGACGGGCTCAGGGGCATTGAAGTTGTTGGCCTGCTGCGGACTGGTGCCGGTGAAGTCTATTTTTGCGGCGCGCGCATCGCGGTCAACCGTGATTGCGACTTCAACAGCGGTGCCTTGATCGGTCTCGACGCGGAAATGTCCATCGCTCAGTTTTGAAATCAAACGCCGCACGCTTTCTTCCGCGTTGTCCTGCACATGGCCCATGTAGGCTTGCACGACGTCGAGACCATATTGAGCGATCATGCGCTCGATCTCGTGGGCGCCGCGTGCGTTGGCGGCGACTTGGGCCTTGAGGTCGGCGATGTTCTTATCGGGTTGGCGGGCAGGGTAGGGTCCCGATGAAAGCAGCGCGCGGGCCTGGTCCTCCAGAAAACGTCCCGCATCGACGAGCTTGACGTTGTCGATCAGCACGCCCTCTTCCTCGATACGGGTGGCGCGCGGCGTCATCGAGCCCGGTGTCAGCCCACCGACATCCTCGTGATGTCCGCGGCTTGCGACGAAAAACAGGATCGTCTTCCCGGCAGTATCGAACACCGGCGTAACGACCGTGATGTCCGGAAGATGCGTGCCGCCGTTGTAGGGCGCATTGAGCATGTAGACATCGCCGGGCTTCAGATCGGTCCCGCACGCGCGGATGACGCTTTCGACCGAACGGTCCATTGAGCCGAGGTGGACGGGCAGATGCGGTGCGTTGGAGACCAGACCGCCTGCCGCGTCGAAGACCGCGCACGAGAAGTCGAGCCGCTCTTTGATGTTGACGCTTTGCGCGGTCGCGCGGAGCGCCTCTCCCATCTGCTCTGCGATGCCCATGAACAGGTTGTTGAAGATTTCCAGCAACCCCGGATCGGGCCTCGTGGATAAAGTCTCACGCTGGCGCGGCGCTATGCGCGTCATGATGAGATCGTTGCGTAAGGAGACCTCAAGCTGCCAACCCTTTTCGATTACCACGGTCTGATTGGGCTCGATAAGAAGCGCTGGCCCGCTGACGCGATCGCCGCGGGATAGATTTGCGCGCATGTAGACGGCGGCATCGTGCCATTCGCCGCGCGCAAAGAAGCGGGTTTGCGCTGTCGTGTGCGGAAAGGTAGCGGCGCGCGGGGCTTGATCGGAACCGTCTGGACCGGTGTCATCCTCTTCGGCGTGCGCAGGCGCGGCAACGGCTTCGACATCGAGCGCAGCGATGATGAGCGGCTTATCCGGGGCAAGAAAGCCAAACCTGCTTTTGTGCATGTCCTCGAACGCGGCGCGCATTTCATCCCGGGACGCCAGAACAACTGGCAAAGTCGTATCGCTCCCGGCGTAGCGCAGATGCAAGCGGGTCGTGACGGCGATTGCGTCGCTTGCCATCTCCTGCGCCACGAGTTCTTCGCGCACTTGCGCTTCCATCTCCGATGCAAGCGTCTTTACGCGCGTCAGCGAAGCAGCGTCGAAAGTGCTTTCCAGGCTGCGTTGGCGCGAGGCGCGAGCCGGGGCCAATCCCATGCCGTAGGCGGACAGCACGCCTGAGCAGGGATGAATGAGGATGGCGCGCATATCGAGAATGTCGGCGATCAGACAGGCGTGTTGTCCGCCCGCCGAGCCAAAGCAGTTCAACACATACGTGCTCACGTCGTAGCCGCGCTCCACCGATATTTTCTTGATCGCGCCCGCCATGGTTTCGCAGGCAATGCGCAGGAAACTGTCAGCCAGTTCCTCGGGCGTGTGCCCGCCGACCTTGCGCGCCAATGCCTCGAATTCCGCGCGCACCGCGTTTGCATCGAGCGCCTCGTCGCCGTTGGCGCCGAACACGGCCGGAAAGTGCTCCGGCATGATCTTGCCGACGAGCACGTTGGCATCGGTGACGGTGAGCGGTCCGCCGCGCCGGTAGCAAAGCGGTCCGGGATTTGACCCGGCGCTCTCAGGGCCAGCGCGCAATCGCGTTCCATCGAAAGTCAGGATCGAGCCGCCGCCCGCCGCGACGGTGTGAATGTTCAGCATCGGCGTCGCCATGCGAACGCCAGCGATCTGAGTTTCCAGCGTGCGCTCGTAGGTTCCGGCGAAGTGCGCAACGTCCGTTGAGGTGCCGCCCATATCAAAGCCGATAACCCGCTCGAACCCCGCGCGGCGTGCCGTCTCCGCCATCGCGACCACACCTCCTGCCGGACCAGACAGGATTGCGTCGCGTCCGCGGAAATTCTCCGCCGAAGTCAATCCACCCGCCGAAGTCATGAAATAGAGCCTAGGCGCGCGGGCCGTCGGCGCGCCGGCACCGAGTTCGCCAGCAACGCGATCGACGTAGCGGCGCAGCACTGGGGTCAGGTAGGCATCAGCGACGGTTGTGTCGGCACGCGGGAGAATTCGGATCAGGGGAGAGATCTCGTGGCTCACCGAGATCTGACTAAAGCCCAGGCGGCGGGCCATGTCGGCGGCCTGGCGCTCGTGCTCAGGGAAGGCGTAGGCGTGCAGGAAAGCAATGGCGACGCCTTCGATGCCTTGGCCACGCGCCGCAGAGAGTTCTGATTCCAGATGTGTGACGTCGAGGGGTGTTTCGATGCCGCCGTCAGCCCTTATGCGCTCACGTGCGCCGATGACGCTGGCATACAACGTCTGCGGTTTGAGAATTTGGCGCGCGAAGATCTCGGGACGGGCCTGGGTGCCGATTTCGAGCTGATCTTCGAACCCGGCGGTGATGACGAGAGCGGTCGCATCACCCTTGCGCTCCAACAGAGCATTGGTTGCGACCGTTGTGCCCATCTTGACGTTGGCAAGCGTGCCTTGAGCCCCTTGCCGCGCCATCAGCGTGTCTATGCCCGCAAGCGCTGCGTCGGCATAAGCGTGAGAATTTTCCGACAGAAGCTTAAGGACATGGCGCTGCCCTGCCGGGTCCAGCCCCACGATGTCGGTAAAAGTGCCGCCGCGGTCGATCCAGAATTGCCATGAGGCCTCGGCCATTTGACGGAATTCTCCGTTTCTTTCCGTAAATTTAGGGGTGTTGGGGGGCGCCCTCCGCTATGATGACCCATACGTCAGTACTTGACGAACATAAACCCCTGACAAGGGCTCGTCTCATGCCTTGGAAAATATTGGGCAAGGTGCTCGGCTTGGATCAGGGCGGCGTGGTGCGCACCGCCTTCGAGCAGATCATGGCTGCGTTCGGATTCGACCGCAGCGAAGTCGGCACGCCCGCGCAAAACCGTGTCGCGTTCACGATCTCCGTCGTTACACTCGCAGCCAAGATGAGCAAGGCGGACGGCGTTTCGTCCGATGTCGAGGTGGCGGCGTTCGAACGGCTATTCGACGTGCCGGAGGGCGAGCGAAACAACCTTCGGCGGGTGTTCGACCTGGCCCGCCAGGATGTGGCCGGATACGAATCCTACGCGCGCAAAATCGGCGCCATACTCGCTGACGAGCCAGACTTGAAGATTTCCGTGCTCGAGTGCCTCTTGTATATGGCGACGGCCGACGGTGTGCATCACCCGGCGGAAGAGGAATTCTTATCGACTGTCGCGGAACTGTTGGGCGTGCCTAAGCCCGACTATCTCGCCGCACGCCGGGCCTTCGTTCAAGACCCTGACTGCGCCTATGAGATCCTGGGCGTCGAGCCAAATGCGACCGACGCACAAATCAAGGCGCGCTATCGCGAGCTTGCGCGTGAGCATCATCCCGATCTGCTGATTTCCAAAGGCGTACCGGAGGAATTTCTTGCCGCGTCGGGAAGGCGTCTTGCCGCCATTAACGAGGCCTACGAGACGATCATGGCGCAGCGCAGCGGGGCGCAATCTCAACGCCTGGAGCATTCCTCTTGAACGTTGCGCTCGCCCCCTTCGAGCCCGACAGTCCGCTCGTCGCCCGCGTACATCCCGCCGCAAACTGGGAAGAGCGGCGCGGCGGCGTTCGTCCACGCCTTGTCATTCTTCACTACACCGGTATGTCGAGTGCCAGCAAAGCGATCGATTGGCTGGCGCGCGAGGAGAGCCGGGTCTCGTGCCATTATGTAATCGATGAGAAGGGCGAGATCGTGCAGCTCGTGCCCGAGGCCCTGCGTGCCTGGCATGCTGGCGTGTCGTCGTGGCACGGCGAGACGGACATCAATTCGCATTCCATAGGCATTGAGATTCATAATGTCGGCCACGCCGACGGCTACCCCCCCTTTCCGCGCAATCAGATAGCTGCCGTCGTCGCGCTGACGCGGGATATTTGCGCGCGCCACGCAATTGCACCGCGCGATGTTCTGGGCCACTCGGACGTGGCAGTGGCGCGCAAGATCGACCCTGGCGAAAAGTTTCCATGGGCGAGTCTAGCGCGCCATGGCGTTGGCCATTGGGTTCGCCCGCATCCAGTGCAGGCGGCTGACGCCGGATTGGGAGTGGGCGACAGAGGACCGGACGTAGACGAGGCAAGCGCGCTGTTGGCAGCCTACGGATACGACCTCAGCCGTGGCGCGGTCATCGATGATAGAATGAGTAAGGTTCTTGCCGCATTTCAGCGCCATTTCAGGCCGAGGCGGGTGGATGGGCGCCTGGACATTTCAACTTTGAAAACTTTGCGGCGCCTAACCCGCAATTGAGTTTCGAATTTCCAGCTCATATCGGCTTATCCAGCTTGACGACCGGGCCGAATATCCTAGGCTCCAGCCCAACACGCTCAAATTGGGGCCGGGCGTGTGGCATGGGGGACGTGCGCGTGTGAAAGGTTCTGGCCGCCTTACGCCCAATCGCTCTTCTCCAATAAGCTGGAAAGATCTGGAGATCGATGTCAACGCGCCGCACACCGGAGGCCGTCAGTTTTGCACTCGCTCTATTTTTTGTGGCGGTGCTCAACATTCCATTCTGGCGATTGTTTTTTCGGGTTGTCAAACCGCACACCCCCTATGAGTGGGGCTTCACGGCTGCGCTGTTCATCGCGCTCTTGGCCGTGACCTACATGATCGTGCTGCTGCTTGCCGTGCGTCCGCTGCTGCGGCCGGTGGTCGGGCTGCTGCTGCCGATAACGGCGGCCGCGAGCTATTTCATGCTTGAGTACGGCACCATCATCGACGTCCATATGGTGCACAACGTTTTTGAGACCAACTCCGCCGAGGCAGGTGATCTCGTAACGGGGAAGTTCATTGCTTATGTCGCCGGACTAGGTGTGCTTCCTGCGGCATTGCTCTGGATGGTGCCGATCGATTGGCCAACCATGCGCGATGACTTTTGGCGCAAGCTGAAGGCGGCCGTTGTTGCGCTACCCCTGGCGGCCGTTGTGATCTTTCCCTTCTTTCCGGCGCTCATCTCGACGTTCCGCGAGAACATTGCCCTGCGGCTCACGCTGACGCCCTCCAACTATATTTCCGCGCTCAACAAGTACGCGAAGTCCATGATCAAGCATGCCGCAAAGGAGATTGAGCCAATCGGACTCGACGCGGCGCGCGTGCCGCCGCCCCAACCGGGCGCGAAGCGGCAGCTGTTCGTGATCGTCGTTGGCGAGACCGCACGCGCCGATAATTTTGCGCTGAACGGCTATGAGCGTGCGACTAATCCTGAACTTTCGAAGATCCCCGACCTGATCAATTTTCCCAAGGTGTCCTCGTGCGGCACCGACACGGCACAGTCTGTGCCATGCATGTTCTCCGGCCTGGGCCGCGATAACTTTTCAAACAGCGCGGCGGCGAGCCAGCAAAACCTGCTCGATGTTCTCGCCCGAGTCGGCTTTGACGTCGTGTGGAGAGAAAATCAGGCTGGGTGCAAAGGTGTTTGCAACCGCGTCACGACTGAAGTCTTGACGGGTCTCAAGCATCCTACCTTCTATGCCTACAGCGAGAACCACGACGAGATCCTCATCGACGGATTGGCAGAGCGGATCAAGGGTCTGAAGAAAGACACCGTGATCGTCATGCACATGATGGGTAGCCACGGCCCTGCCTATTGGAAGCGCTACCCCGAGCGATTTGAGACCTTCAAGCCTGTGTGTCGCGAGAGCCAATTCAGTCGGTGCACGCGAGAGGAGATCGTCAACGCCTACGACAACACGATCGTATATTCGGACCACGTGCTCGCCGAACTCATTGGTGTGCTGAGGGCGCAGGCCGATAGCGTCGACGCGGGTATGATCTACATGTCTGACCACGGTGAGAGCCTGGGAGAGAACAACATGTATCTCCACGGTATGCCGTATGCTCTCGCGCCGGAAGCGCAGACGCATGTGCCAATGGTGGTGTGGATGTCTCAGGGTTTGCGCGCACGCACCTCCACCGACCAAGGATGTCTATTGAGTCACAGCTCAAGAAATCTGTCGCACGACAATCTCTTTCATTCCGTTCTTGGTATTCTTGATGTAAAAACGAACATCTATGATTCATCGCTTGATTTGTTCGCGCCATGCCGGCCAGGAACGGTGTTCGGACAGAGGGGTGATGCGGTTCATGGCTCTCTGAACTCGCGTTTTTGAGAATCTGCGCAGACTGTTTCCCAGGTAACTTCTGCGCAACGCGTTCTCCAGTAGCTTCGAGTAAACTCAGGCAAATGGAGATTGCCATGACTACGCCTAGCCTAACCTCGAAGCCGTTTTCGCTGTTTGCCTACCGCAGTGCAGCTCTGACCGCCTTCGCTATTCTGTCTTCCGCTTTTGTGGCTCAGGAAGCCGCTGCCGCAAGCGCGCGGGTTCGGATCGCCTGCGCCAGCGATTATTTCGCCTACTGCAGGGAACATGCCCCCGATTCCCCTGGTGTACGTCGTTGCATGCGGGCGGCCGGGCCAAAGCTTTCCAAGCGTTGCGTCAACGCGCTGATCGGAGCTGGCGAGGTCTCGGAGGCTGAAGTTTCCCGTCGCGCTGCTCAGCTGCGCGATTAACACGCTGGAAGTATGCATCGAGGTGTTTGGTCTTTCAGGTGTTGCGGGACCGGATTAGAGTCGTGCCAGTCGTCCTGATCCTGTGAGGCCTTGAACCGATGAATCCGCTGGTGGCGCTTGGGCAGCTCATGCCACTCGATGAGCTTGCCCGCGAACTTAAGCATCGCATTGCTGCGCGCGGTCTTGGCCCGCCCAGGGCCTTCGAGCGGCTCGCCGATCAGATCCTGGTGGATCACCCCGACAGCAAGGCGCTCGTTCTTGGCGCCAGCACCACGCTCCCATCCGATGTTTCCATTGACTATGAAGGGCTGGCCGAGCACGGCATCGCTACTGTTGCGGTGCTGGGCGATTTCTCTGTCCAAGGACGCCTCATTAATGCTGATAGCGAAGGTGGGCCGTACTTCTTCGTCGATGGTGATTTGACTGCGGGTGAAATCGTCAAAGGCGGTGCGAGCTTTGTGATCCTGGGCTCGGTCACTTGCCGCGGGATCCTGTTTTGCGATTACAACCATGGGACCTTCTTGGTCGGCAAAGATCTGTCGGCAGCCGCCATTATCACCTGCGATTCAGACCTGCACGCCGGGGGCGACATCAAAGGTCCGATCATCAGCGATGAGCTTGGCAATATGCGCGAGATGCTGGTGCCCGAGGTGTTCGAGGATCCTGACGACCCTCAGGATGACTTTGTGGATGCCGATCTGGTCCGGGCCCGCTTGGAAGCAGGACAGCCTGTGCTGAAGCTGTAATCGTACAGGGCGAAATTCCAGATATCGTCTCTCTTCAATGAACTGCAGTCTCGGCCGTCGGTTCGAGCGCACTTCACCATGAGTTGGGGTCCCCAAGAGGGCTGTTTGCATTAAACTAGGCGAACTTGGAACCCATGGGACAGCGATTCGATGCGTCGGCGCTCGGTTTTGATACCGTTGGGGCTACTGGTGATAGTGGCAGGGCTCGCCCTGGCGCAACCCTCAGCGCGTGCAGTCGATGCAGACCACTCCATAGACCTGCCGTGGACGCGAACGCCGGATTTTACCGCCAGGCAGGTCACGACCATTCTGTTCAAGGCCCGCCCTGGCGACCGGCCAGATTTATCGGGTAGCGATCTCACATATCTTGATTTGGCCGGACTGGACTTCAAAGGGGCGCTGCTGGAGGGCTCCAACCTTTACGGCACGGATCTGACGGGGGCGACGCTCAAAGGTGCGGAGCTGTCACATGCAAGGCTTGATCGTGCGGTGCTGATCCGCGCCGATCTATCCGGAGCTAATCTAACGGATGCCACTATTCTGCGCCCGACGGTTTATTCCGATCAGACAAGCAATCTTGCCGATGCGCCGCGCTTCTCGGGTGCCAATCTCGCGCGCATTCGAGTGCAGGCTGATCTGTCAGGCGCGGATTTCCGCGGTGCAGACCTTTCCGCGGCGCGCTTCGATCCACTGGAGGCGCGACCCGGACAGGGCACCTTGGTCACTCAGCCCAGCAATATCTT
This sequence comes from Hyphomicrobiaceae bacterium, assembly GCA_041397645.1. Taxonomy (NCBI): domain Bacteria; kingdom Pseudomonadati; phylum Pseudomonadota; class Alphaproteobacteria; order Hyphomicrobiales; family Hyphomicrobiaceae; species Hyphomicrobiaceae bacterium. Next base: position 410,396 of record JAWKWE010000004.1, on the reverse strand, counting down.
GAAGTCGTGCGATTTCTCGGGAGCGCGCGCCAGGGAGGCCGATTTCACGCGCGCTATCATGACGTTTTCAAGGTTCACCGGTGCCGATCTGACCGGCGCGCATTTTGCCGACGCCGATTTGTCGATGGTGGACTTTTCCGGTTCCGATCTGACGGATGCGGATCTGACCGGGGCCGATCTTTACGGCGCGGTGCTCGCTGGGGCGAAAGGCTTGGAGACGGTCAAGGGTTTGGACAAAGCCATCAACCTCGACAAAGCGCGCCGCTGATCTGCCGCGATCTAGAACGCGACCTGATCGCCGCCCTTGAGCTGAAGAATCTCGCGAGCGTCTTCCGGCGAGGCGACGGCAAGGCCCATGCCCTCCAGAATGCCGCGAACGATTTTCACTTGTTCCGCGTTGGATGTCGCAAGCCGGCCCGGTCCTGCCCACAGGCTGTCTTCAAGGCCCACGCGCACGTTGCCGCCCATCGCGGCTGCGGCTGCTGCAATGCGCATTTGGTTGGCTCCCGCGCCGAGAACGCTCCAATGGTAATCGTTGCCGAACAAGCGGTCGGCAGTGCGCTTCATGTGAGCGACATCCTCTGGATGTCCCGCAATGCCGCCGAGAATGCCAAACACAGACTGCACAAAAAATGGAGGCTTGACGACGCCCCGGTCGGCAAAGTGTGCCAGTGTATAAAGATGGCCGATGTCGTAGCACTCGATCTCGAAACGGGTGGCGTTGGCCGCGCAAGTCGTGAGTATGTACTCGATGTCGGCAAACGTATTCTTGAAGAAGCCCGCACGCGAGCTTTCGAGATACGGCTTCTCCCAGTCGTATTTGAACTCCTTTTGGCGCGCCAGCATTGGAAACAGGCCGAAATTCATCGTGCCCATGTTGAGGGAGGCGATCTCCGGCTTGAAGGTGGCGGCTGGCTTTACCCGCTCCTCGATGCTCATGGTCGGCGCACCTCCGGTGGTAATGTTGACCACTACATTGGCGCGCTGCTTGATGACCTGAAGGAACGGCGCGAAGGCCTCCGGGCTCTGGTCGGGCCTTCCATCTTGCGGATTGCGCGCGTGCAAATGCACAATCGCTGCGCCGGCCTCGGCCGCTCCAATAGCTGCATCGGCGATCTCATGTGCCGTGACCGGCAGATGCGGCGACATCGAAGGCGTATGAATCGACCCCGTCACGGCGCAGGTGATGATGACCTTTTTCGGCTTTGCCATCGCGTTCCCCTTTTTGCGCGAGATCATGCCGGTAACGGTCTTGCGAGCCAAGTCATGCATTGGTCTTGACGACAACCCCGCCTCTCCCCTTATTGAGGGCACCAGCCGGCCGGACGGCCGCTGCCGGAGTATGTGGCGAAGTCCTCCCTAAAGGAGCGGCGAGCAATTCCCGGCAGAGGAAAGTCCGGGCTCCAAGAGGACACGGTGGCGGCTAACGGCCGCCGGGGGCGACCCCAGGGAAAGTGCCACAGAAAACAAACCGCCCCTCTCGCGCTGCGAGGTGGGTAAGGGTGAAAAGGTGCGGTAAGAGCGCACCGCGCTTCTGGTAACAGCGGCGGCAGGGCAAACCCCACCGGGAGCAAGATCAAATAGGGGCGGGCGCGCGGGCCGGGCAACCGGTGCCGCAAGACGCGTCCACTCGTTCCCGCCCGGGTTGATTGCACGAGGCGCTTGGCGACAGGCGTCCCAGATGAATGGCCGTCCAGAAGGGTGATGAACCCTTTGGACAGAACCCGGCTTACAGGCCGGCTGGTATTTTTATGTGTTTAGGATGGGCGGTTCCGACTCGCGTTCCGCGAGCTGACCGCAAGCGCCAAAGTTCCCTACATTTCTTGACAATGTCACAGGCACGCCTCACATCGCACCCCTGAGCACATCCGCGCGCTGCAGCGCAACATTATTGAGGCCGACTTGAACACCAAACTGCCCGCATATGACGTAATCGTTCCTGCCGAATGGGCGCCGCAAAAGGCAATCTGGACCGCTTGGCCGGCCGATGCTGACGAGTGGAACGGCGACCTTTCCGCGCCGCGCGCGGACGTGGCCGGTCTAGTCAAGGCGCTTCACGCAGCTGGCAACAAGGTGCGCGTTCTGGTCAACGGCGCGGAGGCCGAAAGCACGGCAACTGCTGCGCTAGGTGAGGCGGCGGAGCTGGTTTGCGCCAAGTACGGCGACATCTGGTTGCGTGACACGGGCCCCATTTTTGCGCGTAGCGGACCGGGGGACGCGGTGGCGCTGCGCTTTGCGACGAACAGCTGGGGCGGAAAATACGATCTGCCGGATGACGCCACCGTTGGTGATGACGTTGCGCGCGTTTCCGACACGCCCGTGCGCCGCTTCAATTTTGTGCTTGAAGGCGGTGCGGTCGATCAGGACGGCGAAGGGACCATCCTCACCACCCGCCAGACGCTACTCAATCCAAACCGGAACGGCTGGACAAAGGAGCAGGCGGAAGTCGCGCTCACCGAGGCATTTGGCGCCCGCAAGATCATTTGGATCGACGAAGGCCTGAAGAACGACCACACAGACGGCCACATCGATAATATTGCTCGCTTCGTGGCACCAGGCCGGGTCGTATGCCAGGCTCCGGCTGGACCCGATGATCCCAATGCCGAGACGTTGAATGCGATTGCCGCGGCGCTCGAAGGGGCGACCGACGCGGCCGGGCGCAAGCTCGATGTCGTGCGTATTCCGGGCGTCGGCCTCTATCGCAATCCGGCCGGAGAGATCTCGCCGGCATCGCACATGAATTTCATCATCGCCAATGGCGTCGTCGTTGTGCCGGTCTACGGCACGCCAACCCAGGCCGCCGCGCTGGAGGCGCTGCGCACCGTGTTTCCCGGTCGCAAAGTTGTTGGTGTGTCGTCGCGCGGGCTGCTTGGCTCGGGTGAGGCGGGCGGCGGTTCATTCCATTGCATCACGCAGCAGGAGCCCGTCTGAGATGAAATCGCGCACATTGTCGGTCGGCGCAATCCAAACAGCGTACGGCCACGACATGAAGGACAACATCGCGCGCACCGAGGGCTTCATTCGTGAGGCCGCAAAGTCGGGTGCGCAGGTGATCCTCCCGTCAGAGCTGTTCCAGGGAATCTACTTCTGCACCGAGCAGAACCCCAAGTGGTTCGAGACGGCTTATCCAGCCGATCAGCATCCATGCGTGCTGGCGCTGAAGAAGCTCGCAAAGGAACTGAAGGTCGTTATCCCGATTTCGATCTTCGAGAAGGACGGCCCGCGCTATTACAACTCGGTCGTGATTGCCGACGCCGATGGCGAAGTTCTTGGGCTCTACCGTAAGAGCCACATTCCCGACGGCCCGGGGTATCAGGAAAAGTACTATTTCCGCCCTGGCGATACGGGCTTCAAGGCCTGGACGACAAAGTACGGGCGCATCGGCGTCGGGATCTGTTGGGATCAGTGGTATCCAGAGTGCGCACGCGCCATGGCGCTACAGGGCGCAGAGGTTCTTTTCTATCCTACGGCAATTGGCTCAGAGCCTTACGATGGCGCGCTCGATACGCACGGGCGGTGGCAACGCGCGATGCAAGGACACGCGGTCTCAAACGCCATTCCGGTGGTCGCGTCAAACCGCATAGGTCTTGAAGACAATGCTGGCGCCAAGCAACGCTTCTATGGCCATTCGTTCATCGCCGATCATACGGGTGAGCTAGTGAAGATCTTTGGCGATAAGGATGAAGGCGTCCTGGTGCACACCTTCAATCTGACGGAAATCGAGAGCTATCGCGCTGATTGGGGGTTTTTCCGTGATCGCCGTACGGATCTCTATGCCAAAAGCATCATCTAAAACTTATCCGGTCAGCTGCGGCAGCAAGTAGTTATCGAGCAGATATTTGAGGCTACGCCGCCAACTCTCATCCGTATTACCGCGGATGTCGACGCTGTGCGCGAAGATGAATTTTCCGGTTCGAGCGTCACCGATGTAAACGTTCATGTTGAGGATCAGGTTTGACACCTTTTGCACCTTGATCCAGGCAACTTCCGACGCATCAAGTTGACGCGCGTAATCCAGTTCGCACCCGTGGCATTCGCCGATGGTCTGCCCCTTTGCGATTTTCTTGCGCATTTGGTCTGGGAGGTTAGCGAATGTCGCGACGCCAGCCGATGCCAATGACGTCTTGAACTGCGTTTCTAGCGCCTTCATGCGCGTGCGCTCAGCGTCGGTCGTGGGCTCAAAGCCCTCGTTATCGTTCTGAAGGACAACGCCAAGAAACGCCACGCGAGGCGGTTCTACGCCCGCTGCCGCCTGAGGTGCCGCCGAAGCGGCCGAACCCCAGGCAAGCAGGGCATACAGCACGAACAAAACTGCAGCTTTTCCGGGCACATTCATGCTGGTTCTAACTTCAATGTCCGGACTGCTCGGCCGTGCGAGCCGTCTCGAATAGGAACCAGATCCGCCGTTCGGTCTCGTCGATATAAACTTCAAGCAAGGCGGCGCTGCCAACGTCGTCGGCATCGTCACAAACTTTGTGAGCCTTGCGCATGGCTTCGGCCATCGTGCGGTTGTCGGCAAGCAACTCGTTGATCATTTCGCTCGGCGGGACGAAGTTCGATTCATTGCCCTTGATGCTCGAAAGCCGCTCCACTTCGCTTAGCGAACGCACTGTCTTTTCGCCGAGCTTGCGGACCCGTTCGGCCAGTGGATCGATAGATGCGAAAATCTGTGTTGCCTGTTCGTCGAGCAGTAAATGGTAGTCGCGGAAATTCGGTCCGCTGACATGCCAATGGAAATTCTTTGTCTTGAGGTAGAGAGCGAACGCATCAGCGACTAGGCCGTTGAGTGTTTCGGCAACCTGCTTGACGTCGCGCTTCTTGAGGTCGGTCGGCGTTGCAAGATCTGCCATGCCTTTGTGGTCGCCGTTTGCCTTCGGCACCTTGCTGCGCGCGCGCAGTTCCGACTCTTGAGCTTTGTCCATGTCGGACTCCTGAAATTTGATGAGAGTGGTTTTTCAACGCGGCACTATGCGCTGCGTATGGCTTCAAAACGCGGCACGCTGCGCACGGTTCCGCTGATCGTGGAGCCGACGGTCAGGAAGCTGGACAACACCCCGTTACCGATATTGCTCGAAAAGAGAAAAAGAACGTCATTGTCGTGGCGCGCGGAGCGCACACCCAATTTTCCCCATGAGAATGCGTTAACATTCCGTTGACGCCCAGGATATTCCATGTCATCCCATAAATACCCGACCGCACCGGGTATGGATCCGTGGCTGGGCGCCGTTTCGGAAAGAGGGCCCGGAATAGAGCGACCGCCACGGTCCACCCGGTGAGGGTACGTGAGAATTCGAGCCCCTGCTGCGGGCGCCATTTACACAAAGGCATGCGGCAGAAGGCTCCCGGCGTAACGAGCAAGTGAAGTTCAGGTCTGGTCTGCCCAATGCGCAGCCGACCGAGTTGAGTGTGGAGGGTGCTGCGCAGCTCAAAAAGGGATGGACCGCTTTGTCTCGACATACACCAACAAGATCGACGCCAAGGGACGGGTCTCCATTCCAGCGCCATTCCGCGCCGTGCTCGAGCGCGACGGCTATGCCGGCGGCATCTACTGCTACCCCTCGCTCGACGCTCCGGCTCTCGATGCAGGCGGCGAAAGACTTGCGAACAAAATCGATGGGCTTCTCTCGGGCTTGCCGGACTATTCGGACGAGCGAGACGAACTCTCTGTCGCGCTCTACGGCGACGTCCAGGTCCTCAGCATCGATGGGGACGGCCGCATCGTCCTTCCTGAAGCGCTTCGCCGCCACGCGGGGCTCGACGGTCAAGTTACTTTTGTCGGTCTTGGCGACAAGTTTCAAATGTGGGAACCGGGCGCCTTTGAAAAGCGCCGCGCGCTCGCCCGCAGCAAAGTGCAATCCACTCGCAAACTTTTTGGCGCGGGGAGCCGTCGCACGCAAGGCGACGACGGTGACGAGGGAGCACGGGGATGACGCGGCCCAGGTCGTCCAGGGTAGTGTCAGGCGCCACTGAGAGGGATAGTCGGCGCCATATCCCCGTGTTGCTCTCGGAAGTCATCGAGAGCCTCGCCCCCAAAGACGGCGACCTTATCATAGACGGGACTTTTGGCGCCGGCGGATATACATCGGCCATTCTGGACGCCGCGGACTGCCGCGTTCTGGCGCTTGATCGCGATCCGCGTGCGGTTCGTGACGGCGCTGCGCTTATTGCACGTTACGAAGGCCGTCTCACGCTCGTCGAAGCGCCGTTCAGTGAGATGGCAGACATCGCTGCCGAAACCTTCGGCGCGGGTTTAAGCCAACCGGGTGGACCGCTGGTCGACGCAGTCGTGCTCGACATCGGCGTTTCGTCCATGCAGCTCGATGAGGCCGAGCGCGGCTTCTCCTTCCAGAATGATGGACCGCTCGATATGCGCATGAGTGCGCAAGGCGAGAGTGCTGCCGACTTTCTCAACAGCGCCGATGAAGAAGACATCGCCAATGTCATCTACGTTTACGGCGAGGAGCGCCGTTCGCGCGCTATTGCGCGTGCGATCGTGAGGGAGCGAGCGCAAAAGCCCTTCAGCCGGACTCTGGAACTGGCCGATACAGTGCTGCGGGTTTTCCACGGCCGTAAGGTCGATGGCAGGCATCCCGCGACCCGTACGTTTCAGGCTCTGCGGATCTATGTGAACGACGAGCTGGGAGAGTTGGCCCGCGCGCTATCGGCAGCCGAATCGATCCTGAAGCCCGAAGGGCGGCTGGCGGTGGTGACCTTCCACTCGCTGGAGGATCGCATCGTTAAGAAATTTTTTGCGGCCCGAACGGGCAAGGAAATCGGCGTTTCGCGCCATTTACCGGTGCAATCGATAAAATCCGAGCTTCCGAGTTTTCGCTTTCTTAACTCTCGCCCGTTAACACCTTCTAAAGGTGAATTGGATCTGAACCCGCGTGCCCGCTCGGCACGGTTGCGGTGGGCGATCCGAACCGGCGAACCGACTCACGCGCTCGATCTCGCCGCGCTCGAGGTGCCCTCGCCGGCCGGCTGAAGCAGGCAAGTTCCGCCAGGGAGTTGTTCATGCGCGTACTCAACTTCGCGGCTTTTTTTTTGGCTCTCTCCAGCGCCTTTCTTCTCTATAGCCTGAGCTACGATACGCGCCGGCTGGAAGCGCGGGTGCAGGAGAAGGAGCAGATTGCGCGTCGCGCACGCAGCGACATCGCTGTGCTCAAGGCGGAAAAAGGTCATTTGAGCCGTCCGGAGCGCATCGATCCCTACGCGCGTGCTCTGGGGTTGGTGCCGCCGCGCGCCGATCAGGTTTCTCCTTCCGCGCGCGCCAGCCTCGGCAATGAAATCGGGGAAAGCCGCTGAACATGCGCCGGCGTGTCGTCATCACTCCGAATATTGCGCCGCGCCTTCCATCTGAGGGTCGGCCCCGCCGTCCGAGGATCGGCAACGTCCTGCTCGCCTTGGGCATGATGATGGCTTTCAGCGCGGTCGCCACACAGCTTGTTTCGATGGGCGTGCGTGAAAACGCCGTGCGCACTACACTAGCGTTGACCGAAGCAGTCCCGACGAATTTCGCGCGGCCAGACATCATCGATCGCAATGGACGTCTGCTCGCAACCGATGTTGAAGTCCCCTCGCTGTTCGTAGATCCCGCCCTCGTGCTCGATCGCGACGAACTTGTCGAGAAGCTTTCAACGGTGCTGCCTGATATCGATGCGCGCCAGTTGCGCAACGATCTGTCCGACCGGTCACGACGTTTTCTTTGGATTCGCCGCGGGCTGTCTCCACAGATCGCGCAGAAGGTCCACGATCTCGGGCTGCCAAGCCTAGGTTTTCGCAAAGAGTTGCGTCGCGCCTATCCGGGCGGCGAACTTGCCGGTCATGTGCTGGGTGGCGTCAACATCGACAACAAGGGTGTGGCGGGCATCGAAAAGTGGATCGATGATAGCGGTGCGGTTGAAGGCGTGCACACCGCGGAATTTTCCGACCATGCTCCGGTGCGCCTATCGCTCGATATCGGTGTGCAGCATTCATTGGAAGATGAGCTGGAAACTGCGATGGGGCTCTACGCGTCGCACGCTGCCGCCGGTCTCGTGATGGATATCCGAACGGGTGAGGTGATTGCCAGCGCATCGCTCCCGCGTGTCGATCCGCTGTTTCCTCAGACGGCGCTCGATCCAAAGCACATAGACCGGGTCATGACTGGGACCTATGAATTGGGTTCCGTATTCAAAACGCTCACCGTCGCCATGGCGCTTGATGAAGGTCTGGCGACATCGGCGACTATTCTCGATGTGCGCAAGCCGTTGACGGCAGGTCGATTTACAATCAGCGATTTCCATACCTCCGACAGGCCGTTGTCGGTGGAGGAGATCTTTACGCATTCCTCCAACGTCGGCGCGGCCATGTTGGCCGTGCAGGCTGGCCCAGATCGCTTCATGGACTTTCTTCGCCGTGCCGGCATCACAAGTCCCATGAAGACCGAGGCGGGGCCGCTCGGTCTGCCGCAACTTCCCAAGCGGGTCGATCAGATCGAGCTTATGACCATGAGCTATGGCCACGGCATCGCGGTTTCGCCGTTGCAATTCGCCTCTGCGGCAGCCACGGTTCTGAACGGGGGTAGAAAGGTCACTCCGCGCTTCCTGCGCTTTGCGGATCCGGCGGCGAAACCCGAGATTGTGACATCTGAGCTGACGAGCCGGGAGATAGCGCGTCTGTTTCGTTTGAATGTTTTGGCCCCCTCAGGCACAGGAAAGCGCGCCGAGGCGTCAGGATATCGTGTTGGCGGAAAAACAGGCACGGCTGAGCGCGCCGACAATGGCAGGTACAAGGACAAGGCCGTAATTTCGTCGTTCATCGGGGCGTTTCCGATGGACCAACCCCAATATCTGACGTTCGTTTTGCTGTTCGAGCCCCAGGCCAATGAGGAGAGCGGCGGGCATCGCACGGCGTCAACCAATGCAGCTCCCACGACGGCGCGGCTCGTGGCCAGGATTGCGCCGCAACTCGGTGTCGCCCCCGTTGCGGTTTCTACGACACAGTAGTGTCGTCAGCGTTTGACGCTTCTCATAACCCAAACTAATAAGCAGCGATGACCTCCGTGCGTTTTTGTGCGGCACTATCGAATGGGGCTTTGAAAGCTTTATGCGCTTGCAAGATGTGGTGCCGGCCGAGGTTGCCCTTCCCAAAGAGGCGCGCGAGCTGGAAATTCGCGGGATCACGGCCTCCAGCTCCAATGCAGGCCCCGGCGTTATTTTTGCAGCTCTCCCCGGCACTAAGACCGACGGCGCTCTCTATATTCCGGACGCGATTGCGCGCGGGGCTGCCGCCATCCTCGTGGGCGCCGACAAGAGTATCGCCGACACGGGCAGCAGCGTTGTCTTGCGCGTCGCAAATCCGCGTCGCGCGCTAGCTTTGATTGCGTCGCGATTGCATCCTGGACAACCTGGCACTTCGGTTGCCGTCACGGGGACAAGCGGCAAAACGTCGGTTGCCGATTTCACACGTCAGATTTTCACCGCTCTTGGGCATCGCGCGGCCTCGCTGGGGACCATTGGCCTTATCAAGCCCGATGAGGCCATTTATGGCTCATTGACGACGCCAGATCCGGTGACGCTACACGCCACACTTGATGCGTTGGCGCAGGAGGGCATTACGCATCTTGCGTTTGAGGCTTCCTCGCACGGCCTTGATCAGCACAGGCTCGATGGAGTGAAGCTGACGGTCGCGGCCTTCACGAATTTGGGTCGCGATCACATGGATTATCATCCCACCGTCGAAGACTATCTCGCCGCCAAGCTGCGCCTTTTTACTGAACTTCTGGAGCCGGGGCAGACTGCGGTCGTCAATTCAGATGGAGCATTTGCCGACCGTGTTGTGGCGGCCGCCGAGGCGCGGGGATTGCGCATCATAACCACCGGCGCTAAGGGCGACACGCTTCGTCGGGTGTCATTAAAGAATGAAGGGTTCGCGCAAGCCTTGGAGGTTGAGGCATTCGGCAAGAGATATTCGATCCGACTTCCCCTCGTTGGCGCGTATCAAGCTGAGAACGCTTTGACCGCAGCCGGGCTTGCCATTGCCGCTGGAGAGAACCCAGATGCAGTGCTGGCCGTTTTGGAAAGATTGCGCGGCGTGCCGGGCCGACTCGAAATCGTGGGCGAGGCCAAAGGGGGCCTCGCGATTGTCGATTATGCACATAAGCCCGAGGCGTTGACTGCGGCGCTCGATGCGTGCCGTCCGTTCGCGACCGGCAAGCTCATTTGTGTTTTCGGTTGCGGTGGCGACCGCGACAAGGGCAAACGCGCCATTATGGGGCAGATCTCAGTTGAGAAAGCTGACGTTACAATTGTCACCGACGACAACCCGCGCACAGAGACACCGGCCGACATCCGCGCCGAAATTCTCAACGGAGCAAAGGGCGCAATGGAAATCGGTGACCGTGCCGAAGCAATTGCGACGGCTGTGAAAATGATGGGCAAAGGCGACGTGGTGCTTGTTGCCGGCAAGGGCCATGAAACCGGCCAGATCATTGGCACAAAAGTCATCCCGTTTTCTGATCACCAGGCGCTCAGCGCTGCACTCGATGAGGTTCGCCCCGATGGCGGATGAGATGGATCCCCTCCCGCTTTGGGTGTTCGACGAACTCATGGAGGCCGTGCCCTTCGCCGTTTGCGACGGCGAAGTCGATCAGCCGATCACCGGGTTTTCCATTGACACGCGGTCGCTCAAACGCGGCGAGGTTTTCGTTGCACTGAAAGACCTGCGCGACGGCCATGATTTCGTTACTGCGGCTTTCAAGGCCGGCGCTTCCGCCGCACTGGTCGATGCGCATTACGAGCGCAAGCCGGGCGATGGTGCGTTGATCCGCTGCGACATGAGCGAATATCGGGAGATTAACCCGCAGCTCAACCGTGAGACCGGCAGCGATACGCTCATCGCGCTGCAATGGATCGGTGACAGCGCACGCCAAAGACTTGCGCCTTCGGCTCGCGTCGTGGCGGTGACAGGCAGCGCGGGGAAGACCGGAACCAAGGAAATGCTGCGCGCCTGCCTTTCGCGGCTCGGCAAGGTTCATGCTTCCGAAAAGTCGTTCAACAATCACTGGGGCGTTCCGCTTACGCTCGCCAATATGCCGCGCGATACGGATTTCGCGGTGCTCGAGATCGGCATGAACCATGCGGGAGAGATTGCAGCGCTGGTCCCTTGGGTGTCTCCGCACGCCGCTATCGTAACGACGGTCGAAGCCGTTCATCTCGAACACTTCGAAAATGTCGAGGCCATCGCATGTGCCAAGGCGGAAATCTTTTCGGGCCTGGTGGCCGGCGGAGCGGCCATCATAAAGCGCGACAGTCCCTTTTTTGACCTGTTGCGCGTTCGGGCTCAAGCAGAGGCCGCGCGCGTGGTCAGCTTCGGGTTGAGTGAAGGTGCTGACGTCCGGGCTCAGGCCATCGAGTTGCGGGAAGATGGCAGCACGATCAAAGCGGACGCTCAAGGCTTGCCGCTCGACTATCGATTGGCAATTCCCGGCCGCCACATCATTGAGAACTCGCTGGCGGTTGTCGCTGCGCTTTGTGCGCTCGACCTCGATGTCGTCCGCGCGGTTGCGGCTCTGGCCACATTGCCGCCTCCTCCGGGCCGCGGAGCGCGCTCGGTGCTCCATGTCGGGGATGGCGATATTCTGCTCATAGATGAGAGCTACAACGCGAACCCCGCTTCCATGCGGGCTGCGTTGGCAACCCTTGCGACCGTGCCCAGAGCCAAATTTGCAAGGCGAATCGCTGTGTTAGGCGACATGCTGGAGCTTGGTGCGGCATCGGGTGAGTTGCACAAGGGTCTCATAGACGCCGTTATTGGCGCTGACGTCGACCAACTCTTTGTCTGTGGGCCATATATGAAGGGCCTTTATGATGCCGCGCCGGCCGCTATCAAAGGGGGATATGCGGAAACGGCCGAGGCCCTGACGGACCTCGTTGCGCAAGCCTTGCGATCGGGTGACGCGGTCATGGTCAAGGCCTCCAACGGGACCCGCCTGGGTCCGCTTGCGGCCGCTCTTCGCGAGCGCTTTGCCGTTGAAGGCGCATGATGTGGCGGTTCTCGGCCGCCGGTATATATGGGGAATTGGAGCCGCATGCTCTACGAACTCGTCAATTTCAGCGAACACTTAAACGCACTCAACATCTTCAAGTACATCACGTTCCGCACCGGCATGGCGATTCCGACCGCGTTCTTATTCGTGATGTTGTTTGGACCCGCCATTATCGATCTGTTGCGCATCAAGCAGGGTAAGGGGCAGCCGATTCGCGAGGATGGACCGCAATCACATTATGTGAAGCGCGGCACGCCGACGATGGGCGGCTTGATGATATTGGCGGGCGTGACCGTTTCGACGCTGTTATGGGCGCAGCTTGCCAATCCTTACGTTTGGATCGTGCTGTTCGTGACGCTCAGCTTCGGCGCCATCGGCTTTTACGACGACTTTCTCAAGGTAACGAAACGCTCTTCCAACGGCTTTGCAGGACGCACGCGCCTTGGGATCGAAATCTCGATAGCAGCCGTGGCGACGCTCCTGCTTATGCGGGTTAGTTCGCCGGGTCCCTGGAATCCATTCGACATGGAATTCTGGAGCACGCTTAGCACAGGCCTTTCAGGCTCCCTGTCAGTGCCGTTCTTCAAGAGCGTGCTCATCCCGTTCGGCCTGTTCTTCATTTTCGTGGGAGCCTTGATCATCGCGGGCGCGGGGAATGCCGTAAACCTGACCGACGGCCTCGATGGCCTTGCCATCGTTCCCGTGATGATTGCGGCAGCAACCTTCGGTCTCATCTCCTACGTGGTCGGCAACGTCAATTTCGCCGACTATCTCAAGCTCCACTACGTGGCTGGCACCGGCGAGCTTTCGGTACTTTGCGGCGCGTTGATTGGGGCCGGGCTTGGATTTCTCTGGTTCAACGCGCCGCCTGCAATGATCTTCATGGGCGACACCGGATCGCTGGCGCTGGGCGGATGTTTGGGCACGATTGCCGTTGCAACCAAGCACGAGATCGTTCTCGCCATCGTGGGCGGGCTGTTCGTGTTGGAGACACTCTCCGTCATTATCCAAGTGGTTTCGTTCAAATGGACGGGAAAGCGCGTGTTCCGCATGGCGCCTCTTCACCACCATTACGAACAGAAGGGCTGGAAGGAGTCTACGGTTGTCATCCGCTTCTGGATTATCGCGGTGCTACTGGCTCTGGCTGGACTTGCCACACTCAAGCTGCGTTAGGTCTCCTGCGGTTGAGCGCGAACTAGGCTAGATTTTGCGCAATGATTCGCGCCACGACCTTTGCCGGAAAGTCTGTCGCCGTGTTCGGGCTAGGAGCCTCCGGCAATGCGACCGTGCGCGCGTTGCTCGATGGCGGCGCTCAGGTTGCCGCCTGGGACGATAGCGAGGCGGGCCGTGCTGCTGCGGCCAAGGCGGGTGTCCCGCTCGTTGATTTGTCAGATGTCGACTGGTCGACCTTCTCCAGTCTGGTGTTGGCACCCGGCGTTCCTCTCACCCATCCCGAGCCGCATTGGACGGTGAAGAAGGCGCGAGCTGCGGGTATCGAGATCATTGGAGACGTCGAGATCTTCAGCCGCGAGCGGGCCGCACAGTGTTCTGATGCGCCCTTCATCGCGATTACCGGCACCAACGGAAAATCGACGACCACGGCGCTCATCGCGCACATTCTGCGCCACGCGGGTTTTCCGGTTGAGATGGGCGGCAACATCGGGCGGGCTGTGCTGACGCTAGAGCCACCCTCTCGCGACAGGTTTCATGTTTTGGAGCTGAGCTCCTTCCAGATCGATCTGACGCCGTCGCTTACGCCCTCAATTGGTGTTCTGCTGAACGTCACGCCGGATCACATCGACAGGCATGGCACGATTGAGAACTACGCTGCCGTCAAAGAGCGGCTTGTGCGCGGCGCGCTTGTGGCGTGTGTCGGCATCGACGACGACTATTGCCGGGCCATCTTGAAGCGGCGCATTCCGGAGGGGGCGGCGTGCGCTTTCTCCGTTCAACGCAAACTTGCGCCGGGCTATAGCCTCGATGGCGATACCTTGGTGTGCGCCAATCGCGAAGGCCTTGCCGTCAAGCTGGCCAGCCTGCGCGGGATTGGCTCTTTGCGCGGCGGACACAATGCGCAGAATGCGCTCGCCGCCGCTGCTGCGGTGCGCGAGTGTCTCAACCTTTATGGCCTGTCCAACGACATCGACTGGCAGGGCTCATTCGATACATTTCCGGGGCTGGCTCACCGGATGGAGGAAATCGGCCGTCAAGGCCGGGTTCTCTTCATCAATGACAGCAAGGCGACGAACGCGGATTCAACTGAAAAGGCGCTGCTGTCGTTTCCGCGTGACGTTCACTGGATTGTCGGAGGCAAGCCGAAGGACGGCGGGATCACGCCGCTTGCACCATACTTCAAGGGCATAGCAATGGCCTACCTGATCGGAGAGGCAAGTGATGCCTTTGCGGAAACCTTGACGAGTGGGCATGTGCCTTTTGCGCGCTGTCAAACCCTCGACACCGCCGTTGCGCAGGCTGCGCGCGATGCCGGAGCCAGCACGGCGCAAGAGCCGGTCGTATTGCTCTCGCCGGCGTGCGCGTCCTATGACCAGTACAAGAACTTTGAAGTGCGCGGCGATGCCTTCCGCGCGCTCGTCGCCGCCCTTCCGGACATTGTGCTGAAGGGAACGACATGAGCCTCACGCGCACAGACACCAGCCGTTTCGCCAAATGGTGGTTCACCGTGGACCATATGCTGTTGTCGGTGTTTCTCGCATTGATCGCCATTGGAGTCGTGCTTTCACTGGCTGCCTCGCCAGCGGTCGCGATGAAAAAGGGCTTGCCGACCTACTTTTTCGTCGAGCGCCACGTCGCCTTTGCAATCCTGAGTTCGATCATCCTTATCGCTGTTTCTTTTCTCTCGCCCGCCGGGATCCGTCGCCTCGCATTGGTGCTGACGGGACTGGCTCTTCTTGCGATGGGCATCGTCTTTCTCACAGGACAGGAGATGAATGGGGCACGACGCTGGCTCTCACTTTTTGGCTATTCATTTCAGCCTTCCGAGCTTGCAAAGCCCGGATTCATCGTACTCGTCTCTTGGCTGTTTTCGGAAGCTGCCGTCCGCAAGGACGTTCCCGCACTTCCCTTAGCCATTGCGCTGTGGGGCGCGTTTGCCGGGTTACTGATTATGCAGCCCGATGTCGGCCAGACCATCCTCGTCAGCGCGACCGCCGGAACGATCTATCTTCTTGCAGGTCTTCCTTTGATTGGCGCGCTCGTGATGATGGCGCTCGGTGGGCTGGGTTTGTGGTTTGCCTATCTGAATTTTGCGCACGTTCGGATACGCATAGACGGCTTCTTCCATACGCTGCCATTCGAAAACTATCAGGGCGATCGCGCCCTCCAATCGTTTTCGGAAGGCGGTTTCTTTGGCCGAGGGCCCGGCGAGGGCACCATAAAATCCGTACTGCCCGACGCGCACACAGACTACATTTTCGCGGTCGTGGCCGAGGAGTACGGCATTATAGCCTGTCTCGTGCTGCTCGGGCTCTTTGCTTTCATCGTTTTGCGCGCGTTGAGCCGAGCTGGGTCAGAAACGGAGGCGTCAACGCGCCTCGCGATCCAAGGGCTCGCGGTGGTTTTCGGACTTCAAGCGTTGATCAATATGGCCGTGAACGTCGGCCTGTTGCCGCCTAAAGGTATGACATTGCCGTTCATTTCCGCGGGCGGCTCTTCAATGTTGGCACTTGCGGTTACAGCGGGCATGCTGCTGGCGCTGACGCGGCGAAGGCCGGATGTTCAGCGCCTTAAAAAGCCGCCATTGATGCCGACAATCTCAAGAGCCGAATTCCAGGGGACTTCCGGGCGACGATGACAGCCGATTTTTCCGTGATGTTGGCGGCCGGTGGCACCGGCGGTCATCTGTTTCCCGCGTTCGCTCTTGCGGAGGAGCTGGGGCGACGTGGTGTACCGGTTGATCTCATCACAGACATGCGAGGCGATCGGTACGGCTCGGGCTTTCCCGCGCGCAACGTTTATCAGGTTCCCGCCGCGACCCTTTCCGGCCGCTCGCCGGTCGCGGTCGCCAAAACCGTGTTAGCGCTCGCGCGCGGAACCAAGGCGGCACATGCCATTCTTGGCAAAGTGAGGCCGGGGGTGGTTCTGGGGTTTGGCGGATACCCGACCTATCCGCCACTCGTAGCTGCACGACTGCGCGGCATTCCAACGGCCGTGCATGAGCAGAACGCCGTTCTTGGCCGCGCCAACAAGATGCTGGCGAAGCAAGTTACTGCCATTGCGACGTCGTTCGACAGCGTGAAGTATCTGGATGGCGCACTCGCCGCTAAGGCGACGTTGACGGGAAATCCCGTTCGTCAAGCTGTGATCACGGCAGCGGATCGCCCCTATCAAGCGCCACTTGAGAACGCGGAATTGCGGATTCTGGTTTTCGGTGGCAGCCAGGGCGCGCGCTACTTCACCGATGCCGTCCCTCTCGCATTGGCATCACTGCCGCCTGAGATGCGCGCTCGGCTCTCTGTCGTGCAGCAGGCGCGTGCGGAGGATTTGGAACGCGCTAAAGCGGCTTATGAGAGCGCGGGCATCCGGGCTGAGGTTGCGCCGTTCTTCAAGGATCTGCCAGCCAGAATGGCGGATGCTCATCTGGTCATAGGGCGGGCCGGAGCGTCCACGGTGGCGGAATTGACCGTCATCGGACGGCCGGGCCTGCTGGTGCCGTTGCCGCACGCGCTCGACAACGATCAGCTCAACAACGCCCGCCGGCTTGCCGAATCGGGAGGTGGCTGGTGTATCGAGCAAAAGGATCTGACGGCTGAGCGGCTTTGCGCCGAAACAGCCCGACTACTTGACGCGCCTCACGTTCTTGCGGCGGCCGCCGCAGCCGCTAAAAAGGCCGGGCGGCCGGATGCCGTTGTCCGGCTGGCTGATTTCGTCCTGCGTCTGGCAGGCCGCGCCTGATGTTGGGCCACGCCTGACATTCAAAAGCGTAACGACGAACCTGCGCGGACCTGTTATCCGCGGAAGAAACGACACGGGGTACAAGACGCTATGCAGATGCCGCGCGACATTGGGCCGTTCCACATTATCGGAATTGGTGGAATCGGCATGAGCGCCATTGCCGAAATTCTGGTGGCCAAGGGTTACACGGTTCAAGGCAGCGACCAGAAAGAAAGCGCCAATGTGCGCCGCCTGCGCGCCAAGGGCATTCGCGTTTTCGTCGGACATGACGCTGTCAATCTGATTGGCGCACGCTATGTCGTCATCTCGACAGCGGTGAAGGCTTCGAACCCGGAGCTTGCGGCTGCGCGCGCGAAGAACCTGCCGATCATTCGCCGCGCGGAAATGCTCGCCGAGTTGATGCGTCTTTATTCAACAGTGTCCGTCACCGGTACTCACGGCAAGACAACAACGACGTCCCTGCTTTCGCACATCTTCACCGAGGCCGGTCTGGAGCCGACCGTCATTACTGGCGGCATCATCAACGCCTGGGGTTCCAACGCGCGGCTGGGAAGTGGCAAGTGGATGATCGTGGAGGCCGACGAGAGCGACGGCACCTTCACGCGGTTGCCGACGGAGATCGGCATCGTCACAAATATCGATCCTGAACATCTCGACTACTTCGGATCCGTGGCGGCGATGCACCACGAGTATGAGATGTTCATGAAGAATATTCCGTTCTTCGGGCTGGCGGTGGTCTGCATCGACCATCCGGTCGTGCGCGATATGGTGATGCGTCTTGGCTTGCGTTCGGACGGACGGCGGTTGCTCACCTACGGTGCGAGCCGCGATGCCGATCTAGTTTTGGAAAACGTGCACATTGACGGCCCCGTCACCCGCTTCGACGCCGAATTGGCGGCGTCGGTGAAGGGCGGGTCGCGGCGTCTGGAGGGATGGACGGTTCCGATTCCCGGCACACACAACGCGCTCAACGCGCTTGCCGCCATTGCAGTCGCGACCGAAGCGGGCATCGACGATGCCAAGATCAGCGCGGCGATGGCATCCTTCTCTGGCGTCAAGCGGCGCTTCCAGTTCACCGGCGAATGGAACGGGATCTCGATCTACGATGATTATGGCCACCACCCGGCCGAGATTTCTGCTGTGCTGTTGGCGGCGCGTCGTGGTGCAAAGGGCAAGGTGCTCGCTATCGTGGAGCCTCACCGTTATACGCGCGTGCGTGATCTTTTCGTCGAGTTCTCCAGCTGTTTTTCTGATGCCGACAGTGTCATCGTCGCGCCGCTCTACACCGCGGGCGAAACCCCTATCGCAGGCGTCGACAGCCACGCACTTGCGGCTGGCATTCGCAAGGCAGGGCATAAATCGGTACGCTCCGTAGATACGGTCGAAGATCTCGTTCCAGCGATCAAGGAAATCTGCCGGCCCGGCGATACGGTCGTGTGTCTGGGGGCAGGAAATTCGACAGAGTGGGCGCACGCCTTGCCTGCATGGTTGGCGGGACAGAAGGAGGGCGCGGCATGAATTTCGAAGACATGACCGGCAATCTAAAAGAGTTGATGCCCGATCTTCGCGGCCGGCTGACTTCCAACGCTCTGCTTTCCGACATTACGTGGTTCAGGGTCGGTGGACCGGCGCAGGTCTTGTTTTCGCCTGCGGATGAAGCCGATCTTTCCTACTTTCTCAAAGCGCTGCCCGACGGTGTGCCGATCAATGTGATTGGGCTTGGCTCCAACCTGCTGGTTCGCGATGGCGGCGTGCCCGGCGTCGTCATCAGGTTGGGTCGCGGCTTCCAACAGATTGCGGTTGAGCCAAACGCGACGTTGCGGGTCGGTACTGCAGTGCCGGATGTCAAGGTCGCGCGTGCGGCAGCCGAGGCTGGAATTGCGGGACTTGCGTTCTATCGCGGAATACCAGGCTCCATCGGCGGCGCATTGCGCATGAATGCTGGCGCGCATGGCACGGAGACCAAGGATGTGCTGACAAGCGCCCGAGCCGTCGATCTCGACGGCAACGTCCACGTATTCAGCAATAAAGAGATGGGCTTCACCTACCGCCATTGCGACGTGCAGGATGGCTGGATCTTCACCGAAGCGACGTTTCGCGGAACTCCCGGCGATCCCGCCGAAATCGCCAAGGCGATGGACGAAGTCGCCGAATATCGCGAAAAGAACCAACCCATCAAAGAGCGCACAGGTGGCTCGACCTTCAAGAATCCTCCCGGCATGAGCGCCTGGAAGCTCATCGACGATGCCGGCTGCCGCGGGTTTCGGGTCGGCGGCGCCAAGGTGTCGGATCTGCACTGCAACTTCCTGATCAACGATGCAAACGCAACCGGCGAGAATGTCGAGCAGCTCGGCGAGACGGTGCGCGCGCGCGTTAAAGCGAAATCTGGCGTGACGTTGAACTGGGAGATCATTCGCCTCGGAGTTCCTGAAAAAGGACATGAGATCGGCGAAGATCTTGCCCTCGCCGCGCCCGCAGACACCAAGCCATCCTGAAACTCAAAGCGGTCAACAGGCCGCCCCAACGCCTTCATGCCGTGAGGCCAAATCCATGAATAAGCTCGGTACACCGCCCAGGCGGTCACGTGACCACGTCGCGGTCTTGAAGGGTGGACTGTCTGCGGAGCGCGAGGTGTCGCTACGCTCAGGCGCTGCCGTCGCCGAGGCCTTGCGCGGCGAAGGCTATACCGTCACCGAGATCGACGTCGGCCGCGACTTGGCCGAGCAGCTGGCGCGCGTACGACCGCAAGCCTGTTTCAACGCGCTGCATGGCAAGTTCGGTGAGGACGGCTGCGTGCAGGGTGTGCTGGAGCTGCTGGAAATTCCCTACACGCATTCCGGCGTGCTCGCTTCCGCGCTTGCCATGCACAAAGAGCGGGCCAAGGACATCATGAAGGCGAGCGGCGTTCCGGTGGCCGAGGCCCGTCTCGTCACCCGCAGCGAAGCGCTCAAGGCGCACGCGTTGCCGCCGCCCTACGTTGTTAAACCTGTGGCTGAGGGCTCAAGCGTCGGCGTCGTTATCGTCATGCAGGGCGCCGAACGTCCGCCCAACTCGATCGCGGATGGTGCATCGCTTGACGAGATCGTCATGGTCGAGCGCTACGTTGCCGGGCGCGAACTGACGTGCGCCGTAATTGGCGACTTCGCCACCGATGTCATCGAAATCGTGCCGCTCAAGGGCCTGGAATTCTACGATTACGAGGCCAAGTACGCGCCTGGCGGATCAAAACACGAGCTGCCTGCACAACTTTTACCTGAAATTTACCAATCAATACGGAAGTTAACGCTTACGGCGCATCAGGCTCTCGGTTGCCGGGGCGTGAGCCGGGCGGACTTCCGCCTGGATGACACGCCCGGGGGAACCGGCGAGTTGATCTGCCTTGAGGTGAATACGCAGCCCGGCATGACTGGCACATCGCTCGTGCCGGAACTGGCGGGCCATGCCGGATGGGACTTCGGCACGCTCGTCAGATGGATCATAGAGGACGCGAGTTGCAACAGGTAGGAGCGCAGATGAGGTTCTGGTGGCGAGCGCTTGACGCGCAATCGCCCGCCGAGCCTCGCACTGCAGCTCCAAGCCCAGCTTCACGCTTCGCCAGCGGCTGGCACTTTCCAACGCGCAAACCGACGTTGCCTGCTGTTTCGGCGTCGGCGCAGTCTCTCAAACTCGAAATTCCAAAGGGCGAACGCCGTCCACAACGCCGCGCCGCGGTGAGACGCCATATCGGCCGCGGTATGATCGCGTGGGGACTGGTGCTCTCGCTTGGTTCGGCCGGCGCCGCGGCTGCCGTCATGTCGGGGGCGCTGAAGACCGACGAAATGAAGACGGTGGCGATCGAGCAGCTGCAAGAAGCTATGCTCGGCTTTGGGTTTGGCATCGATCAGGTGAGCCTGACGGGGCATCAGTTCACGTCTGATCGCGACGTCTACAAGGCCCTCGATCTGGAGCACGCGCGCACGTTCGCAGCCTTCGACGCCGATGCCGCCCGCCGACGTATCGAGGCGCTCTCCTGGGTGGACACCGCGCAAATCACCCGGCTCTATCCAGGTGGTCTGAAAGTCGAGATCCGGGAACGCCGGCCGACGGCATTGTGGGACTACAAGGGCCGCACGTATCTGATCGACGAATCCGGAAGAGCACTGGGGCTGGCACCGTCTCAAGGCTGGAAACTACCGCGGATTTCCGGTGACGGCGCAAATAGCGAAGCGGCGATGTTGTTCACGTCATTGAGCCGGCATCCCGACATCGCTCGCAACGTCGCTCGCGCCGATCGTGTCGGCGCACGACGCTGGTCATTGTTGCTCAAGAACGGCTCGCGCCTCGAACTTGCCGCTGACAGAGAGGTTGAGGGGCTTGAGCAGATTTCGCGTGATGGCACCTTGCGGCGCGCACTTACTGGGCCTGCTTACGCGGTCGATGTGCGCACACCGGGCCGCATTGCGATGCGTCCTTTGCGGCTGGCGGGTGCCCCCCGGCTAGACGCGGGGGAGGTGCGATGATGCAGCTGCGCGGTAGACATAAACATTCGAGCCGCAGAGGCGGGATCATCGGACTGCTCGACATCGGGACGAGCAAAGTCGCGGCCGCCGTTGTGGCCAGTGGCGAGCCCAACGGTCCGCGCGTGCTTGGCGTGGGGCTTCAGCGGTCGCGCGGAGTGAAGGCTGGCGTTCTCACCGATTTGGATCAGGCCGAGGCCGCCGTGCGGGCCGCGATAGCCCAGGCGGAGCGGGCAGCCGGTGTCACGCTCCAATCCGTCATTGTCTCGACGGCGGCCGGGCGGATCAAATCTCAGCATTTTGCAGCACGAACCGACGTGTTGAGCGGCCGCGTGGGAAATGACGACCTTGCCCGTGTGCACCGGGCGGCGCGCGATTACGCCATGCGCGACGGCCGTTCGCTTCTGCATATCAACGAACTGACATATCGGCTCGACGGTCTGCCGAGTGGTTATGAACCGCGTGGCCTCGCCGCTCGTCATCTCGCTGCGGATTTTCACGCAATCACCGCCGATGAAGGTCCGCTGCGCAACCTGCACTGCCTGATCGCCAATTGTCATTTGGAATGTGACGGGATCGTTGCCGCCCCTTATGCGAGCGCGCTCGCCGTGACAAGCCAGGAGGAGCGCGAGCTGGGCGTAACGGTGATCGATATCGGCGCCGGCACGGCTTGTGTCGCACTCTTTGCCGAAGGGCATTTTGTAGGGGCGGACGTGGTTCCCGTTGGCTCTTATCACATCACGACCGACATCGGACGGACGTTGCAGACACCACTCTCTGAAGCAGAGCGAATCAAAACACTTTATGGCACACTGGTTTCTGCCCAATCGGATGAACACGAGACGTTTTCCTATTCGCTCGCGGGCGAAGAGGACGGCGCCACGTATCAGACGACGAAAGCGCGCCTGACCGAAATCATCAGACCGCGCTTCGCACATATCCTTGGCCTTCTGCGCGAGCGGCTGGCCGCCAACCCGGCGAGCCCTTACGCAGGCGATAAGGTTGTGCTGACCGGAGGGGCTTGTCAGCTGCTTGGGTCAGCGGAGTTTGCGGCGAACGAACTGGGTCGGCCTGTGCGTCTGGGCAAGCCGGCAGAGTTGGCAGGACTGCCAAGCTCGGTGGTGGGCCCGCACTTTTCTACCCTGTGCGGCCTCGCGGCTGCAGCCGAAGCGGCGAACGGCAGTCTCTTCGGCGCTGGGGAAAGTGCTCCAGGGGGCTACTTTCGCGAGATTGGCGATTGGTTGGCCGAGAGTTTCTGACCGTGCCTCTTGTTGGCACTTAGCGGTTGGACCGTTTGTTGCGAGTAGGAAGGCGCTGCGTTGTTGCGCCGGTTCGTGAAAGCAGTGGCATTGCGTGCGTACCTGTCGTTCGACAGGCCGATCAACTCATCAGATGACCCGCGGAGCGGCCGAAATGAGCCTGAAGCTACAACTGCCGAAACTTGTCGACGTGAAGCCACGCCTGACAGTCATTGGCGTGGGCGGCGCCGGTTGCAACGCAGTAAACAACATGATCGCTGCCGGACTGCAGGGGGTCGAATTCGTTGTCGCGAACACCGATGCCCAGGCGCTGGCGGCCTCTAGCGCCGAGCACAGAATTCAGCTTGGTTCGAACCTGACCGAGGGGTTGGGAGCGGGGTCGAAGCCCGAGATCGGCGAAGCCGCCGCGGAAGAAGCTCTCGAAGAGATCCGCACGCACGTTGCAGGCGCGCACATGGTCTTTATCGCGGCAGGCATGGGCGGCGGAACGGGCACGGGAGCTGCCGCGGTGATTGCTCGTGCAGCGCGCGAAATGGGTATCTTGACCGTCGGCATCGTGACAAAGCCGTTCCAGTTCGAAGGTGCGCGCCGCATGCGCATTGCCGAGGTCGGCGTGCAGACGCTGCGCCAGCATGTTGATACCTTGATCGTAATTCCCAACCAGAACCTTTTCAGGATCGCCAATGAACGCACGACGTTTGCGGAAGCCTTCGTGCTCGCAGACCAGGTGCTTTATTCGGGCGTCGCTTGCATCGTCGACCTTGTGCTCAAGGAAGGCCTGATCAATCTCGATTTCGCCGACGTCCGCACCGTTATGAGCGGCATGGGTACAGCGATGATGGGCACGGGCGAGGCGTCGGGTGACCGCCGGGCGATACTTGCCGCCGAAGAAGCCATCGCCAATCCGCTGCTCGATGACGTGACGCTGCGCGGCGCACGCGGACTTTTGTTGTCGATCACGGGCGGTCGCGATCTGACGCTCTACGAGGTCGATGAAGCGGCAAGCCGCGTGCGCGAAGAGGTCGATCCCGAGTGCAACATCATCGTTGGAGCTACGTTTGACGAGAACCTGGGCGAGCGCGTGCGGGTTTCGATCGTGGCCTCGGGCATGGGGCGACTTGGGGCCGAGCAGCCATCTGCTCCGGTGCGCACGAACGCGCAACCGCACCAAACGGTGCAGCAAGGTAGCCCGCGTCCTGCGCCAGTGAACGGCCCGAACTTTGCCGGTTCTGTTGGGATGCCGGTTGGCGCGCCGCCGTTGCCGCCTTCACAATCCCAAGCAGGTGCCGGATTCATGCCGCCAATGCAGTACGCGCCGATGGGGCAGCAAGACATCGAGACAGCACTGCAGAATGTTTACAATTCGCAGAACCAGCCGGCTCGGCCACCGGCCCCACAAGGGCAACCTCGCAACCCTGGACACAGGTCCAGCGAGCAATGGCAGCCCTCCGACGCTGTGACGATCGAGGACGGCTTTAGCCCGTTTCAAAGCCATGCTGGACGCCCTGTCGCGGGTGGTCCGCTGAATACTCAGACGTCGCATGACCAGCCGTCGCCGCCGGTCGCGCAAGGCTTTGAACCCGCTCGACCCGAGGAGATCCGGCGGACGGGCCGTCGGATGCCGACCGTTGAGGATCTGCCCGAAATTGGTCAGCGCGAATGGCATGCCCGTCAATCAGGCAGCGGTGCGGCCTCCCCCACGGGTGAAGATCAGCGTAAGCGTGGGTTGCTCAATCGGCTCACTGGCATGGGTAAGCGACCTGTGCCCTCGCCCGAGCAGGCTCATCAGAGCGAAGTTGGGGGTGATGACTCTCTGCCCGTGTTCTTCGGACGCGAGCGCCGCTAAACAGTGAGTTTGTCACGGCAAAAAAATTGTGAAGCAGGGTTGCTAAAGCGTAACAGAGTGAAAGAAACCGTGATTTGTCCCAAACCAGCGAAGCAGTTAGCGTTAAATTCAACGAGCCGGTTAAAGACCCGGGACCTGAGCTGAAGACCAATAAACTTGGATGGCGCAGACCTCCAAAGCTCTAGGCTCCATATACAATCTTAGGGGACGAAACGGGCTCTGGGGGTGGTCGATCGCACATGCTGGGGAGCAGCGATAGGCCAAGTGGCAACGAGGGACGGCGCAGAATGTCGAATCGGTTCATCGGCGCGCGGCAAACGACGCTTGCTCGCGAGATCCTTTTGACAGGCACGGGGGTGCACAGCGGAGCTCCGGTAACACTGACTTTGCATCCGGCAGAGGCAGATACTGGGCTCCGCTTTCTCGTAACGAAACGGGGCCGCGTCGTCGCGGAGATTCCCGCTAACGTTGCGAATGTCAAAAATCTCACGCTTTGTACGGTCATTGGTGACGAAACTGGGGTCACCGTCGGGACCGTTGAGCATCTTCTTGCCGCGCTTCGCGGTCTGTCGATCGATAACTGCTACATCGAGATCGACAGCAAGGAAGTCCCGATCATGGACGGGAGTTCCGCAGAATTCGTAGAAGCCATTGATCGCGTTGGCATTCGCGAGTTGGCTGAGCCTCGCAAATACATCAAAGTTTTGAAGCCCGTACGGGTTGAAGAGGGTGGCTGCTGGGGGCAGATTGTTCCTCATTCAGGCTTCCGTCTCGACGTTGAAATTGACTTCGAGAGCCCAGTGATCGGCCGTCAGCGCATCGCCTATGAGTTGAGCCCTGGCGTGTTCCGTCACGAACTTTCCCGCGCCCGCACGTTTGGCTTTATGAGTGATGTGGAGAAGCTGTGGAAGATGGGCTTGGCGCTGGGCGCCGACCTCACCAACACTGTCGCCATCGGCGATGGCAAGATCATGAACCGCGAAGGCCTGCGCTATGAGCAGGAGTTCGTTCGTCACAAGATGCTTGACGCGGTTGGCGATCTTTCGCTTGCGGGTGCGCCTCTGCTGGGCGCCTATAGCTCCTATAAGGGCGGCCATCGGTTGAACTCGATGGTTCTTCAGGCTCTTTTCGCAGACGCTTCCAACTGGACATTGGTGCAGGCGCCGAAAACCCGTCAAACTCGTTCACCCGTTTCCGTCGCTGTTCGTCCGGCTGTAGCGGCCGCTGAGTAAGCTCTTTCGCTTGCCGCTCGGGTTGGGCGCACTACTAAAGATCTTCCTGCCGTCGCCGGGCCGAAGTGGTGACACAATTGCCCTCTAGCTGATTGATCTGGGGTAGCCAGATTTCAGTGGGCATATAGTTCAGCGTGTTACGGCACCGTCTTGGGGTGTGCTACTTAGACGGCTGCGCCGGCCATTGGCTGCGCAAGGGGAAAAGGGTCAGGGCACGTCGAATATGAAAATGCGCGTAGGACACGCGACGAAAGTCGCCCGGGTTGGTCGTCTGCTGGGCGTTGCGCTGTGTCTAGGCCTCTCGGTTGCGCTTTCAGGTTGTTCTACCCCTTCCATCGACACGACGCAGGCTCTCAATCCCGACCCGCCGAGCAAGATGTATGCGGACGCGGATGCCCTCATGAATGCAGGGAAGTTCAGCGACGCAGCAGCCAAGTTTGAGATGCTCGATCGCGAGCATCCTTATTCGCCTGAAGCGCGCCGAGCTATCGTGATGGCGGCTTATGCCTATTATCGCGCTGGCAAGACGCCGGAAGCCATTGCGTCGGCTGAGCGTTATGTGGCGCTCCACCCTGGCACTAAAGAAGCACCGCTTGCCCATCATATCATCGCGTCGTCGTACTTCGATGAAATGAAGGCCCCGAACCGCGATCAGCAGACGACACGCAAAGCGCTTGAGCAGCTCAAGATTTTGAAGACGCGCTACCCGGATAGCGAATATTCTCGCGACGCCGATAAACGCATTCGCTTGGCAGAAGACAACCTTGCTGCGAGCGAAATGGAAGTTGGGCGCTACTATCTGAAGCGCCACAACTACGTGGCGGCCATCAATCGGTTCAAGACGGTCGTCAGCGACTATCAGACGACAGCGCACGTCGAAGAGGCGCTCATGCGTCTGACGGAGTGCTACCTGGCGTTGGGCATCACCAAGGAGGCTCAGAACGCCGCCGCTGTGCTGGGGCACAACTTCCCCGACAGCAAATGGTATCGGGACTCCTATGCGTTGCTGAAGTCCGGGGGGTTGACCCCGGAAGGCGACGAAGAATCCTGGATTTCCAAGGTCTGGAAGTCGGTTCCCAGCGTGTCTTTAAGCTCAGGCTGACAAGCAATCACTTTTCATTTCAGATATTGTTAGGAGGCGGCAGATGTTACCTGCCGCGCGTGCCGGTTTGCTCTCTTGATGATAGGGAGCAGACGCCAGCGGGATCGCATCTGAGAATGACCAAGAAGAAAACTTCCAAGCCGTCCGACAAGCATTCGGCTGAAGCTGCTGCCGCCATGCCGGTGGAGGATCTCAACGAGGCTGGAGCGCGCGCCGAACTCGCCAGTCTGGCGTACCTGATCGCCCATCACGATGCCCTCTATTACCGTGAGGACGCGCCCGAGATCTCCGATGCCGAGTACGACGCGCTTCGCGCTCGCAACGACATGTTGGAGGCGCGCTTTCCCCACCTCGTTCGCAGCGACAGTCCCTCACGGCGCGTCGGTGCAAGCCCGGTGGCTGCGTTTGGCAAGGTCGGCCACACGGTGCCCATGCTGTCTCTGGGGAATGCTTTTGCGGACGAGGAAGTCGCCGCGTTCGCCGAGCGCGTTCGCCGATTCTTGAAGCTCGATGTGTCTGACAAACTCGACATCACCGCAGAACCCAAAATCGATGGCTTATCGCTTTCGATCCGTTACGAAGGCGGGGTTCTTGTTCAAGCGGCCACGCGTGGCGACGGGACCGAAGGCGAGAACGTGACCGCCAACGTCAAAACGATCAAGGATATCCCGCACAAGATCCATGGCAAGGATGTGCCCGACGTCATCGATGTGCGCGGCGAGGTCTATTTGGGACATGCCGACTTTGCCGATCTCAATGCGCGTCAGGCCGAGGCTGGCGGCAAGATCTTCGCCAATCCGCGTAACGCGGCCGCTGGTTCTCTGCGCCAGCTTGATCCCGGCGTCACTGCGCAGCGGCCCTTGCGCTTCTTTGCTTATGCGTGGGGCGAAGCCTCGCAGCTACCGGGCGACACGCAAACAGCAGTGGTCGCCGCGTTCAAGCACTGGGGCTTCCCGGTCAATCCGCTCATGCGCACTTGCCGGACGGCCGAAGAGCTGATCGATTACTATCGCGATATGCAGGAGAGGCGCGCCAAGCTCGGCTACGATATCGACGGTGTCGTCTACAAGGTGAACCGGCTCGATTATCAAGAGCGGCTTGGATTTGTCTCGCGCTCGCCGCGCTGGGCAATCGCGCACAAATTTCCTGCCGAGCAAGCAACTACAATCTTGCGCGACATTGAGATTCAGGTCGGCCGCACGGGAGCACTTACCCCCGTTGCGAAGCTTGAACCTGTCACGGTGGGCGGCGTCGTGGTGTCGAACGCCACGTTGCACAACGAGGATGAGATTGCGCGTAAGGACATTCGCGTCGGCGATACGGTCGTCATCCAACGCGCAGGCGACGTCATTCCGCAAGTGGTTTCCGTCGTCATGGAGAAGCGGTCCGAGCGGGCTGAGCCATACGTATTTCCGCACGTCTGTCCGGCATGTGGCAGCCATGCGGTTCGCGATACCGACGAGAAGGGTGAAGCGGACGTGGTGCGCCGGTGCACTGGCGGGCTCATCTGTCCGGCGCAAGCGAAGGAACGGTTGAAACATTTCGTGTCCCGCAACGCCCTCGACATCGAAGGCTTGGGCGAAGAGAAAATCGAGTTGTTCTACGATGAAGGTCTGATCCGTCGTCCGGTCGATATCTTCACGCTGCAAGCGCGCGACGAAAAGAGCAACAATCCTCTTGCGGAGCGCAAGGGGTTTGGCAAGCGGTCGGTGGAAAAGATGTTCGCCGCCATTGAAGCAAGACGGCGCGTGCCTCTGGAAAGATTCATCTTTGCGTTAGGAATTCGTCACGTCGGCGAAACGACGGCCAAGGACCTTGCCCGCGCTTACGGCAGCTGGGATGCGTTGCGGGCAAGCGTCGATGCCGCCATCAGTGGCGGTAAGGATGGCGAGGCGTACGCGGAAATCGACAACATTGAAGGGATCGGCGCAACGGTCGTGGACGCCTTGGTCGATTTCTTTAGCGAAGAGCACAACACCGAAGCACTTGACAAGCTGCTTGAGCAAATTGAGGTCGACCAATTCGAGCGTATGCAGACCACGCACTCACCGGTGACCGGCAAGACCGTTGTCTTTACTGGAACGCTGGTTCGCCTCACGCGCAATGAAGCCAAGGCGCAAGCGGAACGCTTTGGCGCCAAGGTGGCAGGCTCCGTTTCCAAGAAGACGGATTATGTCATTGCAGGCGCGGAAGCGGGCTCCAAGCTGGACAAGGCCCGCGAGTTCGGCGTTACAGTGCTCACTGAAGATGAGTGGCTGGAACTGGTCGGGCAGGGCTGAGGTGTCTCGCCCGCGGCGGGTGTCTTCCATGACGCAATCGCGTGTCATGGAAGATGAAGCTGCGGGAGTTGAAACTCAGTTTTTGCGTCACTCGGTGGTGATGGGATGGCAGACGAGGCGCAACTCGCCATTTTCTTCGATCACTTCGATTCCCGACACGCCTTCAAGTGCTCCCACGAACGCTGATAGTGCGTTTATGGGCTCGATTACGCTGCGCATGGATTGGGGGAAATGCGGGGCGGCGGAAATCTCTGCTGCGATGGTCATCATCAGTTGCTCTCCTTACTGAGCGGGTCCAATGACCAAGATTTAGAGCTTTCTTGTGACGGGAACTGTTCCTTGCGGAACTCCTCACATGCCACGTATCACAGCGGACTTGTGGCCGATTTCAGCCAATTTTTTGTCGCGTTGTCGAGTTCGCCGCTGAGCATTTTGAAGACCGTTCTGTGATACCCGTTGAGCCAATCGCGCTCGCTTTCCGATAGCATGTCGACAACGATGAGGCGCTTATCGATGGGCGCCAAGGTGAGCGTTTCAAAGCCCATCATCTCGCGGTCACCGCCACCACTGATTTTTTCGGCTTCCGTGACGAGCACGACATTCTCGATGCGGATGCCGTAGGCGCCTTCCTTGTAAAAGCCAGGCTCATTTGACAACAGCATTCCGGGCTGGAGTGGAACCATGCCGGCGCGCGATATAGATTGAGGCCCTTCGTGCACGGATAGATAGCTGCCGATGCCATGACCGGTTCCGTGATCGTAGTCCGCACCCATGTCCCACAACGCGCGACGTGCAAAGGGATCCAGATCAATGCCGCGCGTGCCTTTTGGAAAGCGCGCAGTTGCGATCGCGATGTGGCCTTTCAATACAGCGGTAAATCGCTGCTTCATTTCTGCCGTCGGCGCGCCGATGGCGATGGTGCGGGTGATGTCTGTGGTGCCGTCCTCGTACTGTGCGCCGCTATCCAGCAGGAACAATTCGCCCGGCTTCAAGTTGCGGTTGGATGCCTCGCTGACGCGATAGTGCACAATGGCGCCATGAGGGCCGGAGCCTGAAATGGTCGGAAAGCTGATCTCGCGGAGTTTGTTGGTTGCACGGCGGAACTCCTCCAGCTTCTCAACGGCACTGATTTCATCGAGCCGTCCGCTTTGAGCCGCCGTGTCGAGCCAGGCGAGATAGCGAACAATTGCGCCGCCGTCTCGGATGTGAGCGGCGCGTGAACCCGCAATTTCGGCGCTGTTCTTGAGGGCTTTGGGCAGAATGCAAGGATCGGCTCCCTTGACGATCGACTTTGTGCCGAGCGCACGTTCGAGCGCGAAGGCGGCCGTGTCGCTGTCAAGGCGCACTGGTTTTCCGGCAGGCTTCAAGTCACGCAGACGCCGTTGCAGTTCCTTGGGGGCGCGCACTTTGGCAAACGGGGCAAGGTGCGTGCGCACGGCGGCAGTAATTTTGTCGGGTGCAACGAACAGCTCGACTTTTCCGCTTGCTGGAACGATAGCAAATGCGCGGACAACCGGGTTGTGCGCGACGTCCGCGCCTCTGATGTTGAGAAGCCAGCAGATACTGTCGGCAAGCGTCAACACCACTGCGCTTTGTCCAGCTTCCTTGAGCGTCTTTTGAAGGTCAGCGATTTTCTCGGATGCAGCTTGTCCGGCAAGCTGCAGCGGTTGGACAATAACTTCGTTATCAGGCGGTGCGGGGCGGTCCTTGCCCCAAAGCTCATCGACCAGATTTTTTGCAACCGGCTTTAACGTGATGTCGTGGGCATCCAGGGCCGCTTTCAATCTCGCCACTTCGGAGGCCGTGTGCAGCCATGGGTCGAAGCCGACGACGGCGCCTTTGGGAAGTTTGCCGATGAGCCACTCTGAAAGCCGCGGTCTGGGGAGAAGAGCGACCTCGAATAGATCGGTGTCGGTTTCGCTTCGCGCCTGCACGGTGTAGCGCCCGTCGATCATCAAGAGCGCGGCCTTGCGCGTGACCACCGCAAGTCCCGCCGAGCCGGAAAAGCCCGTCAGCCATTTCAGACGTTCCGCGCAAGCTGGCACATATTCGCCTTGGAACTCATCACTGCGCGGGATGAGGAACGCGTCGATCTTGAGCTTATTGAGGAGGCCTCGAAGGGCTTTGACGCGGGCGGCGACGTGCTCGGGCCCGCCTGCGGTTTCAAATGTCTGGAACATGGCCAATCCGGATAAGAGATGCGCGAGTTCAGTCTAGCGCCTGTGCAGGACGAGAGTCGACCAACCCGTAATGCGGTCATGGCTTACGAGCTGAAATCCAGCGGCGCGGTACGCGGCGATCACTTGAGGCGCTTGCGGAATAAGGATGCCAGACAGCACGAGTGTGCCTGCGCGTCGTACCCTGCGTGCGAGTTCCGGCGCGAGGCGGATGAGGGGGCCGGCCAGGATATTCGCGATTACGAGGTCGAACGGCTTGCTCTGCCTGATCCAAACATGACGCACGCCGTTGGCGTGCGTGGCGGTAATTCGTGAATCCTCGCCGTTGATGCGGATGTTTTCGCGCGCGACCTTCACGGATTGCGCATCGAGGTCCGTTGCGATGATGTCGGCATGAGGTAGGGCACGCGCGACAGCAATCGCCAGAACGCCCGAGCCGGTTCCCAAATCGAGTACGGAGTGGAACTCTTCCTGCCGGGTCAGACGGTCGATTGCGAGCAGGCAGCCTAGCGTGGTCGCGTGATGGGCGGTGCCGAATGCTTCGCCCGCATCGATCAGGATTGCATTAGGCCCGCGCGCGACCCGCGCCCGGTCGTGGCTGCCAAATACCGTGAAGCGGCCGGCGATCACAGGCGGCAGAGCGGCTTGTGACATGGCAACCCAATTGAGATCGGGCACGGCATCCGAGACAAACGCAGGCAGGGTCGCGGCGACGTAGGGCGTCAGCTCGTTAGCGAGGTCGCGCCCGTCCAGCCCATCGTTGAAGTAGGCTTCGAGCCGCCACGAGGCGGGGCCGTTCTCGAAGACAGTAAGAGCGTCCGGCGCGGGTTCGAGAAAATCCTGCAGGGCAGCGGCCGTCTGCATGGCAAGGTCGCGGTCCGTGAAGTCTGCGGTGACTTTTTCGAGCGCCATCGGGCGGGGCATCCTGACAGGTTGAAGGAGAGCTTTGATGGCATCTCCATCGCAAGCTCAACCGTTTCCCGTCAAGGGTTTGCGGCATTCCGCCTGCGGTTCGGGGCTGGCGGCCCTGACGATCAGGAAATTTTGATCGGTGCCTCGCCGCCGTATTCGTAGCCTTCGACGCTGATCGGGTCTGGCAGATAGTCCAGGAACAGGTCCCACTTGTCGTCTATGTGCTTGGCTGCCGTGGTCGGGTCTAGCGTGTGCAACGTCCCGTCTTCGTCCTCGCGCACGATTTCATCGCGGACAAGACGGTCAAGTGCGTCTTCCAGATCGAAATCGACGGTCACGCCGAAGGTGCGCTGCAGATACTGCTCGATAGCCGCGTCGATTGCCGGCAGATCGGCGCGGTTCGCCTTCTCCTTGGCTAGCACCGAGTAGAGCAGCATCTCTTCCTTGATGTCTTCCTCGGCCGCCCGGGCGGCGATCTTCAGGATCACGCCCTTATTGTCGGCCATGGCATGGAAGTAGAGGTTCTGTGCCATCACCACCATGTAACGCTGCTTCTGGTTCAAGAAGCCCATCGCCTGACGGAACGCCACCGCTCCAAGACCCGCGATGGCACCGGCTGCCGCAATCGGATTGGTCGTCAAGAGCGCAAGTTTGCCCGCCGCGCCAACCGCGCCCATGCCGAGGCCTGCGCCGGAGGACACACCAAGCCGAAGTTTGTCGAGCAGCCTGAAGCGAACCTGCGTGTTGGGAAACACCATCTCAAGATCGGTGCGCGGGATGTTTTTGAAGAGCTTCAGATAGATGTTTGAGTCTTTGAGTCCCGGCGGCAGCGCGGAGCGGTTTTTCTTCACCTTGCGTTCGGCGGCCTGACGGTCGAGCCCGGTTCGCATGTATTCTTCAACGCGCACGTCGAACGGCTTGAGCTTGAACAGAATGAACAGCCGCTGGAAGATCGGAACGTCGAACTCTTCCTTGCGCATAAAACGTTTATAGCTGCGCTTTTCATGCTTGGTGTTGGACGCGCCGCGATAATAGATGACGATCTCGTCGAATGCGTCCATGTCGACGAAGAGATCGAGGCCGTAGTGGCTCTCGCGTGTCAGAATGATCTGCACGTCGGTCGGATCGATGCGCTCGTAGTTGGCGCGGATGAGCAACGCTTCCACGCTCTTGACGACGCGATCCTGCAAGGCTGCCTTCTCGCCGTCGGTGAATTGGCGCGTCATCAACAGGTCGCTGTCCGGCGAGAATGGCTCGTAGAGCTGTTCGATCTCCAGAAGCTCGGAATTGTATTGCTGTTGGCGCCAGTAATCGAGGTAGCGGAAGAAGCGGCGCGCATCCGTCGCTTGTCCGGGCGGCCAGGCCAGCGGCTGGCTCAAGCGTTCGAACAACGCGAAGCGCGTGACGGGAATGAACTTCTCACGCTTGCGAATCGAGTCGTGCGCGATGACGCGCGAGTCGTCCGTCGAGGAGTTGGCGCTGGTGGACTGTTGCGGCTGCGGCGCCCGTTCGGCTTCTCGGCGTCTGCGCTTGTGCGCGCCGGTCAGAAGATCGATGAGTCCCGGCGTACCCTCGGGCTCGGACGCTCGAATATCGGCCGCAGTCATACGCTCTTATCCTCCCAACGCCTTGGCGGAACGTCGAGATCCGCCTACCCGCAATTTATGGCAGCCGCGTGAGCCCCCAACTCTTTTCGGCGGTCCCCTTCTACCGCGTCCGCCAGTCTTACGGTGCCTGGATTGTCATTGTCGAGCCTAAGGCATTCATCCATCGACAATTTACCGCATTGGCTGTGGCGTCAAAGTGGCAACCCGGCGCTTGCTGACGGCAAGGTTCCCGGCGCGGACCGATACGGAAGCATCCCCTAGATGCACGACTTTCGCAGCGCAAAAGCGCAAAACCCGTTCATAACCTTGTGGATGGTCTTTCTGATGCCTGAGTGAGTGCGGCGTTGTCGTGGTCTACTAGTCGGCAAACCTTCGAGGGAGGGGACGGTGAGGCCAGGCGTTGGAAAGATCGAAGTAGCCCCCGAGACGGGCGAGCGTTTTGCAGCGGCAATGATTTTGCATTGGGCGGCGTTGGTCGCTGGTGCATTGTTGATGCAGATGATGTGGGCGCAGCACGCCCATTCGGACGAACTCGAAATGCCGTATGCGTGTAGCGTCGAGGCCGGTCAGGTCCAGCTCACGCCATCTCCTAAGGCACTGACATATCCGATTGTGGGCAAACATGAAGAGACCGCGTTCTCTGATTGTCACGGGGCTGGGTCGCAGGCCGCGTGCACCACGGCCATGGTTCACCGCTTCCAAATGTCTTGCGGTGGCGTGGATGTTTCGTGGGCGCAGGTTGCCGCCGCTGCGCGATACCTCGGTGTTAAACTGCCAAGAGGGATGCCGAACGGCTTTGCGCCTATCGGCGCATTGAATGCTCGGCTCGTATTTCCTGCCCTTGCGCGCTTCTCACCTCATAAGGAGCGTGTGGTCCGCGAGACGCTGAGTGCGGACAGCGTAGTGGAACACGCGGCACAAAGATCCAACAAGGGTTCGCCCGCACCCACCGCTGATGGATCCTGGCAACCGACGATTACCGCTGAGATGCGAAATGAGCCATCCAGCGACGCTCTGCGACTGGGCAAAGTCGCGGGTGGCCTGCTCGCTTTTCTGTTCGCGGTCGGCTTCGTCGTCGCGCGGCGTAATCTCGCCGAGCAACTGGCTTCTCGTGCCGAAGCGCTTTCTGCGTCTCTGCCACACACGTTGCGCACCTGCGCGATGCAATTTTTGAAAGGCTCATGGTTGGCTGTCGCGAACCGTGTGTCCGTGCGTTCCAAGCCCGCTGCATCGCAGGCCGACCGCACGGCGTTGATGAATGCTTTGGCGATGGCAACGGCGCGGTTGGCGGAGGCAGAGCTTCAGGTCGGGTCGCTGCCGCGCGCGTTACTGCTGCGCGATGTCCTGCAGACGGAACTCGACCAGTTGCGGGCGCGCGTCGACGAGATCGGCCGTTCGTTCGATCAGCGGCCAATGCAGAAATCGGCAGCGCAGGTCCGCAGCGTGTTGCGCGAGCTGGAGCGCATTTCGCGGATATCTCAAGGTGCAGCGCAAGACACATCCGCACGTGGAGACATCGGCGGTACGCAATCGGCAGGAGCTACGGCGTTCCACGCGCGGACGGGCATCCGTATGCCTCAAAGCGTGCAGGAAGCCTATCAAACGCTGGGCATCAACGCTGAGGCGGCGCCCAATGTTGCAAAAAAGCTCGTGGATGCGCTCCGCATGAGCTGGCATCCGGATTTCGCCCGCGATGATGAAGATCGTCGTGTGCGCGAGGCCCGCATGAAGCAGATCAACGCAGCGTGGGATTTGATCAAGAACCGCCGGGAGGCGGCTGCCTAATTGGCCGCTGAAACGACGGTCTGGTTCCCGACTATGGACGGTTGCGGCCGAACAGACCGGCAGATCCTTCGAACGCGAAGACGACGATGCTTGTCAACACGCTGCAGCCGGCAAATCCAAGCGCCAGCGGCAAAACGCTCCCATCGAAAGCACTACCGATAATGCTGCCCGCGCTTGCGCCAATCGCTGTGCTCAGCGAGCCGATGACGGACGAAGCCATGCCTGCGTTGTTACCCTGCTGCTCCATGGCCAGCGCGTTGAAGTTGGGCGCGATGAGCCCGAAGCAAAAGAATGCCGACGCCACCAGAACGCAAAACACGCCGAGAGAAGCGAGTCCGGCATTGGACGCCATCGCCAACGCGAGCGAAACCGAAATGAACGCTGCAAGAGCGGTATGAGAAACCCGGCGCATACCAAGTCGCTCGACGAGATTGGCGTTCACGAACGAGGCGATGGCCATGACCGATGCGACAGCTCCGAACAGTATCGGGAAGTGATCTCCGACGTCGAACACCTCCGTGAAGACCTGCTGCGAACTTGCTACGTAGGCCAGAAGGCAACCGAACATCAGACCGCTCGCAATGCCGTAAGACATGGTCTGGCGGTCGAGCACGGCGGTCTTGAAAGATGCAAGCAGCGTTGGCGCGGCGGTATGCTGGGTAATCTGTCGGGCGGTTTCTGGAAGACGAAAGCCCGCCCAGATCGCGACCGCGGCGCCCATGAACAACAGCGCGTCGAACGTCAGCCTCCAGTCGCCCAGATGCATGAGCCCTTGTCCGATCGAGGGTGCGAGCACTGGAATGAGTATGAATATCATCATGGCGAGTGACATGACGCGGGCCATGTGACGGCCGCTGTAGATGTCGCGCACGACCGCGATGGCGACGACGCGCGGAGATGCGGCGCCAAGACCTTGCAAAAGGCGCGCGGTCAGAAGCATCGAGAACGATTGAGACAGCAACGCAAGGCAGGAGCCGACAATGAACAGTGCCAACCCGCCGAGCAGCACAGGTTTGCGCCCCAGCCTGTCGGACAGCGGCCCATAGATGAGCTGGCCGACCGAGAACCCGACCATGTAGAGGATGATCACTTGCTGGCGATCGTTTTCGGCAGTCACGCCGAGTGCAGATCCTATCTGCGGTAGTGCCGGCAACATGATGTCGATCGAAAGTGCGGTGAGCGCCATCAGGGCTGCGGTCAGCGCTACGAATTCGATGAATGAGATCTTAAGAGTGGGACTGGGACGGAGGGAGGTTGCGTCTTTCACCACGCCGGTCTGTTGGGGGCTGGGCATTTTATTCTCTTGTTTTGGGGAGGCGTGACCTGGGTCGCGCCAATCACGGAACGCCCTTGGGCGCGGGTGGTTCCATCAATTGATCGAGCCGACTATTCGGTATGTGTGGTCGAATAACGGCTGTCAGCTGAGGAGATCGACGAAGCTGGCGACGACCCGTTTGGTGTCGCCAGCGTCGAAATCGATCGTAAGCTTGTTGCCGTCTACGTGCGTCACCGTGCCTGCGCCGAATTTCTCATGCGTGACGCGCGTCCCGGCCTTGAACTGTGGTGCGCTCGCGGACGAAGCCGCAACGAGTTCGCCGTCAATGGTGGTTGGCGTGCGCATCGGCTTTTTTTTCTTGTTATCGGATCGCGACCAAGTCTGTTGGGCGCGCTGCCAACCTGGTGTCTGATAATTCGATTTGGACGGCGGCGGTTCGCGGTCAAACCGGCTTGCGCCGAATGGATTGCCATAGCCAAAGCCGCGCCCTTGCGGGATGCCGCCATAAGGAGAGGGGTTCTCAACCACGTCGACGTTCGCGATAGGCAATTCATCCACGAAACGCGAGGGGATGGCTGATTGATAAAGCCCGTGCGTGCGGCGGTTTTGAGCGAACGAGACTTTTGCCCGCCGCTTGGCACGGGTGAGGCCGACGTAGGCGAGTCGGCGCTCTTCTTCCAATCCCGCCTTGCCGCTTTCATCGAGCGCGCGCTGATGGGGGAACAGTCCTTCTTCCCATCCCGGCAGGAACACGGTTTCGAACTCCAACCCCTTGGCCGCGTGCATCGTCATCAGCGATACGCGATCGCCGTCGCTACCCTGGTCGGCGTCCATGACGAGAGAGACGTGCTCCAGAAACCCGCCTAACGTGTCGAAATCGTGCATGAAGCGCACAAGCTCTTTAAGGTTTTCGAGGCGGGATTGGGCTTGCGGGCTCTTGTCCGCCTGCCACATGGCTGTATAGCCGCTTTCGTCAAGGATCTGCTCAGCAAGATCCGTGTGACGCATGCTGTCGAGCTGTACGCGCCAACGTTCGAACTGACGCAACAGGTCATAAAGCGATTTGCGCGCTTTGCCCGGCAGTTCGTCGGTTTCCACGATCTCGCGGGCGGCCACGTAAAGCGGCATGGATCGCGCGCGCGCCAATTCGTGAATGCGCTTCACCGAAGTATCCCCAAGTCCGCGCTTGGGCACGTTGATGATGCGCTCAAATTTCAAGTCGTTGGATGGATTTGCGACGACTTCGAGATAGGCGATGGCGTCCTTGATTTCCTGGCGCTCATAAAAACGCGGCCCGCCGATAACGCGATAGGGCAGACCCAGGGTGATGAAGCGTTCTTCGATGACGCGCATCTGGAAGGATGCACGCACCAGAACCGCGATTTCATTCAGTTTCTGTCGCGCACGCTGTGCGTTCTCGATGTCATCGCCAATGGAACGGGCTTCCGCTTCATCGTCCCAGAAGCTCGCTACCGACACACGCTCGCCAGCGGCGCCGTCGGTGAACAGCGTCTTGCCGAGACGACCCTCGTTGTGCGTGATGAGCCCGGAGGCCGCCGCCAGGATATGACTGGTCGAGCGATAGTTGCGTTCCAGCCGAATGACGCGCGCACCGGGAAAATCGGTCTCAAAGCGCAGGATGTTTTCCACCTCCGCGCCGCGCCAGCCGTAGATCGATTGGTCATCGTCGCCGACGCAGCAGACGTTGGGAATGCCCTGAGCCAGTAATCGTAGCCAGAGGTACTGGGCGACGTTGGTGTCCTGATACTCGTCAACGAGGATGTAGCGAAAGCGGCGGTGGTATTCTGCCAGCACATCCGGGTTGTCACGGAACAGTCGCAGACATTCGAGCAAAAGATCGCCGAAGTCGCAGGCGTTGAGATCCTTGAGCCGGCTCTGATAGGCCGAATAAAGCTCCTTGCCCTTGCCTTCGGCAAATGCGAACGCTTCACCCGCGGGCACCTTGTCGGGGGTCAGGCCCCGGTTCTTCCAGCTGTCGATCAGGGACGCAAGCTGACGCGCGGGCCAGCGTTCCTTGTCGATGCCAGCCGCTTCGATCACTTGTTTCAACAGACGCTTGGTGTCGTCGTCGTCCAGGATCGTGAAGCCCGATTTGAGACCGACAAGCTCCGCATGGCGGCGGAGGATTTTGACGCCAATGGAGTGGAACGTGCCGAGCCAGCTCATGCCCTCCACAGTCGTGCCGATCGCGGCGCCGATCCGGTCCTTCATCTCGCGGGCAGCTTTGTTTGTGAAGGTGACGGCCAGGATTTGTGATGGCCACGCCTTCCCCTGGGCGAGAATATGGGCAATGCGCGTCGTGAGTACGCGCGTCTTGCCTGTACCCGCACCCGCGAGGACCAGCAGCGGACCTTCCGTTTGCTCAACTGCGGAGCGTTGTTCTGGATTCAAGCCTTCCAGATACACGGGTGCGGGTCGCGACGCCGCAATCGCGCGCGCGGAGATAGAGCTCTGGGACGCACCGCCAACGGGAGCAGCCGGCGGAAGATCGAACGGCGGCTCTTCGAATTCGTCAGACTGATGCGGGGGCGACGACATGTTGCGACTCGCTGTCATTCCAATCAGGTAGCGTACCAAACCCGCTCCTACAACCCGGGAGCGGCAGTGTGCACAGTGGCGCGAAAATGCCCGCTAGTTGCCGCAAAACCTGGGCAAAGTTCTGGAATTGCGCCCTAATTCGGGTTCAGACTTATCCCCGGGTATGCGATAGAGTGTATATATCGGCGCTGCGCTTAAGAGCTGCCCGCCGAACGGTGCCGGAGCGGGCTGGTGCCGGTAAGAGAGCATTGGGCGGATGAACAACGGACTCCTGTATCTCGGCGGCCTCCTGGCGTTGGTGCTGGCGACCTTATTTGGTGCGCCGTATTTCATCGACTGGAACGGCTACCGCGGCGTTTTCGAGGAGGAAGCCTCGAAAGTGCTGGGCCGTGATGTTCGCGTCGGTGGCGCCGTCAACGTTCGCTTTCTGCCCACGCCGTTCGTCCGCTTTGAAAAGGTGCGCCTCGCCGACACCACCGGACAAACCGGCGAGCCGTTTATCCGCGCGGAAAGCTTCACCATGCGCCTGGCGGTTTCTCCGCTGCTGCGCGGCGCTTTTGAAGCCAACGAAATCGAATTGAACAAGCCGGTGCTGTCGCTGGTGCTGGATGACGTAGGCGGCGGCAACTGGTCCACGCTCGAATTGCGACCTGCCGAACTGCCGTTCGTGCCTCAGAACGTGGCGCTGCATTCGGTCCGTCTGCTCAAGGGCGCGATTGCCTTTCATCGCGCGGATGGCGCGCTGATCAGCACGGTCGATGCCATCAACGGTGAGTTGTCCGCCGACACCCTCAAGGGGCCGTTCAAGTTCAAAGGAAGCGCGCGCGTTGGCAGCGTTGTGCGGGATATCCGTTTTTCAACCGCCCCCGAGGACAATGAGGGCGTAGTCCACCTGAAGGCGGCGATGTATGGCGATGCCGGCGTCAACTCCTATGCCTTCGACGGAGCGTTGCGCGATTTCACGACCGCGCCGAAGGTCACTGGCGACCTCACGGGTAAGATTTTCCTTTCCCCTCCTGCGACCTCGGATGCGCAAGCGACGCGCGAACCGCCGCCCGTGCTCAACTTGAAGACGGCGACAACAGCCAGTGCTTCGGGCGCCTCGTTCGATAATGTCGAGCTTGAACTTGACGGTGCGGCCGAGCCGCAGATTTTGACGGGCGCGGCATCTGCGAATTGGGCGAACGATCTTAAGTTCGACACCAAGCTCACCGCGAAATGGCTGGATCTCGACATGCTCGCGGCCCCGCACGGTCAGCAGGCTGGTATCGATGGCTTGCGGCAGCTGTTTATGGCTCTGGTAGAAGGATTGGGCGGAAACGGTTCTGCGACCGTGCAAGTTGCTATTGATCAGGTGAAGTTTGGCGGAGAGCAGGCGGGCGCGCTCGATCTCGATGCAGAACGCCACCAGGACGTGGTGACGCTGCGGCGGTTGTCGGGCGGTCTGCCCGGAGGCGCACGTATCGATCTCTCCGGAAAGATTGAGGGTGCCAAGAGGGACGACAAGACGTTTATCGGCGAAGGCACGGTTAGGGGCGTGAACTTTGCGCGCGTTCAAGCCTTCGCGAAAAAGTCCGGCATCGATATCGACCTGAATTCCGACGGTCCGTTCTGGGTCGCCGGCGACGTCGCCATGGGACCGGGACGTTTTGCGCTGACAAATGCCAAGGCGCAGATTTCGGGACAGCTTGTCGATGGCGAGGTGCGCATTGACAGCGGCGCACGCAAGCACGTCACGGTTCGTCTCGATGGCGATGATATCGACAGCGCAGTCTTTTTCCCAGAGCAGGCAAGCTACGTCAGCAGCGTCTGGCGCCATGCGCTTGGGCTTGAGACCGCTTCCGACAAGGAGGCAGCGGAGAACCCGGAAGCGTCACGTCCCGAGACAACCGTTGAGCTGACCGCGCGTCGCCTCACTCATGCTGGCAGCGTCTATAACGATGTCGATGCACAGATCGTCATTGAGCCTGCTAGTCTGAACGTGCCGAAAGCGCGTCTGAAAACGCAGGCAGGCGCCCGGATTTCGACTTCGGGACGTATCATGCGAGCAAGCGCAGACGGCGGGGCTGCGAAGGGAACATTGAATTATGAGATCGATGCCGCCGATAGCCGTGCCATTGGCGAAGTGAGCAAGCTGCTCGGGCTCGAAGTCATACTGGATAAACAGATAACAGCTCTGCCATCCGCCCGCTTGGCTGGGTTGGTGCAGATCGGCAAACGTCAGGCCGGATCAGCCGATGTTACATTCGATGGTCTCGT
The DNA here is from genome assembly GCA_041397645.1 of Hyphomicrobiaceae bacterium. Classification (NCBI taxonomy): domain Bacteria; kingdom Pseudomonadati; phylum Pseudomonadota; class Alphaproteobacteria; order Hyphomicrobiales; family Hyphomicrobiaceae; species Hyphomicrobiaceae bacterium. Next base: position 368,668 of record JAWKWE010000004.1, on the reverse strand, counting down.
TGGCGGCGCGCGCCTCATCGGCGAAGGCGCATTCGACAACGGCTTTTCGGCTTGGCGGACCGCGCCTGCCCGAATTGTGGCCACTATCAACGCCGCAGACTTGGGCGAAATTCTTAAACTCGCTGGCGCAGGACCGCAGCTTCTGAACGGACTGAAATCGCGGCCCGGTGAAGTCAGCCTCGCTGTCTCCGGTCTGTTGTCGCAAGGGGCGAAGTCGCTGGCCGAGGTGAACGCGCAAGGTTTGTCGGCCAAGTTGCAAGGCTCGCTGTCGGCGCAGGACAATCAAACGTTCGCTTACGAGGCCGACGGCTCGGTCGATGCGCAAGACGCGCGTGAGGCCCTTGTGCTGGCGGGTGTCGTTGCGCCCGCCGGGTTGACGCTGTCGAGCCTAGCGGGTCCGATCAAAGTATCGGCCAAGGATGGCGTGACGACACTGGCCAGCCGCAACCTGAAATCCGCATCGAGCGTGATCAAGGGATCTGTGAAGCTAACGCGGGGAGAAAGTGGCTCAGGCGAAGGCGTTTCGAATGTCGAAGCCGATCTGGAGGCTGACCAAGCATCCGTCGCGGGCCTTCTGAGCTGGTTGAGCGAGGCGGCTCGCGCTGAAGCGGCCGAAGATGTCGAGGAGAGCGTGTGGCCCACCGCACAGTTCGATCTGAAGCCGTTCGCGCATAATCGCGGTACGATGCGCCTGAAACTCGGCAAGCTCGAACTTGCCGACGGACTGGAGGCCCAGGACGCGATCGCGCAGATCACGGTTCAGGATAGCAAAGTCTCAATCGAGAGCCTGAAGGCGCGCGCTGCGGGCGGGGATTTGAACCTTTCAGCGAAAATCGAGAAGGTATCTACCGGCTTCACACTGTCGGGCAATCTCGCGCTCGATGCCGATCTGGCAGCTTTGAACGCCAAAGCGAAGGGTCGGGCGGTGCTCGAATTTGAAGGTTCAGGCCGAGGACTTAGCCCGGCGACTGTCATCAATGGCCTGACTGGCAAGGGGACGATCAAGCTTCATGACGCGCGCCACCCCGGTCCCGCGCCGGCACTCGTCGCGGATGCGAGTGATGCCGTGTTGGCCGGCCAGATGGAAAACGATGCCAATGCGATTGGGCAATCGCTCTCTTCAGCCTTGGCGTCCGCCTCCGTCGTCGAAGGCGACAAAACCTTGTCGTTCGAAGTGGCCGGTGGAAATGTGAAAGTCGAACCCTACACCGTTAAGACAGCGCAGGGTTCGGCTCAGGTCACGACGACGGCGAGCCTTTCCTCTCTCGGGTTGGACAGCGATTGGCAAGTGAGCGCGATGGCCACGCCGCTTCCGCCTCCTCCTGAAGCTGGTCCCGATTGGAAGCCCGCATCTAAAGGGCCATTGCCCGCAGTCGAATTCGTCTACACCGGCGCGTTGGGTGACCTCGACGGGCTTGAGGTCAGTGTCGAAGCTGCGGATCTGCAGCGCGAACTTGCCGTACGGCAGATGGAACGCAAAGTCGAAGAGTTGGAAATCCTGCGCAAGAACGATGACGATCGGCAGCGTATGGACTTAGAGCGTCGCAAGACACTCGAAGTCGAGCGGGCTAAGGCGGCCGCTGCAGCGGCTGCAGCGAAGGAAGCTGCCAAGCAGCAGCAAAAGCGCGAGCAACAACCTTCAAACGCAAGTGGGCCGCCGGTCGTGCCTGAATCGAGCGATACTGAACCCATCGTTCCGCAGAGCGGTCCACCTGAGGATACGGTGGAGACAACTGCTGATGTTCCGGCCGAGGTCGCAAGCGAGCCTCGCAGGCCACTGCCACAGCGTACCTATAGCGCGAAGCCCGATGTACGTTCGCCGCCGCGCGCACGCCGTACGCCGTCCGACGAGATCAATCGCGCATTCGGCAACTGGCCGTAAGCCGGTTCACAGGACGCCGCTGTGACCCCATCGCCACGACTGGATTGTTATGTGACGGATTTGTGACAACCGTCATCAAGGATGCTATGCCCCTCTCGCCTGAAAAAGCAGCGCCGGAGAGGAAATGGCCAAGCCATCCCTGGATAAAGACCTAAAAAAGGTCGTCCATATCGAGAAAGCCGCCGAATCGCTCAGCCGCTCGCTTGCCAAGCCGGGGTTGCTCGCCGTTTTCATGGCCGGATGCATCGCCGTTGCGAGCCTCTTCATCGATCAGAGTTCGCACGCGAGTCTCGTGATCATTGCCGCCGTCATTGCCGCATACATGGCCTTGAACATCGGGGCCAATGATGTGGCCAACAACATGGGCCCGGCGGTCGGCAGTCGCGTGTTGAGCATGTCGGGGGCAATTGCAATCGCAGCGCTCTGCGAGGCGTCGGGCGCGATCCTTGCCGGCGGAGATGTTGTCAGCACGGTCGCAAAAGACCTTCTCGCCTCCGATCATGGGATGAAAGCGATCTCGTTCATTCACGTCATGATGGCAGCGTTGCTGGCCGCGTCGTTATGGATACATCTGGCGACCTATCTGGGAGCGCCGGTTTCCACCACCCATGCGATCGTTGGTGGTGTCATGGGAAGCGGTGCGGCGGCCGCTGGTGTCGATGCGGTCAATTGGTCGGTGATGGGCAAGATTTCCGCCAGCTGGGTCATCTCGCCGATCATCGGTGGACTATTTGCGGCCCTTCTTTTGGGCCTCATCAAATGGTTGATCCTTTATAGGGAGGATCGCGTCGCGGCGGCGCGTACCTGGGTGCCTCCGCTTGTCGCGCTCATGTCGGGCGTCTTTGCAATGTACCTCGTGAGCAAAGGTTTGCGGCGGATTTGGTCGCCCTCGACGAGCGCCATCAACGCCTTCGGGGTTGCGTTTTTCATCCTCGGCTTTGCCGTAACGCGGCCTTGGATCTCGCGCCACGCCGCAACGATCCCGAACACCCGCAAGGCAATCGCGCAATGCTTCACAATTCCACTGATCTTTGCGGTAGCCCTGTTGTCGTTTGCCCATGGCGCCAACGACGTCGCAAACGCGGTTGGACCGCTGGCCGCTATCGTGTCTGCTGCGCAATATGGAACCAATGCTTCAGAGAATGTGGCGCTGCCACTGTGGGTCTTGGCCATCGGCGCTTTCGGCATCTCGCTTGGGCTGTCGCTGTTTGGCCCCAAGCTCATCCGCACCGTGGGTGAGAAGATCACCAAGATGGACCCGATCCGCGCGTATTGCGTCGCTCTATCGGCCGCCATCACGGTCTTATTCGCGTCCGCGATGGGGCTGCCGGTGTCTTCCACTCACATCGCGATCGGGGCGGTGTTCGGAGTAGGTTATCTGCGCGAACTTCTTACCAATAAGGGTGTGCCCAACCCTGCCGTTAAGCCGCGATCGGTTTTCCTTGAGCCCTCAAAGCTCAATCAGACGCCCGAAGAGGCGATCGAGAACTACCAGAAAAAGGAAAAGCGTCGGTTGGTGCGCCGCCAGCATGTCTTCGGCATAGCCGCGGCGTGGGTCGTCACCGTGCCTGCGGCCGCGCTCTTGGCGGCGGGCTGTTATGTGGTGCTGCGCGCGGTGACAGGCTGAGGCGCTGCTGGCGGCGTCGCATTAGGAAACAGAACGCGCCGGCTGAGTTCGGTAGCGAGGTCGGCAAGCATCGGATCGTGTAATAGCCGCTTGGCCTCGCGCAGAAGCACCCAATGGCGGTGCCTGTTGGGCTGTTCAAGCCAAGTGTCGTGCTGGCGCATCACACGCAGAGGATAAAGGTCGACTTCGACAACTTTGCGCGCGATCCCACCCTTCTTGATGGTGCGGTAGGTGCCGATCGGTTTGTGGTCAATTTCTCCTTCGATGCCGGCTTCCTCGAACGCTTCCTGTTGTGCGCTTTCCCACGCCGTCTTACCCTCGATCACCGAGCCCTTGGGAAAGATCCAGCGTCCGCTCCGGCGCGAGGTGACGAGCAGAAAAGCGACCTTTCCATCGACAACTGCATAAGGGAGGGCGGCAACCTGACGGGTTTTTTCCGGAGATCGCACGCGCAGCAGGAAGCGGTCCAATAGATGTTGCGAGAATTTTTGCATTCGCGATGCCGAGATCCTGACCGCTTCAGCCTTAACCGCCACACAAGAGCCTCTGAAGCGGGCGCAGTGTAACCGGAAGACGCCCGTGTGCAATCTCAGGATGTCAGTTGTGGAGAAAGAGATCGCCTCAGCGAACTTCACTCTTCAGCGGAACGGCGCCCTGGATCGCATTTGTGCCTGCCGCGCGGTCGCGGTAGCGCTCCAAAAGAAAAATGCGTACCGCGCTCGATAGCCCGGTCGCACCGCGCTTAGCGTCAATTTCCGCGACTAGCCCCGCGAGCGCGACGCCTTCTTCCGCAGCGGCCTCTTTCAGCGCATCCCAAAACGCTTTCTCCAGTGAGATCGACGTGCGGTGCCCTTTGATCGCAAATGACCGCTTCAAGGGCCGGTTCATGATGCTGCGCCGGGATCGAAGTCTGGATCGAAATCGGGAGGTGGTGACGGCTCATTGCCGTTTTGTGGTTTCTTGGGTTCGAAGTCTACCGTCACGCCCGTGTCGCGCTGGGCTTGATCGAGCTGCTTTTCGCGACGCCCCGCCTCGTCTTCATCTCTGGTGCGTTCAGCCTTGCTGCGGCCGAAGCTGGCGCGGTTTTCTTGCGCGAGCTTTTCCTTCTCGGCCCGCTCCTTGGCTTTGCGGAATTTGTTGAGATTGACGATTTCAGCGGTCATGCAACCTCATGCGGGATCAGGGCTAATCATTTTGGCCGGAACGACGATCCGATCAAAGTCTTCCGCCGGGATGCCATCCGCAATAGCCTCCTCGCGCAAGGTCGTGCCGTTTTTGTGCGCGGTCTTGGCAATCTTTGCGGCGCGGTCGTAGCCGTACTTTTCTTTCAATGGCGTCACCAACATCAAGGAGTTTGCCAGTCCTTGGGCAATGTTGTCGAGTCGCGGTTCGATTCCCACGACGCAGTTGTCGGTGAAGGACACCGCCGCGTCCGCGAGCAGGCGCACCGACTGCAGGAAGTTGTAAGCCATCATCGGATTGAACACATTGAGTTCGAAGTGCCCCTGACTGCCGGCGAACGCGAGGCCCGCGTTATTGCCGTGGATGTGCGCGCACACCTGCGTCATGGCTTCGCACTGGGTCGGATTAACCTTGCCGGGCATGATGGAAGAGCCGGGCTCGTTCTCTGGCAGGGCCAGTTCGCCGAGCCCTGCGCGCGGACCGCTGCCCAGGAAGCGGATGTCGTTGGCGATCTTGAAGCAACTCATGGCGACAGTGTGGATCGCGCCATGCGTCATCACCATCGCATCGTGCGCCGCCAGAGCCTCGAACTTGTTGGGAGCGGTGGTGAACGGCAGCTTGGTGATCGCCGCGATCCGTTCGGCAACTTTGCGCGCAAACCCCTCGGGCGATGCCAGACCCGTTCCAACGGCGGTGCCGCCTTGGGCCAGTTCCATGAGGGCGGGAAGCGTCAGCTCGATGCGCTTGATGCCGTTTTCGATCTGCTTGGCGTAGCCGGAAAACTCCTGGCCAAGCGTTAGCGGCGTGGCGTCCTGCGTGTGGGTGCGGCCAATCTTAATGATGTCCTTCCAGGCCAGCGCCTTGGCTTCGAGCGCGTCATACAGGTGCGCCAAGGCTGGCAGCAGCCGGTTCGCCACCTCTTCTGCACAGGCGATATGCATGGCCGTGGGGAAGGTGTCGTTTGACGACTGGCTCATGTTGACGTGGTCGTTGGGATGCACCGGCTTCTTGGTGCCCATCGTTCCGCCCAGCATCTCGATGGCGCGGTTCGAGATGACTTCGTTGGCGTTCATGTTGGACTGCGTACCAGAACCCGTCTGCCAAACGACAAGCGGGAAATGGTCATTGAGTTTGCCGTCGATGACCTCTTGGGCGGCCTTGACGATGGCGTCACCGATTTTGGGGTCGAGCTTTCCGAGCGCCATATTGGTTTCAGCTGCCGCCCGCTTGACGATGCCCAGAGCGCGCACGATCGCCTGCGGCTGTTTTTCCCATCCGATCTTGAAATTTCCAAGCGAGCGTTGGGCCTGTGCGCCCCAATAGCCCTCAGAGGGAACTTCGATGGGGCCGAAGGTGTCGGTCTCGGTGCGATGAGAGGTCATGGAGTGCGGCTCGCGGATCAATGGTTGCGTTGCAGCATGCCGATTAGCATGACCCTGGCCCAAGTACAAAATGGCCATTTGGGTCTGTCAGCGAGGAGAATTGCAGCGAGGTCGCTTGGTTGAGGCTTCAGGCGAATGCCTCGAGCCTGCCGAATGTGCAACAAACTTGTCCGGGAGCATCAGAAACGACCAGAAAGGGTGTGACGCTCAATGACGTTAGACATGCAAAAACTCGAGCCGCTACTCGGCATGATGGTGAACGAGATTGGCGCCGCGGCGAACGCAGCTCTAGTAATGGTCGGCGATAAGCTCGGTCTCTACAAGGCGCTCGCAGCAATCGGCCCGACGACACCGGAAGAGCTCGCCAGGAAGACGAACACTGCGCCGCGCTACATTCGCGAGTGGTTAAGCGCGCAGGCAACGTCAGGGTTCGTCACCTACGACGCAGCATCCAACAAGTTCTCGATGAGCCCGGAGCAGGCGGCCGTGCTTGCCGACGAGGACAGCGTCGTCAACTTGACCGGCGGGTTCTACGCGCTGGCGGCGGTTTTTGCGGACGAGCCGCGCCTGACAGAAGCTTTCAAGACCGGCAAGGGCATCGGGTGGGGCGAACACTGCAATTGTCTGTTCTGCGGCACGGAACGGTTCTTCCGGCCTGGCTACAAGGGGCATCTGGTTGTCGAATGGCTGCCTGCCCTCGATGGAGTCGTTTCCAAACTGGAGAAGGGCGCAAAGGTCGCCGACATAGGCTGCGGCCATGGCGCCTCGACACTCATCATGGCGCAGGCTTTTCCGAAGTCTAACTTTGTCGGGTACGATTTCCATGAGCCGTCAGTCGTTCGCGCACGGGAGGTCGGAGTTGGCAGCACCAATCTTTCTTTTGAGCAGGCGCGGGCGCAGGATTTCCCGGGCGGCAATTTCGATCTGGTGACGATCTTCGATGCCCTGCACGACATGGGCGATCCGGTCGGTGCGGCACGCCGTGTGCGGGAATCGTTGAAAGACGACGGTACGTTCATGATCGTAGAGCCGATGGCTGGAGATACGCTGGCAGAGAACATGAATCCCGTGGGGCGCGTCTATTACGCCTTCTCCACGAACGTCTGCGTGCCTGCCTCGCTTAATCAAGAGGTCGGCGCGGCCTTGGGCGCACAGGCGGGAGAAAAGCGGCTGACGGAAGTGCTGCGCGAGGGCGGCTTCACGCGTGTTCGTCGCGCCGTCTCAGCGCCCTTCAACATGGTGCTGGAAGCGCGCCCCTAGACCGGCACAGCTCTGACCAGCAGCTCAACGGCCGAGCAACTGCGGCCGTTGAGCATCATTAGACTCAATGCGAGCCAAACCCGAGCAGAATATTGCCGCGTTTGGCTCGTTATCTCGTTAGGCTTTTGCGTAGATGAAGCGGTCAGGCGCGTTGCGTGTGGAACGAGCGGACGTTCCACAACCGTCCTTGCCGGGTCTGCCGCGGGAATACGGGAAGCCCACTTTTTTCCAAGTGTGCGTGGCCCTTGAGCAGCATGGTCTGCAAGGGCGGTGCTCAAACCCGGGGTGAACACGCCATGGAATCCAAAATCATCGTCATGATCGTCCAACTCGCCATGCCCAATGGCGACGCCGGTTTGCAGGTCAGACCGATGGAGAATGCCCAGGCCTGTTACAGCGCCGCCGAGATCGAAGCGAGCGATCCTTTCGTTGCCGATGTTCAATGTTCCGAATTGGTCGGAGGCGTTCTCCAGCCGGGGTACAATCCACGCCTGCAGAAACGCAAGCCGGGTACGACGACCAACTTTAAATCGACAGGCTGAGCGGTTCGCTATTTTTTGCGGAATGCGTCGAGGCTGATGACCTTCGAGCCTGCCTTGTCGTCCTCGGCTTGAGCAGGCTGCGCGGTTTGGGCATCTTCCGAAAATTCTGTGGCGGCCGCCGATGCGGGCTCGGGTTGGGGCGGAACGGGTGCGGACTCGTTTGAGCCATCCTTGCGAGCCGCAGCTTCCGCTTCTTTTTCCGCGCGGGACTTGCGCGGGCTTCGCGGCTTCTTCGTCAAGGTGGCGCGCGGGCTGTCCGGGCGCGCATCGCTAACAGCGTCGTAAGCGGCATCCATGGTCATGGAGCGACGCGGCGCTGTTTGCGGACGGTCAGCGGCATCCTCGAACTGAAGTCCGAAATGGACGGATGGATCGATGAACACCTTGATGGCAGAAAGCGGAACGACAAGACGCTCAGGCACGCCGTCAAACGTCAGCTTCACCTCGAAGCGGTCTTCCGAAACAATCAGATCCCAGAAACGGTGTTGTAGGACGATTGTCATCTCGTCCGGATATTTCTCTTTCAGTCGCTTGGAAAGAACGACGCCAGGAGACTGGGTGCGGAACGAAATATAAAAGTGGTGCTCGCCGGGAAGTCCGGTCTTGGCAATTTGCTGAAGGGCGGCGCGAACGATTCCGCGCAGTGCATCCTGCTGGAGCGCCTCATAATCGATCATTGGCCCGCCTGCCATCGGCTCAGTCGCTCTTCTTCTCGTTTGTTCCCGCACATCCCCGCGTGCACGCCCACTTCGATCCTGGACGAGGATTCTCGTATAACGCACGTCGCGTACTACAAAAGAGCATAGTTTGACGCGGACGAGAAGTGGAGGGCTTCTGTTGCCCGGTGCCCTCCTAACCGCGCCTTACCCGGCTAGGGGTAAGGGCTTGAGTTTAGGCATTTCGCGCCGCATTACGCAGCGAGAGCAGCCTCAGCATAGTTGTCATTGGCAACTATTCTGAATGACCCGATAACGGTGGTATCATGCCGGGCAAAAGCTAAACCCTTTACACCCTCGTCGATCCTAGTTCGCCCCCATTCCGGTCGCATTTGCGGCTCCCAATCGGGAAGCTGCCGCAATCTGCGGGAAAAAAGAATGGTGGAGGCGCCGGGTACCGCCCCCGGGTCCGAATGGCTTATTACGGTCGCGTTTATCGCCATAGCCGGACGAATCCGGCCCCCTGAATATAGGGGGCCCGAACTGAAAAAAGAAGTCGCCGTTCGTCCGTCCGTTGGGCGAAATTGGGGGTAGATGGCGTTGTTGTGGGAAATTCGGAGCGCCATAGCGTCGCGAATGCCCCGCGCCGGGTCTGTGCATGTAGAAAGGTACGAGATTGGAGCAGGAGGTACTTGGCGAGGTGCATAAGCCGCCGCGCACCTGGCGTGTCTGGATCCCAGCTGTTGCCGCTTTGCTACTGGCACTGGCGATCGTGCAGCTCGCGATGCTCGCTGGGCTTCAGGCCGCGTCCATGTTCGATGTGGCTGCCGACTACAGTACACCCGGCGCGCACCAGCCCGGCCATTTCGAAACCCTCCAAGCCCAACGGCTCGGGGCATATTTTGCCGGCTTTCAGCTGACAGTCGTGACGTTGACCCTGCTTGCGGCGTTTTTGACCCCTCCTTTGCGCGGGCGGGTTTTGCTGTTCTCGCGGCCGCGTGGCGGAATTGCCGCCGTTGGTCTTGCTATCCTCGGGCTCCTGGCGATTTCATCGGCTATCGGAACGCTGATTTATCAATTGGATCGCACGACCTTTATCCACGATATCCGCCCATTTGCGCACATCGCGAGTTCAAGCAGCTGGTGGATGCTGTTGCTGGCGGCCGGTGTGGGAGCCCCTTTGTCGGAGGAACTGTTGTTCCGCGGGCTGCTGTTTGGCGGGTTGCGGGATTCGCCACTAGGGTTCGTTGGTGCCGCCGGTATCAGCGCTGGGTTTTGGACAGCTCTTCACGCCAGCTACTCGATCTATGCTCTGGCGCTCTTGTTCGTCATCGGGATTTATTTCGCCTGGTTGCGCGAGCGCACGCAAAGCTTGTGGCCTTCGATGGCAGCACACGCGGTTTATAACAGCGCCATCGTCCTCGCCCTGGCGTTTGTCCCGGAAGTGGTGCTGCAATAGCTGGCGCGGGCGAATTGGACGTGCACAGCCTCGGTGGAAGTTCGGCAAGGTTCGGGAATCGGCTTAAGAACACCGGCTATGGAGCAATACCTCGATCTTCTCGCCCGGGTGCGTAATACGGGCACGGAAAAGACCGACCGCACAGGAACCGGGACGCTGAGCGTTTTCGGCCACCAGATGCGCTTTGATCTTTCCCGCGGGTTTCCGCTTCTGACGACCAAGAAGCTGCACGTGAAGTCGATCATCCACGAGTTGATCTGGTTTCTCGCCGGTGACACCAATATCAAGTACCTGAAAGACAACGGCGTGCGCATCTGGGATGAGTGGGCAGATGCCGACGGCAATCTTGGACCGGTCTACGGCAAGCAGTGGCGGTCGTGGGCCGCGCCGGACGGGCGCACGATCGACCAGATTTCCGAGGTCGTGAATACACTCAAGACCAATCCGGATAGCCGCCGTATTATCGTGTCGGCCTGGAACCCGGCTGACATCCCCGATATGGCGCTGGCGCCCTGTCACTGCCTGTTCCAATTCTACGTGGCGGATGGCAAGCTTTCCTGTCAGCTTTACCAACGTTCAGCCGACGTTTTTCTCGGCGTGCCATTCAACATCGCAAGCTATGCGCTGCTCACCTTGATGATGGCGCAAGTGACAGGGCTGAAGCCTGGCGATTTCGTGCACACGTTTGGGGATGCGCATCTTTATCTCAATCACCTGGAGCAAGCGGATCTGCAACTGTTACGCACACCGCGCCCGCTGCCCGTCATGCACATCAACCCGGACGTGAAGTCGATTTTCGATTTCCGCTACGAGGATTTCCGTCTCGAAGGCTACGATCCTCATCCGCATATTGCCGCGCCGGTAGCGGTTTAATGAGGCATTTCCGCAGACCACTGAATTTCAGGGGATAGAACATCCCTGCATCTCGACCAGCGCCCCTGTTTTCGTGTAGCTGCAGTTTCGCGAAATCTGGGGGGATGCGCGATGAAACGCGGGTTTGCGCTGCTGCTGTCAGTGGGATTGGTTGTGGCGGGCTGTGCCTCGATCACAAAAGGCACCACGCAGACAATTTCTTTGAATACGCCCGGCGCGCCGGGATCCAGCTGCACGCTGACGTCGGAAGGCATCGGCACCAAAACCCTGATTACTCCAGGGACGCTCGTGCTGGACAAGAGCCAGTACAATGTTGCGGTGACCTGCAAAAAAGAGTGCTATGAGGATGGCGTCGGCGTGATCGCGTCATCGACGGAGACCATGGCTGCTGGCAATTTGATTGCTGGTGGCGTTGTTGGCCTCGCTGTTGATGCCGCCAGTGGCGCCATGAACAAATATAACGAGGTTAATCAGATCGCGATGGTTCCAATTGCGGGCTGTAGACCGACGAAGGGCGCTTAAAGCCCAGCGGAAGCTGAAACAAACGTGATTGTCTCACTTATCGTTGAGTGAAGTTCATAGAAGCCCCTTGGTCGCCGATTGCCGCAGATGAGATGGGCCTGGTGGCCAATTTGGCCTAACATATAGTTGTTGGTGAGCATTGGAGCACACACCAAAAGGTCTTTTAATGTCCCGGGATTCTCGTAACTTGCCGATGCGTGTATAAGTGATTCGGAAGGTGCCTCATGGTTTTCCGAGTCAACCCGTGGGGACGGGCTTGAGAGGGGGAGCTGCTATGGCAATGAAGCCGACGTATAGCTACGTCGTCGCGCGTACTCGCAACAAGGTCATTGGTTGTGAGAACAAGATGCCATGGCACCTGCCCAGCGACCTGAGAAATTTCAAAAAGATTACGTTAGGCAAGCCCGTTATTATGGGCCGAAAAACGTTCGAGTCCATTGGTAGGGCGCTCCCCGGCAGACCAAACATCGTGGTTTCAAGGGAGAATGGCATAAGTGCTCAAGATGTTTTCGTTGCGGGCACCAAGTCGGCTGCCATGGAATTTGCTGAGCGGGAATGCCGACGCCTTGGTGTCGATGAGATTATGATAATCGGCGGGCAGGCAGTTTTCGATCTTTTCAAGAATGAAGTGTCCCGTGTCTATTTAACTGAAATAGACGCTACGATTGAAGGTGATGCCTTTTTTGACGCTTCCTTTGACGGTTGGACGGAAGTGGCTTCTTTTGAAGTTCCAAAAGGTCTGTTCGGTGACGAGTACTCGTTTAGTTTCACTAAGCTGGACAGAAATCCTGCACTCCAAAAAAAAGCCCTCGTAGATATAGGTAGTCAAAGCCTTATCTATGCATGAGTAAGCGCGGCACGCTGTAGTTTTCCTTGCGTCTATAAGATCGCTGCCGGGAGGAGCTTCCGCAGGGCCCCAAAGACGAGTACGCCTCCACCCTTATCGTTTTCGAGCGGTTTGCGGACGGGGCGTCTTAACCGCGATTGATCCGGGCGCTTGAACGGACTGGAAAAGCCACCATTTCTAGGGCTCTAAGTCCGCGAAGCGGCGCTCGGGGCCCGGGCGTTTGCCTGGGGGAACCCCCTGTCCTATAAGCGAGCCTGATGATTTGAAGCGACCCCCCTTGAAACGGGATTGGAACTTTCAGCCGCCACGAATGGAGCGGCTGGCCCGCGCGCAGTTCAGTGCCAGTGGGCGATGAAACATTATTGATGCAGGATGAGGCTTAAGAATGCCCTGGAGTAATCAAGGCGGTGGCGGCGGCGGCCGTAAAGGCGGCGGCAACGGCGGCGGGCCGTGGGGACAAGGTCCGTGGGGCCAGGGCGGTGGCGGCGGTCAGCCGCCCGATCTCGATGAGATCCTGCGTCGGGGCCAAGACAAGGTGAAACAGGTGATGCGCGGTGGCGGCGGCGGTGGCGGCCGCGGCGGTGATGGTGGCGGGGTGCCCAAGCCCTTCTTATTTCTGATTGCCGTGCTGGGTCTCATGGCGATTGCGTTCTATGGCTTCTTCTACAGGGTCAATCCCGACGAGCAGGGCATCGTGCTGCGGTTCGGTAAGTTCGACCGTTGGCAGGGGCCTGGTCTTCACTTCCGCCTTCCTTATCCGATCGAGGAAGTGCGCACGCCTCAGGTCACGCAACAGCGCACGATCGAAGTGGGCACAGGCCGTGCCGGTTCGCGCTCCAGCTCCGTCGACGGACCCGACAGCGGCCTGATGCTGACCGGCGATGGCAACGTCGTCGATGTCCGCTTCGTCGTGTTCTGGCGCATCAATACCGAAACCGACAAAAAGACCGGCCAGACGGGTGTCGAGCAGTACCTCTTCAACATTGCTCAGCCCGAGACGACCGTGCGTGAGGTGGCGGAAAGCGCCATGCGTGAAGTTGTCGGACAGTCAAATTTGCAGCCTTTGCTGACCAGTGGCCGCCAGAAGGCGCAGGAAGAGGTTCAGGCGCTGATGCAGCGAATGCTTAACGATTACGGCGCTGGCATCAAGATCGACCAGGTGCAGTTGCGCGAAGTCGATCCGCCAGCCGAAGTAATCGCCGCCTTCCGCGACGTTGCTGCGGCAGGGCAGGACAAAGAACGCTTGATCAAGGAAGCGCAGACATACGCCGATCAGATTTTGCCGCGGGCGAGGGGTGAAGCCGATCGTATTCTCGCGAATGCAGAGGGCTTCAAGCAGCAGACCATTGCCGAGGCGACAGGTCAGGCCGCCCGCTTCCTCAGCGTTTATGAGGAATACAAAAAGGCACCGGACGTAACGCGCGAGCGGTTGTTCCTGGAAATGCAGGAGCGTGTGCTTTCCGGCGCCGATAAGATCATTCTGGACTCCAAGGGAGGCTCCGGCGTCGTGCCGTTCCTTCCCCTCGACCAGCTACAGAAACGCAAAACACCAGCCGCGGGAGAGCAGTGATCATGCGCGCATTTCTTGCCTTTCTCGCAATCTTGATTGGCGTTGCGGCCGTCGGCCTCTATTCGTCGGCTTTTATCGTGCACCAGAACGAGCAGGCCCTGGTTCTTCGGTTCGGTGAGCCCAAACAGGTCGTCACCACCCCAGGCCTCAAATGGAAGGTGCCGTTCGTCGATACAGTCGACCTCTTCGACAAGCGCATCTTAGATCTCGATACGAGTGCCCAGGAACTCAACGCAGCCGACCAGCAGCGCATCATCGTCGATGCGTTCGCCCGTTATCGCATTACCGATCCGCTCAAATTCTATCAGAACGTGCGTTACGAGGAGCGAGTGCGACAGGTCGTTGGGCCGCTCGTTGAATCGGAAATTCGCCGCGTCCTGGGTGGGGCGACGTTGCCCGAGATCGTCAAGACCAAGCGCGAAAGCCTGATGAAGGAAATCGCCGCTAAGGTGAATTCGGAAGGCCGCGATTACGGGTTGGAAGTCGTCGACGTGCGCATCAAGCGCGCTGATCTGCCGAAAGACAACCTTGCCAAGGTGTTCGATCGCATGAAGGCGGACCGCGTGCGCGAGGCAACCGAACTTCGCGCTCAAGGCGAAGGCGAGAAGAACCGCATCAGCGCCAATGCCGAGCGCCAGGTTACTGTGATCAAGGCTGAAGCAACTCAGAAAGCGGATCAGATCCGTGGTGAGGGCGAGGGTGAGCGCAGCCGCATCTTCGCGGAAGCTTTTGGCCAGGATCCTGACTTCTTCCGCTTCTATCGCTCCATGCAGGCCTATACGCAGGCGTTAAAGCCGGGCGATACGCGCATGTTGCTTTCGCCTGACAGCGATTTCTTCCGTTACTTCGAAGATCCGCAGGGTGGCGGGCGGGCTTCGACCGCTCCGATCACGCCGCAGCAATGAACGACTTGCTCGCGGGGCTGGGTCTGGCCATCGTGCTGGAAGGTCTGCTTTGGGCAATCTCGCCGGATCTAGGACGGCGTATCGTTCGCGACATGGCTAGCCTGCCGGAAAGGCAGCTCGCCGTGGTCGCTTGGACGATGGTCGTACTCGGCATGGGCTTGGTCTGGCTCGCACGCGGTTAGGCCAGCAGCTGGCGTTGATGGCCATGCGACGTAACGAATTCCTGAAGGACACGATACTGCCGCCTTGTGCGCCAAGCCTGACAGGCTGAAGCCGCGGGCGGTTTAGGCATTGACGCTCAACCCGCCTGCGCCCTAAGCCAGACTGACAAAGACCTCAGCTTAACTTCGAGGCAGATGCCAGGAGCCAGACAATGCGCCAAGCCCTACGTCTTCTTGCCGTTTTAGCGCTTCTCGTCGGGGCGTCGCCGGCCATGGCTGAAGGTCCGGTGTCTTTGGCGCCGCTGGCCAAAAAGCTGTCGGATGCGGTCGTAAACATTTCGACGACGCAAACGGTCAAGGGGCCTCAAGGCGTGCCGCTGCCAAAGGTGCCGAAGGGATCGCCGTTTGAAGAGTTCTTCGATGACTTCTTCAACAAGAAGGGCGGTGCGCCCCGTGTCGACCGTAAGGTATCCTCGCTCGGTTCAGGCTTCGTCATCGACGGGGCCGAAGGTTTGATCGTCACCAACAACCACGTCATCGACGGGGCGGACGAAATCATCATCAACTTCCACGATGGCAGTAAGCTGAAAGTGGAGAAGGTGGTCGGCAAGGATGTGAAGTCCGACATCGCACTTCTCAAAGTCAATCCGAAGAAGCCTTTGGTGGATGTGAAGTTCGGGTCGTCCACAAAGCTTGAAGTTGGCGATTGGGTGCTCGCAATCGGCAATCCATTCGGTCTCGGCGGTTCGGTATCGGTCGGCATCATTTCCGCCAAGAGCCGCGACATCAATTCCGGCCCATATGACGACTACCTGCAAACGGACGCAGCCATCAACAAGGGCAACTCAGGTGGTCCTCTGTTCAATATGGATGGTGAGGTCGTCGGCGTGAATACGGCCATCATCTCACCGACCGGCGGTTCGATCGGTATTGGCTTTGCGGTTCCATCTGACACGGTGACGGCGGTTGTCGATCAGCTCAAGCAGTATGGGGAGACTCGCCGGGGCTGGTTGGGCGTAAAGATTCAAACAGTCACGGAAGACATCGCAGAGACGCTCGGCGTGCCCGATAGCAGTGGTGCGCTGGTGTCGGCCGTAACGCCGGGCAGTCCCGCTGCCAAGGGTGGGCTCGAAACCGGCGACGTCATTATGAAGTTTGACGGCAAGGATGTCACCACCATGCGCGGTCTGCCAAAGATCGTCGCGCAGACGCCGATAGGGAAGGCTGTCGACGTCGAAGTGTTGCGCAAGGGCGCGACCACGACCGTGCAGATCACCGTCGGTCTTCTGGAGGAAGAATCTGCTGCTGGCGGCTCCGACGACGACAGCGACAAGGGCGATAAGCCTGAGCCGCCAGCCGTATCCGAGATCATCGGATTGAAGCTCGTTCCGCTTACCGATGAGATCCGCCGCAAGTATGGTCTGGATGAGAAGACGGCCGGTGCGGTTATCGACGATATCGATCCCGCCAGCCCGGCGGCTCAGAAGGGGCTCAAACCGGGCGACGTGATCGTGGAGGCGGGCCAAATTCCGGTGGCAAACCCCGATGACGTCGTGAAAAGCGTGGACAAAGTGAAAAAGAGCGGCCGCAAAGCGGTATTGTTACGCGTGGAAGACGGCAAAGGAGACCTACGGTTTGTCGCCATACCGCTCGACACGAAGCAGGACTAGAATACGTCTGTCACGCGGGTTCGCCCGGGCTGGACATTTCAATTGAACGTCAGGAGACCGCTGCATCCTATACGGTGCGCGATCTCTTCAACTGACAAGTTTTCGGAGGCTTAAGTAAGTGTCGGAACGCCACGGCATTCTTGATACCATTTTCGATACGCTGGCACCGGTTCATCCTGACGGACACAAGTTCGTCGGAGCCGGTGCGCTGGCGACGCTTCTCTTCTTCGTGCTGTGGCCGCCGCTTGGCTGGATTCTGGCCGGCATCACAGCATGGATCGTCTACTTCTTCCGCGACCCCGCGCGTGTCACGCCGATGCGCGATGGACTGGTGATCTCCGCCGCCGATGGACGCATTTCGTCGATCGATAAAGTGCGCCCACCGCCGGAGTTGGGGCTTGGGCCGGAAGAGCGGGTACGGATTTCCACCTTCCTGTCGATCTTCGATGTGCACATTCAGCGCGCGCCGGTCGCGGGCCGCATCGTTCGTTCTGCCTACATCCCGGGTGCCTTCTTTAATGCCGCTCTCGATAAGGCGAGCGAAGAGAACGAGCGCAGCGCCATCGTCATCGAGATGCCGAGTGGCGGCGAGATCGGTGTGGTGCAGATCGCCGGTCTCGTGGCACGCCGTATTGTGACGTTCTCACGCGAAGGCGATAGCTTGGCGGCGGGGCAGCGGTACGGGCTGATCCGTTTTGGCTCACGTGTGGATGTGTTCCTTCCGCCTGGAGCCCATGCGCTTGTCAGCGTCGGCCAGCGCGCGATTGCCGGTGAAACAGTTTTTGCAGATCTCAAGTCGGCCGAGCCCGAGCGCGAGGCCAGATTGGCCTGAGCCACAGTGTCCCGTTTGGGCGCTCAGAATGACGGACGTTGAACGCATCGATTTGTTGAATGGAGGCTGACATGGACCCAGATCTGCCGACCATCGAACAGGAGACCAGCCGCCGTCGCAGGCGTCCCTTGTTCCGGCACGCACGGGTGCCTGTGCGGATGCTGGTACCTAACTTCGTTACGCTACTGGGGTTATGCGCCGGCCTCACCTCGATCCGCATGGGTATCGAAGGCCGCTATGATCTTGCGCTAGCGGCAATCGTTTTCGCAGCCGCTTTGGATGGTGTGGATGGTCGCATCGCGCGGGCTCTGAAAGCCTCGTCCCGCTTCGGCGCGGAACTCGACAGCCTCGCTGACTTCGTCAATTTCGGAGTCGCGCCTGCGTTCCTCGTCTTCAACTGGGGGCTGGGCGACCTCAAGAGCGCAGGCTGGATCTGCGTGATGATCTTTGCGCTATCTTCGGCGCTGCGCCTCGCGCGCTTCAATGCTGCGCTCGACGATGACAAGCCGAAATGGCAGTCGAATTACTTCGTCGGAATGCCCACGCCAGCCGCAGCCATTGTGGTGATGCTCCCGGTCTACCTCCATCATCTCGGGCTGGATTGGATGAAGTCGCCCTGGATGTTGAAGATCGTTATGCTCTACACGCTCTTCATCGCTTTCATGATGGTTTCCACGATACCAACGTATTCCGGCAAGCTGATGGGTGAGCGCGTCGGCCGCGAATGGGTCTTGCCGATTTTTGTTCTCGCGGCTGGGTACGTCGCGATGCTGTTCACCTATCCATATGAGACGCTGGCCTTTTCGACACTCATCTATCTGTCGCTGATCCCCATCAGCTGGCAAAGGTTCCAGGCCAAAGTGATGGAGCACAGGGATGTGTCGGCGGCTTCGGATAGCGAGGTGGCGTCGGATGATGAGGTGTCACCTCCAGCCTCGGAGCCTGACGATACGCCGCCGAGCCAAGGGTCGGCGCGTGTCTTTCCGCTCCGTCCAACCGATAGCCCGCGCTGAAGACGTGTGCGCGATCAATCTCCATGACACCCTCCACAACACCGGGACTACATCCTGATCCATGAAGTTTGAAAGACTTGCCATTCCCGACGTGGTGCTGATCACGCCGAAAATGTTTCGCGACGAACGGGGTTTCTTTTCGGAAGTTTGGACGGCGCGCTCGTTCTCCGAGGCGGGCCTGGAACTCGACTTCGTGCAGGACAATCACGCCTTCTCGAAGCCTAAAGGGACGATGCGCGGCCTGCATTTCCAGCTGCCGCCCAAAGCGCAGGACAAGTTGGTACGGTGTACGCGGGGTGCCATTCTCGACGTTGCTGTCGATATCCGGCGCTCGTCGCCCACATTCGGTAAGCATGTCAGTGCAGTGCTGTCTGAAGAAAATTGGCAGCAGCTGTTCGTTCCCAAGGGTTTTGCGCACGGATATATCACGCTCCAGCCCGATACCGAGGTGCTCTACAAAGTGACCGAGTATTATTCGCCGGAGCACGACAGAGGTGTTGCGTGGAACGATCCCGCGATCGGCATTGATTGGGGCGAGGTTGCAGCAAATGCCGTGCTGTCGCCGAAAGACAAAGCGCAGCCCAAGCTCGCCGACACTCAGCAGCTCTTCGACTGATAGTTAGGCAGGCTGTTGCGCGTCCTTGCTCTTGGCTGGCGTCCCGCGGTGCTCAGAAGCATTTAAGGCAGCGTCGCCCTCGCTCTCGGCTTGATGGAGCTGCCCGACGTAGCTGTAGATTGCCGGGATGACGAACAGCGTCAGTAGGGTTCCCAGGGACATGCCGCCGACGATTACCCAGCCGATCTGCTGGCGGCTTTCAGCGCCTGCACCGGTTGCGATGGCCAGCGGCAGGGCTCCGAGCACCATCGCCGCGGTGGTCATCAGAATTGGGCGCAGCCGCAAAACGGCAGCTTCCAGCACCGCGCGTGTGCGGTCTGCGCCTGCGAGCTGACGCTTGTTTGCGAAATCGACGATGAGAATGCCATGCTTGGTGATCAGGCCGACGAGCGTGACGAGACCGATCTGGGAGTAGACGTTCAGTGTGCCGCCGGTGAGCCAGAGCGCTCCGAGCGCACCCATCATGGAGAGCGGCACGCTCAACATGATAATGACGGGATCGCGGAAGCTTTCAAACTGTGCAGCAAGTACCAGATAGATAAACGCGATCGCGAGCACGAATACCATCGAGAGGTTGTTTGAGGAATCGCGCCACTCGCGGCTGTCGCCGCTGAGCGTCGTTTGGACCGTAGGAGGAAGTGCATCGTGGGCCGCTCTTTCCAGAACGCCGATTGCTTCGCCAACGGTATAGCCCGGCGCCAGATTTGCCTGCAGTGTAACCGAACGCAGCTGATTGAAGCGTTTAAGCTCCTTGGGCGCGACGCTCTCAGTCACGCTTGCGATATTCGAAAGCTGGATGGCATCGCCGCGTGCGTTGCGCAGAAAGATGGTCGATAGCGCTTCTGGGGTCGAACGATCATCGGGCGCGAGCTGCACGTAGACATCGTATTGCTCGCCGTTTTGTTCAAACCGCGTCACCTTGCGTCCGCCGAGAAGGGTCTCCAGTGTGCGGCCGACGGCAACGACATCGAGGCCAAGATCGGCAACCTTGGCACGGTCGATCTGGATGCGGAATTCCGGCGTGTTGAGCTTCAGATCGGTGTCGATGCTCTCAAGTCCCGGATAATCGCGGATCTTGTCCAGCAACGTATCGGAATAGCGCTGGAGATCTTCGTAAGTTCCAGATGTCTGGATGACGAATTCAATGGGTCTACCGGAACCGCGTTGGCCGAACGGCCCAGGCGTTTGCGCGTAGGCTTGGATGCCGGTTATGCGCTTTAGCTTGGGATTTATATCTTCAACGATGTCCTTCTGCAGTCGCGTGCGTTCATTCCAATCGATGAGCGGCGCCACGACAAGGGCCCGGGAGACTTCCGGCGTGCCACTGATGGTGAGCCTGCCGCGGGCCTCCGGCACGGTCGCCAGAATGTCGTCGATCTGCCGCGCATAACGTTCGGTGTAGGAAACCGTGGAGCCCTCCGGCGCTGTTCCGCGAACGCGGATCTGGCCTCGGTCTTCTTCGGGCGCCAGCTCGGTCTTGAGCGTCGTGAACAAAACTGCGCTGATGCCTGCAACTGCGATGGCAAGAAGGATGACCAAAGGCCGCATGCGCAAAACAGCACCAAGCAGCCGGCGGTATCCGCTTTCCAGCCCCGTGAAGCCGCGCTCCATGATCGTGAAGAACAGGCCGGGATGAGGATTGTGACGCAGAAGCTTGGCGCACATCATGGGCGTGAGCGTGAGCGCGACAAAGCCGGAGACCAAAACAGCGCCAGCAAGGGTCAGCGCAAATTCCAGAAATAGACGACCGGTTTTGCCGGGTGTGAAAGCGATCGGCGCGTAGACGGCTGCAAGCGTCAGCGTCATCGCCACCACTGCGAAGCCGATTTCCTGGATGCCCTTGGCGGCGGCCGGGATCGGCTTTATGCCGCTCTCGATGTGGCGATAGACATTTTCCAGAACGACAATGGCGTCGTCCACGACCAGACCGATAGCGAGCACCATGGCAAGCAGCGTCAGCGTATTCACGCTGAAGCCGAGCGCCAGCATAATGGTGAAGGTCGCGATCAGGGATACGGGTATGGTGACGATCGGAATGATTGCGGCCCGGAACGAACGCAAAAAGAAGAAGATGACAAGGACGACGAAGGCCACCGCTTCCAGGATTGCGCGATAGACAGCCTCGATAGAGCGTTCGATGAACACCGAGTCGTCGTTACCCACTTCTGCCTTCAGCTCTTGAGGCATGCTGGCATTTATCTGGGGCAGGACGGCGTTTACGGCATGAGACACGTCGAGCGGATTGGCCGTCGATTGCTTGATGATGCCGACCGCTATCGCAGGCGCGCCGTTATAGGTTGAGGTTCGCCGCTCGTCCTCCGCGCCTAGCTCCACGCGCGCAACCTGCCCTAGCTTGACCTGATAACCGTTCGCGATCTTGATGACGATATTGCTGAACTGCTCAGGCGTCGTCAGGCCGGTGCGAGACAGGACGGGGAACTCGCGCTCGGTGCTTTCGATGCGGCCTGCGGGAATTTCCGCATTCTGCATCCGCAAGGCGTTTTCGACGTCTTGCACGGTGAGATTATACGCTGCCAATCGAATACGATCGATCCACACGCGCATGGCATAGCGGCGTTCGCCGTAGATCTGGACGTCGGCCACGCCGTTGAGCGTCTTCAGCCGGTCGGTTACGTAGCGGTCGATGTAGTCCGTGATTTCAAGGCTCGACATGCTTGGGCTGGAAAAAGCCAGAAACATGATGGCCCTTGCGTCTGCCTCGATCTTGGCGATGACAGGTTCGATGATCTCGGGCGGAAGGC
Organism: Hyphomicrobiaceae bacterium; assembly: GCA_041397645.1. Taxonomy (NCBI): domain Bacteria; kingdom Pseudomonadati; phylum Pseudomonadota; class Alphaproteobacteria; order Hyphomicrobiales; family Hyphomicrobiaceae; species Hyphomicrobiaceae bacterium. Next base: position 346,907 of record JAWKWE010000004.1, on the reverse strand, counting down.
GATTGCGCACGCGCGACACGCGATCGCGCACGTCGCTTGCGGCAACGTCAGGGTCGACCTCGGGGCGGAAACGCACGGTGATCCGGCTCGACTCCGAACGGCTCGTGGATTCGAGCACGTCGATGCCTTCGATGCCGGCGATGGAGCCTTCAAGAATTTGCGTGACCTGGGTTTCGATAATCGACGCGGATGCGCCTGGATATTCGGTCCTCACCGAAATGATCGGTTCGTCCACATTTGGAAACTCGCGAACCGTGAGCCGCTCGAACGACACCAGACCCAGCAAAACGAGAAGGAGGCTCAGGACGGTGGCAAAGACTGGCCGCCGGATGCAGAATTCCAGCGCGCCCATCAGCCTCTCCGGTTGGTGGCCGAAGTCGCGCCGTCGTTTTGATCGATCTGTGGCAACGGGTTTTCGCGCGACCGCTCGGTGAGCGAAGGCGTGATTTCGACAGCCGCGCCGCTACGCAGCTTCTGCTGTCCCGCAGTGACAACGTTTATGCCGGCTTCCAGGCCGTCGAGGACTTCGACCTCGGAGTTGGCGCGGCGGCCGAGGTGGACTCTCGTTTCCACGGCTCTGCTGTCGCTGATCTTGAAGACGAACGTGTCTTCGCCGCGCGGGACGATTGCTGATTCCGGAATCATCACAACATCGCGCTTGGTGGCGCCGACGACTTTGATGCGAGCAAATAACCCGGGCCTCAGGATCTGATCACTATTGTCGAGACGCGCACGGATTTGCAACGCTCGGCCGTTGACATCGACCAGCGGATCAATGGCGTAGATCGTGCCGCTGAACGTGCGATCCGGAACAGCATCGACGGCGATCTCAATGGGCTGACCTTCCGAGATGTCGCGCAGATGTGTTTCTGGAACTTTGAAATCTACCTTGAGGGTATCGATCTTTTCCAGATTGGCAATTGCGGTGCCGACATTGACGAATGCACCGACAGAGATTCCGCGAAGCCCTGCGATGCCGTCAAACGGGGCACGCAGTTCCAGTTTTGAAAGCCGGGTCTTGGCAAGTTCCAGGGCAGCCTTCGCCGTTTCGAAGTTCGTCTCAGCCTCATCGCGCGACTTACCTGTCACGATGCCGGTTTTAGAAAGCGTCTGAGCGCGTTTGTTGTTGGCGGCTGCGAGATCGAGCCGTGCCTGCGCATCTGCAACTTCCGCCTTTGCTAGTTGATCGTCGAGCTTGACAAGGACCTGGTCTTTCTTGACCGGCTTTCCCTCTTGAAATGCAATCTCGACGATACGCCCTGCAATCTCGTTGGCGATGACGACGGCTTCATCAGACTGCAGCGAGCCGATGGCTCGAATGTCGGTGCTGGCGATAGCGGCGCGCGCGCGTGACACTTCCACGGTGACGACACGTTCAGGCTTGGCGCTTTCCGCCTTTTCCGAAGGATCGACACTCGAGATGTGTGCCTTAACGGAGTTCACAAAATCGAGAGCTAGCAGGCGCGCGGGACCATCGCGGGAAACCAGCCACGCGCCAGCCGCCACAAGCGCCACCAGAAGCAGACTTGCAGCAAACCGCACGTTTCGAGTTCCCCTTGAAGTCATTAAAGAATTCTCCGTCGCGCTGGAGGGGCCGATAGGAGCTGCAGCGCTAAGCCGTTGAATCGATTTGGATCGCACGTCTGACTTAACGCCAGAATCGTGCCGATCCGTTGTTCGCAAGCGGAATTATTACACCGGAACACGTCCGGTGTCAGATCTGTGCGGGGGAAGTTAAAATCGGCGCTGAATAAACGAGGGTAATGATCGCCGCTCTGGCGGGTCTTGATAGCAAATCAATTGAAGCCGCAGGCCATCTTCTCCATGAATTCGCGCGCGGCCGTCTGCAATTCTTCGGGGGATAGGTCGCGCAGATGGGTGGCGACGGACCAGCGATGCCCAAAAGGATCTACAAGGACGCCGTATCTGTCTCCCCAAAACATGTCGCTGGGCGGAGAAGCAATCGTTGCGCCCGCAGCTTCCGCCTTTGCCATGAACGTGTCGACGTCATCGACGTAAAGGTGCAGCGTGACGGTTGTGGCGTTCAGCGTCTTTGGTGAGAGCGAACCAAATTCCGGCGACTCTTCCGTCAGCAAGACGAGCGCGCCGTTGACGTTGATTTCGCCGTGCATCAGCTTTCCATCCGGAGTTGGAATGCGCAGTCTTTCGCGCGCACCAAACGCCTTCTTGTAGAAATCCATCGCTTCGTTTGCGCCCTTGCAAACGATGTGCGGCGCCAAGGCCGGAAGCGCGGCTTGCGAAGAAGGCTTGCTGGAAGATTGGGGCATCGATTTTACTCCTGAGGGCCCGTTGAACGGTCTCGGGGCCGAAGTCAAAGGCAGTAGAACGATTCAGCCGGCATTTTTCTTTGTAACTTTCTCCATGAGGCGTTCTTCCTGCGCGCGCAGCTCCGGCGTCATGGCTTCACCGAAATCATCCATGGAGAAGACTGGACGGATCTCTATGTCGCTCGGCTCGTTGTGAGGATTGGGGCAGCGCTTCACCCAGTCGACGGCTTCTTGCATCGACTTAACTTCCCACAACGTGGACGGAAAAGTGCCCGTGAATTGAAAAAGGGCGGTCCCCCCAGACCGCCCTCTCTCGCGTGTTTGTAAAGCTTAGGAAGTTCTGGCTGCGATTAGTTGGCCGCCACCTTCTTGTGCAGCTTGAAGGTCCAGACCATGCCGCCCTGGTTCAGGTGCGAAATGGTCTTTGCGACCTCACCGCCCCACAGAGGCACAGCACCACCCCAGCCCGATACGACCGACACGTACTGCTCGCCGTCTTGCTCCCAGGTGATGGGGTTGCCGACGATGCCCGAGCCGGTGTTGAAGCTGTAGAGCACCTTGCCGCTCGCGGCATCGAGTGCCTTGAACTCGCCTTCGGGCGTTCCGTAGAACACCAGGCCGCCAGCCGTGGTGAGAACGCCGCCCCACAGAGGCGCGCGGTTGTCGACCTTCCACACGATCTTGCCGGTGGTCGGATCGATCGCCTTCAGCGAGCCGATGTGATCATCGAAGATCGGCTTGATGGTAAAGCCGGCGCCGAGGTAGGCCGCGCCCTTCTTGTAGGCAACGGGTTCGTTCCAGATGTCCATGCCCCACTCGTTGGAGGGAACGTAGAACAGCTTGGTGTCCGGGCTGTATGCCATCGGCATCTGGTTCTTGCCGCCCAGGAAGCTCGGAACGGCGAACACGGGCGCGCCCTTCTTGCCATCCTTTGAATCCTTAGGATTGCCAGGACGGTTCTCAGGCACATAGACCGGACGGCCATCCTTGCCGATTTCCTTTGCCCAGGTGATCTTCTCTACGAACGGCCATGCGCCCTGGAATGCGCCGTTGGTGCGGTCGAGAACATAGAAGAAGCCGTTGCGGTCGGCGGTGGCGGCGAGCTTCTTGCCGTCAACATCGAAGGAAACGACCTCGTTTACGCCGTCGAAGTCCCAGCCGTCGTTCGGCGTGGTCTGGAAGCCCCACTTGATCTCGCCCGTTTCGGGATCAATGGCGAGACGCGAGCACGTCCACTTGTTGTCGCCCGGACGCATGTGGCTGTTCCACGGAGCCGGATTGCCGGTGCCCACGAAGATCAGATTGGTTTCAGGATCGTAGGTGCCGCCAAGCCAAGTGGCGCCGCCGCCGGTCTTCCACAGATCGCCCGGCCAGGATTCGTTCTTCTTGCCGGTCATCGTGGAAGGCTTGCCGTCCAGCATACCCATGTGGCCTTCGACGGTCGGACGCGACCATACGACGTCGCCGGTTTCTGCGCTGCGCGCTTCGACGCGGCCAACGATGCCGAATTCACCGCCCGACACGCCGTTGATGATCAGCGGGCCGTGGGTCTTGGAGGGAACGATCAGCGGAGCGGCTGAGAAGGAGTAGCCCGACTTGAAGTCGTCAATCTTCTTGCTCCACACGACCTTGCCGGTCTTGGCATCGAGCGCGACGAGCTTGGCGTCGAGCGTGCCGAAGATGAACTTGTCACCGATAAGCGCGCCACCGCGGTTGATCACGTCGCAGCAAGGCAGAATGCCTTCCGGCAGGCGGTGGTCGTATTCCCAGATTTCATGGCCGGTCTTGGTGTCGACGGCCCATGCGCGCGAATAAGAGCCGGTGAAGTACATGACGCCGTCTTTGACGAGGGGCTGCGTCTCCTGGCCCTTCATCTTTTCGCCGCCGAGAGACATCGTCCATGCAGGAACGAGTTCCTGGACATTGTCTTTGTTGATCGTGTTCAGCGGGCTGTAACGCTGACCCTGGGTGCCGAGACCATTGGTCACGACGTCGTTCGTCGTCTTGGCGTCATTGACGATGTCATCGATCGTGACGTCGGCCATGGCCGGTACGGCCAAGCTGAGCGAGAGCGCAATAGCGCTCGCAGTGGCGTACCACTTGAAAGATTTCATAAGCGTCTCCTCGTTATTAAAGGCGCTTCCGGTTTTGGAGAAATTATTCCCCCCTTTTTGGAAGTCGCACTGAAGGAGACCCTATCGCAGAGATATGCCGTCTCTTATTGCCAAATAGTACAAACGATCTAGGTCAGCCGGGTTGGTCCAATAAGGACTATTTTACAATAGACGCTATTCGATTTTTCGACCTACTTCGGGTAAACGGTCCGCCTCCAATTTTGGATATAGGTGCATAACCGAGCGCTCGAACTCGTAGCGCGCAAGTGCGATGTTCTGCAAAGCTGGCGGCAGAGGCTGCTGGGCTGCCTCCAACATGTCTAATCCGCGCTCATAGCTCTTCTGAATGATGTCGGCGATGGCTGCCAGCCAATCGTGGGTCTGCTGTAGCGCGCGCTTGTCGGCCTCGGCGGGCCCGTGGCCGGGTATGAGCCTCTTGAAATCAAGATCCCGCAAGGTGACGATGCTTTCCTGCCATTTCCCGATATTGGCGTGTGGCGTGGTTGGCGCGCGATCCAGGAAGGCCAGATCTCCCGCTATCAATGTGCCGGAGGTTTCATCGAGGATCGCCAAATCGGAGGGCGTGTGTCCGGAAAGCGCGAACAGATGCAGCCTGCGTCCGCCGATCTCTTCGACGCCGCTTGTGACCGCCTTTTTCGGTAGAACGATCTCGGTGCCGCGCATCCAATCGCGCGCGATGTAGTACATGGCGTCGGAGAAAGCCGCGCCAGCAATCCGCAAGCCATCGATCACGCCCTGCGGGGCGGCGATCTGGTCGGCGGTGAAGGCTTGATTTCCAAAGGCATGATCGGGATGGAAGTGCGTGATGTAAACGCGAGCGATATCTTTGTTTGTCAGCGCTCTTGCAAGAGCAGCGAGTTCGTCGCCAAAGCGGCGTGATGGCCCTGTATCAACGATGATCGCGCCCTCGGTGCTGTCGAGGATAGTGATGTTGGCGATGGCGCCGCCATTGTCAAAGGTGATGGGTTGAGGAACGCCCGCAAGCATCCAGATGCCGTCACCGACGGCGATCGGTTTAAGGTCGTAGCTCAAAGGCGCAGATTCAGCCGAAAACATTGGCAAAAACGGCGCGGCTGCGGCTGCGATCGCCGCTCGCATGGCATCTCGGCGATCGAGCTTCATGACGCCCGGCTTCTCATCGCCGGTTGGGCTTCGCGGTTCTTCTCGCCAGCATCTTTCCAACCGGAAGGAAGCGCGCTGCCATCGAAGGGCACCGGGATCGTCGAGCGATAGATGTTGCCGTTGTTGTCACGTCCGTCGATGATGAAGGAGCCTTCCGACGGGGGCAGCTTGATGTCCAGCGTGATCGTTGGATCTTCTGAAACGGGCTCGAACATTTCAAGCGTGGCAAGCGGATCGCCGGACTTGTCCTTGACGTCCAAGCGCTCAATGAAGAACGGCGGCGTGTTGTCCTTGGCCAAGCCAGTGTCCATTGGATGTTTGACGCGCAGGCGCATGCGAGCCGTTCCATCGGCTTTGCGCCAGGCGCGGCCTTGCGCCTTGCCAACTGTTTCAGTCCAGTCTGCATCGTCGCGAGCCAGGGCCGGTGATGAACAACCGCCGCCAGCCGCTTCGAGAAAGACGCCGCCCACATGCCAAACGCCATCCGAGGTGAGCGCGGCCGCCCTAACGGGCGTTGCCTGCTCTACTTTCATGCGAAACGAGATGTAGGGTACGGCCTTGGCATGTTCGGGACTGTAGGTGAGGACGTGCTGAATGGGATTGAGGTCGGCGATGACGACGATCTTGTCGACATTCGGCAGTTCGCGGGCGTCCGCGATAACTGGAACCTGAGCTTGGTTCTCGACTACGCTGGGCACGAGAACTTTTACGCGCTCATCAAAAACTACCTCGGCATCGCCGAACTGCTTTATGGCGATATCCTTCCAAACCGGCGAATTAAGCGGGTCATCCGGGATTGATCCAGCAATTGCGCCAGACGAGATCCAGAAAATGCAAACGGCAATTGCAACTATGTATTTCAACATGCCGTCTCGACCTATTCCCTTGGAAGGCAAATATCGACCACCTCGGTGCCTATAATATCACCCTTCGGGCGGGGCGATGTAGGTGACGCCGTATTTGGCGAATATTTCCTTCAGCCTTCCGGATTTGCGTAGCTCCGCCAAAGCTTTTCCCGCGGCATCCGACAAATCCTTGCTATCTGCATGGGTCGCAAGGGAGATCGCCCACGTCTTGCGAATGATGTCGGGCATGTCGGGTGTGATGAAGGTCGCCTTGACGCCAAGCTCGGCGAGCGTGCCTTCGATCTCTGAGCGAACTCCCAGCACTGCGGAGGTTTCGCCATCGACAAACTCTTTGGCGCCCACCGGGCCGCGCGTGAAATGAGAGATGTTGTTGACCAGTGCTCCGTCCCCATACCCCATCAGGAAGTAGTCAGAGACGCTTGCAAGCTTCACGCCGACCTTCTCCTTGCGAAAGATCTCGAAAGTGGCGTTGGACGGGATCTTCTGCGGATTTATGGCAAGCGCGACGGTTTGCTGGAAATACGGATTGGCAATCAGCGCGTCATCGAACTTGCGTGCAAATTCCGGATCAAAAGGCACGTTCATCAGGATGTCGGCGGTTTTGCCGCCACCCACCGTGCCGCGGATGATGTTGGTGCGAACGTCGCCGTCCGCCCGTTCGGCCTGCATCCGAAGTTCAATTGTTGCGTCGACGCCGAGTTTCTCGGCGATCGCTTTCGCCAAATCGACGTCGATGCCCATCGGCGTACCGTCGTCGGCGCTCCACGAGAACGGCTTGTTGTCCTCGTAGGCGACGACGAAAAGGTCGTTGGCGGCCTTGACTTGCTCCAGGGGACGCGCCTCGACGCCCGCTGAAACCGTCGTCCAGACAAATGCTGCCAACACGCACAGTCGCGCAAGATGCATTGCAGGCATGGGGACTCCGATCACTCGTCGGTGTGCATAGACTCGATATAGGCGCGGATCGCCCACATGGCTTCCTGCTTGAAGACGCCCTCGAACGGGGGCATCACTGTCGAGCCATCGGACTTGTGCGCGCCATGGCGAATACGCTCGATGAACCACTCATCGCCCACATCGCCTTTTTCGAGATAGCGCAGATCGGGGGCAAGACCGCCCGAAATCATCTGCAAGCCGTGGCAACGGGCGCAGTTCTGATTGTAGCCAGAAGCACCGATCTCGATGGCCTTGGCATCCCCTCGGTAGGGGTTTTCGGTGAGCCACTCGCCCTCTTTGAGGGGTTTGAGGCCGGTTACGTCGATGGGCTGGGGTGTGACATCGCCATGGGCCAAGGCGTAGTCAGTCGCGCTTGCTGTGGCGATGAGCGACGCAAGCAACGCCCAAATGGGCAAACGGGTTCGCATCAAGTTTGCAGATCCTCGAAAGTGTTTCCTCACGTCCGGCGCCTCTTGATTTTTTATGCGGGCGCGTCGTAGCCGAAAGTCTAAAGACAAGAGGGCGTCTGCCGAAATTGCCAAATAGTGTAATGCCGATGGCGGAGGCCGGTTCGTACCATGCAGAAAGCGAGCTGTAGGCTGTCGCTTCTTAACCACTTCGGAGGACCGATCGTGCGGCGGGAGAAGAAGAGCCAATGTCAGCAACTGCGCAACATGCGCATTGGAGTGCTCGTTTTCCGGGTCATCTTCTACGCATTTGTATATGTGATCGGTCTCGCAGACGCTATCGCTGAAGACAACGACGAAGCCTTCGATCCGGTGACAGGATATAGAATTGCCCATTACCGCGCCGCAGTTCCCGACGCAGTGAAGGGCGGCACGCGCGTCGATCTCGACAAGGTTGATGAGCTCATCGCGAAAGGCGCGCTTCTCTTGGATGTCATGCCGTCAGAGGGGGCTGGTCCAGATCCGGCGACCGGACAGTGGCGCCTGTCGCGTCCTCATAGCTCGATCCCAGGATCGGTTTGGCTACCTGATGTCGGCCGCGGCCGGATTACACCCGGATTCGACAACTACCTGACTGACAATCTCGCGAAGCTCACCGCTGGCGACAAGTCCAGGGCGATCGTCGTGTTCTGTCAGTCGGATTGCTGGATGGCGTGGAATGCCGTGCAGCGCATCGCTGCGCTTGGTTACGACAAGCTCTACTGGTTCCCTGAAGGAACGGACGGCTGGGTTGAGTGGGGCGACCGCAAGCTGGTGCCCACAACCCCTGTTCCGCTTGCTCCCGCCAGCGATCCATAACGGCAACATCGAGTCCTGAGCACGCGAAGCCTAGTTGAGGCGGGCCCAGTTGAGATGGAACCTAGTTGAGATGGAACCTAGTTGAGATGGAAGGTTACGCCGGCGCGCACCACCGTATCGCTTGGGTCGATTTCCTGAAGAGCGCCTGCCGCGCCGCCGACCGACAGCTTTTCCGAACCGTAGTCGTAGTGCAACGCTTCAAGGCGCAGTGAAAGATTAGGCATCACGTAGGTTTCCGCACCGATGCCGTAGACCACGCCCGAAAGGGTTTCACTGTTCGACGCTGAAAATCCGCCCAGGCTGGTCTCGACAACGCTAACGTCCTGCCAAGCGAAACCCGCGGTCGCGTACAGCAACGCCGGTCCGACATTCATGCCAAGCCGGCCACGCAACGATGCGCGCCAGTTCACGTCCATGCTGCCTAGCGAGCCGCCGCTCACGTAGCCGTAGGATCCGCCGACGTAATCAAGATCGCCCTCGAACCCGGCGATGAATTGACCGAAGGCCATGTTGATACCGGCGTGACCGCCTCCGGTGAAATCAGAGCCGCTGGCCGAGCCGATGTTGGAGAACTCGATGTCGCCCCAGTTTGCGCCACCGTGCACACCGGCGTAGGCGCCTGACCAGATCGGGGCCAGGACGTCGGCGCGTGCCGTGTGCGTGGATGTGAAGAGGCCGACCACAGCCGCGGAGGTGGCGGCCGAAATGATCGCGAAGCGGCGAGCGCGTGCGGAGACAGACATGCTACTTGATCCCAGAACTACGCAGCTACAACCGGCCGCAACGTTGGGTCATCGCGCGGGCCGATGGCAACAACATGGTTGAAAAAGGATAAATTCGCGTTAACGCCGCGTTAGGAATTTGCGCCGGGAAGAAGAAGATTCGCCATCACAGAAAAACAAAGCCGGACGTATGGCCGGCCTTGTCGCGCTTGGTAAGTGATAGGCTCGTGGCTATTTCGTCTCTTCCGGGGCCCGGTGATAGATGTCGTCGGTCCGCAGAATGTCATCTTCGCCGAGGTAGGAGCCGATCTGCACCTCGATGATTTCGACCGGCACCTTGCCGGGGTTCTCCAGCCGGTGCCATTGCGTGGCGAAGATGTAGACGCTTTCGTTCTCACGAACGAGCCTCTCGACTTCGCCGATGACGACTTTGGCGGTGCCTTGAACCACGATCCAGTGTTCCGAGCGATGATGGTGCATCTGCATGGAGAGCTTGCCTCCAGGCTTGACGTGCAGCAGCTTGACCTGGAAGCGCGGCCCGATGTTCAGCGTCTCGAAGTAGCCCCACGGGCGATAATTCCGCAGATGCTGCTCTTGCTCTTTGCGGTTTGACGTCTTCAGGCGCTGGACGATCTTCGAGACATCCTGCGTGCGGTTTTTGTCGGCAACCAGCAGCGCATCTGGCGTATCGACGATGACGAGATCCTTAAGTCCTATCGTCGATACGATCGATTTTTCTGAATGGACATAGCAGCCCGCGGTATCTTCGAGCACAGCCTCGCCGTGGATGTAGTTGCCCTTCTCATCGCGGGGCGCGATGTCCCACAGCGAACTCCAAGAGCCGACGTCGTTCCAGCCAACGTCGAGCGAAAGCATGGCAGCGGAGGTGGTTTTCTCCATGATCGCATAGTCGATGGAGATATTTGGCGATGCTGCGAAAGAATCCTTGTCAAGGCGCACAAAGCCCAGATCGTCGGACGCTCGTGCCAATGCCGCGCGCGCAGCCTCGAGAATCTGCGGCTCAAGGCGTGCGACTTCTTCAAGGTATGTCCGCGCGCTTAGAACGAAGATTCCGCTGTTCCAAAAGTAGTCGCCGCTCGCGACATAGAGCTCGGCTGTTTGCTTGTCAGGCTTTTCGTAGAACGCCTCGACCGTATAAGCGCCACCGTTGAATCCTTCCAGCGGAGCACCTTGGCGGATGTACCCATAGCCCGTGTGTGGTTCGCTCGGCTTGATGCCAAACAAAACAAGCCGCCCCGTAGCGGCGACCTTGGCGGCGCGGCGGATGCCTTCGACAAAACGCGCCTCGTCGCGGACCACATGGTCAGACGGCATGACGACGAGCACGGCTGCGGGGTTCTCTCGCAAAGCTGCAAGTGCCGCAACGGCAATCGCTGGCGCCGTATTGCGAGCGATGGGTTCCAGAATGATGGCGCGTGGTTTGATCCCGGCGCGATCAACTTCTTCCTGAACCAGAAAGCGGTGATCGTTATTGCATAGCAGGATCGGTGGCGCGAAGCCCGCGTCGGTCTTCAGCCGCTGGAGCGTTGCTCCGAGGAAGCTTGCGTTCTGTCCGTCGAAGAACCGGATGAATTGCTTGGGGTACATGGCGCGCGACAACGGCCATAAACGGGTTCCCGAACCGCCCGACAGAATGACGGGGAAAATGGTGCTCATGCGGCCCCAACCTCATTGATTTCTAACGTGAGATCGTCAGGGTAATTTGGCGTGCTGACAACATTCGGGCAATTGCAAATATGGAACTTGCCTGATTTGTCTCACGGCGAGTGCGTTAACGTCAGATGGCGACCGGATAAAGACAAGCCCCGGCCCGATGGGCCGAGGCTGAGCAAGTGCCGAACGATTTACCTTTGATCGGCAGATGGTTATCAAAGCAAGCTCAGGTTTGGTTTCGCATCAGGCGCTCGCGAAGGGAGCGCAGCGAGCCACCATTGCCCGCGCCGGATGCCACGGCTGGTTCAATGGGCTGCTGTGATGATGCAACCCGGCGCTCCGCGCCAGTATTAGCGCGGCTGGCATAAGGGCTTGAGCCCTGAGCCGATTGGCCGGCACTCAGGTCCCGGCGGGCTAGTCCAGAAGAACGCCCGAATGTATTTGGGCTTCCATGTCCGGGCTGCGCAGTGGCTGGCGATGCTGGGCTATCGTAGGCGCTGCCGCCGCCAAAGCCGTTTGGCTGAGCGTGTCCTTGCGCTTCAGACTCTGCATCGTCACCGTGGCTATGATTGATCTCCATAGCGTCGGCCATCATGGCCATCTGAGACGACAGGTCTCCCCCGGTACCCATTCCGGAAGCACGCCAGCGGTCGACCACTTGTTCCAGGAAGCCTTCGTCGCCGAGCGACTTCTGCCACTTCTCGGAGAAGCGCGCTGTGGAAGACCGCGGCAGGGCGTTCTTGGGGAGTTCGTCGAACTTGATGCGCACGGGCAGGGACATGCCGTCGCCGAAAGCGATGGCTTCGCGCTGACCTAAGGAGGGCAAGAACTCAAGCAAGCCCGAACCGGTGTCGGCGACGGCCGACTGCACGATCGCCTGGTCCTTGTCGTTCGACATGCGCAGGGCAAAAACAGTGTTGCACTGAGACAGAATGGTCGGATCGATCTCGGCCGGTCTCTGCGTGACGATGCAAAGCGAGGCGCCGTACTTGCGGCCTTCCTTGGCGATCTTAGCGATGGCCCGCTTACAGGGTTCAAAGCCCAGAGTTGAATTCACCGGAACATACCGATGCGCTTCCTCGCACACCAGGGTGACGGGAACCTGTCCTTCGCTCCACAATGCGAAGTCGAACGTCATCCGGCACAATACCGATACGACGACATTGACGATCTCGGTGGGCAGGCCGGTCAGTTCGAGAATGGTGATCGGCTTGTGGTTGACGGGAACGCGGAAGATGCGGCCCAACACCTGGGTCATACCGTCGTAAACGGTGAGCGAGCCGAACATGAAGCCATAACGGCCATCCTGCGAAATGGTGTCGATGCAGGATTTGAGCTGGCGATAGGGTGCGAGGTCGCGCTTGTTTTCCAGCTTGCCCATGCGCTCGTCGATCAGACCGGTCAGATCCGAGATGCGGTAGGGAACGGGCGTATCAACGGTATAGCGTCCTGTGTCGAGCACGCCACGGCGGATCTTGTTGCTATCTTGGGTGCGGCCGGACGAGTAGCGGCTCTTGGCGATCGGGATGAGTTCTTGCAGGATCTCGATCTCGGCTTTGCGCTCGGTATCGCCGATTAAGACTTCGACGATCTCTTCAAAGTTCAACAGCCAGAACGGCAGCTGCATATTGCGGGGTGAGATGACTTCAGCCCAATCGCCAAAGGCAGTTGCGTATTCGTTGTGCGGATCAAGCAAGACGATGTGGGCGGCCGGGTTCTTGCTCAAGATCGAGCGCAGAACAAGCGCCGTCGTGCAGGATTTGCCGGTACCCGTCGTGCCAAGAATAGCGAAGTGCTTGCCAAGCAGGTCGTCGACCCGGACCATGGCAGGGATCGAGGCATCCTGACGAATACAGCCCACGCGGACGGAACGTTCGGTGTCGCCGCAGAAGGCAGTCTCCAGCTCCGCCTTGGAAGCCACGCGCACGCGGTCGCCAAGAGCAGGATAGATGGTGACGCCGCGATTGAAGCTGGTCTGACTGTTTTCGCTGTTCTTCCACAGCTCGCCGACGAGGCCCAATTCTGCAATCCAGATTTCGGCGTCGCCTTCGCGCTGCGCCGGAACCGGAACGCTGAGCGCCGAGACGATTGCGAACACGATCGTGTTTGCCGTGTCGATCGCCAACAGGGTGCCCATTTCGGGGCGGTCATTGAGCGAACGCGGCCGCCCGTCTTGCTGGCCGTCCAGAAGGACGATGGCCTTCGAGCCGGTGACGGAGACGATACGGCCGATGGAGGCGTCACGCACGGGAAGGGAGCCCTTCACTGTGGTCGGAGAAGAAGACTGCATTACCTCAAGTTCCTAAGGACGGCGCAAACCTGCGACTAGAAGTGTTGATCGGGTGAGAATTGACTGTCGGAGACGGCCACGACGCTGTTACGGGAAGGAAGTGTGATGGCGACCTCGGTTCCTTGCCCCTTTTCGGAGCGAATTTCGATCGTCCCGCCGTGAAGCTCTACGAGTGCCTTTGCGATCGGCAGGCCCAGGCCGGTGCCTTCTCGCCAGCGCGAGCGGCTGCCATCGACTTGGCCGAAGGGGGTTAATGCCACCGAGATTTCTTCCGGGCTCATGCCGACGCCGGTGTCTCGAATGAGTAATCCTACGCCACCGTGGTTCGCGCGGAGCGCTTCGATGGTAACGCTGCCGCCGCGCGGCGTGAACTTGATGGCGTTCGAAATGAGGTTGGTGAAGATCTGCCGCAACTTGACCGGATCGCCCCGAACCGTGGGAAGGTCGACGGCGACAACTGGAATGAGCGTCACTCCGGCTTCGCTCGCCATCAGACGGAAGGTCGTGATCGAGTTCTGAATGATCTCGTCGACGCTAATCTCGCTGCTGTCGAGGGTATAGCGGCCGCTTTGGATCTTGGAGATGTCGAGAATGTCGTTGATTACCGACAGCAGGTGGCCTGCCGCGTCGTTGATCAGCGTTGCGTACTCCACGATCTCATTATTTGGCAGCGTGCGTTTATCGTGTTCCGACAAAAGCCTAGAGAAGCCGATGATCGTGTTCAGCGGCGTCCTGAGCTCGTGGCTCATATTGGCTATGAACTCGCTTTTGACTTTGCTGGCTAGTTCGGCCTCGATACGGGCAGAGTGCTCGGCGATGCGGGCGCGATGGCGCAAGACGGCATCGCCGAGGAGCGAGGAATATTCGCTCATCAGTGAGTTGGTCTTTGAGTTTCCGAAGGCCCCGTTGATCATGGACGTTCCGCTGCCACGCCGCGCAATTTGTTTGAACTGAGCCTATCGGCCGTCAGCTAATGCATGGTTAATTAGTGTCCGAAGAGCGTCTGCGGGCAGGCGGAATTTCAGGGACGCAAGAACACTTTTTGCCAGGATTATATGTTTTTAGATAGGTGTTGCATATCGGCCGCTGCTCGGCGACAGGGGGCTGTCAGCCAAATTTACTGCGTCACAGGAGGGGGATCGCGGTCGTTCGTGTCTTCGGCGTTCTCAAGCGTCAGCGCGTGATGAACTTAAACGGAACGGACACGACGAGAGGTTCATCAGCAACTTCCGCCGGCATGGAGGGGAAGGGGGCTGCGCGGTCGAGCGCGGCCAGCGCGGCATCGTCGAGGACCTTCGAGCCTGAACTCGTCGTGATCTCGCGCGACATCAATTGGCCGTCGGTTCCGATCTTGAATTTGACGACGACGGTGCCTGCCTGGCGCGAGCGCGGGTTCACTTTGGCTCGTTCGAGCACGTTGCGAAGCTTGCCGAGGTATTCCATGCGCGCCGTCGCATCGCCAGCGACCTTGGCCTCGCCTGAGCTTTGTTCCGAAAGGATTGCGACCTGCTGCGGCTGCTGTACGGGCTGAACCTGCTCGGGTGGCTTTTCCTGCTGCGCTTCGGGTGGAGGCGGTTCGTCGAGTTTGACGATGTTGTCTTCGACCTTGCTCTGCTCAGACGTGATCGCTTCCGATAGTTCGTCGACCGGCTTGACCTCTTCGATAGGTGGCGGCGGTGTGACCGGGTCGACAGGCGTCACCTCGGCGGTCTCGATCGTCTCCATATCGTTGCCGAGTTTGGCGAGGCCCTCAATCGCGATGCCCTGCTCGACGGTCAGAACATCCTCGCCCTCACCTTTTTCGAACGAGACGACAGTCGGCGAGGGCTCATGTTGCGCAAAGCTGTATCCCAACGATGCGTGAACGAGGGCCGATATAGCAACAGCGGTGGCGCGAATGAGGTTCATAATAAAGTCGTGTTGCCTTTAGTTCTGCCCCGCCGGAGCCGGCTGAGCCTGAAGGCGGTTGGAGAGAAGAGACACCCGAGAGAAGCCGGACTGGCCGACCTCGCCGAGGATCTGCATCACTTCGCCATAGGCAAGTTTGCTGTCTGCGCGCACGTAGACGATGCCATCGCCTTCTTCCGCCTTGATGGCGGCAAGTCGAGGAATGAGCTGGTCACGCGAGACGAAATCGTTACGAATCTGGAGGCGGCCGTCGCCGGTCATCGTCACGACCATGGGCTTTCGCGTTGGCGCGACCTTGGCCGCCGACGTCTTCGGCAATTGCACCGGAACACCGGACACCATCAAAGGAGCGGCAACCATGAAGATGATGAGCAGAACCAGCATCACATCGACCATGGGTGTGATGTTGATCTCGGCCATCGGCCGATAGCCACCCTCTTCAGAATCCGAGGATGTGGTTTGTGCTGCCATACCCATCAGTGGGCCATCCCTGCGCGCAAGGGTTCAACGGACGCTTTGACCGGACCTAAATCGGCGGGCCGCGAGATCTGCCGGGCGATCTCGACGATCGCATCACCCGCGCGTGCCGCCGCGCGACCAAGTTTCACGGCATAGTGGTTATAGGCCATGACTGCGGGAATGGCGGCGGCCAGACCTAGCGCGGTGGCAAACAACGCTTCGGCGATGCCCGGTGCCACGGTCGCAAGGCTTGTGTCCTGCGCATGAGCAATAGCCGTGAATGAATTCATGATGCCCCAAACGGTGCCGAACAAGCCGACGAACGGGGCAGCGGATCCCACAGTCGCAAGGAACGGCAGACCTGCTTCGATACGTTGAAGTTGCGTCTTAAGCGCGGTTCGCATTGCGCGCTCCAGGCGGGCGCGGACGTCGCTGCGGTCTTCGCCACGTGAGGCGCCTTCGACCGCTTCGCTCTCGGCGGCGCCGAGCAGGGTGCGGGTCAAACCGCGCGTTTCGGCGACGTTTGAGGGAGATTTGGCGAACTGTTCCATCGCACGCAAGTCACGGCGAAGCATGAACATGCGCACCATCTTTTCAAGAATGATGGCCCAACAGATGACCGAGGCAAGGGCAAGGATAAGCATGACCCCCTTCACGATCGGGTCGGCGCCCATGAACATGCCATAGAGCGAAAAGTCGTGGGCGGCAGCCGCAACGTTCTGTTCCAATTCGGTCGTTCCTTACTTCGAAATCTGGACACTGGTGAGCGACGAGGTTGTCATTTTCTGCAAGCAGTCATCTTGGGCGCCGGAGTCCGCTTTGCATTCCATCACATCGTTGATCAGCAACGACCCGATCTTGTCGCAGCCCTGACCATCGAGTTCGAACAACTTGACGGTGCGTTTCTTGGGCTTGAGCGGTGCAAGATCGAGCGCGAATCGCCGGCCGATCACGCCGTCGCTCTGGAAGAGGACCACATCGAGCTTGAAGCTCTGGTAGGTCACGTCCGTCGTGTTGTTGACGACGATGAAAGCGCGACAGCCCTTGTCGTAGGGCTCAAGCTTGTTGAGTTCGAGAGCAATGTCGCTCTGAGGTGCCGCTGCCGGCGTGCTGTCGGTTCCGGCTGCGATTGCCGAGGTCGCGAGGAGGGCAGATGTGAGAGCTGCGCAGGCCAGGGTACGGCTTTGAATTGAGGCTTTTTTTGACACTCTGAGACTCACTTTATTTCTTTGACACTTACCGCTGCAGATTTATCTGCCGTGCGCTCTATTGCACTCGACTTGTGGTCTTGCTCAATTTCCGCACCCAATGTCGCCTCAATAACAAACATTTGGAGTTCCTGAGGAGACAGCACCAGGGCAATTTCGTGCAATTCCGCGTGATGTTATAGCGGCGGCACCCGCAACTGGTCGATGGCTTTTTTTCAGTAAGAATCAAGTTGCTGCCGCGACCCTGAGCATTTCCTGCTGCGGTGCAGCGCAGCGAGATATTTTCCTGGTCGTAAACGGCGCAAGTTCCGGAAATCGTTTCGCGAAACTCCTGCTGTCCGGTGCAGGGGGGCAACACTGGCCTGCATAAGCCTTTCAAGCGGTCTTTTGGGAAATGTTACCAGCTTGACCCAATCGTCCCACGCAGGCTGATTGAATTCAGATTTATTCGACTCGCGACCACTGCAGATCCGGGGGGATTTCAGGTCGACGGGGGATTGTCTGGGGGATTTGGGAATGAAAGCGCGCAATATGTCATGGATGCTTGCGGGCGCAACGATCGCGTTGCTGGCTGCGGCGCCTGGGGCCTTTGCGCAAGGCACGCAAGAGACGCCGCCGCCCACTAGCGAAGTAGCGCCGCCAGCTCCAACTGAAACTCCGGCTCCAGCTCCAGAGGCTCCGTCGGCTCCCACCGCACAGACGCCGCCATCGACTCCTCCCACAGGCGATGCGGCTCAAGGAACCCCCGCACCGGCTGCAAACGGGAATACGCAGCAATTGCCCGAAGTAGAGATCATTCAGACGCAGCCGAACCCGGAAACCAAACCGCCTGAGGAAAAGCCGCCGGAGATCGTCACCAAGAAGAAGCCGGCGCCAACCCCGGTCGCGGCCGCGCCTCAGCCCAAAGCCAAACCGAAGCCTGCTGCTGCCCCGGCATCGCCGCCGCCGTCACCCGTCGTTGCTCAGGAAGAGGCGCCTCAACAAGTTACGTTGCCGACACCTGCGGGGGGCCCGTCGCCGGAGAATACGCCGGTAAAGATGTCGCCGTTGGCCGGCAGCGAAATTCCGCTTGAGAAGGTGCCCGGCGCGGTCAGCACAATTTCAGGCGCGCAGATCATGCGTGAAGGGTCCGGTCAGGTCCAAAACACGCTTCAGCAGCAGGTGCCCGGCATTATCCTGTCTGACACTGCGGGCAGCAGCTTCCGCACCGACGTTTCTTATCGCGGCTTTGACGCCTCGCCCATCGGCGGACGCTCGCAGGCCCTTGCGGTCTATATGAACGGTATTCGTATCAACGAAGCGTTCGGCGACACGGTCAACCTCGACGCGCTGCCAGCGATTGCTATCAGCGACATCGCAGTTGTCGGCGCCAACCCCGTGTTTGGTTTGAACGCCATCGGCGGCGCAATCTCCATCACCATGAAGGATGGGTTCCAGTACCAGGGCGCTACGATCGACGTGATGGGTGGCTCCTTCGGCCGCCGCCAGATCTCAGCTGAAGCGGGTGCCCGCAGTGGCAACTTCTCCGCTTACGCGGCTGGCGAGTATCTTGCCGAGGATGGTTTCCGAGACTTCTCGGAGGCGCAGATCAAGCGCATGTACACCGACCTCGGCTTCAAGAACGACGTAGCGGAGCTGCATTTCAGCTTCAACGGCGCAAAGAGTGACGCCGGTGTCGTGACGGCCGCGCCGGTAGAGCTGCTTGCTATGGATTGGAGTCGCACCTTCACCAGTCCGCAGGACACGGAATACGAAGTGCTGATGCCCTCGCTTCGCGGCAGTGTGCAGGTGACCGATACGCTGTCGTTCTCGGGCCTGACCTACTATCGTAAGTTCAAGCAGAATGTGCTCGACGGAAATTTGACCGAAGTCGGCGAATGCGAGGATCCCGCCAACGCTGGTTTCCTGTGCTTGCCCGGCGATGATGCTCCCGAAGAACGTGTCACGGACAGCAACGGGAACTTCGTCACAGAGGATGACGTGTCGAGTCCTCTCGGGTCACTCGAGCGCATTACGCAGGACGCGGAAAGTTATGGCGGCAGCGCACAGCTCGTGGAGAGGGCCCGGATTTTTGACCGGCCCAATCAATTCCTCGTCGGCGTCAGCTACGATCACGGCAAGGTGAGCTACCAGACATCGTCTGAATTGGGGACTGTGGGAGACCGCTTCGTTGTCACCGGTTCGGGGATTGTCGTCGGGGGGCCTGACGATCTGCTGCCGCGTGATCTGACTTCAGAGAACGATTATTACGGTATTTATTTCTCCAACACCCTTGATGTTACCGACGCTCTCGCAGTGACAGTGGGCGGACGCTACAATAACGCGACCATCAAGCTCACCGATCTGACCGGGGACTTCCCGGAGCTGAACACCACCAACAAGTACGACCGCTTCAATCCGATGGCGGGCGCGACGTACAAACTCGGCTACGGCGTCTCGGTCTATGGAAGCTATTCGGAAGCCAATCGAGCGCCGACTGCTGCCGAACTTGGTTGCGCAGAACCAGAAAACCCGTGTCTGATCGAAAGCTTCCTGACCGACGACCCGCCTTTGAATCAGGTTGTTTCGAGAACCTGGGAAGCGGGCCTGCGCGGCGAACACAAGTCATGGGATGGGCAGCGGCTGACTTGGAGCCTGGGCTACTTCCATACTTTGAATACCGATGACATCTTGAACGTCGCTGCAACCACGACCGGCCGGGGTTACTTCCTAAATGCGGGCGATACGCTGCGTCAGGGCGTCGAGGCGGCCGTCGGTTATCAGAACGAGCGGTTCTCGGCCTACGCATCGTATGCCTACGTGGACGCGACTTTCGAGACCAACCTGATCCTCCCGGCGCCAAACACGCCAGGCGCTGAGCCGTGCCCCGGCACCGACGAAGACGATGACGTCAATTGCAACTTCGTGAGCGCAGGTGACAACTTGCCCGGCATTCCGAAAAATCGCTTCAAGGCAGGCTTCCAATATTGGCTCACGCCACAATGGAAGTTCGGCTCGGATCTTGTCGCGGTCTCAGGCCAGTATTTCTTCGGTGACGAAGCCAACAACAATGCCAAGCTGGCAGGTTACACCCGCGTCGATCTCAACACGTCTTATGATGTCAGCGAGAATGTGCAGATCTATGGTTTGATCAAGAATGCGTTCGATCGCCGTTACGGTTTGTTCGGAACGTTCTACGACACGGCTGAAGCAACCGAAGCGGCTGAGCCTCAGGGCCTGACGCTGACGGATCCGCGCAGCATCACGCCAGCGCAACCCTTCGCCATCTACGGCGGCGTAAAGATGAAGTTCTAGCGGTCCCCCAATCGCACAAACTGAAAGCGGCGGGTACATAGCCCGCCGCTTTTGGTTTGGTCCTCCTGGAATTCTTCGCTTACAGTCCGGCAGGCATGAAGGTGGTTGAGACTACTTCAGTCTTCCCGCGCTGTTTGCCGGCGGCGCTCACTTGATCGATTTCGCGGATCGTTTGAGCAATTGCGGCCGCAACACGCTCTAGACCTTCGCAACCCTCGCAATCGCTCTCAATATAAAGAAGCGTCTCGCGTATCGTTTCCAGGTCGATCTGCGGGCGTTGGGGAATGAGCTTTGAAAACTTGAACACGGTACGCGTTACCTCAAACTGGAACGACCGGATTAAGACTTTATCAATACTTTCCTTTATCTCAGATATCTGAGCGCAATGCAAGGCAGCGCACTGTCTCGAATTGATACAAATCATTGGTATTGTTGATCTTTGTTTGGCAAGGTTCGTTTACCTGTCACAGGCAAACTCACACCTCAGGGGATAGGAAATTGTGGGTGGAGTTCAGTCTGTGTCGCGTAAGGCAGGCATTCTCATCATCGTGGAGAACCTGACGGTTCCTCTCGACCGTCGTGTATGGCAAGAGGCGCGTACGCTCCAGGAAGCGGGCTACACCGTGTCGGTCGTTTGCCCCAAGGGCGGCAAGTACACGCAACCTTATGAAGTTCTCGAAGGCATCCACATCTTCCGCCATCCGTTGCCCATCGAGGCCGACGGTGCGCTGGGCTATGCGCTCGAATACTCATGGGCGCTGGCGTGGGAATTCGCTTTGTCGGTGAAGGCTTATTGGAGGGTCGGGTTCGATGTCGTTCAGGCGTGCAACCCGCCCGATTTGCTCTTTCTGATCGCCGGTTTCTGGAAGTACCTGTTCGGCAAGCGCTTCGTCTTCGATCATCACGACATCAACCCGGAACTGTTCGAAGCCAAATTCAACAAGACCGGCAAATTCCATAAGCTGCTGTTGTGGTTGGAGCGGCTGACGTTCAAGACGGCTGACGTTTCGATCGCCACCAACCAGACATTCAAGGAGATCGCGATTTCGCGTGGTGGCATGAGCGCGGACCGCGTGTTTATTGTGCGTTCCGTGCCTGACCTGAAACGCTTCAAGCGCGTGGAGCCCAACGTCGATCTCAAGAACGGCCGCAAATATTTGGCAGGCTACGTCGGGATCATGGGGGCGCAGGATGGCGTCGATCTGTTGATCGAAGCGATGGTTGATTTGGTGCACACAAAAGGCCGTCAGGACATCCAATGCGCCATCGTAGGCTCTGGCACCGAGCTGCCGGCTCTACAGAAGATGGCGCGCGATAAAGGACTGTCCGACTACATCACCTTCACGGGCTTTCTTTCCGGCGAGTCGTTGCTAAAGGCGTTCTCCACATTCGACATCGGTGTCATTCCCGATCCCAAGAACAGCTACAACGACAAGATTTCGATGAACAAGGTGTTTGAGTACATGAGTCTCGGCATCCCGTTCGTCTCGTTCGATCTCATCGAGGGCAAGAAGGCCTCCGGTGATGCTGCGCTCTACGCAGGCGACAACGATCCAAAGATTCTGGCTGCCCAAATGGCTCGCCTTTTCGACGACAAAGATCTCGCGGGCGCATTGAGCGAAGAAGGCAGCGTTCGTGCACGTCAGCTTCTCAAGTGGGAAAACGAACGTGCGCGATTGTTGTCCGCCTATGACTTGGCACTTTCGGATCCCAGCAAGATTGCGCCGCGCTCCGCCCCACATCCCGTCAGGTAAAGCCTGCGACATACCGACATTTCTTTCGTTGCCGCGGCTGGTGCAGGGCTCTGTGCTTTAGCGCACAATGAAGGCTGATGGCTCAGCACTCGCGACGACTTGAAACCCCCGCGCGCATAGTGCGGAGGCTGAGACAAAGCCAAGCTTCAGATTTCGGCGATCAGGGACTGGGCAGCCATCGCGCGGCGAACGAGTGCCCGAATGCTCGGCATCACGGCCGATCCGGCCGCCATCAACGCCATCCCCATAGCGGCCGCGCAAATCAGCACCCAAACTGGATTGGACCCTAAGGTCTGCGCAGTGAGAAGCGCGGCAATTGCTGTTGGCACCAGGAAGGCTGAACGCGAAAAGAGAATCAGGCTGAGGCCGCTTTCGAGCCGCTCCAAGCGCAAAGTTACGTACAGCAGCGACAACGTCTCTCCGACGCATCCAATGGCTGCGATTTCGCTCAAGGATGCGCCATGCGCGGCGCAGTAGAATACAAAAGGCAGCACAGATGCGCGGATCAATCCGGCAATTAGGAATGGCCTGGTATCGCCAGCCGCCATGAGCGCCATGCCAGGGACGGCTTGTAACATGCGCATTGCCCACATCCCTGCAAGCCAGGTCACGACGGTATTCAGCCCCTGGTATGAAGGGCCGAAGGCGAGGGTGAGCAAACTGCCACCTGCGATGATGAACACGCCGAGGTAGACCGAAGCGAGAATGGTCGTGGCCTCGGCCATGGTGGCGAAGCTACGCTGCAGCTGGTCCTTCTGGCGCAAAACTGAGGCAAAGACGGGAAGCATCAACGCGTGGCCCGCGCGCGCGGCGACAAGTCCAGGCACCATGGTGATCATGAAGGCGGCGGAGTAGGCGGCAAGCGCTTCGATTCCGGCCAAATGACCGACGATCGCTCGGTCGCCTTGATAGACCGCGATGAGCGGCAAGGCGCTGAGCATGATCGGCCAACCGAACCGCAACAGCCGCTTCACGACGTCTTCGCAAAACGCGAGGCGGTAGGGCGTTCTGGCCAAGAGGCGTGCGACCACGACGCTGGAAGAAGCCTGAATGAGCGACAGCACGACCACCGCTTCAAAACCGGGATAGAGTTTCAGGACAGGCAGCGTTGCAGCCAGTGCCAGAGCCTGCGGAGCGACTTCCACGAGCAGTTGTGGACGATTGTCCAGACGGCGCTGAGCGCGCCTGCAGTCCATATGCATAAGTCCCTTGATTAAGGGAACGAGCGCAATCAGCGCGAAGGCCCCTTGTGCCTCGGGAACGGCAAAGAATGCGGCCGCGTAGGGAGAGATCACATAAAGCAAGAGTGCGAGCGTCATCCCGCGCGCGAGCAGGATCGCGTGCGTTGTGGCCACAAAGTCGTCGCGGTCACCGTCGGCGGCCTGCACGATCAACCGGTCGTGCCCAACGTCGGAAAGCATTTCCAGCAACTGCAAAAGCAGTGTGATCGAGGCTGCAATGCCGAAGTCGCGCGGCGAGAGTGTGTGACCGAGGATGGCGTTGCGCGCGAAAGACAAAAGCTGTCCCATGCCGAAACCAGCAAACAGCAATATGCCTTGCGCGCCGATTTTCGCTGCCGTTGGCTTCGCTTCGAACGGCGAGGGCGTGGGATCCTGCGAGGGCGGCGCCGGGTGGCGTGCGGTAATCGCGCTCATACGGGGCTTTGACGTGTCCGCGACCAGCCGCGGGCCGATGGTAGGCGGCGGACGATCTTCGAAACCGGTTTGCTTGTAAGGCGGCTGATGAGATTTGCGCCGGGCGCGCCCGACAGACGCATCAGAGCGCAGGTCGTCTGCAACCAGCGTGCCGATAATGCGCGGTCCCACTTGCTCTGGAATGCCAGCTCCATGCTGCCGAAGTCTGTGCCCTTCTTTCCTGCAGACAGATGCTCCAGATGGAAATCAATGACGTAGGTCGAGTAGCCCATTTGGGATGCGTGCAGGCAGATGTCTGCGCCGTAAAAATGAAAGCCTGAAAGGTCGTGGGAAAAGCCTATGCGTGCATCGCGGCGCACGACGATGAAGTTCTCATCGAGAGTGGCAACACGCGCGGGCAGATCGCCGACCCGGACATCGCGCCCGTGCGGATCTGAGATGCGCAGGGCCAGCTGGCCCGGTGCCACTCCGCCCGCATTGCCTGCAACGGCCCAATCGGGGTCTATGCGCGTAAGCTCGGCAAGGCGTTCGTCCAGAGCATGGCGGCCATCGCTCAACAGACGCACGTCTTGGTGGCAAAGGATGACGATGGGCGCTCGCGCGGCGTTGAGCAGCGCGTTGAGCCCGCGATAAGCGTCTGTCTGGCGTGAGCCGGTGTTGTCGATAAACAGATATTCGCTGAACCCGTCAGCAAAGCCGTGCGCTTTGAACGAGGCGCGCATGTCGTCGTATTGTGCGCGATTGGAAACCAGAGTTGCGATTGCGTAGCGGGGCTCGCCACACGTCGATGCGTCGGATTCCGGCCGCACGACGCGCGCAGGAAGCTCACAAGACCGGCTTGAGGTCGGCAAATTCATGCGCGGCCTCGCGGTGAGTGCCGGATGAGGGCAGGGAGTTTTCCCTCTGCCATGCGCGGAGCTTCATATCCATGCCGCCACTCTGCGCGCCGGGCCCAGATCTCGCGCCAGGCAGCAGAAGACATTTTGGCCGATGCGGAACCCGTCAGGCTGGCGATCATAGTTGTGGCAACCGCACGCGACGCGGGCCAAGCTGCGAGTAGTGCGCGGCCAACGGGGGCCATTGCGCGCGACCAATGGCGATTGATCAGCGTCGCCTTTGCTGCAAGCAAGCGCACCATCTTGTCAGCGCGCGCCGTCTCCGATGCCCCGCCGTGATGGATGATCGTTGCCCCGGGTGTGACAAGCGGCTGGGCAAGGAATGCCTTGGCGCGCAGGCACAAGTCGGCTTCCTCGCCGTACATGAAGAAAATAGGATCGAATCCGCCAAGGCCAGCCCACAACTCGCGTTCGATCAGGAAGAAGCACCCCGATACGATGTCCACCTCGCGGACGTGATGGCGCGGCCAGCGGCCATACGATTCCCCGTTGAACGCCTCGAAGCGCGAAAGGATCGCGGTGAGTCCCGACGCACGGCAAAAGAGGTTCCAAGGCGTCATGCGCTTCCAGCACGACGATGGATTGAGGCGTCCGTCGGCGAACAACGTTCGTCCGCCCCAGATGCGGGCGGTCGGATAGGTGCGCGCGAAATCCACCAGCTTGTCGATGGCACGATCAAGCACGACGGTATCGGGATTAAGCAAAAGAATGTAGCGCCCCTTGGCGCGCCGCGCTGCGAGCGTGTTGGCCTGCGCAAATCCGATGTTCTCGGAAAGCCGGATGAGGTCAGCGTTGATCGGATGGAATTCGATCATGTCGGCCGAGCCGTCGCTCGACGCATTGTCGACGCAGATCACCTCGTAGCGCACGGACTTCGTTTGCGCGAGGACTGAGGTCAGGGCCGCCTCGGTCAGCGCGCGGGTATTGTAGCTGACGACAATGATCGAGAGGTCGATATTCGTGGTCGGAACGACGCGACACATGGCAACGCAACTCGCAAGCTAACGAACGGACGTCCCAAAGATAGTTTGCGGATGCTAACCCTCGATTAACGATGGTCCGCGAATGCAAAAACTAACGCGAGATTAACGAGAGCTCGTGCACAATCGGCCCTCGAATTCGCGCGGGTGGCGCGCAGACAGGGCGAGAGTTGACATGGCGGACGTTACGAAGGCGCAAACCGGCTTCGACGGCATCATTTGCATCGGTGGGGAAGATTGGTGGTACCACAATCGCGGCCACTTCGATTTCCAGATCATGCGGCGGCTGGCGAAGAATCGTCCGGTCCTATTCGTGAATTCCATTGCCGTCCGTATGCCGTCGTTAAAGGAGAAAAGTCAGTTTGCAAGCCGCATTGGCCGTAAACTGAAGAGCCTTGCGCGGGGTCTCGTGCACGTCGAAGACAACTTCTGGGTCTTTTCGCCGTTTTCGGCACCCGGGCCGTCGGGCGAAAAGCTGACGCGATGGGCTCTTGCGCCGCAAATCAAGCTCGCCGCCACTCGGGCAGGAATTCACCGGCCGTTGCTTTGGATCCATTGCCCTGCTGGTGCGACCTTGGCTGACGAAATTTCTCACGCAGCGCTTGTGCTCCAGCGCACGGATCGCTTTGAGGCCTTTCCTGAAGCCGATCCGCAGATCGTCGGAGCGCAGATCGCCAAGCTCAAAGCAGAGGCGGATCTTGTGGTTTACTGCAATCCCGAGCTGATGGCGCAAGAGCAAGGCGAAGTGAAGCGGCAGCTTCTCGTGACGCACGGCGTGGATCTGGAAACGTTCGTTACGGCCGGTCGCTCGCGTGCACCGGGTCCGGCTGATGTCGCATTCATGAGAAGGCCGCGCGTTGGATTTATCGGGGGGATCGATGCGCACACCTTCGATCCGCCACTGTTTGTCAGCACAGCGCGTCGTTTGCCGGAGTTCGAGTTTGCTTTGATCGGAGGGTGCTCCCTTCCCGAGGGCTGGTGCGATTTGCCGAACGTCAAGCTGCTCGGGCGCAGGCCCTATGATGCGATCGCCAGCTACATGGCCGCGATGGACGTTTTGATCATGCCGTGGAACAACAGCGAGTGGATCAAAGCGTGCAATCCGATCAAGCTCAAGGAGTACCTTGCCGTCGGCCGTCCGGTTGTGACAACTGACTTCCCGGCACTCGAAAAATACCGCGATCTGGTGCACGTTGCGCAGGGGCCGAGCGCTTTCGCGAAGGCCATCCGGAACGCGTATGAGCAGCGCTATGACGCGGACAAAGCGCGTGCTCGGGTTGCGACAGAGGGCTGGGACGCCAAGGCGAGCGCTCTCCAAGATGCGCTCGAAGGCCTCGTGTCAGAGCTGGATATGGACCCTCTCAATCAACAGCGGACAGCCGCCTAGCCGCCTCTCAGACCCAAGAAAAACGCAACATAGAAGTCGTTCGTGGGTTCGTGTGCAGGGCCCGCACGTTATGCATACGCGCCGTGGGGCATCATGGGCCGCGGCGGATATGGGGCGGCCAGACCGCCCGGGGCAGGCGCCGGGAAGCCCAGCATGGCATCTTGCTTTGAGGTTGCGGGCTTTTTCGCCTTTGCGCGAACCCTGACAGGATCTGCAATCCAACCAGCAGTGCCGAGGAAGAAGAAGAAGAACGTGAACGGCACGTTCCACAAATGCACCGTTGTTGCGACCATCGACAATGCGATTAGAGACATCGTCCACCCGCGCGCCATGTTGCGAAGCATGGGATCTTTGGACTTGAGGCCGCGCTTGTTGACCGCCCGGAAGAGGAGGGTCAGGGCGATAACAAGAAGAAGAAGTGCCGGCAGACCGGTGCGGATCATGATCACCAGCCAGAAGGCGTCGATGGTGGAGGAGAACATCCAATCTGGGCGTTCCCATTCGCCGAGGCCAAGGCCCGTCAATGGGTACATCCAGACATTGTTCATCCCGTTTTCCCAGATCTGCAGGCGATAGAAACCTGTCCACGGATCGAGCGTCATGCCTGTGGCGATGATCGCGATGGGGCCGCGAGTGGAAACCAGGGATGCGCCGATGTAGAGGCCGACGATGATCAACAAAGTGATCTTGGCGCGCGCCTTGAATCCGCGCGTAATTTTATCCCAGGCCAACATGCCACCCTGCAGGCCCAAGCACAGAAGCGGAGCAGAGGAAAGTCCAAGCACAGTGGCCGCCGCAAGCAGGCCGGCCTTTTTGAACCGGGCAGCCGTGGTGCGTTCCGCAAACCAGAACATTGCAGCCATCGTCGCGCAGAAGGTTCCGTAGTGGATGGGGTGATCGAAAACGCCGTAAGCGCGCGTGAGACCGAGGCGCTGTTCCACACCGATCGGGTGATAGTAGCCCGTCAGTTGGTGCAGGATGTTGTGCGTAAAGATCTGTCCGAAAAGCGTTTCGGGGAGGGCAATCATGGCCGCAATGAAAATTGCCCAGCCGAGGGCTTTCAGAGTGGCGCGCAGCTCCATTTCGTTGCGGATCCATGCTCGCGCAACCAGATAACCGCCGAGGCTTTCCAGCGCCTGAGAGCCGCCATAGACAAGGCCGGGCTGACCGCCCTCGTGATACATGTAAATCGCGACGGTCCAGACGTTGAACAGGATAAAAAAGATATCGAAGCCGCGCACCTTGAGGCCGTTTTGCGAGGCCAGGCGCATGATCGCAATCGGGAACAGGATGAAGAGCGCGACACGATGCGGCGGAAAGCGCAGTCCGGCGATGTAGAGAGACAGCTCCGTCGGGCAAAGGAACGAAGCAATCAGCAGCAGGACCGGCCAGGGTGCTCTTTTGATCTTGCTCTTCATCGCCGCTTACAACCAAAACCTCTTCACGAGTCCGCCTAATCGGCGTTCGTTCCTGCGATCATCGCCGCGATGGTGCGCCTCAGGATGCCTAAGTCGAGTGCCACGGACCAGTTCTTGATGTAGGCGAGATCAGCTTCCACCCGTGCTTCGATGGAGCCGGGCTTGGCCGTTGATCCTCTAAGTCCAGTCACCTGTGCCAAACCTGTCATTCCGGGTTTCATCTGATGACGATCTGGATAAAGCTCAAGCAGGCGAGAGAACTCTTCGTCGTGGACGAGCGCGTGTGGGCGCGGGCCGACGAGGGACATCTCACCGCGAAGAACGTTCAATAGCTGCGGAATCTCATCGAGGCTGGTGCGGCGAAGAATGCGCCCAACGCGGGTGATGCGCGCATCGCCCGGAGTGGCCTGACGCACGGCGCTTCCGTCCTCAAGTACGCGCATGGAGCGGAACTTTAGCATGCGGAATTCGCGCATGAAGCGGCCGCGACGGCGCTGAGAGAAGATGGCGGGTCCGGGGCTTTCGATCTTGATGGCGAGTGCGATCAGCGGCCAGAGCGGAAGGCTGATGGCAAGCATCAAGCTGCCGATAACGATGTCTTCAATTCTCTTGACGATTGGTGACCAGCCACTCAGACGTTTTTTTTTACGTCGAGGAGGCCAACGGGGCCGAGGTTCGAGACTTTGTGGGCGATGTCGTTGTCGACAAGATCCGAAGAGATGTGCGTTACGATGTGGGTTGAGACCGGCAGCGTGGCGAATTTCTTGACGATGGTCGAGATGCGCTGATCTGCCGTCTGCGGCAGGGCGACGATGATGCGGTCGATCTTGCCTTCGCGGCAGGTGGTGACGAGGTCTTCCAGCTTTCCGGCGACTTCGAGGCCTTCCGGGTTCAAGCGGTCTTCACCGGCACGGTCGTCATAGACGCCGGCAAAGTAGACGCCGAGGCCCGGAGACTTGAGATGATCATGAACGCGGCGAGCGATCTGGCCGGCGCCGAACACCGCGACGCGCTGGTCGAAACGACCGTCGGCGGCGAGCTTCGCGAGAATCTTGCGGGCAATGATGCGGCAATAGAGAGTGAGCGAGAAGCTTGCCGATAACCAGGCAGCGTACCACACGACGATGTGCATGTTGCGCAGTGCCAGCGGCAGGCCGATGCCCAGCACGCCGATCATGCCGCAGATGACACCGATGAATAGTTCGAACGGATCCTGTTTGAACATATCCATGCGGGTGGTGTCGTACATGCCGCGAAAGCGCAGGCATAGGTGCGTTATGAAACCGGCGACAAGCACGGACTGCAGCACCAACACCTGGTCAATCTTGATGTGACCGACGATTGCATAAATGAGCGCCGGCAGGAGTCCGCCTAAAACCATGGCAAGAATGTCGCCGATAGCGACAACGTCCGCGGCCACGTTGCGCGACAAACGGCGGCGCATCATGTCCTTGGCTTTAGGTTCGCTGACGGTTGTTTCCGTCATTGCAGACGCTTTAGTGCTCATTCGCTTACCTGTATGGTCATGCAAACTATTTGGCCGAGGGTCGACTCTGCCCCGGCTCCTTTGTGCCATCTAACCTCAACTGTCTAAATTTTGACTGAAGAGAGAAGAATTCCGTTTGTCATAATTGTTGCCACAATGGGGGAAGCAGGTGGCACGGCTCGCGATTGGACGTGGTCGTTGTTCAACGAAAAATTGAGCGCTCACGCCGCGCTGCGCGAGCGTCTCGTCGGCGCTGATGAGGCTTGTGCCAGCATCGTGAGATAGTGCCGATCGCTGTCGTCGTAGACTTCACTGAGCACCACGCCGGCCATTTTTATGCCGTTCGGGCCAAGGGTCTGCAGGGCCTTTTTCGCAAGGGCCTTCGGGGTTTTCTGCCACGTCATGACGAACACGATCTGGTCTGCGTAGTCGGCCAGAATGCGTCCATCGCTGACAGGCAGAAGGGGTGGCGCCGACAGAACGATCACTTCAAAGCGCGTCTTGAGGCGGGCAAGTGCCGCCGCGGTTATCGGACTTGCCAGAATTTCCGGGACCGAGCGAGACAACGGCGCGTCGCCAGCGGCAGGAAGAAAATGAAGACCCGTTAAAGTATCGCGCAAAACCGCAGCCTCAACTGGCCGGTTCATGATCAGCTGATCGGCAAATCCCATCATGCGTTGCGGGGCAAGTTGGCGCGTGAGCGGCTGACGCCGAGCGTCAACGTCGGCCAGCAATACGCGGGTTCCCGTCAAGGCATAGTGATGAGCAAGGTTTGAGGCAATCGTTTCGGCGCCTTCGTTGGGTAATGCGGAAGCCACCAGAATGACGCGCGGGCCAGGCATTCTCCGACGCGCATCCAGTTCACGCCGCGCGCCACGGATCCCATCGGCGTAGACGCTGGCTGGATCGGCAACGATCAAACGTACGGCTTTCTCAGCGGAGACATTGTCGTCGCCCTCGCCTCGAATGGCTGGCATCGAAGATAGATGTTCGTATGCGAGCGCGCGCTTCACATCCTCTGGACGGCTCACGCCAGGGGCCATGAGTTCAAGAAGAACGGCAAATCCCATGCTCATGACAAGGCCCGCAATCGTTGCCAAAATCACAATTTGTTTGCGCTTGGGAGAGGCAGGAAACAGAGGAATGTCGGCTCTTTCCACGATGTGTGCGTCGGGAAGCTGGAAGTCTTGTGTGCCGCTGGTCTGCTTGTAGCGCGTCAGCAGGGCCTCAAACATTTGTTTTGAGCTATCCGCTTCGCGCTGCAACTCCAGAAGTTCGACGCCGGCGTCTTTAGTGTCGATCTGCTGCTCTTTCATCTGCGCGATGCTTTGTGCCAGATGGCGCTCGTGCGCGTCCGCGACTTCGTAATCGTTTTTCAGGTTCTCGACGAGGCGCGCGATTTCCGCGTCGAGCTGGGCCTGCGCTTCAGCAACCTCCGCGCGGATCTTGATCATTTCAGGATGCTTGGGACCGTAGCGCGTCGCCAGCTCGGCCGCCTTGCGATTGGCGGTGGCAAGTTGATCTTTGAGCGCCTGCACCGTAGGACTTTTCAAGACCTCGGCCAGCGCGGTCCCGGTGTCGCCCATGCGTGCGAGCTTCTGGGCCTGCTCGTACTTGGCCTTGGCTTCGGTCGTTGCGTTACGAGCGTTGACGGATTGCTCCATCAAGCGGGCGAGTTGCTTTTCAGACAGGATCTGGCCTTCGGAATCGAAGATGTTGTTGCGGGCCTTCCATTGTTCGACGTTCCGCTCCGCCTCTGTCACCTTGCCACGCATCTTTTCGATCTTGGCTTCGAGAATTTCGGTGGCAGAGGCGTTGGCGCGGCGTTTGACCTCTATCTGCTGGCGCAGATAGGTCTCAGCGATGGTATTGGCGATCAGCGCCGCCTTGGTGGCATCGGAAGCGGAGAAGCGGATGTCGATGAGCAAGGTCGTGCGCACGCGCACTACCTTCAGACGTTCTGCAAATGCAACTGCAACCTCATCCCGCTCCGGAACGCTTGTGCCGGGCCTTTGCGGATTGAGGACCTCTGCGATCTGGTCGCGCGCGAGCTGTGCAGGGCGGTCGGGGTTGGCCGAGGCGTCTTCCTTGGCAAGGCCCCACCACGAAAATAGCTCTTCCAGTTTCGAGGCTCGGTTGAATTCAGGATCGTTCCTCAGACCCAGCGTTTCGATCACCGAAAGTATGACGGGCCGGGAACGAATGACCTCCACCTCGCTCTCAACCGTGGGCACATCGCCCTTAAGATCGGTGACGACGCTGTCCATGTTGCTGATGAGCTTCTGACGCGGGTCGATCTGCACCAGTGCCGAGGCGTCATAGCGGTTGGGGAGCGATAGAGTAATGAGCGCCGATGTGACAGCCAATACAACCGGAATGGCGATGACGAGCTTCAACCTTTTGCGGACAGCAGAAATCGCGCGTTCGAGGCTCATGGCCCCGCCGCCGGACTTCTCGCCCTCGAGGTCTTCTTCTCTGTCTTCCATACAACGTCCTAGAATCGCAGCTTCGCCCCGACCATGAACCGGTTGCGGTGCATGTTTCGCGATTCGCTATCCGACTCTCTGACGTCATGTTGATACGTAAAGGTGAACAGCCAGTTTTTATTAAGGTAGTATTCGAGCCCTATGCTGCCTCCGTAGACGAGTTCGGAGGTTCCGTCTGCCAACGATTGGTCGTCTCGCACCGATGCGCCGAGGTTCAGCACCAGATTGTGATAGATCTCGTAATCGGCGCGAAGGCTCACACCCGTCTGCAAAAGGCTTGAGCCGTCAGGTCCGCCGATGTCGTTGAGACGACGCATCACGGTGCCATAAATTGTTAATCGTTGGGTCGGCAACCATTCGACCTCTGCTTCGAGAAGGCTGGTGTTCAGCGTTGCGATACCAGCTTGCTCATAGTCGCGGACCCCGAAGCCGCCCATGATCCGCCACCGCAATAACGGGTTTGTCTCGAACGCGAGGCCCGCAAGGGCTTCGTATCCGAGCGAACTCTGGTTGCTGGTTTCATCGCCCCGATTCCAGATTTTGATTCCGCGAAGCTTCGTTACGAAATCGAAGCCGGGTGAAATTCGATAGCCGACCCGCAACGAGGTGCTGTAGGCCCGTGTGTCTCGGTAGGCCATATCCAGCGTGCTGCCATCGCTGGCGACGTTATTTGCAAAGTCCCAACTTTGCGCCGCAGCGGATATCGTCCCGTACAGGCGGCCAACATCGCGCGTGATACCCACAGCGCCCATATTGTACCAGACTTGTTGCGGGTCCTGGGCGGAGAAGGGATACGACGGGCTAGTGCGTTCCTCGTGATCCAAAGACGAAAGAACTGTCGCCGACAACGTATGGGCGTGATCGAACTGCAGCGCGCCTCCGACACGAGC
This sequence comes from Hyphomicrobiaceae bacterium, assembly GCA_041397645.1. Classification (NCBI taxonomy): domain Bacteria; kingdom Pseudomonadati; phylum Pseudomonadota; class Alphaproteobacteria; order Hyphomicrobiales; family Hyphomicrobiaceae; species Hyphomicrobiaceae bacterium. Next base: position 313,788 of record JAWKWE010000004.1, on the reverse strand, counting down.
CCTGACGTTGGCGTAATCCTGATCGGTATTCTCAAGGTAGTTTACGATCTTGCCGTCGAGCGACAAATCCAGAACGTGGCGGGGCAACTCCGAGCGGAATTTGACCGAAGGGGTGAGGTCGGTACGTATGTCACCGACCTTGTCCTCGTCTGAGGCGTAGATATTGTCGTCATACGTAACGAGCGCGCCCACTTCGGGCATGACCACGTTGTTCCCCACCCGCAAGCCATCGGGCTTTGCGAAGTTGCGATTCTGTCCTGCGACGGTCTGGGCGCCGTAGGCTTTGTATTCAAGCCACTCTTTGTCGCGCTCTTGTTTGGCAATGGTGGTGGTGTTCAATCCGTCTCGGTCGTCAATATCCAGATCGCCGGCGCGGGCGGACGTGGACACGGCAAGCATTAGCAACGCTCGCATCGGCAAGGCGCAAACCAGCGCGCGCGCACTTCGAACGAGACGCGCGAGAAGAGAACCGCGACCGGTGCATTGTTGCGCCATGCGGCCTCAGCTGGGTGCGGGCCGCCGCATCAGAAGAACCTTTCTGGAATGCGGATATTGTCGCCGGGGAGAACTGGTACGTCGGTGGGCATGCGCACAGCGACGTCGGCTTCGCCTTCGCGGCCGATGTAAATGTAGCTCTGGTCCGCGCGGTAAGTATAGCCGCCAGCCATGGCTACGGCATCACGCAACGACACGCCGTTCTTGAACTGGAATTCGCCGCCGTTCTTGACCTCGCCGTGGACGTAGATCGGGCGGTAATTGGTCATTTCTACCGTGACTTTGGGATTTTTTATGTAGCCGTCAGCCAGGCGTCGGGCGATCGCATCCTTGAGTTCTTGAAGAGCAAGACCTTTGGCAGGCATGTCGCCGATAAGCGGCAACGATACTTGCCCCAAGGCATTGACCTCGGTTGCGCCGCTGAGGCTGTCCTCGCCAAACACAGTCACCTTCAGTTTGTCGCCGATGCCAAGGCGATAGACCCGCTGAAGTGCGGTGCTGCCCTCTCGCGTGAGAAACTGTGGTCCACTGATGATGTCAGGTGATGCGCATGCTCCCGCCAGCAGCGCTGAACAAAGGACAGCGGCCGAAACGCGGGCAGGAACTATGGCGAGCAATCTACGCAAGACAATGGGCTCGTCAGCAAATGATACGCGTACCAACCGCCGCAACCCGACGGTTTGCACCAGTGACTAGCAATGACGCGGGAAGGTTAATTTCGGATTAAGGTTCGCCCTGCGACCTCTTGAATTCGACAGGGGAGGGATGCATCGATCGGGTGCTTGTGCGGATCTCTCGGCTTTCGTTAGCGTGCTCTTCAAGAATTGGATGCTAAGCAGAAGCGTGAGTGCCAGCGTTCCGTGGAGGATGGTGTGTCGATTGAGACGGCGGGGACCGTGAACAGCTTCAGCTCGTTCTACGCCCAAAAACCGAATTCCTACTTTTCAGGCGCGCGGTCGGACTTTGTCCGGCGATTGCCTCATGATCCTACTGCCGCAATCCTAGAGATTGGCTGCGGCACCGGAGCGACGGGCGCCCTCGCATTGGCGCAAGGCCGTTGTGGTCGCTACGTCGGCGTTGAACTTTTTGAGTCCGCTGCCGAGGAAGCTCGCAAGGTTTTGACCGAGGTCGTGACCGGCAATGTCGAGACCTTGGAATTTCCCTGGCAGCCGGCAGCCTTCGACGTGCTGATCCTTTCGGAGGTGCTTGAGCATCTGGTGGAGCCGCGGCGCATGTTGAAGCGCGTTTCGCGCTTTGTTCGTCAGGGCGGGATCGTCATGGCAAGCTCTCCCAATATTTCGCATTGGCGCGTGGTGCGGGAGATTGCTCTGGGCCGTTTCAATCTGACCGACCGCGGCGTCTTTGACCGCACGCATTTGCGCTGGTTCACGCCAACGACGTTTGGGCAAATGTTTGAGGATGCGGGATTCCGCATTGCCTGGATGGGACCCGTCACACCGTTTAGTGAGCGCACCCAGATGCTCTCGCGCCTGACCGGCGGCCGCTACGACCATCTGTTCATGACGCAGATTGCGATTGCCGGCGAGCGCACCTGATCGGTGGTGCTCGAAAACCTGTGTCGCTCGGCTAGCGCGGCGTCACGTTGATATCGGCAAGTCCTGCCACGATGTCGAATGCACATCCAACTTCGCCTTGCGGCTCTGCGCTTAGCAAGAGCTGTGGATGGCGATAACGCACATTCCAAAGCGGATTATCGAAATCCCACAAGGCGACCGAGGTATTGGGATTGCCGATCCTGATACCTAGCGGTGACAACCTCACGTCCCCGAGGCGTGCCCAGTTCCGTTTCAGTTCCCGCTGGCAAGTGGACACGGCCTTGTCCTGGTAGGCTGCAATCAAGGCGTCATCGTAGATGGATTGATGGAAGCGGTCCTGCGTCCATATCTTTGCGCCCGCCAAGGTGGCGGTAACAAACACAACGACTCTGAGCGTGGGACGCCGCATGAGGGATCGCCGAATTCCCGTTGGCCAAACCAGATCCGGCCCTTGGGGCCTGAGCGACTCTGCGCCTCACATGGTTACTGATTTCTTAATTGCCGCACTGCGGGGTAAGCCGTCGCGCTACCTTCGCCCTTGTCAGGACCAGTCGAGTGGGGCAGAAGCGTTATCCTACGAAAGTCGGAAATCTGGGAGCTCTAGCAAAAATGAAGAAGAAAATCCTGATCACTTGGCCGTTGCCCGAGGCCGTGATGGCCCGCGCCAGGGAGACCTATGACGTCATCGCGCATGGCGGTGATCCCAAGATCACGATCGAGGAAATGCTGGAGACTGCCAAGAGCGTCGACGCCATCTTGCTGACTCTTAACGAGAAGTGCCCGAAAGCGGTGGTTGATAAAATTCCAGAAAACATCAAGTGTGTCTCCACGTTCTCGATTGGCTTTGATCACATCGATCTGGAGGCCTGCAAGGCTCGCGGCATCAAGGTCGGTAATGCGCCCCACGGCGTGACGGTCGCCACGGCCGAGATCGCCATGCTTCTGCTGTTGGGCTCGGCACGTCGCGCTTCGGAGGGTGAGCGGATGATCCGCGCGCGTGCATGGCCGGGCTGGCAGCCGCTGCAACTCGTCGGACGCCGCCTCGATAACAAAGTGCTCGGCATCTACGGTTTCGGCAAGATCGGGCAGGCGCTCGCACAACGCGCCCGCGGCTTCGACATGCAAATTCACTACTACGACCTCTACCGAGCGAAGCCGGAGGTCGAAGCAAAGTACAACGCCGTCTACCACGACAGCCTCGATAGTCTGCTGAAGGTCTCGGAGTTCTTCTCCATCAACGCGCCCTCCACACCTGAGACGCGTGGGTTCTTCAACACGGCGACGATCGAGAAGCTGCCAAAGGGCGCCATTGTCGTGAATACGGCGCGCGGCGATCTCGTGAACGACGCCGATATGATCGCGGCACTCAAGTCTGGCCGCTTGGCCTATGCGGGTCTCGACGTGTTTGCCGGCGAGCCCAAGATCAACGAGGGTTACTACGATTTGCCCAACACGTTCTTATTTCCGCATTTGGGATCGGCCGCGGTCGAGGCACGCAATCAGATGGGCTTTGAAGCGCTCGACAACATCGACGCCTTCTTTGCCGGCAAGGACATGCCGTTCAAGCTCAACTGATCATCATCCAAAGGGGCTTGATGTCGCTCAGCAAGCTGAGCGGCGAGTGAAATGAAAAAGCCCCCGGTCCGATGGATCGGGGGCTTTTTCGTGGGGTCCGTTCTCGTTAACGTGATCGTCAACGCATCGGCGAAACGCCAACCAACATTTGCTCATCCAGGCACAAACCTGAGAGCGCAGTTCAAACTGCGCGCTATCTGCTTCGTCAATTCAACGCAGCGATAGCGAGGTCACCTTCCTGTGCGTGACCGATGGCAGCCTGTAACGTATCTGTAAGCGCGATCGGCGTGCCGTCTGCCGCATGCAACGAGAACAGGTTGGTGTCAGCCGGAAGGCCCTCAACCATCGGAAACATGCGCTGCGCGTCGTCGGATGACAATGTCTTGATGTAGGCCACTTCTCCGCCGCCGAGCCTGGCAAGTTCAAACTCGCTCATCAGTGGCACAGCGCGGTGGTCGACCGACGCTTTGGTCTTACCGGGTACTTTTTCTTTCATGACGCTGTTCCTCCATGGAACGAGGATCGGTCATAGATTCTATGGGATGCCATCAGGGCGAATTCGAGGGGCTCCCACGAATATTCCCACCGAAACGATCCTCGGACGATTCGATCAGATTGGCTGTGTCTTGAAAGACTCTACGGCCGCTCTTTATTCGCCGATTTGCTTCCAATCTCTATTCTGCGCACGAGCCTTTCTGGCTCCAGGCGATGCAGATCAATCGAAAGCAGTCCGTTGGACAGATCGGCCGATTTGACCTCGATGCCGTCTGCCAACACGAATGTGCGCGCGAACTGGCGGGCTGCGATGCCGCGATACAGATATTCGCGCGACTTGTCGTCGGTTTGCTTACCGCGCACGACGAGCTGGCTGTCTTCCAGCGTGATTTCGAGCTGATCGCGGGTAAATCCAGCAACGGCTAAGGTAATCCGCAGGATTTCTGCTTTGCCGTCTTCCTTGGCAATGCGCTCGATGTTGTAGGGTGGATAGCCGTCGCCGGAACCTTTACCGGCACGATCGATCATCCGTTCGATCTCTTCGAAACCCAGGAGCAGGGGGTTCGAGAGCATGGTCATACGTGTCATATCGAAAGCCCTTTCCGAAGCGACCTTCAAACTGCGGGAACGCCAAGAGCCATTCCCTTACAATCCCGCCGCCCGAAGTAGGCACGGCGCGATTGTAGGAATATGGGCTTCGCCCTGACCTATTCAAGCTGGCAGTCGGCTCCTGGAGTGCCAAAAAGTACAAATTTGCACCGACGGCGCGGACGTTCTGCCACAGTCCTGCTGCACTCGGCCGCCAAGGATCGCCGGGCCGAGCGGGCTGTATCAAGTTGGCCTAAAGCGCAGCCCTGTTTTCCCGGTGGTGTCACCCAAGGACCAAACATGACCCGGATCTTCCCTCTCCGCCTGTTGTCTCTTCAGTTTGCCATGCCGCTTGCCGCGTTGGCGACTCTTGTCGCATCGGTGCACGTGGCCGCTGCCGAGCCGGCCGCTTCCGGTAGCTCTGAGCCAGCCGCCGCGGCAGCAGGCGAGAACGCAAAGGCTCCGGCTCCCGCCGCGAGCGAACCGGCAAAGACCGAGGCGCAGGGTCTCGAAGGCAATCTCAAAGACAGTGAGATCGTTCTGACGCCAGAGGAGAAGGCTGAGAAGGAGGGGCGTAAAGCCTGCAAGGTGGAAATCTGCGCGGCGTTCCGCAATCCATCGGCAGCGGGCTCCGACATCAGCTGCGACGTGCTCAAGAGTTGGCGCAAGGATCAACTCGTCAAGATGGTGTCCCGATTGAAGGTCACGTGGCCCTACGGTCCGGTGCGGTGCACGTCTTCCATAAAGCTGAAGAGGGACGAACTGGTGAAGGCCGTCACCGAGCCGAAATACTCCACCAAGTTGGATAAGCATTCGGTGGCATGCACCGTCGAACGTGAGAACGACGAGCCAACGCAAATCAATTTCGAATTTTCGCCCAAGATCGACTTCGAAAAGGGTAAGGCGGTCGCCGCGAAAATGAACTGGGGTAAAGTCGAAGCGCCCACTTTGCTCAAGGGCGCGATGTGGACGGCGACGGCGGCCGACAACACCGTCAACATGCTCTCAAGCTATCTGGTGACCGACATCAACGATTTCATCAATAACAAGTGTGATGAAGTGAAAGACGAGTGGTCGTCAAGGAAGTAGCTCCTCAGAAGATGAGTGCCTAAAGCGGGATGACCTCGCTTGGTGCACGAGCCAAGATTGCGAACCTTAGATCCTGATCAGGCCTCTGCTCACGGCAATCGCGACGGCGTGCTCGCGAGTAATGGCCTTGAGCTTCGCCCTTGCGTTCGCAAGATGCATCGCAACCGTTGGTGGGCGGATGCCGATCTCCTTGGCTATTCCATCATTGGAGTGCCCAAGTGCGAGCAATCCCAAACACTGCAACTCGCGCGGTGAAAGTCTTGATTCAGTATCGACCGTCATTCGGGCCCCAGTTTTTTGGAAGTTAGGACCAACAAAAAATTTTTGGCAGCGAAGTTGGTGGACCGCTATTCAAATAAAGGCAAACCAACGATCGCAAGTATAACATGACAAGAAGAACAAACTTCCAGATTCTCGCAACCTGATAAAACCAGTAGGTGATCTGGTTGCGACCTTTTGCATGCTGAGTACTCAGCTCTTGTTTTCAAGTACGGCGCGGCGATCTTCGAGTTCCAACCACTGCGTTTCGGCTTTGTCGAGCAGCGCCTGAGCTTCAGCAAGGCGCGAGGTGGCGTTATCGAAGCCTTCACGGTCGCGGCGAAAAAACCCACTATCTTCGAGCTTTTTTGAAAGCTTTCTTATCTCGTCTTCCAGACTTGCGATCGTGCCAGGAAGCGTATCAAGTAAGTGTTTTTCTTTGAAGGAAAGCTTGCGCGATGGCTTGTCTTCGCGTGGATCAGAAGCCTCTGCGTTGTTGATAGCAAGCGTTGTGCGAAGTTCTTGTGCGGTAGACGATGAAGTTGGCTTATCGGAATTCAAATTTGCATTAGGAATTCTTTGCGCCAGCATATCGCTATATCCACCGGCGTATTCGATCCATTTGCCGTCGCCTTCAGGCGCAAGCACGCTTGTGACCACTCGGTCAAGAAAATCGCGATCATGACTAACCAGCAAGACGGTGCCCGCATAGTCGGCAAGCAGCTCTTGCAGAAGATCGAGCGTTTCAAGATCGAGATCGTTGGTCGGTTCGTCGAGCACGAGAATGTTGGAAGGTTTTGCTAATGCGCGCGCCAGCATTAGACGCGCACGTTCGCCTCCTGAGAGAACTCGCAACGGGGTCAAGCGTTGTTCGGGAAGGAAGAGAAAATCCTTCATGTAACTGGCAACGTGGCGGGCCTTGCCGTTGATGACGACCTGATCGCCTCGCCCTCCCGTCAGCGCATCCTGCACGGTCCAATTGGGATCGAGTTCGTCGCGCCGCTGATCCAACGAGACAAGTTCCAGATTGACGCCAAGCCGCACCGTGCCGCTGTCGGGCTCCAGGGCGCCGGTCAGCAGCTTCAGGATTGTGGTCTTGCCCGCTCCATTGGGGCCGACCAGACCAAGACGATCACCGCGCATGACGCGCAAGGAGAGACCTTTAACAATGGGCGTGTCGCCATAGCTCTTGGAGACGTTTGTAAACTCGGCGACAAGCCGGCCTGAGAGCCCTCCTTCGGCGGCGTCGAGGCGCACGTTGCCTTGCACGAAGCGGCGCTCGCGCACCTCAGTCCGCATATCCTTCAATTCGCGCACGCGCCGCACATTTCTTTTTCGGCGTGCGGTCACGCCACCGTGCATCCATTGCTCTTCCCGCACGATCTTGCGGTCCAGCTTGTGGCGCTCGGTTTCTTCCTCTTCGAGAACCTTGTCGCGCCACTCCTCAAAGGCGGAAAATCCTGCCTGCATCTGGCGCGAGCGGCCGCGATCGAGCCAAACGGTCGACTTCGACAGGTTCTCTAGAAACCGGCGGTCGTGGCTGATGAGCACAACGGCGGATCGCGACTGTTTCAAGGTCTGTTCCAGCCATTCGATCGCGGGCAAATCGAGGTGGTTGGTCGGTTCATCCAGCAAAAGGACGTCAGGACGCGAAGCGAGAACCCGCGCGAGAGCCACGCGGCGGGCCTCTCCGCCAGACAGTTGAGCGGGGTCCTCATCGCCAGTCAGTCCCAGCTCGTTGAGCAGATAGATGGCTTGGTAGGGATCGTCCGTCGGGCCGAGCCCTGCCTCCACGTAGGATTGGGCGGTATCGAAGCCCGAGAAGTCGGCTTCCTGCGGCAGGTAGCGGATCGCGGCCCCAGGATGGGCAAAGCGTTCACCCTTATCGGGCGTGACAACGCCGGCGGCGATCCTGAGCAGAGTGGACTTGCCCGAGCCATTACGGCCGACAAGGCAAATGCGGTCGCCGGGTGCGACAGTCAGTTCTGCGCCCTCCAGCAGTGGTGTGCCGCCAAAGGTCAACCAGACGTCTTTCAGGGTAAGAAGGGGAGGTGCCATCGCGCCGGTTTAGTGTGCCCCGTGACGGGCGGCAAGGTGCTTTACCGGGCGTCGGCGGATCGCCGCACCGCAGCCCCAGGAACCGACCCGCTGGCGTCGCCTGCCTTGGCTTGGTTTTGCGCAAAGGCCTGCGCGACTTCCTTGAGTTTGGCATGGATCGCGTGGCCTGCTGACATCTGGGGATCGGACGGCGTAATCCCTTGCTCGCGTTCCCATCCACCGACAGTCTCGCGCGCTTTTGCATAAGCTGCCTCGAACGAATACGTCTCTCGCAAGGCGTGGTTGAAGAACGCATCGCCGAAGAATGTCCATTCGCGCTCGTTCGAACAGCCAAACGACGTGCGTTTGTCGCTTGCGGCGGTGATGACCAAAGTGTTGTCGTCGGCGAGCATGTCAATGAAGCTTCCCGAATAGCATGCCGAAATGATCAGAACGCGGTTCTTGATGCCGCTCGCGTCCAGCATGGTTCGCAGGGCTTGGGGCGTCAGGTCATTAAGCGAGAAGCCCGAGAAGCTCACAGAGAAGCGTCCAGGCGATCCGTGCGAGGTGAGAAACATCACCAGCACGTCGTTCTCGGTGTCCATCTTGCGGGCGAGACCGGCCAACAGAGAGGTCATGTTGGAGACGTTGGCGAGCGGAAGATCATCGACCGTATCGGCGTGATTGATCGCCACGATGGAGTGACCCGCGGTCGCAAAACGCTGATCGAACAGGGCGCGTGTCTTCTCGACCTCGCTTTTGAAAACGTCTTGATCGGCAAAGCTTGCGGCTGCCAGGAAATAGAGTTCACTGCGGGTTGGATCTGAAGGCTGCACCTTATCGAGGGCTTGTTGCACCAGTAAGGGCTGCCGGTAATAGGTCTGCTCCACGTCAACGAGCTTGACAGGAGCCCCATCCTCATCCTCGCCGTCAATGCCGTAGTAGCCAGCATAGTAGCTGTAGTAGGCTTGCGCGGTTCGCCAGATGTCAAAGCCTGGCTGGGTGTCGTTACCGCGCACCATAGGAGCGTCGGGCAAGAGAAGCGCGATGATGGCTGCATACTGGACGGGCCGGAAGCCAAAGCGCCATTGCGAACCGGTCCACGCATGACGGCCAGCGCGCCAAAGCGCCACCGCCCACCACAGAATGAGGCCGGCAAATACCGCAAACAAGGACCACCCACCAATGTCTGCATAGCGTTTACACAACGCGTAGGCTCCTGCCGACATCAAGGTTGTCAATGTGCTGAGAGCAGCGCTGTCGGCAAGAACACGTGGCAATCCGAACAGAGCGTAGCGCGGCTTTGAAAGCCATAGCACCATGGCAAAGACCAGCCAGCCTCCGATCGCGATGATAACCCCAGGCCCAGAGATAGAGGAGTGGTCACCGGCAACGGAAGTTTCGGCAACTGCGGTGGCGCCGATAGCCATTGTTATCAGGGCCACGATGGTCGTGCGCGAAGGGTCCGCCGGGTAACGCTTAACGGGAAAGAAGAATAGCAGCCGGAGTGCGCGACCGAAGACTTTGGCCGTATCCTTGACGAACTCTATCATGGCGCTCGTACTCAGTTGTCTGATTGAAACGACCGTCGAGCGAGACCGGTTACGGTCGCCGTAAGAAATTACATAAAATGCCTCCGATCGTACGATTTTTGTGCCCCGGCCACGATGTCCCGCAAAAAGCCGTGGTGGCGGGCAACTAGCGGGTCAGCGCCCGCAGCAGCTCGGTGTGGAATCTCTCCGGGTTCTCCACTTGAGGCGAATGACCAAGGTCGGGGAACTCCACAAGCTGCCCATGCACCAACCGGCCGATGGCCGCGCGGGCGAGCGTCGGGTAGTCACCCAATTGCTCTGCGAGCGCCTTGGGTGCGCGGTTGGAACCGGGTGCAGTACGGTCTTTCATTCCGATCATCAGCGTAACCGGCATGTCCAGGCGTTCGAGCTCATGGATAACCGGCTCGTTGAAGATCATGTCGCTGGTCTGGGCCTGGATCATGGCGATGTGCGCCCGCCCCGGTCCGGCATACATGCCTGCTTGCATCTCAACCCACCGGTCGTAAGACGGCTTCCAGCTACCGCCGTAGTACATCCGCTGCTGGTATTCCTTGATGGATTCGAACGTCGTCTTGAGCTGTGCCGCATAGAGCTCATCGATCGTCGCGTAGGGCACACCCTTGGCTTGCCAGTCCTCAAGACCCAACGGATCGACCAGCACGAGGTGCTCGATCCTGTTGGGATAGGCCATGGCAAAACGCATCGCCAGCATCCCGCCCATGGAATGCCCTATGAGCGTGACCTTGCCGAGACCGAGCTGAGAGATGAGATCGCGCGTGTTCGCTGCGAGCTGATTGAAACTGAACTGGTAGCCCAGTGGCTTTGAGGATTTGCAGAAGCCTATCTGGTCGGGAACGACAACGCGAAAGCCCGCGCCGGTGAGGGCTTTGATCGTGGTTTCCCAGGTCGCGCCGCAGAAGTTCTTGCCATGCAGGAGCACGGCCGCACGCCCGTTGGCCGCGTCCGCTTGGGCGGGGGCGATGTCCATATAGTTCATTTCCAGAGCTTGGCCCTGCGAAGTGAACTTGAACGTTTGGACCTCATACGGGTAATCGAAGCCCTCCAGACGCTCGCCATAGGACGGCGTGCCGCCTGCAGACGCGGAGAACGTAGACAAAAGAGCTGCAAGGATCGCAATCGGGACACGGCGAAACATAATCGACCTCACGTCGCAGCGGTCCAGACGTTGGTGCCGGTTACGCCTCGAGCCAAGCGCCGACCCTCGTGGCGAAGAAGCCGGTGTTAGCAGCAACGCGAGATCTTGCCGCCATTAACGCCGTAGCGGCTGTTCTGACGCTCGCGAAAAAACTCTTCATAGCTCATAACAGGCTCGCCCGGGTGCATCTTCTGGCGGTGGCGCACATAAGCCTCGTAGTCCGGCACTCCGACCATGAGCCGCGCCGTGGACGCAAAGCTCTTGAAAAGCGCGCGCACCTTGTCCCCGGCACTCTGCGCCGGGGGGCTTGGAGTTCTGCAGATCCGCACGGGTTGAGATGTTTGATGTTGGGCTACCATATCGCTACTCCGCTGCGACAAGTGTTTCGCGGGCCGTTACAGTTGGTGAAGCGAGAGCCGCACGCACCGCTTTAACTGCAAAGCCCAGCATAACGACCACGAGTGCGATCAAAAGGCCCGACATCACCGCGTTTACGTAGTCGTTGAACACTATGCGGCTCATCTGGGTAATGTCCTTGGCAGGCGCCAGAATCTCACCCTTGGCGAGCGCTTCGCCAAATTGATTGGCGTGCGCGAGGAAGCCGATCTTGGGATCGGGATCGAACAACTTGTGCCAGCCTGCAGCCAATGTGCAGATGGCGAGCCAGACCATCGGGACGATCGTGACCCACGCATAGCGTTCGCGCTTCAGTTTGAAGATCACCACCGTGCACAAGATCAGCGCGATGCAGGCGAGCATCTGGTTGGCAATGCCGAACAGAGGCCACAACGTGTTGATGCCGCCCAGAGGATCGATCACACCTTGATATAGGAAGTATCCCCAACCCGCGACGGCGAGCGTGGTGGCCGCAATGTTGGCTGGCCAAGACTTCGTATTCTTGAATGCGGGAACGTAGCTGCCGATCAGGTCTTGCAGCATGAAACGGGCGACGCGCGTGCCGGCGTCGATGGTGGTCAGAATGAACAGCGCCTCGAACAGAATGGCAAAGTGATACCAGAAAGCCATCATCGTCTTACCGCCAATGGCACCTGAAAGGATCTCCGCCATGCCGACGGCAAGCGTTGGGGCGCCGCCCGTGCGCGACAGGATCGTGCTCTCGCCGACATCGGCGGCGACCTTCTGCAAAACGTCGGGCGAGATCGTAAAGCCCCAGCTGCTGATGGCGGTGGCAGCATCGGCCGGCGTTGTGCCGATCAACGCGGCCGGTGAGTTCATGGCGAAATAGACACCAGGCTCCAGCACGCAGGCTGCAATCAGCGCCATGATCGCAACGAAGCTCTCCATCAACATCGCGCCGTAGCCGATGAACGGGGCGTTGGCTTCGTTGTCGAGCATCTTTGGCGTGGTGCCAGACGACACGAGCGCGTGGAAGCCGGAGACCGCGCCGCAGGCAATCGTGATGAACAGGAAGGGAAACAGTGTGCCATTGAATACCGGACCCGATCCGTCGATGAATTGCGTCACGGCCGGCATCTTAAGGTCGGGCTGAACCACCAGAATGCCTATGGCCAATCCGAAAATGGTGCCGACCTTGAGGAATGTCGAGAGGTAGTCGCGCGGTGCCAGCAGGAACCAGACCGGCAGCACGGACGCGATAAAGCCATATGCGATCAGCATCAACGCAAGCTGCTCGCCGGTGAACGTGAACATATGTGCCAGCTCTGGATCCTGCGAGACGTGCTGGCCATAGAAGATCGATGCCATCAACAGCACGAAGCCGATGACTGACATCTCCGCGATGCGCCCAGGGCGCATGAAACGGCCGTATACACCCATCAGCATCGCAATCGGAATGGTGGCGAAGACCGTAAAGGTTCCCCACGGCGAGTGGGCGAGCGCCTTGACGACCACGAGCGCCAGCACGGCAAGCAGGATGACCATGATCATCATCACGCCGAACATGGCGACGGTGCCGGCGGTTTGGCCCATCTCCGAGCGGATCATGTCGCCGAGCGAACGGCCATCGCGTCGGGTGGACGCCCAAAGCACAATGAAATCTTGAACGGCGCCGGCGAACACCACGCCGACAAGCAGCCATAGCGTGCCGGGAAGAAAGCCCATCTGCGCGGCAAGCACCGGCCCCACGAGTGGCCCCGCGCCAGCAATGGCAGCGAAGTGGTGACCGAACAAGACATTCTTGTCTGTCGGACAATAGTCGAGACCGTCGTTGTGGCGCATCGCCGGGGTCGGCCGGGTGGGATCGATTTGCAGGACCTTTTGGGCGATGAACTGCCCATAGAAGCGGTAAGCGATGAGGTAGACCGATACTGCGGCGGCGACCAGCCAGACGGCATTAATTGTTTCACCGCGTGAAAGGGCGACAATGCCCAGTGAAATGGCCCCCAGGATGGCCAGTGCCACCCAACCCAACATGGCTTTGACGTCCGTCATGAGCGTTCTTCCCCAGCTTGGCGCTTGAGCGCATTCGTCTTTTGACGTCAAACATAGCTGAAGGAAGACTCAATTTCACCCCGCCGCCGCTCTTTAAGATACGAAAGGACCGTAGGATGCGGGAATTTTGTCTCGTAGGGACGCTTGCGCACGCGAAGCAACGGCCGGGTTCTCTGCCGTGTCGTATTGGAATACTACGACATAGCTGACGCTCCAGTGCTAATCAGCTTCGCCTCAGGGGGCAGGCTCGTCCTTCGGCTTCGGGTGATTGGCGGCAACCTGGGCGACCCACGGAACCATGGCCCGCGCGATTTTTCCAAATCCCTCGTCGAAGGCGTGCGCTGCGCCAACTGCGTCCGCGGATTGCAGCGCGATCGATTCATGAAAAACCTTGGATGCCGCTATGGCGCCGCCTGCGGCGATCTTCGCCGAGAGGTCTATGTCTGCCATCGGCTTGTCGCCAGGAACGACACCGAACTTTCGGATGTCGAAGATGACCTGCACGTCGGGCTCCACCGTGTCGATAACGCGGGCGACCGATTTAAAGCACTGTGAATTTTCCAGCGCTTCGATGATCTTGACCTGGAGCACCGACGGAATGGCGTCGGAGAAGCTGCCAGTCTTGTATGGCTTTGCAGCTTCCTGCGATCCCAAAACCGGGATCTGATCCGAATTGATCGACATTAGGCCGACCGGCTCGGGCACCGTGAGCTGCGCATCTCCGCGCTGCGAACATTTCTGGATGTCGCTGGGAACGTTGAAGGTGAAGATCGTTCCGGCCGCCTTTGCGGCCGCGCCTCCTGTCATACGCTCAAGCCCTGCCATGATCCCATCGACGTGGTCGGAATTGCGGGACAGCGCCTCGGCGAATGTCTTGATATTGGTGATGGCGTCGTGCAGCGGATCGGCATTTTCGCCGAGGATCTTGTCGAACTTTCCGAGCGCATCGCGGGCCGACTGCGAGAGCGTTAGTCCGGCATCCGGCGGCGCATGCAACAACGGCGGCTGCCCGTCGGTGGACTGAAGCGGAGCCGCAGTCGGGCTTCCGCCGCTCAGAACGATGACGGGCGCGCCTGTCAATCCTTGAAAGTCCATGTTGACGGCGGTGTCGCTGCGGACCGGCGTCGCCGCGTCCACGGCAATGGTGGCCATCACCTCGGTCGGCTTGTCCGGGTTGAGGTGCAATGAACTCACTTCACCTACGCGCACGCCATTGAAGAGCACATTCGATCCAACAAGAAGTCCGGAGACGGAACTCTCGAACTGAACTTTGTACTCGGCTCTGCGGCCTATGCCGCCGGTGCTATGAAGCCAATATATGAAACCGAAAATACCGCCGATGACCAACAGCGTGAACAAGCCGATGAGCGTGTATCGTGCCTTCGTTTCCATCTGGTGTTCTCACTCTGCTTTTGTCATGCGGCGGTCGGCAAGCGCGCCGCCGCGGCGCCCGTGAAAATATTCCACGGCCCAGGGATGGGTGGATTTGAGGATGGTTTCCATCGGGCCGCAGGCTACGACCTTGCCACCCGCCAAAATGCCGATGCGGTCGCAGACGGCGTGAAGTGTCTCCAGATCGTGCGTGATCATGAAGACCGTCAGGCCCAGTGTCTTCTGCAAGGTCTTGATGAGTTCGTCGAAGTCGCCCGCCGAAATGGGATCGAGCCCGGAAGTCGGCTCGTCGAGGAAGACAAGTTCGGGGTCCATCGCCAGCGAACGGGCAAGCGCTACGCGCTTGATCATGCCGCCCGAAAGCTCGGAGGGAAGCTTGTGGTGATCCTTGGCTCTGATGCCGACCATTTCCAGCTTGATGCGCGCGATCTCGTCGAGCAGGTCTGGAGGAAGATCGAGGAACTCGCGCAGCGGAAATTGGACATTCTGGATGACGTTGAGCGAGGAAAACAGCGCGCCTTGCTGGAAAAGGACACCCCAGCGGCGTTGAATGGCGCGGCGCGCCTCTTCATCCGCGTGGATCAGCTCGGTTCCCATCACCGTGATGGTTCCGGCCCGAGCTGGCAGCAGCCCGATGATCGTGCGCAGTAGCACGGATTTTCCACTGCCCGATCCGCCGACGAAGCCGAAAATCTCGCCTTTCAGAACGTCGACCGTTACCCCATCGAGAACCGTGTGATCCCCGAAGCCGACAATCAAGTCTCGCACGCTTATGATAGGTTCCGTCATCCCGGCTCACATATCGATGGATGCAAAGAAGATGGCGAAAACGCCGTCGAGGACGATTACGAGAAAGATCGATTTCACGACCGAAGCCGTGGTTTCCAATCCCAATGACTCAGAGCTTCCCTTCACGCGCAAACCTTGTGCGCAGGCGACCACGCCGATGACCAGTGCCATGAACGGCGACTTGATCATGCCCACCTTGAAGTGCGTAATTGAAATCGCTTCCTTGAGCCGCGCAAGGAATATCTCAGGCGCCATGCCGCCGTAGAACCAACAGACGAGTTCGCCGCCATAGAGTGCCGACATCGAACCAAGGAACGTCAAGATCGGCAGCCCGATGATGAGCGCGATTACGCGGGGCAGGATCAGAACCTCGACCGGATCCAGGCCCATCGTCTGAAGTGCGTCGATCTCCTCACGCATCTTCATTGAGCCAAGTTCGGCCGTGTAGGAACTGCCCGAACGTCCCGCGACCATGATGGCGACGATCAGAACACCAATTTCACGCAGGACTAGAATGCCGACCATATCGACAACGTACTCATCCGCGCCGAACTTGCGGAAATGAAAGATGCCCTGTTGCGCGATGATGGCGCCGATAAGGAAAGTAATGAGCAGGATGATCGGCACGGCCTGCCAGGCCACGCGATCCAGCTGATGGACTGCGGATGTGAATCGGAACGTGGATGGCCGCACAAGCGTCCGTAAAAAGGCGACCCAGATCCGCCCGAGCATCGCGGCGAGCGAGTTCAGGTCATCTGCGATGTTCACTGTGGCTCTACCCAGCGTTTGCAGCTGGTAAGCAAGCCAGTTGCGCCGCTCTGGTGGCATCTGAGGAGCGACAGCAAGCTCGTCGATCTGATCGTAGAGGTCGACAAAGCGGTGTGGCAGATCGAGACGAGCGGGCCCCTTTGCGTTGCCGCAGATGCGCGTCAGCTCCGAGAGAAGCGCGGCACCAAAGGTGTCCAGCTCGGTAATGCCCTGCGCCCCGATCGTTGCGACGGCCGCAGTGCCACGTGCACCGCGCATGGCTTCGACGGCTTCTTCGAGCTTTTGAATGTGCGCCACGGTCCAACTGCCCGCGGCAATGACCGAAGGCGAACCGTCCGACTGCGTGCGAACAACCGTTGGCGGGTTGGTTGCAGTGCTGCTTTGCATTGATCAGGCTGCCGACATGATTTGAAATTGCCCCGGTCCTTACATAACCGCGAACGACGGTATGCAGCAATTGTGTATGAGTCGAAACAAGATTGGCCACTCTGCCCACATACGGAGCATAACATTGCGTAAGCTACGGACGGGGCGCACACATCTTGAAGTTGGGGGATTGCACAGCTTTGTCGTTCTCAATGGAGACGGTTGCCGAATAGGCACATGATTGTTGGAAAACGATTTGCCGATGGTAGGTTGCGTCGGCAGAGCTTGCGAAATGGGGGCGTTATGCAACGCAGCATCTGGATATTGGTGACTCTAGTCATGGTTGTGGTGTGCGCACCAAACCGCCCTGCCTTTGCGCAATCCCAAGACCCAGATTGGGGTAAGTCAGCATTTTTAGAACATTGCGCGCCTTGTCATGGTGCGAGTGGACAAGGCGATGGGCCGCGCGCAGGCACGCTCAAGATTGCGCCGGTCAATCTCACGCGGCTCGCGAGCGAGAACGGCGGTGTATTTCCGACGGCAAAGGTTACGGATGTCATCGAGCATGGCGGCGCGCCCCTCGGTCATGGAACGGACATGCCAGCCTGGACCAAGGTGTTCGGCGTGAAAGGCGACTCGGCCGAAACCAGAGACCGCATCAAGCGCCTCGTGCAGTACATACAAAGCCTCCAGAAGTAGAGCCGAGCACCTGGCTTGGTCTCCTGACCCGCAATAGCCGTCGAGCGCCGCAGGTGCAAAACGCACATGGCGCTTGCATAATACAATAATTGTTGTAGTGTTAAATTTATGAAAGACCATGCTGCCATTGAGATGCTGACGGCGCTTGCGCAAGAGCATCGGATCAAGATTTTTCGCCTTCTCGTCCGAGTGGGGCCGTCGGGCCTGCCGTCGTCGGAGATTGCGGATCGCATCGGCATTAGTCCGACGAGCGCGTCTTTTCATCTGAAGGAGCTGGACCGATCCGGCTTGTTGATTTCTACGCGGCAAGGCCGTTTCATTCGCTACGCCGTTCACATTGCGGCGATGCGCGGGCTTCTGACCTATCTGTCGGAAGATTGCTGCCAAGGGCAGCCTGAACTTTGCGGCGCCACCATCGCGGGCGCGCGCTCTATCTGCAAACCGAAGGAAAAGTGCAAATGACCGACAAGCGTGCCTTCAATGTTTTGTTTCTTTGCACCGGAAATTCGGCGCGCAGCATTATCGCCGAGGCGATCATGAACCGTGAAGGTAAGGGCAAGTTCGTCGGCTACAGCGCAGGCTCTCAGCCAAAGGGGAGCGTCCACCCTTTGACGCTTGATCTGCTACGACGGCTCAACCACGACGTCAGCGATCTTCGCTCCAAGTGCTGGGACGAGTTTGCCGGGCCTTCAGCTCCACAGCTCGACTTCGTTTTCACGGTCTGTGACAACGCGGCAAACGAGACGTGCCCGTATTGGCCGGGACAGCCCATGACGGCGCATTGGGGCGTTCCTGATCCTGCTGCAGTAGAGGGCAGCGATGCCGAGAAGACCCTGGCGTTCGCAAATACCTACAGAATGTTGAGCCAACGCATATCTGTGTTCGTCAATCTTCCATTTGCCTCGCTGGACAAGATGTCCCTCAAAAAACGATTGGATGACATTGGTGCGCGCGATCTGACCCCGTCTTCGCAGACGGTGTAAACGCATGTCCACATTCGAGCGGTATCTTACGGTCTGGGTTGCGGCCTGCATCGTGTTGGGCATTGCGCTGGGCCATATGTTCCCTGCGGTCTTTCATACAATCGGCGCTGCTGAAATCGCCAAGGTCAATCTGCCCGTCGCGGTTCTGATCTGGCTGATGATCATCCCCATGTTGATCAAGATCGATTTCGCGGCACTCTCCCAAGTCAAAGAGCATTGGCGCGGCATCGGCGTGACGCTCTTCATCAACTGGGCTGTAAAGCCATTCTCGATGGCGGCGCTGGGTTGGTTTTTCATCGGTGGCGTTTTCAGGCCGTATCTACCGGCCGATCAGATTGACAGCTACATCGCGGGCTTGATCCTGCTCGCCGCTGCACCGTGTACCGCCATGGTTTTCGTGTGGAGCAATCTCTCAAAGGGTGAGCCCCACTTCACTTTGAGCCAGGTTGCGCTCAACGACGTTATCATGGTCTTCGCGTTTGCGCCCATCGTCGGGCTGTTGCTGGGCCTGTCAGCCATCACGGTGCCGTGGGAAACGCTGTTGCTGTCGGTTGCGCTTTACATCGTGATTCCCGTGATCATCGCCCAGATCGTTCGAAGGCTTGTGTTGGCACGTAGTGGCAAAACCGCGTTGTCGAAATTGTTGTCGAAATTGCAGCCTGTTTCGCTCGTGGCGTTGCTTGCCACCTTGGTTCTGCTTTTTGGATTTCAGGGCGAGCAGATCCTCGCGCAACCGCTCATCATTGCGATGCTTGCGGTTCCGATCCTCATTCAGGTCTACTTCAATGCGGGGATTGCCTACCTGCTGAACCGGGCCACGGGCGAAGCTCATTGCGTCGCGGGACCCTCCGCCCTCATCGGCGCGAGCAATTTTTTCGAGCTAGCCGTGGCCGCTGCTATCAGCCTGTTTGGCTTCAATTCGGGAGCCGCGCTCGCAACGGTCGTGGGTGTGTTGATCGAGGTGCCCGTGATGCTGTCGGTCGTAAAGATCGTCAACGAAAGCAAGGATTGGTACGAGCGGGCGTGACGGGCAGGGGATGCGCGGCGCCGTTCGTTGGCGCCGTTTGGCTATCGCCCGCCTGACACGGATAGAATGCTTCCCGTGACATAGCTTGCCGTAGGAGACATGAGCCAGCAGACCGCTTGTGCTATTTCATCAGGATGAGCGGGGCGTCCCAGTGGAACATTGGCCCCTAACTCCCGCGCTCGGTTTGGCTTGCCCGCTGCCGAGTGCATCTCGGTATCGACAAAGCCTGCGGCAACCGCATTGACCCGGATACCCTCGGCGGCAACTTCCTTTGCAAGGCCTATGGTGAGCGTGTCGAGCGCGCCCTTGCTTGCCGCGTAATGAACCCACTCGCCCGATCCCCCGAGCGCCGCCGCGCGGCTCGAAATGTTTATGATCACGCCACCTTGGCCGCCGTGACTGTTGGACATGCGTTTTACCGCCTCGCGCGCGCACAAAAAGGCGCCGATGACATTCACCGCAAAAACCTGTTGCAGTATGTCGCTGGTCACGTGCTCGACGCGGCTGAAGCCGCCGGAGATGCCTGCATTGTTGACGAGACCGGAGATGACTCCAAAATCCGTATGGATCTTTTCGAATAGCGCGACGACCTCACGTTCGCACGCAACATCAGCCTTGTAGGCCCTCGCATTCCCGCCGTTCGCGTTGATCTCCTCTACGATGGTTCGGCCGGCGGATTCGTTCTCGCGATAGTTGATCGCAACTGCGCAGCCCCGTGCAGCCAGCGCGCGCGCGATAGCCGCCCCGATGCCCCGTCCGGCACCCGTGATCAGAATGGGCCCTTCCCGTTGCGCCATGTGCTCCCTCCGTCCGCGGATATCGCTGGAATTCTGAGATCGAAAGCTCCGATCGGCAATCGATTTCTGGGAACCGATAAGCGCAATGCATCACCAACGCTCAACGCAGCGGTATGCGGCTATTTCAATGCGTCGGAGAAATTGGTGGAGCCGAGGGGGATCGAACCCCTGACCTCGTGAATGCCATTCACGCGCTCTCCCAGCTGAGCTACGGCCCCGAACCATCTTTGGGATGAACCGGGAGCCCTAAGCACCCGGTCGAACCGGCCTGATAAGTCGTTCAGGCCAAAACTGCAAGGACGATCTTGAAAGTTATCAAGTCTCCTCTTCGCCCTCGGCGACATCGCCAATGATGCCTGAAACGTCGCCGCCTTCTTCTTCCTCTTCCTCAAGGAAGGTCTCGTCGTCGTCGCCGCCGACCTCGTCATCGGTCTCGACGTCTTCCAACGCCTCCTCGCCTTCAACGGCGGGCAGTTCGGTGCCAGAGTCGGCATCGTCGGCGTAAACGGTCTTCTTAGGCGCCTTCTTGGCAGCCTTTTCCTCGGCCTGGAGCGCCGCAAGGGCCGCCGGAGATGACGCGATGATGTAGCTCGCGCCGCAATGCGGGCAGATGATTGGATCGCGGGCTAGGTCGTAAAAGCGCTCGTCGCAGCTCTGACAGGTGCGCTTGATCCCGCGCGCTTGCTTGGTCGCCATGAGAGAAAAAAGCCTCAATGGATTGGAATGAGGCGGTCGGTCTGCCATAGGCTTCGGCCTCTGTCAAAACCAAATCTCCGGCGTGCTCGGGGACTGCGACAAGGCGGCCGGGAGGTTGCCGGGTGGCCGCGGTTCTCCGGGCGGCATTTTGCGGGCAATAGCGCTGACTACGCGTTAGCGATTGCTCTAGCCGCGAAGCGGGGCTATTTCGGCCCGAACGCCCAGCAACCTCACGGAAAATCCGCTCGTGTCGCACACTTCAGCTCCTAAGCCGCTCGCCGCCGCTCGCGCCTCAGCCCTGCAAGGCCGGGTGAGGGTCCCGGGCGACAAGTCCATATCGCACCGGGCCCTTATTTTTGGGGCGTTATCGACCGGAGTGACGCGGATCCGGGGGCTGTTGGAGGCCGAGGACGTAATCAATACCGCCAAGGCGGTCTCGGCGCTGGGTGCGCCCGCTGCCAAGATTGCCGACGTGTGGGAGGTTAAGGGCCGCGGCGTAGGCGGGCTAAGCCAGCCTGACGGTCCGCTCGACTTCGGCAATTCGGGTACCGGCACGCGGTTGATGATGGGCGTCGTCGCTGGCCATCCCATCAGCGTGACCATGACGGGGGACGCTTCGCTTTCCAAGCGTCCTATGCGCCGGGTGCTGGGGCCGCTGAAAGAGATGGGGCTGCAGATCGTCGAGGACGGCAAGGAGACATTGCCGCTTACGCTGCGCGGTCGCGGTGATCTTGTCCCCATCGAGTACGTTCTCCCTGTGCCCTCTGCGCAGGTGAAAAGTGCGATCCTTATCGCAGGACTTATGGCGCATGGCGAGACGACGGTCGTTGAGAAAGAAGCGACTCGCGATCACACCGAGCGGATGCTTCGCTATTTCGGCGCCGATGTTCGCAGCGTCGAAAAGGACGGGTTGACGCGCATTACGATCAAGGGGCCGGCTGAGATGCAGGGTCGCGATGTGACGGTTCCGGGTGATCCGTCTTCGGCGGCCTTCCTCGTGTGTGCCGGTTTGTTGACGGAGGGCTCGGACGTCACCGTCGAAGGCGTTCTGGTCAACGAGACGCGCACCGGTCTCTACACGACACTGAAGGAAATGGGTGCAGACATTGCGTTTCTGAACAAGCGTGAGGAAGGCGGCGAGCCGATCGCTGATATTCGCGCGCGCTTCTCCAAGCTCAAGGGCGTGCATGTGCCTGCAGAGCGCGCACCCTCTATGATCGACGAGTATCCGGTGCTGGCGTGCGTGGCGGCATTCGCACAAGGCAAAACGCGCATGGATGGTTTGGCAGAACTTAAGGTCAAGGAAAGCGACCGTCTGGCGGCCACAGCAAACGGCTTGAAGGCCAATGGCGTTGAAGCACTTGCCGACGGCGACACGCTGATCGTGACTGGATCTGGCCGGGTGTCTGGCGGCGGCACGGTCGCGACGCACCTCGATCATCGCATCGCCATGGCGTTCCTCACCATGAGCCTTGCGAGTGAGAAGCCCGTCACCGTTGACGACACGACAATGATCGCAACAAGCTTTCCTGAGTTTCGCGGACTTATGGAGCAACTTGGCGCGCGCTATCAGTCCGTATAGCCTGTCGTTGCGGAAAAAATGGATGGCGGGACCGCCGACTGAGGCGCAACCTCGTGCGGGGGCACAAAGGAATGTGGATCAACGTCGAGCAGGTCTCCGATTGCCTGGCTCATCCAACGGTGGCGTGTATGACGTCGCCGGATGTTCTAAAGGCCTATGCCGCTATTGTTCTGATTTTCGTGTTGCTGGCCGCCCCGTTTGGCTGGCGCGGGGCGGTGCGCAACGGGCACGCGGCTCGGCACACGTTTCGCAAGCTTGTTTTGTCGGCCGTCGATATTCTTCTGACATGCGCAGTCGTTATCGCCGCCTACCAATACCTGAGGCCGGATGCCCTCGTGGGAGCTGAGCGTGTGCCTGCGTGGCACGTGTTGTGGCAGGCCACCGCATATGCTCTGGCTATCGGGGGGCTGGTGGCGGGAGTAACCACCGGCTTTGGACTCGGCCGATTGTTTGCTCGTCTCACCGGAGCGGCGGTTCGGCTCGGGCGACGCGGTGTCGTTATCGCTATCGACGGTCCGGCCGCGTCGGGCAAAGGCACGCTCGCTAAGCGAATTGCCGCGCACTACCGAGTCCCCTGTCTCGATACTGGATTGCTGTATCGCGCAGTCGCGCGTGACGTGCTGCGTGCCGGCCAGGATCTCGCCGACACAGCCGCGGCCGTGGCTTGCGCGAAAGCACTTGAACCTTCGACATTCGAAGATCCCGCGTTGCGTGGCGCCGCTGCCGGCGATGCTGCTTCCGTGGTTGCGCGCATTCCCGAGGTGCGCGCCGAGTTGCTCGAATACCAGCGCAGTTTCGCCAAGTCGCCCAAAGGAGCGGTGCTGGATGGACGCGATATCGGAACCGTCGTTTGCCCTGACGCTCAAGTGAAAATCTACGTTACAGCAAGTGCCGATGAGCGCGCACGCCGCCGCCATAAGGAACTGGGCGCTCGCGGCGAGAACGCTGTTTTCGAGGACGTCTTGGAGGACATCATCCGCCGTGACGCGCGCGACACCGGCCGCGCGGTCGCGCCGCTTTGGCCGGCAAAAGACGCCATCCAGCTCGACACCACGCACTTGAATGTGGAAGAAGCCTTCAAGGCCGCGCTTGCTATTATTGAAAGACGCCTTGCTGGCGCGTCGCCTCCGGTCAATGGCTAGTTCGATATGGCCGTTAGATGAGTTTCGTCGGCAGCCAGGGTCCTCTAGGCTCTGCGCAGCGGCACGCGCCGGTACACACATGATCTCCGGCGCATTGACCTATGGAGACAAGAATGACCGCGACCACTCCAATCGTCCCGCGCAAGGTGCTTGTCACCGGCGGCACAGGGCTTGTTGGCAAGCAACTGCTGAACGCTTATCGAGCCCGCGGCATCGAGGCGGTCGGTGTTGCGCGTCGTCCTGACGAGGCACTCGGTGTCGTTGCTGGCGATGTAAGCAATCCGTCGCCATGGGCTCATCATTTGGATGGTTGCGATATCGTCTTCCACGCAGCCGCCGTGGTCTCGCTGGTGGAAAAGCGCGAGGTCGCGTGGACCGTCAACGTCAAGGGTACGCAGTTACTCCTCGATGAGGCCGCCAAACGTGGTGTGAAGCGTTTCGAGTATGTATCCTCGGTCGCCGCGATGGGCTTTGAAAGCGATGACGGTGCGGACGAGACATGGCCGCTCATGCCAAACGGCAATACCTACACCGACTCCAAGATTGCCGCTGAGCATGCCGTGCTCGCAGCCCATGCATCCGGCAAGATAAATGTGACGATCATTCGACCGGCC
This sequence comes from Hyphomicrobiaceae bacterium, assembly GCA_041397645.1. Lineage (NCBI taxonomy): Bacteria > Pseudomonadati > Pseudomonadota > Alphaproteobacteria > Hyphomicrobiales > Hyphomicrobiaceae > Hyphomicrobiaceae bacterium. Next base: position 289,719 of record JAWKWE010000004.1, on the reverse strand, counting down.
GATGTCTATGGCGTCGAGTCCGCGTGGATCCGTGAGCCACTCAACATGATGCGCGCGCGTCAGTTCATGCTGCCTAACGAAGGCAATGGGCACTTCAGCCCCATCCATGTGAACGATCTGGTCGACGGCATGATGCTGTCAGCAGAAAGCCCGAGGGGCGCGGGCCAGATCTTCATTCTCGCTGACGGCGGGGTCACGACGCGGGAGTTCTTCTCCTACCATTGGCGCTGGCTGGGCCGGGAGGGGTCGCCGCCCGCATTGCCCGCCCGGGCTTTGAAGGCTCTGGCGACCGCGGGAGGCGGCTTGGCCCGCGCGATTGGCGCCAAGACAGAGATGGGGCCGGGTGCGATCGCAATCCTCTGCCGGCCGGGCGGCTACTCAAGCAAGAAGGCTGAAACCATGCTCGGCTTCGCGCCTAAGATCGCGCTCGCCGACGGCATGGCTGAAGTCGAAGCCGAACTGCGCCGGCGCGGGGAACTCGGGACCGGCTAACGCCGCGACTGGACCAGCCCGGCAATCAAGGCCAGCACTATGGCAACCGGAAGCGCGAACACCGCAATTGTGAAAAGGGTCAGGGCAAAGCCGAGCGCCAGACAGGCTAAAACGACGAGAATGACGCCGGCGGCCAGCCAGATCAGCCATTCCCGCCAGCCGGTAATGACGCGCTGTTCGCCGTTTCGATAAAGAACGATCATGAGGCCTCTCAGGGGGATAGTACTCGCGGATTATATAAGGAGCGCTCGCCTACGCCCAGAGCCCCTCTTTGGCTTGGACAGCCGGTCGCCATCGAGTCTTGCCCTTTTGCCTACTTTCCCCTATACCGCCCGTCATTCGGCGTTGCCGCCGGATAGATCACGAGGAGATCGGCCGGACCGGGTCCTGAAACAGGGCCTAAATTCTTCTTCCGGCAGGGTGGCGCACCCATCGCGGCAACATTCGAGACATCTCATACAACCCGGTGAAACTCCGTCTATCTCGGCTGTGCGCGTGCACGGCCTTTGACCGTTTCCTCGGGCGAACAGCAAACCCTTATCTGTCAATTCTCCGCCTGCCGGTCGCGGCGCGGACATCAACTATTTGGAGAAAGAATGTCGGATCAACTGTCCAAAGAAATGAACCCCAGCCATGACGAGTTTGCAGCCCTGCTGGCTGAGAGCTTGGCCAAGGACGACCTTTTCGAAGGTTCGGTCGTCAAGGGCAAGGTTGTCGGCATAGAGAAGGATATGGCCGTCATTGACGTCGGCCTGAAAATGGAAGGTCGCATCGCGCTGAAGGAATTCGGCATGGGCGGCAAGTCTGGCGACTTGAAGGTAGGCGATACGGTCGAGGTCTACCTGGAGCGAGTAGAGAATGCGCTCGGTGAGGCGGTGCTGTCGCGCGACAAGGCTCGCCGCGAAGAAAGCTGGACCCGCCTTGAGCGCCTGCATGAGAAGGGCGAGAAAGTTACGGGCGTTATCTTCAACAAGGTCAAGGGCGGCTTCACCGTCGATCTCGACGGCGCGGTTGCGTTCCTTCCCGGCAGCCAGGTTGATATTCGCCCCGTGCGCGATATCGGGCCGCTGATGCATCAGCCCCAGCCCTTCCAGATCCTGAAGATGGATCGCCGTCGCGGTAACATCGTCGTCTCGCGCCGCTCGGTGCTTGAGGAGACCCGTGCAGAGCAGCGCGCCGACATCGTCGCCCGCCTCGAAGAGGGGCAGGTCATCGAAGGTCTGGTCAAGAACATCACCGACTACGGCGCCTTCATCGACCTCGGCGGCATCGATGGCCTGCTGCACGTCACCGATATGGCGTGGCGCCGCGTGAACCATCCGTCCGAGATCCTGAACGTCGGCGACACGGTGAAGGTGCAGATCATCCGCATCAACCCCGAGACGCAGCGCATTTCGCTTGGCATGAAGCAGCTTCAGGCCGATCCGTGGTCTGCGATCGCCGAGAAGTATCCGGTCGGCGCGAAGATCAAGGGCACCGTCACGAACATCGCCGATTACGGTGCGTTCGTGGAGTTGGAGCCGGGCGTTGAAGGTCTGATCCACGTTTCCGAGATGAGCTGGACCAAGAAGAATACGCACCCCGGCAAGATCGTCTCGACTTCGCAGCAGGTCGACGTTCAGGTGCTTGAGGTCGATCCTCAGAAGCGCCGCATCTCGCTCGGCCTGAAGCAGACCCAGGAGAACCCCTGGGAGGGCTTCCTTGCCCAGCATCCCAAGGGCTCGGTCGTGGAAGGTCCGATCCGCAACATCACCGAGTTTGGCCTGTTCATCGGTCTCGACAACGGCGTCGATGGCATGGTGCATCTGTCCGATCTAGATTGGTCGAAGCCGGGCGACGAGGCGATCAAGGATTACAAGAAGGGCGATACGGTCAAGGCCGTCGTGCTCGACGTCGATGGCGCCAAGGAAAGAATCTCGCTGGGTATCAAGCAGCTCGGCGGCGATCCGGTCGACGCCATGGGCAAGTTCAAGAAGGGCGATGCTGTCACTTGCTCTGTGACGAGTGTTCAGGAGAACGGCATCGAAGTGAAGATCGCCGACACCGATCTCACCTCCTTCATCAAGCGCTCTGACCTGTCGCGCGATCGTTCCGAGCAGCGTCCTGAGCGCTTCAACGTCGGCGACAAGGTCGATGCATCGGTCCTCACCGTCGATAAGGCTGCGCGCCGAATCTCGGTGTCGATCAAGGCTCTTGAGATTGCTGAAGAGAAGCAGGCGGTCGCTCAGTACGGGTCGTCCGACTCGGGTGCTTCGCTGGGCGACATCTTCAAGGCTGCCATCAAGAAGCGTGACAACTCGGAAGGCGACGAAGAAGCCAGCGAGTAAGTCCGGTCCAAGAGGCCTGACAATTCGTTTACCTGGCGCGCGGAGGGAAACCTCCGCGCGTTTGGTTTATTTCATCCTTGTAGCGCTGGGCCCGTTGCGCGTCGCCCAATCCTTGCCTAACGTCAATGCAAATCAAGCAACTAGCGGCCCCTGCTGCCACCCGTTGCGACCGGAAGACCAAGGCACGTACCTGGGCTTCCGCCAGATCAGGATCATGAGGACGACATGCTCGAAACCGAAACCGTACTCGACCGCCGCCGGTTGCGCCGTTCGCTCACCGTGTGGCGCGGGGCTGGAATTGCTGCGGTCGCTCTCGCTCTTGGCTTGATGATGTTCGAGGGAGATAAGCTGTCGCTGACCGGCCAGTCGCAGATCGCCCGCGTCGCCATCGAGGGGACCATCACCGAGGACCGCGATCAGCTCAAGATGCTCAAGGACATCACAGAGGACGATCACGTCAAGGGCGTGATCCTCTACGTGAACAGCCCCGGCGGAACGACGACCGGGGGCGAGGCGCTTTATGAATCGCTGCGCAAACTCGCCGAGAAAAAGCCCCTTGTCGCACAGTTCGGGACGGTTGCAGCCTCGGCCGGTTACATCGTGGGGCTCAGCTCGGATCATATTGTGGCGCGCGGCAACACCATCACGGGCTCGGTCGGCGTCATCGTGCAGTGGCCGGAGCTGGCACAGCTGCTCGATAAGATCGGCGTCAAGGTGAACGAGGTTAAGAGCGGGCCGTTGAAGGCTGCTCCGTCGCCCTTCGAGCCCCTGACCGACGAGGGCCGGAAGGTCGCCGAGAATATGGTCGCCGATGGGTTCAAGTGGTTTCTGGGGCTGGTTGAAAGCCGCCGTGGGGTGAAGGGGGCCGACATTCCCGGCCTGACCGAAGGGCGGATTTTCTCTGGCCGGGAGGCCCTGGCCGTCAAACTGGTTGATGAGATCGGGGGCGAGGACGAGGCCGTAAAGTGGCTCCAGGACGTGAAAAACATTGATAAGAAAGCCAAAGTTGTCGATTGGAAGCCCTCGTCCACCTCGACGTTCGGGCCCTTCGGTATGGCCTCAAGGGTGGCCGGAGCGATCTTTGGTAAAAGTGCCAGCGAGATTACCCAAATTATGATGCGCGACCGGTCAATTTCTACGCTTGGCCTTGACGGTCTCGTTTCTGTTTGGCACCCTTCTGATAAATAACAAGAATTGATCGGCAGGCTGGGGAGCGAACCGTGATCAAATCGGAACTTGTACAGCGGATTGCAGCAGCAAATCCGCACCTCTATCACCGCGATGTCGAGCGCATCGTGAATGTGATCTTCGATGAGATCGTCGACGCATTGTCGCGGGGTGATCGCGTTGAGCTTCGCGGCTTCGGCGCATTCACGGTCAAACATCGCGCCGCGCGGCAGGGAAGAAATCCGCGCACAGGTTCCACGGTGTCGGTCGCCGAAAAGTTCGTGCCGTTCTTCAAGACCGGCAAAGAATTGCGCGACCGTCTCAATGATAGAGAGAACGGCAAGACGCCGCACTGAACACTCTTGCGTGCGTATGTTGCGCCGGTAAAGCTGTCGGGTATTCGTTTTTTCGAGGAGTAGCTCCGTGTTGAGGCGTCTCGTATCGCTGCTTATCGCGTTTCCGCTTGGGATCTTTCTGGTGGCGATTGCCATCGCCAATCGTCATCCGGTCAGCCTGGTTCTTGACCCCTTCAATCCCGAAGCTCCCGCGCTCGCCGTTCAGTTGCCGTTCTATGCCTATCTGATGGGCGCACTCGTCATCGGCGTTGTTCTGGGTGGAATGGCAACGTGGCTTGGTCAGAGCCGCTGGCGGCGCACGGCCCGTGTGCAAGGCAAGCGCGCACAGCGCTTTGAAGCTGAGGCAGAAAGGCTGTCGCGCGAGCGAGAATCGAGCATCGTGCACGCCAAGCAGCTGGCTGTCGCAGGCCGCTGACGATGTTTGCCATCTTCGATGGCCTTACACTTTTTGGCTTAGCGTCCGTATCTGCCATGCTCGCCTTTTACGCTTTCGAGGACGAAAGCCATTGGAACGTGCTTGGCTTTGCCATGGCTTGCGTGGCGGCCTCAGTTTATGGCTTTCTGCAAGGCGCTTGGCCGTTCGGGCTGGTCGAGGCCGTGTGGTCCCTTATTGCGTTCAAGCGCTGGCAACGCCGACGTCTGGTGGGCTCTTCCTCGAACTGATCGCATTGACGCGTGAACCTGGCGGATTGATTTTGACCCCTATCATCCGATAACAAGCGCCATCGTGCGATCTCGGTCTAGTCGCGTTGATAGCAACGGTTTGCTATGCCGTGAGCCGTCTGCGAGGCTATAGTCGGGATGGCTACAAAGGAGTTCGACGAGCCTGCCATGGCAACGGAAGTAAAAATTTGCGGGTTGAAGACGCCGGAAACCGTCGATACGGCGCTAGATGGCGGCGCCGATTATATCGGGCTTGTCTTCTTTCCGCGCAGCCCCCGCCACGTCGATGTTGCGACCGCCTTGAAGCTGGCAGACCGCGCCCGCGGTCAAGCTAAGATCGTCGCGCTGTTCGTGGACCCTGACGATAAGGTTCTCGACGATATCGTCGACAAGGTTCAACCCGACATGGTTCAGTTGCACGGCGATGAAAGCGCACCTCGTGTGCGCGAGATCAAACGTCGTCTGCATCTGCCGGTCATCAAAGCTATTCGCGTGGGCTCGGCGGTCGATGCCGCCCGCGCGCTTCGCTATAACGAGTCGGCTGATCTCATTTTGTTTGACGCTCACCCGCCCAAAGGCGCATCGAAGCCCGGCGGCAATGGACTTTCGTTCGATTGGCACGCACTCGACGATGTGAAAGATCGTATGAAGTTCATGCTTTCAGGGGGCCTCACCGCGGTCAATGTTGGCAAGGCGATCGCAGCAACCAACGCCGCCGCTGTCGATGTCTCTTCGGGTGTTGAGAGCGCGCCAGGTGTCAAGGATCCCGAGCTAATCCGGGGCTTCCTCAAAGCCGCAAAGGCGGCTATGCCCGGCTGACTTTGTCTTTTCGGCCAGGCGTGAACAACGCCAGCGCTGTGATTTTCATGAAGGCTATGTGATGGCGACCCAGACCAACAAATCCCAGGCCAAGCTCAACAGTATGCGCACGGGGCCGGACGACAAAGGCTTCTTTGGCATGTTCGGCGGCCGCTTCGTTGCTGAAACTTTGATGCCGCTGATCCTTGATCTGGAGCGCGCCTATGACGAGGCCAACTCCGACCCTGCGTTTCATGCCGAGATGGAGCATCTTCACAAGCATTATTCCGGCCGCCCAAGCCCGCTCTATTTTGCCGAGCGCATGACCGAACAACTCGGCGGCGCCAAGATCTACTTCAAGCGGGACGAGCTCAATCACACCGGCTCGCACAAAATCAACAACTGTCTCGGCCAGATCCTGCTTGCGCGTCGCATGGGCAAAACGCGCATCATCGCTGAGACGGGTGCCGGCCAGCATGGCGTCGCGGTTGCCACTGTTTGCGCAAAGTACGGGATGCCGTGCGAGATATATATGGGCGCCACCGACGTGGAGCGTCAGGCTCCGAACGTTGCGCGCATGAAGCTGCTGGGCGCGAAGCTCAACCCCGTCACCGCCGGGGCGAGCACCCTGAAGGACGCGATGAACGAGGCGCTTCGCGATTGGGTGACCAACGTGCGCAACACCTACTACTTGATCGGCACGGCTGCGGGTCCCCATCCTTATCCGGCGATGGTGCGCGACTTCCAGTCGATTATTGGCAACGAGGTCCGCGAGCAGATCATGGAGGCCGAAGGGCGGCTCCCCGATACGCTGGTTGCCTGCATCGGTGGAGGCTCGAACGCCATCGGATTGTTCCATCCCTTTCTCGATGATGAGAAGGTCGCGATTTACGGCGTCGAAGCCGCCGGTCATGGTCTAGAGGTGCCAAACGGTCATGCGGCATCCATGAACGGCGGATCGCCGGGCGTGCTTCATGGAAATCGGACGTATTTGCTTCAGGACAGCGACGGGCAGATCCTCGAAGGGCATTCGATCTCAGCCGGTCTGGACTATCCGGGCGTCGGCCCCGAACATGCCTGGCTCAAGGACACCGGCCGCGTCACGTATGCGGCGGTCACAGACAGGGAGGCGCTCGAAGCGCTTCAGTTCTGTACGCGCCTTGAAGGCATCATTCCTGCGCTGGAGCCTTCGCACGCGATCGCCCATGTCATGAAGCTCGCGCCGAAATTGCCCAAGGACAACTTGCTGGTGATGAACTTGTGCGGACGCGGCGACAAGGATCTGTTCACCGTCGCCAAGCATCTGGGAATGAAGATCTGAACATGAAGAACGATAATACGAGCCGCATCGATGCGCGCTTTTCGGCGCTCAAATCGCAAAAGCGGACTGCGCTGGTCACGTTCATTTCGGCCGGCGATCCTGATCTCGCAACCAGCGAGAAAATCCTGCACGGATTGCCGGGCGCCGGCGCCGACATCATCGAGCTAGGCATGCCGTTTTCAGATCCGATGGCCGATGGACCCGCCATTCAGATGTCCTCGCAGCGCGCGCTGAAAAGCGGTCAGAACATGATCAAGACGCTGGAGATGGTTCGCCGTTTTCGCAAGACGGACAGCGAAACGCCGCTGGTGTTGATGGGGTATTACAACCCTATCTACGTCTACGGTAGCGAGCGCTTTCTTGACGATGCAAAGGCTGCCGGCGTTGACGGTTTGATCGTGGTGGATGTTCCGCCCGAAGCCGATGAGGAATTGTGCCTGCCGGCGATGAAACGTGGACTGAACTTCATCCGCTTGGCAACGCCAACGACCGACGATAAGCGTCTGCCCGCCGTGCTCCAGAACACCTCCGGATTTCTTTACTATGTGTCCATCACCGGCATCACCGGAGCAGCCGCCCCAGTAGTGAACGATGTTCACAAAGAGGTGAAACGAATAAAGGGTCAGACTGCTCTTCCTGTGGTGGTCGGCTTCGGAGTGAGGACCGGTCCACAGGCCAAAGCCATCGCCGAAGGCGCCGACGGAGTCGTGGTCGGCTCAGCCCTCGTGCAAGCCATTGAAAAGACGCTTGATTCCAAAGGCGTCGCGACAGCGACGACGGCCGAAGCCGTTCTTGACATGGTCAAGGAGCTTTCGGGCGCTTTGACCTCTTGAGGGTATTAAGGGTTTTCCCCTATTGATCGGCACAAACCTCTGGTAGGCATCGCCCCAAGAGGCCATATAGGCGGCAATCTAACCTTTGAGGCCGCAACGGGTAGGCGCTAAGATTGTATCGGCCTGCAACCATGCGAGCGGGGCTCGTGGCGCGCCTTAGATGGCGGCGCTAGGGCCTGATAGCCGTGAGATATGCACGGCCAGTAGACGAGGAGCCAATCGCAGTGAACTGGATCAACAACGTAGTCCGGCCCAAAATTCGCGGACTGTTGTCGTCGACCACGAAGCGCGAGGTGCCGGACAACCTCTGGGTCAAATGCCCGGAGAGCGGGCAAATGGTCTTTTACAAGGACTTGGAGGCCAACGAATTTGTTGTGCCCGGCTCCGACTATCATATGCGCATGGGCGCCGATCAGCGCCTTAGACATCTCTTCGATGGCGGCAATTATGCCTCGGTGCCGGTTCCGGGCGTTCCGCAGGATCCCCTCAAGTTCCGCGACGGTCGCAAATATACCGATCGCCTGAGGAGCGCGAAATCCGAAACTGAGCTTGAAGACGCTGTTCTCGTCGGCGAGGGCCTTTTGGAGGGCCAGCAGGTTGTCGCCGCCGCGCAAGACTTCCGCTTTATGGCGGGATCGTTGGGCATGGCTGCCGGCGAAGCCGTGATTACGGGCATGTTGCGCGCGTTGGAGCTCAAGACACCCTTTATTCTTTTTGCCGCTTCCGGTGGCGCGCGTATGCAGGAGGGTATCCTCTCGCTAATGCAGATGCCGCGCACAACGATTGCGGTTGAGAAGCTGCGCGAAGCCAAGCTGCCTTATATCGTCGTGTTGACCGATCCGACGACGGGTGGTGTTACCGCTTCTTATGCGATGTTAGGTGATATCCACATTGCCGAGCCGGGCGCGTTGATCTGTTTTGCTGGTCCGCGGGTCATTCAGCAGACCATCCGCGAGCAGTTGCCGGATGGCTTCCAGCGCTCCGAATATCTGCTTGCACATGGCATGGTGGATATGGTCGTCCATCGCCATAAGCTCCGCGAGACGCTGGCGCGCATCTGCCGCCTGATCATGTCGGGCGTTCACGCCGGAAAAGGATCCGGCAAGAAAATGAACGGCAACCACTACGTTAATGGTGCGTCTGTCGACAGCAAGTTGATCGAGACGGCCGCGCGCGAGACGGGCGGCGTGATCGAGCCGGAACCGGTGCCGCAGAGCCAGCGTTTCGAACCGCGCACGGAGAGGACCAAGCGCGAAGGAGACACGCCAGGCTCTCATCTCGGCGCGCCGAAGGATACGCCGAGGAGCGCCTAGGCGCGCGCCGCGTTTTAAACGATCAGGCAAGCGGTGAAGGCAAGTCCGGATGGTGACCAAAGTCGAACGGCCGACCAGCGACGCGCTGTTGGCGCAGATGAAGTTGTTTCATCCCAAGCTCATTGACTTGTCGCTAGGTCGCGTCGAGCGGTTGCTTGGCAAGCTCGGCCATCCTGAAGACCGTTTGCCACCGGTTGTCCATGTGGCGGGCACTAACGGCAAAGGCTCGGTCTGCGCGTACCTGAGGGCAATGCTGGAGGCTGCCGGCAAACGTGTCCATGTCTATACCTCCCCCCACCTTGTGCGTTTCCACGAGCGTATTCGTTTAGCCGGACCTGGTGGAGCGTCGGCCCCGATCGGCGAGGACGAACTGGTAGACGTGCTGATGCGGGTGAATGCTGTCAACGACGGCGACGACATCACTCAGTTTGAGATCACAACAGCTGCTGCGTTTCTTGCATTTGCGGAGACGCCGGCCGACGTATTGCTGCTTGAGGTCGGCCTTGGCGGCCGGCTCGATGCGTCCAACGTGATCAAGAAGCCGGCTCTGACCGTCATCACGCCGATCTCGATGGACCATGCCGAGAAGCTCGGGCCAACGCTGGCGAAGATTGCGGGCGAGAAGGCGGGTATTCTGAAGTCCGGTGTTACAGGTGTTATCGCTGCGCAAGACGATGAAGTCATGCGTGTGATCGAGGCGCGCGCCAACGTCCTGGGAGCGCGTTTGATTGTTTCCGGGCGCGACTACGACGCCTATGAGCAGAACGGACGGCTGGTGGTTCAGCGTGAAGACAGGCTGCTGGATCTGCCGCTGCCTGGCCTTGTTGGCCGCCATCAAATTGCGAATGCCGGTACGGCTGTTGCTGCTGCCTTGAGTTTATCGGCTGAGCATCCTGAACTCGCCGTCGACGAGGCCGCGCTGGAGGCGGGGCTGCGGGTCGTGGAATGGCCCGCGCGTATGCAGCGGTTGAAATCCGGTCCGTTGCCGGAAATCTTGGGACCGGAATGCGAGCTGTGGCTCGATGGCGGACACAACCCGGCAGCAGGAGATATGCTGGCCGACACGCTCGCCAGTCTCGAAGAGAAGGCGCCCAAGCCGACCTATCTGGTTGTCGGCATGATGGGGCAGAAGGATGCGCTGGGGTTCCTGGCCCCGTTTCGTGGCTTGGTGCGGGCGATTTACACGGTCCCCATCCCTGGCGCGCACGAGGCCCCACATTCGGAAGAGAGCCTTGCCGAGATTGCGCGCAATGCGGGGCTTAACGCGATCGACCGCCCTGGGGTTCGGGAAGCTCTCGAAACAATCTCCAATCTCCATGAGGGAGAAAAGCGCGTGCTCATCTGCGGATCGCTTTATCTCGCGGGGCACGTGCTCGCCATGCAGGAAGGCACGACCGCGCAGTCCAACTAATCACGTTGGCGTGACCTAAAACCGCGCGCCGTTGGCCGTCTAAGCCTCGCCACCCCCTTCAAGAACCGAAAAATCGTTGCGCTCACGAGACTTATGTCCGTCGTGCTCCATCGTTGGCTCTAGGCCTTTCGACTAAAGAACCAGTCTCCGCTCGCTGGTCCGAGCCGCCGGGAAGGGGTATGACACCCAACGATATGCCTCAAAAAACATAACGTCATTCTCGACCCGCCAAAAAGGGCGCCCAAAAGGCCAAATATAAGGAGAGAAACGCATGCAACACGTCGCAATGGACAAGTTAAACGCCAAGAAGATCATTAAATCTCGTTATGATAATTTCATCGGCGGCAAGTGGGTCGCACCGGTCCGCGGCCAGTATTTTGATAATATTACTCCGATTACCGGCCAGAAAGTCTGCGATATCGCGCGGTCGACTGCAGAAGATATCGAGCTTGCTCTCGACGCTGCTCACAAAGCCCGAGAAGCCTGGGCACGTACCTCGGCCGCTGAGCGCTCTAACATTATGCTCAAGATTGCCGATCGGATGGAGCAGAACCTCGACATTTTGGCTTTGGTCGAGACTATCGACAACGGCAAGCCCATCCGCGAGACCACCGCTGCCGACGTGCCGCTCGGCATTGATCATTTTCGCTATTTCGCCGGCTGCGTGCGCGCCCAGGAAGGCGCGATCTCTGAGATCGATCACGACACGGTTGCCTACCACTTCCATGAGCCGCTAGGCGTCGTCGGCCAGATCATTCCGTGGAACTTCCCGCTGCTGATGGCGGTGTGGAAGCTGGCCCCTGCACTTGCCGCAGGTAACTGCGTCGTTCTGAAGCCCGCCGAGCAGACTCCGATGAGCATCATGGTGCTGATGGACATCATCGGCGATCTGTTGCCGCCGGGCGTGCTCAACGTCGTCAACGGTTTCGGCATCGAGGCCGGTAAGCCGCTCGCCCAGAACAAGCGGATCTCAAAGGTCGCGTTCACCGGCGAGACGACGACGGGTCGTCTGATCATGCAGTACGCTTCCGAGAACATCATTCCCTGCACGCTCGAGCTCGGCGGCAAGAGCCCCAACATCTTCTTCGCCGACGTCGCCGACGCCGACGATGAATTCTTCGATAAGGCCCTTGAAGGCTTCACTCTCTTCGCTTTGAACCAGGGCGAAGTTTGCACCTGTCCGTCGCGCGCGCTCGTCCAGAAGTCCATCTACGAGAAGTTCATGGACCGTGCGGTTGCCCGCGTGCAGAAGATCAAACAGGGCCATCCGATGGATGCTTCCACCATGGTCGGTGCGCAGGCTTCCAACGACCAGCTTGAGAAGATCTTGTCCTACATCGATATCGGCAAGAACGAGGGTGCTCGCGTTCTTACCGGTGGTGCACGCGCCAACCTTGGTGGAGAGCTTTCTGGCGGCTTCTACGTCACGCCGACCATCATGGAAGGCAACAACAAGATGCGCATCTTCCAGGAAGAGATCTTCGGACCGGTCGTCTCGGTCACCACGTTCGATACGCCCGAGGAAGCTCTCCAGATCGCCAACGACACGCTATATGGCCTTGGCGCTGGTGTGTGGACCCGCAACGGCACGCGCGCATATCGCTTCGGCCGCGAAATCCAGGCCGGCCGCGTTTGGACCAACTGCTACCATCTGTATCCGGCGCACGCTGCGTTCGGTGGCTACAAGCAGTCGGGTATCGGCCGCGAGACGCACAAGATGATGCTCGACCACTACCAGCAGACCAAGAACATGCTGGTGTCCTACAGCCCGAAGGCGCTTGGCTTCTTCTGATGCCAGGCAGGACGTCTGAGTGACTTCAACGGGGGCGGCTCTCAAACAGGGCCGCCTCTTGTTGCTTCATGCATCAGTGTATCGAGCGGAGAAAAGCAAATGCCGGCACGCCCCACATTGCGATCGCTTCTACAGCTGCCCACCGCGCCGAAGCCATTGTCGAAGTCCGCACTCATTCTAATAGACTGCCAGAACACCTACCGCGAAGGCGTCATGCAACTCGAAGGGGTTGAAGAGGCTTTGAAGGAGTGTGCGACGCTCTTGGCTCGCGCGCGAGACGCGGGCGCGCCGGTCATCCACATCCAGCACGATGCCGGTCCTGGATCGCCCTACGACACCACCGCGCGCATTGGGAGTATCGCGGATGTAGTCGCCCCGAGGCCCGGCGAGAAAGTGATCACCAAGGCGTATCCAAGCTCGTTCGAGAAGACCGATCTCGATGCCGAACTCAAACGCCTGGGAAGCACGGATCTTGTGATTGCCGGGTTCATGACCCATGTCTGTGTAAACTCTACGTCGCGTGCCGCGTTCAACCACGGTTACCGGCCGACGGTCGTTGCGTCCGCGACTGCGACGCGCTCATTGCCAAATCCTATCGGTGACGATCTTCGAGCTCAGGAGGTGCATGAAGCCGCGCTTGCCGCTTTAGCCGATATATTCGCCATCGTCGTTCCCGATAGCTCCAAGGTGCCGCAATGACCATAACCGCCATTAGCCGGGTGACCGCCACGCCTGAAACGTTGCAGCTGATCAAGAAGTTGACCGGCATACACGGTCCGCTGCTCTTTCATCAGTCGGGTGGATGCTGCGACGGCTCCGCGCCGATGTGTTATCCGCGCGCCGAGTTCAAGGTTGGTGCCCAGGACGTCTACATCGGGGAGATAGGCGGCCAGCCATTCTACATGGGCAAATCGCAATTCGAGTATTGGCAACACACCGCGCTGATCATCGATGTTGTTCCAGGACGCGGTTCAGGCTTCTCAGTCGAGAGCCCCGAAGGCGTGCGCTTTCTCACTCGTTCGCGGGTTTACACGGACAAGGAGGTGGAGGCGCTCGACCGCATGGGTCCGCCGCCGACGGGTGCGGAGCATCCGCCGGGGTGATACGCGCATATCAACTGAGTTAAGACTGCATCCATAGCTTGATCGCCGCCGCACTTGTCGTCGCGATCAGAAGCGGACGGATGATCCATGCGCCGTGGCGAAGTGCGACGTGCGAGCCGATCCAGGCGCCCAACGCCTGGCCCAACGCCATCGGCAGTCCGACGGCGAAGTTGACCTGTCCGCTCAGTGCGAACACCGCCAGCGACACGATATTGGATGTGAAGTTCAAGACCTTCGTACGTGCGGTCGCGGTCAGCAGATCGACTCCGGCGAAGGCAAGAAAGGCGAGCATATAAAGCGAGCCGGCGCCAGGCCCGAACACGCCGTCGTAAAAGCCGACAGGCGCGGCAAGACCAATTGCAAACGCGCGTGCGGGAAGGGCGGTGCGCGGCGCATGCGCGCGCAGATAGGGCGCTAGCGCAAAATAAAGCGCGGCCGCCATAAGAGCGTAGGGAACGATGGGCCGTAGCCAGCTCGCATCGACGTGGGAAATTACAAGCGCGCCAAGCACAGCTCCTGCGGCTGTCCCCACGATCGCGGGGCGCAATGTACTCCAATCGATTTGTCCGGCGCGGTGAAAGCTGTAGCTGGCCGCTGCTACGCCGAATGTACCCTGAAGTTTGTTGGTGGCGATTGCCATGTTGGGAGGCATGCCCGCCAGCAGCAGCGCAGGCAGCGTCAGCAAGCCGCCTCCGCCTGCAATCGCGTCGATAAAGCCAGCGAGCGCAGCTGTGACGGCCAGCAGAAGAATAATCGTCGGGTCCACTGGCCGCTCCGTTGTGCCGCAGATGTTGAGATTGCCATCGGCGATGGCTGGGGTATGATTTGTTTATCCGATGCGGTCCGTGGTGTGTCACGGTGTTTGATATCGAACAACTGTTGCTCGCGGTGAGCCAACTGAAGTGCTGTAAGCGCTGTCAGCATGCTTGGCTCAACGATTATTCGGAATTCGGTTACTGCAAACTGGCTTATAACGAGCATGCGACCAGCCCTAAGCTGATCGACGAGATGCACGTGTGCGATCTCTTCGAGCCGCAACCGACCAAGACTGACCAGAATCCCGGTTGAGCCAGAAATCCCGGTTGGGATTTTCGGAGCCAATATAAAAAGGCCCGCACGCTGTTGACGTGCAGGCCTTCGGTTTTGTTCAAGTCCTAAGAGCGTTCAGCCTTAAGCAATTACGCTCTGCGTGATCCAATCTTCAAGCTTCTTCTTTTGGACGATCGCGCCAGTATGCTGAGCAGCGACCTTACCGCCTTTGAAGAGCAGCAGCGTCGGCATGGCGCGGATGCCATAGGTACCTGTCACACCCGGGTTCTCGTCAACGTCGACTTTGACGACCTTGACCTTACCCTTGAGCTCGGCGGCAACCTGATCGAGCGCCGGCGCCATGGCCTTGCACGGGCCGCACCACTGGGCGTGAAAGTCAACAAGGACAGGCTCGTTAGACTTCAGAACTTCCTGTTCGAAGCTTGCATCGGTAACGGCATTCGCCATGTTTTTTCTCCTCGTCGAGGCCCCAAATCGGGCACCTCTGCGTTATCTGAATCGCGATTAGACTATCGCGTCTGTCGGGGTCAGAACAGGTCCCGTCCAAGCCCCAAACCGGTCGCAGCATAGGTAGGAACTGGGTCAGGAAGCGTCAAGACTGGCGGGGTCGAGATCCCACAGTTGCCGAATATAGGTCTGAATTACGGGTCCTGGCACTTCCATCAGATTGGGCCCGTCCGTCCACAGTAAAGCGGCGCGGACCTTCTTTCCTGGGTAAATTTCGCTAAGAGCCAGAACGTAGGCGGCCAGCTGATAAAGGTAGGCGGGTGCAACCGCTTCCACCAGCCTTGGGGGCGGGCGATTGGTCTTGTAATCAATTATGAGCACCTCGCGCTCGAGCACGACCAGCCTATCAATCTGCCCGCTCAATTTGAGAGCAGGGCCTGCGCCGGTCGGTCGCGGCAAAGTGGCGGCGATAGAGACCTCGGCGCGGCTGTCGGGGCTGAAAATCGGCGCGAAGGCAGCATCTGCCAGAATCGCGGATGCTTCTTTCACGATGCTCGCGCGGACGTTGGGGGAAAGCCCCGCACCTCGGCGCTCTATAAATGCTTTGGCGGCACTTTCGCGTTTTTCAGGTGGGATGTGCGGGAGATGTTCAAGGAGTGCGTGGGTCAGCGTGCCGCGCAGGAAGCGTCCGCCCTCCGCGAGAAGCAACGGCGACGGCCTGTCGAAGTTGTCGCCAGGCGCTCGCTCAGCGCGATAGACAGGTTCACCTTCCGAATCCGGTGCGTAAGGTTCAAGCCGCGATGGCGCCAGGGGAACAGCGAGTTGCGGCTCTACGGGTGCGCGTTTCACCGCAAAGCTCGGAAGTGCCATGGGCGGATAATGAGCCAGCGGCGACTCTTTTGTTTTTTCCACTTCGGCAGATTGCACGGCTTCGAAGCGCCGCACATTGAAGCCGTTGTCCTCACACGGTGTCAGTATCGGTTCGAGAGCATCTTTGATGAGATCATACCAGCAGTCCGCGGGCCTCTGCCTGCGGCCCTCAAAGCCTGCTACGTAGAGACGATCTCGCGCGCGCGTCATGGCGACATAGAGGAGGCGGTTGCGCTCTTGCATGTCCCGCGCCTTTTGTGCAGCGTTTGCCTGGCGCAACCCTTCAAGACTTGACGTGCCTTTGACGGCCCATGCGACAGGAGCCGAAAGGCCCTCTGGCCGTTGAGCGTTTTCGAGAGTGAGAAGCTTCATGCCGGGACTGTCGCCGCTAGAGGTCGTGCAGGTATCCGGCAGGAACACGATCGGCGCTTCAAGGCCTTTCGCGCCGTGCACGGTCATGACGCGAACCTCGTTGCGCCCGTGCTCCATGTCGCGTTTCACCTCGTGACCGCCTTCACGTAGGCTGGCGAGAAAGCCCGTTAGAGATGGCGGTGCGCCATCGTCAAAGCCGAGCGCCAACTCTAGGAACTCATCGATGGAGTCCGCCGATTCCGGCCCCAGACGATTGAGCATTAGCGCGCGGCCGCCGTCGCGATCGAGAAGCGCGGAATAGAACTCGAACGGCGGGATGAAATCGGCTTTGGAGCGCCATCGCTTCAAGGTTTCGGCCGCCGGGCGATAACGCGGTGTGGTGTCCGCGTGCGCGAGAAACGCCTTCCACAACGCTCCTTTGCGTCCCGGTGCGACGGCGAGAAGATCATCGTCGGTGAGGTTGAAGAGCGGGCCCTTCAGCACCGTTGCAAGCGCCAGATCATCTTCCGGTAACGTGAGGAAGTCGCCGAGCGCGATCAGATCCTTGACGGCAACTTGCTCGGTCAGTTGGACCCGATCGGAACCCGCGACCGGAATGAGCCGGGTCTTGAGGGCAGCGACCATAGGAACCGCGAACGGATTGCGCTTGCGTACCAAGATCAGGATGTCGCCGGCTGTGATCGGCTTGCCGGTGGAGGGCAGGATCGCGCCGTTCTTCAACCATCTCTCGATGGTTGCGGCTATTCGTTCAGCCAAACGGTTTGCCGGAGCCCGCTCACTTGTCTCAGACAGCGGTTCCCATGGATTGGCGTCGGCGTCGCCGCCATGGGCTTCGGTTTCCCAGACTTCAACCAGGCCTGCAGCTCCGTGACGGCTTGCAATATGGCGAATGACTTGTCCTGGAGAAGCGGTGAGGCCGGGCGTGCGGCTGCCGTCGGAAAAAACACGGTCCACGGCATCGAGCACGGTCTGCACAGTGCGGAAGGAAAGATTCAGCGGCACGTCCCGCCAAGTCATGGTGGCTTGGCGGGCAAACTGAGCGAACAATTCGCCCATCTTCTTGAAGCGTTCAGGCTCCGCGCCCTGGAACGAGTAGATCGATTGCTTCTCGTCACCGACGGCAAACAACGTGCGCACGACGCCCTCACGCGCGCCGCTACCTGAGAAGAACTCGCGAGCCAGTGCTTCGATGATAGACCACTGTTCGGGACTGGTGTCTTGAGCCTCGTCGACGAGGATATGATCGAGGCCGCCATCGAGTTTGTACAAGACCCAGTCGGCCGACGATGAATTGGATAGAAGACTGATGGTACGGCCAATCAAGTCGTCGAAGTCCAGAGCACCGGCAGCAGCTTTCGACTCGCGGTAGTACTGCAGAATGCGATCCGCCAGCCGATAGAGAGCGAGTGTTGCCTCCACGACGGTTATGGCCTTCAACTCAGCCGTAAGCTCGGCAATCCGCGATTGAGCATCCTCGGCAATCCTCAACAGATCGGGCCGGCTGTCCGCCAGACCTTTCGTCATTAGTCTGTCTCTGGGAGAATCTGATTTTGTCAGGAGGTAGGCGCACAGCGCCTTGCCGCGGTCCTTAAGCAGATGCGTCGACATCGCTTGGGCGAGCGAAGCGGCCAAATCAATGTCGCTCTTGGAGCCGCTCGCCAGATGATCACGTAGCGCGAGAATCTGTTCGTCGTTTATAACGAGCGCGCGCTCCTCCTCGATGGCTGAACGGTCCGCGCCCTGGCGGACGGAGAAGTGCCGTCGCAAGAGGCGCTCAGCTCCGGAAAATATATCCGCGTTGCGTCCTTCCTCGATGCGGCTTGCCTCGGTCAACCAGCGATGTTCATCAAGCATACTGGTGAGCAGCTCATCGAAGCTCGCGTCGGCCGCGTAGCCGATGACAATGTTAAGGGCATCGCCGAGCGGATTGTTCGGCCGCGCCGTGGCCTCTGCGATAGTTGCATCTATGGCGCGGCCAACGATGTCGCGCCGTTGTGCGTCATCGAGAATGCGAAAGCCGGGCGGAACGTTCGCCTCCAGTGGAAAGCGCTGTAGCAGGCGCTCCGCGAAGGCATGAATGGTCTGCACCTTCAAACCGCCGGGCGTCTCGATGGCAACCGTAAACAGCGTGCGTGCGCGGGCGAGGTCGGCGGGCGTCGGGTCCTGTCCGGTTAGTGCGGCGAGCGCGGCTTCAAGGTCGCTTTGTTCGGCTGTCACCCATTGTGCGAGTTTGTCGAACACGCGCTTCGACATTTCAGCGGCAGCGGCCTTCGTGTAGGTAAGACACAAAATGCGAGCCGGCTCCGTCCCTGCGAGCAGGAGTCGCAACACGCGATTGGTAAGAACGTGAGTCTTACCCGTACCCGCGTTGGCGCTGACCCAGACCGACGCCGAAGGATCGGCGGCCTCTGCTTGCGCCATGTCAGTTCTGCGGCGGACGTCTTCGATGTTCATGTGGTCGAGAGGTTTGCTCACAGGTTTACTCCTCCTCGTCCACATGCGCCGACCATTCCGCGACTCGCGCCAACGTCGCGTAGTCATCGTAATCATAGCGAAAGCCTGCCCGGCGCACGGCGCGATAAGGCGTTTTTGGATCGTCGTAAAGCGCGACGAGTTTTTCCAGGCCCTCGCGGGCCTTGGTAGCCAGCGATGCGACATCGCCATCCGAAACTGTTTTTTCCTCGCCGGGCGGTTCGCCTCCCGACGCGCGGATGTAGCGCAAGGCCTTTACCGATTTGCCGGCAAGACCGGGAAAGCCGGATCCGCCAAGGGCAATGGCGGCTTCCAAAGGCAACTGCGGTGCGCGCGTCAACTGCACAGCGCTGGGTGTGGGCGCTTGTCCGGTCTTGTAGTCGGTTATGATGAGACCGCCGGAAGTGTCATCGATGCGGTCGGCGCGCGCGGTCAGGCGGAAGGGGCCCGCCGGTGCGTCGATAACGAGACTGCCGGACGTCTCGGCGGTGACGGCGGCCACGTTCTCGCGGCGAGTAAGTTCGGTTTCGGCAAACCAATGCAGAAACCGCGATAGACGCGGCATCCAGAAGGCGGCAACGCGCGTATGGCCTGTATAGTCTCGCAACACGTCGCGTGCGATATCATTCAACTCATCGACCATATTTCCAGGCAGCTGGTTGGGATAACGTTTCGCAAATTGCGCGAGCACTTCGTGGACGAGGCCACCGCGTAGGCTCTGGTCGGGGGCTTCACCGAGCGCGGGAAGGGGTTCCAGTTCCAGAATTTGGCGGGCGAAAATTGCATACGGATTGCGGATCCACTCTTCTACCCGGGTGACACTCATCTTGCGTGGACGAAGCGCCAGATCCGGGGCAGGCGCAGGCGCTACGATGCGAATGCGCGCGGCGTCTGCAAGACCGTCTCGGGAGCGCGCCCAGTTCAGCCACGGTTTGTCAGGCTTTAGTTCATCCGTCAGTTTGACGCCTTTCAGCAGCGCATCGAGCCGCATCAGCCAGCGCGAAGGCACCGTGGGCACGCCATTGATCTTTTGCGCGCGGGTCAGGTAGACGCGCTCTGCGCCGATCAGAGAAATGAAGTCGTGAGCCGAGCGGCCGATATCTTCTTCCGGAGAGGGAAGTTTGAGGTGTTCACGCATGGGCCGATTTAGCCATGCACCTGGGTCGGCTGATTCCGGCCATGTTCCGTCATTCAACGAGCCAAGCACGATGACGTCTGGCTGCTGAAGTCGCGCTTCGAACGGCCCCCAGATTGAAACGCGCGGATGAACCGGGGTGCGCTCGCGGACATTCTCGCGTGAAAGCAGACCGCGATAAAGGTCGGCATAGTCGGCGGCATGAATATCCGTCGATGGCATCGCGTCGTCGAGAAGTCCGATAAAGAAGGTATTGGCTGCTTCACCGGCCTCGCCTTGCCATAGAGGATTAGTTAGCGAAGCACTCTGATCACCATTGCCGGGCGCAAGTCGTGCAAGAGCCTCGGCGGCTGCGATGTGGGCAGCGGCATAGGTCTTCAGCGGCCGTTGAACTGCGATTTCAGTATAAAGCGCGGTGAGCGGCGCAAAGGCGTCTTCCAAGCGCTGGACAAGGTTGCGCGCGCCAGCTTTATCGTCGTCCCAGAGCCTGCGTACGGAGCGATGCTGGATCGCATTCTCCATGGTGAGCTTCTCGGAGTGGTCGAGCGCCGCTTGGATGCCGACGAACCCACGTCCAAGATACGGGGCGCGAAACGCCATCAGCTCAAGCGCGCGACCGAAACGGCGAACGTCGAATGGTTCGAGCCCGAGGCGGCAAAGCGGATGCTTCAGCAGCGCCATAAGTTCGGCTGGAGCGTAGTCGCTGACGGCAGCGTCTATCACGAGATTGAGGAAAGTACCCGGGACGGTCTTGGCGAAGGGACGTCCGGCGCTATCGTCCACGCGAATGCCCCAGCTTTGCAGGCGTATGGCGACGCGGCGGGCGAGCAAACGATCGGGCGAGACCAGCGCAGCGGTGCGCCCTGCCGTTTCGACAGTTTCGCGGAGAATGAGCGCCACGGCCTCGGCTTCATCTGGTGCACTAGGCGCTTCGATAAGCGATACGCCGGCCAGCGCCGTCTTGATATCATCGGGATTTACGGCCTTGGTGTAATGGTGCCAGCGCTCTGTCGTCGCGGAAGGGCGCATCGCCTCGCTTATAAAGCGTGCGCGTTGGGCGCGCGGCTTTGGTGCGCGTTGTCCGGGCAGGACCTTCACGTCGGAACGCGCAACACCGAGCTGATCGAGCAGTTTTCGCAAACCAAACTGCGGATGCTCTGGTGAAGTTTTTACCGCCTCCCAGCTTTCATCGTCTAAGTCGAGATCAAGCGCGGGAAGCACGATGGCGCCGTTGGGCGATGACGCGACCGCGCGCATCAGCGTCACGGTGGCAGGGATCGAGCCGGTTACACCGGCAACGATGACAGGATCGCGCGAGGTGCTGGACGCAAGGCGCGCGGCCTCAGCCTCGATAATCGCATTGCGTCTGCCGACAGCGGATACGAAGCCGCGCTCTTGCAGATACAGGGGCCAAGCGTGGGTGACGATGCGCAGGAAATCGACCGTCTGCTGCCAATGGGCGGCATAAGTCTCAGGCACCAGATCTTGCAGGTTCGTGAATTCAACCCCCTCAGTCTCCACCGTATCCATGAGCTTTGCCAATTCGACGGCGAGAGCAGCAGCCTGAGCGGGCGTATTGGATCCGGTGACGCTCTCGCTCGCTTCGGCTTGCGCGAGGACACTGCGCCAACGCAGGACGAGTTGCATTAAAGCAAGTGTGCGTTCCAGTGAAGAGACTGCGGGCGGCAGGTCGAGCATGTCTGCGCCGAGCGTGGTGAGACCTGCCAAGCCGGACAAAAGCGTCAAATCGTCTTCGCCCTCGGAGATGGGACGAATGCGCGGCATCAACAGAGCTCGCGCGCTGGCCGCGGACAAGAAGGCATCCTGTAAAGCACGAGCGGCGCGGCGTGTGGGCAGTAGAAGCGTAATATCGGGCAACTCGAGCATGCCCGGCGGTTGGCCACCCGGAGTCGGCAGGTCTCCATTTATCAATGCATGGGCGAGACGCTTCAGAAACGGCTCTCCCGCTGGAACGGTATAGATGGCGGTCATGGGCATGCTCTGGGACGCGCAGTTGCGGGCATGTCGTTCTTTAGACGATCTTCCGCGGCTTTCAGGGCTTTGGGATCGCCGACATGCATCCAAGTGCCTTCCATCCGGACGCCGAATAATCGCCCGCGTTCGATGGCGGTATCCCAAGGCATGTTGAGCGAGAACTTGCCCTTGGGCGCGCCATCGAGGAGACGCGGATGCGCGACTGAAACGCCGGCGAAGACAAATGGCGCCACGAGTGCGCCGCTGCGGCGCGTCAGGCGCCCGTTGCTATCCATGAAGAAATCGCCGCGGCCTTCGTAACCCAGGCTGGTGGTGGCGGGTGCGAGGAGCAACAAGCTGTCCATCCGCGTTTCGTCCCAAGCATTGAGTAGCCGTTCAAGATTGCTGCCCGGTCCTTCGATCCATACGCTGTCGGAGTTATGGATGATGAACGCATCCGTACCCAGAAGTGGCAGCGCGTGCGCGATGCCGCCTCCAGTTTCGAGGAGAAGTCCGCGTTCGTCAGAGATGATGATCTGAGGGCGCTTGCGTTTCGCCAGATGTGCTTCCAGCTGATCGGCGTGATGATGCACGTTAACGATGGCGCGCGTTACGCCAGCCGCGGCCAGCCGATCCAGCGCGTGATCGATGAGCGGCTTGCCGTCGAGCTTTACAAGAGGCTTAGGGATGTCGTTGGTAAGCGGACGCATGCGCGTGCCCAGCCCGGCGGCGAGCACGAACGCTGTCGAGGGCCGCAAAGTCTTGGTCATGTGGTTTGCTCCCGCGGGCAAGTCTAGATGTTCAGCGGGTGGGCGCGGCCTTCCGCTGGGAAGTGCGACTCATACCACGCTGCCAGCGACGCTAATTCGACATGGGCTAAATCGCGGGCCAAATATCCCCAGATCCTGGGGATATGCGCCAGATATTGGCGTTTTCCGTCCCGTTTTGCCAAGCGGGCGAAGATTCCCAGGATTTTGGTATTCCGCTGCGCGCCAAGCGCGGCATAGGCATAACGGAATCCGGCTTCGTCAAAACGGGCACCCTCTTGTTCTTTCACGCGCGCGACATAATGAGCGAGCAGATCCCCCTCCAATGCGGGTGAAACATCCAGCCTGGCATCCTGCAGCAAGGAGACGAGGTCATAGGCGTGCGGGCCGAGCAGTGCATCCTGAAAGTCGATGATGCCGACATCACGCGGCGGCGCACGGTCGTCGAGCGCGAGAAGGTTTGGTGAGTGGTAGTCGCGTAGCAGCCAACCCTTCGGCATGGCGCCTAGTCTTGTGAATACGACATCCCAAAGCGCGTTGAAGGCTGCGCGCGCTGACTCCGGCGTCGGTTCTCCGTGAACGGACGGCCAATACCAATCGAGCAGCAGTTCGGTCTCGATACGCAATGTCGCGTTGGTCATGGCAGGGACTGCGTAAAAGCTTTCATCCGGCAGCTTCATCTGCTCAGGCGGAGGATAGGCCCGCAGCGCGACTAGAGTGTCCGTTCCCCGCTTCCATAGTGCATGTTGATCGGCGCCTGCCGCAACCTCGCGGCCGAATACGGCATCGCCGAGATCTTCAATGAGCAGGAAACCCATGTCGAGATCGTGCGCGAGAATGGCAGGGGCCGAAAAGCCGTCGGCGCGAAGTGTCTGCGCGATGGCAAGGAATGGGCGGACATCCTCCGCCAACAGCGCGATGCGGCTGTAGGGCAGACCGTCGCGAACAGGTGGTCCGTCTGGTTGTTTGGGCGAATCCATCAAGATCGCCTTGCTGCCGTCGGTCTTTGCGAGCCGCGCATAGCGGCGCGTCGAGGCATCGCCCTGAAGATAGCTGAGGTGGCTGTCGGTTCCGCCCCAACCGGACTGGTGTAGAAACTCGCGAATCTCGAACAAGCGTTGCAGGCGCGTGGCGCACTGCGGCGTTGCGGATATCGTGGCGTTGCGTGTTTCGGGATCGTCGGTTTCCGACAAGCTCAGCGTAAAGCGTTCTGACGGCAGAAGATGAGCAGCACGCTCAGGCCACTCGATGATGGCGATGCCGCGCGCAAGGGCATGATCAAGCCCAAGCTCATTGATCTCCTCCGCGGCGCTGAGCCGATAGAGATCGAAGTGCGCAATGTCGAAGCGCGGCGTCTCGTAGCTTTGCACAAGCGTAAACGTCGGACTTGGGATTTCCATGCCGTCGGTTTGTGCAAGCGCCTGGATAAGCGCGCGCGAGAACGTTGTCTTACCAGCGCCGAGATCGCCTTCAAGCGCCAGCACGTCGCCCGGCTTGAGTGCGAAGGCGACATCCTGAGCCAAGCGGCAAAGGGAATCCTCGGTGAGGTTGGGGAAGTCTTTCACTGTCATCATGCGGCGGCGAGATTACGCCGTCTGCGCAGGGCTCGCCAGTGCCGGGTAGTCACTGTTTTCGACGGGAAGGGGCCGTTCAGGAATGCGGATTGTAACCCGGGTGCCGCTATATTCCTCAGATTCGATTTCCACGGTGCCGCCGTGCAACTCCACTAGGCTTTTGACGATGGAAAGTCCAAGTCCGGCCCCCCGGTGCTTGCCGCCCCGGCTGCCGCTGACGAAACGCTGGAAGACGCGGTTCAGCTCGGCCTTGGGGATGCCGACCCCGTGGTCTTCGACACTGAATGCAATCGAGCCGTGGTCGCGCCAGCACGTGATGCGGATCGTATCGCCGGACTTTGAGAACCCGACCGCGTTCGACAGCAGATTGTAGAGCACCTGCCTCATGCGCGCTTCGTCGCCCATGAACTCGGTCACGTCGTCGGCAACCGCAATGTCGATGGTGAGCTTTGAGCGCACGGCGCGTTCGCGGATGCCCAGAATGGCGCTGTCGATGATCCCGCGAACGCCGATCGGATGCAGTTTCAAATCGAGGCTGCCTGCGTCGATGGTCGCAAGATCGAGGATGTCGTCGATGATGGCGAGCAGCGTCTTCGACGACGACATGATGTCTCCGACGTACTCACGCTGCTTGGGGTTCAAGTCGCCGATGAAGGGTGAGGCCAGCATTTCCGAGAAGCCGATGATGGTGGTGAGCGGCGTTCTCAGCTCGTAAGAGATATGCCCGATGAACTGCGTCTTCAACCGGTCGCCGGCTTCCAGAGCTTCGTTGCGTTCAACCAGTGCCCGCTCGGCGCGGCGAGCGTCGGTGACGTCGGCGAAGGTCAGAAGCGTTGCGCCATCGGGGAGCGGGCTCAGGGCATAGTCGATGAAGCTATTATCGGCACGCTTCATTTGTCCTTCGAAGGGCGTGCGGTCATCGAGAAAGGCGGTCACGGCCCGCCCAATGCGCTGCCAGATTTCGAGATCATTGTGCAGGCGTGATGCGAGACGAACGACCTCGTCGACGTGCGGGAACTCCTCCAGCGTGCGCGCGGGAATGCCCCAGATGCTGGCGAAGGCGGGATTGTAGATCTTAAGACGCCCATCGGTGCCAAACACCACGACGCCTTCTTTCAGGCTATCGAGCGTTTCACTCTGCACGTCGATCAGCGTCTTATATCGGCTTTCCAGAGCGAGTGTCTTGGTCTCGTCGGAGAACAGATAGGTCACGCCGCCGTCCTGGCGGCGTTCAGCGATGACGTGGAGCACACGTCCATCTGTGAGATGCCAGCGCGTCTCGAAAGCCTTGTCGCTCTGATAGCAATCGAGAATTTCTTTCTTCCACGCGCGATAATTGACGACCGACGGCAGTTTTCCCTGTTCGCGTAGGCGATCAAGAATGACCCCATCCGTCGGGCGTTCTTTCAGCCAGCCAGGATCGATCTGCCAGATCTTGCAATAGGCTTCGTTGAAGAACACCAGTTGCTGATCGCGGTTGAAGATGACGACGCCAGTCGAAACCTGGTCGAGCGTGCGGTCGTAGGCGGCGATCTGGCGTTCCAGTTCGCCTTGAACAGTCTCGATGGCGGTAGCGTCTATGGCGGCGCCCGCTGAGATGTCGTCGACCGGAAGAACAACGACGTCGTGCGGCTTGCGTTCACCGCCTGCGATCAAATGGATGCGGTCGCGGAAGGGATTGCCGCGCGAAAGGGTCTTAGCCACTGAGCGGCGGTCGCGGCTGTCCAGCAGTTCGATCTGGCGCTCCAGAACCTCGTTCTCGCTATGCGCCTCGACAGCAGCGACGTAAGCGGCATTGACCCAGATGATGCCGCCATCGGCACCGCGCAGCCAAACCGGCATCGGGAGCGTGTTGAGCAATGCGCGGCTGGATCGAATATCGCGCGCCAACAACTGATGGGATTCCAGGATGTGAGACAACTCCAGCTTGTAGCCGGAAATGTCCTTGAAACGCAGGACGGCGCGCCCTCCTGCCGCTCGTCCCTCAGCCTCGACCTGTCCGCCCGCGACGGTGCGCAGAATGACATTGAAGGCCCGGCCCTGAGCGAACAATTGATCAAGCGCATTTTTGAGGGTCTGTGACGCGGCAGGCTCCAGCCACTGTCCGAAACGCAGGATCTCGCCTTGATGTTCGGGCAGACCGGGAATGCCGCTGAGCGTGTGAGCCACGATGCGGACGGCCTGACCCTGCTCCCAGAAAATCAGAACCTGGGGTTCTGCTCGGATAATCGCATCGGCGGATGCAAGGTTGCGCCGGAGTTGCTGGACTTCTGCCTTGGCGTCGCGCGCCTCCCGCCGGGCCGAGCTCGTCATATGCCACACGATAAGACCGGCTATGAAACCGGCGCCCGCGACAAGCGCGATGAGTGTGATGTGGCGCATGTCCAGGGCGCCCGGCTGGCTCTTGTCGCCTGTGATGACGGCGCCAAGCAGCATGGTGACACAGGCCGTCGCGGCAATCGCGAGCATCGCAAGTTGCCGTCGTGTCGTCGCCGTCTGTGTCTTATTCGCGATCGCGCGCATGATGCCTGGGAATGTGAGAAGAACGAGCCCGGCATGAAAACGCGCCGACAATCGACGCCGGTGGAGATACAAGTGGACAAGACTCGGACGCGCCTTGCGAATCAAGTGTGATTATGCGGGCCCGACAGCTCTCCTGCCAACCCAGGATGGCCGAGTATTCGGGCTGTTCCGGCGCTTTTCGGTGGCAACGTGCAATTGGGTTGCAGGTTCGCACCTAGGCGCGACCGACAACGCCAAGCCAGCGCCCTCCGCAGCTCCATTCGGAATAGAAAAACGGGCGCTCGGAGGTATCCGGCGCCCGTTCTGGTTGCTTTCTCGATAGCCGGCCGACGACGTGCCTTAGTATCGATAGTGATCGGACTTGTAGGGGCCTTCCGCAGGAACGCCGATGTAGGTGGCCTGCTCGGGTCGTAGCTTGGTGAGCTTCACGCCGATCTTCTGCAGGTGCAACATCGCGACCTTCTCATCGAGATGCTTAGGCAACGTATAGACCTTCTTTTCGTACCACTCAGGGTTCGCGTAGAGCTCGATCTGGGCCAGCGTCTGGTTGGTGAAGGACGCCGACATGACGAACGAGGGGTGCCCCATGGCATTGCCAAGGTTCACCAGACGCCCTTCCGACAGCAGAATGATGCGCTTGCCATCGGGAAACTCGATCTCGTCGACCTGTGGCTTGATGTTGTTCCACTTGAAGTTCTTGAGGCCGGCGACCTGGATCTCGTTGTCGAAGTGACCAATGTTGCAGACGATGGCGCGGTCCTTCATGGCGCGCATGTGGTCGGTCGTAATGACGTCCTTGTTGCCTGTTGCGGTCACGAAGATGTCGGCGCGCTGAGCTGCGTCCTCCATCGTGGTGACCTCGTAGCCTTCCATCGATGCCTGAAGCGCGCAGATAGGATCGATTTCTGAGACCATCACGCGGCAACCGGCGTTGCGCAGAGACGCCGCCGAGCCTTTGCCGACATCGCCGAAGCCCGCAACCATGGCGACCTTGCCAGCCATCATCACGTCCGTGCCGCGGCGAATGCCATCGACCAGGCTTTCGCGACAGCCGTAGAGGTTGTCGAACTTCGATTTGGTGACCGAGTCGTTGACGTTGATGGCAGGGAACAACAGTTTGCCGTTCTTCTGCATTTCGTAGAGGCGGTGGACGCCGGTGGTCGTCTCTTCCGAAACGCCCTTGATGTTCTTGGCGAGTTCGCCAAACCAGCCCTTCGGCTTTTCCTCCAGCGTCTTCTTGATAAGCGCAAAGAAGATCTCTTCTTCTTCCGAACCGGGCTTGTCGAGAAATGCCGTGTCGCCTTCCTCTGCGCGGACGCCTGCGTGCACGAACATCGTCGCGTCACCGCCGTCGTCGAGGATCATGTTTGGCATTCCGCCATCGCCCCACTCGAACAGCTTGCGCGTATAGTCCCAGTAATCCTTGAGGCTCTCGCCCTTCCAGGCGAACACGGGAATGCCAGCGGCCGCGATGGCGGCGGCGGCGTGGTCCTGGGTCGAATAGATGTTGCAAGAGACCCAGCGGACGTCGGCACCGAGCGCCGTCAGCGTTTCGATAAGCACTGCGGTCTGAATCGTCATGTGCAGGGAGCCCGCAATGCGTGCGCCCTTGAGCGGCTGCTTGGGGCCGTACTCTTCGCGCGTTGCCATCAGGCCCGGCATCTCCGTCTCCGCGATGGAGATTTCCTTGCGCCCCCACTCGGCGAGGCCAAGATCCTTAACGATGTAATCGTCCTTCCGGCTCATTTCGGCTCCTTGAACATTGACTGCTGCGGCTCGCGCACTCTGCAAAATGCGGCGTGTGGCGCACCTGCGGGCGCCGTGAGGGCAGCGTTGGTCGGCTGCGACACCAGCCCAGTGGCGACGCTGCGGGACCTATAGCCGAGCAGGCCCAGCCCCGCAACAGGATATAAGCAGATCTTTATATGTTCATCTGGACAGCGCCGGCAGCCGGGATGATAGATTTATTGAAGCTTACGCGAAGTAGAATTGCATAAAATTTTAGATAAATTGCAGTTTTACATAGTTTTATCTATGGAATTCGAAGAATTTTAGATTTGCGCTTCAGATTTATGAAAGTCCTTTCAAATATATTGAGTGTATTAACGTTGTTCCCCAGAGCCTAACGGTTGTTCTAGGAGTTTGGTAATGCGCGCGCGGGCATCTCACTTGGCTGGCCGTCTCAACTCTTGGTGCGCGCGCAAGATGAGGTCCTCCGATACAGCGTTCCTTAAGAACGAGTCCGGCGATGTCGCCATCATGTTTGGCCTGATGGCTTTTGGTCTGTTCATGTTCATCGGCGCGGCGGTCGACACAAGCCGGTGGCTCAATGCCCGCACCGCGACCATGGATGCCATCGACGCTGCGGTGCTTGCAGCTGGTCGCGCATTGCAAACCGGAGCCAGCCAACAAGCTGCCAAGGATATCGCCCGCCAGATCTATCTCAGCAACACCGCCGGTCGTGTTCCGGTTGAAGCCGACAGCATCAATTTCGAAGTCCGCGACAACGGCACGACGGTCGCCGCCACGGGATCTGCATTCATACAGACGCCGTTTATGGGGCTGGCCGCGGTAGGGACGTTGCCGCTGTTCGTGGCATCGGAAGCACCTGAAGCCAAGACCGCGCAGAATTCCGCCGCCAACTACAATCGTGAGGTTGCTCTGATGCTCGACGTGTCGGGCTCTATGTGCTCGCCCTGCACGAAGCGCGATGACATGCGGGCCGCGGCGAACGACCTCGTCGATATCATGATGCTCAACAACGGCAAGACGGCGTACTGGTCGAAGATTGCCGTCGTACCTTTCTCTGGAGACGTTCGTCCTACCTCCGCCATTCTCGCCGCGGCCACAGACCCGGCATGGCCTGCTCAGCGGTCATTCACGTACCAAACGGGCGGAAGAAAGAACAAGACTCAAACGGTCAACTACATGAAAACGGAATGCGTCGGAGAACGCGCAGGCAGCGATATGTACACCGATGCTGCCCCGGGTGCCGATGACTACGTGATGTCGACTTACACGCAGGATGGGCAGTGCGCGATCGACGCCAGCGGCACGCTCATGCCTCTTAGTCTGGATAAAACGGCTATCAAAGCTAAGATCGGATCGCTGTTGACTGGTGGTGGTACGGCAGGACACGTGGGTACGGCATGGGCCTATTATATGTTGTCGCCAAAGTGGAACGCAGTGCTGCCGATTGCAAACCAGGCCAGTACCTACGGCACTCCGAAGCTGAAAAAAATTGCCGTGCTCATGACCGACGGCGAGTACAACCAAGAATATGATGCGAACGGCATCGACACCTCGGATAAAGTCGCTGGGTCGTCGGCGAATGGCGTCACCTCGGCCGTGCAGGCGGTTGCCATCTGCGATCAAATGAAAAAAAGCGGTATCGACGTCTTTACGGTCGGCTTCGACCTCCCGAACCAAACGGCGATAGATACAATGAATAAGTGCGCATCGGATGCATCCAAGGCCTATACCGTCGCAACAGGCGAACAGTTGCGTGCAGCGTTCCGAGATATCGCGATCCGCACCACAGAACTCCACCTTGCAAAATAGCGCATCACAAAAGCTCGCATCCGCGCGCCGTCGCGGCGCGTCTGGAAAAAATTGCAGACGCGTTTAGATAGATCGTTCGAATTCGATCAGCCGATTATAAACCCTATAATTACTTCAATTTTTATCTGTTAAGTTCTGTAAAGACTGTTCGCTCCATAACTGCAGGCATGCGTATTCCAGTGGAGCGAACTGCTATGTTCAAGCATGTCCGGAAACAGACCGACGCTCTTCAGCCGAAATTGGCTTCATGCCTGAACGGGCTTGAGGAGCTGTCTCAATTCAAGCGCGCCGAGCACGGCAACGTGGCGATGTTGTTCGGCCTGATGCTTATGACGATGTGCTTGCTTATCGGCGGATCGGTTGACATGGGCCGTTGGCTCAACGCGCGCGATCAAACCTTCTCCGCCATCGATGCTGCGATCCTGGCGGCGGGTCGCGCAATTCAAACCGGCTCGACCGAGAGCGAAGCTTTGGCGCTTGCCAAACGTATCTACGATAGCAACACCAAGACCCGTATCCGGGTTATGGAAGACAGCGTTCATTTCATGGTGAAAGATAACGGGGCTACCATTGCAACCATCGGAAAAGTGGCGATAAAGACGCCATTTCTCGGCTTCATCAATATCGAGAACCTGCCGTTGTTCAGCAGCGATGAGGCGCCCGAGGCAACAACGGCGCAGGACCGTTACGAGCGCTACAATCGTGAAGTCGCACTCATGCTCGACGTATCCGGTTCGATGTGCTCTCCATGCTCCAAGCGCGACGACATGAAGGCGGCGGCCAAGGATCTGGTCGAGATCCTGATGAAGAGTAATGCGAACAGCGAATTCAAGGCGCGCGTTGCTGTTGTTCCCTTCTCGGGAGACGTTCGCCCACCACAAACAATGTTGTCGCTTATCACCGACGTTGCGGCACCTGCTTCGATCAAGAAGAGCGTCAAAAGTGGTTGGAAAAAAAAGAGTTACACGTACTATAAAAGTAAGTGCGTGGGCGAGCGTACGGGTGCCCAGCGTTATACGAATGCTACTCCCGCGACTGGCTCCTACGTCTTGCCGGCATACAGCGACAGCTCTTCGAACAACTATTGCGATATCTCGACGGCAGATACCGTTCTACCGCTCACGCTGGACAAGAGCACTGTTCTCGGGCGTATCGATGGGCTTCAGACCGGAGGCGGTACGGCTGGGCACGTAGGTACGGCATGGGCCTACTACATGCTGTCGCCCAGCTGGGGCAATGTTATCCCGTCCATTTCGCTGCCGAGCGATTTCGGAACCAAGAGCTTGAAGAAAATTGCTATCCTCATGACGGATGGCGAGTACAACCTCGAGCGCGATTCCGATGGCATCACTGTGGGCGACAAAGGATCGGGCTCATCGGCAAACGGCAAGACATCGGCTCAACAAGCGGTCGAGATCTGCAACCAGATGAAGAACGATGGGATTGAGATTTACACGGTCGGCTTCGATTTGGGCGGAAACTACACGGCGATCAGCACTCTAAACGCTTGCGCCACCGACGCGTCTCACAATTATCTCGCCGACACGGGAGAGCAATTGAAACAGGCGTTCCGCGATATCGCAGTAAAACTGACGGATCTTTACGTTTCCAAGTAGGGTCTCTCCACTCCACCCTACAGGAAACAAAAGGTCGGGGCTCTTGCGGGCGCCCCGGCCTTTTCTGCGTACGCCGCGCTCTAGCGCACTTCAGGTCGCTCAGGCATCGGCGACGCACTCTTCGCCGAATCCGGCTTCCACCAGAGCGACGAGGGCTTGCAGCGCCTCAGGGCCTTGCGGGCCTTCAGCCATGATATGAAGAGACGAGCCAGGACCTGCTGCCAGCATCATGAGCCCCATGATCGATGTGCCGCCGACCGATTGCCCTTCGCGCGTAACGGTTATGATCGCATCGAAGCTCTCGGCACACTTCACGAACTTGGCGGAGGCCCGTGCGTGCAGGCCCTTGACGTTGCGGATGATGACGACCGCTTCGGGGCGCTTTGAATCTTTCAGCTCGGGCATGGTATCGGGTCCTATTGCGAGCCGGCCAGCTCCTGGCTCGCCACCTTAATGTACTTGCGGCCGGCATCGCGTGCCGTCGAGACCGCCTCCTCCAGAGGCATTTCAGTACGGATGCTTGCGAGTTTCACGAGGATCGGAAGATTTATGCCGGCAATGACCTCCGCGCCGGTTTCGTCCATGACGGAAATCGCGAGGTTGGAAGGCGTCCCGCCGAACATGTCGGTGAGAATGATGACGCCCTGTCCAAGATCGACCGCCTTGACGGCCTCAAGGATCTCAAGCCGCCGCGCTTCCATGTCGTCTTCTGGGCCTATGGCTACGGTTTCCAGATTAATCTGGCGGCCCACGACATGTTCCAGAGCGCTGCGGAACTCGGCCGCAAGACCTCCATGTGTCACGATGACAAGTCCGATCATGTGCAGTTGGCCATTCCTTATGGGGCTCCGCAGCAATTCACTGACGATTGCATCCCGCCACGGCCAATATCAAAGCCGCGTCGGATGCGCGGGTGATGCCGATGCGCCGGGCGGAAGGTGGCAAGGGTTTGCT
This sequence comes from Hyphomicrobiaceae bacterium, assembly GCA_041397645.1. Classification (NCBI taxonomy): domain Bacteria; kingdom Pseudomonadati; phylum Pseudomonadota; class Alphaproteobacteria; order Hyphomicrobiales; family Hyphomicrobiaceae; species Hyphomicrobiaceae bacterium. Next base: position 256,828 of record JAWKWE010000004.1, on the reverse strand, counting down.
CAAATCGCAAGCGCATTTTGAGCGCTCCTCAATGGTGCGTTCAGCCTGTTGCCGGAAGGCTGTAGCAGCTTAGGGCCAAGAGCAGTCTTTCGGAGGCCGATACTTCACTGAATCTGAGGCGCAAGAGCGGGACTTCAACGCCTAAAATCGCGACTGTAGGCCACGGGTCCGGCAATCGCTCCGGCTTTTCGGCCCGTTCATCAAAATCCACAACGAGGGCTAACGGCGTCTTCCCTGGCGCGACAGCATCGTTAACCCGCAGGATGCCGATTCCGCGAACCTCCAACAATCCAGCAATCTGTTCGGGCGCGGAGACAAGCAGCTGACCGTTACTGCGCTCGATGATGGTTTGGTCGTCGCTCACGAGGCGGGCCTGCTGAGGCAGGAGCGGCGTGGGTGCTTTGGAGATGCAGCGAAGCGCCAGATCAGATTTTCCGGTTCCCGAGGCGCCTCGAATCAGGGCTGCCCGGTCACCTGCGGCAATCGTACTGGCGTGCAGAACCACTAGATTACCGTGCTCCGCGTTTTCAGGTGCTGGGCCGGCCAATCATCCCTCCAGTGGGCGCGAGGACGGGCAGGCGCACGACAAAACATGCACCTGCCGTTTTTCCGTCCGGCCCGCGCCTGTTCTCGGCAAAGATCTCGCCCTTGTGGCTGAGGATAATTTCGCGCGAGATCGATAGGCCAAGGCCCGAGTTCTTGCCGCGCTTGGCGTCCGTCGCCGGCCGGTCGGAGTAAAATCGCTCGAAGATCGTCTTCAGGCGGTCCTCGGGGATCCCAGGCCCCTGGTCTTCGACGCAGACTTCCACCTGGCCCGGCAGACTGCGGGCGCGTGCGGTCACTGTGGCGCCCTCGGGCGAGAAAGACAGCGCATTGTCGATGAGGTTCGTGAAGACCTGGCCGAGGCGGCCGTCGTTGCCGTTGACCGTCAATTGCTGTTCACTTTCGACCGGGTCGACGATCAAGGCAATCTTTCGGGTGTCGTCGCTTAACAAGTCGCGGAAAATCCCGCACACGTTCTCCAGCACGGTGCGCACGTTTGTGCGGGTCATTTGCTGACGGGCAAGCTCAGCATCAAGACGCGAAGCGTTCGACACGTCATTGATCAATCGATTGAGGCGTTTCAGCTCGTCCTGAACCTCCTTGACGAGTTCCATACGGTCCTCGTCGGTGCGGGCATAGGCGAGGGCCTCGGCCGTAGAGCGGGCTGCCGCCAGCGGATTCTTCAGCTCATGGGCAACGTCAGCGGCGAACTTTTCGCTCGCCTCGATGCGCCGGTAGAGCGCGTTAGTCATGGCGCGAAATGCTCGCCCCATCTGCCCCACCTCATCATTGCGTCCGGCGAAGTCCGGCAGCTCGGCTTTGGCTGTGATGTTGTTGCTGACGTTGTGGGCGGATTCGGAAAGCCGCCGCATGGGTCCGGCTATGGCGCGCACAAGCAGCAGCGATGAAACAATGGAAGCCAACAGCGCGATGGCGGCGATCTGCACTATGAGCCAGCGCTCGTCCCATAATGTCTGGTCGATTTCACCGGGACGGGTCATGAGCAGGAGCACCGCCAGGATCTTGTTCCCGCGCTTGACCGGCTCGGCAATGGAAACGATTTGCTGACCTTTGCCATCGAGCAGAAGAATCGGTGTTTCGACGCCTTCCTCAGCCGCGCGTTTGACCTCCGGGTAGAGAAAACCGTTCGCGGTGCCGAGTTCGCGGTAGACTTTCAACTCCTTGTTGTTCAGCCAGTAGTGGAAACGGGTCCAGAAGTTCTTCAATCTCAGGGAGTCGCCGTCGTTAGGCTGAGAGGAGGTGTCGCGATCAGCTTTGCCAAACAGCGTATCGCTGTCGACGATCAACGTGCCTTTGGGCGAGTAGATGCGGGCAATCAGATCGGTGGGCTGAATGAGCTTCTTTAGGATCGGCGTCGCGCGCTCGGGGCTTATCGGAAGTTCGAGAGCGGCAAAGGCATCGTCGCGTCGCGCGCGTGCCGGCGTGCCCTCGGGCAAGCGATTGGGATCAAATAGCGCGCCGCGGTTTTCATTAACGGCGCGATAGGCGATGGCCTCCGCCGTGATCCGCGACAGGGTGCGCACGACCTCGATCTTGGCATCGAGAAGCCAAGCATGCGACAGGCTCAAGTAGAGCATTCCGATCAGCAGGCCGAGTAACCCCATGATGTTGGACATGAGGATGCGTCGGCCCAGGCTCTTGCGAATGAAGCGGACGAGCGGCTGGCGGCTCCACCAGCGCGTTACAGGTCCGTTGATACTTGAAATCGCCGTGTTCCAAGTGCGCCGCGCGGTGGTCTTAGCAGTTTCGCCATCCGTCGCTGCAGGATCAATCGCTCTCGACGCCTTTGCGCTAGAGTCTATGATCCGTGCAGTCTCGGACAAGTCATTCATGCCGGGCGTGCACCCTCAACCAATCGCAAAACGGCGGACTTGCCGCCTTGGACATCACTCTTTGAACCGGTATCCGACGCCATAGAGCGTTTCGATAACGTCGAAGTCGTCGTCAACCTGCTTGAATTTCTTTCGCAGGCGCTTGATGTGGCTGTCGATCGTGCGGTCGTCAACATAGACCTGATCGTCATAGGCGGCATCCATAAGGGCGTCGCGTGTCTTGACCACGCCGGGACGGGTCGCCAGCGCCTGCAGAATAAGGAATTCCGTGACCGTAAGGGTTACCGCCTTATTGTCCCAATGGCAGGTGTGTCGCTCGGGATCGAGCTTCAGCTTGCCGCGCTCCAGAACGCGCTTTGATTCTTCCTCGACGCTGCCGCCATCCTTGGGTGAAACGCGGCGGAGCACGGCCTTGACCCGCTCTACGATCAGGCGCTGGGAGAATGGCTTGGCGATATAGTCATCCGCGCCCATCTTGAGGCCGAAAAGCTCGTCGATTTCCTCGTCCTTCGAGGTCAGGAAAATCACAGGCATGGCCGATTGCTGCCGCACGCGGCGCAACAGCTCCATGCCATCCATGCGCGGCATCTTGATATCGAAGATGCCCAGGTCCGCCGGATCCTCGGTCAGAGCTTCAAGTGCCGATACACCGTCGCTATAGGTGCGCACCTTGTAGCCTTCGGCCTCCAGAGCCAAACGCAGCGAGGTTAGAATGTTGCGTTCGTCGTCTACCAGGGCGATCGTGCTTTTCTCTTTCATTTTTTCCTCTCGTGCCCGGGGGCGTAGCTAGAGCTGACGACGGGCGCTGTATGGTCGCATGATGAACCAATTGTGGCAGCGCTGAAACTCTATCCTTAACCCTGAATGCCACCTGAATAGGCGATGGGTACCCTTAGCGGCAAGCGCAACCGGCTGTTGCGACATGGTTTCAGGCCCCACTTATCCACTATTCTGGCGGCAAATGCCCGGTTTTAAGGCTGGATCGCCTCTTGACAACGTCCGGTTTGGAAAATTGAGCTATATCTAAAGCTTGTGCCTTGGTGGCTTGCGACTTTCGTATGCCGACCAAGGGACATCTTGAAGACGCAAGAAATGCTCGCTTAGTCGGGTGGGTGTTCTGGGCGCCGAGATTTTTCTGACTTAACTCAATGTCGGTCGTCCCTTTGGCTGTTAATCGCAGTCGGCGGCCGGCAAGCTAGAATGCGCTTGCGCGCCACACCAGGGCATAGCGCTCATTACGAGACGCGAGATACGCGAAATCAACGGCGGAAGAAGGCCATCGATGACAATCCAGCTTTTCCCTCTTGAAGCGTCGCAGAAGATTCGTCGCAATTTGCTGCCGCCTGAGCTCGTCGAAATCGGCCTGCGGCGCGGCGAAGGGCAGCTTGCTTCAAACGGCGCCTTTACAGTTGAGACTGGCCAGCACACCGGGCGTTCGGCTGAAGATAAGTACGTCGTCCGCGACGCTGAAACTGATAAGGCGATTTGGTGGGACAACTCCAAGGCCATGACGGAAGAGCAGTTCGACAGGCTGCTCGCAGACTTCATCTCCTTCGCCAAGCACAAGGAACTTTTCGTTCAGGACCTCTATGCCGGTGCTGATCCCAAATATCGCCTGAATACGCGCGTTGTCACGGAGTATGCTTGGCACTCGCTTTTCATTCGCCATCTATTGCGCCGACCCGATGCTTCGGAGCTTGAAGGCTTTGTGCCTGAGTTCACCGTTGTGGACCTGCCGAGCTTCCGTGCCGCCCCGCTTTATCACGGCACTCGCACTGAAACGGTGATCGCTTGCAATTTCGCGCGGCGTATCGTGCTTATTGGCGGCACGAGCTATGCGGGTGAGATCAAGAAGAGCGTATTCTCGTTCCTCAATTACCTGCTGCCGTCCAAGGGCGTTATGCCGATGCATTGCTCGGCAAACGTCGGCACGGGCGGAAACTCGGCTGTATTTTTTGGACTATCCGGCACCGGCAAGACGACGCTTTCTGCTGATCCGTCTCGCGAGCTGCTGGGCGATGACGAGCACGGCTGGAGCGAGAACGGCATCTTCAACTTCGAGGGCGGCTGCTACGCCAAGACGATCCGTCTGTCGAAGGCCGCTGAGCCTGAGATCTGGGACGCCTCCAACCGTTTCGGAACGGTACTTGAGAACGTTGTGCTCAAACCAGGCTGCCGTACGCCCGATTTCGACGACAACCGTCTGGCTGAGAACTCACGCTCTGCTTATCCGCTGGAGGCCATCTCGAACGCCTCCGCAACCTGCCGCGCCGGTCATCCCAAGAACATCGTGATGTTGACGGCCGATGCGTTTGGCGTTCTTCCGCCAATCGCAAAGCTGTCGCCGAGCCAGGCCATGTACCACTTCCTATCCGGATTCACCGCCAAGGTTGCGGGCACCGAGAAGGGCATGGGCAACGAGCCCAAGCCGACGTTCTCGACCTGCTTTGGCGCTCCGTTCATGCCGCGTCATCCGTCGGTTTACGGCAACTTGCTTCGCGACCTCATCGCGGAGCACAACGTCGATTGCTGGTTGGTCAACACAGGTTGGACTGGGGGTAAATTCGGCGAGGGCTCACGTATGCCGATCAAGGTCACCCGCGCCCTGCTGAACGCGGCGTTGTCGGGCGAGTTGAAGAACCAGACCATGCGCGTAGATCCGATCTTCGGCTTCAAGGTGCCGGTGATGATGGCGGGCGTCGATCCCAAGCTGATGACGCCGCGCGACACGTGGGCGGATCCTGCCGCCTATGACGTCACGGCTGCGAAGCTTGCCGATATGTTCAACAAGAACTTCGCCAAGTTCGAGGCCTACGTGGATGCAGATGTGCTGCGCGCTGGACCTTCGGCGAGCCGTCAGGTCGCCGCTGAATAACCCACAACTTGCGTTTCCAGACTCCTGAAAGGCCGCCCGTCGTGAGGCGGCCTTTTTTCTTGGCAGAACGCCAATCGGTCGAGTGTCAGCGCCATTGATTTGGAGAGGGGATGACGCGCGCGCGCCACGTGCCGTTGGGGTCGTCCTGGCCAGTTGCAAGTGCCTGGGCGATGGACTTCACGAGCCGTTCTCGGAACGGGACACGATAGTGCAGGTGGTCCCAATAGTTCTCGTCATTCATCGTGAGCTTCGAGTGAATTCGGAAATCGATCAACGCCACGTTATGCTGGCGTGCGATTTCGGTGATGCGCGCTTTCCATTGCTGTTCGACGCTTGCGCGTGCGCTGCGCGATGCCGGTTGTGCGGTGATATGGACCGGCATGAATATGCGAGCCACGCGTCGCCATTGCAGCGATGTGCCAGCGCACATCGGCGAGATAGGAAAAGATCTCGAACGTGTAAAACGATATGCCTATTGGAAGTACGATGTTGTAGGGCGAGTCAGGCCGCCTGCGGTGGCAATCGTCCCGGCAAGAAAGTTGAGGTACTTGAAGAAGACGAGAACCAAAGCATGGCTTGGGATTAGGCTGGAAACGGCCGCCGCATCACGTGGAACCTTGTCTCCGTCCACCGCCCATTGCCTTGGAGCGGGCGATGTCGCAATTTCGAAACGAACCAGGAGGCGGACACACAATGTTTGACGGGTTTGAGCGCCGCAAGATCGAGGTCGAGGGCGCGGTAATCAATACTGTTTTCGGTGGTGCAGGTCCGCCGTTACTTTTGTTACACGGCTACCCTCAGACCCATGCAATGTGGGCCCATATTGCCACGATACTGGCGGACAATTTCACCGTCGTTGCCACCGATCTGCGAGGATATGGGGATAGCAGTAAGCCCAAGTGCGTCCCGGGAAATGAAAACTATTCCTTTCGCGCCATGGCTCAGGATCAAGTGAGCGTCATGCGCGCGTTGGGGCACGAGAGTTTTCACGTAGCTGGGCACGATCGGGGCGGGCGCACAGCCCATCGCATGGCGCTCGATCATCCCGACATCGTGCGCAGCCTCGCCGTGCTCGACATCGTACCGACCTTTGCAATGTTCATGGATACGAACAGGCACGTCGCGGGCGGGTATTGGCATTGGTATTTCCTGTCCCAACCCGAGCCGTTTCCCGAGCATATGATCGGGCTCGATCCCGACTTCTTCTTCGAGACCTGCCTTGTTGGATGGGGCAAGACGAAGATTGCGGATTTCGACCCAGAACAGATTTCAGAATATCGCCGATGCTGGCGTGACCCAGGCATGATCCAGGGCTCGTGCTCCGATTATCGGGCGGCCGCTACCATTGATCTTGTGCATGATGGGGCCGACATCGACGCGAAGGTTCTTGCGCCGGCATTGGTCGTGTGGGGCGCCGATGGCCTGATGGCGAGAATGTTCGACATGGAAGTCGAGTGGCGCAAGCGGCTCGCCAACATGATCGGGGCGACGCTTCCCGGCGGCCATTTCTTTCCCGATCATCTGCCGAAAGAGACGGCGGGACTGCTTGGATCGTTCTTCAGGGCGCAAAGCCAGAAGGTATAAGCGAAGGCGGGAGTGCGCCGATAAGCTGTAGAAGAGATCCCAGTACGATGAAGGCACTGGCCGCGAGGAACCAGAACCGGCGACCGCGCAGCGCGGCGGACCGTTCAGAGCGTGCCTTGCGAATAGCCATGTCGTCCTGCATCTGGCCAGCCGTCGCCATGTGACGCTTCATGGCGTCAGGGACGTTATGGGATGCAAATGCCCGCAGCTTTTGTTGGCGTTCGAGATGCTCTTCGTGCGCCATAAGCGATTTTTCGCTCAGGAACGCGATCCACCATTCGCGGAGCAGTAGGCAGAAGCCGACGAAGTCGAGCGCCAATCCGCCGACAGTGAGCCACGTCTGCAAGAGCATGGTACATTCCTCCCCCAAAGAGGAATGAACTTAGCGGACCACGGTGCGAACGGTAAATCCGTGTTTGCTATTCTCGGAGGGCTCACGGCAAGCCTAAGATGTGCAGTATGGGCAATATTTTCCATTCGAGACTTTGCAAATCAACGTGCAGCAAAACCTGCAACGACCGTAAAGGCTGCGAGTGAGACAAGGCTGATGGCTAGGAAAACACGGAAAGCGTACTCTCCGTCATCATCCTGTTTCAGCGCTTGAACGATCTTTGCTGTCGGAACCCATCTACGCATGACAATAGACCCAAAAATTTTTTGCACTCCATACGCCGGTTGGTATTCTGGGCAACTGCGGTGGAACGGCGCGGCCTGCCTATCGCGGGACATAATCGAACCGCGTTGACAACGTGACAGCTTACCGATTGTTCCCAAAACGGCATGTCAAAGGGCGCGGCGCGGGAATAATCCCGGCGGGCACGACAAGATCAACGCGTTGAATCTAGGCTCTGTTTTTGCGGTGGCGGCGCTCAATGAGCCACCAAGCTACGATTACCGGAGAAAACGCGACAATAAGGATCGCGTCCATCAAAAGGCGGCTGGCGCGATCGCCAAGGTTGATCGCGGCCATTAGGGCCGATTGCCGCGCGGGCAGAGGTCGTGCCGGTGCCGCAGCTATTTCCTCGGGCGCAACGTCCAGTTTTGTCTGCGCCAGCTTTGTGTCGGTCCCCTTGTCGGGAGCGGCGGAAACGCGCACCTCGTTCAGCGGACGTGATGCTGGCACTGCGCGCAGCGGAAGCGGTCTGACTTTCACCGAATGAGCGTGATGCAAGGACCCGGGAGTTTGCGAGGGTCGCCGTGACATGGGCACAGCTTCGCCTATCCGTCCCGAAACGATGCTCCGACTATCAGTTGAACCAGGGCCGATCATGCTGCGCAACCCACTGGAAAGGACTAACGATCTACGCTTGTACATTGTTGCCCAGCTTTGCGCTTTTTCGATGACGTCACCAGAAAAAGTAACGCCGACTAACATAAATTAAGTGCATAACAATTGAACGCACAATCAAGTTCCGCTCACGTTTTCAAGCGAGCGTACGACCGTGCGATTTATGCTTTCAGAGAAAGATCAGAATGCAGGCCGCGCAAGGGCAAAAACGTGCGCGATTTCGAAGCAGGCGCGCATAATCAACGCGGATCTCGACGTGTCGGGAAATTGTGTTTCAGGCTGCTGTTGATGCCTGAAAATCAGCCACGAAAGTCGCTCATAGTCAGCAGTGGATGAAGTTCTAGGTTTGCAGCGTCGAAAGCCTCCGCCGCGCCCTCCTGGCGATCAACGACGGTGACAACGCGCACTATATTGCCGCCGGCTGCGCGGATTGCCTCGGCGGCATTGATGGACGATCCGCCGGTTGTCGTCACGTCCTCGACGATCACGATTTTCTTGCCTTCCATCGTCTCATCGCGCGCCAAGCCTTCGATCAGGCTGCGAGTGCCGTGTTCCTTGGCCTGCTTGCGCACGAAGAAGGCTGACAGATCACGGCCGCGCGTGTGTGCGATGGCGGCTGTCGCTGCGGCAATCGGCACAGCGCCCATTTCAAGTCCGCCCACCAGGTCTGCTTCGACGCCTTCGAGCTGGTCGCAGATGAGTTCGCCGATCAGGCGGGCGCCCTCTGCACTCATCATCGTGGGTTTCATATTGAAGTAGAACGTCGAAGTACGCCCTGAAGCGAGCTTCATCTCGGGACCAACCTGGAACGAGCGCGCTTTGACAATCTCGATAAGCCGCGCCCGCCGCGCCGCCGTGTCAGAATTCGCGCTCATACCTGCGCACCCCTTGTCTTTTTCTGTCGGAATGCGCAATCAACCCAACCAGGCAGTCGTGTCAAGCGGTGGGGCGAGCACGTTCGTGGACAATACAGTAAGATCCGCTCGCTTGTTGAGCGCGCTGGCGGCCCGGCCCGGAATGGCCGCGCTGGTGCTCGTCGCACTTTGCCTCTTTACGTATTTGCCCGGAGTTCTGAGGCTTCCCGCCGTCGATCGGACCGAGGTGATTTTTGCCGAGACGACACGCGCCATGGTTGCCCGCGGTACTTGGCTCGATCCGAAGTACGGCGACACCATCCATCAATTCCGGCCGATCGGCACGTTCTGGGCGCAAGGTCTCGCCGCCTCTCTGGCTGGAGAAAACCATGCGCGGGATATCCGCGTTTATCGCCTGCCTGGGCTCCTTGCAGTCTTGTTCAGCGTCCTGGCGCTGTTCTGGCTCGCTAGCCCCGTTGTCGGGCGCGAAGGCGCTTTGATCGCATCGGCTCTGTTTGCGGTTGCTCCACTGACAGTCGCACTGTCCCAATTGGCCATTGCCGATGGATTGGCGTTACTGCCAGCGAGCGTTGCCATGCTGACCTTGCTGCGGATTTACAGCGCGCCAGAGGAGACCGATACGCTGCGTTTGGCGCTGTTGTTTTGGGCCGCGGTCGGGCTCGGGATGCTCGTCAACGCCCTGCACACGCCTATTTTGATTTGCGTGACGTTGATTGCCTTGAGTTTCATGGACCGGGATTTCCGGTGGCTCGGCAGGCTTCACCCCGCTAAAGGCGTGGCGCTCGCTGCGATCATCGCCGCGCCTTGGCCGATCGTACGCACGTTGCAGGATGGCGTACCTTTCACGGGTATGGGTTGGGGCAAGTTCCTGGCGGCGCTCGGCGGCGCGCAGGACATGAAGTTGAGAGCATTTCCCGGCACCTTTCTGCTTGCCGCCGTGCTTGGATTTCTGCCTGGAACCGCGCTATTACCACCGGCGCTGCGCAAGATTTGGGAACAGAAAAGCGACAGCAAGGTAGCGCGCTTCCTGATTGCCTGGATCTTGGGCTACATCGCCTATTTGGAGCTGCTATCGTCCAAGCCCGGCACATACACGGTGCAGGTGATGTTTCCGGCAATGGCGCTGTCGGTCGCAATGCTCGTGCTGGCTCGTGACCGGCAGGGTCTGCCTGCGTGGAGCGCCGTTCCGTGGCCGCCCCTCGCAGCGCTGTTCGGGTTCGCGCTTGTCATGGCGCCGTTCGCTGCGCTGCGCGATATGCCGCCAGGGTATGTCATGCTGGCCGGCGCCGTCGTTGGAGCGTTCTTCTATGCAAGCGCACAGGCCGGTCGCTCCGGTGCGTTGAGGGACTGGGGCCTTTACGGTGTTGTGGCGCTCTCGGGTTTTGCGGTTGTTCTGTTGGGCGTCGCCATGCCGTCGATCGACAAGATTTGGCCGACGCGTCAGATCACACATGCGCTGGCGGGCTGTCCGGCGGGGCCCATCGCAGTCCAAGGCTATCGTGAACCCTCCGTCGGGTTTGTGCTTGCGCCGGATCCCCAGATTACGCAGCCCGATGCCATCCGCACGGCGCTGGTCGATGGTCGCCCCAGCTACATTGTCGGCGAGGTGCGAGACGAGAGCTTGGGCATGCTGAGCCGAATGCAGTACCGCCGTCCCAGAACGCTTGGATGCGTGGAGGCGCTCAACGTCATGCGCGGCTGTCCGCTATACTTTACCATTCTTGCAACAGGCCCTCTGGAGGGCTGCACGGCACGCGAAACTTATGCGTGCTCGGTCCATTTTCAGGAAAAGGCTGCTTTAGCCAAGGAAAAGCCCGGGTGCGAATGACGAAAGCGCTCATCAGCCGAAGGGCTATGCTATAAGCCTGCGCCCGGCTGCGGCGCGAGGAAGCCTCAACTCTTGCGCTCTAGCGCCCCACCATTATGCACCACCATAAGGAATGCTCGTATGTTTGATCCTGAAAACCCACCCGAGTTTACAGCCGACCGCTGGTTCAACGCGGATGGGGAAGCAACGCTCAAGGGCCATAAGGGTAAGGTCGTTGTGGCCGCCGTCTTCCAGATGACCTGTCCAGGCTCGGGCCGCTACGGACTACCGCAGGCAATGCGGCTGCGGCATGCCTTTTCTCCCGATGAGGTTGCGGTGATGGGGCTGCACATGGCGTTTGAGCGCTTCGAAGAGCAGTCGCCGGAGAAGGTAGAAGCGTTCCTCAAAGAAAATCACATCACGATACCTGTCGCCTACGATAAGCCTGACGGCGCCAATATGCCGGCGACCATGCAGGCCTACGAACTTGAGGGCACGCCTGCGATCCTGATCTTCGACCGGCAGGGCCGCCTCCGTCGCCATTACCTTGGCGCGGTGGATGATCTGCGCATCGGTGCAGAGGTTATGGGGCTGCTGATGGAGGAGGTGGATTCGCCGCGGGAGTTCTCTATTGCCATCGAGCGGCGTCTTGCTGGCGCTTTGCTGGACCCCGATGAGCATCATCACGAGGGAGGATGCTGCGGAGGGCACGATCACGACCACCATCATCACGGCCATGACCATGCTCACGGCGAGGGATGCTGTGGTGGACACGATCACGACCATGACCATGGCCCTTCTCACACCCATGGCGCTGCCAAGGAAGGTTGCGACGGAAAGGGCGGGTGCGGCTGCCGCCACTAGTGGCGTTGTTTGAATGAAACCGCGCAACGGCTGGCGCGTTCACACCCGTTCCGCTGCGCTTCATCGCTCGCCATTCGAAACATCGTCTGGCGGGCAATAGAATTTGACCGACGGGGGTGACATGACCGCGAGCGAAGAAAAGAAAACGGAGAAGCCGGAGAAGAAGGAGCCTGAAAAGGTTACAGGCTCCCCAGTTTCGACCTTGTCGCGGAAAGAGCGCGAACAAGTCCGCGAAGGTATCCGGCACCGCCCTGCCGTCGTCTACGAGATTATCCGTCTACAAGGCGAAGCGGAGCTGCGGCGTCCGCTCTCCGCATTGTGGTGGTCGGGTGTCGCTGCTGGTATTTCCATCGGATTATCGTTTCTAACCGAAGCCGCTCTTGCCGCGCACCTTCCTCCTTCTGCCTGGAGCGCGACGATTGCAAAGATGGGATATGCGGTGGGCTTTCTGATCGTCATTCTCGGCCATCAGCAGCTTTTCACGGAAAACGTTCTTACAGCCGTTCTTCCGGTCATGGCCCGGCGCCAAATGGAGTGGGTCTGGCGCACGCTTCGCCTGTGGGGCATCGTACTTGCTGCCAATATAGTGGGGTGTTTCATCTTTGCTTGGGCGTTTGCCGCACTTCCACTCGTGAGCGCCTCTATTTCAGCCGAGCTTGGCCGCATCGTCGCGCATTTGATGCAGAACTCAGCGTTCGAAATGTTTGCCAAGGGCATAGGCGCAGGCTGGATCATCGCCGCGCTGGTGTGGCTGCTGGCTTCCAGCGAAGGCGCCGAATTTCCGATGATCGCGCTGCTGACGTATTTGATTGCGCTGTTCGGCTTCACCCATGTCGTGGCGGGAAGCGCGGAGGCGCTCTACGGCTATCTGACGGGTATGATTTCCCTGCGCGACGCCGTTTTCACCTTCTTCCTGCCGACGCTTGCTGGAAACGTGTTTGGAGGTACGGTGCTGTTCTCGGTTCTGAGTTACGCGCAGGTGCGCGAAGAAATATTTGAGCAGAAATCGAGCAGCTGACGGCAAACCGTTGGCAGAAACTTAAGCCGACAAAAACTAAAGGACCGGCCGGCAGCGGACCCGCTGCCGCCGGCATTCCATCTCAGGCGCCGCCCCGGCTATCGGCAAATGCCGAACATTCAGACAAGCGCCGATCGGCCCATTAGCGGGCCTTTGCTACACGCTGATGACGTGATGCTGGCGCGCGCCTCGTTTTTTGTGACTTGGGGATGCGGCGGAGCCCGAGCACGGGGGCTACACGTTTGTCAAAGCTCCGCCGCCCGCCGCTCAGAACGGCAACAGATAGCTCAAGAGCTTCCGTGCCGGTTGAGCGGTTGCTGTACAATATTCCTTGCCCATGGCGCCCTCGCAGTCGACGCGGATCGCGCGCGCGCGCCACCACTTGTTGGAATAACGCGGGCAGGAATTAGAGATTTGCCGCTGCCAATTCTCGATCGCGCGCTTACGCGCAAGTCCGGGCGGTACTTGACCCTCGTAACGTTCAAAGTCACGTCCGCCTTCCGTGCTGCTGGAAACACCGATTGCACTCAATGCGCTTCCGCAGTTGACTTTGGTGCTATCAGCGTGAGCCGCAGAGCCCAACACGATCAAGGCCACCGCCGCAACCGGCGGCATAAACAAACCTTTCATACTACCAATCTCCGCTCCGGGGCGACGCATGCACTTATCCCCGTGCAAGATATAATCTAGGCACTAATCATGGCTGTCGCCCGGCGCAAAGGGGACGACAACTAGGAAAGACGTGAGCCGAATTGCGGATTTCCTTTATGCCGCCTTCCGAATCGGTCTTTTGTCGGCGCTACAAGTCGAGCAGCGCAAGGCGGAGGCTTTTGCAATGAGCGAACGGATGACGCGGCGTACTAACCGAAAATCGCTTAGGGATGCGCGCGCGGATGAACCAGCGCACGTGGCACATGCAGATCGCGCGCCGAAGGCTTCCAAGTCCGGCGATGTCGTTGCAGGCGGCACGAAGAGAACTATCGCTTTGGTCTATGACTTCGACGGGACGTTATCGCCGCGGCCGATGCAGGAGTATTCCTTCCTGCCGCAGCTGGGCATTGCAGCTTCCGAGTTCTGGGCGGAATGCACCCGCGTGGCGCGTGCTGAAAGCGCCGATCCGCTCATCACCTACATGCACCTCATGTATAAAAAGGCCAAAGAGAAGGGGCTGCGCGTTGATCGTGAAGATCTCGTCGCGCAAGGGGCTGCGGTGGAGCTGTATCCCGGTGTCGAGGCTTGGTTCGACGCAATCGCGCATTACGTAGCCGAGCGTGCCGGCGTGTCAGGTGTCAACGTGCGCCATTATCTCGTTTCTTCCGGCCTTACCGAAATTATCGAAGGCACCAAGATCTACGATAAGTTCGATAACGTGTTTGCGTCGGAATATTGGTTCGATGCCTACGATCTGCCCTTCCCCAAGCGGGTTATCACCGACACCGGTAAGACGCAGTATCTCTTTCGCATAAACAAGGGTCTGGAGGACCAGTTCCAGAGCATCAATACGCACATGCCGGAAAACGCACGACCAATTCCGTTCTCCAACATGATCTACTTCGGTGACGGCGAGACGGACGTGCCGAGCATGGCGCTGCTGAAGAAAAATGGCGGCCATGCCATCGCGGTGCATGGGGCTCTCGCGGATGATACGCCGCCTCGCAAAGGTGCAAACGCCAAGAGCGGCAAGAAGACCAAGGCGTCTTCGGCGTCGACTGCCTCGCATTCCGGTCTGTCGAAATGTATTGAGCTGTTCAAGGCAGGGCGCTGCGACTTCTACGCAGCCGCCGACTACCGCGCGGGGTCTGACCTATACAAACGGACGTGTCTCCTGCTCGACCGCATGATCGCCGACATCCGTGTGCGCGAAGAAATGGCGAGATTGGGATAACGACGCCTATTATCGTGTGTTTCTGAAATTGGTGGAACCTCCCTTCCCCTCCCGCGTTCTTAGCCCAACCCCGAGGGTGTGGCGCACGTATCATCGGCCGATGTTCGTGCGCATGTTTGCAGTTGAAGACTATTCAAAAGGGAGTTGGCTATGAATTGGGATCGTATCGAAGGCAACTGGAAGCAATTCTCCGGCAAGGTCAAGGAGAAGTGGGGTCAGCTGACCGACGACGACATCGCCCGCGTCAACGGTAATCGCGAGCAGTTGGAAGGCGTTCTTCAGGAGCGCTACGGCTACGCGAAGGACAAGGCACGTCAGGAAATCGATAGGTGGACGCAGGGCATGTAAGTTCGCTCTGGTTATTGACCGCGAAAAGGTCCGGGAAACCGGACCTTTTTTTGTGCGCGGATGAGCAATAGGTGCTCATGCGTGGCCCGCTTGCCCTATCGCCTATGAGAACGAATGGCTAGGCTGAAGTCGTTTTACAGCGTGGGGGGCGGCATGACGCAAACATTCGCAGCGCAATCAATAGTGAGCACTCGGGGGGAAAGCCCAAGCGATCGTTTGGCGATCACCATAGCAGATGCGCAAGGCCGCGAGAAAACTGTTACATTGTCCGCTGAAATGGCATCCGCTCTCGCTCACGTTCTTAGCGAGTTTGCGAGATCTTCAGACGCGCGAGCTGCCTCATCGGTTCTTCCAACGAAGAAGCCGGCGGGCTTTGCCATCGGCGCTGGTCGTTACGAGCCTATCGTGCTCGTGAGGTTCGAGGACGACGTGCCCTACGGACTTGCTGCTGAAGAGGCTCTGCGTCTCGGTCATGCGCTTATCGCCGAAGCCGAGCAATTGTTCGACGCGGCTGTCCCCTTGAGGCAGTAGTGACTCGGCGCGCTCATTGATGCCAATTTCTGACAAAGAAAAAAAGGGCGGCTTAAGCCGCCCTTTTTTCGCTTACGATTGTTTCAGTTACTACATCAGGTAAGGGCAGACGTGGCGTTCGCCGTCATAGCCCAAATAGGTACCTGACGCCGCATCGAAGGACCGATATCGATCCTCACATTGCGCAATATCGGCGTCGTTTGCGCGACCTTCGCGGATGGCTCCAGCGATGAGTGCGCCAGCTACAATGCCGCCGACGATGCCCGGTCCCCACCAGCCACCGCGACCGTGCCAATGTCCGCGGGGACCGCCTCCCCAATGCCGGGGACCGCCTCCCCAATGCCCGTGCCCTCCACGCCAAGCGACGGTTTGGGCACCATTACCAGCTGATGTCATGACGGCCGTTTGCGCGGGTGAAATCTGCGCAGCTCCAGCGGGAACAGCGGCGGAAGCAGCTGCAAACATAGCGCTCGCCAGACAGACATATTTTTTGGATCGCAACATGATTCCTCCTTTGTTGTGATCGTTTAGACATGTCTGTTAAATGCTTTTTTGACCTGTCCTGTTCCTTTGCCGATCCGGTTTGTCGCACCTCGCGTAACGTCACGGCGGTACAGGCAGTTCGAAGCTAGCGCGCGGATCGCGACATTGACGCAATGTTGACCTTGGTCAAATTGTGAGCTCGTGTGGTTTGAGAGATTGTCTCGATCCACCTCACAACGCGAAGATGCTGGAAAGGACGACGTCGCTCGCATGGACAACACTTCCGCAGATCTCTTGATTGCACGTCCACGCTTGCACGTGTTTGATAGCTTTCCATCCGCATTGCTCGACGTTCCTGCTGTCGATCTCTGGCGCGTTCTGGAAGGGCCGACGCTGTTTCGGATCGAAGGCCGCCAGCCGCAGCCGCTGTTCCTCAGTGTGTTGCTGCATGGGAATGAAGATACGGGCTGGCAGGCCGTTCAATCGGTGATGAGGGAGGCCGCCTCGAAAGGTCTGGCGCGCACGTTGATGGTCTTTGTCGGCAACATCGATGCCGCGCGCGCCAATGTGAGAACGCTGCCGACGCAAAACGACTACAATCGGACTTGGCCGGGCACGCTACTGGAGCAAACCGACGAAGCCGCCGTGATGCATGAAGTGGTCGAGATGGTGCGCGCTTCGAACCCATTCGCGAGCATCGACATTCACAACAATACCGGAAACAATCCGCATTATGCCTGCCTTAATGAATTGACCGATCCCTATCTGCATTTGGCGCGGCTCTTCAGCCGGACAATTGTCTATTTCAAGAAACCGCTTGGCGTGCAGTCCGCTGCAATGGCTCGGATCTGTCCCGCCGTCACCGTGGAGTGCGGCCGGGTCGGCGGCACAGCTGGCGTCGAACATGCGGCCGAATTCATTCACGCCGCGCTTGCGATGTCGCATTTCCCTCATGCAAGTTTGCCGGAGGGCGATGTCGATCTCCTCCAGACCCGCGCCATCGTCAAAGTCTCGCCCGAAGCGACCTTTTCATTCGATGGCACGGAAGCGGACTTCCGCTTCCGCGCCGATCTCGATCATCTCAATTTTTCCGAGTTGAAAGCCGGCACGCCGTTCGGCGCGCTGGGCGGAGCCAGAACGCATCGTCTCGACGTTGTGCCTTGTGGCGAATTCACCCTGCGGGGAGAATATTTCGATTACCAGGGCGGCGAGATTCGCTTGGCGCGCCCGGCAATCCCGTCCATGCTGAGCTTGGATCCAAACGCCGTCCGGCTCGACTGTTTGGGTTACCTTATGCAGCGGATTGCCCGTGACGGTACAGTGCTGACGCCCTGAAGATTTTTGGGCGCGTGCGGCCGAGGCGCTGAAGAGAGGTTGTCTCGTCATGTGGAGGACTTCGGGTGCCGGTTGATGACATGACATTGGTACGCCCCAACGCTGTGGGTAGCGGAAATGCGGACGTATCGGCCCGTTTCGCTGCGATGCAGGAGAGGTTCAAGACCGCCTTCAGCGAAATCTTCGACGATCCGCTGGCCAAGCGGACGGTTCTGATCGTGCCGAGCCTCACCGTCGATGCCGATGTGATGGCCAAGATTGCCGGAGTGTACCGTTACGAAGAGCGGATGTTGTGTTTGCTGCTGTTGCTGCGAATGCCGCAGACCAATGTGATCTACGTGACGAGCTCACCAATCTGCGAGACGATCGTGGATTATTATCTCCACCTGTTGCCCGGTATTCCGTCGGCCCACGCGCGAAGACGCCTCACCTTGCTGTCGTGCGAGGATGCAGCTCCTGTAGCTTTATCGCGCAAGATTCTAGATCGCCCGCGCCTGATCGAACGCATCAAAGCCGCTATCCCTGACACCGGTAGTGCGCACATGACGTGCTTCACCGTGACGGAACTTGAACGCGAGCTGGCGTTGCGGCTCGATCTTCCGGTTTATGGGTGTGATCCGGAGCTGCTCTATTGGGGCACGAAAAGTGGTTCGCGACGGATCTTTCGCGAAGCCGGGATTCCGATGGCGCCGGGATTTGAGGATCTCAGCACACCTGACGATGTCGCGCGTGCGCTCGCGGAATTGAAGAAGCAGTGCCCCGATCTGGACAAGGCCGTTGTTAAAATCAACGAGGGTTTCTCGGGCGAAGGTAACGCCGTCATCAGTCTGAAGGGCGCCCCGCAGGGCAGTGCTTTGCTCGATTGGGTTCGCAGCAGGCTTTCCCAAATGGCGTTCGAGGCCGGCGGAATGACCTGGGATCTCTACCAGAGCAAGCTCAAGGCCATGGGGGCGATCGTCGAAGCCTTCATTCCTGGCGAAGTGAAGGAATCTCCCTCGGTACAGTTTCGGGTCGATCCCCTGGGGCGGTTGGAGGCAATCTCAACGCACGATCAGGTTCTGGGTGGAACCAACCAGCAGATCTTCCTGGGTTGTCGCTTTCCCGCACGTGCGGATTACCGCTTGGAGCTACAGGAGCTCGCGACGTCGGCCGCGAAGGTTCTCGCCAGCAAGGGTGTACTTGGACGTTTCGGCCTCGACTTCATCTCGGTGAAGGAGGGTGACGCATGGAAGCACTACGCCATTGAGATCAATTTGCGAAAGGGTGGAACGACGCATCCGTTCCTGATGCTCCAGTTCCTGACCGATGGGCGCTACGATGCTCAGAGCGGCGAGTTTCTCACGCCATCGGGGCGGCCACGCTGCTACTTCGCATCAGACAACTTGGAATCTGAGCGTTATCGCGGCCTATGCTCGGACGATCTTATCGATATCGCCGTGAAGAACGGTCTGCACTTTCATGCTGCCACAGGCGAGGGCGTAGCGTTCCATCTGATTGGCGCGCTTTCGCAGTTTGGAAAACTGGGTGTCGTGTGTATCGGCGAGACACAGGAGCGCGCCGACGCGCTTTATCGCAAGACGGTCGCGGTTTTGGATGCGGAAGGCGGCGCGGACGCTGAGAAGCGATAGTGCGTGCTGGAAGCCGCGTCCGGATGCTGGTGAAAAAAATCAGTCGTCATCACCGCGACCGATAGCGGGCTCCTCGCTCATTCCGGCAAGCACCTCGGCGGCATGGTAGACCTTCACCGGGCTGCCCGTGCGCGTCATGCGGCCCGCAATATTGAGCAGGCAGCCCAAATCTCCTCCAAGCAGATAGTCGGCGTTGGTCGCCGCAACGTTGGCCAGCTTGTCGTCGGCCATCTTGACGGAGATTGCCGGATACTTGACGCAGAACGTGCCGCCGAAGCCGCAGCACGTTTCTGCATCCTGCATCTCCGATATCTGTAGCCCTTCGACGGAGGTGAGAAGCTGTCGAGGTTGTTCCTTGATGTTGAGGGAGCGTAAACCCGAACAGCTGTCATGATATGTCGCCGTGCCTTCGCAACGTACCGGACGAGGCGTCGCCTTCATCACGTTCGTCAGAAAGTCGAACAATTCATAGCTTCGGCCCGCGAGATTTGCCGCCCGCTCTGCCCATGCAGCATCGTTATCGAAGAGCTTGGGATATTCGCATCGAATTGTCGCCATGCATGAGCCCGACGGGCCAACCACGTAGTCGTAGCTCTCGAAGGCGGCAATGATTTGCTTTGCGATCTCGCGCGTTGAGGAACTATCGCCGCTGTTATAGGCGGGCTGACCGCAGCAAACCTGAGCTTCCGGCACTGCAACATCGCAGCCCGCATCCTCCAAAAGTCTAACTGCCGCCAAACCGATGGAGGGGCGGAACAAATTGACTAGGCAAGTTACGAACAAACCGACGCGGGGACGTTTTGCGCTGCGATCCGAGGTGGTAGCGTCGGATTGGGGCCGTCCTGCGGGGCTTGCGACTGGCGTTTCTGTTTGCATTGCGTTGCGGGCGCTGGGGGCTTTATCTGTCAAGACGCTGGTGCTCTCGTTAGCTTTGGTCAACTAATTATACCGGTTGCTTGCGTTGGGCAAATGCTTGCTCTAACCAATGACGATCGGGAGCGGGTATTAGAGTTTGCGAGTTTGAGGACCATGGCTGTTCAGAGGGCGCGAGCCGAGGATGAATCCATGACTGCGGTGGTCAGAACGCCGAGCGTTGCCGAAGCGATCGCGGGGCATATCGAGCGGATGATCCTTCAAGGCGCGTTGCGATCTGGCGAGAAGCTGACCGCAGAGAGAGAGTTGGCGGAGATGCTCGGTGTGTCGCGTCCTTCGTTGCGCGATGCTCTGGCGTTGCTCGTCTCACGCGGCCTGCTGACAACATCGCGTTCGGGCACGTATGTCGCGCAGTTCATGACGCCGATTATCAAGCCGCTCGCCACCCTGCTGGAAAACAATTCAGAAGCAGTCCAGGACTACTTCGAATTCCGCCAGAGTGTCGATTCATTGGCGGCGCGTTACGCGGCCATGCGCGCAAACGATGTGGACCGCGAGGCGATCCGCAGCTGTATCACTGCCATGAAATCGGTTCACAGCCATGAAGATCCGGCTCAGGAAGCGCAGGCGGACTTTGATCTGCATCTGTTGATCTACGATGCCTCGCATAATCTGGTTCTTGCGCACGTGATGCGGGCATTGGCCGAGTTGTTGCGCTCAAACATTTTCTATAGTCGCAAACAGCTTTATCTGCACGGCAACGTGCGCGAGTCGCTGCTCGTTCAGCACATCGAGATTGCCGAGGCAATACTGGCGCGCAAGCCGGACGCAGCGGCGAAGGCTGCCGCGAACCACATGGCGTTCACGCGCAAATCAGTAAAGGAAATTGAGGTGCAGCGTGCCCGCCTCGACGCATCTCTGGCGCGCGCGGGTCGCAAGGGGTACGTGGCAAAGGGGCCGCGCAGAAAGAAGCCGGGTACTTGATCGGGCAAGAGCCTTTATCGCTCCTCCAGAAACCAGCGTTGGTCCCATGAATCACCTTTTTTCCCAAAGCTCCGCACCAACTGGCCTGATGGCACATGACGACGTGCTGCCGGCGTTGTTTGCCTGGAATGCAGAAGGGCTGCGGACGGTTCTGGTGAGCCTGGTTTCGATCGAAGGCGGTTCTCCCCGTCCGGTCGGCGCGCAGATGGCGGTTTGCGAGGATGGCCGCTATGCCGGCTATTTGTCTGGCGGGTGTCTCGAGCAGGCCATTGTTCTGGAAGCCCAGGCCGTCCTGGAAGAGGGTAAGAACCGGCTAGTCCGTTATGGACGCGGCTCCCCCTACTTCGACGTCCGCTTGCCGTGTGGCAGCGGGTTGGACGTGTATTTTGACGCTTCGCTATCTGCCGAAGCGATTTCGGCGATGAAGACGCGTCATCGTGATCGCAAACCATTCGTCCTGATCAGCGACATCGAGACAGCAACCTCGCGCGTCGGCGATGTGAGGGAGGGCCAACTTTCTGCGTGCGAAGGACGCTCGTTCACCCGTGTTTATCTGCCCGAGCCGCGGATGACCTTGCTGGGAGCTGGACCGGCCGTCGGCGCGCTGTGCCAACTGACGAGGGCGACAGGCATGGCGGTGGACGTATGGGCGGGTGATGATGCGACGCGCGCGGCGTTGAATGGCTGCCGCATTCCACATCTTTCAACGCCAACACCGCCAGAAGATCTGTTTGCGCGGATAGATCCATATTACGCGGTCGTCATTGCGTTCCACGACCACGTCAACGAGCCCGATATTTTGAGGCGTGTGCTGCAGAGCCGGTGCTTTTACATAGGTGTTCTCGGAAACCACGCCGTGCATCGCCAGCGCCTTGCGCAGCTCGAGTCGATGGGACTGCTGGCGGAAGATTTAGCGCGGATCCGTGCGCCCATCGGCGCTATACCGCAGGCCAAGGGACTGGCGACCTTAGCGGTCGGCGTGCTTGCTGAGATCATGAGCGAGGCGAAGCTGAAGGGCTTGGTGGCCTAAATTGCGCCTGAGCGGCTTGTTGGCCGCGAATCGCTGCGAGACGTGAAAAGCACGTCAAGCGTCAGGATGAAAGTTATCCCATGGGATTGCTCGTTCCCCCTCCTTGTTCGCGGGGGCCGCGCTCGCTAGCGTCGGTACAAGTCAAGCGAACGAGAGGATACAAGTATGAGCACGCTTCAGGCTTCCGCCCAAAAGCAGCTGCGCCAGTTCATCGAGCAGATCGAGCGGCTGGAGGAAGAGAAAAAGCAGCTCGCAAGCGACATTCGCGATAAGTTTCTCGAGGCAAAAGCAGTCGGCTTTGACGTCAAGGTGATGCGCCAGATCATCCGCTTGCGTAAGAAGTCGCAGAGCGAGCGCCAGGAAGAAGACACTGTGCTTCAGGTCTACCTCCATGCGCTTGGGATGCTGGATGACAGTGCTGCGTTGGAGCAGGCGGCCGACGCTATGATCGCGGCCGAATAGCGGGCAGCGAGACTTTCAGACCAGAGAAGTTGCGAGCACGGTGGGCGGATCCACCGTGCTTTTTGTCGCCTCTGCGCGTTAAGCAGCGACCATGGAAACTCTCAGCACGCCATGATAAGCTCCACCTCATATTACTGAGAAGTATGATTAGGACCGCTGGTGCACAATATAACGATTAAGCAGCTTCGTTATTTTCACGCCCTTGCCCGCGAACAGCATTTCGGCCGCGCCGCCGAGTCTTGTTCGGTCACCCAACCCGCCCTGTCGATGCAAATTCAAGAGCTGGAGGGATCTCTAGGGATGGATCTGGTCGAGCGCACCCGCTCGGGCGTCAAGCTGACTGCGAAGGGTGAGAAAATTGCCGAGCGCGCCCAGCGTATCCTCAACGACGTTAAGGATCTTGTAGACTTCGCGAAGCAGTCGGCTGGCGTCTTGTCCGGTACTTTGAGGATGGGGCTTATTCCGTCGGTCGCCCCTTATGTTCTGCCGCCGCTGTTACCGCTGCTCAAAAAGAAATATGCAGATCTCGAGCTGCACATTCGCGAGACGCTGACCGAAACGCTGCTGCATGAGTTGGTCGAGGGCAAGCTCGATGTATTGCTGCTTGCTCTGCCGGTCAAGCACGCTGACATCGAGACGTTGGAATTGTTCGAAGACCGGTTCGTATTGGCTGTGCCGGAAACCCTGAACATGTCGGGCCGGGTCAAGGCGACACCCGAGCTCGTCAAGCAGGAGCGCTTGCTATTGTTGGAGGAGGGGCACTGTCTGCGGGATCAGGCCCTGGACTATTGCAGCCTTAAACACGTCGACACCATCAACACCTTTGGCGCCTCTTCGATGTCGACCATCGTCGAGATGGTGGCTGCTGGTCTAGGCATTACCTTGCTGCCAGAGCTTTGCATTACCATGGAAGAGCGCGGCCGCGACATCAAACTGATGCGCTTTGTCGATCCCGAGCCGTCACGCACCATAGGGCTCGTCTGGCGTCAGTCGAGCCCGCGCGCGGAAGACTATCGCGCCTTGGGCAAACTCGTTTTGGCGGCGGGGCAGGATACAATCAAGCGTGGTGTTTCGCGGATCGGGAAAGTCTCGTAAAGCCGCTCGCTCGACTTGGAACAGACCCGAGAGACATTCAGCACCCTCGCCAGTCGGACCAGGCGCGTACCAGTTCCGTCCTTAGGGGGTAGGTCGCGTGCTGGTCTGCACCGTGCGTTCAGAGATACCGGTTGCCGCTCGGCTTTGATCGAGTTCCTTGAGCGCGTCGAGATGGACGGCCGATCCCTGGAATTGCTGGGACGACATCACTTGGGCAACCTGCTGGCCGGGTCGAAAGCGCATCGGCAGAACCGCGCCGATGTCATCGATAAGTTCCAGCGTCTGGGCGACATCGGGATGCTGCAGCCCCTCGAACTGAGGTTCGGCAGAGGTCGCATCGTCTGTCAGCAAGGGGCCTAGCGGGAAAGGCCGATAAGCGAGCTCTTCCGGATGGTCTTCGTCAAACTCTGGGGCCTGAACCCAGCCATTACCAAGGCTATCGGGGCTCATATCGGTAATACTATCGCTTTCGCGGTCTGTCGGAATGAGCGCTGCAACGCGGGCCGGTGCCCTGGCGTTTCGTTTGGCGTTGATCTCCGGCATCGCGGCTTCAGCAAGTGCCTTGGACGGACGCACGGCAGGTTTAGGTTCCGAGATCAGCTTCGGCATGGGCTCGGTCTGAGCCTGGGCAACAAGCGCCGTCAGACCTGAACGGTCGGGTTGTTCGTTGGACTTGGATGCAGGTTTGCGCGGTTCAAAGCGCGATGAGCGATCAACCGGCTTCGGCTGCCCCTTGAGCGCGGGGGCGGCAGCGGCCGGTGGCGGGGTGGTGAGCGCCGCGACCTGTGGACGTGGGGTGGGTCGCTCCGGGATCGGCTCCCAGGTGACAAGCGATTTCTTTGCTGCAGGCTCCGACTTCTTGGACCAAGGCAACATCTCTCCGCCACCAAGAGAGGCCAGCGCTAGACGCGGCTTGGCGGGCTCGGGAGCGGCGGCGGGCTTGGGCGGTTCGGCCGAGGCGACCATTGTTGTGGGGTGAGGTGCGTTGCGCAGTTCCTGGAACTGGGCGATCTGGATAGCCAGATCGCGATGCTGTGCGCGCGCAACTCTGACATCGGAGGGCGTGATGGGACCGCCTGAGGCCGGCATATGTTTGGTATGTCCGTTCGGGAAGAGCAGCGCCAACTCATAGCGCGGCAGGCGCGGCCAAGCGCGAACGCGGGCACTGTCGACGTGAATGAAGGGAATGCCGGAGGTCGGATAATAGCCGACGCCGCCCCTCTCACGCACAAGTGCCGAGTAGCGCATCCGCTTCAAGGGGACGTCGGGGAAAGTGATGTCGACGGCACGGCCGGTGATGTGCTGGCTCTGGCTTGCTTGTCCGCCGCGGGTTTTGCGGAGCATCTCGTTGGTATCGCGCGAGCGATAGCCACAGATGATGTTGACCGGCTGCTGAGAGCCCAGCTCCGTGTGCATCTCCCAGATCAGGTCGATGGTGTTGGGATCAATCGAGATCGACTTGTTCTTGCGCCAGTCGCGCATGATCCAATTGATTTTCTTGAGCGCCTCGGGAACGTACTTGCCGTCCTTCTTGTAGACGATCGTGAGCGTTTCCTTGGTGTGGATATGATAGAAAGAGATGACGCGCTCACCCGGCGAGGCCGCGGAAATCTTGTCCGCGGAGAGACTCGTCACGGCAGCAAGCAGCATAGCGCTCGCAATGACGCCAAAATGTCGTGAGGCCACGAAGTCCCCCGATCTCTACGCTTCCACCTATGAAATCCCCGTTGCGGGCACCTTGAGAGTTAATCCCCAACTCTTAAGACCCGGTAACCAAAGTATGAGACATCAATCTCTTGGCAAGAAAAGGGCATGGCGGCGGACGCGGCATTTTTGTCCATGTCGGTCAAGATGCCACCGCGCAGTTGAAAGCCAGGATGCTCGACCTGATCAAAAGCGGTCGTCCGAATAAGCTGCCTAGTTGGCCCCGAAGACTTGCTTCATGAAGTCGGAGATCACAGCGCCGGGCTTCTGCTTTTGCGGCGCGCGCTGGCTGGCCCGCTGGGTTATACTTGAAGATACACGCTGAGCTTCGCGCGAGCTGTAGCGTTGCGTTCTGCGTTGTCGCGATACCCGCTGGCTGTCGTCGTCCTCGTCGCCCCAGTCATCGCGTGAGGCAACCGCGCCGGAGGACTCAGCTTCGCCATTGCGATCAATCTGATCCCAGCGGCCGTTCAGGCCCAGCTCTATACGCTTCTCGTGGCCGTAGACATCGGGGAAGACGGCGAGATTGCCGTCGTCCGGCACCCACATCGTGAAGTATGTGATGTGGACCGGTAGAGGCTTGTCGAGCGAAACGTCGTTATCTTCCGGGCCGGATTCGACCAACTCGTCCACCTTGTTTTTATCCCAGCCCTTGTCCTCGGCCATGATCACTTCGGCAAGCTGCACCGGGTTGCGCACGCGCATGCAGCCGTGGCTGTAAGTCCGGATCGTTTCGTTGAACAACTTCTTGGTCGGCGTGTCGTGCAAATAGACCGCGTGTTTGTTCGGGAACAGGAACTTGACGACGCCAAGCACATTGGAGCGGCCCGGGGGTTGGTAGATATGATAGTTGCGGATGTCCTGACGCTGCCAATTCACGTCCCATGCATCGACGCGCCGCCCGTTGCGTTCCATGCGCAGACCCTGCCGCTCGATCGGGTTGCTTCCCCTGCGCAGCTTGGGCAATAGCTCGTTGACCTTGATGGACTCCGGCACGTTCCACGACGGCTGGAACACTACGGTCTTCAGCTCGTGAGAGAAAATCGGTGTTTGGGTTTCGTTGCGCCCGGCGATGATGCGCTCCTCATGGATGATTTCGCCGTGTTTGACGACGCGGACGAGGAATTCCGGGATGTTGACCCACACGTAGGTTTCACCAAGATCCTCGGGCATCCAGCGCCATTGTTCCATGTTGGCCAGAAGCGCTTGTTCGTCGATCTTGACCTGCCGATTGAGGCTGGCGCGCAATTCGTCGGTAACAGTGGAATTTGCGGGCTCGATGTCGTTCTTGCGCTTATACGCGACGACGGCGGCGGCAAGGTCGTTATCGTAATAGTTCTCGTTTGGCGGCTTTCCATCCGCTTTTGCCTCTGGCATCGGCATGTGGAGGCGCCGACGCAGCGCCGCGATGCTGGAATGCGATTTGCCCGGCGTTACCCTCGGGCCATCCGGGATTGTCTCGGGCTCCGTTCCAGCAACCTGCTGAGCCCGCAGTTCGAGCAGCTTTTTGCGCAACGCTTCGAACTGCGGATTGTGGGGATGCAGGGAACGCAGATATGCGCCCTTGTCGGGAGCTGCGACCAGATCCGCTATCACCTTCGAACGCTCGATCAACTGCGGCTTGCGATCGATATAACCCGACAACAGTTGCGTTGGATCGTCGATCCGATCGCCGCGCGCGTGACGGGCATACTCCAGTGCCACGAGCGTCAGTTTTACTTCTGCGTCGAGCAGTTGCGGATATTCGTAATCGACCCCGGCGGCGGCGAGATCGGGCAATCTATAGTCGGCTCTTGCAAGACCCCAATCGTCGGCCTTGGCTATCTCTTTCATGAGTACGCGAGCCGCGTCGTTGAAGCCGTCGCGGGTCACCCAAAGCGCTTCTCCAAGCGTCTTCTCATAATAGGCCGCGGCGGCATTGCGGTCCTGCGCGTCGTATGTGGCAAGACCGGCTGCGGCGTTGACGTCGAAGTATCGCTTGATGGGCAGGTAGAGTTTTCCGTTGACCGCGACGGCGGCCTCGTCGACGGGCTGAGTTGGCACAGACTGCCTCGGGGGGGCGTCAGGGTCGGTGCTATCATGCAGAATTGCGGTCTGGCGTGGCGCCTTTGGGGCCAATGGCTCGGGTGCGGGCGTGGCTGGAATTTCCCTCGGCGGCCGCGCCGCAAGGGGCGTCGCAGTGCGGGTGCCCATCGGGGCGATGGTGTTCGTAGGCGCGGCCGTTTTGTCTTCGACGACCGGTGAGGGCACCGCTTGGGCCGGGGCGAGCGCCGTGGGCGCACCGTTGGCAGGATCCAAGTTACGGGCGGTCGGTCTGGCTTGAATCGCGTTTTGAGGTGTTCCGTCCCGGCCTTTTTGCAGGTTGGGAGCGGTAAGTGCCGCAGCGGCCGGTTGGCCTGCGCTGGGCGCCTCCTGCGGTCGCGGGGTGGAGATTGCTGTTTGCGGCACCTGATCGGGCGGGCGATGGATCTCATCCGGCAGCGGGATAGCGAGCTGATCCCGGTCCAGACTGTCTGGGTCATGGTTGGTCGTCAGGTCGGGCTGATCGGGACCGGGAGGATTGATGTCGGTGTCGTTGATGATCGTGCGGCGGTCGCGCTCAAGCAGTTCCTCGATCGAACCCGGCTTGGTCCCGGGATTGGTATCCTCGACCGTCCAAGGCGTATCGTCTGGACTGACGGCCTGAGCATATGACGGCGTCGGCACAGCAAGGCCCGAACAGGCAACCGCGCAACACAGCGCTGCCAAGCCCGGCGTCGCGCATCCACGACGACGTGGCCTCAAAAGGGGGCCAACGCGCAACATAGCCGCAACCTCTCTCGTCTGCACAGCCGCACAAGTGCAGCGACGACGTACTATAGTTAACCTGAACCCCTGAGCCCGGCCAATCATTTCACACGGGGCTATGGCCAAAGTGTTGCTGCATCGCGTCGTGATTGCGCTGGCGATGGGGCAAAAGCGCGTCGTGCTTTAGCTTTGCGGCACAAGACATTGTCCGAACGCCGCGACCCTTACCGCGCACGTATGAACCTTTCATTCTGTCGTCGCGACGAACGCTCAGGTCGCCAGTTTTTCTGGTGCCCGGTGTGCGAGCTGCAACACAAACAGCATCACAACACGCAAACCAAAGAGAAACGTGATGAGCATCGGTCGGACAGATCACAAGGCAACTTCGAAGATTGCGGGCATGTTATTGGGCCTATTCGGTGGTTCGTTGCTGTTTGCGGTAATGGCAACTGCGTCCGTGGCGGATGAGGCCATCACGTTGGAGATGTCGGCGCACGACGGTGCCCGCCTGACCGTTGTAGAAGATTCAAACGGCAAGCTTTCGGTCCGCGAGAATGAACTATCTTTGAGTTTGGCGCTCGCTGCCAAGGCAGATCCGGCGCGTGGACTGCGGCTGGTAGCCTCGCAGCTGTATCTGAAGCAGGCGGGACGCGAAGCTGGCGCGACACGACTGTTGGCTGATCTCACCGGCGCGCGCACATTTGCGCACAAGGCAGACGTGGCGTTCGCCCTGGACCCGATCGGTCCTCTGGCGCGCAACGCCGTCGCTTTGTGCTCAGGTACCGTTCTCCCTGATCTTTCGGCTACCGCAAGTGTCCATCTCGACATGAGCGTGCCGGTGGTTTGGCGTGTGAACGCAGGGCATCTCGATTTTGCTGCGCTTGCGATGAGCGGGATCACGGCAACCGACGAAGTGCTCGCCAGTCCGAGCTACTACACAAATGCAGACTCTGCTGAGAGAGAGGTTGTCGCCCGCGTCGAGATCCGCTGCGAAAATCATGGCGGCAGTGCTGCGGTCGCGAGCAGCACTGCAAAACGCGGCGATACTACTGGGGCGTCCGGCAAGGCCTCGGCGCAAGGGGTGAAGGTTGAGAAGGTCGCGATACGGTCGGATGAATCTGTAAATCCAGAGCCTCGGCACTCGTCCGCAGACCCGGCCAGCATGGTATGTGAAGGCGGAATGGTTCGGGCGCTGTCGGGCGATACGGCTGGCCAAGCGTGCTTGTGCCCCGGCAATACGGTGCGGCGCCCGACAGGGGCCAACGCCTTCGTCTGCCAGCGCAGACATGTGCGCCGTCGTTGACGGTTGAAGGTTATCAGCCCGTCAAAAAGAGATGTTAGGAGTGCAAAAGAATGAAGGTCCCGACCAGGAGAGCCGGGACCTTCAACTCGAAGCGCGAAGGGCTAAAGCGCTCCGGGGGACTTCCAGCCAGCTTGCGCGGCCGGAAAACCTTTTAACTGACAGCCGCCTAGTTCGGGCGCGGCTCTAGGCCATAATCCTGCATTTTGCGATACAGCGTTGAGCGGCCAATCTTAAGGCGTTTAGCTACCTCTGTCATGTGCCCTCGATAGCGTCCGAGTGCAAGTCTTATCATATCGGCCTCGATGGCTTCCAGTGACCGGATCTCGCCGTCCTCTGAAATAGCAGGGATGCCGAGCGAGCCCGCACCGCCGGAGGTGCTCTTGATGGCAACGGTCTGCGGAACGGTGTTTTCTGCACCTAAAAGTGCTGGACCCGTGTAGGCCGGCTGCTTTTGGACCTCCGATGGAGCGGCGGGGATTTCCGCCTGGAAGCCCTCGACGTGTGCTGCAATCTGCGGGAATTCGGCCACCGTCAGCTCCGGCGTATCGGCGAGCACGACCGCGCGGAAGACGGCATTTTCGAGCTGGCGAACGTTTCCGGGCCAGGAATAGGCCTGAATCAGGCGCATGGCGTTTTCGCTGATCGAGGCGATGCGCTTGCCTTCCTCTGCAGCAAAGCGTGCTGCAAAGTGGCGTGCAAGCTCGGGCACGTCCCCGATGCGCTCACGAAGCGGGGGCACCCAGACCGGGAAGACGTTGAGGCGGTAGTAGAGATCCTCGCGGAACTTGCCGTCCTTGACGAGCTGGATCATGTCACGGTTGGTCGCCGAGATCAGGCGGAAATCGACCTTGACGGGCTTCTTGGAGCCGACCGGATCGACTTCGCCTTCCTGCAGCGCGCGCAACAGCTTGACTTGGGCATCGAGCGGAAGCTCGCCGACCTCGTCGAGGAAGAGCGTGCCGCCGTCGGCTTCTTGAAACTTGCCGATGCGCTTATCGACGGCGCCGGTAAACGATCCCTTCTCGTGACCGAACAGGATGCTCTCGACGAGGTTCTCGGGGATGGCACCGCAGTTTACGACGACGAAAGGCTTGCCCGCACGTTCGCTCTCGCCCTGGATGGCGCGTGCGATCAGTTCTTTGCCGACGCCGGACTCGCCTTCGATCAGGACGGGAATGTTGGATGCCGCGGCCCGCTTGCCGAGCGAGATCACGCGCTTCATGGAGTCGCCGTGCATCACGAGATCGGAGAAAGTCAGCGTACCTTCGACCTTCTTCTTGATGCGGTTGATTTCGCCCGCCAGCGCCTCAATCTTGAGCGCACTCTTGATCGAGACGTCAAGGCGCTCAGGCGAGGCCGGTTTGATCACGAAATCTACGGCACCAGCCCGCATGGCAGCAATGGCAGTGTCGATGGAGCCGTGAGCAGTTTGTACGATGATGGGCGGCATCCCGGGCCTGGCTGCAACCCTGTCGAGCACTGCCATGCCATCGAGACCGGGCATGACGAGATCGAGCAGCACCAGTGCAACGCCGCCATGGTCTTCCGATTCCAGAACTTGAAGAGCCTGGTCGCCGGACCCGCAGGTCTTGGTCTCGAAGCCGAACCGCTTGATGGTTTCTTCGAGAATACGGCGCTGGGCGGGATCGTCATCGACGATGAGAACACGCTTTGACATGAGACGCGACTTAACCCGACTGTTACATGCCGTTCAGGGCAACAAGCCCAAGGTGATCCAGGATCGGACAACCGGTGACCGGCAACTTACTCAATGATGCTGAGAGTGCCGCAGAACGGTAAACGCTTGGTTGAAGTGTGGAGC
This sequence comes from Hyphomicrobiaceae bacterium, assembly GCA_041397645.1. NCBI lineage: Bacteria > Pseudomonadati > Pseudomonadota > Alphaproteobacteria > Hyphomicrobiales > Hyphomicrobiaceae > Hyphomicrobiaceae bacterium. The sequence goes on along the minus strand of JAWKWE010000004.1, from coordinate 225,851 downwards.
ATTTTTTGCGCGACGTGAGATTAACCGCGCGGATCGCGGTTAGATGGTTTGCCTGCCAGGTGGGCGTACAGCCTGAAGATTAATCTTCACGGATGCCCAATCGTGTCGCATGCTGGCGAATAGTGCGGATGCGGCGTGAGCATTTATTAACGGGCGGGTCAGCGTCGCATGCACAAAGCGGGGTGATGGTGAGCAGCGAGGAGATCAACGGCTACACGGTGGCCTATGAGCAGGAAGAGTTGTTCTTTCCCGTCTGGTCTACCGGGTTGATCGCGCTTGTTCTCGGATGGGCCGCGCTCACGCGGGACGTTCCGATACTTTGGCTTGTCGCGCTCATTCCAGCGGCGGGATTCTATTATAATCTCCCTTTGCTCGAGACCGGAAAGCCTCGTCTTGGCGCCGGCCAGTACGGTCTTTTTCTTGAAGGGCTGGGACTGCTGCAATGGCGCTCGATCGATGCGGTAGACATCGTCGAAAACGAATTTCGTGGAACGCTCTACAGGGATCTTGAGATAGCTTTGAAAGGTCCAGTCGAAGCAGCCTTGATACTCGATTGGCGCGATCGTTCCCCGGTGCGGCGGTTCATGCGCTTGCCCTGGTCGTGGAGAGCACGCGGGATTATCCGCATTCCGCTCGATGTTCTCGACAAGCCGCCGCGCGAAGTCCACGCCGCTGTGGTGCGGATGTGGCGATTTTATAGAGGGCATTAGCGTCGTGCTTCCGGCGCTTTTCTAAGGCACCAGCTTTGCCTTCATCAACTTGTAGTCCCATGGCAGGCCGGAGTTCTTCCAGCCGTTGACGCTGCGCTTTCCGTCGTTGGATAGATCGCCCTCGAAGCCCTCAACTTGGCTATAGGCGTCGGTGAAGCCAGCGGCCGCCAGGGCGTTCACCGCACGCGCGGAGCGTTCGCCCGATCTGCACATCAGGACGACGGAGTCCGCTTTGGTCAGACCTTTTTTCGCAAGCTGCGCCTCGATCTGTTGAACGAACGCACCGTTAGGCACCATTCGATAGCGTGCCGCCTTGTCGTCCCATTCGGAAGTCATCTCCATGAAGGGAACGTGTGCATCGATTTCCTGCGTCATGCCGACAAACATGAGTTCTGCTGAAGTGCGCACATCGACGAACAGGACTTTTGCGCGATCCTTGTTGACAAGCTCAAAGGTCTGTTTGGGGTCAAGATACTTGCCGAGGGTTGTTTGCTTTGACTTGGGAATTTCTTGCGATACCGCAGGCGCGGCTATGGCGAACCCCAGCGACAGGGCCAGAGCAACCAACATAGACAGTCGTGCGCGCATTTTTTCCATCTCCTTGTCGTGCAATTCGGTTTGACGACCATTCTAGGAGACTATTTGAACGCGCGAAATGGCGCTGCCACCTTGTGCCGAGGGCGCGGGAGGCTATCTTTCGTTGCGATGGGTTGCTATCCAGCCCGCTCGGGACTTGCCCTGGGTGGGCCCGTCTGCCATGCGCGAAATCAAGCGCACGGCTGAAGTTTCAGAGAAAAACGGAGAACCATTGCCGATGCGTCAGACCTCGCGCCTCGAAATCCTCTCATCTCCCCCCGCCGGAGCCACCGGTAAGACTGAACCGGTAACGCTTGGAGCTATGCCGGAGTGGGATCTCTCCGATCTCTATGCCAGTCCGGCGGCGCCTGAGGTGAAAGCCGACATTGCTTCGGCAGGCGAGGAAGCAAAGCGCATGAAGGCTGCCTATCAAGGCAAGCTTGGTGAGCTTGCCAAGGATGGTGGCAAGCTCGTCGTCGCGGTGAAGGACTATGAGAATCTGTCCGACACCCTGGGCAAGCTCGGTTCTTATGCTGGCCTCTACTATGCTCAAAATCAGAGCGACCCGGCGCGGGCCAAGTTCTATGGCGACGTTTCGGAGGCGCTGACGCGGATCTCCACGGATCTCATATTTTTCGAGCTGGAGTTGAACCAGATCGACGACGCAGTTCTGGACGCTGCAATAGCGCACAAGGATCTGGCGCGTTACAAGCCCTGGTTCGACGACTTGCGCAAGGAAAAGCCCCATCAGCTCGATGAGAAGCTGGAGACGCTTTTTACAGAGAAGAGCCAGACCGGAAGGGGGGCGTGGACGCGACTCTTCAATGAGACGATGTCCAGCTTGCGCTTCGAAGTCGAAGGCGAAAAAGAGCCTCTCACCCTCGAGCCGACTTTGAACTTGATGTCGGACCCTTCCGAGCCGCGTCGCCGTGCCGGTGCCCAGGCCCTTTCCAAGGTTTTTAAGGCAAATCTGCCGCTGTTCACGCTCATTACCAACACGCTCGCCAAGGACAAAGAAATTTCCGATCGCTGGCGCCACTTCAAGGACGTCGCCGACAGCCGCCACCTCGCCAACCGGGTCGAAGCACCCGTCGTCGACGCGCTCGTCTCTTCTGTGCGCGCGGCCTATCCGCGTCTTTCACATCGCTACTATGCGATGAAGGCGAAGTGGTTGGGCATGGACAAGCTGTCCCATTGGGATCGCAACGCACCGCTGCCCGAGAAGCCCGAGCGGGTCATCACTTGGCCGGAGGCAGAAGCTATCGTTCTCAAGGCATACGGCGCATTTGCGCCCGATATGGCGACGATTGCTGGTGAGTTCTTCAAGAAGAATTGGATCGATGCGCCGGTAAAGCCGGGCAAAGCGCCAGGGGCGTTCTCGGCGGCGACGGTGCCAAGCGTGCATCCGTACGTTCTGATGAACTACCTCGGCAAGCCGCGCGATGTGATGACGCTCGCGCATGAGCTGGGGCATGGCGTCCATCAGATGCTGGCGCGCGAGCAGGGGCCGCTGCTGGCGCCCACCCCACTGACGCTGGCGGAAACAGCGAGCGTGTTCGGCGAGATGCTGACCTTCAAGGCGCTGCTGGCGGAAACCAAAGACCCGCGCGAGAAGAAAGCGATGATAGCCTCCAAGGTAGAGGACATGATCAACACCGTCGTGCGCCAGATCGCGTTCTATACGTTTGAGCGTAAGGTGCACGAGGCGCGCCGCAACGGCGAGCTAACGTCCGATCAGATAGATGCCATTTGGATTGAGGTGCAAAGCGAAAGCCTCGGACCGGCCATCGATCTGAAGCCCGGCTATGAAGTGTATTGGACCTACGTGCCGCACTTCATCCATTCGCCCTTCTACGTCTACGCCTATGCGTTCGGCGACTGTCTGGTGAATTCGCTCTATGGCCTTTACGCAGAAGCGCACCCGGGCTTTGTCGCCAAGTACTTCGATATGTTGAAGGCGGGCGGATCCAAGCATCATTCCGAAATGCTGGCGCCTTTTGGTCTGGATGCCCGCGACCCTGCCTTCTGGAACAAGGGCCTTAACGTCATCGAAGGTATGATCGACGAGCTAGAAGCGATGGATAAGGCCGTCGCCTGAAGCACTACGCATTCATCCGCCGGGTATTTTCGTTCAGTATAATATCCGGCGGAACTGGCCCTGCGCTGATCGCATGTCCCAAATATTCGCGAAATGTCCGGTGCGGATTTCCAGGTGCTCTTGGCATTTACCTTGGTATGTCGGCAAACAACCGGAACGGGGCAGGGCGGCGAATCGTTGATATTCTGGTAGCCCGCAACGACATCGACTACGGACAATTGCTTATTTCTTGTCGCGTCAAGACAAATAGGGTGAGAAACGTGCGATTTTGCCGCTTCCCAAGGGCAGGGGTGCGGAGTAGAAGGCCGCGACTTTCGTTGAGGGCAGAATTCCGAAAAAAACGCGAGGTGCCTAGATGGCACAAACGCAGGCCGGTAACCAGAGCGCCGACAGTGGCGCCGGAGACGGGCATCACGATCAAAATTTCTGGGCGCTTGTCATCGGTTCGATCGGTGTCGTTTTCGGCGATATCGGTACCAGTCCGCTGTATGCGTTCCGGGAAGCCATCCATGCAGCCAAACTGCGCGGGCTCTCGACGGGTGAGTCTGCCCTCGGCGTGCTGTCGCTCATCCTTTGGGTGTTGCTGCTGATCGTCACGATCAAATACGTGATCATCCTGCTGCGAGCCGACAACAAGGGTGAAGGCGGTACCTTCGCGCTCATGGCTCTCGGTCAATCGGTCGCCAAACGCAGCGCGCCCTTGCTGTTGACGCTGGGTATCGCAGGTGCCGCGTTCTTCTATGGCGATGCGGTCATCACGCCGGCCATTTCGGTGCTTTCGGCCGTGGAGGGCCTAAAGCTCATTGCGCCGCAGATGGAAAAGGCTGTGATTCCCGTTTCGATCGTCATCCTTGCATTCCTGTTCTGGATGCAGTCACACGGCACAGACCGTGTCGCGAAGTTTTTCGGCCCCATAACCGCGTTGTGGTTCGCGGTGCTTGCCGTTGGCGGCCTCATGCACGTCGCAGATAATTCGCGCGTGTGGAATGCGCTCAATCCGGCTTACGGAATAACCTTTGTCTGGCGGCACGGCGTCATCGGACTGACGATCATGGGCCTTGTCTTTCTGGCCGCTACGGGCGCAGAGGCGCTCTATGCGGACTTAGGCCACTTCGGGCGCAAGCCCATCCAGGCCGCTTGGCTCTGGTTCGTCTTCCCTTCGCTGTTGCTCAACTATTTCGGCCAGGGAGCGCTGGTTATTTCGGATGAGACGGCATTGGAAAACCCGTTCTATCGGCTTTACCCGGATTGGGCGCTCATCCCAATGCTGATAATGGCGACGTTCGCCACGGTGATCGCGAGCCAGGCGGTGATAACGGGCGCATTTTCGCTGACCCGGCAGGCAATCCAGCTTGGTCTGGTGCCGCGCTTCGAGATCCGCCACACATCCGAGAGCATGGCGGGGCAGATCTACATGCCGCGCGTCAACTCGTTCTTGTTCATCGCGGTTGTGCTGGCAGTGGTGCTGTTCAAAAATTCGTCCAACTTGGCGGCGGCCTACGGCGTCTCGGTGACGGCGGCAATGGTCATCGACAGCTTGATGGCATTTTTCGTGATCTGGAAGTGCTGGAAGTGGCCGCTGTGGAAGTCGGCGCTGCTGATCATTCCCTTCTTGCTCATCGAGCAGGTCTTCTTCTCAGCCAACATCTTGAAGCTGTTTGAAGGCGGCTGGGTGCCCATCACGATCGCTGTGAGCTTGTGCATCATCATGTTCACCTGGGTTCGCGGGTCGAACGTGCTGGCAAAGCAGACGCGGCGCAACGAGGCCGATCTCGACTGGCTGGTGCGTAAGCTGGAGACCAAGCCGCCGCATCGCGTGCCGGGCACGGCCGTGTTCCTGACCGGCGATCCTTATGCAGCACCGACCTCGCTGATGCACAACCTGAAGCACAACCGCGTGCTTCATGAGCGCAACATCCTACTGTCGATCAAGACGGAGGAAACGCCGCGGGTGGCTCGGCATGAGCGAGTAACGGTAGAGCGCGTGTCAGATCACTTCGTGCGCATCATTGCGCGCTACGGCTTCATGGAAACGCCAAGTGTTCCCAAGATCCTCGATCACTGCAGGCGCAAGGATTTGAACATCGATATGGGATCGACGTCGTTCTTCCTGTCACGACGCTCTTTGCGCGTCACGGCGAAGTCCGAGATGCCGCGATGGCAGGAGCGATTGTTTATAGCGTTGGCGAGCAGTGCGGAGGATGCGACCACCTATTTCCAGATTCCGACCGATCGCGTCGTGGAGGTTGGAACGCAGGTCGCCATCTAGCGGCGTCCGTCCTGAATTTTTGCAAACGAAGAAATTGGGCAGCGGGTATAAAAAATGCGGGGCTTTGCTGGCCCCGCATTTTTCACATCAGGTCTGTTGAGCGGATTTAGCTGTGGTGCGCGGAGACCGCGTGGAGCACTTCGCCGGAAAGTTCACCGGATTTGCGGGCGTGCGAGATATCGCCAAGGCTCAATATGCCGACCATGCGCTTGTTCTCATCGATCACCGGTAGCCGACGGATACGCTTGCTCTCCATGATCCGGGTGGCGTCATCCAAGTCTTCCTCCGAACGGCACCACACGATTGCAGGTGTCATGATATCGCGCGCCGTCAGCTTTGCGGGGTCCTTGCCATTGGTAAGGCCGCGGCAAACGATGTCGCGATCCGTCACCATGCCGACGAGCTTGTCGTCATCACCGACTGGCAACGCGCCGATGTCGTGGTCGCGCATCCGTTTTGCGAGGTCGGCAAGGGGTGTCTCAGGGGTAACCCATTCGACTCCGCGGTGCATGGCATCTTTTACTTTCATGGCGGGATCTCCTCTTGTTCTCGAACGGTCGAAGGAAACGATCGCTCTTTTTCAAGGTGGCGCACTCCCTTAGGCGCGCCTGAACTCCCCCGAAGCTCCGATAGTCCGCCCGCCATATGGTGAGACCATGGCGTGCGTCGCCAGAGCCGAAGGTCAATGCGACGGGCGCAGCCGCGGCCGGTAGGTGTTGATTATGTCAAGCATGGCATCCCCGATAAGGGAGGATCGGTTGACGAAGGCGACAACGGGCCAAGCTAGGTAACTGTTAATACCTTCAACATTGCCGAGCCCAGGCGTGCCTGCCACCGCCCGTCCCTCCTTGAACGTAACTTCGGGTGCAAAAGTTGCTTTGATGGGAAAGCCACCGTTCTTGGTCTTGATTTCACAGCTGACCGGTTGGGGAGGAGCCTTGAAAACATGGTCGGGTTCTGTGAGGGCCGGCTCCACTAAGGCGCGTTCAATTTCGACCTTGACCACGCAACTTGCGTCCTGAAGCAGGCCGCGGGTCAGGCGGCGCATCTCATCGCGCTCGTCCGTCGTAAGCAACACCATATAATCGCAGGATATTTTCGGACCAGTCTGGTCTGCGACCGCTTTGAGGCAAGAACCCAGTGTGCCCGCGCGCGGTTCCGGCCCGGCATCGGCGACTACAGTCATAAGGGCGGCGGCCAGAAAGTAGATCGACGTTCGGACCACGACTTTTGCCAGATCCGGATCTTTAATTCTGAACTGGTTTGAGAAAGGCATTTGCGCATCCTGCGAAACATTGTCATTGTTCAAAAGATAGTCTTGCGTTGCCTTGCTGACATCGGGGCGTTGCGCTACCAGAAGCGGCCTGAATGGGCGCGATCCAAAATCTAAGGGAGGATAAGGACGTGGGTGTTGATACGACTAGCGGACATCCGGATATGGATTACTCGGAACACCTCCGCACTTACGAAGGCTTTCTCCGCCTGACGAAGTTTATCATCGCGGCCATCGTTGTGCTGCTCGTCGGCATGAAGATTTTCTTGGTTTGAGCGTTGCAGGCCCGTGAAGGGCCGTCGTTGCACGACCTCAATCCAGGGCAGGTCCAAGTCGGGCCTGCCTAAATAGTTTCTGGCCCCATCCAAAAACGTAATCGGAAGCTTTCATGGTCACGATCGCTGTTACCCGTGAGCCGGCAGAAGAGCCGCGCGTCGCAGTCTCTCCCGAGACGGTCAAGAAGCTGTTGGCAGCAGGCGCGACGGTTCGCGTCGAAAGCACCGCTGGTGCACGCTCGCGCTTTTCCGATGACGTGCTAAAGTCGGCAGGCGCAGAAATTGTTCCGCATGAAGCCGCCTTGCGCGACGCCGATATTCTCCTGGCCGTGCGCCGTCCCACGCTTGACGATATCAAGCTCTTGAAGCCGGGCGCGATCGTGGCGGCGATGATAGATCCCTACGGCGACCGCGCCGGGCTAGACGAGCTGGCGGGGACGGGGGCAAGCGTCTTTTCCATGGAGTTCATGCCGCGCACGACACGTGCTCAGTCGATGGACGTTCTGTCGTCGCAGGCAAACCTCGCCGGATACAAGGCCGTTGTCGATGCTGCGGCCATGTTCGGGCAGGCGCTTCCGATGATGATGACACCCGCGGGTACGGTGCCCGCAGCAAAGGCCTTCATCATGGGCGTCGGCGTTGCGGGCCTGCAGGCCATTGCCACGGCGCGCCGCCTCGGTGCCCAGGTCACGGCGACCGACGTTCGTCCCGCGACGAAGGAGCAGGTGCAGTCGCTGGGCGCCAAGTTCATCGCGGTCGAAGATGAAGAGTTCAAGCAGGCGCAAACGGCTGCCGGTTACGCCAAGCCGATGAGCGCTGAGTATCAAGCCAAGCAGGCTGAACTCGTTGCCAATCACATCAAGATCCAAGACATCGTTATCACCACCGCACTCATTCCAGGGCGTCCGGCGCCGCGTCTTATTACACGCGCCATGGTGGAAAGCATGAAGCCTGGTGCGGTCATCGTAGACCTCGCCGCCGAGCGCGGCGGCAACTGCGAACTGACCGAGGCTGGCAAGGTCATCGAGACGCCAAATGGCGTGAAGATCTCCGGGCCGATCAACCTTGCGGCCTCCATCGCGGTCAACGCTTCCTCGCTCTACGCCAAGAACCTGTTGGCCTTCATCGAGATTATGCTCGACAAGAAAGAGAAGAAGCTCGCCGTCAATTGGGATGACGACCTCATCAAAGGTACGCTGGTGGCGAAGGACGGCAAGCTCGTCCATCCCAACCTCGTGCCGCAGTCCTGAACAACCTGAAACTGGGAGAGATCCAATGCGTCATCTCAAAGCGCTGGCCCTGGTTGCTTTCGCCATGCTTGTGGTGCCGGCAAGCGCCTTCGCCTCCGAGGGGATCGGCGGCGCAGTCGACCCCTTCGTCTATCGCCTTATGGTCTTCGTGATGGCGATCTTCGTCGGCTACTACGTCGTATGGTCGGTGACGCCGGCGCTGCACACACCTCTCATGAGCGTGACCAACGCCATTTCGTCGGTGATCGTCGTTGGCGCTCTGCTCGCGGTTGGCGTCAATCTCACCGCTTCCGATAGCGCGATCGCCAAGGTGTTCGGCGTGCTGGCGCTCGCGATGGCTTCCGTCAACATCTTCGGCGGCTTCCTCGTCACGCAACGAATGCTTGCGATGTACAAGAAGAAGGACGCCCCCGCCAAGAAGCAGGGCTCGTGATCCATGACGCTGTGCCCCACCTCAAGACTGATTGCCGATAGAGGAAACTGACATGAGCGCCAATCTCGCTGCCCTTTTGTACCTCGCTGCGGGTGTCCTGTTCATTCTCGCGCTGCGTGGTTTGTCGAGCCCGGCGACGTCCCGCCAAGGCAACATGTTCGGCATGATCGGCATGACCGTCGCGATCCTCACGACGATCGCGCAGCTAGGCGATTACGGCTTCTGGACCTGGGCGCTGATCCTGCTCGGTATGGGTGCTGGTGCGTTTGTTGGCGCCAAGACAGCGCGCGAAATCCCGATGACCATGATGCCTGAGCTGGTCGCAGCCTTCCACTCGCTGGTTGGTCTTGCTGCCGTGTTCGTTGCCGCCGGTGCACTGTATGCACCGTCTGCCTTCGGCATCCTGGTCGATCCCAACAACGCTGCTGCAGGCATCAAAGGCGCGAGCCTTCTGGAAATGTCATTGGGTGTCGCAATCGGTGCCATCACGTTCACCGGCTCTGTGATCGCGTTCGCCAAGCTGTCGGGCCGCATGTCGGGCAAGCCCATCATTCTACCGATGCGCCACCTCATCAACGCCGGTCTGGGGTTGTTCATCATTCTGCTGATCTATTGGTTCATGCAGTCGGGCGGCTCGGCGTTCCTGTTCTGGCTGATCGTGCTGGCGAGCCTCGCGTTCGGCGTGCTCATCATCATCCCGATCGGCGGCGCGGATATGCCGGTGGTCGTTTCGATGCTGAACTCCTACTCGGGCTGGGCGGCGGCCGGCATCGGCTTCACGCTCGGTAACATCGCGCTCATCATCACGGGCGCGCTGGTTGGCTCGTCGGGTGCGATCCTGTCCTACATCATGTGTAAGGGCATGAACCGTCAGTTTTTGTCGGTTATCGCGGGCGGTTTCGGCGGCGAGACGGCTGGCCCGGCTGGCGGTGGCGGGGAGCAGAAGCCCGTCAAGCTTGGCTCGGCTGAAGATGCTGCCTACGTCATGAAGAACGCTTCCAAGGTCATCATCGTACCGGGATACGGCATGGCGGTTGCCCAGGCGCAGCACGCGCTGCGCGAGATGGCGGATGCGCTCAAGAAGGATGGCGTCGAGGTGAAATACGCCATCCATCCGGTTGCGGGACGTATGCCTGGCCATATGAACGTGCTGCTTGCAGAAGCCAACGTGCCCTACGATGAGGTCTTCGAGCTGGAAGACATCAACGCGGAGTTTGCGCAGGCTGATGCCGTCTACGTGATCGGCGCCAACGACGTCGTCAATCCGAGCGCGGAAGAGGATAAGTCATCGCCGATCTACGGCATGCCCGTGCTTCAGGTTTGGAAGGCAGCGACGGTCTTCTTCAACAAGCGCTCGCTGGCATCCGGCTACGCCGGCATTGATAATCCGGTCTTCTACAAGGACAACACGGTGATGGTCCTGGGTGACGCCAAGAAGATGACGGAGGAAATCGCCAAGGCTCTGGCTCACTGAGGCTGGCGGAGCTCGGCCCAAAGCGCCGGGCGACACGGGAAAATGCGACGGCGACCCCGGTCAATGCACCAGGGTCGCCGTTTTGCTATGAGCGGGCAAAAAGAAGGCAGCCGACATGCTTGTGTCACGGGCATCGGCCAGACGGAATGTTTGCGGACATCGCGCCCGTTGTGTTGCCCTTAGGACGCTTTCTGCCGAACCGCCTTTGGTATAGTCCGCCCCACAGGGTTTCTTGGAGTTTTCGTCGTGTTGTCCCCCGCAGGTCCAGAGTCGTCATACGAGCATGATCTCGCTGTGATCGAGCGACTTGCGGCAACACCGGCAAATTCCGCTTATGAACTCGAAAAGGCGTTTGGGATGATCTACAACCGTGCCGCCACCGCAAACCTCGATGCCTATGACGTGCGCGAGGTCGCCAAGGATGCGGTTTCAATCCAGTACAGGTTGTTCGACGTCCGCATGCGCCTGCGCGACCGACTGGGAGAGTTCGAAGCAAAAGGGATGATGTCTCTGCCTGTACAGAAGGCACTACGCGACGCCTTTCGCATCCTGCGCTACGTCAACGATATGGTGGGCGAGGTCGCGCTGGCACACGGTAAGCATATTGCCACGGGCGAGGGGCTGCGCGGGTTCACGGGCGGGGAGACGAATACCCTCGTCAATTGGCGCTTCTATGCACCGCGCCAGGGACGAGACATCACGTTTCGCTCCGGCGATGTTCTCCTGGTTCGCGGCGAGCGCCACAACAGCGCAGCCATCGCCCGTATCGGTGACGTCGATAGCCAATTCTCGCATGTCTGCATCGTCTACCTGGACGGAGGCGGCACGCACTTCGTAGTCGAAAGCCTCATCGAGGATGGCGCGGTGTTCGGCTCGCTTGCGCATGCGCTCGATCATGGTATCGCGCGCGCCGTGCTCTACCGGCACAAGGATGCTGATCTCGCAGAGCGGGCCGCAAAGCTGATCTACGAGCACGTCAAGGCGTCCCGCGAGGGAATTGGCAGGCGCATTCTCTATGACTTTTCGATGCGCCTCGACACCCGCAAGCGGTTATTCTGTTCCAAGCTGGTGCGGCTCGCTTATGAGATGGCGAGTGACGGCACGGTTGAACTTCCGCGCTATCCTACCCGGATCGGGATGCAGAACCGCGATTTTCTCAGACGCATCGGGGTGAAAGCGACGGAAACGTTCGCGCCGGGCGACATCGACATGGAGAAAGAATTCGATCTCGTCTGCGAATGGCAGGACTACACGAAAACTGGAAGCGTGCGCCTGCAGGATTTCACCTGCGACAAGATCTTTGAATGGATGGACGCCTACGACTTCCGCTTCAAGGAGACGTTCCTGATCTGGATCGTGTCGGTCTTCGGCCGGTTGTCGGCCTACTTCTCAGACAGCGCGAAAGAGATCCTGTCGTCTATCGCGCCGAAAGTGCCAATCAACATGCCCCGCAGCAGCGTTGCTGCGGTAGCCATGCTGCATCGGACGGCGGAGCCCATCTACCGGGAAGTCCTGGCTGCCAACGATGCTTGCATGGTGAAGCATTTCCGTCCGCTCCATGGCAACGAAGTGTTTGAGTTGCTGGAAGACATTCGCCGCCGCCACGGACGGCAAATCGGATACCTTTCGGCGGACTAGTGCGACGCCGGGTCGGAAGGGGGCGGACTTGAAGACTGCATTGATCCTGGCCGTTGGCCTTTATCTGACCGTGGCACTTGCCATGTATCTGGGCCAGCGCAGGCTCATCTACTTGCCAGAGACAGCGCGCACGCTTCCCCGCGATGCCGGGCTTGAGCAGGTCGAAGAGAAGGTGATTCAAACGGGCGATGGCGCCCATGTGATTGCTTGGTACGCAAAGGCGCGCGCTGGGCAGCCGACGCTGCTTTATTTTCACGGCAACGCCGGTTCTCTGGAGAGCCGCCAGGAGCGTATCCGCAAATACAGCCGCTGGGGTCGAGGCATCTTCATGATGAGCTATCGCGGATACTCAGGATCGACGGGCTCTCCATCGGAGCAAGCCAACGTTGCCGACGGCATGAAGGCGTTTGACATGCTCGTCGCACAGGGCGTGCCACCCGCTGAGATCATCATCTATGGCGAGAGCCTGGGCAGCGGCGTGGCGGTGCAGGTGGCCGCCGCCAAGGCGCCAGGGGGGCTGATCCTTGACGCGCCCTATACGTCATTGAGCGACGTGGCTGCGGGGCAGTATCCTTGGTTGCCCGTGCGCCCCATGCTGCTGGATCGTTACGACAGCCAGGTCTTCATCAAACAGGTGCATTGTCCGCTGCTGATCGTGCATGGCGAAAAGGACGAGACCATTCCCGTTTCCATGGGCCGCAAAATGTACGCGTTGGCGAACGAGCCGAAGCAGATCGCGACGTTCAAGGACGCAGGCCACGCCGACCACTACATGTACGGTTCTTACGACGCTATAAACGCCTGGATCGACAAGTTCTGGCCGCCACGGGCGGGGCACGCAGCCGCCGCGCCGACGTCATCGTCGTCTCAATCGCCTTAAAGTCAGGGTCGGTGGCGCGAACGCTTTGCGTCGGGATTATACCCACGCGGTCTTGAGGGACCGGTCTCCAAAACTGAAAACGGCCCGCCTTGTGAGGCGGACCGTTCGAAACTTTACGCTCGGCGGCTGATGTGACCGCCTGAGCTTATCTCAGCCCGACTGCTGGCTGTTGAAGCCGCCGCCGCCGCCCTGACCACCGCCGCTGTTGAAGCCGCCACGACCGCCTGCAGCACCACCGCGGCCGCCACGGGCAGGCGATGCCGGCTTGCCGGGCAACAGGCCTTCGCGCTGGGCCTTCTTGCGGGCCAGCTTGCGGGCGCGACGAACGGCTTCCGCTTTCTCGCGGGCCTTCTTCTCGGAGGGCTTTTCGAAGTAGTTGCGCAGCTTCATCTCACGGAAAATGCCCTCGCGCTGCATCTTTTTCTTGAGGGCCTTAAGAGCTTGATCGACATTGTTGTCGCGGACGAGAACCTGCACGCGGTGTTTTCCTCTGATGTGCGGTGTGAACGTTTAAGCAAAAAACCACGGAGCCCGGGGCTGCTGCCTCCGGGTCCCGCGTCCGATTTCTAGCGGTGCGTATACCAAACCCGCGCGAGGTTGTCTATCGCCCTGCGTTACGCGGAGATTTCACGTGAGGACAGTCCGGCGCTCGGCATGGTGCGACGGCCTGACGCAGGGTGGAGGCCGGGGCTTCAATCGGGCAATGGCAGCGAGGGTAACAGCCGATTGACGTGCCCCATCTTGCGCCCAGCCCGGGCTTCCTTTTTGCCGTAGTGATGGAAAAACGCTCCCGTATCGGCGGCGATCTCCTTCCAGGCATGAATGTCGTCACCGATCAGATTGATCATCTCGACCGCCGGGGCCTTGCGAGCCGTCGAACCCAGCGGCCACCCGGCGACCGCGCGCATGTGCTGCTCAAACTGTGAGGTGACGGCGCCGTCGATGGTCCAATGTCCGGAGTTGTGTACCCGCGGTGCCATTTCATTGACGTAGAGAACATCCTTGCCGGTTTCATGCAGGGCGAAGAATTCGATGGCGAAAACGCCGACGTAGTCGAGCGCGACCGCGATCTTCTCGGCGATCGAGATGGCATCCTTCGCAGCCTGCTCTGTGATGCGGGCAGGGGCGAGCGAGCGGTGCAGAATGTGATTGCGGTGCTCGTTCTCGGTCACGTCGTAGGCGCGGAATTCGCCATCGACGCTCCGTGCGGCCACAACCGAGACTTCAAGCTGGAAATTAACGAACGACTCCAGAATTGAAGGTTGATCGCGCATGTCGGCCCATGCGCTAGAAGCGTCCTCAGGCTTGAGGATCTTCGCCTGGCCCTTGCCGTCGTAGCCGAAGCGGCGCGTTTTAAGTACGCAGGGTGGAGCGATTGTTTGGAGCGCTTGCAGCAGATCTGCCTCGCTGTTCACAGCGGCAAATTCTGCAGTCCTGGCGCCGAGTGAGCGGGCAAGAGTCTTCTCGTTGATGCGGTCTTGTGCGCACGCCAAAGCCTTGGCGCCCGGACGCACGGGAATGCGTTTTGCGAGAAATTCTACCGTTGCAACGGGGATGTTTTCGAATTCGTAGGTCGCCGCATCGATGGCGTCGGCAAAGCGCGAAAGGGCTGTTTCGTCATTGTAGGCGGCAATTGTGCGCTCGGCTGCGACGTCGAAAGCGGGGCTGTCTGCCTCGGGGGCATAGACATGACACTTCAGACCGAGCCGCGCCGCAGCCATGGCTAACATGCGGCCAAGCTGTCCGCCGCCGAGAATGCCGATCGTAGAACCCGGTGCAATTGCCGACATCGTGTTCGCTGTCTCAACCGTCTGTGGGCGTCTCGCCCACGCTGCGCGTATTTGCGTCGCGCCAGGCTTGTACGCGCTTGGCCAAGGCGGCATCGCTCAGCGCCAGGATCTGTGCGGCCAGCAGGCCGGCGTTCTTCGCTCCCGCTTCGCCGATGGCGAGCGTGCCGACGGGAATGCCGCCAGGCATCTGGACGATGGACAGCAAGCTGTCATGGCCCTTGAGCGCCTTGCTCTCGATGGGAACGCCGAGCACCGGCAGTGCCGTCATTGAGGCCGTCATGCCCGGAAGATGCGCCGCGCCGCCAGCGCCTGCGATGATGACGTGCAGTCCCCGGTCCTTGGCCGATTTGGCATACTCATAGAGCCGGTCGGGCGTGCGGTGGGCCGAGACGATCTTGGTTTCATGGGGGACGCCAAGCTGATCGAGAATTTCGGCCGCGCGCTTCATCGTGGGCCAATCAGACTGGCTTCCCATGATGATGCCGACACGTGGCGTGCTGCCCGTCATAATCTTCTTTCGCTCGTCTCAAAGCGTCGGAACGCCGCGGAAAGGCCGGGGTTTAATTGAGGGGAAGGCTGATGACAAGAGCTGATGAGCACGGCCATGCTGGAGTGGTTACGCAAACAGCCTCACCGATCAGGCGATGATATCGGGCAAAAGCCGATCTTCAATTGCCGTGATGCGATCCTTCAAGGCAAGTTTCTTCTTTTTCAGCCGCTTGATGAGCAACTGATCTGCTGTTGGGTTGGCTTCGAGGGCTACGATCTCGTCATCGAGCTGACGATGCTCGCCTTTGAGCGTGACCAGTTCTTCCCGAAGCTCGCGCTCGTCGCGCCGCTGCATATGAGTGATCCCGCCCCCGCTTAAGGCTCACCACGACTACCGTGCTGGTTGCATTGTAACCGATATCGGCGAAGCCTGACAGACGTCATGTCCTTTAGCTCTAGTGTAATGAAAAAACTTAATTTTTTAAGAAAATTCCATGTCTGAAACTTTGCTAGCCATAAGGTTTAGTGCCGATTTTGTGAGGTCGAAACGTTGGACTTTGTAACAGTTGTGTGGCAGCATTTTAAGGTCTGCAACTTCTTGAGGAGAGGACTAGATGGCGATGGCAGCTCATCTTGCAGAATTAGCCGAAAAGCACCGGCTTCTCGATCAGCGGATCGAAGAAGCCATTTCGAGCCCAGGTATTGACGACGCCGAAATCCGGCGGATGAAGCAAGAAAAGCTCAAGCTACGAGATGAGATGGAAAGGCTGAGCAAAGTGACGCGCCATTAGCGCAGCTAGTCACAGATGATCAGGATTTGACGAAGCCCTGCCCGCGGCCCCAGGCCGCTGAGCGGGGCTTTAATATTTTTGGGACCTTGTCGGCTCACAGTCATCGGCTTTGATAGGCGCATCAAAGTCAGATGTGCCCAAACTTTCGCGATGATCAGCCAGCGGATACTTTCTTGATGGGCGGTTGTGCGCTGGTGCTGCTTTGCGCGCGCGCCTGCGGAAGATCGATACGCCAGATGCGCTGGAGGACCGCAAGCAATCGCGCCTCGCGCGCTTCGATCTCAGGCTTTGCCCATTGTGTGGAAGCTACGACGTCGCGCGTGATTGGTAGAATGTGTCCGCTTGAGAATATCTCCTTTTTCTCCGGAAAGAACGCATTGCGCGCCTTGTCGTTTTGGGACTGCGTGATGAGGACGAGGTTGCCGAGGCTCTCGGTACAAACGGCGCGATCGTCCGCGGAGGGAAACCATTTTCGCCATTCGCTCGACTTGGGCGGACGCTGCGGCAAGACATGCTCGATGGTGAGCTTGTCGGGATCGATCCGATTTATGCTGCCGGAAAGTTCGTCGTTCAGCCGCAACAGCAGCAGTTTGCAGATTTTCTGATTGCGCTTGTGAATATCCCGGAGGTGAAAAGCTATGTTGCGCGTTTCCTCGCGACTGATGGAGAAGGCATCGTGTGTCGCAGTGACGTAGCCGTGCTTGCGGATAGCGTCCGCGATGTCGGAGAAGCGCTTCTTTCGGCGCCCGGCACCAAGGCATAGCAGCCGCAGCAAGTGTGCCATGCGGTCGATCTCGCCCAAAAGACGTTCGCAGGCCGCAGGGCTGTTGTGACGGTCTTTGAGCGCAAGCATTGCGGCAGGCGCCCAGTCGCCGTCTGCCAAGCGATTGAGATAATGTAGATACCAACGCATACGCGGGCTGAGATCGCCATAGTCAGCGCTGTTGCGGCGAATGGCGGAGAACGTGCCTGCGAGCGGCAATAGCGCGTTGCGAATGAACGGAGCTCCGCCGCCCTCTTCGTTGACGACAGCGCGCACGGCAGAAACGATCTGCGGCCGCGAGTGACCATAGATGGTGCGCAGGTGTGAAAAGAACGTCTCGAAGTCGTCTCCCAATTCCGCTGCCGTCTGATCCCACGCCTTGACGCCCCAATCGACCTCCTCGGGCTTGAGACGGCTGATGACGTCGGCTTTTAGAATGTCGTTGCGCTGAAGCTTCTTTCCGCGCTCGTTCAAGACGATGAACATGCGGTAGGCGCGGTCTATCTCGCCGCTGAGAATGGCGACCACCTCGCAATGATCGAGGACGTAGTCGCAAATCCGGTTGCGGTCGGTCTGCGAATATTGGGATAGCTGCGCGATGAAATAGTCGCGAACCTCCAGCAGCGCTGCTTCGGCGCCTTCGGCGGCCGCTTCAGGTTCGAGCCGGGTGGAGCCCGGCGCGCAAATGTAGCGCTCAAAGAACGGCTGATCGCGGTGCGATAGCTGGATACGCGGTGTGAACGTAGGAAAAAATCCCCGGCCGCTGCGCACCGACATGACCGTGCTCGCGCGCCGTGCGGTATGGCTTTTGGGACTCTGTTCCAGGTCGCGAAGAACGGCAATCAGCGTCAGCAGCGTCACAAGGCGCTGCTGCCCATCGACGATGTCGAAAGAGCGCGGCGCCATCGACTTCGTAAGTCTGATGTTTTCAGGACTTTGCGCGGGCCGCGACTCCATCAGTAGCACGGCACCCAGAAAATAATCCGGATCGGGGACATTGCCCGTTTCTATGCCCGCGGCGTCCAACAGGTCGTCGAGCAATTGGCCTGCTTCATCGGAACCCCATGCATAGGGTCGCTGATAAACCGGGACGTTTAGGAGGAAAGGACCTGAAAGAATGTCGGATATGGAGAACGAGGACGCTTGTAAACCAGACGGCATGAGGACACGTTTTGTTGGACAGCCCGGCGCGGCAAACTGAAGGCCGCAGCGGCGCGCTGCGCTATACTCGTTTCCATATAGCATGTCCATGGTAGCGCTTCCGTGGCAAATTTCTGTGCGGATCTCAAAGTCAATCTCAAGACAATGGTCTAATCCGTTTTATAAAAGACAGAATCTCGTCACGTAGATGCCAATCTCACCTTTGACGATTCATGCGAGGCAAGGTGTCAGCGCAACACTGCGATAGTGGAACGAATAATCAGGCTCCCCCTCCGGTCGTATTCAAGGTTCTGGCGCGTGAGGATTGGGACAGGGCACGTACCGCGGGCGTGTATAACGGTTCGCCCGACGATCTGAGGGATGGGTACATCCATTTTTCGGCAGCGCATCAGCTTGGCGCGACGCTGGCCAAGTATTTCCGTGGCAAGACGGATCATCTTCTGGTTGCTTTCGACGTACAGGCATTGGGTCCCGACTTGAAATGGGAGCCATCGCGCGGGGGAGACCTGTTCCCGCATCTTTATGGACCATTGCCAGCTGCCCTCGCGCTCTGGCAAAGGCCCCTTGAACTCGGAGCGGACGGCGTTCCGAGACTTCAAGAGGAATGGCTGGAATGTTGAATAGGCTCTATCCGGCGGCGCGCGCCGGTCTCTTCATGTTGGGCCCGGAGGATGCGCACGCGGCAACCATCTCGGCCATGGAGGCGGGACTTTATCCCAGAGCGCCCAAGGGTGACGCAGCCGAACTGGCGCAAGAGGTTATGGGCTTGCGGTTTGCCAATCCTATCGGAATCGCTGCCGGGTTCGACAAGGACGCCCGGGTGCCGGATGCGGTGCTCGGCTTGGGATGCGGATTTGCCGAGATCGGCACCGTGACGCCTAAGCCCCAGAGCGGCAATCCGAAGCCGCGCGTGTTTCGCCTGATCGCCGACCGCGCCATGATCAACAGGCTCGGTTTTAACAATGGCGGGCACGCAGCGGCGCTGGCGCGACTGGAAGCGCGCAGAAGCAAGGGCGGCATCGTCGGCGTCAATATCGGCGCCAACAAGGATGCGGACGACCGCGCAGCCGACTACGTTGCGGGGATCAAGACTTTCAATCACCTCGCCAGCTATTTCACGGTCAACATTTCATCGCCCAACACGCCTGGACTGCGCGATTTGCAAGCGCCCGCCGCGCTCGATGAATTGCTGACGAAAGTGGGGGCGGCGCGGGCGCAGCTCGAAGCCGAAGGGCAGTCGCTCAGACCCTTGATCGTAAAGATCGCGCCCGACATCGCGGAAGCCGACCTTCCGGCTATCGTCGCCCAACTTGTTGCTCATAAGGTGGATGCGATCGCCGTGTCCAATACCACGCTGGCGCGTACCGGGCTCACCGATCGTAACGCCCGCGAGGCAGGCGGTCTGTCGGGCCGTCCACTGTTCGAACGCGCGACGGCGATGCTTGCCCGTGTGTATCAGGAGACCAATGGTGCGATCCCGTTGATAGGGATTGGTGGGATCGACAGTCCGCAGTCGGCGCTCGCCAAGATCGAGGCCGGTGCGACGCTGCTGCAGCTTTATACCGGCCTGGTTTACGAAGGACCGGGGCTGATTTGTGCAATCAAGGACAGGCTGGCGGAAGCGGTACGCGCGGCCGGTGGGCGGTCGCTTGGCGACATCCGAGGCCGCAAAGCCGGGGAATGGGCGCGTCGGCCGCTTGGTTGAAGCATGTGCGCTTCAGTCCGTTTTGATCCCGCGTGAGCGCAACAGCCGCGCGATGAACCAGATCGGCACGACGACCATCGCGCCGAGAACCAGGTACTGGAGCAGCCATTCGAGAGAGAAGAAACCGAGGTCGTAGAGCCAGCGCGCAAAGTCATCGAGCGTTTGGAAGAAGTTAGCTGGCGTAAGGCCGAACGCCGACAGCACGATGCCGGTGAGCACGGATATCAATATGAGGCGAATGAGCACCGCGACCGGGTGGCCGCCAAGAAAGCCGCGCAAATTCATCTATGCTCTCCACCAGCAAGCAAATCGGGCGCCGGGACATGACGCAAGGGATAGAATATGTCCTCTGTTTGAGGAACTCTTCGGCCCGTCTAGATCGTATTTGTCATCATGTCCACAAAACGGCCAATGCCGCGCGCAGCAAACGCTTTGGACGACCGCATACGAGCGGACGAAAAGATTCCGCCGAGTATGCCTCCGTTACCTGAGCCCTTCGCATCTTGGTTTCGTGCGCGCGGATGGACGCCACGTCAGCATCAGTTGGCACTTCTGGCAGCATCACAACGCCGCCAGTCCACCTTGCTGATTGCCCCGACCGGGGCCGGAAAGACGCTGGCCGGTTTTCTTCCCTCTCTGGTGCGCCTGTCGGAGCCAGGTAAGAGAGCGCGCAAGGGTGCCGGTTTGCGCACGCTCTACATCTCGCCGCTCAAGGCGCTTGCCTGTGACGTTGCCCGCAATCTTGAGCAGCCCATCGTGGAAATGGGCTTGAAGATTCGAACCCAGACCCGCTCGGCCGACACAACGCCCGCGCGCCGCCAACATCAGCGCAAACACCCTCCTGACATCTTGCTGACGACGCCCGAGCAAGTGGCGTTGCTGCTCAGCCATCCCGATGCGCCATTTCTGTTTGCGGATCTCGATACGGTTATTCTGGATGAGCTGCACGCGCTTGCGCCGTCGAAACGGGGCGACCTTCTGGCGCTAGATTTGGCGCGGCTTGAGATGCTGGCTCCTGGCCACATCCGCATTGGCTTGTCAGCCACCGTAGCGCGCCCGTCCGAGTTGCGTGCCTACCTCATGGCTCAGAAGGAGCCCGACGTCCGCGCCGATCTTTCGGGACTGATCGAGATCCATGGCGGCGCCAAGCCCGACATCAAAATCCTTGAAGCGGAAGTCGGTGTGCCGTGGGCAGGCCATACGACGCGCTATGCCATCGAGGAAATCTATGAGGCGATTGCAGCGCACCGTTTGAGCCTCGTCTTCGTCAATACGCGTATGCAAGCCGAACTGACTTTCCAGGAGCTATGGCGGGTGAACGATCAAAACCTTCCCATCGCCCTCCATCATGGTTCGCTGGCTGCTGCGCAACGTAGAAAAGTGGAGAGCGCCATGGCCGCCGGTTCGCTCAAGGCCGTGGTTGCGACCTCGACACTCGATCTCGGCATCGACTGGGGCGATGTGGATCTGGTTATTCACGTCGGAGCGCCTAAGGGTGCCAGCCGCCTGACACAGCGCATCGGCCGCGCCAATCACCGGCTCGACGAGCCGTCAAAGGCCATTCTGGTTCCGAGCAACCGCTTTGAAGTGTTGGAATGCCGCGCCGCGCTCCAGGCGGCAGAGGCTGGCGCACAGGATGCCGTGTTGTCGCGCTCTGGTGCGCTTGATGTATTGGCTCAGCATGTACTCGGGATGGCGTGTCAGGAGCCGTTTAATCCCAACCATCTTTTTGAAGAAGTCCGCAGCGCGCTGCCGTATGCGGGTTTGACGCGCACACAGTTCGACCGTGTCATCGAATTCGTCGGGACAGGTGGGTACGCGCTCAAAGCCTACGAGCGGTTTGCGAAGTTGCGCCCGGCCGAGAACGGAAAGTTGCGCGTCGCGAATGGCAGGGTCGCCCAGCAATACCGCCTCAACGCAGGAACAATCGTCGATGCGCCCGTCATCAAGGTGCGCCTCACTTCACCGAGCAAACGTAAATCAGGAGGGGCGCGCGCACTGCAGGGCGGGCGGGTTCTGGGCGAAGTCGACGAATATTTCATCGAACAGTTGTCGCCGGGAGATACATTTGCCTTTGCCGGTGAGATCGTGCGCTTTGAAGGCTTGCGCGATACCGAGGCGTACGTCTCCCGCTCGAACGCAAAGGATGCGATGATCCCAAGCTATGCCGGTGGCAAATTTCCGCTGTCCACGCATCTGGCTGCTCGTGTTCGCGCGATCCTGTCCGAACCCAAATCGTGGAAGGCCTTGCCGCCGCCGGTGGAGCAATGGCTACGGCTGCAAAAGCGCCGGTCGTCGCTGCCGGGCCGCGAGGATGTACTTATCGAGACCTTCTCCCGCGCGCAGCGGCACTATCTGGTCGCCTATCCCTTTGAAGGCAGGTTGGCGCATCAGACCCTTGGAATGCTGCTGACCCGTAGGCTCGACCGAAGTGGTGCACAGCCGCTGGGCTTCGTCGCCAACGACTACGGGTTGGCGGTTTGGGGGCTTGGCGATATTTCGGATTTGATCGAACGCGGCCGCTTGAGTCTCGATGAGCTTTTCGATCAGGATATGCTGGGAGACGATCTCGACGCCTGGCTTGCGGAAAGCAGCCTGATGAAGCGTACTTTTCGTCTCGCGGCCGTGATCGCAGGCCTGATCGAGCGTCGTCATCCGGGTAAAGAGAAGTCCGGCCGGCAGGTCACGATGTCGACCGATCTGATCTACGATGTGCTTCGCCGCCATGATCCCGGCCACATTCTGTTGGAAGCCGCATGGGCAGATGCGGCCACGGGGTTGCTCGACATCGGGCGCCTCGGGGAGTTTCTCGCCCGCATCAAGGGCCGAATCAGGCATCAAGCATTAGAGCGCGTCTCACCTTTGTCGGTGCCGATCTTGCTTGAGATTGGCCGGGAGCAGGTTTTCGGCGCGCACGAGGACGTTCTACGGTCCGCCGCCGAGGACCTCATCAACGAGGCGACGGAGCCATAGGCATAGACACGACCGGGGGAGCACCATGTCCGGGCTCAGGCCTGAAAGTCTCGTCTTGAGCGATTTTTCCGATTCTCCATTGTCGGTGTGCGGCAAGGCTTTTCGCGCACACATGTCCGGCGCCCTCTATTGGCCGGCCGAAGACGCACTGATCGTCGCCGATTTGCATTTGGAGAAGGGGTCGCACTTCGCCGCGCGCGGGCAGATGCTGCCACCCTACGATACGCGCGAGACACTGCAAAAGCTCGCTGAGGTGATCGACGTATACGACGCGGCAACGATTATCGCGCTGGGGGACAGTTTCCACGATGCCGACGCGCTGGAGCGCATGGACGTAGCCGACCGCGAGACGCTTTCCATCATGCTGGCTGATCGCGAATGGATCTGGATCGCGGGTAATCATGATGGAGCTGCGGGGCAGGTGATTGGCGGCCATGTCCTCGACGAACTGGTCGTTGAAGGAATTACCTTTCGTCACGAACCGGCAGGAGGCGCACGCACGCATGAGATCGCCGGTCATTTGCATCCCGCCGCGCGCCTTGTGATGAATGGCACGGCATTGCGGCGTCCTTGCTTCGTCGGCAACGGCCTGCGGCTCGTATTGCCGGCGTTCGGCGCCTACACCGGGGGCCTCAACGTGATGGACGACGCCTTCATGCCTGTCTTCGGCGCGGAGGGGCTGTCGGTATGGATGCTTGGCCAGGAGGGCGTGTATCCGGTTGCTTCGCGTTTGCTGCGCGCGGACTGATGGATCAGCGCGGACCGCGGCGGAAGGCGAAGGAGGCGAACAACCCTGCCGCCCCGGCGACGAGCACGGTCGATAACCCGTAGAGAAACGGGGAGTCATAAGCCGCATCGTGCAGGAAGCGCTCAAGCCCTGTGCGCTCCATCATCACTTCGCTTTTGTACTGCGAGAGCATCTTACCGTCCTTGAAAAGGAACAGTCGCGTGGTCAGCGGTCCCACCGGCACGTTGGCAGGAAGCGAGATGGTTGCTCGAAAAAGCGAGCGCCCGCGAAAGGTGACGCCGTAATCCGACTGAACGAACAGGCGGTCCTTTTTCTTCAGGCGAATGGCAGCAGTGCGATACTCCTCGGCCTGCTCCGGCGTCGATGGCGCCCACCGGATGCTTCCGGATGGAACCATGCGCACGTAACCGAAACCGATCTGATAAGTGGCGAGCGTTTGAGGTTCCGCAATCTCGTCGAGCGGGCGCGTGGTTGCGATACCGTAGAAGCTCGGGAAGGAGGAAAAACGGACCGAGTCGGTGTTGATCCACAGTCCACCGACCCGCGACTTGCGCCGCACGATCGCCGGCAACGACATGCCTTCGACGACCGCGACGATGTCATAGGTTCCCGCCTCTGCGCTCGGCTGACGGCTATGCTCTACTGTTCCGAAAATCAGGATCTCGGTCCCGGTATAATCCGGTGTGATGGCAACGCTGCGGGTGGAGACGTCGGCTTCGATGGTTTCAGGTGGCTGGGTCTGCGCGCGGGCCGGAATGGCTGTTGCAAAAGCGACAGCAAGAGACAGCGCAGCAAGCGAGGTTCGGGCCAACTCCATCACGGTCCCCGATGCATGCCGCCGAACGAGTACAGGTCGCTTGGGGCGGCTACCAGATCGTAGCCCATTCTGAGGCAGACCGCCAAAACCAGCACGGCCAGGCTAAACCGCCAGTGATCCCCACGGATCTTTTCGCCCACTGTCGTGCCGTATTGAGCGCCCAGCACGCCGCCTGCCATCAACACGACCGCCAGCATCACATCGACCGTCTTGTTCTGCATGGCGTGCAACACAGTCGCCAGCGCGGCCACGAAAACGATCTGGAAAAGCGATGTGCCGACGACCACGCTGGTCGACATGCGGAGCAAGTAGATCATCGCCGGTATGATGACGAAGCCGCCGCCAATGCCCATGACGGCCGCCATGAAGCCTACGAACATGCCGATACAAATCGGCGGGATGGCGCTGATGTAAAGCTTTGAACGGTGAAACCGCATTTTGAAGGGCAAACCGTCGACCCAGCTGTGCTGCCCCGACTGGCGCCCAGCGGGGACGATACCCGCCTGTGCTTTACGCCAAGTGTTGATGCTTTCGATCAGCATCAAGGCGCCGATGACACCCAGGAACGTCACGTAGGTCAAGGAAATGATCAGATCGAATTGCCCAGCTCGGCGCAGCACGCGAACGGTCTCGACGCCGACGGTCGTGCCCACCAGGCCGCCCAGGCACATGATCAGGCCCATCTTCACGTCGACGTTGTTGCGCCGGTATTGGGTGATGGCCCCGGAGACCGAGGACGCGACGACATGGGCGGTTCCGGTCGCGACAGCGACAGCAGGCGGCACGCCGAGGAACATGAGCAGCGGCGTCATGAGAAAGCCGCCGCCCACACCGAATAGGCCGGAAAGAAACCCAACCGCAGCGCCCAGTCCCAGAAGAACCAGGACATTTACCGACATTTCTGCGATCGGCAGGTAGACGTACATTACCCTTCGTGTCCGCTTGCATGCAGCGAATATGGCCGCGCGACCATCGCAACAGCGCCACACATCACTACGTGTTGGCTATAGACGGGTCGGAGCCCCATGAGAAGGGAAAGAAGCAAGCATTATTACGGTATTACGGCGCAGGTGGCCGGAAAGAACCGGGCCCCCACCTCAACCTTGGTCGGAAGAGTTCTTCTTCCATGCCTCGCCAGCGGTCCGGGCATCGTTGATGAGCGGATCAGTCGGCAGCGGGCGGAAACCGGCCGCCATCTTCTCTGCTGCTTTGAGTTCTGCCGCCGTAAGCTTGCCCTTCATGATATCCCGACGGCGCAAGGCCTCCTTGTCGCCGTGGCGCGCGGCGAGCGACAGCCATTTGTAGGCTTCACGCATATCGGCAGGGACGCCCAAGCCGTTTTCGTAGAGGACGGCGAGGTTGAATTGGCTGTCGGAAAGGCCACGAGCGGCGGCATCCTTGAAATAGCGGGCAGCGATTGCGTAGTCGGGAGAGCCCGTCTTGCCGTTGGCGCTCAGCACGGCAAGGTTATGCATGGCCTTTATGTTGCCCTGTCCGGCGGCGCGTGCGTACCACTCCTTGGCCCGTGCTTCGTCGGGCTTCATTCCTAGACCGCGCTCGTACAAGGTGCCCAGGCGATACTGAGCCTGTGCAAACCCCTTCGATGCCGAGCGCATATACCACTTGGCTGCTTCCTTGAAGTTCTGATCCGGGCCCTTGCCCTCGGCAATGCGCGCGCCGACCTCAAACTCTGCCGACGGGTCGCCGTTAGCCGCGGCCAGGCGTAGTGAAAGTGGGCCCACCATAGCCGGGGGCATGTCCAGGGCGCTGCGATGTCCGGAGTCGACCTGATCGGCGACGTTGTCGTTGCGAGGGACGGCGGCGAGATCTAAGGCCGTCGGAGAAACGATCGCAGGGTTTTCGGCCGCAGCCTGTCCGAGACGCGTGGAGATGCTGGCCATGGCTTGCTCACGGCGCGACCGCTCGATGGCGTCGGCAGATGTAGCTTGGTGCGCCAGAGCGACGCCGCTCATCGCAAGCGTGGAGGCCGGAGCGCTACCGTACATCTGATGAAGGTTCAGTTGAGAGCGCTTTTCGGGCGTGCCGAAGTCCGCTTCCGGCGGTGGCGCATCGGCACCGGCGTTGCCCTTGTTCGCCTTGGCCGCGGTATTGTCGCCTGCGGGGGCTGTCGGAGCGGATGTCTGGTTCATCATCGCGCCAGGATTGCCTGTCGGCACGCCCGATTTTGCGAAGGGATTAAACAGATAGGCGCCGCTTGCAATGGCGAGTGCGATGGACAGTGCAACGACGCGCGGCGAAATAGCCGATGCCTTCTTCGCGGGCGCATCTGAAACGGTTGTCGTTGCGGGTTTTGAGGCTCTGGCGGCCTTAGCGGGCGCCGGGGCGATGGGTTCGCGAGGGATCGCCGCCAACGGAGCCGAAACCTCAAGCTCATCGTCGCCAGCTTCCGCAGCCAGTCGCATTCTGGCGCGGCGCGCATCGGCGATGAAATCCTGGCGCAGTTTTTCAGGTTCTGAGCGTTCTGGCTTTGCTGGGGCCAGGTCATCCACCTCGCTGTCGGAAACTTGATGCCGCGGCGCGAGCATAGAAGTCTTGGCCGCCACTGCGGCTACTGCTTCATCCAGACCAATGGGATCAGGATCCCGGCGCACATCGTTCAAAGATTCCGCATGTGCGTAGTCATCGAACTCCGGTTCGGGATCCGGCATCTGGCGCGTATAAGGGTCTTCGGTATGGAACGTCCGTTCTGGAGCCTGTTGGAAGGCAGGTTGCGCCAGTTGGCTGGCGGCCTGATGCTGGTTGTATTCGACGGCGTCCATGCGATCGAGAAGCCGGATCATGGCCTGTTGCAGCGTATCCAGCAGCGCGTTGGTGTTTTCCTCACTCTGGCGAGCGTTGGACATGGATTGCTCAAGCAGACCGCGAAGGTCATGGATGCCAGAGCCGTCTCCGGCGTTCTGCGCAAATTCCGACAGGCGAGCTGCGGTCTCGTCGGCCGCCGCCTTGGCGATGGCCGTGACGTCCATGTTGCCACCGTGCTCGCCCATATCGCCCGCGTAGGCCGGTGCAGCGCTGTCTGCCAAGGCGTGGATTGCGTCGAGCCGGGCGCCGATATCGGCCAATTGCGCTTCGATGCTTTCAATGCGCGACAGTTGACCTTGGCTCGATTCCAGGTGCTCCACAATCGCGATCATGTGGCTTTCGAGCTGGCGGATCGCCTCGAAATCCGATTGCGATGCGACGTTCTCAAAGGCCTGGGTCACACTGCGCTCGAACTGATCGAGCCGTTGGCCGAGGGCAAAGAAGGACTCGTCAGGACGAATCTCGGCAATCGATGTCTCGATCTGCTTGGAGATCTCTGCAAACCGCTTCTCAAGCCAGCCGTGATCGGCAACAGATGCGGAACCAAGCGCATCGCTTGAGGGATAATTGCGTGTTGTTTCGCCAGCGGAGGATGAATAGGCATCCTGCGGGAATGCGTCCGGCTCCTTGTCGTAGACGCTGGCAAGCGCTTCGGCTGAATCGTCGTCCCAAGGATTGGTGACGTCGCCCGGCAGGCTTTCGATGACATCGAAGGTGTCGACGTCGTGCATGGGCTTGTGGGTGTTTTCTTCGCGCCGCCATGCGGTCGAGTTCGCGAGCGCCGAGCGCAGCGCCATTGGCGGCTCGGAGGCATTGGCGGCCTCGGCGATTGTTTGGGGTGCGCTCGCCATACCAGTTTCGTCTTGGAAAGTGCGAAGTTCGGAGAAAGTCGTGGCAGGACCAAACGGCTGTGTCGCGTGGTGGTGATCCGTCTCAACGTTCGCGGCCGGGTATGATGGTCCGCTCTCGCTGATGCGGGCGGCAAGCTCGGCCATGCCGGCCTCGATGCGCTCAAATGCGAGCTGGTATTTGTCCGGAACCTTGTCGCGCAGCGAACGGGCGTCGCGGCCCATTGTGCTCAGGCGTTCCTGCAACTGGTTGAGCGTATCGGCTTGGCGGCGATCGGCCTCGGTGATCTGGCTGACGATCGTGTTCAGCAGTTCCTTGAGGTCGGCGGCGTGGCAGCCTTGGCCTTCCGCAGGGTCGAAGTTTGCAGCATTGCTGCTTAGGTCTCTCTCGTTCCAGTTGGTATTGGACATCGTCTTCCCTCAGGGCGTACCTGATCCGGGTCTCTTGGACGGTCCATTCGCGGTAAAAGAGGGTTCGCCTCGTCCCCTGCGCTTTAGCGCTGCTTAGGCCCGTGAGAATCCGGACGCGGTACGATTCGAACTGTGAGAAGGAAGCTGTCAGCGCCGAGTAAATGCCGGGTTAAAGTTTGTGTCCGAACCCTGGCGATTGCGATTTCTATTTTTTAGACAGAGGGTTGCGCGGCAGCGCAGCTTGCCTCGTTTTAGCTGTATGGCCGGACGGGCGCTGAGAGATTGGCGTTGATTCGCCAGACGTTGGGTTGGGTGATGCCGCGGGATTTGCCTACTTGCGAGCGTGCTTCTTGATCTCGAGCCGGCGCATCTCGCGGTCGTAGATGATCTCGCCGCCTGGAATGCGGATGTCGCGTACGACTTCGAGATCGTGGCGGCTCGTTTCCGGGAAGGCGCTCGACAGCGCCATGGCCACGATCGTGGCAAAGGGCAGGCCGAGGACGCCGGCAATGGCGCTGGGAAGTCCCAGGATCCCGGCCTCGGACATGAAGATCGCCATCGCCGCGACGCCAAACCCCGTCAACATGCCGGCCAGCGCCCCATTGTGGGTGAGGCGCTTCCACCATATCGACAGCACCAGCAGCGGGAACAGGCTGGCGCTGGTCAGGGCGAGAGCCCAGAGCACGAGCTGCAGCGGGTCGGTGGGCGCCAGCAAGCTGAGTACCGCTCCGCTCAACGCTGCAACGCCTACGAAGGCTCGAGCCGTCCAAACGCGTGATGGACTTGCAGAAGGCTCCCAATTCGAGCCCTGCACCACGTCCTCAGCCAGGATTGCGGACAGGGCCATCGTGGTCGCGCAGATCGAGGCAAGGCTCGCCGCCAGTGCGCCGGCCATACCAAGGTACATGTATGAGCGTGGAAGTCCGACGGCGACGCCGGTGGCGAAGATGATGCCGTCGCGATCGAACGACATGGCGTCGTAGCCAATCGAATTGCCTTGGTCGGCGCCCTCGGCCAGAGACATGAAGCCCAGGTTCATCAGGTCGGTGATGGATTGCGGCAACGCCCCGACCCGCTCCGTCATGATGAAATCCAACACGAAGTCGCGCATGAAGACGGCAAGGGACGAGATCGTCAGGAGGACGATGCCGAACAGTACGGTCGCCCAGCCCAGCGATTTCCGCGCGTCATAGACGGAAGGTGTTGCGGCAACCCGGGGC
Source organism: Hyphomicrobiaceae bacterium (assembly GCA_041397645.1). NCBI lineage: Bacteria > Pseudomonadati > Pseudomonadota > Alphaproteobacteria > Hyphomicrobiales > Hyphomicrobiaceae > Hyphomicrobiaceae bacterium. Next base: position 196,436 of record JAWKWE010000004.1, on the reverse strand, counting down.
AACAGCCAGGGAGCGGCGGCAAGTCCTGTTGCAATCATGAGGACGCCCAATGCGAATGCGGGTGCGCCGATTGAGCCGAAGGGCTGGGTGTAGGGCTTTGTGATGTGCTGCAATCCCTGGCCGGGAAGATCGAAGGCGAGAGACGCGGCGTTTATGACGGACAATCCCTGGGGCACCTCGTTACGCACCATGTTGCGCACCAAAGGCCCGTGCATGAGCTGGGGAACCGGAAGGCTCGTGACCAGTGTCGCGATGGTGGCGGCAACAATGGCCAGTCCGAGGATAGCGGCCACAGATTGCGCGACGGCCGCCCAGGTGAAGCTTCTCTTGCCGCCAGGAACGACAATGACGATGACCGTTGCCACCAACACGGCCATCATCGTGCCGGGTCCGTAGCCGGTGAGATGCGCCGCGACGCCAGCGCCGATGTGCAACTCTGCGGAGAGCACAAGAAGGATTGGCACCGCCGTGACCATGGCCGCCACGATGCGCAGCGATCGGCTGTCAAATCGTCTGCCCAGGTAGCTCGGCACCGTATAGGCACCGAACTTGCGGTAGAAGGGTGCCAGCAGCATCGCCATCAGAACGAAGCCCGCAAGCCCGCCCATCATCAGAACCAGCGCATCGAAGCCGGAGAGGAAGAAGGCGCCGGTACCCGCGACCAGCATCGTGCCGCCGCAGGCAATGATCGCCAGCAGCATTCCGGTATAGCCAGCGGGTACACGGCGACCGGCCGCGAAGTAGTCCAGCGGCTGCTTGGATGCGACGGCCGCGCCGATGGCGACGTAAAGAATGAGGGGACCAGCAAACAGTCCCATCCGAAGAAGATCGTCGCTGATGCTCAGTTGCTCGAAGATCAGCGAAAGCAGGAACAGTGCCGCAAACAGCGCCGCAAAGATGCTGAAGTAGGTCCCCAGCCGCGGATTGATCAAACGTGTTCGCGAGGAAAATGACATCTTTTAGAGGGCTACCCTTGGCTGGCGGGACCTGCGAGGCGGAAGGACGGAATGCGCGTGCTCAGAGATCTTCGTTGGCGCCGTGCCAGTGGTCGATGGCGTTCTGGCGATTGACGTAGCTTGCAACCGTAACTACGGCGACCAGGAAGAAGCCATGAGCGGCCAGGAAGTAGCCGAGAGGAAAGCCCAGGAAGCGGTTGGTATTGAGTTGCTCGGCGTACATCGGCAGCACCAGCATGACGCACACGAAGGGCACGAGACTGGCGATGAGCTGCCATTTCGTGGACCGCCAATAGGGCTTGCGTTCCTTACGTTCCATGATCGTGTCTCCCCTCAAGACCCTTGGCGTCGCTTTTGGACCTAAGGATCAAGCGTCCCCGTCGGCCGCGCGGCTCTGGCTCACCGCTTTAGCAGGCCAAATCCTGCGCGTCAGCGCCGGTCAATCGCGCCATGCACAGTCGCGGCCGTCCCCCCATGGTGCCAAAGCCCAGGTTCCAAACAATTCCAACCAGATTCCGACCTGAACCGTTCTGACCGGGATTCATGGCCAAATATTGTGATCCAGTGAATGAGACCTCCGCTTTTCCAGGGCAAATCGCTACGAGTGCTCAGATTGCTCTTCGGACTGATGTATCCTAGCTTCGCGGCGAATCGTCCGGTCTTGTTGTGACCGGCCTATTCCTTACGAGGGGCAGCGGTTCCCGGCCTACGGGCCCGACCTCCCGACAACACTGAAGCCGTTTAACAACGACACCCAGGGGAAGGACCTTCAAACATGAGCATGTTGCAGGAATTCAAAGAATTCGCCATGCGCGGCAACGTCGTCGATCTCGCCGTCGGCGTGATCATGGGCGCCGCGTTCTCGCCGATCGTTTCGACGCTGGTCGACAATATCATCATGCCGCCGATCGGCTATCTGATGGCGGGCGTCGATTTCTCCACCCTCTCTGTCGGGTTGCCGACGCCGACCGAACCCATCGAGATCAGGTACGGTCTGTTCCTCAACGCCATCATCAAGTTCATGATCACGGCCTTCGCCATCTTCATGCTGATCAAGGCAATCAACACGATGAAGAAGCCGGCTCCTGCAGCGGCTCCCGCAGCCCCGCCCCCGACCGAGGTCTATCTGAAAGAAATTCGTGATCTGCTCGCGGCCAAGAAGTAACAGCCGCAGGCGCGATCCGTAGAAAGCGAAGCCCCAGTCTTTGGCCGGGGCTTTGATTTTTTCACCAGGCGGAATGGTGAGGCGGGATGGACGGGCGGCGCATCCTTTTCCGCCAGAGCGAGCTGTGCTAGACCATCGGCGAGCGCGGGCGTAGTTCAATGGTAGAACGGCAGCTTCCCAAGCTTTTTTACGCTCGTTTCAATCAGAGTGTTACAGCGTTTTGGCACTGATTTGGCACTTCGTTTTTGACACAAGATGATGCAAGTTGAGAAAGCTCCGTGAGGGGCTTTTTGTTTGTGGGGGATAGATGAAGAACATCGAGCAGTTCAATTTGTGCGCTGCACATCTTCTCGTGAAGCTACACAATCACTTCCCTGTAGGTATCAAGCTTAGACCTGCAGAGATTGTTCGGGAGTTAAACGGTGCAATAGCCGATGGCGTGGTGAACAAGGTCGATGCGAATACGTTTGTCGCCTACACAGTACGTTGGTTAGTGCAAACAGGGTATTTTTTAGAGAGGGAAGGCACTACCACGGCTAACAACAAGTATGTGCTGTCGCCGAAGGCCTTTGAGGCCTTAAACGCTGCACTACCCGCTGCGCTTGGTGGAAAGACGAAAGAGGAACAGAAAACGGTCGGCGAAAAGTTGGCTGAGGCTGCTATGACTACTGGTAAGGAAGCTGGAAAAGAAGCCAAGACACAAACCATTAGGCAGATCATTGGTTGGATTTTGGGCTTGGCGTTTTCGTGATGAGGTCGTGCTCTACGAGGTAGGTGAGCATCTTGGCGCGGGCGTCGGCTTCTGTGTCCGCGTATTCTCGGTGCTCCCGTTCTCCGCCATGATTTAGCTCGCAGCACCATGATGCTTCGGCATAGCCGCTGTAGCTAATGATCATCATACTCTTCGGCAACATATCCCCCAACTCAGCGACGGTGAATGCGGAGCAGGCAGCGTCACGTATCTTCTGTCGCTCATTCGGGAACGGGAGAACCACAGCAGCAGTGAGTAGATGTCGCGAACTTACTGTGACGCGGTGGTCACCAATATTGAACTTCTCGTCGATGACGATGCCCGCGTTGTAGGACCTCGAGATGCTGGATGATTGCTCCCAATCGAAATAGCTGTCCTGCTTCACTCCCAATTCCTTCAACCTCTTCGCCAGCTCTAATGAGCACACTTGGTCTTCTAGTTTCATATAAATTCAGTGTACGCTTTAACAGCATCTCGGCAAGCTGAGGATGTGGATAAGATTTGGCACCTAATTTGGCACTTTTAGCACTCGGCTAGACGATGCAGGTTGGCTAAGGTATTGATACGACTTGAGGCGAGTTCAGTGACTTGAAAGTGCGAAAACAACAGCTTATTCAACTGCTGTGTCTTGCTAAGTCATTGATATTGCGGGCGTAGTTCAATGGTAGAACGGCAGCTTCCCAAGCTGCATACGAGGGTTCGATTCCCTTCGCCCGCTCCATCCGCGTCCGCCACGCTGTAGACTGCTGCGCGGACGTGGGCGTGCTACGGCGGGATCAGTTTCGCTGACGCTCTAGCGAATTTCGAAAAGCAAAAGCCCCGCTCATCGGCGGGGCCTATTCATAACTCTTCGATCTTGCGGGCAAGCTCGTCGCGCTCAGGACCGTTCCATTCGACGTCCAGGCCGAACTTGATCGTGCACTCGATGTCGGGGACGTTCCTCAAGACCTCAAGAACTTCTTCTTGAGTGTCGAACTCCCCAAATAGCTCACTCTCACTGCCAACAACCGTATAACGCTTCCATGGGACTCCAGGGTCACTTGAAAGCATTGCTCTCATTGTCCGCTCCGCTATTAGCTCCGCTTCATCCTTGCCTCTTGACACTCAAAGATGCGCGACTCGTTTGCGTACGTCAAATTGAATAGGCGCATCATGCGGTCTGGCCGCCGCACGAACTGCCTGCACCTGCGGTGCAGCCAAAGCAGTGACGTGCGGTGACGATCGAGCGGCGGTGCCAGCTCTTCTCGTTGAAATCGGCGATATGAGCGTTGCTAGCCGGTTCGAGCGTGAGGTCGAGCATTTGGTTAAAATCGCAATCGTAGAGTCGTCCGTCCCAGCTGACCGACAGCGTGTTGCGGCACATGAGACCGTCCACGGCGGATGGATTGAAGGCGGCCACCAGCCGCTCCATGTAGGCGTTGAGATTTCCAGATGTCTCCAGCCATTCCAGAAAGCGCGAGATCGGCATGTTGTTGAGCACGAACAGCCGGTCGAAGGTGACGCCGTGCGTGCGCGCGAGCGCTTCGCGCCATTCCTGCTCGAGGGTCGCCTGCGAGGCCCCGAGGAACGCGCCTGAGGGGTTCGAGACAAGCGTCAGCCGGTGGGCGGGATCACCTTTGCCATAACCGGCGGCGTTCAGCATCGCCATGGCTTTCATCGACTTGTCGAAGACGCCCGCGCCGCGCTGGGAGTCGGTATTGGGCCGGCGATAGTGCGGCAGCGAGGCGACGATCTCGACGTTGCGTTCCGCCAGCCAGTCGATCAATCCGGCGTTGCGCGGCACCAGAAGGATCGTGAGATTGCAACGGTCCATCACGTGCTTGCCCGCCGCTACGCTGGCATCGACCAGATCGCGAAAGCGCGGATGGAGTTCGGGTGCGCCGCCGGTGAGATCGACCGTCGTGGCCGAACTGCGTTGGATGGCGGCAATTACCTGATCGACGGTTTCGTCGCTCATCATCGCGTCGGTGCGATCAGGGCCGGCATCGACGTGGCAATGCCGGCAGGCCATGTTGCACAACTTGCCGAGATTGACTTGAAAGATGTCGAGCTTGGCAGGTTTGAGCGGCCCGCCCGTCAGATCCTCGAATGCGATCTGGCGGCCGTCCCTCTCGATTGGCACGGCGTCAAGCATCTCAAGCTGAGCACGGGTGGACGACAGCGGCGCGTGTCGGCGCTGCAGGCTTTGCGCGGCGCGTGGCGATTGCGCATCGGATGCAACCGCGTCGGCCACTTCCTTGAAACGGCCCGGCGGGATCAATTCCGTCATCTACATTCCCAGCTTGTTGGCTTTTTCGCGCATCTGCATGCCGTGAACGAGAGAGGCGCCGCCACGAATGGCAACAGCCACGTGAAGCGCCTCCGTCATTTGCTCGATGTCGGCGCCCTTCTGCTGGCAGTCCTGTGTATAGGCGTCGATGCAATAGGGGCACTGCACGGCATGGGCGACGGCAAGCGCGATGAGGCTCTTTTCGCGCGCAGTGAGTGCGCCATCGGCGAAAACAGCGCCGTAGTACTCAAAAAACTTTTTTCCGAGATCGGGCTGCACGTCCGCGATCTTTCCGAAGTCCGCGAGGTGCTGAGTGTCGTAGTAGCCGGCCATGAGGTCATCCCCTGTTGTTTTCTTCGCAAGCCCGAGCCCAACGAAAGGCGGGCCAATGTGCACGAGCCTGATCGAAAGGCCAAGGCTGATAAACGCACCGTGCGCGCGACCAGGGCCGCAGGGTTGGTCCCAGGCTTCGACCTCGCGGAGGTTCGACGGGAGACGGCTCATCGTTACAAGAACAAGAACGAACTTTATGGCATCGTTTCGCGACCGGAGCCCGTGTGTGTGGTCTTTGTCCAATGGTAGGGACGACGGACGAATTCGGCCCCGGCCATATATGCGGCCCCCGATATCATGAGCCAATAGACCGGAAGTCCCAGAGTTGCTCGCGCCAGCCAGGGCTTGGAGCGTCTACGGGCGCACGCAGCGCCGAGCATCATGGCAGAGGCGTAGCTCGCCAGGACGTTTAGGGCATAGGCACCGTAGACAGCCACCTTCCAGCCCGAGTCTGGGGCGCTGAACGGTGCGCCCTGAGCAAGATGAAAGGCGAGGACAACAAAAATCAGCGGATGGACAAGTGCCGAGAGGATCAAGCCACCGAAGATCATTTGGAAGCCCAGAAAGGCCGACGGGCCAAGGTCACGCCAAAGCCGGGCAGGGTTGCGCATGTGCACCAGATAGGTCTGCATCCAGCCTTTGATCCAGCGGGTGCGCTGTCCAAACCATTGCGCGAACGTCGCGGGCGATTCTTCCCAGGTATCCGATGAGACGACGGCCACCTTGTAACCCAGCCTGGCCAGTCGGAGGCCGAGGTCGGCATCCTCCGTCACGTTGAACGGGTCCCATCCTCCTGACCGCTCAAGGGCTTCGCGGGAGAAATGGTTGGACGTCCCGCCGAGAGGGAGGGGAAACCCCACGCGCGCGTAAGCAGGCAGAAGGGCAAAGAACAACGCGGCGTATTCGAGGGTGAATTGTCGGGTGAAAAATGTGTCGCCGGGATTGTAGATGTCGAGGCGCGCTTGCACGCAGGCTAGTTGATTGCCCGATACGTGCATGGCGCGAGCGGCGACCTTGAGCTGATCGGGGGCAGGTGCATCCTCCGCGTCGTAGACGGCGACGATCTCCCCGGTCGCGAAGGTGAGCGCGTAATTCAGCGCGCGCGGTTTGGTGCGCGGCACGCCTGCGGGGACCGTCAGCACCTTCATGGATTCCGTGAGCGCGGATGCTTCGAGCGCCCGCCGTGTCGCCTCGTCCTCTTGTTCTGTGACGAGCAGGACTTGAAGGCGATCGGTCGGGTAATCGAGAACTGCTAAAGACCGCACGAGGGCCTCGGCTACCTTAGCTTCGCGGTAGAGGGGAACGATGAGCGTGTAAGCAGGCCAGGTTTCCGGATCCGTGCCAGACCCTTGAACATGGTTCGTCTTTGAGCCTTCATCGCTCGACAGATGCCACAACGCCGCCAGCCGCAAGGCTGTGATGCAAAAGAACGGCAAACTGAGCAGAGCAAAGCCCAACGTTCCCGCAAATCCCGGCGCCGCGAACCACAGGGCAATGGCGAGCCAGGCAACACTTGCGAAGGCGATGCATTGGGAGCGGGTAATGAGTACATCGGCTGACATTTCGGGATGCGCCCGTCGCAGCCTATTCAAGGCGCTGTCCAACCGAACGGAGGTCTCAATGTCGGGACTCAACGGCAGATGCGAGGGCTGGGAGGCCGAATCACATTCGGAGGGCGCATCCGTCAGCGGGCGCGCAACGCCAGGGGCAGCGGGGCTGTAATCTCCCGTGCGTATCGTTGTCCGTGTCTCTATTTCGTCCCCCGCACGCAACATGCGCGCCATTTCCCCCACAAGTCTTGCCCGTTCTGCCCCGCCACACTATAGCCAGGGGCGCAGCGTTGAGTTAGGCGTCGAAGGTAGAAGACCACAAGCTCCTGATAAGGACGATTGGCATTCAGCGCATGAAAACATCATCCGCACAGACTTCAAGTGGGCGTTCGTCGAACGTAGCAGTCAAAAAGGCCGCGGCGGTCGCTTTGCTTCTGACGCTCGTTTGGTGCGATGCACAGGTCCAGCCTGCGGTTGCGCAGAGTATCAACAACCCTGCGGGAGAAGCCGTAGTATTGTCGGGCAAGACGGCCGCGGAACGTCCTGCGCGGCGCGTGGTGATACGATTTCTGACCGATAGCGATTTTCCTCCGTTCAATTTCTACGACGAGGAAGGTGCGTTGGTCGGGTTCAATGTCGATCTTGCGCGCGCTATCTGCCTTGAGCTGAACACGTCTTGCGACATCAAGAGCCGGAGCTGGGAAGATCTCATCCCCGGGCTGAAATCGGGAGAGGCGGACGCAATCATCGCAGCGCAGAAGGTTACGAAGACCGCACTGGCCGATGTGGACTTCAGCGACCGCTACTTCCATACGCCCGCGCGGTTCGCCGGCCCCAAGGAGGCGGAGGATTTAGAAATCTCGCCGTCGGGCCTTTACGGCAAGCGCATTGCTGTGGCGCGCGGGACCGCGCACGAGGCTTATCTGAAGTTCTTTTTCCGGGACAGCCCGCTTGTTGTGTTCGAGAACGCGGATCTTGCGCACGAAGCTGTTGCTTCGGGTAAGGCAGACTATGTTTTCGATGACGGCATTTCCCTGGCCTTCTGGATCAACGGGACGCTGTCGCGGCAATGTTGTGAGATGAAGGGCGGGCCATTCTTGGAACCGAAGTTCTTTGGCGATGGTTTGGCTATTGCGCTTCCCAAGGGTGATCTGGAGCTGAAGGCACTGATCAACGAAGCCCTGCGCAAGGTGAGGGCGTCAGGGCGCTTCGAGGAACTGGTTCAACGTTACTTTCCGGTTCGGATTTACTGAGTGCAGCCTTAATATTTGACGACGGATCATCTTCCCTCTTCAAATCTCAAGTTGTGGCGTTGTGGCCGCATCAGGATCGTAAGGTGACACCTAATGAGGCCGCAGTCCGCCATCGTTACACTTCTCGCAGGGGCGCTGCTTTTATTGCCGTTTGGCGCAGAGCCTGCGTCTGCGCGCAAATCGCATAAGGCTTCCTCTTCAAGTCGTACCGCTCATGTGCACCACAAGCCTCATAAGCAGCGTCTGGCAAAGACAGAAGCAGAAACAGAGTTACCAGAAGCGGCGAATGATCTGTCGGCCAAAAATGCCAACACGCCATTGCTCAATCGGGCAGAGATTTTAAGCTCCGATACTGAACGGCTGGGCCGATTGGGCCGCCACATCATTGTCGGTTATCACCTGCTCTCGGAAGTCAAGGCGCTGGTGGAGGCACGTGCGATCGCCGGAATTTTTATAACGGATCACAATGTGCGCGGGCGCAAAGCGGACGATGTAAAGGCTGACATCGACGCCCTTCAGCAGATCCGTCGAGAGCAGGGACTGCCTCCGCTGATCGTCGCTGCTGATCAAGAGGGCGGTGCGGTCTCGCGCCTATCCCCGCCGCTTCGTCGCCAGCCGTCGCTCGGAAAACTTCTCGCCAAGGTCGATCACGATGTCGACCGGCGTCCTATCGTGGAGAACTATGCGCGCACGCAAGCGGCGGAACTTTCGCGCGTCGGTGTCAACATGAACTTCGGCCCCGTGGTCGATCTGAAGCTAGATCCCAGCAACCGCAGCGATGGCGAAACGCGCCTGCGTCTGCGCGCCATTTCATCGGATCCCTATACGGTCGCGAAGGTCGCCGGCTGGTACTGCGATACGCTCGCGGAAGCGGGCATTTTATGCACATTGAAGCATTTCCCCGGGCTCGGCCGCGTCAAGCGCGACACGCACGTCGCCAGTGCGGAGATCTCCGCCACCGAAGGTACCCTGGAGCTGAACGATTGGGTTCCGTTTCGCCGTCTGATGGGCAAGCCCAACGTCGTGACCATGTTGGGACACGTGCGCGTAGGCGTTCTCGATAAGACAGCACCCGCTTCCTATTCGCGAACAATTGTAAGCACACTGATGCGCGAAACCTGGGAAAATGAAGGCCTGCTCGTGACTGACGATTTCAGCATGGGTGCCATCACGCGCGGCAAGCCCGGGTTGGGTGCGGCCGCCGTCAAGGCTCTCAATGCAGGAGTGGATTTCCTGCTGCTGTCCTACAGCGAGAAGCACCTGGACACGATGTATTCGGCGTTGCTGAAAGCCGACGAGTCCGGTGAGCTGGACGAAAAAATGCGCGCACAAAGCCGCGCGCGCATCGATAACGTATTCGCTGTCAGGCCCTGAATCACAGCCTTCTAAAGTTCACCTGTCAGGAACTGCGCGCGGCCGTGCCCGAACGACCAGTCTTCGTCGGTGTTGGAGACCATGGAGATCACGACGTCGGCCGGTTTGATGCCGCAGCTCTTCTCCAGCTCGGCAACGAGCAGGCGATAAAATGTTTCTTTCAGCTCGCGCGGCCTTGGCCGTGTGGTCACCTGCAAGAAGACGACATCCTTCGTGCGCGCAATGCCAAGGCCGGTGTCTTCGATGATCATGCGCGAGGGTTTGTGCTCGTGGACGATCTGATAGCGATCTCCCTCCGGCACCTTGAACGCTGCGAGCATGGCGCGATGTGCGGCGTCGAGCAGGGTGGCAAGCTGTTCGTCCGTGCGTCCCTCGATAAGATCAAATCGCAATAGCGGCATGAGTTGCGTTCCTCGCTCTCGAATATGGCAGAGGCGCGGGTTAGCCGCTGGCGCGCGCAAAGGCAAGGCGCAGTTTGCTGCAGGAAGACGTAGGGGCCGCTCAGGCGCCGCGGCGCGAGTAGATAGGCTGTTGCTTCTGCCCGACGTATCGCAAAGCCTGGAAGGCTGCGTTTACGTTCTTGCTCATCGCTTCCAGGTAGGCCTTGACCTCTTTGGGTAGGTCGATGGCGGCGTAACGGTCGGGATGATAGACCTTGGACAGACGATGGTAGGCATCGCGGATCTGCTCGAATGAGGCACCCTTTTCCAGCCCGAGAACGCGGTGCGGATCGAAGTTGCGCGCATCCGGAATGAACAGCGCGGTCGCAACGTTGCGTGGAGGTGCGATGACCTTGACGTTCCGGATGTCGCCCTTGGGCACGAAATTGCCGCCGCCTTGAAACCCCTCCACGTATAGGAAGGCTTCCTCGCCATCGAGAAGTTTATGCACGCCACGGCCCGCCGGCAGCACTGCGCGGCCCGCGAGCACGCCGCCATCGGCCATCGTGATCTCGACGGCGATCAGAGTCTCGGCACGGTTATCGACACGGTTGCGTTCGAACATGGTATCGGCTGTTGTTGCTCGCCTCCAACTTATGAGGCACCAGTGGAGAACGTTTCGTTAACGTCTTGCCGTTTGGCCGGGATAATTTCATGCAACTAAAATCGCAAGCTGAAAACGAATTGGTAGCGGGCCGCTCCTGCGAAGGATGCACGATGTGTTGCAAACTTCTGAGCATCGAAGTGCTGGAAAAGCCTCGCGGTGTCTGGTGTCCACAATGTGACAAGAAACGCGGTTGCACAATCTATGAAGACCGCCCTGTCGCCTGCCGCACCTTCTATTGCGGATATAGGAGGATTGTAAGCATCGACGAGAGGTGGAAGCCTTCACACGCAAAGTTCCTCATCAACTATGAGGCTGCTCACAACCGAATTGCAATACACGTCGATACGAGCAGGCCGGATGCGTGGCGGGTTGCGCCGTATTACGCTGCAATTAAGGACTGGGCGCGCACGGCGGAAGCGCAAGGTGGAACCGTTGTGGTGTGGGCCGGGCCAAACGTAACGGTCGTGTCACCCGAGCGGGACTGGGAGCTGGGTGCATTGCGAGAGAACCAATACATCCTGCCGATAGACCGGCCTGTAGGCGGTGGTGTCGTCCGGGAGTACATCGCCGTTGAAGCTGACGATCCGAGACTGGGATAGTCAGCTCCCATAGTCCAAAAGACTCGTTTCGGGATGCAACCGTTGACCGCAGCGGCGCGTCTAACCATATCGTGGGATGTCGTCCGGTCCTGGCGGTTCTTCTTTCCGGCGGATGCGACGGCTCTTGCCTATTGGTGCAACGACGAACCGCTCCGAGGAAAAGCCTACATGAAAAAATTCTCCCTTCCGATAGCCGCGCTCGGCGCCGCGCTTATGATGGCGCCCACCGCAGCTCTTTGCGAAACCGCGTCGGTAACGATAAACGCAATCTCTGCCGAAGGCGTCGGCGACGAGATCGGAAAGGCAACGATTTCCGATAGTGATAAAGGCGCCGTCATCGACATCGAGGTGAAAGGCCTGTCTGCTGGCGAGCACGGTATGCACATCCACGAGAAGGGTGATTGCGGACCGGGCGAGAAGGACGGCAAGAAAGTGGCCGGTCTGGCCGCGGGCAGCCACTTCGATCCGGCCAAGAGCGGTAAGCACGAAGGCCCCGAAGGCCACGGCCATATGGGCGATCTGCCCAAGCTGACGGTCGAAGGTGATGCGACCAAGGCATCCCTGACCGCTCCGAATGTGAAGGTCGCGGATGTGGTCGGTCGCTCATTAATGATCCATGCGGGCGGCGATAATTACACCGATCAACCCGCCCTCGGCGGCGGCGGTGCGCGTGTTGCCTGCGGCGTGATCAAGGCCGCGCAGTAAACGAAATAATCGTTGAAACGAGACGGACCCCAAGGCGTTGCCTCGAGGTCCGTTTTTTGTCTGCTTCGCGCGCGTGCCAGCTTCGAACTTACGCGGCGGTCACGAGTTTGCCCGCAAGCGCATCGGCGATCAGCTTGCGCGTATTGTCGATGCCATACAGCTCTACAAACGAGCCGAAGCGCGGTCCTTTTTCCTCGCCCAATAGGACTTGGTAGATGGCGTTGAACCAGGCATTGGACACGCCGGGCTTTTCAGGCGTTGCGCCCTTCGCGTTCAAATCTTGATATCGCGGGATTGCCCGGCCCACGTCGTAGATGATCGTCATCAGATCCTGCGCGCTTGTATCGGCGGGTGCTTTGCCAAACGCATCGGACAGCGCCTGGAGCGCAGAGCGTTCCACCTCGTCGGCCTCGCGGAACGTCTTCTGAGGCTTCACGAAGTCGTCGTAGTAACGGATCGCATACCCCACCAAATTATCAAGCAGGGGATGTTCCTGTGCCGTGGCGCCCGGCGCGATACGCCGGATGAAACCCCACAAGACGTCCTTGTCGTGCGCGTTCGATGCCGAGACAAGGTTGAGCAGAAGCACGAAGGTGATCGGCAACTCGGCGGCCGGTGGGTTGCCGGAGTGAATGTGATAGACCGGATTTTCCAACCGCTGCTTCGCGTCCTGCTTGGGGTAGGCGGCGAGGAACTTTAGATACTCATCGACCTTCTGCGGGATCATCTTGAAGTAGAGGCGCTTGGCTTCTCGCGGCTTCTGGAACATGTAGAGCGCGAGGCTTTCGGGGGTAGCGTAGTCGAGCCACTGATCCATGCTCACGCCATTGCCCTTGGACTTGGAGATCTTCTGCCCCTGCTCGTCGAGGAAAAGCTCGTAGACGAAGTGGTGTGGCGCGACTCCGCCCAGAATCTCGCAGATCTTGTCGTAGATGACGGCGTTGGTCTGATGGTCCTTGCCGAACATTTCGAAATCGACGCCGAGTGCCGCCCACCGCATTCCGAAGTCAGGCTTCCACTGCAGTTTGACGTTGCCGCCAGTGACGGGAAGGGTGATCTCGGTTGCGTCCTCGTCCTCGAAGGTCACGGTGCCGGCCTTTGCATCCACCGTCTTCATCGGCACGTAGAGCACGCGGCCGGTCTTGGGCGAGATGGGGAGGAAAGGGCTATATGTCGCCTGACGCTCCGCGCCGAGCGTCGGCAACATCACCGCCATGATATCGTCGTAACGTTCGGCTGCGCGGAGAAGCATCGCGTCGAACTTGCCGGACTTATAGTATTCGGTCGCGCTGGCGAATTCATACTGGAAGCCGAAGGTGTCGAGGAACCGGCGCAACATTGCGTTGTTGTGATCGCCGAAACTGGCGAAGTCGCCGCCGAACGGATTGGGCACAGCCGTCAGAGGCTTGTGCAGATGCGGCTCCAGCATCGCCTTATCAGGGACGTTGTCGGGGATCTTGCGCATCCCGTCCATGTCATCGGAAAAGCAAAGAAGGCGCGTTTTCCTCTTGCCTTCGGTCAGCAGCTCAAAAGCATGGCGCACCATAGTGGTGCGAGCGACCTCGCCGAAGGTTCCGATGTGAGGAAGTCCCGATGGTCCATAGCCGGTCTCAAACAGCACCGTTTTGTCTTTCCCGTCCGGCAACCGGTCCAGGCGCTTGATGAGCTTGCGCGCTTCTTCGAAGGGCCAAGCCTTCGCGTTGGAAAGTGCAGCGGCGATGTCGGCGGGGATGGTGGTCATTGAGAGAAGTTTTCTTGTGCTGGCTTCGGAATAAGGACTTCTGGATGCGCTCGAAAGCAGGGCGGGCAGCGAAACAGACTCCGTGCTTCTAGGTGGCGCAACAAGCTGCGTCAACGCGACGGGGCGTAAACCAAGGTTTCTGCGGTCCGAGATGCCTCACTCTTTGCCAATCCGTCCCATGAAATCGGCGATGGTGTCGGCTGCCGCAGTGAGGTTGCCTTTGCGCGTGAAGCCGGAGGCGCCGCGCGGGCCAAGGTCGTGGTCGCCGTCGACAGCCCAGAGAAAGTCGATCGCCTTTGAAAGGGACATCGCCTCCACCTCGCTTCGGCTGCCGAACGGGTCGCGCTCGCCCTGAATGATGAGGGTGGGGCATGCAAGTTGGGCGAGGTGGGCAGTGCGTAGCTGATCCGGCTTACCCGGCGGATGAAAGGGATAGCCAAGGCATACAAGGCCGCGGATCGAGCCGGAGCCAAAGGCGGTGTCGGCGATCATACTGGCAACCCGCCCGCCCAAGGACTTGCCGCCAATGAATAGCCGCTGTTGACTACCCGTGAGCGCGCGTGCCTCAGCGATAGCTGCTTCGAACTCGCCCATCAGAGTTTCGGCCTTTGGCGGAGGCCGCCGCTTGCCGCCGTTGCGCCGCGCCGCCATGTAGGAGAACTCGAACCGTGTGACAGAAACCCCGCGCTCGGCAAGAAGCGCGCAAATCGTTTCCATGAACGGGCTTGTCATGGGTGCGCCCGCACCATGGGCTAGAAGCAAGCGGGAGGCGGCGTCCGCCGGGCCGGTGTTCAGAAAGTCTGGCATGGGTCGCTTATTGCGCCTCACGTTAATGTTCTTTGTTATCCCCGCCAGCTTTGATGCAGCTAAAGTCGGGTTCGGCTGCGTTCATAGCAGGGCGACGTCACGGAGTGGGAATATTGCTTGAGAGCGGTCAAGAGGTCTGGGTCAGATTTGGCGTCTTTGCCGCGGTGCTGCTGGTGATGGCGGTTATGGAGCGCGTTTTCCCGAAGCGCCGCCGTAATGAGCCGACTGCGCGGCGCTGGTTCACAAATCTTTCGATCATCGTGGCAGATAGTCTCGTGGTGCGCGCCATGGCGGCGCTGACCGTGCCGCTCGCGGCGGTGGCCGCGGCCCATTTCGCGCAAACGCAAGGATGGGGTCTGCTCAATCTGGTGAATTGGCCGGATTGGCTCAAGTTCGTCGTGGCATTGGTCGTGCTCGATTTTGCCATCTGGCTGCAACATCTGCTGTCGCACAAAATTCCGCTGCTATGGCGACTGCATCAGGTTCACCATGCCGACCGCGATATCGATGTCACGACCGCAATCCGCTTTCATCCGGTTGAGATCGCCCTGTCGATGCTCTGGAAGATTGCCTGGGTATTCGCGCTGGGGCCTTCTGCCTTGGCGGTTGTCGCTTTCGAAGTGATCCTCAACGCATGTGCGATGTTCTCCCACGCCAACTTGGCGTTGCCGGCGGGAGCAGACCGAGTCGCGCGCGCCTTGATCGTGACGCCTGACATGCACCGGGTGCATCACTCTGTCCTGCGCAGGGAGCATGACAGCAACTATGGCTTCAATCTTTCCCTATGGGATCGGTTATTTGGAACTTATACGGCTCAACCGGAAAAGGGGCATGAAAACATGACGATAGGGCTATCGCCTTATCAGGACGATAAGCCCTCGCAATTGCTCTGGAGCCTGAGCTTGCCGTTTAGGTTCACCAGGAAAGGCTCTTAAGCCCAATTTTGATCGCAGTGGGATGTTAGAGTATAATAAATTGATTGGTTTTGATGATCGATCATTTCGAGTGACGGGGATTTTCTAAGGACGGGGAGATGCGGACCGCAAGGTTCCTGCTAGCGATTGCGATGGTGACAACGGGCGCGGTGATCGCGCGACCGGACGATCTTGCACCGCTTGCCTCCAAGATCGCCGCACCGTTCACGTCCAACCCTTCGACGTTAGAAAACGTGCCTGCATCCCAGCAGGCTGCAGCAGTGCCTGAAGCGCCTGCCGCACTGTCGCCGACCCAAGCGCCAGAGTTGCCAAGCTTCGTGGCGACCGATCATGCGCTGACGTTCAAGGGTTCCGCGTTCGATGCGCCGCCGACGACGGCTGGCGATGACGCTGTTTCCGCACCAACGACCAGTGCGGATGCAACACCTGCACGACCGGCCCATACGCGAAGATCAATTCAGCTCACACCTGTTCCAGACGATCCGCAGGCCGATAAGAATGCGGTGGAATCGCGTGTGCCTTCCGCGGACGTCGACCCGATCAAAGCTGCTTTGAACTCGCGCGACGCGAGTGGGAAGGCCTCGCCCGCACAGTTGAAGACAACGGCCGCGCGGACGATCGATGCTGGCGATGGTACCAAGATTATTCCGGCGAAGATGCTGTTTGCGTCTGCGCGAGAGCCTTCTCCATTGCAATCGCGTGCGATCGGCTATTATTCGCGGGGATGCTTGGCGGGCGGCGTTGCGCTGCCGGTTGATGGTCCAGCCTGGCAGGCGATGCGTTTGTCGCGCAATCGCAACTGGGGCCATCCCGTTCTCATCAAGATGATCGAGGACTTGGCTGTAACGGCACGTGCACACGACGATTGGCCGGGGCTGCTGGTAGGTGATATTTCGCAGCCGCGCGGCGGCCCGATGCTGACCGGACATGCGAGCCATCAGATGGGCCTTGATGCCGACATCTGGCTCACGCCGATGCCAAATCACACGCTGAGCCGCAAGGAGCGCGAGAACATTTCCGCGACCTCTATGCTCGACAAGACGAGTTTGGCCGTCAATCCCAAGGTGTTCTCGGATAAGCAGGTGCGTCTCATCAAGCGTGCTGCCTCCTATCCTCAGGTCGAGCGCGTTCTGGTCCACCCGGCCATCAAGAAGGCGCTGTGCGAGGCCGCCGGTCCAACCGATCGTGCTTGGCTTGGCAAAGTGCGCCCCTACTATGGCCATTACTACCACATGCACATTCGCATTGGGTGTCCGTCAGGCTCTGCGCATTGCCGGGCACAGCATCCGGTCACAGGGAATGACGGCTGCGGCAAGGAAGTTGACGATTGGCTGGCAATGCTGGCTCGGCCTCCCAAGCCTGCCGTGCCCGGCGCGAAGAAGAAGCCGCCCAAGCTGCCACTGATGCTCACGCAGCTTCCTGCCGAATGCAAAGTGGTGTTAGAGAGCGGCAAGAACGGGGTTTCGATTCCGCCAGAGGCGATGGTTGATCCCGCAAAAATCAAGCCGTCGGCCGATAACAAGAAGTCGAACTTGGTGCTGAAGCCGGTAAAGGAACGTCGCGCGCACACCAAGCGCGAGGCGAATGTGCAGTAGCGGTCCCTAGCCCATCGTGATGTCGAATCTCCTGGGCGCGCATACGCGCCGCGCGGGCGATTCATCTCGAACGATCATTTGCTTTCTGCGGTTTCAGCCGGTGGCCCAGTCGCTGGCATCCAAGCGGTCGTGGAGATCGCATTTGCGTGAAATAGTCTTGAACATTACACCCAAGAGTCGCTGGTCTGATTACATTGCCGCGCAATGTCAGCCGCGATAATGTTCCGGTGTCTGACAGGATACGGTGCATGAAAAAGTAAAGCGGGCAGGTAAGAAGGGAATAAATGCCATCTGAAGTAACGAGTGTGCAGGCGGATCAGCCCGAAACCGACGATGACTTCGCCACTCCATTGGAGGCGCCGCGCTCGCCGTTGCGCGGGCGCGCACGAGTCATTGCCAATCGTCGCGAGCGTATCGCTCAGCAGCGGCGAGCGCGTACCGACTACGGCACTGGCGCTGTGCGTCAAACCATCTTCGCGCTCAGCTTGCTTGCGCTTCTACCGTTTGCGGTCGGTATGGTGGTGATGATCGTTCGAAGGGTCAGCGACGGTCTCTGGTACGATCTTCCCGCTCTCATGTTGCTTGCTTGTGGGATCGGCGCGGTCATGGCGATGCTGGCTTTCGAGTTGCTGTTCTCAATTCGCGCGCGCCTGGTTCTTGGCAAGATGGCGTTGCGGTTCACGCTACCTAAGAACGGTGCCGCCGTGCCGCTGTGGAGTTACGCCAGCCACGACATTCCCTATCACGCCATCAAGGGCGTCGAGCTGCGGCGTGAGGTATTCGGCGGCAAGATCGCTCCCGTTCTGTTGCGCGGTCTCGTTATTAAGACCAAAGATAATAAAGAGACGGTTGTGGGGCACACGCTGGAAGGCTTTGAAGATCCCGCCTTTCCGTTTGCAATGATCGGCGAACAGATCGCGGCGCGCGCGGCAGTTCCCCTTGTCGATCAGAGAACGATCTGGATACGTCGCCGCTCGGATCGTTCCTTGGAATACATCAGCCATTATGACACGGATACCTACACCCTAGATCCCGCTGAGGAGGAACGGCTAAACGTAGCGCATCGTAGGATCATGTTGGGTCTCACCAGCGCGTTAGCCGCGATCGTGCTGCTTGGATTGCTGGCTGAGTTTGCGTCGGGAGCGTAGTGCGGTTGGCTAGTTGACGTAGACCGAAATCTTGTGGCGCTTGCGCGATGCATACGCGCAGATCGCGCTGATCACGAAGAACATGATGAAGGTCGGTGTCGCGAACAGCGCCGCCCCCCACTTGTTCCAGGCCGCCTCGCCAAGCGTCTGTGAGATGCCGTTGCGCACCGCCCCAAGCACGGAGGGAGCCAACTGAGACAGGTGTCCGCTGAGAGACGTGAAGCCGGGCTCAGCTCTCGAAAGATCGGAAACCAAGGCGATTACGGCAACGAGTGCGGCGACACCCGACAGGAACCGCAGCATGACCCGTGGACGGGTCTCCTGGCTTATCAGGCCTACGAGAACGGCGGCAGCCACACCGCCGGTTGCCAGCCGTAGCAACCACGGGTCGGGTGGAAGTCCGGTCGTGCGCCACTGGTGGAACGCGGCGATGCCCGCTGCCAGGGCTATCAGAGCAATAATCTTGAGGATGCGCTGTGCGGTCATTTCGGCTCGTCGCTGATAGGCAGGAACGCCATACTCGCGAGGGAATGGGCTACCATTGCGACCTATTCGCCCGGCCCGTCAAGGGTTTGCGCGCGCTGTTGTGGAGATGGAGGGCAAATGGTTGCGCTCGGGCCCGTCCTGAGTATAGTGCGCGCCGTTCCCTTTCATCTGATGGAGAGATGGCCGAGTGGTTGAAGGCGCACGCCTGGAACGCGTGTAGGCTCGTAAGGGTCTCGTGGGTTCGAATCCCACTCTCTCCGCCAGTACTCAACTCATTGATATTGTGTGATAAATGTGCAGTCTGCGCGGTGGATTGGGCGCGCAAATGGTCGCTTTTTCGCGCGTGCACTTTCTCCGTTTTCAAAGTCCCCGAAAATCGCCCCTCAAAAGTGGCAATCATCCGCTCCTTTTCTCCATCTAGCGCACCAGGCTGTCAGACGAGCTTTTCACTCTCACCAGCCGTTTAGTAGTGAAGTGCACTCCTGTTGAACCGCTGTATTGCTGAGGAACCATGATCAAGTCGAAGTCGATGTGGGTAGCTGTTCTGCTTCTGCTTTGCCTCATGTTCTATTCGTGGCGCTGGAGCACATTTGGTGACTTCAATTCGAGCAACAATCCGCCAGCCTACGGGTGGATGTCACTCGTCTTTTGCTTGTTGTCTGGAGTAGCAGCTCTGGGGCTTACTTTTGAAAGGCGATGGTCGGTCTATCTCGTTCAGAGTTTGGCACTCGCCATCACCGGTCTGTGGATGTTGGTCTATTGGCAGACTAATGGGCTCGAACTGCCGTATTCGGATACACTGAGCAATATCTTGGGCTTCATCCCGGCAATAGGACTCTTCACTGGTTGCCTTTTTGTCGTCATCACAGTTCGGCGGCACTTTTGGCGATATTGAATATTGAGCAATCGAACCAGGTAGTACATCTGAAGTCTTCGCTTCATCCAGTGGGGTTGATTTAGAATGTGTCTTGCGTTTTCGCGATCGCCTAGTGGCGCGGCAAAAGAGCTTGGTTGATCAAAGTCCGCTAGAAGTGCTGATGGTTCTCGTTCTAACGCACTGGGAGTTTGGTATCGCGGATACGCGTTGCGACGCCGTCGATGTGATAGGCGTGGCACAGCAGGCAGTCTTCGCGTGCCTTTCCGGCGCTGTGGCAGCCTTGGCAGGTATCTTTCTTTACTGGATCAAAGGCTGCTACGAATTTTAGAGGATCGGGTTGCTCATAACTTTTCAAATAGGGACGATCCTTTGCGAGTTCATGGCATGTAAAGCATCCGCGATCACCCGGTTGACTGAGATGCGGGTCATGGATGAAACGCGTAAATCGTCCATGCTTGTCCGCGGATGATATGGGCGCAAAGTGCACAGTCACTCCTTTGCCCGGTGCGACGTCTATGCTGTGGCACTTGGTGCAGGCACCTTGTGCGTCCTTGCCCGTTAGGGCGTTGAACACTGATGCTGACGGATTGACGCTGCGGGTTTGTGCTTGTGGCGCCGTGAGAAGCAGCCACGACGCTATGAACCTGTCCTTATGACCGGTGGGTCGATAGAAGATCGTGTAGTCTTGACGATACCAGCCGCCTCTCTCGGCCCAACTCTCGGCATCCAGGCTGGTTTCGATATCATCCAGCGGCGCAGGACTTGATGACGTCGTTCCGCCGCGTCGCGACGCTTGTTCTCCGACTAAAGCGGCAGACGGTGCTTCACGCGGTCGGTTGCCCTTCCTGTGCGCGTTGATTTCGCGCTGCTCTTCCTGCGTCGGGTTAAGAAGTTCGTCCATTTGCGTACCGGTTGGGCGCTCGCGCGACGATTGCGTGGCAGCTTGGGCCGTTGGAGGCACATCGCCAAGGCCCGCCCGCATGGCTGCGGGTAACTTGTTGGCGGACGACGTTCTCTTCGGCTTTTTCGGTCGCGATTCGGATGCGTCGGATTCCGATTGATCCGCAGTGGGGGACTTTCCGCCGCTCGGGCCCTTGGATATCACGCACTGGCCAAGCATGCGTACAAGGCAGGTTTGTGGATTGCCTCGCGGTGCCGTGGCCTTCTCTTTTGCGTCTTCTGGCGCGTCCTCTTCTTCCGGCGGATTTTTCGGGTCGTCGGGGCGCGAACGCTCGGGTGTTTGCGTCTTTGCCGCTGCTTGCTCAATGTGTGTTGCCGCTGGATCGGCGGAAACTGCCGTTTCTTCTGGCAGCCGCGCGCCCGGGCCGTTTTTCATTTCCGCTGCCAGGTTGGGTAGCCATTGCCGTTGCGCAGCGATTGCGACGTCGCGCGGCAGGGCGGCGATGAGGTCGGAAATGCGGTCTGCATCCGGTTTCGCGCCAGCGAGCACGGTTGCTGGTTTGGTCGTGATCAAAGCATACAAGAGCGATTTGATTTCACGTGCAAGGCTCGCGACAGATGCGATTTGCGTCGCAGTCGCCGAACTCAGATCCTGAAGGTTTATGTTTTCGACGGATTTGACGAGATCGCGCCCTTTCGGGCTAGCGCTCAGCATAACCTTCATGAATGGTGTGAAGGGTGCATCCGAGTCCGCCGGCCACTCTCCGATGGCTGCGCCTTTGGCTTGAAGCGTGCTGAGATCAAGCCCCGGCAGGCTCAGGAACGCGATACCCTTCGGTCCGTTGACTCGCTCCTTTCCTGTAATTTGATCGAGATGACAGCCGGCGCACGTTTGCTCAAAGGGCATTACCGTCATCACTTTCTTGTCGTCGGAGCTCTGGTGGCACGAGGCGCAGGTCGCAGGGATGCGCCGCGTTGGTTCCTTCTTTGCCACTTCAGGGAAATGTTTGTCGAAATGCGCTGTATGATCGTACACGATCCGCGTGCGGCGACGGAACGGATAGCTTTCGAACCTTGGGTGCGTGCCAGCGAAACTGTCGAACTTAATGAGGTGGCAGGAACGGCATTGCTCGTTGGTCATGCCGGCCACGTTAAAGTTTGTGCCCTGATGCTCCTGATGGCATGTGGCGCAGGCCAGTCCGGTTTCAACGAGCTTGTTGACTGGGAAAGCGACGTCTTGCGCGCGTGCTGCTTGCGGTGCGGGTGAAGTCACGGCTAGAGGCGCGAGCCGTTCGCTGCTCTTCTGGAGCATGTCCGCTCTTGCACCGTGCGCGTTGAAAGCAGACGTTTTGCTAATGTTGTGACACGAAAGGCAAGCTTCGCTGTCGGCTCTGTGCGTGCGAGGTAGGAGGCCTTGCAGCCATTTGAGCTTACCCGTTCCGCTCTTGGTGTGGCAGGCGCTGCACTCTTTAATCGCGCCGTGAACGCTCGACAGGGGGCCCGGCATCAAGAACTGTGTGCTCGTAGAGAGTGAGAACGCGGCGCCCAAGGTCACGACGGTAGCAACCGCTGCGAACGACGCGACGTGATCGCGTGCTGCTCCCATGCCAAGCCGTCCCGGCGACCGCATTGCTTTGATCACGATGCTCCTCCAGGCGTTTCCATTACCAGGCCCCTGAAGAAAAGGCGTAGACCACCACGACGTGGAGGACTGTCAAAACGGTCAGCGCATACGTCAGCGGTACGTGGATAAATGGCCAAGCGTCGGAAAGGACGACGAGCCGATAAGCAGCGTCCAGCCGCAACCTGTCTCTGACGAGGTTGCGGATGGTCGCGAGCCTTTCCTTGCTTGATGGAGAGGCGTAGTGCGCGAGGTGATCTAGTTCGTCCGTGATCAAGCGGTGGGCGGTTTGACTACCGTAGATTTGCCGCCATGTGAAACGGCTTTGTGCGAAGTAGTATTTGAGATGTTTGTCGTAGAGATCCTTGGTCCAGATCTCATCAGGCGAGGCTGGAAGACCGGGAAGCATTGTTTCGCCATCAGTCGCGGGGAGAACCGCTTCAACGTCGCGAGCAAGATCGACTAATCGTACCTTGATGAGTTCACGCCTGGTAGGCTGGTTTGCGCGCCGCGCCGCTTTGATGGCGGATGCAATGAGTATGCCGACCAGTCCGCTCAACGTTATGAGCACGAACGATAACCAAAGTGCCCACTCGAAGCTGGTGTCGGGGAGCGAAGCCTGCGTATGGGAGAAGAACACGGCGATCAATGCGAGGCCGGTATAGATATGCAGTTTGCGCCAGCGCTTTGCGGACTTCGCTGACAGCCATCCGAACTTCACCGCGACGTGGAAGTAGATTTGCAGGCCCATGCCGCCGGCGAGCATCCAGCCGTCGAGATAGCGCGGGTCACGCAGCGCGTTGCCGTATAGAAAAACGAGTTCCAACAAACATGCCGAGGCGACGCCGATCAGCAGGAGCTGAAGCGCGACGCTCCTGAGGTTGTGGTCGGACGAGCTTCGATCAATTGTTGCCACGCTTTCTCTCCGTAAAATATTTTGTCTGCGCCATCGCTCCAGGACGTTAGTTGATGGCACCTGGCTCGCGTGGCTTGCCGATTGCTTTCTCGGGCCCAGGGATGAGGCTATCGAGTGCAGCCAAAGTGCTGCCGTCATACTTTGTGGCGATGGTTTGCAGAGACTGGGCGATGATTTCTGCCGCGGCGCTGAGTGCTTGCTCGTTATTGAGTTTCAAACCCGTTGAATGCGCGGCCTCGACGATATTTGCGAGTTCGGGGACGTTGGGCGCGGCCTTCGCGGCAACCGCGATTTCTTTGCGTGCGCGATCGGCGCGTTGGGCCATTTCGAATGCATAAGGCTTGCGGGCCGTTGCTTTGGCAATCGCGCGCAAGGCTGTTTCGAGTTCGACGCCAAGGCCTATGAGATAGAGCATGCGCTTGCGTGCGGAGCTCGCGGGGACATTGGATTTGCCCTTGGAGTGCCAAGTCGTGTGGCGCACTTCACCTTGTGACCAGGATACGAGTTCGAAGGCGCTGCCTGCGCGATGACCACCCTTATTGACGAGTTCCTCCTGCGGAACGACATGGCACCCAAAGCAGTTCTTGGCCAGACGGTAGAGCGATCGCGGTCGTATCATACCGCTCGCCTCCGCATACTTCCAACGTGATGCTTCTTCGGCCTTGCTCTCGGTCTTCGCCGTCTTGCCACTGAAGCCGCTGTGGACCTTGATCCAATCCGCGCTGGCACTGTGGCAGGACTCGCAGGAGATTCCTGCGATGGGCTCCAGCGGCCCGTTCTTCTGCTGCACGGTGAAATGGCAGCTTTGGCAAAGTCTCTCCGATTTTACGCGGCGAAGACCCAACTTCTTGGCGATCTCGTTTGCTTCCGCATTACGCGGCATTTCTCGGAAGGTCTTAAAGTGATGCGTTTCCTTCCAGGCGGCCGCCTCCTGCTTATGACATTCCGCACAGGCATTCGGCCCCGCGATCTTCGACGGGGCCGCGCCTGGGATCGGCGAGGCCGCGTAGGCGGCGAAGCCAAATACAACTGACACGCAACATGCGAGCGTGAGGCGCCCGGAAGTAGCGGTGCGTCGGTGCTCTGTCGGCGGACTGCTACGCGATTTGCTGGTCACAGAAGCGGCTCGCGTGAAGAAGCTGCGGCCGGGACGGCCGTTTGATCAACGATACTGCGCGCGCAAAAAGAGACGCATGGGCGGCCGCATCGGCGGGGGCGGGCAGGAATGGATCCGAGTAGCAAATCGCGCCCGCTTCGGACGCGACGGATTTCACCGCATCGACCATCTCCGGCGCACCGCAGGCGTAGACCAAATCGGTTGGCGTCAAGAGAGGAAGGTAATCGGTCGGTCGGCCGGGATTGATCGATAAGGGAAGGTTTTGAGATCGGCTGCAGACGGCGAAAATCCTCACGTTCGGGAAATTCGAGAGGCGGGCCAAGGCGGGCGCCATGTAGAGCGATTCAATCGTGCGTCCGCCAGCAATGATCATGATTGTCCGGTACGGATTTTCCCGCAGCGCGGCGGCCGCAATGGCCCAGATCGGCGCAAAGCCGGTATTTGTTGCCACGAGAAGCAACCGGTTTGTTTGGGCAGGCTGAAAGCACGCTGTCCCGTAGGGTCCGGTGAGGGTGAGGCGATGCCCGCGCCTGATGCGCTTTCCGAGCTCCGAAGTGACGCGCCCCTCCTTGATGTGGCGAATGTGAAACCAGAGCAGCCTGGAGTCCGGCCTGCCAAGGATTGGATGCGTGAAGCTGTAGGATCGCTGCGGATAACCTTTGAAACGGACCAATGCATACTGTCCGGGATGGTGAGGAAGCGGATCTTTAGTTTTTATCCCGACCTCCGTTACGTCAGATGACACTGGCCTGAGTACACGCAAAACACCTTCCACGCTTCGCCAGGCGTGCAAATGGCGGCTTTCCAGCGCGGCATTGCCGGTGATGCGACATTGGCAGGCGTGCACGATGCCGGGTTCCGTTCCCGCGCCGCCATCTACGCTGCCTGAGATTAAGCGCATGCAGCACGTTCCACAATGTCCTGCACGGCATTGGTGCGGAAGGTCTAATCCGTTCTTTAAGGCCGCATCGAGCAGCAACTCTCCGCGCGAGGCGGCAATCTTTGTACCGTTGATTGCGATCTGATAGGTGATCCCCATTGTCCGTTCCCGAAACTCATTGTGACATTGATCTCCCCATCGCGGCAGGTCCCGCCAGACCGTCCGTTGCACAATTAGAAAGAGGGCAGACCGTGACGATTTAATGGCCTTCAATTCGATCGAAAATCCTCATATCGAAAATATATGCCCCGACGATCGGGTGAAATTGGAGAAAATAGAGTGCGGGTAACGGTGGGCATCCGAAAGAGGTAGCAGCGATCTGATATGATGAGAAGATTTGGCAGTGTTGAATATATCGCAAACGAGTTATGTGCCGGTCTTGGATATGATAAAAATTGCAAAAGCAGAAATTGCAATACTGCAATGAGCGGACGCGAAAGTTGATGTCAATTCTGGAATTGAATCAACCCTCCTCGTCATATGACCGCCCTTTTTGGTATCTGAAGATCTTCACCTGAGTTCAGCAACTGAGCGCGGATGACAGACGATCGCAGCAGGCGGAGGCGCTGCGACATCTGGCTGCGTAGGGGAGAGAGTGTGTGCAAATGAGAAGTCCTGTCACCGTCTCGCTCATATCTCTCGCGCATGTCGCAGCTCTAGTCGCTGTGCCACTGCTTTTGCAATCATCGATCGTTCAGGCTGGGTCAGATAATGCCGGAAAAAGTGAAGCGGATACGAGCATCAGCGACAGTCAGGCTGACCGTGCAGGCGCTGAGAGTGACGAAAGTGTCTATCCCACAGCTGCCCAATGCGGTGAATGTCACAAGCAGATCTACGAAGAGTGGTCTTCGTCCAATCATGCCTACGCATCTATTTCTCCGATGTTTCACAAATTTGAACAGAAGTTCCAGGTTCTCACACAAGGAACGGTGGGGACGTTCTGCGTGCGTTGTCACCAGCAAGTCGGCACGCAGCTTGGGGAGAATCGCGAAACGCCGCTGTGGAAGCGCAGTCCGATATCGCGAGAAGGCGTCACATGCATCACTTGTCACAGGGTCAAGGAGCATTACGGCAAGGTCAACGGCGAACGTCGCGTCGAACCGGGCAAGATTTTCGAACCTGTGTATGGCAGCGGCGAGAAGAGCGTCATCAACGATGTAATCAAGAATAAAGAAACATTCACTGTTGCTACCAGCGAGAAAGAGCGCGGTAACCGAATCCACAAGGGGATGATCCCGAACGATCAGATTACGAAGTCAGAGTTCTGCGTGAGTTGTCACCAGGTAGCGGTAAACCTCGGTATCAAACTCGAAGTCGTCTGGGATCAATATCGCGATAGCCCTGCACGCAAAGCCGGCGTTACCTGTCAGGACTGCCATATGGGCAAAGTGCCGGGCAAGCCTGAAGGATATGGTACGGCACCCTCAGCGATCGTCGGCGGCAAGAAGATCAATCCGGGGCGCAAGCACGCCAATCATCGGTTTATCGGACCGGGCTACTCCATCGCCCACCCCGGCATCTTTCCACATAATCCGAAGGCGCAGGCCATCGGCATCGAGGATTGGCTGCTGTTCGATTGGCGGGCGGGCTGGGGTACGGCAGCTTTCGAAGACAAGGTCGCCGACAAGAAAATCAGACCGAAATTTCCCAAGCGCTGGGCGGATGCGCTGGATCGGGAAGACGCACGCGCAATCATCGACGAGAATATCGCCAAGCTCGACGAGCGAGACAAAATTCGCAAGCAGGTTATGGAGAACGGCACCAATGTCGATGGTCCGTTTATCGAAGGGACGCCATCGGTGGGGCGGGATTTCGTCTTCTCTTACAAGATCAAGAATACCAACACCGGGCACAATCTTCCGTCCGGCTCGCTGGGCGCGCAGCCGCAGCTTTGGGTGAACGTGGCGCTTGTCGATCCTGATGGGGCGAACATTTGGGAGTCCGGGTATGTCGATGCAAATGGCGACATGGCGGACCTGCACAGCCTTGAAGTCGCTGCCGGGCGAATCGGTACTGACCAGCAGCTCGTGAATTTCCAGACCAAGTTCTTGACCACGAATGTCAAAGGAACCGATCGCGAGATGTACCTCCCCGTCAACTTCGACGTCGATCCGCTGCCGCATCTGAGACCGCCCGGCATACCAACGACGGTTCTCAATCATCCGCCGCTTGTGCGCATGGAGAACCACTCGCTGGCGCCACTCGGCGTGAAACTAGCGAAGTATGAAGTTCCTGGTCGTCTCATCATTAAGCCAGGCACGTATCGCCTTGCCTTCCGGATGCGCAGCCGTGCAGAGCCGATCTACTTCATGCGCTTCGTCGGCGCGACACGTGCGATGGAGCAGAACATGAATGAGCGGATCATGGACTTTCATACCTTCGAGGTCGACGTCCACGTAAAGGGTTGAATAACGCAAACACGGGCGTTTCGGAGTTGGGGCCGCCTCACGGCTTCAAGAATACGGGGCCGAAGCACTCTTTGAAGCTTCCTGTCAGAGACAGCTGGCGCGAGGCGCGGAGTGGAACTTCTTGATGACGTATGATGCAAAGACTCCGCGTGCCATGGCCGCGAGAACGGCCACAGCTATCGTGTCTTTGATGGTTGGCGGCGGCCATTTCATGATGTCGTCGGGCGGATCCTTTGCCGCGCCGGCGGCCGCGCAAAGCCAATCTTCGAGCGCGGATGGTTCCCAACAGATGCACGACGACGGGGCAGGTGGAAACCGCAAAGACCAGGAAACCGTCGTTCCCAAGAGCAAAAAAAAGAAAAAGAGCAAGCACGCATCGAGCGCGTTTCGTCCGGACCCGAGCTACGACGCCAAGTACAATGCGGCCGAACAAGCAGAGATCTATGGCGGAAAAACTGCTGTTGACCCGCCGCGACCGCTGCTTGAGATCGGACGCCAGCAATATACCTCAGGTGCCTATGACGAGAGCAGCACTATTCTCGGCAAGCTCAATCCGCTGCTTCCCGGGCTTTCAGTCTATGGAGACTGGCGCACGGCAGTTGCCTACAATTCCAATAACGGTAAGGACATCGCTCAGGTTGCAACCCGTCTCAACATTGACGTGGATCTTAAGCTCACCGCGACGGAAAGATTGCATGCCTTTTTTACTCCGATTCAGGAGGACAATGTGCGCTTTACGCGTTTTGAATTTGGTGGCGCGGACGGAGATGGAAAATTCACTGGCGAGTTTGATCCCAATCCGCAAACGTTCTTTTTTGAAGGCGATATAGCGTCAATTTACGCTGGCGCGACAGGTAGCTATCCGAGCTTCGATCTCCCTTTTACAGTCGGGCTCTTTCCCCTTTTCCTACAGAATGGGATTTGGGCGAACGACGCCATTCTCGGAGGTGCGTTCACGATCCCTGCGAAAAACTCGGCGGCGCTGGGGCTTTCCAATTTTGACATTACAGTGTTTGGCGCGTTCGATAACGTCGACAATGCTGGTGTCGTTCGCGCAGACGGCAAGGCGGACAAGCACGATGCCAATGTGTACGGGATCACTACGTTCATAGACGCCTGGGGTGGCTATATCGAAGCAGGATATGGCCTGCTACAGGGAACAGGCGAGCGGGACGGACTACTCGAAAATTATCTGACTGCCGCATATAGCCGGCGCTACGCCAATACGATTTCGAATTCGACGCGCTTTTTTGCCAACTTTGGCGAGGGTAACGGGTCTGGCGAGCGTGGCGACGGCTTTGCAATCATCTCGGAGAATAGCCTGATAACCGGCCTCCCGAGTACCCTGCTGCCCTATGCCAACTTCTTTGTAGGATTCGGGGATCCGAAGCCCTTGGTAGACGGCAACGGTGCCGGCATTTTGAAGAACGTCGGTATCAATTTTGAAACTGACGCACTGACGGGCTACCCCAAGCTGGACGACACCGCTTCCAACGCGTGGGGTGGGGCGATCGGGTTGCAGTATTTGTTCAATCTCGACCAGCAATTGGTATTCGAAGTCGCGACCGTACAACCGCTCGAGCAGGACGGTATTGGCGCGCAGGATGCGCAATACGCAATTGGCGCGCGCTATCAAATTCCCCTGGATCGCGCGTGGCTGTTTCGCGCTGATGCCACCTATCAGTTCAAGGAAAGCGCTGATGACAGCTTCGGTATCCGGTTCGAGATGCGCCGAAAATTCTGAGTGAAAAGCATAGGGCGGCGACATTTTAAATGACGCCGCCGTCGATAATATGTCGATACTATTTTGGCCGCACGATCGCGTCGATTTCAATCTCGATTTCGTCGTCTACCATCGACTGGTACGAAGTCATGTTGAAGGCGCTGCGTTGAATTCGCGTCGTAGCAATAAACTGGCGTGCGCCTTCATCATACTTCAAGGCGGGATCGTCGTGCGGGTTGAGGCTAACGTCCAGGGTGACGGGCTTCGTAATGCCGTTGATGGTTATTTCACCCACCACTTGCGCCGCCGTCGGCGACCGCGGCTTCACGGTAAGGCTTTTGAAGGCGATAACGGGGGATTCTTCAACGTTGAAAAACGACGAACCTTTTAGTTCATTGTCTACGAGTGCTTCGCCCGTGGTGAGGCTGGCTGTCCGAATTGATGCGTGGATCTTGCTCTTTTCTGGGGTGTTCTCGTCATAGTCCAGTGTGCCGCTCACCTTGGTGAAGCGGCCGCGCTGGGTCGAATATGCCATTTTGTATGTGAAGCGAACTTCTGTTCGTCGCTGATCGAACTCGAAGCGCGCTGCTTCAGCTTCCGACGATGGGCCGACAAGAAATGTGAAGAGCAATACTGACAGCATCTTCGCCGGGGCGGAGATGTCGCTGCGTGCTAGGACCTTTTGAGTATCGGAATGGGTCGGAGCATTGCATTGGCGTTGTGAGGCGTTGGCTGTCTGGCCGCCTATGAGCGACTCGACGACGGACGAGACCTGATCGGTGGGGCTGAACGTCCGCCTGAACAACGTCCACACGGTAACCGCGACAGCAGCGGGAAATGAGAACACGCAGATCCAGTCGAGAACGATTGTCATCGCCCGTCCTCCACTTGTGCTGCGCATCCGAGTGGTGAGCGACTATGGCGTTCCAAATGCTCGGACATGCGATACCTCTCTTCAGATTGAAGTGGCATCTCCCCGCTCCAATAAGATGCGGAATTCGTGGCGGAAATTGGTTTGTTAAATGCTCCGACCTTTCCTATCGCAATTTGAGTCCGTAACATCGCAAGGCTATGCGCGCTCGCAATTCAAATGGAGCGATGCGATCAACGTCATCGTCGAATTGTGAAAGCGGCCCGATTTGATCGCGGTGACCCCTAGCGTTGCTGTGGCAGGGCGCCGACGCCATAGGGTGTTATGCGGGATTGGTTATTCATCTGGCCATCCGCGTAGAAGTCATAGCGATAGCCAACGGTGAAGAAGAGTTCGGTCGATGTTTCCTCGATTCCATTTTGCTTTGAGGTTCGCCAATCGGCGCCGACCTCGAATTCGAGGCTCATGTCGCGCGTGAAGTAGTAGTCCACGAGAACCGACGGCAGGACGGAATATTCGACGAGATTGTCGACGTCGCCTGTCCGGTAGCCGAGCCTCAGTCGCGGATTGATCTTTAGATTGTCGATCAGAGGGTAACGGGCGCTCAAATCAAGAACGTAGTAGTTAGACAGCGCAAGATCGGCGAAGCGAACGCTGGCGATCATGAGGTCGTCGTTGGCGAATACGTTGTTGCCGATGAGCTGAGCCGAATAGAAGTATTCGTTTCCTGTGCCCGTGATCGCTTCAACGCCGCCGGACATGATCGTGCCCTCGAGATTTGTCACAGTGGCATCGGCGCTTACCTGGAACGTACTGTTGATCGGGTGTGAGAAGCCGACCGACGCTGTTGTGAAGGCGGCAGTTCGATCAATGGCGTATTGTTCCACCTGCTGCAATGTTGTGTTGCGAAGCATCTCGTAGAGCGTGG
Source organism: Hyphomicrobiaceae bacterium (assembly GCA_041397645.1). NCBI lineage: Bacteria > Pseudomonadati > Pseudomonadota > Alphaproteobacteria > Hyphomicrobiales > Hyphomicrobiaceae > Hyphomicrobiaceae bacterium. Next base: position 165,421 of record JAWKWE010000004.1, on the reverse strand, counting down.
GATAGATTTGTCCCTGCAATGCGGTCCATGTCGAGAGATATGGTGACTTGCGATATTCATAAGCGGCAAATAGCGTAGATTTGTCAGCGAATGTGTACGTGCCGTTCAGCACGGCTGCGTTGAGTTCGTTATAGTGAATGTCATAGTCGAGAGTGCCGAACGAAGAAATACTGGCGCTATTGTAGCGGAACTCGGCACCGACGGCACGCCGGTCCAGGATCGAACGGTCACGCTGCTCAACAGCGAACACGCTGAAGTCCAAGCCGCCATACAACTGTCCGATGTCGATACTTCCACCGTAGAAATAGCGCTCATCCAAGAACGGGTCGTCGCTCCGTCGCAGCACCGGCGATCCGGCGACGGCGCCAAAGCGGAACAGTTCGTTTGGTGCGTAGCTCGCATATACGCCGTCGAAACGGCCCAGCACGCCGCCTGAATTCAGCGTCTGTCGGCCGATGCGGCCTTCGAAGCCCCAGTCGGAAACGGACGACTGGAGGTAGAGCGCGGCGACGCTGATGATGTCATCTTCGTCGGAGAAGCTGTGCTCCTCAGTGCCAGAGAAGCGCAGTTTCGATTTCGTGCCACCACCGCTCCAGGTAGCAATCGCGTCCAGCGTCGATAAGAGATCATTCTGATGAACGCGGTGGGTGTCGAGGTCCGCATTAATATCGAGCGGTAGCGAAGGATCGCGCAGCGTTCGAAAGCTGTCATCACGAATGTAAAATTGCGATGCGCTCCCAGACACGGTCCATGTGCGTGTACCATCATCAACCGCAGCCTTGCTACGAGCGCTCTCGAGCAACTCCGAGGCGTCGGCTGTTGCCGTGACAATGACAGCGAGGCGCTGGCGGACGCGCTCGGCTCCGTCGCCCGATGGGTAGCGTGCGAGGTAGTCTTCGAACTCTGCGCGCGCTTTATCTGTCGCGCCCGCCTTGCGATATGCAACGCCAAGATATTCCTGGGCGTCGGCGCTAAAGGGAGTTTCGGGCAGGTTCAGGACTTTGGTGAAAATCGCAATCGCTTTGTCGTATTGACCTTTGCGCATCGCGGCACGCCCCTCGTCCAAGGCGGCGGCAGCCTGTTTGACTTGCTCCGGGGTCGCCGTGCCTGCCTTTGGGTGATGGGCTCTGACGGGAGACATGGCGATGCGATCTCCGTTGCTGCGAGAGACGCTTGTCGACCAGCCGCCAAGGTTGCGGGACGGCGAAATCGGCTTACAGGAGGCCGAGGGTTTGGAGCCGGAAACCGCCACGACAATGCTCTGGAAATCGCCGCCTTGCGCCACATCGTAATAGACAGGCGTTGCAAACTGCACAACGAGCGCCGGCCCAGCCGCGTTGCCGGCCTCGAAGAAAATCGCCCGAATGGATGCGTTCTTGATTTCGGGTGGGCGCAAAGCCTCGCGTCGTGAAAGCATTTCGGCGGCGGCCCGAGGTCCATCAATGGCGCGCAGCAGGATGCGCAGTTCCTGCCCCTTGACGGTTGGGAAATGGCTCACATAGCGAACACGCAGATTGAATCCGATGTCGAGTAGTGTGCATTTTCCGCTGCCACCCACGTTGACACCTGAAAGAACACGGTCGAGAGCAGGCTCTGCACGCGCGGTCGTCCCGGGGGCAGCTGCGAACATGCAAGCAGCGACAGCGAGACAGGCTCGGAGCACGCGGCAGTATGATCGTTCGTCGCGTTTCACCGATCCCAACTCCGAGTATTGTGGCATTGCTCACACGGTGCCGATGTTCGTGGATGGTCATTCGGTTTGCCGCGGGCGTAGACCCCGTTGTGACAAGTCGCGCAGCCCGACACGATGCCCGTGTGGCTCATCTGCGCTCCAGCGAACGTGAGCGTACTTCGGTGACAGGTTTCGCAAGGTTGCGAGGTTGGCAGGTGATTGGTCGGCTTGCCTGTTGCGGTGGTGCCGTTGTGGCAGGTGGCGCAGCCCGAGGTAATTCCTGAGTGGTTGAACGCTGCCCCGGCGAAGGTCACCGTGGACTTGTGGCATGTCTCGCACGGCTGCGAAGTCTGCACGTGGCCTTTCGGTTTGCCTGTAGCGGTCGTGCCGTTGTGACAGGTCGCGCATCCTGAGGTGATGCCGGAGTGATTGAAGGAGGCCCCGGCGAAGGTCACCGTAGACTTGTGGCATGTCTCGCACGGCTGCGAAGTCTGCACGTGGCCTTTCGGTTTGCCGGTTGCTGTGGTGCCGTTGTGGCAGGTGGCGCAGCCCGACGTGATGCCGGAGTGGTTGAACGCGGCACCCGCGAACGTCGTCGTAGACTTATGGCATGTCTCGCACGCCTGCGACGTCTGCACGTGGCCTTGCGGCTTGCCGGTTGCTGTGGTGCCGTTGTGGCAGGTGGCGCAGCCTGACGTGATGCCGGAGTGGTTGAACGCGGCACCTGCGAACGTCGTCGTAGACTTATGGCATGTCTCGCATGCCTGCGAAGTCTGCACGTGGCCTTGCGGCTTGCCGGTTGCTGTGGTGCCGTTGTGGCAGGTGGCGCAGCCCGATGTTGTTCCAGAATGGTCAAACCTCGCGCCCGCGAAAGTCAACGTTGAGCGGTGGCAGGTTTCGCAGGCCGCGGCGGTGGGCACATGGGTTACAGGTTTGCCGCGAGCCGTCGAGCCGTTATGGCAACTCGCACACCCGGTGGTGATGCCGGAGTGGTCGAACGATGTGGCTGTGAACATGAGCGTGTTCTTATGACACGCCTCGCAAGGCTGTGTCGTTGGAACATGGTTCGATGGCTTGCCGCGCGCCACCGAGCCGTTGTGGCATGACATGCACGGAGCATTTGCCTCTCGATGGTCGTATCGCGTTTGAGACCAACCGCTCGCGGAATGACAAGCCTCGCAATTCTCGCTCGTCGGTGGGTGACCGTTCGGCTTTCCCGTTGCGCGCGAGCCGTTATGGCACAGGCTGCACTTATAGGGCGTGCCTTTGAACTGTCCGCCAACGTGGCAGGATTCGCAGTCGGCGCTGGCATGCGCGCCCAACAGAGGAAATCCGGTCTGCCGGTGATCGAAGCCGGTAACTGCCTGTTGCGCTTCGACAGAGCTTGAGAACAATGCCATCAGAGCGCAGACATGCACGAAGAAAAACGCGGCGAAGATTTTCGCTGCCTTCATGCTTTCCCCCTTGCGCTCACGTCATAATTCGCTGCTTCCCCCGAGAGCACCGAGCTTTTTCAAGGCCTTGCGAAAATGACTATTCTGTAATCAAACGTTCAAGTATTGGTGTGCAATTTCAACTGGTTGTCGTGATAACGGTTCGGGTCGGGAGATATTCCTTTTTGAGGGCGATGGACATCGTCTGCGTCTAGACGACTATCTCTGACGACGTTGTCTGAACGTTTCCGTCGTATGGCAATTCTCGCACGCACGGCCGAAGGCGCCGCGATGTGCATCATCGCTTTGATGACATCCAAAGCAGGTTGTCGGGGCTGATACTTTTTGTACGGCAGCAGACTTATGACAGGCGTGACAGGTAAGACCCTTGTGCGCACCCGTGAGTGCGAATGTCGTTTGTTGATCGTGATTGAATATCCAGAGCTTGAAGCCGTTTGGATTGTGGCAACGAGAACAGACGGGACCTAACTTGCCCTGATGATGACTATCCTTGTGGCAGCTTTCGCAAGCACGTGGCGCATCTTTGAAGGTGTTCGAGCGATGGCATTCTTCGCACGGCACCGTCGCGTGCAGGCCGATGAGCGGAAATCGCGTTAGGTCATGGTCGAATTCGACTTTCTTGCGCCATCCGGCTTCGGTGTGACAGCGCGCACAGCGTTCACCCAACTGCCCCTTGTGGGGATCGTTCTTCTTGTGACAAGCACCGCATTCGATAGACAGCTTCTGTTTGAACAGGTCGCCGGTGTGGCACTTGTCGCATTTGACTTTCTGATGTCCGCCTTTGAGTGGAAACTTGGTCCTCTCATGATCGAAACGCACCGTCGACCACTTAGAAGAGCCGTGGCAGCGTTCGCACTTTTCGCCATAGCGGCCCTGGTGCACGTCGTCGACGCGGTGACAGGAAATGCACGCTCGCGGCAGATCCTTGTAACGTTCGCCTACGTGGCAAGTCGCACATTTGACGTTCTTGTGCGCGCCTTCCAGTGGAAAATGCGTCTTTGCGTGATCGAAAGTTTTTTGCTTTGCCCAGCTTTGTTCATTATGGCATCCGGCGCACTTGTCCCCTAGCGCGCCTTTGTGCCGATCATCCTTTTTATGACAGCCAATGCAGGTCAGGGGCGCTGAGCGATACTTCTTCTCGCGGGAGTGGCAACTATCGCATTGCACGGTTTTGTGCGCGCCAATCAGCTCAAAGTCGGTGAACTTGTGATTGAATGTTTGCGGGTCGAATTGGAGGATGTCAGCCTTGCGGCCCTTGTGATCCGTATGGCAGTGCTTGCACTCGACTTTCCCAATGTCCGGTCGCTTGCCATGAAGACCCGTCCTTGCGCTGATGTCTTTGGCGATGTCCTTGTGACAATCGAGGCAGAGCCGTCGTTGGCCTTCTTTGGAAAAGGACTCGTGGCAGCTCTCGCACTTGTTTTCGAACTTGGCATGACCTTCGATGACATCGCCAGGCGTGACCAGCTTCTCAAACAGGCTCTCGGCCCTGGCGGCGCACGTGGCCAACAAGGCTATTGCCATGCTGATTACCAGGACTAAGCGGACGGATCGCATCGCGGTAGCCAGGGCGTCATCAGTATCGGTGAACGGCAACGATGTGGAAGATAACCGACATGACCAGCATAATGAACAGCGGCATATGCAGGATGTGCCAAAGCGCGAAGAGCCGTTCGAAAAGTGCAAGCCGCTCAGCCTTCTTTACGGCGGCAAAGTAGGTTTTCGCATGTAAACGAAATGTTGCGATCTGTTCGCGCCGCCGACGCCGTGACCAACGGTTCTTGCGAGCGTTCCGCTGAATCGCTTTTGTTGCGTCTCGCATGACGCTTTGTTGGATGAAATGTGCGCGTATGCCGATCGTGGCGGCAGAGGTCAAAGCGCTCAGTGTCGATTTTCGTGGCCGCGAAACAGCATTGTTCAGTCGATCGAGAGCGGAAAAAACGGTGCCGGAGCCAGAAACATCGAGACCGAGTTGGTCTTTCAGAATCTCGATGTCTTCGAGAATGTCGCGCGCCTCGGCTCGTCGCCCGTACAAGCCGCGGTGCACCTGTGAGTAGAGATAGCGCCCGACGATGCCGCTTGCGACTACGGTCAACATAGTGAAGAGCGCTAGGCGGCTATTCATCGATCCGAGTCTAAAATTGCAGTGTAAAATGATGAGCATTGGCCCAAGGATACCCAGGATCATGTGGAGGCGAAAAAGCCAGCTCACTCGACCAAGGAAGTCTAAGGACGGGAACCGCTTGCGCATCGGGTAAAGAAAGACCGCAAGCATCATTACGCTCCCAATGATGCCAAGTGCATAGCCAAGGCCGTTCTCGGCAGTCCAATGGCCTTCGTCTCGGACAGTCCATGCGTATACGAGGGCGCCAACGACGCCGACGGCGAATAGCAGCGGGCCTGCTTGCAGTAACGGGCGTTTCAGATAATGCGCGAAGCCTTTTTGTCGTAACGCATTCGGCTTGCGTGATGCGTTCCAGGAGTCTTGAAGCTGGGGCGGAAGAGGCGGAGGCAACACTCCGAACCCTTCACGGATCGCATCTGCACCGATATCCATTGTAGCGGAATTTGGCAATTGCATCCCTCGCGATTTGAACGATGGTGATGCGAATGACAGCTTTCAAATTCATGCCGAACATTCGCTGCGATTTGGGTATGCAGTCGCGCTCGACGGCTCATTGACAGCACTTTAATCGTGGCGGGACCGTGACGCGCGACGAAGCTTTCGTGAGCTAAAACAAATGACAAGAACGTCATGTGTGAGATGGTTCGGGAATAAGCGGCGCCGCTTCGCGTTTTCGACGCGGGTATGCATCGAGCCATCACTAGCCGCTTACGATTTCGCGCGTTCGCGCGACGGAGCAGCTTGAGCATTTTGTTGTGCGATGGGAGAGGCGCTATGCCATTCGATCTGACTTTTGCGATTTTTGGTTCCGTTGCCGCAACGCTCTTTGCGGTTCTCAGTATTCTGCGTTTCAACAACGGTCTGAAGCTTTTGTTGCGATGGGTGAGAGCGCGTCCCGTTTTCGCAAACAGCATGATGATCATGCTCGCTAGCGTGTCAGCGATTACGTTTCTCCTAGGCAATGATCAAATCTCTTGGGCTCGCTACGCCCCGACAACAGCGACAGCGAGTGCCGAAACATCCTTCAGCATGGAGGACAAGAGTGACGAGGAGAGGAGCGCGCGTGCTCTAGACTCTCTTCGGGCCTATGCCGCGCGAATTGCCGATAAACAACAAACCATCGCTGCGCTGAGCGAGGGGGAAGGAGGCGCGGCGGCAAATCCGTCTCTGCCAGATGTCGAGACCATGATTTCTCGCCTCGTACAGCGACTGGAGGCCAGCCCAGATGATGTCAAGGGTTGGACGATGCTGGGCTGGTCGTATCTTAATACGCAACGTCCCGCGGACGCAGTGAAGGCCTATGAACATGCCTTGCAGATTGAGCCGGAGAACGCGGAGCTGAAGCAGGCGTTGAGTCTGGCCAAGGAAAAGGCCGCGCCAACGGGTGTCGCACAACAAGCTGATAGACCTTCTGTGCCGATTAGTCCTTCCGCACCCGCGTCTGATGCGACGACGCATCCCGGCGCGACGGCGAACTGAGCTTGGTGGCTGGTGCGATAGCAGCATGACCGTCGATCCAATTGTCATCTTTTATGGGCTACCGCTGATAGCGATTTGGGGCGGCTATCTCCTCTCGCGACGCAGGGCTGAGGTGAGAAGTCTTAGGGTTCTGGCCGAAGCTAAGGAGGTGGGGCTGCTAGAGCCCGCATCTTTGCATCCGGTCATCGACCAGAGTTTGTGCGTGGGCTGCAGGGCTTGCATCAACGCTTGTCCCGAGGGAGATATTCTAGGGATTATCGACGGTAAGGCTGAGTTGGTGGCGCCGTCCAATTGTATTGGTCACGGAGCGTGCAAGACAGCATGTCCGCGCGGCGCCATTTCGCTCGTGTTTGGAACGTCGACACGCGGTGTTGATTTGCCCTCGGTCGGGCCGGATTTCGCGACAAATGTTCCAGGCATCTACATCGCCGGAGAGCTTGGCGGTATGGGCCTGATCAGAAACGCGGTCGAACAGGGCCGGCAAGCAATAGCGTCAATTGCGCAGCTACCGCCGAGCCGGGCGGGCTTTCTCGATGTCGTGATTGTGGGAAGCGGTCCGGCGGGCATTTCAGCCAGTCTCGGAGCTATTGAGCGGCGACTGCGATTTGTGACCCTGGAGCAGGAGACGCTCGGCGGAACGATTGCGCATTTTCCGCGCGGGAAAGTGGTAATGACTGCCCCGGCTGTGCTGCCGCTTGCAGGAGAGATGTCCTTCAAGGAGGTGAGCAAGGAAAAGCTGATGAGCTTCCTGCACAAAGTCGTGCGCGATGCCGGCCTGCGAATTCGCGAGCGTGAGCGTGTCGAGGCAGTAAACGTCATCGAGGGCGGATTTTCGCTGACGACAACTCAACGCAACTATCTGACGCGCGCGGTGCTGCTTGCCGTTGGCCGCCGGGGAACGCCGCGCAAGCTTGGCGTCGCGGGCGAGGACCTGCCGAAAGTCGTCTACCGTCTGGTGGACCCTGTACAATATCGGGGGAAGAGCGTGCTCGTCGTCGGCGGTGGAGACAGCGCGCTCGAAGCTGCGTTAAGCCTCGCGGCTGAACCGGGAACGCGCGTGGCGCTGTCTTATCGCGGCGATGGCTTTGCACGAGCAAAGACGAAAAATCGTAACGCCATTGAGGTGGCGGTGCGAAAGCACCGCATTGAGGTGCTGCTTTCTTCGCAGGTCACTCAGATCCTGCCGGATCGCGTGGTGCTCGCATGCGGTGGCCAGCAGAAGGTCTGGCCCAACGATGCGGTGATCGTGTGTGCCGGTGGCATACTCCCGACCGATTTCCTGAGGAGCATGGGTGTTAAGATAGAGACGAAGTATGGAACGGCTTAAGCTTTATGCCTCGATGATTTCGTTAGGTGTCGCCACGATCTTCCATTCGGCGGGGGATATCCGCGCGCAATCGGCAACACCACAACCGGGTGAGGCTGCGATCGATAGTGCTCTGCGATCTGGTGCTTTCGATAAGGCGGCCGCCCTGCTCCAGCGTCGCGCCAAAGCCGGCGACGTTGAAGCACAATATCAATTGGCTTCGCTCTATCGTGCCGGGCGTGGGGTCGCACAGGACGACGCACTTGCCTTCAAATGGATGAAGCGCGCCGCCGAAGGTGGTCATATCCGTGCAGCCTATAGTCTCGGCACGATGTATCTGTCGGGCAGAGGTGCGGCCGTCAATGTTGCGGCCGCGCGTAACTGGCTGAATGCGGCGGCACTCGCGCACCACGAACAGGCGATCAGGCTTTTGGCGGAGATCAATACCGCTCGCGGCGCAAAAGAACGAACCGTTACAGAAAATCAAGCGGTCCATCCGGAACGCCAGGCAGAGACCGCCAAGAAGGCTGGCGCACGTTCCGAGCTTTCGCCCGAGTTGCTCACATCCTCTGCAATAGCAGACGGCACCATGCCTCCATTCGTCGACGCGGCTTGGCGCGGCCGGGAGAAATTGGTTGTGCGTTTCATCGCCGCCAAGGTCGAACTGGAACAGAAAGACGCTGCCGGCAACACAGCGCTCGCTGTTGCAGCCATGGCCGGGCACTTAGCGATTGTCGAGGCTCTCGCAGCCGCTGGTGCGAACGTCGATGCCATGAACAATCGACGGGAGTCGCCGCTCATGATGGCGGCCTCAAACAAGCGTGGCGCAGTAGTTGCCAGGCTCGTCGCTATGGGGGCCGATGTAAATAGGCGCGACGCGGCTGGCGCAACCGTCCTCGACATGGCGACGCGCGCGTGCGACGCCGACATGGTCGCCAACCTCGTCTCCAAAGGTGCGCGCGCCGGACAGGAAATGAATGGACAGACGCTCTTGATGCGAGCGGCTGAAAGTTGCGACGCCCGTGTTCTTGGTTCTCTTGGATCGCAAGGCGTGGCTTTCGACTCTAGGACAGCGAGAGGCGAGACGGCGCTTTGGTTTGCGGCCGACAAGGGCAATGAGGGAGCAATACGCTATCTGGTCGCCCAGGGAGCGGACGTCGAAGTCGCTGACGAGAATGGAGATACACCGCTCATGCGCGCGTTGGCGCGGGGCGTGCGTGATGCCGCGCCAGTCCTCCTCGAAAACATCCGGACAGTTGACAAAGCGAACAACAATGGAAATACGGCACTGATGCTTGCAGCCAAGTCGAACATGCCGGATGTGGTCGCGCAACTCATCGCGATGAACGTCGACGTGAACGCGCGCAATGCGATGGGCTATTCCGCGATGATGTTTGCAGCCCAGGAAGGCAACGCGGCCATCGTGAAGCAACTTCTATCTGCCGGTGCCGATCTTTCGCTGCGCAACAAAAAGCGCGAGAAAGCAAGCGATATTGCCCTCGCGTTCGGTCATGCCGATGTGGTCGCAATGCTGAAATGATCCAAGCCGCGTACGCGACGCACGCGCTTAGATGCTCGCTTCCGCGGCATTGGCATGGAAGCGTACGCAGACGTCGAGGCCTGGTGCGTTATCGTGCAGTGACAGCGTTCCTTCATGCAGATCGGTTATCGCAGACGCAAGGCTTAATCCCAGCCCGCTACCTGGCGTTGTCCGACTTTTTTCCAGACGATAGAGGGGACGCAGAACATTGGCGCGCTCAGCTTCGGGGATGCCGGGCCCGTTGTCAGAAACGTGCACGGTGATGTCATCATTCGAACGATTGAGAGATATCGTGATGCGGGAGCCGGATGGACAATGACGGATTGAGTTTTCCAATAGATTGACGAACAGCTGATTCAATAGTTGGCGATCGGCTTTGATGTGTGCCCGTATTGATCTGTCAATTTTTGATACGAGCCGATGCTCGTGATCTTCAGCGACCGGTTCGAGCGCTTCAATGACGTGATCCAGAACTGTCTTGAGGTCTACATCAACGAAACGGGCTTTGCGGGCTCCTGAGCTTACTTCGGCGATGCGAAGCAGGGCTTCGAACGTTTCGACGACTTGATCGATGTCGTCGAGTGCCGTGTCGATGGCGGCCTGATAGTGCGTGGGGTCGGAAGATTGGGACTGCTGCGCAAGTTCGAGTTTCTGGCGAATCCTGCTGATGGGCGTGCGCAGGTCGTGGGCGATGTCTGTTGTAACCTGTTTGACGCTGCCGATCAGGGTTTGCAGGCGGTCCAGCGTGCTGTTGATGAGCTCGGCGACATGGTCGAGATCATCGCGTGACGCACTTCTGCGGATCCGGACGGAGAGGTTGCCGTGAGCAAATGAGTCTAGAACACTCTCCATCGCGTCGACGCGCCGTTGTGCGCTTAAACCAAGAATGAGACCGCCGAGAACGGCGCAGAAGGCGGTAAGTCCCACGGCCCAACCGAGGCCGTCGAGAAGTATCGCCTGCACGTCTTTGATGTCGCCATTGCCACCTGCAACGAACAGATAGCCATTCTTCAACTTGGTCCAGCTTCCCAATACCGCATCGCTGCTTGTGTTCTGGGTAGAGCGTCGCAGAAACGGAAGCTTGGACCAGGCGATGGTCTTCCAGGAATGGAAGCGTGGAATGGCGAGAATGTTTCCGGCGAGATAGTTGCCGTCTAGGTCGGTCAGAAGCACGATGTTGTCGTCGGGCTGTGTGGCGTTGGCATGGCGCGCAACAGTTGCGGCAAGGCCGCTGCGTCCGCCGGTGGCACCCACTTCGACGAAGGTCTCGCGCAGGTCATCAATCTGATCTTTGAGGGTGTTCGTCAGGTCTGTGCTGATGACGAGATAGAGGATTGCGAAAATAGAACTCATCGTTACGGCGAAGAGACCGGCAAATGTGGCCGCAACGCGAAATGCAGTGCGCCGGGTCAGTCTATGCGTAGTCATTGATTGCGTAACCAGCGCCTCTCAACGTTCGTATCAGTGGTTTGTCGAAGGCGCGATCTACCTTTGCCCGCAACCGGCTGATGTGCGTCTCGACAATGCTGGTCTTGGGATCGAAGTGAAAATCCCAGACCTGCTCCAAGAGCATCGAACGTGTGAGCACGCGGCCCTTGTTTCGCATTAAAACTTCAAGCAGCTTGAATTCACGCGGCTGCAATTCGATGGTTTGTCCGGCACGGATCACCTCGCGGCGGATTAGATGAAGCTCAAGATCGGCCACGCGAAGAACCGTCTCTTCGGATTTGATAGCCGGCCTGCGGCCGAGGGCGTTGACGCGCGCCTTCAGTTCGGCAAGTGCGAATGGCTTGACTAGATAATCGTCGCCGCCGCCTTCGAGGCCTTCGACCCTATCGTCGATACCGCCTAGTGAAGTGATGAAAAGCACAGATGAATTGACTTCGGCGCGGCGCAGTTCCTTGACGATGGAGAGGCCATCCAGACCAGGAAGCATTCGGTCGACGACCAACACGTCATAAGGATTGACGACGGACAGTTTCAAACCTTCCGAGCCATCACGCGCGACATCGACGCTATGGCCGTCGTCGACAAGGCCCTGACGGACGAAATTTGCAGTTTGGGAGTCGTCTTCAATAACAAGTATTCGCATCTCGCTCACCGATCACCCTCCAGCATCTAGCAGAATCCACCCACCATGTCGCTCGTCAAGTCGTCATCGCGCCGCGAAAAGCGGTTCTCGGCGCCCAGAGGGCTGGGGGATGCAGCTGCGGGTCCGGATGTTAGCGATGAGAGTCGGAGATCTTCCGAAACAACAGGTTGCGCCGGCCCACTGGGAGAGCATGCCGGCGCAACCTTTAGGCAAAAGCCTGTAGAGGCGAAGCCTTAGGCGGACTTAGCCATGCAGCTCTTGCGGAACGCCTTGCGCTCCTTGCCGTGCAGCTTCTGAGCATCGGCTTCAGCCGAGCACTTCTTCGACTTTTCGCTCTGGACCGAAGCCGTGTGGGGCTTCTTGGTCGTCTTCGTCGCATGGGTGGCAGGAGCTGCCGTCGTGGGTGCCTGATCGGCGGCGAAAGCTGCGCCCGAAGTGAGCAGGAAAGCAGCAGCAACTGCGGAGATGATGGACTTCATGATCGAACCTCGTTTGTTAAATGCTTCGGCTAAGAGCAACCGCCTGGGGCGGCAGATGATCGATCGTGCCATCCACCCGGGAGTACTCGTTCTCAGAAGGGCGAAACGCCTGCTGGGGACGCTGCAACAAGTGACGGCTCGCTGTAGCGCGATGGTGGCGCACAACTTAACTTTTGGTATGTCCTAACAGGCAAAGTCCGCCTTACCGAAGCGTATGTTGGCGGCGAGATTCGTGTCGCTATTGCCGGGTTAGAGATTTTGCCCAGCCGGTCAAACGGACCGGTCCAACGAATATCATCAGGAGACGTACTATGCTTTCCAAGGTTCTGGGTTCTGCAGTGCTTGCAAGCGTGCTCGTTGCTCTCTCCGCTCCGGTTGCAGCCAACGCTGCCGATGCGCCGAAGACGAAGGCCGAATGCGCCAAGACGGCTGGTATGACATGGGATGCAAAGGCTAAAGCCTGCGTCGCAAAGAAGTAATGTTAATCCGGGCACCCGGCAAAGGGAGCGGCGCGGCGTTCGACCACGCCGCTCTTTTTGTTTGAGACAGGTCTTCAGCCGCTCCGTCGGCGAAAATGATTTGTTGCTATCGGAGTGGACATTCATGAACCCTGACGGAGTGATCTCGCCTTCCGCATCCAAAGTAGCGCACGTGACGCTTGCATTTTGGATCATGAAAATTCTGGCCACGACGTTGGGGGAGACGGCTGGGGATTTCATTTCGATGACTCTGGGGCTGGGCTACTACGCCGGTCTTTTGATCACCTTTGCCATTCTCGCGACTGTCTTGTTCTTTCAGATTCGCTCAAGCAATTTTCATCCGCTACTGTTTTGGACGGCGATTGTTGCGACGACGACGGCTGGAACAGAAGTCTCCGACTTTATGGATCGTTCTTGGGGTGTCGGTTACATCGGAGGATCGGCTATCCTCATAACAGCCCTGGCGGCTACACTTGCCGTCTGGTATGCGCGAAAGGGTAGCTTGCGGGTCGATCCATTGGTCGGTCGCGAAAACGAGATCATGTTTTGGATAGCTGTGCTTTTTTCCAACAGCCTGGGCACAGCCTTTGGCGACTACCTCGTCGACGATGCGGGCTTGAGTTTCATCCAAGGGGCACTAGTGGCGGCCGGTGCTATCGCTGTCGTCGTAGCCCTTCACTATCTGTCAGCGTTGGATGACGTGATCTTGTTCTGGCTGGCGTTTATCTTTACGCGGCCGTTTGGCGCGACATTTGGAGATTTCCTCACGAAGCCTCTAGATGATGGAGGACTAAATCTTCCGCGAGAACTAGCGTCGGCGTTGACGTTGGGTCTTCTCTTGTTGACGTTGTTCGTATCGATGCGGATGGCGTCTTCGAGATCACCGTCAGAACGTTGAGATCCGAAGGCTACGCTCCCTAATTATCAGCGGCCGCGACGGGAAAAGCTGGCGTCCATGCCTTCATAGTTGAAGCCGCCGCTGAAGCGGTTGTTCATGAACTCCTGCCAGGCCTGCGACTGACTTGGCACTGGCTTCACCGCAGGCACACTTGGCTGAGTTGACGGCCTCCCAAGGGCCATTTTACCCGGCGGGTATTCGGGTTTCTTTGCGGCTTGGGTCTTGCGTGAGGCACTTTCGCGGGGCGCTGGATCGGACGCTGATTTGGCGATATCGGGCTTGGCGGTTTCTGCCGGCGGTTCCGCTACGGCCGTGCCTACCGGCGACGTGTCTTTTTCGACCGTCACGCTTCGGGTGATAATATCAGAAGCCGGCTTCGCTTCATTCTCTGGTAACACGGGCGGATTGGCGTTCTGAGACTGCGCGGCGGCGTCCTCGTCGGCCGGAGACGTTGCGTTGCTGGCGTCGGTTCCTGCTGAATCGGATGCTGCGCGCACCACAGGCGTCACGTCATCTTCCTCGACAACGAAATAGGCCTCGCGTGCCTTCAGGGCCTTGTAGGTCTCCTCATCGAGCGTCAGCACGGGCTCGACTTGGCTTGCCGCGGGCTTAGGCGCCGGGAGTTCGGGTTTGGTCGTAGCACGTTCGCTGGGTTCGGGCTGGACTTTTGGCGCGGGTGCGACCTGTGGCTTGGAGACTTTGCGGGTGTCGTCGTCGGTCAATTTTGCGACGGCCTCACGCTTGGTCTTCGCAGGTGCCTTGCGTTCGGCAACCGCCTCCACGGGCTTGTCGACCTTGGTCTTAGTCTTAGCCTTGGCTTCCTCGATCTTGGCCTTCGTCTTCTGTCTCGCCTGGGCTTTGTCGGAGGCCAGTTTGGCTTTGGTGCGCTCGACCTGGGCTTTGGAGATCTCGCCATCGGAAATCAGGGCGCTGATGCAGCTCTTGGATAGGCGCGGACCGTTTTCGCGCATGCACTTGCGCACCCCGGGAGACCCTACCGGGTGCTGGGAACAATAAGCATAATAATCGCTGGCGCAGTTCAGCTGCGTCGCAAGGCCAACAGCGTGCGAATTCGCCGGAGCTGCAGTCAGTGCGAGTAAGGCTGGAAACAGGCGTCTGCGCATAATACTCTCCCTGGATGTTGCCACATCCGTGGTCGCGGCAAACGAGTTCACCCCTAACCTAGTACATCAATTTGGGTATTGCGAGGGCGAGGTGGTCGCAATGATCCCAACGCAATCGATGCTGATGGTCTTCGATAAGGATTAAGAAATCTTTACTAAACCCTAACGTATGTCGCAGACGTCGCCGTATGCCTTGTTTTTCAGTAAGTTGGACCCAGGCGAGGTGTCACCGCAGTCGCCCACCGAGCGCGGTTTAACTTTGAACGCGAGTCTTGTTGCGATCAGAAAAAACACTCGTGCCTTAACGTCAATGCGCCGAGTCCCGGCGGCTCAGGCCGTTTCGCGCTTGGTTGCATAGAGTTCGGATCTGAGTTCGGCGAATGCCATTGATGTCCGAACGACGTGGTTCAGATGGCAGGTGAACACACTCCAGTCGACCGGCTTGGTGAGGAAGGTGTTGGCACCCAGGCGATACGCCTCTTCCACGCTCGCGACGTCTCCCCGCGATGACAGCACGATGATCGGAAGGTCTTCGAGCGCCGGTGTTGCCCGGATCAGTGCGATCAGGCGGAATCCATCGATTTGCGGCATCGAAAGATCGACGACGGCCACGTGGTGGCGGGTGCGCGCGAGTGCTTCTAGCGCCTGAGCACCATCGGGAACGATTCGAACCTCATGACCGGCCTTGACCAGACAGTTCTTAGCGAGCGCGCAGAACAACGGGTCGTCGTCCGCAACAAGGACGTTCATAGGATGGGGAAGTTTGGATAAGGGGATCATTTTGCGAGCACCACGGGCTGACCGGCACCACGGATGCCTTCCGGCACGGGCACTTCGGTATCGGAGTAGTTGGTATGGAGGACAAGGTGCGGACCACCGTATAGACGCATCTTGTCGGCCACGATAGCGGTGTAGGCGGATTGGTCTGCAATCGGGTTCGTCGCGTCGATATGCAACTCCCCTTTGGGAATGTAAATCGTGCCTACCATGACGCGCGCATCATCGCTGTGTATTTCGAACTGGAGTTTGCTGTTCAACGAGCGTGAGCCGAAAATCAGGAGCCCAGCCATTAAGCCGGACTTGGGTGCGGCTAAAGAGATGGTCGATTGACTATCGAAAACGAATGTCGCGTCGTTGGTGAAGTAAAGGCCCGCTCCTGTTGAGAATAGCTGGGATCCGTCACCGACAATGAGTGGAGCGTCACGGAAGACGAAGATTCCATCAGCGAGATCGACACGTGCACCATTGGCAATCTTCAAGCCGCAATAGGTTCCGGGTTCCAGCCTCGTATCGGACTCGATCAGCGTGGGGACCGCGGGATCACACGGTCCGGCAAACGGCTCAGGCCGGTCGGCCAAGGGATCATCGAAGCTCGGGCAGTCGAGGAGCGGCGTCGGCCAAAAGTTTCCGGTTTTGCCGTCCTTGCCGCCGCGGGTGCAAATGATGCTCGCCGACAAGACAGCATCGTTCTTCGATTTGAGACCGTTTGTATGATCGGAGTTGGAGTAAACCGCGCAGTCCTGGCCCGTGACTCGCGCTTTGTGTTCGAGCGAAATCGTACCTTGCTCGGAGCTGTTCAGGCCGAGAACGCAGATGTTAGGCTGTCCCACGACTCGGGCAATTGCGCGGGCCTCTACCTCAGGAAAATGGACACCCAGGAAATTGTTGAACATGCCGTGGAACGGCAGCGTCGCAGTGACCTCGACTTCGGTTGGGTCGGACGTTACGCGGGTTTTCGTTTCCGGCAGCATGTCGTCGCGCGAACGCGAAGGCGCGTCCCGCACATAGGCTTCGACAAGCGCATTGGCGATCTGCGATATGTCTTCGCGCTTTCGGTCGGAAAGGCTGAGTTCCTTGGCAGCAGCCATGGCGGCGGTGTCGACGGCTTGTTGAAGCGCCTCGCGTTGGTGAAGGTAGCGTGTCTCGTCGATTGCGAATCCGACTGCGGCAAGTAGCACCGGCAACACGAGTGCGAATTTCACGGCTATTACGCCGCGATCGTCCAAGATCGGCGATATTCGCGCGAAAATTCGCATAACAAATCCAATAGCTAATTGTTCCGAGAATTCTTGGGCCTGAGGCGCTTAAGAACAAGTAGCGTGGCCGCACACAGATGATTAATTCGGCAGATCTAGTTTAGCCGATCTAAGCGGTTGTGCCGAAATGCGACGTATTTGGGTTGGATTGTTTTAGGCAGATTTGGCGCGAACACTTTGTTGAGCCATATGCGCAGCTGGAGCGTATCCAGGGCTCAGCGCCTTGTAAGTTTCAATAAACCTAGCAAGGCGCGCGCGGATTTGAGAAACAATGTTGGTGTCGAAGGCGCCGCTGGCATCGCGCGCTCGCGTCAAGGTGTCCAATTCACCCATGAGTTTCGCAACTTCGGCATCCTTGGTCGCAATGGCAATGCGTGTTTCTTCCAGAGATTTCATGGCGTCTTGGGACTTCTTGCACAAATCGAGGAAGTTCTCGATGTGGCGCTCAAATAACGACCAATTTATGGGCTTTCTGAGGAAAGAACTCGCGCCTGCTTCGCTCGCTGCCTGAAGGGCGGAACAGTCTTCGCGCGACGTGCACAAAATGATCGGGATATGCCGCGTGTCGGGGTGGCTACGCAAGCACCGGATGAGCGCGACACCATCGAGGCCGGGCATCTCGAAATCGACAATAGCCATATCGAGGGGATGTGAGCGCGTTAATCTCCAGGCTTCTCCTCCGTCTGCTGCGAGGACTGCTGTGGAGCCCGTGCGCAACAAACGGCTTTCAGCGAGCTGGCGGAATATTGGATCATCATCCGCGACAAGAACCGTAATGGCTCTTTCGACCGCTTTGACACGGCTCTGCATTACTAAACTCCAAATCGACCGGACGATGTGCAACCCTGGATTAGGAAAGACTGTAGTCTGCAATAATTGAACATCACTTAAATTCAGGACTTAGATGTCGCGACTTCTGAAATGAAAATTCAATGAAATTTGGCTACAAGTTCCTATTTCCATCGGAATTCAGCGCGCGTGTTTTCCAAAAACTGGCATAAGCAATCAATAAGCAACAAGCTGACCGCGGTCGTCTTGTTCGCGGTCATCCCCTCGATGGTGCTTGCTTCGGGCATAGGCGCTTGGCGAGAGGCCAAACACCAGCTTCAGGCGCGCGCCGCCGAGCTGAGAGGTGTTGCGGCCGCTCTCGCCGCGACTGCGTCTGAGCCGCTGGCGGCTGGCGACACAAGGATGCTTGCCAACGCTCTCAAAGGCATTGGAGAAATTCCGAATATCAAGCATGTCAGCGTTCGTGATATCTCGGGCAAGGTCAGTTTCCAGTTCGGCAACGGGGTGCTTATCGGCCAGATCCGAACTGCAGATCGCAGTCTGTTCAATCTGAGTACGCTCCCGGTTCAAGCGACGATACGAAACGGCGGAAGGACCATCGGGCGGCTTTTCATGATTGCGGACATCTCCGCAGTCTATGAGACGCTGACACGCACGCTATTCGCCGGCCTGATTACCGGGCTGCTCGCGATTGTCACCGGTCTCATCGCATCGATGCGGGCGCAGCGGTCGGTTTCTGGTCCTATCGTGCAGCTGACGCACGCGATGGCCGAGGTTCGGGATGCGAAGGATTTCTCGCGCGTCGTGTTGAAGACCAGCATGGACGAGACGGGCGAGTTGGTCGATGCGTTCAACGATATGATGCGCGAAATCAAGAAGCGTGATGTTGAGCTTGCCCGACATAGGGAACAGCTGGAAATCAAGGTAGAGGAGCGCACGCACGCTCTTGCTTTGGCTGTCGAGGAGGCCCAAGCTGCAAACCGGGCGAAGTCGGAATTTCTGGCAACGATGAGCCATGAAATACGCACGCCCATGAACGGTATGCTTGTCACCGCGGAACTTCTTGCGCAAGGCAATCTGGATGGCCGGGCGCAGCGTCAGTGCGACGTGATCGTGCGGTCGGGAAAAACACTTCTGTCTGTCATCAACGACATTCTGGATCTCTCCAAGATCGAATCCGGACGCCTTGAATTGGAGAGCATTGCGCTCCGGCCTGAGGAAATTGTCGACGATGTGCTCCGGCTTTTCGCAGAGCGTGCGGGAGAAAAAGGGTTGGAGCTAACGGCCTATGTCAGCCCTGCTGCGCCACGTAGTGTTCTGGGGGATCCGGTCCGTCTAATGCAGATCTTGTCCAATCTGGTCAGCAACGCGATTAAATTCACCGAGCATGGTGGCGTGCTTGTGCGCGTAGATCCTGTCTCGGGCGCCGAGCCACGGTTGCGGTTCTCGGTGACGGATACCGGCGTTGGTATCGCCAAGGACGCTCAGGAAGGAATTTTTGAGCCCTTCAAGCAGGCCGAGCAATCAACGACCCGCCGGTATGGCGGTACGGGGATTGGTCTAGCCATTTGCCGCCGTCTTGTGCATGCGATGGGCGGAACGTTGGGATTGGAAAGTGAACCCGGTCATGGAGCGACTTTCACATTCGAGGTTCCCCTTGCTCTGTCCGGTGAGGCTCAGTCCGATGAGAAACTCGAAGCGCTCGACGGTGTTGCCGCATTCATGCTTGAACCCGGCCCGGTGAGAGCAGCCTTGGCTTGGGCGGTGCAAGATACCGGTCTTGAGGTTATTGAAAACGTCGATTCTGACGGTCTATCGAGAGCGCCTGGCAAGTTACGGGTAGTTGTGTGCGATGAGCGCACGCAGAACATGGCCGCGGCCTACGCAGAACGCAGTGGTGTGGCTGTCATTATGCTGGCACGCGCTGGGCACATTCCGCCTCACGTTGCTGCCGGCGAGGACCACACCCACGCAGTGCTTGAAGTTCCCTTCACCGGGTCGGATGTGCGCGAAATGATCGGGGCTGTTGTCGCCGGTCGCGCAGTAAAGGCCGAGCGTTCCGAGCCGGCGCGAACGGACAATGTAGCCGGTGCGCAGGTTCAGAAGCGCTTTGCCGGGCTGCATGTTCTCACTGCCGATGACAGCGCCATAAACCAGGAGGTTCTAGCTGAGGCGTTGAACCGCTTGGGTGTCAAGGTGACGGGCGTAAGCGATGGCCACGCCGCGCTCAACGCATACAGGCAGCAGCGTTTCGATCTCGTGTTCATGGATGGAAGTATGCCCGTTCTGAACGGCTTTGATGCAACCCGCGCCATTCGCAAATTTGAGCAGGAACAGGGCTTGCCGCAGGTGCCGGTCGTTGGGCTCAGCGCGCACGCTTTCGGGCCCGAGATGGGCCAGTGGCGCGAGTGCGGCATGACGGAATTCATCATAAAGCCGTTCAAACTGGCCGAGATCAGCACTTGTCTTGAGCGCCTCTGCCCCCGGTCCGCGCCTGAAACGACCGGGTCCGCACACACGCAGGTTGCTGTTGCGCAGGCCGATGAAGGCTGTGAACAGGATCGAGTGCTAATTGACAGCACGGTGCTGCAATCCATATGCGAAATTCAGATGCCCGGAGATGATCTGATCGGCCGCATCGCAGAATTGTTCGAGCTGCACGCGCCTGACCTGCTCGAAAAGCTCGCCGACCAAGCGCTAGAGCCGAGCGACACAGACGGGCTTGCGTCGGCGGCGCATGCGCTCAAGTCGCTGTGCCGGAATGTTGGCGCGGTGCCACTTGGGGATTTGTGCGGAACGATCGAAAGCGAAGCGCGCGCAGGGATCGCATTGTCCGAGGCCAACGTTGCGGCGCTTCGCGATCTGCTTCCCAAGACGGTCGCAGAGCTTCACGTTGAGGTAAAGCGTTTGGGCGGTGGCCGTGCGCGGAGCGCTACAAGCAGTGGCAGCGCGAGCGCCGCTTAAAACTGGATCCCAATCAAATGTCCAGCTCGACCCAGACGGGCACATGATCGGACGGCTTCTCCCAGCCGCGCGTGAACGTGTCGATCCCACTTGAAATGAGCAGATCAGCCGCCTCGCACGACAACAGGACGTGGTCGATACGGATGCCGTCGTTCTTCTGAAAGGCGCCGGCCTGATAATCCCAGAACGTGTAGACGCCAGGCTCGGGATGGGCTGCGCGAACAGCATCCGTTAGCCCGAGCGCAAGAAGCGCGCGAAAAGCGGCGCGGCTTTCTGGTTGAAACAATGCATCGTTCACCCAGGCTTGCGGACGTTTGGCGTCTTCCGGCTCGGGAATGATGTTGAGATCACCCGCGAGCACCAGTGGGATCTCGTCAGCCAAAAGATGGCGCACGCGGCGTTTGAAACGTTCCATCCATTGCAGTTTGTAGGCGAACTTTTCCGTGCCCACCGGATTGCCGTTCGGCAAATAGATCGACACGACGCGAACCACACGATTGCCAGCAGGAATGAGCGCCTCAATCCAACGCGCATGTGCATCCGCGTCGTCGCCATGAAGGCCGCGATGGACATCCTCTATCGGCGTCTTTGAAAGGATGGCGACGCCGTTGAAGCCCTTCTGACCGTGTGTGGCGACGTTGTAGCCCAAGTCCTCGAAGGCATGGCGCGGGAAGCCCTCATCGACGGATTTGATTTCTTGCAGGCAGATGACGTCAGGCTGCTGCTCCTTGAGATAGGTGAGCGCGCCTTCAAGCCGGGCCTTTACGCCGTTAATGTTCCAGGTGGTGATTTTCATGGGCAATCAGATGCCACGATGCGCGCGAAAGAGCCAGCGTCGCGTCATGCCACCAAAACCTGCTCCAGCAATAGGATGCGGAAAACTCGTCAGGTCTCCATGAATCGGACCGCGTATACGGGCGGGAAGCGACCTGCGGCGAACGTCCAGTTGTCGCCCTGGTTCTCCGAGATCCAAACGCCTCCTGTGGTAGAGCCCATTGCCAGGGCCTCGCCGCTTGAATCGACATCGAGTGCGTGCCGATAGACGATGTCAAAGGTGGGCTCTTGGGGTAGCCCGTTGCTGAGCACCTCGAAAGTTTTCCCGCCGTCGCGTGTACGCGTGACGACGAGCCGGTCGTTCGCGGGAATCCGTCGTTCGTCCTTTATTTCAGGGATAAACCATGCCGTATCTGGTTCGTTTGGATGTACCGCTACGGCGAACCCGAAAGAAGATGGGGAGACGTTGAGACACTCATTCCAAGTCTTGCCGGAATCGTCGGAGCGGAAGATCCCGTTGTGGTGTTGGATCCACATACGGTCGGGCTTGGCGCGACATTGCACAAGCCGATGAGCATCCTGTCCGTTTGGATCGAGGCGACTTTCTTCGGGAGCGTGGTCCTGCCACATACCAGTATTGTCGTTGTGCCAGGTCGCGCCGCTATCAGACGTCTCCCACACCCCACCCGTTGATACGGCCACACGAATGGTGGCGGGATCGCGCGGATCGACGCAAATCGAATGCAAGCCAGGCAAGTCGGCACCGCCCCCCATCCAATGCTGGCGCTTCGGGTGGCGCCAGAGCGAATCAATCATCGACCAGCTCTCGCCGTGATCTACGGAACGAAATAATCCGCCCGGAATCGTGCCGCACCAGATGACACCGTCTTGCGATGGCGCGCCGGTCTCCAAGGCCCATACGCGAACCGTGCTCCATGGGAGCGGATTGCCCCACATGTCCTTATCCGGCGCATCCGCCGGTTTTTCCGGATAGACGGGAGCGGGCAGTTCGCGCCACGGCGCGCTGTCTCCATCGCGGGTATGCAGCTTGACTCCGAAGTGACCGTGATCGAGCGCCGCATAAAGACGCCCTGAGCGGGCGTCGTGCAGCACAAGCGACACGTTATCGGCCAGAAAATCCGTCCGCTCGATTTGCCAAGGCGAGGCGCCCGAGCCATTGCGGGCGAGCGTGAACAATCCCTTTCGGGTGGCTACGAGAATTTTCAGGACCATGCCGGTAGGGCCTCACGCAGCTTTGACGCGCGACCTTATCCGCCCGAGAGAGCCTGCACAACATAGATGTGGCTTGTCGGACTCGTCTCATCGCTCAGTGTCCGGCGGTCCGTAATGGCGCGACCGTCGACAAAGATGTTCATGTGTTTGCGCAAAGCGTTTTGATCATCGAGGACATAGCTTCTGGCGCGCGGGTTGTTGTTGAATACCTCGTCGAGAGCCGTCCGCACATCGCCGCCTGCGACTACCGTTTCCGCAATTGCGACGTGTCTCTGGATGGCGCTGCCAAAGGTGACACGAGGCATGGAACCTCAACACGTGTTCAATAGAGAGCCCGTCGCGTCTTCAGATCGAGAAGCTGGTACCGCATCCGCACGAAGCAGTGGCGACCGGATTGTTGATCTTGAAGGCAGAACCTATGAGATCGTCGACGAAGTCGATCTCTGAGCCTTCCATGTACTGCACCGAAACAGGATCGATCAGCACCGTGGCTCCGGCCTTTTCGAGTACAAGATCGTCTTCGGCTCTGTCGGATACGAGATCGAATTTATACTGGAAGCCCGAGCAGCCGCCGCCCTCCACCGAAACGCGCAGCAAAGGCGTTCCGGGCTCTACGGCCGTAATTTCGGCGATGCGCCGTGCGGCGCGGTCGGTCAAAGTAACGCTCATGGCCTCTCTACTTCGCGACGTTGGCCGTTGACCCGAAAGGGCCATTGGCGGTTGCGCAGCTGCTGCCCCACGCTCTAGGAGTGGGGGCAGCATTATCAAGTAGATAGGGCTGTGGGGGCCAATGTCAAATCGGTTGAGCCTCCCCAGCCGGACATAGACAGGGCGGAATGGCGATTAAGATCAAGCCGGTATCCGAAAAGGCGGACTACGGTGCCGCGCTGAGGCCAGGCGAGCGGCGGCCCGCCTTGTACGCCGCCAGCGCTGTGCCCTCGCGCGGCCGCCAGCACCTTGAAAGCGAATGCACCACGCGCTCGCCCTTCCAGCGTGACCGCGATCGCATCCTGCACGCCACCGCCTTCCGGCGTCTCACATACAAGACGCAGGTGTTCATCTACCATGAGGGCGACCACTATCGCACTCGGCTGACGCATACGCTGGAGGTGGCTCAGATTGCCCGCACGATCGCGCGCCAGCTGCGGCTGGACGAGGACCTGGCCGAGGCGTTGGCCCTGGCACACGACCTAGGACATCCGCCATTTGGACACGCTGGCGAACGTGCGCTCGACAACGCGATGCTGGGCTACGGCGGGTTCGATCACAATGCGCAATCGCTGCGGGTCGTCACCGCACTGGAACGCAAGTATCTGGATTTCGACGGGCTCAATCTCACTTGGGAAATGTTGGAGGGACTGGCAAAGCACAACGGGCCGGTTGAGGATCGCAACGATCCCGTTGCCAAGGCGGTGCGCGGGGTTGAAGCGTGGCGCAGCCTCGAATTGGATCGCTGGGCCAGTGCGGAGGCGCAGGTCGCAAGCCTTTCCGACGATATCGCCTACCTTTCGCATGATATCGACGATGGGCTGCGGGCAGGACTTCTAAAGTTCAAGATGCTGGAAGGGGTGCCTTTAGCGGGAGCACTGGCTGAGGCCGTTCGCGTGAAGGCGGGCTCGCAGGCTGGCGGCCGTGTGATCTACGAGCTGACCCGGCGCATGATTACCGCGATGATTGCGGACGTCGTGAGTGAGAGCCGGCGGCGGCTTCAGGTGCTCGCGCCGGAAAGTCCCAACGATATTCGCGCCGCCAATGCGGCGACCATCGCCTTTTCCCCCGCGATGTCGCGCGATCTGGCGGACCTCAAGGCCTTCATGTTCACCAAGGTCTATCATCATGAACGCGTTCTGCGGGTCATGGAGGGAGCGGAGCAAATCGTCACGCAATTGTTCGGCCGCTACAACGATTCCGGCGACCCAGAAGCCCTGCCGCGGCAATGGATCGAGATCATGCGCACGCTGGACGAGCGCGATCAGGCACGGCTGGCTGCCGACTATCTGGCCGGTCAGACCGACCGCTATGCCATTGCAGAGCACCGTCGCCTGTTTGATAACACCCCGGAACTGCGCTAGGAGCGCGGCTTCCGAAGTCTCCTTGCGCCCCCTGACAGACGGGCGAGCCCGCCCAGGATTTCTCAATGAACATCTTTGCCGACGTAGAAGCCAAAGTGAAAGCCGCTCTCGAAGCGCTGAAGTCGGAAGGCAAGCTGCCTGCCGATCTTGCAATTCCTCAGCCGCAAGCCGACGCTCCACGTGATCCTTCTCACGGAGATGTCGCGATCAATTCCGCCATGGTGCTGGCGAAGGCCGCGAAGATGAAGCCGCGCGACATTGCGGAACTTATCAAGAGCAAACTTGAGAGCGATGCATCTATTGCCAAAGCGGAAATCGCCGGGCCGGGGTTCCTCAACGTCACGTTCGCGCCTGAAGTCTGGCACGCGTTAATTCGCGCGATCGTCGCCCAAGGCGATAAGTTTGGCGCCGGTGGCCTGTCGGATGGCGAAAAGGTGAACCTGGAGTACGTCTCCGCCAATCCCACCGGGCCAATGCACGTCGGCCATTGCCGAGGCGCTGTTTTCGGTGACGCGCTGGGTAATTTGCTTGGCTTTGTCGGCTACGACGTGACCCGCGAGTATTACATCAATGACGCCGGAGGGCAGGTCAACGTGCTCGCCCAGTCGGCGTTCCTGCGCTATCGCGAGGCGCTGGGCGAGGACATCGGTGCAATCCCTGAGGGCTTCTATCCGGGGGAATATCTCGTTCCCGTCGGTCAGGCTCTCGCGAACGAATACGGCAAGAAGCTCCTTTCAATGCCGGAGAACGAGTGGCTTCCGCTGGTGCGCGCCTTCGCAATCGGCATGATGATGGAGGTAATCCGCGACGATCTCGCCGCCCTCAACATCCGCCATAACGTTTTCTTCTCTGAAGCCTCGCTCACTCAGGCAGGGACCGACAAGATCAAGGTGGCCCTCGACGAATTGCGGGCGAAGGGACTCGTCTACGAAGGGCGGTTGGAGAAGCCCAAAGGGCACGACGACGAAGAGTGGGAGGACCGCGAGCAAACCCTCTTCAAGTCCACCGCCTTCGGTGACGACGAGGACCGGGCCATCCAGAAGTCGGACGGTAGCTACACTTATTTCGCGGGCGATATTGCCTATCACTGGGACAAGCTGCAGCGCGGCTTTCTGCATCTCATCAATGTCTTTGGCGCCGACCACATCGGCTACATCAGCCGGATGAAGTCTGCCGTTGCGGCGTTGTCGGATAACAAGGCCGATTTCGACATCAAGGTCGTCAGTCTGGTCAAGCTGTTCAAGAACGGCGAGCCGTTCAAGATGTCGAAGCGGGCAGGCACGTTCGTGACACTGCGCGACGTCGTCGATGAGGTGGGGCGAGATCCGGTCCGCTTCATGATGCTCTACCGCAAGAACCAGGAGGAGCTGGACTTCGATTTCGCCAAAGTGACGGAGCAGTCGAAGGACAATCCGGTGTTCTACGTCCAGTACGCCCATGCGCGTGCGGCCAGTGTGTTCCGCAACGTCAAGGAGCAGATGCCGTCGTTGGACACGTCAGTGGAAACGCTTGCAAAAACAAACCTCTCGCTCCTATTGGATGCCGCCGAGGTGGACCTGATCCGCAAACTAGCGGAATTTCCCGTCAAGCTAGAAGGCGCCGCCAAGGCTCACGAACCGCACCGGGTGGCCTTCTATCTTTATGATGTAGCAAGCGCGTTCCACGGTCTGTGGACGCGAGGCAATGATTCGCCACATTTGCGATTTATCCAGGCAAATGACGGGGTTGCGACACAAGCGCGTTTGGCGCTCGTTGCCGCGACAAAGCAGGTGATAAACTCAGGTCTTAAGGTCCTCGGCGTCGAGGCACCCGATGCGATGCGCTAGACTCGCGATTCGTAGGACCAGGGAAGGGGTTTCCGCGGGTTCCAGTTTCGAGGGGTGAGCCATATGTCTCCGGTGCACGGTAAGCAGGGTCAGCAATTCGCACGCCCTGCCGCGCCATCGCAAAATCAGAGCCAGTGGGGCCAATCTTCGCAGGGCGCCGGTGGACGCGTACCGCAAGGTGGACAACTGCCAGCTCCTCCACAGTCGCCCGGTTATCAGAACGCCGGTTATGCGCCTCAAAATTCGTCCTACGGACAGCAAGGCTACGGCCAGCCATCGGCGCACGCGCCGCAGGCAGCGAATAACGCCGCCTATCAGCAGCCTTACGGCGGTGGTTACGGCGAGCCCGACTATCCAGCTTTCAGCGCCACGCCGACGACGGGCGGCCGTGCCGCAGCGCAGTCCTACGCGCCGCAATTTGAACCGTTAGCCTCCGCAATGGCACCCCGCGCCCAGCAGCCTGCGCCTCAAGCGCAACGCGGCGTGCACAACACTCAGGTGCCAAACAGCCAGGGGTATCCTCCCCAGGGCTACGATTTTGCACCGCAGACGCAGGGGCGTGCTGCAGCGCCCCATATTGAGCCTCAGCTTTCGCAGGCCTACGGCCAGCCCGCGAATCCTGCGTGGGGCGCTCCTCAGCAGGCTGACCCGCGCAGCTTCGATCTAGGAACCTATAGCCCCTCCCATCAGCCAGCCTATGGGGGCCATGAGACGTCCTACCCGCAAGAAGCGCTTTACGCGCAAGACCCGCAGTACGCACACGAGCCCCATTTCGGTGCAGAACAGCAGTACGCGCCCCAGCAGGCGAACGAGTGGGCAGACAATGCCGGCTACGGCGCCGAGCATGGTGGCGGCTACGCGGCGGAAGGGTACGACCAAGGATACGGCCAGCCGAACGCCGATTATGCCAACCATCAGTCGGGCGCCGATTTGGGATTTGCCCAGCCCGCTGGTGGTGAACTTGACCAGAGCTATGTCGACGAGGAGGAAGACTACGAGGAGGAAGCCCCTTCTCGCGCCCGTCGTCCCATGATGATGGCAGCGGTTCTGGTCGGCGCCATCCTGTTTGGCGGCGGCATGACCTATGGCTACAAGGCGCTGTTAGGTGGCTCTTCGGCGGGTGATCCGCCCGTCATCAAGAGCGCTGCGGAGCCTTCCAAATTCAAACCGGCTGACGGTGGCGGCAAGCAGTTTGCGCACACCGATAGCAAGATTATGGGCCGCCTCGGCGATGGTTCGACAAGTGCGGCGGCAGCCGAAACATCTGGCGACATCGACGCCAATGGCACGCGAAAGGTCTCGACGCTGGTCGTCGGTCGCGATGGCAGCATTCAGGCGCCGGCACCCGAAGAGCCCGCCGCAGCTCCCTCAGCCGCCGTGAACGTTCCGGGCCTGACGATCGTCGATGGCCTCGGCACCGCGCGGCAGGCAACAGTGCCGCGCACGATCAATGCGCCGCCGCCCGCGCAGAAGCCGGTAACGGTCGCCAAGGTTGCGCCTCCGGCTCCCGAGCCTACAGGCAGCATCGAGCCGGAAGCCGCAGCGGAACCTGCTCCGAAGCCGACAGTAAAAAAGACAACGACGACCAGACCGGCTCCCACAGCCGGTTCGACCTCTGTCGCTACCACCGGCAGCGGCTTCGTCGCCGTTCTAGCTTCTGTGCCGCGTTCCAGCTCCAGCCGTATGGACGCGCTGAAGCGCTTTGCCGACATGCAGCAGAAGTACGCCAGCGTACTGTCGGGCAAGACGCCTGACGTTGCGGAAGCGAACCTTGGCGCCAAGGGCAGCTATCACCGCCTTGTCGTCGGACCTCCTGGCTCGCGTGAACAGGCAAGTGCGGTTTGTTCCCAGCTTAAGACCCAGGGTTACACCGATTGCTGGGTGACGACGTATTGATCCCGGCCTTGATGCGCTGGGCTTCGCAGGGTTGAATGCTTGGACGGCTGGCGCTATGCCGGCCGTCGCGCTGTTTGGGGAGCCGCCTTTTTGAGTTTCCGGAAAGGCTTTTCTCGCCCCACGCGCACACTAAAGGCCAACGAGGACTTGAGCCGCCTTTGCAGTTGACGGTAATTGCCCGCGCGAAAGCCGGGCTCGCACAACGCCCTTTTGGAAGGCTTTGATCACTCTATGCAAGCCGCTTTGATCGCCGGTCTCTCATCGACTTCGCTGACGGACGAAGAGCGCGCGTTTTATCGCGACGTCCGTCCGGCCGGCCTTATTCTCTTTAGTCGCAACTGCCACGACCTGGAGCAGATCAAGACGCTGATTGCGCAGACGCGCGATGCTGTCGGCGCGGAGGATTTTCTCGTCCTCATCGATCAGGAAGGTGGCAGAGTGCAACGATTGCGCGGCGCATTGGGGCGCGCGCTGCCGCCTGCCCGGCGCTATGGGGATATGTATGCCCGCGTCGGGATGCATGCCATTCATGCCGCTCGCGTGGTCGCGCGCCTCATGGCGGAGGATCTGCGCGCACTCGGCATCAACACCAACTGCACGCCCGTTCTCGACGTGCCGGTTCCTGGCGCTCACGACATCATCGGGGACAGGGCATTCGGAACCGATCCGTTTACGATCATCGCTCTGGCACATGAGGTAATTGCGGGCCACATCGCAGGCGGCGTCGTCCCCGTCATCAAACACATCCCCGGGCACGGCCGCGCGCGCTCCGACAGTCATCTTGCGCTGCCAGTCGTCGAGACGCCACATGCGCAGCTGTCTGCGAGCGATTTCGTGCCATTCCATGCTTTGCGCGATGCTCCCGCAGCCATGACGGCGCACGTCGTCTTCTCCGCAATCGACGACAGCGCGCCAGCGACGACCTCGCGTAGGGTTACGCAGGACATCATTCGCGGCGAGATCGGCTTCGATGGTCTCCTGATGAGCGACGATTTATCGATGCATGCGCTTTCCGGGCCAATGCGCACGCGTGCCGAATCTGTCATCGCAGCGGGCTGTGACGTCGCGCTTCACTGCAACGGCGATATGAGCGAGATGCGCGCCGCTGCCGAGGGTGTGCCTACGCTTTCAGGACCGGCGCAAGAGCGATTCGCACGTGCCTGCGCCATCACGCGAACGGTTCAATCCTTCGACCGAGCGGAGGCTCTGGCCATGCTGGAAGAGGTTCTCAGAGAAGGTACGCTCTCTGCGCAATCTCCTGAATCAGTGTAGTGTGCGGTAAGGTCTAGTCCTGGGATCGTCTCAGGGCACGGCGATTTGAGTACAAAGACGAGAACGGATGAACGGCGACACCGCGACATCAGGCAACGAGGAAGAGCAGGGCTGGCAGGCTCCTGGGCTTGACGACGTGCCGAGTGCCGGCGATGCGTTCATCGTCGATGTCGAGGGGTTTGAGGGGCCGCTCGACCTGTTGCTGGCACTTGCTCGCACGCAGAAAGTCGACATCTCAAAAATCGCTATTCTGCCATTGGTCGAGCAATATCTCGATTTCATCGCACAAGCGCAGTCGCTGAAGCTCGAGCTTGCGGCCGACTATCTCGTCATGGCGGCTTGGCTCGCCTATCTTAAATCTAAGCTGCTGATCCCGCGCGAGAAGGAAGACCCTCAGACCCAAAGCGCGGAAGAGATGGCGCAGCGTCTCGCCTTCCGCTTGATGCGGCTCGAAGCCATGCGAACTGCGGCCGCGCGGTTGATGACGCGAAAGCGGCTCGGTCGCGACGTGTTCGTGCGCGGTACGCCTGAGACCGTGCGAACGGTAAAGGAAACGACCTGGACCGCGGAAGTCTACGACCTTTTGAAAGCCTACGCCGAACAGCGCCGCCGCACGATAAAGGTCGTGCATGTGGTTCGGGCACGCAGGGTCTGGTCGATTAAGGATGCGCGCCAGCGTCTGGAGCGGCTGGTGGGGGCCACTACTGGCGATTGGACGCAGCTCGATCTTTTCCTTGAGCAATATCTTCCGCATGGAGAGGAAGAGCGCACCGCGCTCGCCAGTTCGTTCGGTGCTACGCTGGAAATGGCGCGCGAAGGCCTCGTTGAGCTGCGTCAGGATGAACCGTTCGCCCCGATCTACATGCGTAAACGTGGTTCAGGCGACGAATGGCAGCGGGTTGGTTAAGCCTCATCTGAGGGAGCGTTGGGTACTAGGGCGTAATTTGCGATAGGAAGCTGGGGGGCATTACGCCGATGGTTCCGCCGAGATTGACGTTGGTGTCGGATAACACGCGCGACAAGGACGAGATGAGCACGTCCGAAGATGAGATTGCGGCGGGGCAGCCCGCCGAGCGTCCTTCTGCGCTTTCCGATCCTGAGGCCGCGGTCGATCACTTGGCCGAGCGGGCCCATCGCGAGAAGATCCGTCGTTTGGAAGCGATGCTTTTTGCATCTTCCCATCCGCTCGATGTTGCGGCTCTTCAGGTTTGCGTCGAGACCGATGACGATGTCGGCGCGCTTTTGGATGAGCTGCAAAAGAGCTACGCCGACCGCGGCGTCAATCTGGTGAAGGTGGCCGGCAAGTGGCTGTTTCGCACTGCCGACGATCTCTCTTTCCTGCTAGAGCGCGAGATGTCTGAGGAGCGCAAGCTCTCAAAGGCAGCGCTCGAAACGCTGGCCATCATCGCCTATCACCAGCCAGTGACGCGCGCCGAGATCGAGGAGATTAGAGGCGTTTCGATCTCGCCCGGCACGCTTGACCTCTTGATGGAAACTGCCTGGATCCGTCCGCGTGGCCGCCGCCGTGCGCCCGGGCGTCCGATCACCTATGGCACCACAGAACTTTTCCTGACCCATTTTGGGTTGGATCAGATCAGGGATCTGCCGGGCTTGGCCGAACTGAAGGCTTCTGGCCTGCTCGACGCCAATTTGCCACCTGACTTCAAAGTGCCCGAGCCAACGGACGTCGCAGCGCTGATGCCCGACGAGCTTCCGCTTGAGGACGACGGCGATGAAGATGCGCAAGGCAACCTGGCCTTGCACGAGGAAGACGAGGACTCTATTGGCGAAGTAGAAGTTGAGGTCGAAGCTGACGCTGACGTCGAAATCGATGCACCGAGCGCAACCGAGAGGGAAGACGCGAGCACGGATTCCGCACGCGATGTCGAAGCCGACGGCGATAGCGGACATGAAGACGACGACGGTGCGTCGACGCGGCACGCCGACGACAGCGAAGACTGAGACGAGTGTAGGGGTGGAAGATCGCCCTCAACGAGTAGGCCCCTAAGATTGGCGCGTTCGGCATTGACTAGGATACGTGAAGCAAGCGGTGGACCGCCAGTCGCAGCGCGCAGCTCGGAGCCCGGGCTGAAAGCGCGGGCAGCGGCGACCTTTGCCGCGCGGATACAGCTTGAAGGTGTCACGAAAGCCTACGACGATGCCGGTGCGCTGAACGGGATCGATCTCGATATAAAGCCCGGAGAGATTGTTTGCCTGCTTGGACCGTCCGGTTGCGGCAAGACCACACTTCTCCGCGTCATTTCCGGCATCGAAAGGCCGTCGTCGGGCCGGGTGTTGATCAACGAACGCGAGGTCGCCGGTCCAAATCGCTTTGTGCCACCGGAAAACCGAGGCGTGGGCTTGATGTTCCAAGACTTCGCGCTGTTTCCTCATTTGACGGTGCTCGACAACGTGGCTTTCGG
This sequence comes from Hyphomicrobiaceae bacterium, assembly GCA_041397645.1. Classification (NCBI taxonomy): domain Bacteria; kingdom Pseudomonadati; phylum Pseudomonadota; class Alphaproteobacteria; order Hyphomicrobiales; family Hyphomicrobiaceae; species Hyphomicrobiaceae bacterium. Next base: position 133,488 of record JAWKWE010000004.1, on the reverse strand, counting down.
CTTGAAAGCGCTGGCGCGCGACGAAAGCCTGAAAGCGGCCCGCGCCATCCTCGATCGTGTCGGGCTTCTGGATATGGCGAACAGCTATCCCAGCGTACTCTCGGGCGGTCAGCAGCAGCGGGTGGCATTGGCGCGCGCAATTGTGCCCCGCCCAGCAGTCATGCTCATGGACGAGCCCTTTTCCGGGCTCGATGTACAACTCCGCGAGGCGATGCAGGAAGAGACGTTGGCCCTTCTCCGCGAAACGCGCGCCACATCGCTTATCGTCACCCATCATCCTGAAGAGGCAATGCGGATGGGTGACCGTATCGTCGTTCTGCGGCGCGGACGCGTCGTCCAGGCGGGCCGTGCGGAAGATCTCTACCGCGCTCCCGCCGATCTATTCGTGGCGCGGCTTTTCTCCGAAATTAACGAGTTTCCCGCTCGCGTGCGTTCAGGAAAAGTTGATACCCCGGTCGGCGTGTTTCCGGCCCCCGGCATTGCAGAAGGCGCCGATGCGGTCGTGTGTTTGCGCGAGCGGGGCCTGAATGTTACGGCGAGCGCAACCGCCGGAAGCGGGCTTCCCGGACGTATTCTTGGCGTGAAGTTCCTGGGCGACAGCACCCGCCTAGACGTTGCAGTTTCGGGCTTCGAGCGGCCGTTGAAGGTGCGTGTGGACCAAAAGGATGCCCTGGCTAAGGGGGCCGAAGTTAAGGTCGACACCGCGCCGGGCTCAGTTCTGGTTTTCGCTGCCGAGACCGATACTTGAGTACATCCAACATTGCTTCTCCTTAAGGCTGTGGCAGGCCCCTTGAACTTGCCGGGAGGGGGCACTTCTGCAATAGTGCCCTGAAATGGTGCTAGGTGGTTAAACCTCCACCAGCGGACAAATTCGAGAAGGTTTCGTTCCATGGGTCTTAGTGCACAGCATTTCCTGCTTTTGATTGTGGTCGGCTTGCTTCTGTTCGGACGCGGTAAGATTTCCGAGCTCATGGGCGACGTCGCCAAAGGCATCAAGAGCTTCAAGAAGGGCATGGCGGAGGACGAGGAGATCGCCAAGTCCGAGCCTCCCAAGACGATCGACAACGACGTCTCCACGCGCGAGAAAACCGGCTGACGCGCCGTCCAGGCTTCTCTGTGTTGAGCCCATAGCCGGGCGGACGGATACACATGCTCGAAATTGGCTGGAGTGAGCTGCTCATCCTTGCCGTGGTGACCTTGCTGTTCGTTGGTCCCAAGGAGCTGCCGGTATTTTTGCGCACCATCGGACGGTACGCAGGAATATTGCGCCGCCACGCTTCTGATTTCCGCGCTCAGTTCGACGCCGCCATGCGCGAAGCCGAACTCGATGCGATGAAGGAAGAGATGAAGAAGATGCAGGCCTCCGTGAATGCGGAGGTCATGGGCGCTGAGAATGCACTTAAGGACGCAGGCCAGGCGACAGCCCTTCAGGCAGGTGCGCAGAGCGCGTCGGCGACTGCCGCGAGTGGCCAACCGGGATCCTTCACTGCGGCGGCTGCTGCGGCGGTGTTTCCAACGCCCGCGCCGACGGGGCAGGTCTATGTGAGGCCGAAGCCGGAAGTTGCCGCCTCGTCTTCAGATACGACGGCACCGGCCGAACCGGTTAGCACCGCCACGGATGACCATGAGCAGGATAGGGCGACACCCGCGACTGCGAAATCTGATTTGCCGGATCCAGCCAGCGTCCCGATGCCCTCTCCAGCCAACCCGGAGACTTGATCAACCGTGCTCGACAAGCTCACAGGGTCTGGCGACAGCAACGACAAGAAAAACGGCCAGGACGAGATCGACGCTTCCAAAGCGCCGCTACTCGATCATCTCATCGAGCTGCGCACGCGGCTGATCTATGCGTTGCTGGCCTTCTTCGTCGCCTTCTTGCTCTGCTTCTCGGTTGCACGCCACATCTACAACGTTCTTGTGTGGCCGTATGAGTGGGCATCCGGCAGCAGCCACGTGCGGCTGATCGCGACGCATTTTCTTGAGCAGATCATGACGCATGTGAAGCTCGCGATGTTCGGTGCCGGGTTTATCTCCTTCCCGATAGTCGCGATGCAGATCTACAAGTTCGTCGCTCCGGGGCTGTACAAGAACGAGCGCAAGGCATTTCTACCGTATCTCATCGCGACGCCGATCCTGTTCGTGGTTGGCGCGATGGTCGTCTACTTCATCGCAATGCCCGTGCTCATTAAGTTCTCGCTCGGTCTTGCGAGTGCAGGCGACGGGTCGGGCCCGACCATCGAGCTGATGCCGAAGGTGTCGGAATATCTGTCGCTGATCATGACCCTCATTTTCGGCTTCGGTATCGTGTTCCAGCTTCCTGTTGTTGTGACGCTGCTGGCTCGTGCGGGCGTGGTGACGGCCGATGGGCTTGTCGGCGCGCGCCGCTACGCAATCGTCGGCATCTTCGCAATGGCGGCGCTCATGACCCCGCCCGATGCGTTGAGCATGGTCATCATGGCCCTTCCCACGGTTCTGCTGTACGAGGGATCCATTATCGCCGTGCGCTACGTAGAACGCATGATGAAGGCCAAGGAGAAAGAGGGGGAAAGCGCCTGAGGCGGTTTTTCCAGCTTTCCAGACGCCTATTTTTCCGATCTTCGCGATAGGTCGCACGGGGAGGGGCCGGAACTCGGCCTGCCCCGCTGGACCATGAGCGCGGCGCGCATTATGACGATCCCTAAAATCCGGCCAACCGCCAATTGAGAGGGATAGCGCCTCGTGTTCGACATCAAATGGATCAGAGACAACGCAGACAGCTTCGATGCCGCGCTCGCCCGCAGGGGGCTGGAGCCATTGGCTCAGGGGTTGATCCGGGATGACGAAGCTCTGCGTGCCGTGAAGACGCGCCTGCAGGAAGCCCAATCGCGGCGCAATGCAGCCTCCAAGGAGATCGGCAAAGCCAAGGGTGCAAAGGATGAAGCGCTTGCTTCCAAGCTGATGGCGGAAGTTGCCGACCTCAAGGAAGCTATCTCCAAGGGAGAAGACGAAGAACGGGTGATGCAGGCTGCGCTTGATGCAAAGCTTGCCGTTATTCCAAACATGCCGCGTGAAGATGTGCCGCTCGGCAAGGACGAGCACGACAACACGGAAGTCCGTCGCGTCGGCACGCCAAAAAAATTCGACTTTGCGCCAAAGCAGCATTTCGAGCTTGGCGAGGCGCTGGGTTTGATGGACTTCGAAGCCGCAGCACGGATCTCAGGAGCCCGCTTTGTGATCCTCAGGGGATCCCTGGCTCGATTGGAGCGTGCGATCGCATCCTTCATGCTCGATCTTCATACCGCCCCGGCAAATGGGAATCTGGGCGGATACACCGAGCACAATCCTCCGCTGCTGGTGAAAGACCAGGCTGCGTACGGCACCGGCAACCTGCCGAAGTTTGAAGGCGATCTGTTTTCGGCGTTTCGCGGGCTCGATTATGTGAAAACGTTGCAGGCCATTGCCGCCACGCAGCGCGTCGAGCCTTACATCGATCCCGAGGACGTCAAAGAGGAAAACTTCTGGCTCGTTCCGACTGCCGAGATTCCTCTCACCAACATTGTTCGCGAGCAGATCCTCGATGAGGACAAACTGCCGATGCGTATGACGGCGTGGACGCCGTGCTTTCGTTCTGAAGCAGGGGCCGCGGGACGCGATACGCGCGGCATGATTCGCCAGCATCAGTTCTCGAAGGTTGAACTCGTCACCATCACCACGCCCGAGCAGTCGCTGGAAGAGCATGAGCGCATGACGGGATGTGCCGAGGAAGTCTTGAAGCGGCTAGAGCTGCCGTTCCGTACAATGCTTCTGTGTACGGGCGACATGGGATTTGCTTCGCAGAAGACATACGACCTCGAAGTGTGGCTGCCCGGTCAGGACGCCTATCGCGAAATTTCCTCATGCTCGGTCTGTGGTGATTTCCAGGCGCGCCGTATGAATGCACGTTATCGCGTCAAAGGCGGTAAGGATGTTCGCCACGTTCATACGCTCAACGGCTCGGGTCTTGCGGTTGGGCGCACACTCATCGCCGTCATGGAGAACTATCAGCAGGCCGACGGGTCGATTGTCGTTCCTGAAGTGCTGCGCGGTTACATGGGCGGCTTGGAAAAGATCGCCAAAGCTTAGCGCGTGCCATTTGGCCGCTGGAATGAGTAGGGGATAAAAGCCCGCGTGTTAAGAACCTACGACATAGTCATAATAAGCCCGGACTTCGTCGATGAAGAGGTGGCGGGTCAACGCGGATATGTCATCGGACTGGTCGAGCAGGATCAGATCGGAGTATTTGTGTACGCCGCAGAGCGCGTCTGGTGCCTGCACCCCGATGAAGTGACGGCGACTGGCATGCGCGACGAAGAAGCTGCAGCGCAGGCAGGCAGTTGCGGCATTCGTGTCAGCGTAACTGGGGATGTGATCAACTGAGCCGGTGCCGCGCGCACGTTGAGAATTGAGAAGGACCGCGATGCGCATTCTAGTGACCAACGACGACGGCATTCACGCGAAGGGCCTGGAGGTTCTCACCACTATTGCGCGGGGCATTTCTGGCGACGTGTGGACGGTCGCTCCGGAAACCAATCAATCGGGCACAGCGCACTCGATGACGTTGCACGAGCCGCTGCGATTGCGCCAGATCGATGCGCGAACCTTCGCGACGGCAGGTACGCCCACCGATTGCGTGATCATGGCCGTGCGCCACATCATGAAGGACCAGCCGCCCGATCTCGTTCTCTCAGGTATCAATCACGGCTCCAATCTCGCCGAGGACATCACATACTCGGGGACTGTTGCGGCCGCGATGGAGGGTACGCTTCTCGGCATCCGCTCAATCGCGCTGTCGTTGATGCTGGGCTTCGAGGAAGGCGACCGCAAACCGATTTGGGATACGCCGCTCGTACACGCGCCCAAATTGATCAACGCGCTGCTCAAAGGGCCGTGGGCTCCGGGGCGGTTGATGAACGTGAATTTCCCGGGCGTTGGAGCCGATGAGATCGCCGGTGTCACCGTCACGCGCCAGGGCATTCGCGATCAGGCTTCGCTGCATATCGACAGCCGGACCGACCCGTGGGGAACGCCATATTTCTGGTTCGGTTTTGAGCGTCGCCGCTCGACGCTTATCGAGGGTTCGGACCTTGCGGCTATGGCTGAAAAAAAGATTTCGGTAACGCCCTTGAGCGTGGATATGACCGATCCATCGGCCGTTGTTGCGCTGTCTGAACATCTAAAAAACGCTGTCTGAAGGACCCTGCGTTAAGAGTTGCAGACACCGCAAAAGACAAGGTAATGCCGAATTCCGTCCCCGAATTAAGCGCATTCTGCGTCTAATAATTCGAGATGGCGAAGACGGCGGGAAGCGTAGAACTCTCAATGGTTTTACGTGTGCGGACGATTTAGCCCGAAGCACCTTGCATCCTCCTGAGCGCCTTGTGGGAAGGACAGCGCGGGATCGCATCTCCAGTCGCGTTAACTGGGCGTTAACCGAAGGAAGGTTAATGGATGATGCGAGTAGAGGTGCGTATCATGATGTATTTGTCTGGCTTCGGCTGGCGCGGTCGTTTTGGCCTCAAACCCGCGCATTGTGCCGCTTTAATTCTATCCGCGGTAGCCTCCGGCTGCAGTGCGGACGTCACGCGCTTTGACAGCGCTTCGTTCAACCTCAACGATCCCCCAGAGTCGACGTCATCTGTTGAATCGGCGAGCCCCGGTTCGACGGATTATGTCAACCCAGTCGCGCATGCGCAGCATCCGGGACCTTACGGGGCGGGCGGTCCGCAGGGGGTAGAGGCTCAAGCTTTACCCGATGCGACGCCGCCAAGCGCCTATGCGCCCCCTCCGCCAGCTTCCGTTGCGGCGGCGCCTGCAATGCCTCAGCGAACCAAGCCTCTCTATTGGCCCGGTGGCGAGCAGAGAGTTGCGATGGCGACGCCGCCTGCGTCGGTCTCGCAGCCAGAGCGCGGTTCGGCTATCGAAGTTCAATCCGGCGACACGCTTTATGGTTTGTCGCGCCGTCATCAAGTCTCGCTCGCCGAGCTGATGAGCGTGAATGGCTTGACGTCTCCTGACATCAGGCCGGGCCAGAAGCTCTATCTGCCGGCGGGCGCCAGCGTTCAGATGGCAGCAGCCGCACCGGCTGCGATTCCCGCGCCACCGGTAGCTGTTTCGTCGGATGTCGCTTCCAAGTACACTCAGAGCTACACAATGCAGCCCGGTGACTCTATCTATGCCGTGGCCCGCACCTATAAGGTGCCCTTCACGGAGTTACAGCAAGTCAATGGAATCACCAATCCGCTGAAGGTGCGCGCGGGAACAGTTCTGAGAGTTCCCCAGACGTATCCGCAGACGGCCGCGGTTCCTTTGACGAAGACTGCTGCAATTGATGCGAGCCCGCAGCCCGGTGTCATTCCGACCGCTGCGCCGGTTGCGCCTCCGCCGCCGGCTCCTTCCGCTCCGGTGAACATCTCAGAAAGCTCTGCGCAGCCGACAATCATCAACTCTTCGCAGCCTGCCGAAACCGTGGCGCCCGTACCGCCACAGCCTTCAGCCGGTGTCGCCCCCAAAGGTGACAAGGTGGCGATCGCGGTTCCGCCGGAACAGGCGGCTGCTTCCGATGGAAAGCTGCGCTGGCCTGCCGTGGGTCGCGTCATCTCCGGTTTCGGCGGACGCCCGGATGGCACGCACAACGATGGCGTCAATCTGTCGGTGCCGCTCGGGACGGACGTGCATGCTGCCGAGAGTGGCGTGATTGCCTACGCCGGGAGCGAGCTCAAGGGCTACGGCAACCTCATCCTCATTCGCCACGATAACGGATGGGTGACGGCGTATGCGCATAACGATCAGATGCTTGTCAAACGCGGCGACAAGGTCACCCGCGGACAGGTGATCGCCAAGGCTGGCAAGACGGGAACAGTTGATCAGCCGCAGGTTCACTTCGAATTGCGGCAAGGTTCAAAGCCCGTCGATCCAACGCCGTTCATGGAGCCGCTTTAGAAAATAAACCGGCACTCTCGTAAAAGAGCGCCGGACAACACGGGATACGGTTCGCCACGCGCGAAGCATAGAGGGAAGCCTTGAGGCCGGATCTGACGGGGATCCGGCCTCTTTTATTTTGCCTGCGGTCTGATTGATCGGCCTGTCATTGCGTGCAGGGCATCAAGGCGATTGCGGATCGAAGAAAAATCGGAAATCGTGCCTTGCCACGGATGGGGCAGCGAACGAGGGTTCATTGAGGGCGCGCGCGGTGAGCAATACGCAGACACGGATCGCCAAGAGCGAAACGTTGCAGTCGATGGTGACCATCGGCGTGTTGTTCTTCATCTTCGGCTTCGTCACTTGGCTCAACGGACCGCTCATCACCTTTGTCAAGCTGGCCTTCGATCTGAATGACGTGAACGCCTTTCTTGTCCCGATGGCGTTTTACCTATCTTATTTCTTTCTTGCACTCCCGGCATCCGCAGTACTGCGGAGAACCGGCATGAAGGCCGGAATGGCAATTGGGCTGTTCGTGATGGCGGCGGGGGCCTTCATCTTCGGTGAATTCACCACCCTGCGTCAGTATCCCGGCGCGCTCACCGGGCTATTCGTGATCGGTGCGGGCCTGTCGCTGCTTCAGACTGCGTCCAACCCCTACATTTCCATTGTCGGCCCGATAGAAAGCGCCGCGCAGAGAATTGCGTTCATGGGGCTTGCAAACAAGTTTGCGGGTTTCCTTGCTCCAATTGTTTTTGGTGCGTTGGTGCTGCACGGACTTGAGGACTTCGCCGCAAAGGTGAAATCGGCGCCGACGCCGCAAGCACGCGATGATCTGCTGAATGCCTTTGCGGCGCAGGTCCACGGGCCTTACATGGCCATGGCTGCGTTGCTAGCGCTTCTTGGAGTTTGGATCTTGCGATCTCGGCTGCCGGATTTGTCGCCCTCGGCGGTCAACGATGCGCCGACCACCGACAAGCGCAGCGGTAGCTTATGGTCTGCGAATCTGTGGTTAGGTGTTGTCTGCTTGTTTTTATATGTCGGCGTGGAAGTCATGGCAGGCGATGCCATCGGAGTGTACGGAGCTGGATTTGATCTTCCCCTCTCGCAGACGGCGTTGTTCACCTCCTACACGCTGTTTGCCATGATGGTGGGTTATGCAGCGGGGCTGATGCTCATTCCGCGCTTCGTCAGTCAGGAGCGTTATCTCGCCGTCTCGGCTGCAATCGGCGTTGCGCTCACCATCGGTGCGTACCTCACGCGCGGATATACCTCGGTCGGCTTTATCGCAGCTTTGGGATTTGCGAATGCCATGATGTGGCCGGCGATATTTCCGCTGGCGATCCGAGGGCTGGGACGTCACACGGAAACCGCTTCGGCGTTTCTCATTATGGCAATCGCTGGTGGAGCATTAATGCCGTTCGCGTTTGCGCACCTGAAAGCGCACATCGACTTCCAGCTTGCCTACGCTTTGCTCGCGGTGCCGAGCTACTTGTTCATATTCTACTACGGCACGCGCGATCATGGTCGCCCGAGCGCTGTCTGATATTGGCGACTCTCAACGAGAATCGAGCGGCTAGAATCCCGTGAAGATGCGATTCTTCACGCAGAAATTCTTGTGGTGGACGTAGTAGCACTTATCGCCGTCCCAATAGTCGTCGCCACCGAATGGATCGCCCTTGTAGCTGGAAAAGCCGAATCCGTAGCCCTTCGCTGGGCCGCGCCGCCAGTAACCCAAGCCCGGCTTGCCGCCATAATGAACCGGGGCGGCCTTTCCGTGCCTTTGGTAATGGTGGGCCTCGGCTGGGGCCGAAGCCACGATGGTGGCAAGTCCACAGCCGGCAAGAGCAAGCAACGCAAAACGCTTCATCATCAAAACCTCTGGCGATCGGGCATCCGGTTGGCGCGTCGGACGCGCGTGGTCAGCATAAATACCATCAACGGATGGCAAGGTCTTATCATGACGCCAACATGCTGAACGCGGCGTAAGTTCCAGCCGCATACCGAAAAGGCCCGAAAAAGGCTTAATATTGGACGGTGCAGGTCAGTCGAGGGTTTTTCCGAGCCGCCCCGCCAAATCCTGGATGAACTGCCAGGCCACACGGCCCGAGCGTGCGCCGCGGGTGGTGGACCATTCCAATGCCTCGGTCTCAAGCTGCTTGGGGTCCACCTTAAGGTGATAGTGATCGACATACGCGCGGACCATATCGAGGTAGTTGTCCTGGCTCGCGTTGTGAAAGCCCAGCCAAAGACCGAAGCGGTCCGATAACGAGACTTTCTCTTCCACGGCCTCGTAGGGGTTGATGGCTGTAGAGCGCTCGTTCTCGACCATGTCGCGCGGCATCAGGTGGCGACGGTTCGAGGTGGCGTAAAAGAGCACGTTCTGCGGCCGGCCTTCGATGCCGCCTTCCAGAACCGCTTTGAGCGATTTGTAGCTGGTGTCGTCCTTGTCGAACGAGAGATCGTCGCAAAAGACGATGAACCGATTGCGGCTCGCCTTCAGGTGCGCCAGGCAATGAGGCAGTGTGGCGATGTCTTCTCGATGAATCTCGATCAGGATGAGGCGCGGGGCGTCTTTCTTCTTTGCCAACTCTTCACCAGCCTCGGCGTGTGCCGCCTTCACGAGGCTTGACTTGCCCATGCCGCGCGCACCCCAAAGCAGGGCGTTGTTGGCTGGCAAGCCCGCCGCAAACCGCCGTGTGTTGTCGAGAAGGATGGCTGCGGTGTGGTCGATGCCCTTCAGCAGACCGAGAGGTACCCGGCTGACCCTTTCGACAGGAATGAAGCTGCCGCCCCCTTCCGCCGACCAGACAAAAGCGTCCGCCATAGAGAAATCGACGGGGGCGGGGGGCTGGGGACTGGCTCTTTCCAGCGCCGAGGCAATACGTTCTAACAAAGGTCTCAGGTCGGTCCAATCGAGCATCGGGGCGGTTCCAAGTGGTTTGAATTGCGTGTTTAATTGGACAAATCCCGCCTGCCAACGGTGTTTGCGCCCTAACTTGCCTTTTGGTTGCATTCGAGGCCGCGCCCACTATAGTCGCGCCGAATTTGCACACCCGCCCCTGGGACCCCACATGTCCCGGGCCGGATGTCGTATTGAACGGCCTCATTCTACCCAATCCCAAGGACCAGCCCGCCAATGTTAATCTCGCCAGCCTTTGCACAAGCATCTTCGAGCACCGGAGCAGACCTGAGCTTCCCCCTCATGATGCTGGTGCTTCTCGGCATCTTTTATTTCCTCGTGCTGCGCCCGCAATCGAAGCGGGCCGAGGAGCAACGCGCGAAGCTGAGCGCGGTTCGGCGCGGGGATACCGTTGTTACATCCGGCGGCATGGTCGGCAGGGTGACGAAGGTGTCCGACACCTCTGACGAGATCGAGGTTGAGCTTGCCGATAACCTCAAGGTCCGGGTCGTGAAGTCCACGCTGCTCGATGTGCGCGCCAAGGGCGAGCCCGTCAAGGAAAGCGCGTAAGTCCTCAGGAGGCGCAACGGCCTCTGATTCCACGGCATCCGGCTGCCGCTCTATTGCTCCGTTTTTGATGCTGAGCGGTGCCGGTAAATCCGCAGACTACGAACGAGATAAGAAGTCATCCAATGCTGAATTTCTCGCGCCCTAAGATCATCGCCATTCTACTGGTTTGCCTTGCGGGCATTCTGATCGCGCTGCCAAACTTCTTCACAAAGGAGCAGTTGGCGTCCTGGCCCTCGTTCATCCCGAACAAGCAGATGCCACTCGGGCTCGACCTTCAGGGCGGTGCGCATCTATTGCTCGCCATGGACCAGGATGAGATCAAGAAGGACTGGTTCAACAACCTGCGCGACAGCGTGAGAAAATCTCTGCGTGATGCGCGGATTGGTGCTTCTGCTGTCGGCGTGCAGGGCGGGCACATGGTCGTCAAGCTGGTGAAGCCGGAGGATGCGGAGACTGCACTCAAGGATCTCAAGAAGCTGGCGCAGCCGATTGGCAACGCAATTCTGGGGTCTGCTGGTATGGATCTGGAAGTGACCCAGGGTTCCGATCCCTCAACGATCCTCCTCACTCCGACGGAACAGGGCATCCGCCAGCGCATCGCCCATGCAGCGGAAGCCTCAATCGCTACGCTCAATCGGCGCGTCAACGCACTTGGCACCACGGAAGCGACCGTTGTTCGCCAGGGCCAGGATCGCATTCTGATTCAGTATCCTGGACTGCAGGACACTGGTCCTCTGAAGAAGATTCTTGGTGAGACCGCGAAGCTGACGTTCCACGAAGTGCATCCATCCCAGACTGCGGAAGACGCCAAGCTGACGGGGGTGCCTACTGGCTACAAGATCTATCCAGGCACGAAGGAAGAGGGCGGCGACTACCTGTTGCGCGAAGTACCTGTCGTGCAGGGCGAAGACCTGGCCGACGCCCAGCCGGCATTTGACAGCCGTAACGGCGAGCCGGTGATCAACTTCCGCTTCAACCAGGCTGGCGCGCGAAAGTTCGGTGCCTTCACAAAAGACAACGTCGGCCGGCCGTTTGCGATTGTGCTCGATGGTAAGGTGCTGTCGGCGCCTGTGATCCGCGAGCCGATCCTTGGTGGTACGGGGCAGATTTCGGGTAACTTCACCGTCGAGAGTTCCAACGCACTTGCCGTTCAGCTGCGCTCGGGCGCTCTGCCGACCAAGCTCACCATCGTTGAGGAACGCACGGTCGGTCCGTCGCTGGGCGCAGACTCGATCAACGCCGGTAAACGCGCCGGTCTGATCAGCGCCGTTTGCGTCATCGTGCTGACGATCCTGGCTTACGGCACCTTCGGCATCTTCGCCGTGGTTGGTCTGTTCCTGCATCTCATTTTGACGCTCGCGTTGATGACGCTGATTGGTTCAACGCTGACGTTGCCCGGCATCGCCGGTCTGGTTCTCGGCGTTGCCATGGCTGTCGACGCAAACGTGCTCATCTACGAGCGCATTCGAGAAGAGTTGCGCTCTGGCAAGCAGGCCTTCTCAGCCATCGATGCCGGCTTTACGCGAGCGTTTGTGACCATCGCGGATAGCCAGCTGACCACTCTTGCCTGCGCCGTCATCATGTTCTGGCTCGGTTCAGGTCCAATTCGCGGCTTCGCCGTGACGCTGACGCTGGGCATCGTCACCTCGATCTTTGCCTCCGTCACCGTGGTAAGGCTGCTGGTATCGCAATGGCTCAAGGCGCAACCTGATAAGCGCAAAATTGAAGTTCCGGTTTGAGGGGAGACCGCGTCGTGATCATGAAACTCATTCCGAACTTCAAGGGCCGGGACTTTTTCCCCCACGACCTGAGCCTGCCATTCATGCGCTTCAAAGCGCCTGCCCTAGCGCTTTCCATCATTGCGATGCTGTTGTCGCTGGTGCTGGTGGCAACCAAGGGATTGAACTACGGCGTCGACTTCAAGGGTGGCTCGATGATCGAGCTGCAATCGAAGTCTGGGCCCGCGGACATCTCGAAACTGCGTTCTGATCTCTCCGGCACGGTGGCGGGTACTGTGCAGATCCAGCAGTTTGGTGCCCCGGAAAACGTACTTATCCGTATCGAAGAGCAGCCCGGCGGCGACAAGGCCCAGCAGGCAGCTCTGAAGAAGGTCATCGATACCGTGGGCTCAGGTTATACGCAGCGTCGCGTTGAAGTCGTGGGGCCTGCGGTATCAAGCGAATTGCGCCAAACTGGCATGATCGCAGTGGCTGCCGGTATTCTGGCAATTGTCCTTTACGTCTGGTTCCGGTTCGAGTGGCAGTTTGCGGTCGGCGCGGTCGTGGCGTTGACGCACGACGTGCTCGTAGTGATCGGAATCTTCTCTCTGTTCCAATTCGAGTTCGATCTTTCGACGGTTGCTGCCTTGCTCACCATTTTGGGTTATTCGGTCAACGATACGGTCGTCGTGTCGGATCGAATTCGTGAGAATCTTCGAAAATTTAAGAAGATGGAATTGAACGAGCTTCTCAATCTTTCGCTGAACGAGACGCTCTCGCGCACCATTCTGACCAGTATGGCGGCCATCGTCGTTCTGTTCATGCTCTACACGTTTGGTGGTGAGGTGATCCGAAACTTCAACTTCGCGATGCTCCTGGGCGTCATTATCGGAACCTATTCGTCTATCTTCATTGCAGCGCCGCTTCTCGCCTATCTTGGCGTGAAGCGCGACTGGAGCGAGGCGCAAGCCAAGGGGAACGCGCCCGCTCGCGCCTAAGTCTGCGGGATATGTGATCGTATGAAGCTCGAGGCCCGATACCCCTACGAAGCGGCGGTGACGGCCTACGGCAACGGTGGCTTCCGTTTTGCGGATATGAGCCACCGCGGCTCAATTCTTTGCTTGCCGAGCGGTGTCTACGCCTGGGAGCCTGTTTCGGCGTCTGGGCTGACGCTCAATCATTTTGAGCGCGTGCTGTCCGAGATGAAGCCGCATTCGGTGCTGTTACTTGGTACGGGGAAGGTGCAACTCTTTCCCGATGCAGAGCTGACGCAGGCTTTCGCGCAGGCCGGTATCGGTCTGGAACCGATGTCGACGGGTGCAGCGGCGCGGACTTACAACATACTCCTTGCCGAAAAGCGTGCGATTGGGGCGGCGTTGATCGCTGTCGATTGAGAAGTTGAGCGATAGGCGGGGAGGTTCCGGTGGCGGGAGAGGCGGCGGTCAGCGGGACGCAATCGGGCGAAGTCGTCCGCGAAAGCGCCCGCACACTTGAGCCAGACCGCTATCTTGCGTCCTTGCTGGCCCCCAAGACGGCGCGCAGCGATTTGATGGCGCTTGCAGCTTTCACAGCAGAGATCAACAAGATCCCTCTCGTCGTGTCCGACCCTCATCTAGCCGAAATACGTCTGCAATGGTGGCGTGATGCTGTGCTTGCACCGCAGCCATCGGCAACGGGCAATCCGGTGGCGGATGCCTTTGCGCAGGTGCTTGCGCAGCAAGCCGACGACATGCGCGCGTTGACCGACGATTGGTTCGATGCTGTCGCCTACACATTCTATCCGTCTGGTCCTGAGACTGAGAGCGATCTATTCACCGAATTAGAACTTCGGGAAGGCACCCCCTTTCTACTCGCGGCGCGCATATGCGGCGCAGAGCCATCAAGCGCGTTACAGCAGATCACAGCCTGTGCAGGTCGGGCCTACGGTCTGGCACGGCTTGGTGTCTCGATGGCGCATGACTTCGCGCGCGGCCGGTTTCCGTTGCCGCAGGTATCCGAGTCTGGGTTAGGCGAGGGAGCGGGCCCGGATTCACTGGTTCAATCGGCAGCCAAGGGCCTTATCGCCAGCCGCGCACGCGCGGCGCTGGAGCAGCTTCGGGCGCCGTTTCAGCATGGCTCTCCTGCGCCACGCGCGGCCATTTTACCGCTTGCCCTTGTGGAGCCCTATTTACGCGCTTGTGAAAGGCAAGAGCATGATTTGACGCGCGATATTGCAGAGATAGCGCCGCTGGTACGGGTCTGGCGCATTTGGCGCGCCCACAGGACGGGACGTCTGTAAGGAAAACAGAGCAGGCACGATGGACGGATCGGCGCGCCGGCGCGGCGCTATCGGAGATCTTGTTTGCGCAAGCTTGCGCGGCGCGGTTGCGGTGATCATCGCGATCGTCGTGCTTGCCGCGCTCGCGCAAACGCGTGCGGAGGCTGCGCCTTTGCTTAAATGGCGCGTTGAAAACCCGTTTCGATTGTTTGCAGACCCAGCTGACACCGAGGTTCATCGCGCGACTTATGAATCGCTCTCAGCTGAGGAACGGCGCACGCCAATCCTTTCTGCCGAGCGCGCATTGCAACGTCGCCATGAGGTGGACGGTTGGGCGTCCACCATGTTTCGCAAGACGTGCTGGGACTGGAAGGACAACCGTTACGGCTGCGCGGAAATTACCGACTACATGAATCCCGACAGCCATCGCGTGAGAACTGAGATCGAAGGACTCGAAGAGGCAACGAGCCTGTCATGCACCTGGTTGACGGCGCCGCTCGGTGGCGGCGACTTCCGCGGTAAGGCCGTAACGCAACCCTGCAGCGATCCCTTCTTTCTGAACGTGCCTTATCCCGATGGCGCGGAAGTGAAGGTTGAGATTGGCGGACGCGAGATCCTGCGCTCGCAAATCAAGGTCAGTGATCTTCTCATCGTCGGGCTTGGTGACAGCTTTGCGTCGGGTGAGGGCAACCCCGATGTGCCTGTGCGCTTCTCGCGTGATCGCACCGCCGACTACGGCAAGTCCGACACGTCGTCGGATTTGTCAGGCTATCCCGCGCGCATCGGCAACTGGCGCCAAATCGGCGACCGCGCCTTCATCGAACAGAATGCGCGCTGGGAGGATCAAGCCTGTCATCGTTCGCTCTATTCGCATCAGTTCCGCGCGGCATTGCAGCTTGCCGTGGAAGATCCTCACCGGGCTATAACTTACGTCGGTCTGGCTTGCTCAGGCGCGGAAGTCACCTTCGGATTGTTCCTGCGCTATAAGGGCAACGAATGGGTGCCGAACCCGCCAGTGCTGTCGCAAATCTCGGCGGCAGCGCAAGCCCAATGCGGCAATCACCGCAGCGATGCCGTCGATCTACCCGAAGCCTATCACATCAACGGGCGCATTTCTGAACTCAAGGGCGGACTTGTAATGCGCAAGTGCCCGATGGAATACGCGCGCAAGATCGATCTGGTTTACGTGTCCATTGGCGGCAACGACGTTGGATTTTCCCGACTGGTCGCCAACGCGATTCTCGCCGATCAGTCCTACCTCAAATGGCTGGGCGGCTGGATCGGCGAGGTCCATGGGCAGGCAGAGGCGCAAAGCCAGATCGTGCGCCTTGGCGTACGCTACAAATCGCTGAACCGCGCGCTGCACAACCTCCTCTATATTCCCTGGAATGAGAGCGACCGCATCATCTTGACTGGCTATCCCGGCATGGCTCTGACGGGAGACGGCAGCGAGACGTGCAAGGACGGACGCGCCGGTATGGAGATCCTGCCCGACTTTCGGCTAAGTGAGCAGAAGCTTCGCGAGGGCGCCTGGATCGGCGACAAGCTGCATCGCACGATGCGCGAGAGTGCCTATACTTACGGTTGGTCGTTCGTGGAGACGCATCGTCGGGCGTTCATAGATCGCGGCATCTGCTCAGGCATTCTGGGAGACGGAACGTCGATTGCCGACGAGCTTCGATTGCCGCGCAAGACCGATGGCAAGTGGTTTCCCTACAATCCCGCCGACTATCGCGCCTATACGACACGACGGCGTTGGTTCCGCACGCCCAACGATGCCTTCATGACCGGAAACTTCCACGTTGCGGCCTCGTTGCTGACCAAGGTGTTCAAGCTTGACGACTTCTCTTGGTTCCAGCTTCTGCTGGCCTCAACCTACTCGGGCGCATTTCACCCAACGGCGGAAGGCCAGGCGGCCATCGCCGATGCGGTGGCGGAGAAATCGCGGGTCGTACTTACCAAGCACGGTCAGGGTAGCGAACGTGAGCGTCAGGTCGAAGAGGATGTTCCGCCGCCGCCCGCTGAAGAGCCTTGGGTTCCTGAGCCCGATGTCAGCGGCTTGAACAAGCCGACGCCTGCCGCGCTGGGGCAAACCAACCCCAACCCTCCGGCACCCGAATACGATGACATGCCGGCACCTTCGTCGACGGCGCCTGCCGCACCGGCTCTGGAGCCTCCCGCTCCCCCGGCTCAGCCTCAAGGTGCGCGCGTCTCCTCTGAGCCACCGGCGGTAACGCCCGCGCCCGATCAGCAGCTTCCGGCAACCGGTACGGTACCTATGCAAGACGTTTCGCCCGAGCAAACGCTCGACACGCCGGGCCCAACCGATCCAGCTTTGGAGTTGCCCATTGAGCCGGAGCCCGGCGTTAGCGGTCCGGCAATTGGAGCACCTGATCCTGGTGTGCGCACCAATAAGCAACCTGAGGTGACAAGCGAACCGCTTCCCGAACCGGTCCAATAGCGGCAGTGATGAGAGGTGCGCGAGATAAGGTCGGCGCGGTCAGGCACTCGCCTTGAGATCTGCGCTTGCGAGCCAGCCCTCCAGGTCGGCAATCGCGCGCCGGGACATCACCTGTTTTTTGGCGCGTCCCCGTTCGGGCCCCTTCAGTTTCTTGCCCTCGCCATCGTGCGTCGGCGCGGCCGGTAGATCTGGTAGTAGTCCGTAGTTGATATTCATCGGCTGAAACGAGCGAGCACCGCGGTCGCCGTCATCGTGCGAAATCAAGTGCCCGCCCGTGATGTGATTGAGGAGCGCGCCAAGTGCTGTTGTGGCAGGAGGCGTCGCGAGCGGTCTTCCGAGGGCTTCGGCAGCGGCGAACCTGCCCGCGAGCAGACCAATGGCGGCACTTTCAACATAACCTTCAACACCCGTGATTTGCCCTGCGAACCGCAGGCGCCGCATTGCTTTGAGGCGAAGCTCGGTGTCCAGCAGCTTGGGCGAATTGATGTAGGTATTGCGGTGCAGACCGCCGAGCCGCGCAAACTCGGCCGTTTCAAGACCAGGGATCATTCGGAAAATGCGAACCTGCTCGCCATGCTTCAGCTTGGTCTGAAAGCCCACCATATTCCACAGTGTGCCGAGCGCATTGTCCTGGCGTAACTGGACGACCGCATAGGGCCAGCGGCCGGTGCGTGGATCGTCAAGCCCCACAGGCTTCATCGGACCGTAGCGCAATGTATCTCGTCCGCGCTCGGCCATGACTTCGACAGGCAGGCAGCCGTCGAAGTAGGGTGTGTTCGCCTCCCACTCCTTGAACGTGGTCTTGTCACCGGCAAGCAGCGCGTCGATGAAAGTTTCATACTGCTCCTTGTTCATGGGGCAGTTGATGTAGTCCGCGCCTGTACCGGCAGGCCCCGTCTTGCCGTAGCGTGATTGGAACCACGCAATCGACGTATCGATGGAGTCGCGGTGGATAACGGGTGCGATGGCATCGAAGAACGCCAATGATCCCTCATCCGTCAGCGCGCCGATGGCTTCGCTGAGAGCCGGCGAGGTGAGAGGTCCTGTCGCTATGATCACGTTGTGCCAGTCTTCGGGCGGCAGCCCGGCGATCTCGCCGCGTGCGATCGTGATCAGCGGGTGAGCGGCGAGACGCTGCGTCACTTCTTGCGAGAAGCCATCGCGGTCCACGGCCAGCGCGCCACCAGCGGGTAACTTATGGATATCGCCCGCAGCCAGGATGAGCGAGTTGGCGCGACGCATCTCCTCGTGCAGCAGGCCGACGGCATTGTTCTCCCAGTCGTCGGACCGGAACGAGTTGGAGCACACGAGCTCGGCGCAGCCGTCGGTCTTGTGAGCATCCGTCATGCGGTCGGGGCGCATCTCGTGCAGGACGACTGGGACGCCAGCGGCCGCGATCTGATAAGCCGCTTCCGAGCCTGCAAGGCCAGCTCCGATAACGTGAACGGGGGCCGACATGGCTGGTGGTTCTGTCTGCAAAGATGTTGTCATGGGTATTCGTGTCATGGGGCGGGTTCTAGCCCCTAATCACCGACAATCGCAATGTCCTAATGGACGGCAGCGATGCCCCCGCTTGCGACGTCGAAAATAAGCTTGGCGTTGAGCGCGATAATAATTGCGGCAATTATGCTTGCGCTGATTGTCAACCAAACAGGCGCCGTCAGCTCTCCCATCTTCGCGCGCTGCGCCGTGAAAAGTACGAGCGGGACGATAGCAAACGGAAGCTGCAAGCTCAGAACTACCTGGCTCAGAATAAGAAGATGGGTCGTTGCCGTCTCTCCGGAGAGGACAGCGACGGCCGCAGCGGGCACGATGGCGATAAGTCGGGTAATGAGGCGGCGCAGCCAGGGCTGCATCCTGATGTCGATGAAGCCTTCCATGACAGCCTGTCCGGCCAAGGTGGCGGTAACGGTTGAGTTTAGACCGCACAGCAGCAGGGCGAGCGCAAACAGCGTCGGCGCCAGCGCGGAGCCGAGAAGCGGCGCGAGGAGATTATAGGCGCGCGAAAGATCCGCAACGTCCGACAGGCCAGCCTTATGAAACGCTGCCGCTGCAAGAATAAGGATGGAAGCGTTGATGAGCAGAGCCAGCATCAAGGCGACGGTTGAATCGATGGTCGCAAACTTCAGCGCCTCGCGCTTTTCCGGTTCAGACTGTCCGAAGTCGCGCGTACCGACGATCGCGGAATGCAGATAGAGGTTATGCGGCATGACGGTTGCGCCGATAATACCGAGCGCGAGGTAGAGCATCTGCGGATTAGTGACAATTTCCGTTCTTGGGAGAAAGCCCGCGAAAACCTCATGCCAGTCCGGATTTGCTAGAGCGAGCTGCAACGCAAAGCAAATGGCGATGGCCGCCAGACCGGCAACGATGAAGGCCTCAAGGTAGCGAAACCCCAGGCGCTGCAGAAACAATATTAGGAATACGTCGAGCGCCGTTATGACGACGCCCATCGCCAGCGGAATGCCAAACAATAGCTTCAGACCGATGGCCGTTCCAATGACTTCCGCGATGTCGGTGGCAACGATGGCGGCTTCCGCCAGCAGCCAGAGTGGCCAGACTGTCCAGCGCGGAAGACCGTCTCGGCAAGCTTGCGCGAGGTCTCGTCCCGAGCCAATTGCAAGTCGCGCCGCCAGGGACTGGAGGATGATCGCCATGATATTGGAAAGCATGGCAACGGCGAGTAGTGTGTATCCGAATTGAGCGCCGCCAGCGATGGAGGTGGCCCAGTTGCCTGGATCCATGTAGCCTACGGCGACCATGTATCCTGGGCCGAGGTAGGCGAGGAGCCGTCGCCATGCCGGGCCTGAGCGCGCTACGGGAATCGTGCGGTAGACGTCGTTGAGCGCGGCTTCTCCGCGGGCGCGCAGCCAGCCTCCGCTGGCTATCGGGGCGCTCTTGGAAATCACGTCCGGGTGGGCTTCCAATTCGGGCTCCTAAGATCCGCGCCCCCGAGAGGCGGAGACTGGTAACTGCAGTTGCAAGTCATTTGCAACTATAGGGGCTCCCAGGCTTCCTGCAAAGGGTTAATGCAACGCGGCAAAATCTCCCCGGCCGA
Source organism: Hyphomicrobiaceae bacterium (assembly GCA_041397645.1). Taxonomy (NCBI): domain Bacteria; kingdom Pseudomonadati; phylum Pseudomonadota; class Alphaproteobacteria; order Hyphomicrobiales; family Hyphomicrobiaceae; species Hyphomicrobiaceae bacterium. The sequence goes on along the minus strand of JAWKWE010000004.1, from coordinate 113,586 downwards.
GGCGGTGCCACAGCGACGGGGATGCTTTGCGCGATTTGCCGCCGGTCTGTTGGCTTCACGCTTTGAGCAGACCTGGGCTAAGAGGGCGCCCTGCCATCCAACCATATGAAATTTTCCGGGAGCCCCACAGATGTCCATCAAGCGCCACGAGTCCTCGCCCGTCTATTCCAAGGTGACGGAGGCAAACGGCTTCGTGTTCACAGCAGGCGTCATTCCGACTGACTTGGGCAAGGACTGCGAAGGTCAGACCCAGGAAGTGCTCACCGAAATCGACCGTCTTCTGGCGCTGTGCGGTACCGACAAGTCCAAGGTCGTTCAGGCGACCGTCTGGCTGAATGACATTCGCCATCGTGATGCAATGAATAAGGCTTGGGGCGCTTGGCTTGGCGGGAAGGATGCGCCTGCGCGGGCTTGTATAGAAGCCAAGCTGATCGATCCTCGGATGCTGGTGGAGATCTCCGTCGTCGCCGCGAAGTAGCGGTTCGTCGTTAGCATCTCAAAGCATCGGCGTCTGGGCTTTACAAATCCAGACGATCTTCGCTCGGGCCCCTTGCCCGGATGGAGGTGTGCGCTCGGTATCGTCTGGCGCTGTAAGGTCGTTGAGCGCCGTCAAGGCGTTGCGGCTTGCATGCGTGTGCCATCTTTGCCGCGCCTGGCAAGATTTGTGATCTCGACTTGATTTCGAATATCGAGCTTGGGCCCAATTGCAGCCAGAATTGCCACCGTCTCGCCCAATACGATTCGCGACATTCCGAGGGAATTCCATATGTCTTTCCATACAACACGGCGCATTTCGCTCGCCTTTTGCGCCTTGGCTGCGGCGCTGTTTCTGCCAAGTGCAGTCGATACTGCAAATGCTGGCGCTGGCCGGAAACCTCCGGTTCTGACCGGTGCGGCTGCCATCCACGATCTCGCGCGTTACGGCAATCGCTATTGCTTCGCTGAACACGTTCACTTCGGTTCCAGCTCGGGACAGCCGACCCTTGCGAAGGCAAAGGCAGAGGCGGTCGAGTCCTGGTTCGAACTCGTTGATCTGGAATACGGTGGTCAATGGTCTAGCTATTCGGTGGCGGCCAAGAAGGACCTGAAGTGCTCACAGTCTGGCACGAGTTGGGGCTGCGAGGTTCACGCAATTCCTTGCAGTCGCTAGCTCACGGCTAGCTTACAAGAATATCGGCCGGACCTGACGTAAGTCGGAGTTCGGCCTTTTGTTTGTGTGGATCGTCAGCGTGACAAGTGTGTCATCCTGGCCGCAAGTTGGAGATTTTAGCGCTTGTCCGGCGCGAAGGCGTCTGGCGGCGTTGAATTGTCGTTCGCTTTTGCCAAAGTTAGCTCCGCATTCGGGGGAGTGCAGATTCTATGGGACACAACGCCATGACATTCACCAAAGTATTTTCAGGAATTTTGGCCGTTGTCGCGCTGTTCGCGGCCGGCCATGCAGAGGCTGCGCGCAAGAAGTCGTTGCAGGCCGAGACCGTTGGCGAGGCGATGCACGACGCCCGCTATGAGCGCGGATACGTCTGCTATTCGGACCACTTCCATTACGGCTCATCGAGCGGCAAGGCGACCAAACGCCAGGCCGAGCAGGCTGCTGTTTCTGCCTGGTCGTCGTTTGTCGATTTTGAATATGGCTCCGCCTGGGCCAGCTACCGCAAGGCCGGTAGCAAGAAGATGACTTGCTCGCAGGGTTCCGGCGGTTGGGGCTGTTCTGTCGAAGCGCGGCCCTGCCGTTCGTGAGACGCGACTCCCGCGAGATCTCTTAAAAGCAAAGGCCGGTCTCAAGACCGGCCTCTGTTGTTTCGATTGATTGCACTTTGTGCAAATGCGCCACTCGTCTACTTCCGGCGGAACAAAATGCGCGACAGAAGACCGAGGAACCATCGCGAGAAGATGATCTTCAAGATCCAAGCCAGCACGCCGGAGTTCTTGAATCCGAGGACGTTTGCCAGGATCTGTCGAATAATTTCGTCGAGAGAACCGCCTGTAGGCCCTGGAACCTGAATCTGCCGCCCGCCCTTCCGAATGATGTCGGGAATCTGCGGGAAGCGGCTGGGCCCTTCGATCCCTGGAATATCGTCCCCGGGTAATGGCAGCGGGCTGCGACCTGCCGTGCCGCCGCTGCGTCCGCCTCCGGCCGTTTGCGGCAAATTAGGATGGTTCTGAGGAATCGACCCACGCGGTTCGCCCGGCAGCGGCAGCGGGCTGCCAGGAATTGCAGGCATCGCGTGCATCGCCTTTTCAATCTGCGGCATGGTTTTGTTTTGAAGAGCCCCAATCACCATGCTGGCCACCGCGGGCAGCATCTTCTTCAGGGTTTCTTCGCTCAGTCCGCTTTCACGAGCGGCCTTTGCCGCAAGGCCACGACTGATGTGCTTGGAGCCAAGCAGGACGTCGAGGATTCCGTTGCCAACCTCTTCAACATGCTCGGAAGCAAGCGCCTGAGGCTCATTCAGAGCCACGCCCGCCTCTGGGCGGGCAAGCAAGTCGAATACGTCAGCGATACCACCGCGAGACAGCGTGTTGCGCTCAATGCGGTCTGCCAGCGATTGGGCCAGCATATCCACAGCGGGCTCGGCCCTGGTTGGGTCGACACCGAAGGCGGTGGAAAGGTTTCGGACGGGTGACGCACCAGGAGTGCTATCGATGAGCTTGTTGATGTTCAAGTTGGGGCGCTCCGCGCTCGATGAGGAAGGATTAGCGCGGGTTATATGCGCTGCGTCGGCTTGACGCTAGTTGGGTAGGGACCCAAACCGGTCAACCGACGTAGAAAAGGGCGCTGGGCTGCATTGAGGTCGTCCTGCCGCATCCGTTTGGCGGAAGAGGGCCGATTAACTGTGTCCGCGAGGGCTTCAGAGCCGCTTCTCAACTAAAAGACAGTTGTGCCCGTGTTGCAACGCCGCGGCAGTTTTGGCATGGTCCGCCGCGACTCTCGCCTGAAGAACAAATGGGGGGCGGGGCCGGGCGTCCGGGGAAGTCACGCCGTCCGAGAATACATCTAAAAATCTAGGGCCAAAAGGGACCTCAAAATGAGCAACATACTGTTGGGGATTATCGCCTGTGGCGCACTCTCCATCGTCTATGCCTTCATCACATCGAACGCGGTGATGGGCTCGGACGCTGGCAATGCCCGCATGCAGGAAATTGCCGGCGCCATCCGTGAAGGCGCGCAGGCTTATCTCAATCGCCAGTATCGCACGATCGCGATCGTTGGCGCTGTCATCTTCATTCTCGCTTGGGCGCTGCTTGGACCGCTACAGGCTGTTGGCTTCGCCATCGGTGCGGTGCTCTCGGGCCTCGCTGGCTACATCGGCATGAACGTTTCGGTACGCGCCAACGTTCGCACAGCTCAGGCCGCGACCCAATCGCTCGGCCGCGGTCTCGATATCGCATTCAAGGCCGGTGCCATCACCGGCATGCTGGTTGCCGGTCTCGCGCTGCTGGGTGTGTCCGTCTACTACTATGTCCTCACCAACATGATGGGCAAGGAGCCGGGCGGCCGCGAAGTTATCGACGCTCTGGTGGCGCTTGGCTTCGGCGCGTCGCTGATCTCGATTTTCGCGCGTCTTGGCGGTGGCATCTTCACGAAGGGTGCGGATGTCGGCGGCGATCTCGTCGGCAAAGTCGAAGCTGGCATTCCCGAGGACGACCCACGCAACCCTGCGACCATCGCTGATAACGTCGGTGACAACGTTGGCGATTGCGCCGGCATGGCGGCCGACTTGTTTGAAACGTACGCCGTGACTGTCGTTGCGACCATGGTTTTGGCAGCGATCCTGTTTGCCGGTCAGCCGAATCTCCAGGCGTTGATTGTCTACCCGCTGGCCATTTGCGCGGCGTGCATCGTCACCTCGATCATCGGCACTTACTTTGTCAAACTTGGCGCCAACGGTTCGATCATGGGCGCCCTTTACAAGGGCGTGCTCGCTTCGGGCGCGCTGTCGATCTTTGGACTTTGGGGCGCGACCCAGTACGTGCTCGGTGGCTATGGTCCGGTCGGTACGGCTAACGGTGTCGAGATTACCGGCCTCAACCTGCTTTGGTGCGGTCTGGTTGGTCTTGCGCTGACGGGCCTGATCGTCTGGATCACCGAATACTACACCGGTATCGGCTATCGTCCGGTGCGCTCGATCAGCCAAGCCTCGGTCACCGGTCATGGCACCAACGTCATTCAGGGTCTGGCTGTTTCGCTTGAAGCCTGCGCTCTGCCGACGCTCGCCATCGTCGCCAGCATTATCCTGACCTATAACCTCGGGGGTCTGTTCGGCACCGCGATCGCAACGACCACCATGCTCGGCCTTGCCGGTATGATCGTTGCGCTCGACGCCTTCGGCCCGGTTACGGACAACGCAGGCGGCATCGCCGAAATGGCAGGCCTGCCTAAAGAGGTTCGCCGTTCGACCGACGCCCTCGATGCCGTGGGCAACACGACCAAGGCTGTCACCAAGGGGTACGCAATCGGTTCCGCCGGCCTTGGCGCTCTCGTGCTGTTTGCAGCCTACAACTACGATCTGCATCACTTCATCACGGAAGCCAACAAGGAAGGCGCGACCGGCTATCAGTTCTTCAAGGGCGTCAACGTCAACTTCGGTCTTGAGAACCCATACGTCGTGGTCGGGTTGCTTCTTGGCGGTCTCATCCCCTTCCTTTTTGGGGGAATGGCCATGACAGCGGTCGGTCGTGCAGGCAGTGCCATCGTTGAGGAAGTGCGCCGTCAGTTTAAGGCGAAGCCCGGCATTATGAAGGGCACCGAGAAACCTGATTATGCCGCGGCCGTTGACCTTCTCACCAAGGCTGCGATCAAGGAGATGGTGATCCCCTCGCTTCTGCCCGTTCTCTCTCCGATTGTCCTCTTCGTCGTAATCAGCGCGATTGCTGGTAAAGGCGAAGCGTTCTCTGCTGTCGGTGCGATGCTACTCGGTGTGATCGTCACTGGTATTTTCGTCGCGATTTCGATGACTTCCGGCGGCGGCGCGTGGGATAATGCAAAGAAGAGCTTCGAAGACGGCTTCGTCGACAAAGATGGCGTGAAGCACGTCAAGGGGTCGGAAGCTCACAAGGCATCGGTGACAGGCGATACCGTCGGCGATCCCTACAAGGATACCGCTGGTCCGGCGGTGAACCCGGCAATTAAGATCACCAACATTGTTGCGTTGCTGCTGCTGGCTGTTCTGGCCCACGGCTAACACGCAACGATCAGACACGATCTTGCGAAGGGTCCCGGAGGCAACTCCGGGACCCTTCTTCTCTTAACAAGCTCTTTATTGTGAATTCGGGGAAACTGTTTCAGCTGCCGTGTCGGCTCTCGGGCGCGAGATACTTCAAATTGTACGGGAATTTTTCGAAGGTTTTTTCTATCGGCGCGATACGGTGGGCGCACCTCAAGTAAAAGCGTCAGTAGCCAAGGTCCCGTTCATGCATTCCCGCGTTAAGAGAACATTGCAGCGGGTGCATCAGGCTCGGAGCAATACGAGTGGTTCGATTGTGCCCCTGTTTGCGCTCTTGCTAAGCGTGCTCGTTGGCGTTTCGGGCCTCGCGATGGATTTCATCCGCCAAGAGCGCGTGCGCTCCCGCGTGTCCCAAGCCGCAGACGCCGCCAACTTGGCAGCTGCGCGCGCGTCAGCAAGCGCGGGGGAGGTTGACCCTAGCGCCGATAGTGCGCAAGTGATCGCACAGGCTCAGGAGATCGCGAAAAACTACTTCTTCGCCAACCTTGCCGATCTCACCTCGGTCAAGATCGCCAAACTGAATGTAACGCTGACGCAGGATTCGGGTCTTTGGAAGTCCCATATCGACTATACGGCGACGAGCAACACCACGCTGTCGGCAACGCTCGGCTTTAACAAAATTACCATCAGTGGCAGTTCGGAAGCTAGCGTAACCCCCGGATTTCCGGTTCTTGACATCGCTATGTGCGTGGACTCGACAGGCTCCATGCAGACCTCGCTGAACGCCGTCAAGAACAACGCGATGAACTTCTACGACAATCTGAATTCCGCGCTTGCTGCGAAGGGAATTCAGCAGTTCCCGCTAGTTCGCGTCCGCATGCTCTACTTCAAGGACTTTGGCGACACTGCGCCCGGCATTTGGGATTCCGATCCCCTGGTGACGTCGAATTTCTTCATGCTTCCCGACGAAGCGTCCACATTCAACAGCTTCGTTTCTCCGCAGGTTGCCAGTGGTGGTGCGGACTGGGCCGAAAGCGGTCTTGAATGCCTCAACGCTGCAATGAGCTCGACATGGATGAAGGTCGGCGACCAGCCCGCGGGTTTCAACACCAAGGTAACAGACGTCTACCCGTTGATCGTCGTGTGGACGGATGCATCAACTCATCCCTTGCCGTTCACGAACTCGCTGGCCAATCCCGCCTATCCGTCAGCAAGCGTCATGCCGCGGACCTATGGTGCGTTCCGCAATAAATGGGATTCGGCGGCAACCATTGATCAAACGCACAAGCAGATTTTGTTCTTCGGCGATCCCAGCCAGGACTGGGGAGATGGCCAGACAGGTTGGCTTGAGGTGAAGACTTGGCAGTCGTTCACGCACGGTGGCACTGTTGAGGAAGCCAATACGTCAATGATCGAATTCATCGCGTCGGGCATCGCAAAGAATGTGCGCGGGCTGCGTCTGACCAACTAGCTGGTTATCAAGTTCCGTCGCCGAAGATGTTGGTCTTCTTGCCGAGGTTGCGGAATAGCGACTTCAGTATCCCCTCGTCTTTCGATCCAGGCGCTGGCGTCTGGGCTGAGATGAAGTCGAACACCTTGCCATCCTTCAACCCGTAGTTGGCGACCTGCTGGACTGTGCCACCTTCGTTGAAATAGACCGCAACAACCTTTCGGTCCTTCTCGTCGGGCAGCATGAAGGATGTCTGCGACATCGTGCTCGAAATATAATAATAGGCGCTGCCGCCACCGAGCATAGTGGTGGTTGCTGGCGTGCCTAAAGTGGAGCGCACCTGGTCCTGGCTCATGCCAGGCTGAATCGCCTGCAGATCGGTGTCGCGGAATTGATATCCATGCTTGATGATCTGCTCGCCGCAGCCCGCGACAGCGAGGACGATCGCCAAAGCAGCCAGTGTTCCGGCGGGGCGTAGTCGGGGCTTTCGTCGCAGATCGGGCTTCATGGGGTGAGAATCATTTCTTTCCATGGACACAAGGCGATTAGACTGTAGAAGGCGGCAACGCAATGTTGGCGACGCTGCAAGGGCAGGCGATCCCCAGCTTGCACCGGGGATAGATCCGGCTCAGAATGAGGATATCGAACGAGATGTTTGCTTGGCTTACGTCCCGTCCCGGCCGTGCTAAAGCAGAAGAGCTTTATGGCGCAGTCGTGACGCTCGCCAGAACTCCCGGATATTATTCGGACTTTTGTGTCCCCGACACCACCCGCGGGCGGTTCGAAATGATCGCATTGGTGCTTTATCTGGTCCTGGAGCGCGTAAAGCGCACCAAAGGCGGCATGGACCTTTCTCAGGCCACGATAGAGACGTTCATCACCGATATGGACGACTGCATGCGCGAGATGGGTGTGGGCGATTTGACTGTGCCCAAGAAGGTCAAGCGGGCGGCTGCGGCGTTCTACGAGCGGGCAAAGGATTATCGGGAGGGGCTGGCGGGCGAGGGGAGTTCCGCCCTCGCAACCGCCCTTGCCCATCACATATGGGATGGAAAGCCCACCGACCAAATGTCCGCGCAAGCATTGGCGGGGGCTGTGCGACGGCAGGCGGACGCGCTCGAAAGCGCCGACGACACCGCACTCGCTGCTCCTTCAGAGCTTGTCGCCGTACTGCAAAATGCGCTGTGCGCTCAGGGCTAAGGGCGGCGTTTCTGCGACTGACACGAGGTGACGATATGACGAAAGTGGCTACAAGTGTGCCGCCCCTGGCATCCTGGTCCCACGCGACCGTCGATGTACCGGAGCAAGGTCTTGAATTGGTCCGTAAAGCCGGTGATGCGGAGCGTGCAGAAATTGCCAGCGCTCTGAAACTTTCTTCGCTCGACGCTCTGGAGGCGCGCTACCGGATCATAAGTGTGGCAGGTGGCGGATGGCGACTGAAGGGGCAGGTCGGGGCGGATGTCGTGCAGTCTTGCGTCGTCACGCTCGAACCTGTCGCTTCGACAATCGATGAACCCTTCGAGGTGGAGTTTTGGCGAGAAACCTCCGAGCCTGAGGGCGGCGAAGACAAAAGCGTCTTGGAAGGTCCGGATGTGGAGACCCTTGTTGGAGACGATATCCCCGTCGGACGTATTGTCTTTGAGACGCTTTCGAGCGCGATCGATCCATATCCCCGCAAGGAAGGTGCCGCTTTCGATTGGAAGGACAAGACCGGTAACGCTGAAAAAGCCAACCCATTCTCGGTACTTGCACAACTAAAGGACAAGGAGTGAATGACCGCTGCGGCAAGCGTGCAGAACCGTGAATTGCTGGTTGTCTCGCACCGCAAAGACGTTATGGTCCAGCCGATTTCGCGATTTATATGCGGCGAAGGCCAATGCCGCCGTTTGACGGCGCATTGCGGACGGGTGGGAACGTAAGGCAAAAACAATGGCGAGCTCGAAGACAATTGCGCTCGACGCCATGGGAGGTGACCACGGTCCAGAAGTGGTCGTCCCCGGTGCTGCTCTGTCGCTTGAGCGGCACCCCGCCTTAAGCTTCATCTTCTTCGGTGACGAAGCGCGCATCAACGCGGTGCTCGATCAGCATACCTCGCTTAAGGCCAAGTCTCGGGTCGTTCACACCACCAACGTGGTCGCCATGCATGATAAGCCCAGTCAGGCGCTTCGCCGTGGCAAGGGGTCGAGCATGTGGCTGACCTTGGAGGCGGTGAAAATCGGTGACGCTCATGCCGCTGTTTCGGCTGGCAACACTGGCGCGCTGATGGCGATGGCAAAGCTCATTCTGCGCCCCATCGCGGGTATCGAGCGTCCGGCGCTGGCAGCTCTTTGGCCCACGATCCGCTCTGAGTGCATTGTGCTTGACGTTGGCGCCAATGTCGGTGCGACCGCTCGCAAGCTGTCGGAGCTTGCACTGATGGGCGCAGCGATGGCGAGGGCGATCTTTCACATCGAACGCCCGACAGTCGGTTTGCTCAACGTCGGCGTGGAGGACGTCAAAGGCGTCGAAGAGGTGCGCGAGGCGCACGCTTGGTTGCGTGGGGCGGCCGACCTCCCCTTTGACTACAAGGGCTTTGTGGAAGGCGATCAGATCGGCCACGGCGCCGCCGACGTCATCGTTGTGGAAGGCTTCGCCGGAAACATCGCACTGAAGACAGCCGAAGGTACGGCGCGCCAGATCGGCGTCTATCTCAAGGGTGCGATGACGAGTTCTCTTTTGACCAAGATCGGGGCGCTATTGGCGCGCGGTGGGTTCAGGGCTTTGAAAGCCAAGATGGATCCTCGGCGGGTCAACGGCGGCACGTTTCTGGGCCTGAAAGGCATAGCGGTAAAGAGCCACGGCGGCACCGATGCCTTCGGATTTGCCAGCGCCGTCGATCTCGCCTACGAGATGGCTGACTCCGGCCTTATCTCCCGACTGACGGACGATCTGGACGCGTTTCACCATAAGATCGAGCAGGCGGTGGACAGTGCTCCGCCGGCATCTGCCGAACGTACCGGCTAGGTGCGGGCCAGAAAAAGGCCAGGAAAGCGAGAAGGAAAGTATTCGTGGCAGTCATTCGATCGGTCATTCGCGGTATCGGCGCGCATCTGCCGAAGCGCGTGGTGACAAATGACGAGATGGCCAAGATCGTCGATACGTCCAACGAATGGATCGTGGAGCGCACGGGCATTCGACAGCGCTACGTTGCCGGCGAAAATGAGCATACGTCCGATCTCGGCGCCGCGGCAGCCAAGCAGGCGCTGGTACGCGCGGGTATCGACCCGGTCGACATCGATCTGGTGATCTGCGCCACCGCGACGCCGGATCGCACGTTTCCTGCCACTGCCGTGCGCATCCAACAGATGCTCGGTATAACGCGCGGCGCCGCCTTTGACGTTCAAGCCGTCTGTTCAGGCTTTGTCTTTGCGATGACGGTGGCAGATAATTTCCTGCGGACCGGCCAATTCAAACGCGCCATCGTGATCGGGGCTGAGACGTTCTCGCGCATTCTCGATTGGCAGGATCGCACGACGTGCGTGCTGTTCGGAGATGGCGCGGGTGCGATTGTGCTTGAGGCGCAGCCACAAAACGGCGGGCGTGACGACCGCGGTATTCTAGCGACGCGCATCCGCTCTGATGGACGCTTCGAGGATCTGCTCTATGTTGACGGCGGCCCTGGTTCCACCAAGACGACCGGACATCTGCGCATGAACGGCCGAGAAGTTTTCCGCCATGCCGTTCAGAAAATCTCCGGCGTTATCGAAGAAACTCTTGTCATGACAGGATTCACCGCGAGTGAGATTGACCTGTTCGTGCCTCACCAAGCCAATCAACGCATCCTTGATGGCATTGCAAAGAAACTCGGCGTTGATCCGGGCAAGATCGTTATGACCCTCGACAAGCACGGCAACACGTCGGCAGCCTCAATTCCCCTGGCGCTCAATGAAGCCTTCGAGCAGCACCGTCTCAAAGAAGGTAGCCTTGTTCTGATGGAAGCGATGGGTGGCGGCTTCACCTGGGGTGCAGTTCTCGCCCGCTGGTAGGTCCGACGGCCTCGTCTAGCGGGCCCTTATCCCCATTTGCGGTGACGGAACAGCTGCCGTTTTCCGCGGCTCGTGCGCGTGCGTCCGCGCGTGCTTTTTGTCTTAACAAGCTCGGTAAACGCCTCCAAAAGCCTCGCGTCGCAGGAGCGGGTGCGCTGCAACAACGAAAAAAGCAGAAATTTCAGTTGCTTCCCGCGTTGACCGCGACGAAATCACCCGGTAGCATCGCGCAAAAATTCATAGTCCGGTCAAGGGAGAGGACAATGGGAGGCAAAACGTTGACCCGCGCCGATCTGGCGGAGGCGGTGGTCGAAAAAGTCGGGCTGCCGCGCAATGAAAGCCAGGATCTGGTCGAGCGTGTGCTCGAAGAGATTTCGGGCAGCCTCGCGGGTGGCGAGGCTGTGAAGCTCTCTTCGTTTGGTTCTTTCGGAATCCGGCAAAAGGGCGAGCGCGTCGGACGCAATCCGAAGACGGGCAAGGAAGTGCCGATTACGCCGCGCCGTGTTCTGGTGTTTCGTCCTTCCAACATTATGAAGGATCGCATCAACAAGGGGCACTCAAAGCGTGCCGCAGAGTGACGCGACGAACTCGCCAAGAAATTTTTTTGCTTTTGTCGTTTTGACATTCATTGAGGTATGATCGCGCATCACGCGCTGTGTCATCTTCTTAGCATTTGGGTTTTCCGACATCAGCGCGCGTGCCTCATAGAAGGTGCGTAAGCTTAGCGCGGTCTTGCGCTTTCGCCCAAGCACATGAGGCTGAGGGCGAGGTTAGACTATGAACAAATCCGCAGATGCATTCCGCACCATCGGCGAGGTCGCGGATGAACTGGATGTTCCAAAGCACGTGCTGCGATTCTGGGAAGGAAAGTTTCCGCAGATCAAGCCCATGAAACGTGGTGGCGGTCGGCGCTATTACCGGCCGGAAGACATGGCGTTGCTGCGCGGCATTCGTCACCTTCTGCACGCCGAAGGCTATACGATCAAAGGCGTTCAGAAGATCCTGCGTGAGCAGGGTGTCGATCAAGTCAAGGTTGCTGCCACCCGCGCCGCTCCTTCGACCGGTCGTCGCGCGGGGGCTGCAAAGGCTAGCGTCCGAGGACTGAAGGACGGGAAGGCAACCACGCCGCAAACGCCTGCCCAATCGCCCCCTGCCGCCTCCGCGCAGGCTGTGGGTGAAGCAATACCTGGCACGCAGAAAAATCGTGCCGATGTTATTCGTTCCGTGATCCGGGAGCTGGAGCAGTGCCGCGCTCTTCTCATCGGCAATGTCATCGCAGAAGCGAGCGCAGTCGCAAAGCGTTCGCGAGCCGGTGGGCGTACGTGAGCGCCCGCCCGGCGTCCTATCTTTCGTCTCTGCCTGACACTGCCTTGGAGCTTTGGTTCGTCGACCTCGATGCCATGGCGGGGGCGCTCGCTGACGCTGAGGTGGAATGCCCTCGGCTGTCTGCGCAAGAGGAACAGCGGGCCGCCGGCATCTCAGATGCGCAAGCGCGGCAGCGATGGCGAACCGCTCATATCGCGTTGCGCGTTTTGCTGGAGCGGTGGGGCGGCGCGGTCTTTCGTGCGCAACCCTTTCAGACTGCAGTAGGTGGTCGCCCATTGTTGCCTGCACCGGCACCGCATTTCAGTCTCTCCCACTCCGGTCCGTTTGCGCTTATCGCGCTTACCAGGTTTGCGCCGCTTGGCGTCGATCTCGAAAGTGTCACGCCACGCAAGATGGCGGCCGCACGCCGTTCGCGCATCGTCAGTTTTGCGGAAGCAGTGGCAGGCGGCGTCGACCTTGGCCATGCGAACGGCGACGAGGCGCAGGTGCCGCTACCTGCAAGCGCCGATGGGGAAGATCGCGCTTTCATCCAAGCGTGGTGCCGCGTCGAGGCGTTTGCCAAGGCCGACGGGCGGGGCTTGCTCGCGGTGCTGAAGGAGGCCGGGATTATGGGACCGGCGGGCGAGGCTGCGGACTTGGCCGACTTGCCGGGCGAGGTGCAGGCTACGGCGCCTGCGGCGACTTATGGCTTTGGAGCGGGCTTCGACGGCTTGGATGGATCTCATGGGGCAGGCAGGTCACTTTCGAGCTACCGCACCTGGGATATCCCGCTGGAGGCGACGGTAGCTGGCTATGTCGCGGCGGTGGCGCTGGCTCGGGCGGCTCGGATCTCGCCAGAAGCCCTGGTGCCGCTGGTTTTAGAGGACGTCGAGGCCGCAAGCACCCCCTTGATGCGTCAAGCTGACTTTGTTTTAAGCCCACCCGAGGATGGCGGTTGACCTTGGGCCCCCGTGCGGGCAAAAGGGGGCCGGAATCGGAGCGTAGCGCAGCCTGGTTAGCGCACCAGTCTGGGGGACTGGGGGTCGGAGGTTCAAATCCTCTCGCTCCGACCAAAATTCCCAAATAGATACAGCGTATTACATTTCTTGCCCTTTAACCCCCTTGCGGGGCGAACACTGTTTCGAACACTATTCGAGCATCGGGTAGAGAAGTCGGCGACTCTTCTGTAGTCTCCCCCATTGCGGGGGTGGCTATGCTCGAGGATCTCAGACAAGCAGGATACGATGTGTTGGCGCTGCATCACGCGGCAGCCATTTTGCAACACGACATGCCCCAGGCCATTGCCGATCTGGAAGCGGTACTCCTTGGGCTCGAAATCCCTGTCGAGGAGTTAGTGAGCGGTGGCGGCGGCGAGGCGCCCTCAACGCAGAGGAAGCGTCGTCGGTTGGCGGAACTGGGTTGGGCTAAGCGCAACGTGACGGTCCGGAAGCTGGTCGGTTTCGACGAAGAAGAGACAGAGACGCAATCGCTCTCGCACGAGATTGATCACGTGAAGAAGTTCGGTGACCATGTTTTTGCGCTGGAGATCGAGTGGAACAACAAGGACCCGTTCTTCGATCGCGACCTAGAGAGCTTCAAGCGGTTGCACGCGGAAGGGGCCATCTCGGTCGGAGGGATCATTACGCGCGGGCTCTCGCTGCAACAGAATCTGAAGCGCATGCTTCTCGATTTTGCCAATCGGGAAGAAGTGGACAGCATTGAAGACCTGGACGCGTACAATTATTCGCCCACGCGCCGACAGCGACAGCTTATCGAAGATCGCGCGGCCCGCGTCGGCTTCCGGCAGGGCTGGGTAGACGTATTCGTATCCGACAAGTTTGGCGAGGCAACCACGCACTGGCGGAAGCTCGAAGACCGCGTCAGCCGGGGTGTGGGCAACCCGTGTCCCTTGCTCCTTATCGGTATACCTGACTCGGTGGTGAAGGTATAAAACGGGAACGACTCACGGGGACTTTGAGATGTTCGAGCAATTCGAGGGTAGACGGTTCCGAACTATCTTGGCCGATCCACCGTGGCAGTTTCAGAACCGCACCGGCAAGATGGCGCCCGAGCACCGTCGCTTGTCGCGCTACGGCACGATGAGTCTCGACGAAGTGCTGGCAATGCCGGTCGCCGACATAGCCGATACCCCGGCGCATCTCTACCTCTGGGTTCCGAACGCGCTCCTGCCTGAGGGGCTGCGAGTGATGACGGCGTGGGGCTTTAACTACAAGAGCAACATCGTCTGGCACAAAATCCGGAAGGACGGCGGTCCTGATGGGCGCGGTGTAGGCTTCTATTTTCGCAACACTACGGAGCTAATCTTGTTCGGCGTTCGCGGTAAGAACGCTCGGACCAGAGCCGCCGGGCGTCGTCAGGTCAACATCATCAAGACGCAGAAGCGGGAGCATTCTCGCAAGCCCGATGAGCTGTACGACATCATCGAGGCGTGCAGCGAAGGGCCGTTCCTTGAGCTATTCGCTCGTGGCCCACGCAAAGGCTGGACGGTCTGGGGCGATCAGGCAGAGGATTACGCGCCGAGCTGGGCGACTTACGCGAACCATTCGGCGGTGGAGGTCGATAAGGGTGAGCGCTATTCAGCGAACGCCGTAATTCCTAGCGCAGCCCAATTGGGGAAAGCGGCCAAATCGCTCGTAACGTCGAAAATCATACAGAAGCAGACGATAAAGAATTGCCTCGAGCCGGATGCCTTTATCGAAGCTGCAATTCGAAAGGCTCCGGGGCATTCGGTGACGGCCATGGCAGCCTTAGATGCCTACAAGCAAGTCTGCGAACGTCAGGGTCTCAACCCCGTCCAGCCGCTTGCCTTTTGGCGTTCGCTGAGCGCTTCTGCGCCGCGTCTTGGTGCCGTGAAGGCGACGCAGGACGGTCGCGTCGCTTACGAGGGCGTGCGGTTGGCGGCGTGAGTGCTGTGTGCGCCGCTTGTCTAGCGGCCTCGATGTTCTCTTCGCCCCGAAGGGCAGGGTCCAGCTTCTGTAGCTGGCTGCCCATCCAGCGGACCATCGGGTTGAAGTAGGGGTTGCCCCGCCCGCGTGTCTTCTTGCCGGGCCAGAGCGAGCGTAACACGCCGACCGCAGCTCGATGCCTCCACGGCGCTGACTTGGGTCCCTCGTTGGGATGCACCATCAGCTCTGCAAGTTCTGCGACGTGCTTTGCGAACAAACCATTCGCGAAGTATCCGGGAGCAATCTTGCCTTCCGCTTCGGCTTTAAGATAGCCGCTGTGAAGCAAGTTCGGATCACGGTGCGCGTCAAGGAGACGGAGGGTGTCGTCGCTGCATGTAGCGATACACTTCATCAGCCGATCTAGATCGTCCCGCACTCGACCTTCATTTATCGCGTGGCTATAGAGGTCTTTTATCGCCTTGCCATGGTTGGTCTCCATGGCTCGGCCGACCTCGTATGCGGTTTGCACCGTTTGCCAGTCGTGATCGCTAATCATCATAACCCCCCACGATATTCGAGGGGGGTTACCGCGACCTTTACTGGCGCTGTCGTGAGACCTTCGCGCAATCGGGCCTACTTCGTCCGGGCTCGATGCCACAACGGCGATTAAGGAGGACCGTCCGCCCCTGGGAGGGGCGACTTCAATGACTAGTATTGCGTTCGATACCAAGACTGCGCATCCGCGCTACGGCCGCTTCGGCGGAAGCCCATACACCGTTTGGGCCGACACCGAGGGCAACCTGCAACTTGTGTGCATCAGTGAGTACGACAGCGGCAACATCTTCTTGTCGCAGAAGACTTACGAGGCCTTCAAGGCGCTGAGTTGCTCAGGCACGAAGAGCATCAGGTTTCGCCACGCCAGTGTCCGGTTGGACGAGACGCGGTCGCTTGATGAGCTTCAGTTGCCCACGCCAATCGAGAAGGACGGCAAGCCGCCGTTTTACTTGATCGGCAGGGACGACCTGCCGAACGTGACCTCGGCCTACCCCGCCTATGCGGGCGACAAAGCCGATATTCCGTTCTGACGCGAAGGGGGCCGGGGAAACCCGGCCCTTCTTTTTCGTTGTCATTCCAACCATGGCGTGCACTTCATTGACCGTGCGTACACGGAAATATGGAGCGCACGATGGATCGTCTGGTTAGAGCACTACTCGCGGACGGCTGGTTCGCAAGCCTTCAGCACTTGCCGACGGGATGGTGCGTGCTGACCGATGCGCCGCCGTGGGTCGTGGCCCGGCTGGCAGTGGCGGAGCAGATCGAAGTGACGGAACGTCTCTCTGTAGGCCACGGCGCGGGCTATACGTTGGCCGCTACCCACCCCACCAGAAACGCCTCGTTTGGCCGCGTAGCGTCTTCGTAGACGTCGTAGCGGAGCGATTGTGCGAGATGATCGACGAATGCCGCTTCGCCGGGCAGATTCTGGCCCGCCCGTTTGCAATAGCGGCACCAGAGATCGTTAATATTCACCAGATCGGCTCGATTGCCAGTGTGTCGAAGTTCGGCCTCGATAAAGAGCCTCACGTGATCGGCCATCGTTAAAACTCCAGCATCGGGTTTGCAGCAGAAAGCGCGAGCGCCAGCGCAATGCTTTCCTCCAGGCTCGCTGTCTCGGTGACAAGTTCCGGCGTGTGGTCAAGGTGCTTGCGGATCACCAGATGCCAGTACTCGGCGACGCTCTCGCGCGGTGCACGGCCCGGTGGCCAGCCAACATGTGGAAGCGGGCTCGGTCCGTGGTGGTGCCACCAGTACAGCCGAGCCCGTTCCACAAATTGCGGTCGCATCGCCAGTTCGCGGGCGGTGGGATGCATCACGGGTTCCTTAAGCTCACGCTTAAGGCCCCGCGCTGTCCAGTGCTGGTACTCAGGCATCCTTCTTCGGCTCCAGGCTGGTCATCAGGTCGGCAATCTTCTGGTCGTCGCCCGACCGCCACCGCGCGATATTCCCGGCCATGGTGGAGTCGAAGTCAGCAAGCGCGCGAGCGCATCGCTCTCGTGCGACTGCTGCTGCCGCTCGTTCGGCAAACGCCCTAGGATTGACGAGTCGTTCTGCTTCCTCGCGAACGTAGGCATACGACTCGGCGTCGAGCCCAGATAGGACGGGAGAAACGGCGGCGATAGCCTTGAGCGAGTCAATATCGCCAGCGGCAAGAAGCGCGCGAACGAACGCAAGGCGTTCGCCCTCGGGCTTATCGCGACAGATGCTTCGCACTTCCGCTTGGAGCTGTCCAACTCCCGTTCCCAAGGAGCTGGCAATCTCCTTGGTATGATGCTCGTGCTGGCGGTCGAGGCCGGCGATCTCTTCCCGCATGTTCTTAATCGCCTTAAGGACGTGGCCTTCGACCTGAGTGGCCAACTTGGCTCGGTCCTGCACCTGCAAGGCTGTCTGGATCAGCTTCTCATGGATGTTCCAGAGAACTTCGAGTGCATGGTGCCCTTTTGCAGTAGCCACCAACCCGTCGTCCTTGTTCAGCACGTCGGGATGGTGATCCGGCGGAATGTGTGCGCGGAACTTGGGGTCTTTTGGCTGAAGTTCGCTGAAGTCCACCCGACGCTTCTGCAGGGCGGCGGTTAAGGGCCGAGCAGTCTCCGACTTGGTGGCCTCTAGGTATTCGCGCGTCGTGTCTGTCATGTCACCACATCCCAATTACGCGGCCCTGCGATACGCGGGGGCCACTTGCCAATTCGCGGAGACCGTAACCGCAACCGTCGATGGCATGGTCTTCGCGGAAGTGCCGCGAAATATCTTCGGGTCGAAGATCGTCGCGCGGTGCGATTCCAATCGTGTCGATCAGGTGGCCGCACTTCGGGCTGATCCATAGGCCTCTGCCGTCGCCGTTCGCGGCGGCCTGCAAGCGCGTGCGCATAAGCGCCCAGGTGCCCGTGCGATCCTTGTTCGTCGGCTTGTAGGCGTTCAGTCCGTGGTCGCGGAAAATGCCAACGACCGTTTCGGAGAACGTGCCGCGCATGTCGTCGAAAATCACCTCAGTGTTGAGGCTCGCACTATTGCGCGTAAGCATGTCGCGGATCATCGCGGCGATAAACGGAGGTGGACTGCCGTCGCCCGTGGCGTAATCGTCTCTCGTGAGGCACGTGTCGATCATGTCGATGGCGAAAATGTCGCCCGGCACAAAGTGGCTCGCATGGTCGCGGAGCTCGCCCAGCAAGATCGCGGTGCTGGGACTGGCGGTGCCGAAATCGCCCCCGACTATGTAGCGCATGCGCGCCCGAGGTGGCTTGCGGACATGGATGGTGGGCTCGAACATATCGAACATAAGCCCGCCGCCCTTCGCGGCCCAATCGCCAAACTCCCAGGCCTGGTTAAGAGCGGGATTGTTGGTGGTTGCGGCTTGCAACTGGCGCCGGTACTGCTCTTGGTCGATGTGGGGATTGTCCTCCAGGTTCGAGTGGCAGTTGACCCACCAATCGCCATCGCCGTTTTCACGGTACGGCTCCCAAGGCGCGCCTCGATTAACGTACTGCTTCAGGCAGAACGTGTGCGCGCGGCCGAACGGGTTGGCCGTCACATGGATGTGCGGTCGAATGCCCTTGGGCGGGCGCAAATTGGAACGGATAAGCGATACGAAGTGGATCGCCTGCATCGGGTAATTGCCCAGCTCGTCGGCGGCGAGCATCGTGAACGTGCGGCCCTGGATTTTTGCGTAGCTGTCGGCATCGCCCACGTTAGAGAAGGTTACGAGGGCACCGCTGGGAAGTTGCAGGGTTCCCGCTGCCTTGTTCATGCCGACGCCGGTGCCGAAGATAAGCACTGCGAGCTGGTACAGCTTGAACATCAGTTCTTGCAGTCCGGCGTGGCTCTCGCGGAGTACGAGTACACTGGCTGCCGGGCCAAGCTCCTTGCAGTGGTCGAGCACGTCGAAGCAAAGGCTCACGCTCTTGCCGCTGCCACGCCCACCGCCGTTGAAGATGTTGCAGTGGCGGCGGTACGCCAGCACGCGCGCCTGGAATGGGGACGGGCTAGTCGGCAGGTTCGTCATTCGGCACCTGCTTTATGTTGACCATGCGCGCAAAGTCGTCGTCCGACATGGGTGCGTTAATGGTCACCACGATGTTCGGCTGTGCTGCCTCGCCGGGGATGGGGCCGTGGTCGCGCCAGTGCAGGCGGCCCTTGGCCAGGAAGATCGCTGCTGTGGTTTCGCCATCGCGGGCCTTGTCGAGCAGGATGTCGGTTATCTCGTCGCCCAAACGAGCGCGACCCTGGTCGATGGCGGTCTGTGCACGCTCGTCCCGCTGGCGGATGCGCCGGAAGGTGTTCTTGTCCATGCCCAACTGCGAGGCGATGGTAACAATGTCCCGACCCTCGCGAGCCAGGGTCTCGATCACCTCGTAGCCGCGTTCCGTAATGGCGTACTCGATGCCGCCTGTCGGCAGCACGACTTGGCGCACATACTTGGTCGCCGGACGGCGCAATCCCTTGGCAGCCGGTGTGCCATTTAGTGTTTGCGCGGGAACCTGAGTGGTGTCTTTCAGCTTGCGAGCCATGTACTTAGAACCTGCATACCACCAGCCCAGCGGACTGGTGGTATGCAGTACACGGACGGTCGATGCGTTACAAGGAAGCGTGGGCGGCGGACGCTAACTTTTTATTGCCTCGTAGAAGCCCCGCAGGAGCCCGCACAGCGGGTTTCGCAACCACCCGCTACTGCCTGCCCGAGAACAAATCCGGCCGCCTGTGGCGCTCTGCCCAAAGGAATTGCCGTATGGGCCGCGAAAGAATTGCTTTTTGGGTTTGGCACAGACAATCCGTCCAAAACTTTTGCTATATGGCATTTGCAAATGCAATTACCCAAAGGGGCCGCTATAGGGGAGGCAATTGGTAGCCATAGGGGACCATAGGGAATTGCAGTTTTTAAGATCCCATAGAATGTTTGTACTGCTGTACCACCTGTGCCACCTGTACCAACCCTCTATTTCCGGCTCTTTTAGGCCGATCCTCGCCTGTGCCACCTCCGTGCCACCTGTGCCACCATCCCGCAGTGGCACACGAGTGGCACAGCCATGGCACACGAATTAGCCAGCACAAATGGCAACTAGAACGGGACATCGTCCTTCGGCGTCAGCCGGAGCCCAACCCAAACGCGCGTCCGGTCGCCATTTTGCCGCGCATGCTTCTCTCGGATCGTCGTGCGCGCCTCGCGGAGCGCGGCATTGAATTGCGTAAAGTCCATCCGCTCCGACGGGCAGTTATAGTCGCACCATTGGGAGAAGCGGTCGAACACCTCTCGCTTTCCGACTTGGGCTTCCCTATCGAGGACGCATTCCTCTTCGACGAAGAGATGGATGGCCGCCTTACTGCCTTCGACAAGAGACCGCGCCGATGGCGGGCTCTCGATGTGTGCAGGCATGGTGCGCCGCTTCGCGATCAGGTGCTTCAGGATCGCCGGCAGCTCGGCGCGGAGCTTGTCGGCCATATCGCGGTCCTCGGGCACGCTGGCGGTGCCCTCGTAGAAGCTAAACGGCATGCTTATGAACCGCATGCGCCTCTGGATGGCCGTGCTGTTATCGGGCCACTTCGGCACCTTGTTGCTTATGTTCACCATCCGCGCGTTCAGGCGACCATTCCAGGCAGACTTGTACTTCCGCTGAATGGCCACCGGGTCGTTGCCACTCATGGCCTTCAGGCGCCCGAGCGCGATCACGGCATCGTTGCCGCGCGAAGGGATCACCATCTCGTGGAACTGTATGAGGGGCTTGCCGATAAGTCCCTCCTGCCCGTGCTGCTGGGCAAGCTCGTGCGTCTGCAGATAGGCCACGTTGGGCTCGCCAACGAGCATCTGTTGCAAGGCACCCATGGTTGATTTACCGGAGCCGCCGCCGCCGATAAAATTGTAGATGTAGTGCATCTTCGGGTTGGGGTTCAGCAGATCGGCCAGGATGTATTCCGCCGTCTCGCGAGCATCTGCGGGGATTACCGTCTCGATGAAGCGCTTGTAGACAAGCGGCTCGCCGGCATTCGGATCGTAGTCGATCGGCAGCGCCGATAGGACGAACAGGTTGTCGTCGTGGGGGAGCAACCTGCCGGTGGCAACCTCGACGATGCCGTTGCGGCAGACGATGTAGTCGCGCACGTCCGCATTTCGGCCGTCGATAAACATCGGCGGTGCGACGCCGTCGGTCGATGGGACCAGGGTCAGGGCGTTCACGTGCTCCAAAACGTTCGTAATGGCGCTCGTGTCGGTGTCGCCGCCACAGACTTCGACCACGGCTTTGCGCATCGCCTCCTTCTCAACTTCGACGTAGCGGCCGTCGCGAAACTCGTAGTAGACGCCCATAAAGCGGATGACGCGCGTTGCGAACGAGTCCAGCACCATTTCGGCGAACATCCGAAGCAAGCCGCCGCCTTCCTCGCCAACGGCCTCTACCGCGCGCTCTAGCTGGCGTTTCGCGTAGCGGTAGGCAGCACCCCCTTGCTCCAGCACATGGGCGCTCACGCCCCACTTTGGGTCCAGCAAAAGCGATGCGATAATGTCGGGCGGCACCTTCCGGCGGACGAGATTGCATACCGCGTCGAACATCCAGGCCGAGCGCGAGTCGTCTGTTTCCTTCGGACCCTCCTCGTCGCGGAAGTGGCCCTGCACCACGATGGCCTTTACGCGGGCGGGAACGCGCCAGCGATCCAGCTCGTCGATGGCAGCAACCTTTGGCAGGTCTGGCGGAAGTTCTATTTTCTGCCGCTCTTTCTTCCCCTTCTTGGCTGTCGGGACAAGATCGGCCCGGCCACGAGCGAAGACGGAAATGTCGTAGACGCGCGACCAGTCGGCTTCGGCAACGACCGCAAGCTCGGTGGTGCGACCCTTCGCCAGCTTCTTCTCGTCGGGCACATTAATCGTGTAAGGCAGCCGCATAAGCCGATCGACGTTATGACAGGTGTCGGCGGCAAAGCGGCGCTCCAGCTCGACGTTGTAGAGCTTGGCGGTCTCGGCCGCCTCCAGATTGCAGTCGATCGGCAGCGGCGCAGCCAGCTTCCAGAAGGCTTGGTAGCCGCCGCCCGAGAAGACGACAGTTGTCGGCGCCGGTATCCCCTTGGGCAATCGCTCGACGAGGCTGGTCAGAATGCGCTCGCGCTGCAACTTCAGCGGCATTGCAGCGGCGTCAGCCTCGGGGTCGATGTCGACATGCAGAAAGTCGACTTGCACGATGTCGGTGCGCTCGGCCTTCTTGGTCAGGTCAGATCGAACGGAATTGACGCTGAAATAGATGTTAAAGCGACCATCGTATTGACTGATGAAGGCCGCGAGTGCGACCTTGTCATTTGCATCGATAATCGCGCACCTCGGTGCACCCTTCTTCGCCGGGTTTATTGCAGCGAGCTGCCACGGTCCGGGGCGCATACGCTGCATCCATTCCGAGAGGCGCTCGATGCGCTCGGCCAGTGGTGGCCAGGTCTGCTCTGTGTTACTCATTGCACTGCCTTTTGGGGTCTGAGAGGCGCAAGCGAAAAGGCCCGGCATTCGGGACGGAATGCCGGGCTTACTTTTTCGGGTACAGCTTCTCGCTGCTCGCAAAGATGGGTTCGAGAAGGTGCCAGCTCATATCGAGCTCGGGCTTGCCAGTACCGAGGTGATCGACCGCGATCCCGCCTCGGCAGTTCTCGTAAACCGGCCATTCGCAGACCGTGTAGAGGTACTGCACCAGCGTGTCCGGCGACACTTCCCGCCCGGCGTATTGGATGCCAGCCCAATACTCGAAGGCGACGTTGTTCCGGAAGCAGTCCTGGGATTTGAAGCAGAGCGCAGCGACGGCGAGAGCCTCTAGCGGCGCATGAGACGGCGCGGCAGCGCGCAACGCTTCGTGGGTCACATCGGTGCCGATCCAGGCCGGATGGTTGGGCACGAGGATGCGCACGAATTGGCTGGTCGAGTACCACCAAAAGGCGGTCTCGTTTACGGCGCGGCTGCGGCCGGGGAGCTTGCCGATCATAGCTCGCCCCCGTTTTCGCGTACCCAAGCCTCAAGCGCGACAAGCGGATACTTGACCCGATTGCAGAGCTTAAAGTGCTTCGGACCTTCGCCACGCCGACGCATGGCTTCGAGCTGTTTGTAGCTCAGGCCGGTAAGCGCAGAGACCTCGTTGGGAGAAAGCAGCCGCGACGGCTCGGACGGTTTCGCGTCCATGGGACACTCCATTAAACTATGGGTGTCCCTTCGCGCACGGCTTAGCGACACCCGGATTAGGGGTTGTCGCCATGGCCTGCCGCGTTGCTGGTTTTCCAGGTGGCCCGCTAAACTCCAGGCGCCTTGGCCCTGGTCACCGCGTCCACCAATGTTATCCAGCCCGCATGACGCTACTCGCCCGAGGGCGGATCGGCGCTATCAATGCGGCAGACGTACCGCTTAGTCCTCGGCTTTCGGAGGCCGAGGGCGTTGGCATGCACGCAATATAATTGTCGTGCGGAAAAGTCACAAGGCCCCGCAGGCCCCGAGCAGCAAACGAGTTATTTCACTTTGCGCCGAGAGCAACTCGGGAAACTTAATCTTTCGATTTGCGTAGTGGCCGTGCATGCCGGAAACGGCGTGGTCCACGAGCATCATGCGGTGCGTTAACGGTATCGCCAATTTGTCGGCAAAGCTGATGTAGGTGTGCCGAAGCCGATGGCCGGTGGCGAGCGTGTCCTCTCGCCAATCCTGTATCGGCACGACCGCGCCCTTCTTGTGCCCATACACCTTGCTGCCGCGCGCTGCGACCGTCGGGAACAGGTAGGGATTGCCAGGGTACATGGCCTCGCTGAGCTTTTCAGTCTCGGAGACGAGCGCCACGAGATAGTCGCTCAGTGGTAGGTCCACGGGCTTCTGGCGCTTCATCTTTGGGAACCAGATGCGCGCCTCGTCCAAGTGCACCCATTCGCGACGGATGCCCGTGAGGTGCCCGTATCGGATGCCGGTGAGCAGGGCCATGATATGCAGGTTGCGCCGAAGCGGGTTGTCGAGCGCCTGCACGGCCTGCCACCAGCCGGGCAGTTCTGAAGGTAGGAGCGCTTTGTCCTGCTCGTCTTCCTCTCGCTCGATTGGCTTCGGGCGGAACCACTTTAGGCCTAGCGCCGGGTTGGGCGGGATGTTGTGTTCGCCTCGCGCTTCGATCGCGTGGTTCCAGGCGGCACGAAACTGCTTGAAGGTATGGTTGGCTGTGACTGGTGCACTCTCGCCGATCTCGCGATGCCGAGCGCGCACCATGTCGTGGGTGATGGCCGACATGGGCATCGCAAGCCACTTGGAGAGATGCCGGTCGCGGTTGGTACGGATGTTCGCGCTATGCACCGGGTCGCGTCGCTCCTGGGCGCGACTGGCCAGAAACTCGTCGTACATCTGGCGGACGGTCCACGGCTCGACCTTGGTCTCGTACCGGGGGTCCTCGCCCCTGCGGATCATGCCCAGCTTGTCGTCGGCCCACTTGCGGGCTTCATCGAGCGAGTAGTCCGTTATGCGCCCCAACGTCATGCGGATGCTGACTGGCTTGCCGTACCCGTAGAAGCTCGACTGGATCTTGTAGCTGCTGCCCTGGGGGCCGACCATGACGAACAGCCCACGGACTTTGTCGTCGCGATGTAGGCCGGGCGGCAGGGTTTTCACCTTGGCCTCGGTCATGCGGATGCGGGCAGGCATTGGGTACTCCGAACACTATTCGAACACTACAGGGCCGCCCCTACCGGGGCCTCCAGAGGGTAGGAGAGGGCCATGTTAGCGTAAAAATGCTGAAAAAACAATGATGCGGAGGTAACCCTAGGGTTGGGTAGGGTTCGCACCAGTAGCCTGGGGGACTGGGGGTCGGAGGTTCAAATCCTCTCGCTCCGACCAATCATTTTTCTGAAAATCGTGAGTTCTGCGGTCCAGGTAGAGACGCCTGGGTACCGCTGATCGCAGCAACGGCTACCCTCGCCAGCGCGGCTTTGCGAGAATGGCCGCCGGGATGTTTGAAACTTCCAGTCCCGCTATGGCGCTGGGACGAAGCCGTGCTTTTCGAGAATTGCCATTGCGTCTGCCGTGCCGAGATAGGCGACGAACGCCTTTGCGGCGTCGGGCGCGGTGGTCTGCTTCATGACTGCGATCGGGTAGATGATCGCCGGGTGAGAGTTCGCAGGGAAGGAGGCGATCACCTTGACCTTCGGCTCCGCTGCGGCGTCTGTCTTGTAGACAATGCCCAGCGGCGTTTCACCTTGGGCGACATAGGCGAGGGCGGAGCGCACGTTTTCTGCCTGCGCGAGTTTGTCAGCTACGCTTTCCCACACCTTTAGCGATTCAAGCGCCGCCTTGGCGTACTTGCCCGCAGGGACACTTGCAACGTTTCCGACGGCAAGTCGGCCGTCACCGAGCGCGCCAGCAAGATCAAACCCCGGAGCGATATCGATGTTGAGCGTGCTTGCTGCGGGACCGATCAACACGAGTGCGTTGCCCGCCAAATTCCTTCGCGTGCCTTTAAGAAGCAATGACCGCTCTGCCAGATAGTCCATCCAGGCAAGGTCCGCGCTGATGAAGACATCCGCCGGCGCGGCCTGTTCGATCTGCTTGGCCAGGGCGGACGATGCCGCGTAGGAGATGGAAAGCGTCTGACCTGTCTTCTCTGTGTAAGCGTGGCCCGCCGCGTCGAATGCGTCCTTCATGCTGGCTGCGGCGAAAATCTTGAGCGCGGGGCCCTCTGCATGGGCCACCTGACCTTGCCAGGGAAAGTAAGAGGCCAAAAAAAGTAGCGCAAGCATTGCCAACCAGGCTCTGCGAGATGGTGAAATCTTCTTGACGTCCATAGTCACAAGCTCCGTTTCGTTATTTCCTGTAAGCTATATTGTTGATGGACGGCTTGTGAAGGGGAAAGTGCGACACCGGGGCGCGACATAAAAATGGCGCGGCCTCATTAGGGCCGCGCCATCTGGTCTTCTTGAAAGCTAAGCGCCAGTTCCGGGCTGAATGCAGAAATCAGGCAAAGATCGGGAACGTCTCGAATTTATCGCGCAGGATGGATGCGCTGTCTGGGTGCTGTAGCCAGCCATCGATCATCGTTGCGTAAACGCGGCGGAAGTCCGTTGTGTATTGCAGGTTTCCGTCGGGCATCAGCTCGGTGAGACTTGAGGGCGCGCCGTAGTGACCGCCCTTCACATTTTTACCCACGACGAACATCAGGTTGGCGGTGCCGTGATCGGTACCCAGCGAGGTGTTCTCAGCGGCGCGCCGTCCGAATTCGGAGAAGATCAGAACCGATACGTCGTCGGCCCGCCCGATGCGCTCCAGATCCATCATGAAACCTTGGACGGCATCGGAGACGTATGTGAGATAGCGTGCGTGTGCATCGACCTGATGGACGTGCGTGTCGAACGTGTTGTGAGGATACGACGTGTAGTAAAGCCGCGTCGGCATGTCGGCAGCAATGAGTGACGCAATCTTGTTCAGTCCGAGCGGAATAATTCCGTAATCGACGGGGGTCTTGTAATGGGACCAAGCCTCGCGCACCTGCTTGGACGCATCCCGCGCGCTGGTGGCGACTTGGCGAAGATATTGCTGAGCGTTGGTTTCCGCCCTATCAGGGTCCTCGATGATGTCGAACACAGGACGGATTTCGGCATCGCCTTTGCGCACGAACCGGTCGGGATCGTTGAAGACGACCGGCGTATGCATCTTGGCGTTCACGGCCAGTGATTGGGACTCGGCGATGTTGACGATGTAGTTCGAAGCGCCCGATGCATCCATCGTATCGGCCAGCCGTCCGACCCATCCGAGCGTCTGGCCGCTGTTGGGTGCTGCGGTGTGCCAATAGGCCATGGAGGTGAAATGTGAGAAGGACGGCTGTGCGTAGCCGCATCCATGGATAACAGCGAGATGACCATCCTTGTAGAGTTTTTCAAAGCCCTTCATGCCGCTGTTGAAGCCATAGTGGTCATCAATCTTGAGAACTTTGTCGGATGAGATGCCGATCTTCGGACGGAGCTTGTAGTAGGCATCGTCCGCAAATGGCACCAGGGTATTGAGGCCGTCGTTGGCGCCGGAAAGTTCCAGCACAACGAGGATGCGCTCGCCCTTCTTTTTCGTTTCTTCGGCAGCCCGCGCAAGCGTCGGCGTCAGCCCGAATGTAAGACCCTCACCGGCAGCACCAAGGGCGAGCGCAGCAGCACCGGAACGCAGAACGTTGCGGCGGGTCATCGAGGTATAGATCGTCTTCATGGTCGTCTCCCGGCCGCTTAGGCCGTTGGGTGTCATCCAAGTTGATATTCGGGCAGGCTGAGAAGGGCGTGCATCAACATGCGCAGGCTCTCCTCCATGTAGGTTTGGGCGTCGGCGATGTTGCTGGTGCCAAGCTCGCCTTCGAGGAACTTGGCAAGCCGCTTTTGTGCCTTTTCAGACGGTGGCACGATGAACATGCGCGCAACGAAAAAGCCAACGACGTCCTCGGGCGTCTTCAGAGGGGTTTTGGAATCGAGTACCAACCGCGTCAGATTGAGTTGCGCAGTCGCCCGCGGGAGCGGCTTGACGCGCTCCAGAGCCTCCTGCCAGCCGCGATAGCTGGCATATCGCGTGTTGAAGTCCTCATCGCGATCGGCATTCATGTTGGACATCGACATCAGGTCCTTGTCGTCGGGCGCAGTTGCTGACGAGATATCGACGCCTTGAGCGGTTTTTTCGCTCACGGAAAGGATCTGATAGACGGCGCCGGGATAGCGATCCGGCGGGATGAAGCCGACATCGGGGAACACAACGTCACGCGCAAAATTTCCCCGCTCGATGAGCAAGCCAGGCGTAATCCAGCTGCGCCCTTGTGCCCAGCCCGCAACCGTCGGTGGCCAGAACAGCGTTTGGCCGAGAGCCGTCGTCGTGTCGTAGAAGTCGGGAACGCCCGGAACCGCGGATTGTCCGAGCTTCTTATATGTCGAGATCAGCAGCTCGACAGGGCTCTTGATGTGGCCGCCGCAACTGGCACTCGAGTAGAAGTCGCGAGACAGGAAGATGGTGTTGAGCAGCGGGGCGATCTGATAGTTGTTGTCGCGTAGCACCGCACCAAGCTTCGTGCGCGTCTCTGGAGAGATGTCGTCGCGCACGAAATAGCGATAAATCTTGGCGGCGACAAAGTCGGCCGTAGCGGGTTGCTTCAGGATGATGTCGATAATGTCGACGCCGTCAAAGTTTCCTTTCTGGCCCAAGAAAGACTTTTCACCGCCATCATGCTGAGCGTCGTTTACGACGAACTTCGTGCCTTTGAAATTCCAGCCTGTGAAGGCTCGGGCGCCCTCCCGGATGTCGGATTCGCTGTAGTTGCCGACGCCCATGGTGAACAGTTCCATGATTTCGCGGGCGAAGTTTTCGTTGGGCGCGCCTTTCACGTTCACGCCAGCATCCAGGAATGCGAGCATGGCCGGATCCTGGGCTACACCGACGAGAAGTGTACGGAAATCGCCAAGTCCATTCTGCTGGAACAGCGTGACCTGCTTGAGCATCTTGCGATAGTCACGCACCTTGTCTTCGCTGGTTGCAAAGTGGCCGTGCCAGAACAACGCCATTTTCTCTTCAAGGGGTCGATGGGTCGTGAGCATACGGTTGGCCCACCAGAATCCAAGCCGCTCTGTTTCGAGCTTGGAGGCTCGCAGCCAGTAGAAGAAGCGATTGACGACGGGCTGTAAGCGGCGATTGCCCTCGGGCTTGACCTTGACACCCAGAGCCTCGCCTTTCTCTTTCGCGAGGTCCGTGACGGCGGGGCGGCTCGGTGGGAACGGATCAAGGCCTTCCTCCCAAATGCCGGACTCATCGAAGGGCTGAAGCTGAGAGTTGTCGACTTCTTGCGGTGCAGTCAGTTCATGGACGAGGTCTGCAGGGTCTCGTTTCGCCAGCTCGGCCACTCCACTGGGAGTTTCGCCGAAGCCTGCGCGTTCGATGAGGTGGGCCGCTCTGCCTTCGTTCCAATCAGCGGCCGTAATCGGTGTGAGGTCATCGATCCAATCATCGCCACCAGTGCAGGTATCCGCAGCCGTCGCGTTCAGGCTCATGCAGATCAGCAGGGCAAGTGGCGCTGCTGCCTTGATTAAGAATCTCATGTCGATCACCGAGTGCAGGACGAATGGCGAGGCGTCATCGTTAATAACGATGCCGGCGATATGGATTACGGTGCGCTGACTTGGCTGAGGCGATCGACCTTCAAGACAAGCCTGACACGCAACTCGCGTACCGAATGGTCAAGGTACATGTGAACGTCGTTTCAGCAAGGCGGCGGAGGTCTAAAATGAAGCCAAACAAGACTTATGGAGGATCGTCGATCGGTAAAATGCTCGTGTGATCTCGTGAAGAGACGGCTTGTTGTTACTGTATCACGCGCATTGAATGAATTATCCGGCGCGACTGCTTTGTGGTGCCAGAAATGTGACTCGTTCCGATACCGGATGGATTGTGCGGCGCGATCTCAGTGTCGACAAGCAGCTGCACGGCAAGCAGCTGCCCGAGAGGCGTTTGCCTGAGCGCTGGACACTTGCCGGGGGCTGTCTCATCTACGATGTCCCCTTGACCGCGCCGCGCTTGCCCTTTACGGCCAAAATGTCCTCGAAAAAAGAGATAAGCCTTACCCATGAAACTGGTTCGATTTGGTGAGCTTGGCGCCGAAAAGCCGGGCATCGTCGATGGCACGGGAAAGATCCGCGACCTGTCTGCTCATGTTCCCGACTTCACGGGACAGCATTTGAGCCCGGCAGCCCTCGATGCGATCCGCAAGATCGATGTCACTGCACTTCCCGTTGTGCCTGAAGGTGTCCGCCTTGGCGCACCCGTCGCGGGCACACGCACTTTCATCGCGATCGGATTGAATTATGCCGACCACGCGAAGGAGACCGGGCAAGAGATCCCCACTGAACCGATCCTGTTCAATAAGGCGGCGAGCTGCATTTGCGGGCCGTTCGACAACGTGATGAACCCGAAGAATTCCGATCGAATGGATTGGGAGTGCGAGATCGCCTTCGTGATCGGAACACGCGCGCGTTACGTGACCGCCGCCGATGCGGTTAGGTACATCGCGGGCTACACCATCTGCAACGACGTGTCGGAGCGCCGCTGGCAGATGAAGCGCAACGGCCAATGGGTGAAAGGCAAATCAGCCGAAACTTTCGGTCCGTTGGGGCCTTGGCTCGTCACAACCGACGAACTGCCCGATCCCCACAGTCTTGCCATGTCGCTGGACATCAACGGGGTCTCCAAGCAGCGCGGATCGACCTCAACGATGATCTTCAAGATCCCTGAGTTGCTCGCCTACGTGACAGAGTTCATGGTGCTGGAGCCTGGCGACGTCATTACCACAGGTACGCCTCCGGGCGTAGGCGCCGCCCGCAAGCCGCCGGAATATCTGAAACCGGGAGACGTGATGACCTTGAAGATTGAGAAGCTCGGCGAGCAGCGCCAGCTGGTTGTCCCGTTTAAGGCCTGAAGCCAGCAACTGGAGAAAATATAAGAAGGCCGCGTGCTCCATTTGGGCGCGCGGCCTTTGCGTTTTAGTTCGAGTGACTTCAGGCGGGCGGTATCAGGCCCGTGTTGTTACGACCTTTGCGCGCGCCGACATCTCATGCTCCCCTGGGTGTAGCGGGAGGAGCGCCAAGCTCAAAACTAATGAAAACACAGCGAGCAGCGGAACGGCAACAAAGCGCGACATGATCATGGCAGGGACCCTCAGACCGAGATACATGAGTCCGATTGTAGCCGCATCGAACGGCCAAAGCTGGAAACTCCTGCGGCGAAATCGTGAATAGAATTCGACCTGCATGTGGCGGGACACGCAGGTCGCTCATTGGGCCAGAGTATTGGTCAGCGTGAGACTAGCTCTGCCGGTTGCGCGGTGCCGGCTTTTGCACGAAGCCAGGATAGCGTTGAGGTTTGCGCGGCGCGAGACGCTGGTTGATCTCGGCCCACGAAGTCGGATCGGCGAGGTTCAGCTCGTAGAGACCGTCGCGCACGTACTTCAACTGTTCCAGAAGCTGCTGTTCCTCCTGCAACAATCCATCATCGGGCGTTGCTGCGCGCTCCAGCTCCTCAATCAGGTATGAGATCATGCCCGACTCTGGAAACAGCATATAATGCGCATGGTCTTCTTCCATGCGGTTCTGAACGAGATCGACGATCTGACGCTTAGCGTTGCTTTCGCCCGCCTCGATATAGAGCCTCTGGATGGCGTCATCCAAGACTTGGCCCTGCTCCTTCTGGAACGTGTCGAGGTAGTTCGCCAGGTTCGCGTTGGAATAGCTCACTGCCAGAAGCGATTTGTAGGCTTGCATGATGGACGAACGGGCCGCCTGCGACAGCAACCTCTGGTCGACGGTTTCGATGTCGAGGTTAATGGCGCCGAGCAACTCCTGTCGGCAATAGACTTGCCATTGGTCGATCTGCTCCTGAGACATTTCCGGCAGTTTGGCCTGGGGCCGCTCCAACCGCTGTGGCTGCTGTTCGAGCGGTAGCTCCGCAGTGGCTTCATTGAGGCGGCCACCGTCGATGACGGATCTGGTGCGATCCTCCAGGACAAATCCGCGCTCGATCGCATACTGCGGGCTGGGCTGCGAACCGGCGAGGATCGTCAGCAGCGTCTCATACAACACCGGCCGGATGCAGTAGCGATCCTCAACGTTCTTGTCGGGCGCAACCGCGCCGACCGTAGCGCCCGCATTCAAGACGCGGCGCACGACACGCAACTCGTAGGGGTCTTTGACCTCACCCAGCGTGACGATCGAGGTGAACCCTTCCGTTTCGCGGATTGGCTCCAGCGAATGCAGAACGATATCCGCGTGCTCGCGCGGATGGGGCTCAAGCGCGGCACCGACCAGTTTCTGCAGCTGAGCCTTTTCCTTGGCCGTCGCGTCGGTGTTGAAGTGCTTGGAGCATACCGTCGAGAGGTACTCGCGCAACTCGCTGCGCACCCGGTAGCATTCGGGGTCGTGGCTGATGGTCTCTACCGCTCCGATGTCGGCGCCCGCCGTCAGCACCATGCGCACGCGGCCAGCGGTGGTGCGGTCCATCGTGGACAGATCGCATATGGCCGAGAACCCGTCCGTGTAGGTCATCGGCCGTAAGGCATGAAGGGTCAACCACGCGGTTTCGTGCGGATGTGGGCCGAGCGCCGCGTTGATCGTTGCTTCGAGCTGCGCCGCCGAACGCGCCTTGAAGGTCGGCACGTCGGACAGCGGCGAGCGCACGGCGTTGGCGCCGAACAAGCCTGACATGAAGATAAGGCTATCGATGGCGATCGCGATGGCCAGCGCCAGGTAGGCGAGCCGATTGCCATCGTTAAAGGCGTTCCAGGTCACAACGAAGCGATGGGCCTTGTCATCGCGCCCTAGCTCAACCTGGTTAATCTTGTTGCGCAGCGCGTCGGTGTCCGAGCTCGGCAAGCCGCTGTCCTGGAGGCATCGACGTGCAAACGCAAATAGCTCGTCCGCATTGCGGTTTGCGATGAGTTTGTCGCCGCCCGAACAGGTGGCGGCGAACTGCTTGATCCCAGCCTGGAGCGCAAACAGGTTAGACGCAGCGTCGGATGTGCTCTTGGGGTCGCAGCTGAGGTTCTGAATCTGCGATTTTGTTTCTGGCGTTCCCTGCAAGGCGGTGTAGATGTCGCCACACAGGCTCTGAATCGAAGCGAGCTGCTCGCTAGAGGGCTTCTCTCGGAACTCAGCGATCGCGCGGTCGAACGAGGGCACCAGGCGCGACGGATCAAGCCGTTGGCCGACGTCCTCGCTGGCAGTGTCTTTCGCCAGGTCGATGCGCTGCTGAGCGGTTTCCGCTTCGCCTTTGAACTTTGCCAAATCGCCGTCGATGTTGGCGAGTTCACGGTCGATGGCCGCGAGCCGTGTTTCGGTGGCCGAAAGGCGCTTTTGCGCATCCTTGGCGCGCTCATCGGCAATCTTGTAGGCGTTCTGAAGCAGGTTCAGCTCACCCATGCGCTGACGATAGACTGGACCGCGCCCTTGTTTACCAGTGCCTTCCACGCCCTTGTCCTCGGCCATCGCCTCGATGCGCTTGGCATCGACCTCGCGGGCCTTGGCGTCGAGATCCGCTTTCTTTTCGGCATATTCAGCCGCAAGACCGGGGCGCTCGGCGGCCAAGCGGCTCTTTTCCTCGGTCAACGAAACTTTCTTCTGGGCCAGACCAGCCTGTCCGGATTGGGCAGATGCCATCCGCTCCTGCTGCTCCTTCACGGCGCGGCGGCGGTCCTCGATCTGCCCGTTGATGTAGCGTTCCAGCGCGCCTTGCGACGTAGCGGCCACCTTGCCGATCTGGTTAAGGTTGTTCTCGTACTCCAGCCAGGCCTCGTTTTGCAGAAGGCTGCCGACCTCGGTTGCATTGCGCTCTCCAAGTGCGGCCTCGATGTCCGAGATGAGGCCGGAGACCTGGTTCTGCGCGCGCAATTCAGCGGCACGCACACGCTCTGACTGGGGGAAAATCGACGTAAAGAGCGAGTCGAATGAGAAGAACACACTGGTCGTCATGCAGGCAAAGAACATCACCCACAGCATTGCGTTGCGAACGATCACGCGGCTGCCCTGGATATAAGGGCGGATCAAATCGCTGGCCGCGTACAGCGCAAACAGCGCCACGGTGAGGATACCGAAAGCGAAGATGAGCATCTTGTCGCCCATCTTGGACCACGCGAGTGCATCGCTCGTGGCCTGGCGCACATCAGCTTGACCGGTCCATTGCAGTATCAGCGTCAGCCCGGTGACGAACAGCAACAGGCCAATGACGGCGCCGACCCAACTTTGTGCCTGCGCGTTGACGAGGTTGCTGCCCGCCCGCTTGGCCTGCATGTTCATGCCGGTGGCGAAGCTTTCGCCGATCAGCCATGCGACGATCAGCATCACGCCCTGGATGCCAAAGGTGATCATGCCGGATAAGAGCGGCTCGCCGGTGAAATTGCGCATGCCGTCCCAGGTGGTGTAGCCCGAGGCGAGGGAAAGCACGAACCCGGTAAGGCCAAGGAGCGCCAGCTGCCAGCTGGAGAATACGGTTTCCTCAAGCCCCGCCCAAAGCCGTTTGGCAAGGTTGGTCCGCAGCAGGAACGTAACTGTCGCAAAAAGGAAAAACGCAGCCAGAAGTGGCCGGGCATTATCGCCCAGTGCGGCTGTCAGTGAGACGAAATCCATCCCTTGCTAACCCTTCTTCCCGACAGATCACCACGCATCCGTTACCAGCATTCTGGCGACATTTGGCGGACGAACCGGCCAAGATTACGTCCCAATCGCGCCTTGCGCATGAAATTATTTCAGAAAATCGGTCTGAAGATTACCACCGGCCCGCGCCGGCTCGGCCATGGGGGGCGGTTGAAGGTCGAACCGACGGGGGGCCATGGCGAACGAACCGCATATTTGGGTAGCAAACACGCAATTGTTAAGGCCGTTTGCGTCTAAGTCGGTGCGGTTTCGTGGCTCCGTGCGTCAAGGTGCTATATTATGGCATGAAATTTCAAGCGGGCGCGGTTCGCCTGAAAGTTCATCCTTGACCCATTGCCGCCGGCACGGCAAGGGCGGGGAGAAGGTATTGCAGTCAACGCTGAAAGGTTCAGATGCCGACGGCCGCAAGCGATGAAGCCAAAGCCAAAGATCGCCTCAAGGCGACCATCGAGCAGGCTGTGCAGATTTTCGCAGAGAAGAACCTTCGCTTCACGGAGCTCCGCCGTAAGGTTTTCGAGGAGATCGCCTCCACGCAGGAAAGCGTTGGAGCTTATGAGGTTTTGGACCGGCTCGCCAAGAAGGGCACGCGTCTGGCACCCATTTCGGTTTATCGGGCGCTCGATGCCCTCCTGGAAGCGGGCGTCGTCCACCGGCTGGAAAGTAAGAATGCCTATTTCGCCAGCCGCCGTCCCTTGGGCCGCAACGGGCGTCGTCCGATCTTTCTGTCCTGCGAACAGTGCGGTTGTGTCTTCGAGACGGACGGAGACGAGATCTTCGCGGCCATCGACGCAGCCACGCACGATGCGAAGTTTGAGGCGCGCGTAAAGTTCGTCGAAGTCTCCGGCACCTGTCAAATGTGTGCGGAGAAGGCGGGCGATTGAAGTCTTGAGTTGGAAGTCATTTCATCGGGAGGTCCGCCAGCGTGTCCGCTGCTGAACCCGCCACAATCGTTCACGACCACGACCACGTGGCTCACCGACACTTTGAACACGGTCCGGACTGTGGATGCGGCCATCATGTGGCCGCCCCCGTGGATCGGAACGCGCTGATCTCCGCGCGCGACCTCGCCATCACTCGGGGAGGGCGCCCGCTCCTGTCCGGTGTCGATCTCGATGTCCGATCCGGCGAGATCGTCACTCTGATCGGGCCGAACGGCGCTGGAAAATCCACTCTGGTCAAGCTCATCCTTTCGATCCTGAAGCCGGATCGTGGAACGATTTTCAAACAGCCTGGAACGCGCATCGGGTATGTTCCGCAGAAGTTCGCGGCCGACGGCACAATTCCCATGACGGTCGAGCGATTTCTTGCGTTGGGGAATGACGTGAGCGCGGCGGAGGTCGCAAAGGCTCTGGACGAAGCCGGCGTGGCCCACACGGCAAACCAGCAATTGACCCAGCTTTCAGGTGGCGAGACCCAGCGGGTACTAATTGCCCGGGCGTTGCTCCGCAAACCCAATCTGCTCGTGCTCGATGAGCCCGCGAGCGGCGTGGACTACGCAGGGGAAGCCGAGCTTTATGATCTTATTGGCGGCCTTCGGGATCGACACCGGCTGGGCGTACTGCTCGTCAGTCACGACCTTCATGTCGTGATGAGAAAGAGCGACCGGGTCCTCTGTCTCAACGGACACGTGTGCTGTTCGGGCCGCCCGGAGGCGGTGGCGCGATCTGATGAATATATCCGCCTGTTCGGTGAAGAGGCGGCCAAGTCATTAGCCATCTATCATCATCATCACGACCACAAGCACGACATTACGGGTGCGGCGATGCCCATTTCCGATGATGCGCCGGACGCGCAGGAGAGATAGCGAACGTGTCTTGGCCTGAGCCTTTTTTCGTGCGCGCGATGATCGCCGCTGCCGCACTGGCTGCGATTGCGGCCCCGTTGGGGTGCATCATCGTCTGGCGGCGCATGGCCTATGTCGGGGAAACGTTGGCGCAGGCGAGCCTGCTCGGCGTCGCCCTCGGCCTGGCGCTACAAATCAATCTGACGTTCACGGTCATTTTGGCGGCGATTATCGCAGCGACGGTGTTGATCGCCTTTGGTCAACAACGGCTCCTTGCGCTCGACAGCATCCTGGGCCTGATGCATCACGCAACGCTGGCGCTCGGAGTGCTCGCCATATCCATGCTCAAAGGTCCGTCGGTCGATCTTATGAGTTTCCTGTTTGGAGATGTGTTTGCCGTTACCAACGGAGATCTTGGCTGGATCGCGCTAGGCGGAGGCTTCGTATTCGCGGTGATGATCAAGCTTTGGCGGCCGTTGCTGCGCTTATCCATCGACGCCGACCTCGCTACGGCCGAAGGCGTGGATCCGGTCGTGCCTAAGGCTGTTTTCGACATCCTTCTCGCGGTGACTATTGCGGTGGCCATGAAGATCGTCGGCGTCCTGCTGGTGATGGCATTTCTTATCGTTCCAGCGGTTTCTGCTCGCTTCATTGCCCGCACGCCGGAATCTATGGCGGTTCTAGCCGCGCTCTTCGGCGTCATCGGATCTGTGCTGGGCTTAACGCTTTCGCTCGTTCATGATACCCCTGGCGGGCCCAGCATCGTACTGGCGATGACGCTATTGGCGGTGATTTCTCTGATCGCTGGGCGCGCGTTGAAACGGTGACGCGCCACTTGAGGACTGTCTGAGACTGCAACTGCTAAGGCTTGCAAAACCCATGACCAGTTATCCCGATCTGGGGCTGTCAACCCGCCACAAGACCCATGCCGTCGATGTCGGCGGGGTGATCGTGGGCGGCGGCGCACCTGTCGTCGTGCAATCGATGACTAACACCGATACCGCCGACATCGCTGGCACCGTCAAGCAAATTGCCGAACTTGCGCGCCAGGGCTCTGAACTGGTGCGCATCACGGTGGATCGTGACGAGGCCGCCAAGGCCGTACCGCACATCCGCGATCAACTGCGCGCGCGCGGCGTCGAGGTGCCCATCGTTGGCGACTTTCACTATATTGGCCACAAGCTGCTGGGCGAAAATCCTGATTGCGCGCAGGCTCTCGACAAGTATCGCATCAATCCAGGCAACGTCGGCTTCAAGGAAAAGAAGGACAAGCAGTTCGGCGCCATCATCGAACTTGCCCTGAAACACCGAAAGCCGGTTCGCATCGGCGTCAACTGGGGATCGCTCGATCAGGAGTTGCTAACGTTCTTGATGGACGAGAACGCGGCCAAAGGTTCTCCGTTGTCGGCACGCTCCGTCATGCACGAGGCCATGGTTCGCTCCGCGTTGCTGTCAGCCGCGCGTGCGGAGGAAATGGGACTTGGCGCGGATAGAATTATCATCTCGGCGAAAGTGTCGAGCGTGCAGGATCTGGTTGCGGTTTACGCCCTTCTCGCGGCGCGCAGCCACTACGCGCTGCATCTGGGGCTGACGGAAGCCGGTATGGGCTCGAAAGGGATTGTGGCCTCGTCGGCTGCGATCGGTATTCTCCTCCAACAAGGCATCGGCGATACCATCCGCTTCTCGTTGACGCCG
The DNA here is from genome assembly GCA_041397645.1 of Hyphomicrobiaceae bacterium. Taxonomy (NCBI): domain Bacteria; kingdom Pseudomonadati; phylum Pseudomonadota; class Alphaproteobacteria; order Hyphomicrobiales; family Hyphomicrobiaceae; species Hyphomicrobiaceae bacterium. The sequence continues at coordinate 76,078 of JAWKWE010000004.1, read as the reverse complement.
GAACCGGGTGGGGACCGCACGCTGGAGGTGCGCACAGCGCAGGAGTTGCTCCAGACGATGGGACTGCGCTCGTTCGTGCCCGTCGTTGCCGCGTGCCCCGGTTGCGGGCGTACGACTTCAACCGTCTTCCAGGAGTTGGCGCGCGACGTTCAAAATATGATCCGCGACCGGATGCCGGAGTGGAAGGCGCTTTATCCAGGCGTCGAAACGCTGAATTTCGCGGTCATGGGCTGCATCGTAAATGGCCCTGGTGAGAGCAAGCACGCAGATGTTGGTATTTCGCTTCCGGGCACCGGAGAGCAGCCGGCGGCACCCGTGTTCATCGACGGCAAAAAGGCGATGACGCTGCGCGGGCCGAATATAGCCGCCGAGTTCAAGCTGATCGTCGAGGACTATATCCAGCAGCGGTTCGGTGCAGGCGCAAAGTCTTCCAACCACGGCGAAGGTGCCGCGGCGGAATAAAATAAGCACGCGGCGTGGCTCTATCCGCGCTGGCGCACCGGCGAACGCCCTCCTGGTTGAGCTTTATGATTTCCGCCGCCCCATGAAGCGGGCTGCTTCAACGAGATGCTCGGCCTTGCTGGCGAATGGCGCGAGGTGCCGAACCGCATCGTCTATCGTTTTATCGAGTGCCTTTCGCGCAGGTCCTGTGCCCAACAAGCCGACGAGCGTTGCCTTGCCTGCGGCTGCATCCTTGCCGGTGGCTTTTCCGACTATTTCCTCTCCCCCTTCGGCGTCGAGCAGGTCGTCACTGATCTGGAAAGCAAGGCCGAGCGCCTCACCATAATTGGCAAGTGCGGCTCGCTCTGTGTCGCTCGCGCCGCCAAGGATGGCACCCATTTCACAGGCTACGCGAATAAGTCTGCCGGTCTTCATCGCTTGCAGATTTGAAATGTGCGCTGCGTCCGAACGGCCGTCGCCAGCGAGCCGTTCCGCCTCAAGATCGAGTGCTTGACCGCCGACCATTCCCGCAGGGCCCGACGCCTTTGCGAGTACGCTGACGAGCATACTGCGGATGGTTCCGTCAGGATGCGTGGTCGGCGCGGCCAGAATTTCAAACGCCAGGGTTTGCAGAGCGTCGCCCGCCAGAATTGCAGTCCACTCGTCAAAGGCCGTCCAAACCGTGGGCTGTCCGCGCCTCAACCGGTCGTTGTCCATCGAAGGCAGATCATCATGAACGAGAGAGTAGCAGTGCACGCATTCAAGGGCCGCGGCCGCATCGACGGCGGCGTGTGCTGGAACATTGAACAAGGCTGCGCTTTCAATCAGCAGGAAGGGGCGGAATCGCTTACCCCCTGACAGTGCGGCATGTTGCATGGCTGAAGCCAGACGCTTCGGAGTTCCGGCTCCGATCTGCAAGTCGAGCAAGGCGCTCAGACGGCGGTCGGTGAGCGCGGCGGCGTCGCTGAGTCGCTGTGGCAATTGAATCAATCCTTTAACCTCTGCGGCGAAATCCTTTGTTGCGCACTCGTAACTCGGCCATTGTTTAGGTCTAGGCGGGGCCATATCGCATTGGCTGGCTCAAGGAAAGCATGGACGATCGGTCGTACAGCCAGGATGAAGAAGAAGGTGCCATGCCGCCAACGGTGCGCAGCGGCGTCTCAGATCGGGTTTCGCGGCGCTTGAGCGCAGTGGAGCCCGTACGGCCCGGTGTGCCTGATCCCTCGCCTTCGGGCGTGATGGCAGGTTCGAATATTCGTTCCGCACCTTTCGCCGCTCCAGCTCCGCGAGGGGCTGCGAAGCGTATCGAGCCAGATTTCTCCTCGCTTTTCGCCGCAAGTCCACGCGCCTTGAATGGAAATGAAGCTGTGCCGGACCGGCAAGGCTTCTTTCCGACTTCCGAAGTCTATGTCCCGCCTCAACAACCTTCACTCGGCTTAGGGGCAGACCACCCCTCGGCAAATTTGGATGCCTGGACTGGACTTTCCGATGGTCGATCTGCACCAGGGGCCGAGCCGCCGAAGGCAGATTGGGGACGGGTCGTTGCGCGCTGCGCGAGATACTTGATGGCCGCCGCATTGGTCTGGCTGGTGGCCGTCTTTCTGTTGATCTTGACCTATCGGTTCGTCGATCCTCCGATGTCGGCGCTCATGCTTCAGCGCAAACTGATTGGAGAGGATGTCAAGCACACCTGGGTTCCTTTGGCTGCCATTTCGCCCAAACTGGTTCGCGCCGTCATCGTCAGCGAGGATGGGCGCTTTTGCCAGCATTGGGGCGTCGATGTCGAAGCAATCGAATCCGCCATTGCAAAATCGGGTGACGGCACGCCACGAGGCGCCAGCACAATCTCCATGCAGGTGGCTAAAAACCTCTTCCTTTGGCCGTCCAAGAGCTACGTTCGCAAGGTGCTGGAAGTGCCGCTGACGGTCGCCATTGAAACGCTTTGGCCCAAGCGGCGCATCATGGAAGTATACCTGAATATTGCCGAATGGGGGCCTGGGGTATTTGGCGCCGAAGAAGCAGCACGCCATCACTTCCGCAAGCCTGCCCGAAGGCTCAGCGACCGGGAGGCGTCGCAACTTGCGGTGGCGCTGCCCAACCCAATTCGGCGAGACGCCGGCAAACCGGGCCCCGGAACGCGGCGGTTGGCATCGCTCAATATGGCCCGTTCCCGAGGGAGTTCATCAGCACTCACAGGGTGCGTCTTGGGGTCGTATGCGCCCAACTGAGGCCCGAAGACCCAATTTTGGGCTCCTACGCCGCCTGGAATGTTTTCAAGGGGGGCTGGCGCTGGTCCGATTTTGCGCGTATAAGCCCGCGCCATGGACGGCTTAAAGCGGCTGCTACGGCCCCCGCCGGATATTCACCCCTAGGCTTCACGTTGGCGAGCCCCTTTCGCGGGCGCTGGCCTTATTTGGTTCCTGGGGCTCAAGTTTTGGAGCTAATACGATGGCAGTTCCGCGCAAAAAGGTTTCGCGCATGAAGCGCGGCCAGCGCCGTGCGCACGACGCGCTTTCCGCCCCGGCCTATGTCGAGGACAAGGACTCAGGCGAGCGTCGCCGCCCGCACCATATCGATCTGAAGTCGGGCAAGTACCGCGGCCGTCAGATTCTCGAGCCCAAGACCGAGGTCTGAAAGACCGAGGCCTGAGAGGTCTACGGTTAGCCTCTGCTTAGCCTTTTTCAGCTGCATATTCAGCGGGTGTCCATACCGGGCATCCGCTGTTCGCGTTGAAGAATGTAGGTGGATAGCTTGGCAAATGGGCTGACGCATGCCACAAGGTCGCGCCGGTTTCGCATACCGGATCGCCAGGAGAAATCGATATGTCGCTCAGAGCTATCCCCACACTTGTCTTCTCATTCCTTCTCTACAACGCGATTGTTCTGGCGATGGGCGTAGGAGCGCCAGGCACGGAGAACACGCCGGCTAGTGGCCTTTGGGGCGAGATCTTTTCCGTCAACCTCTTGAGCGGAGGTCATTGGGTTTTCACGTGGGGCGATCTCATCTTGCTCGTCACGTTGATGCTACTGTTCATCGAGATCGTGAAGGCAACCTTCACCTCGACGTCGACCTTGATCGACCATGCTCTTTCCATGATCGTATTCGTCGCGATACTCGTTGAATTCCTGATGGCGCCGCAGGCGGCGACCTCGGTCTTCTTTCTGGTTCTGGTGGCGTCGCTGATCGATGTAATCGCGGGCTATACGATCGGTATCCGCGTCGCCCGCCGCGACCTCGCCATTGGTGCCGATCAATAAGGCGCAGCGACAGCCATATCAGGGCAATGAAATCCAACGGCCGGCGTTCGCGTCGGCTGTTTTTATTTCTGGTGGCGCTTTCAGAGGCACGTTTTTAAGCCTTGTTAGCAATTTCGCTCTACGTTCAGAACAGAAACAATTCCTCCTTATTTAACCCGCGGGGCTTGGCTTATGGCCTTTTCGCCTGCGGGCGTGCGAGCACGAGGCCGATAGTGGGCACTCCTCCTTCCGCTGAAGGAAACGGCGCAAGACGGGCAATGGATGACGGTTTGCAAAAGGCCGGTCGCGTCCAGACAGATCCTTTGACTGAGGGCGAAGGACTGGATCTTATCGGTATTCTTTCGGCTATCGACGAGACGGCCTACGTCTGGGATATCGCAAGCGATCGGATCGATTGGGAAAGCAACGCCAGCGAAATACTTGGCGTCCCCAACCAGCAATGCATCGCCACCGGGACGGGTTTTCAACTTCTGATCTCGCCGGAGCATCTAGCGCGCCGCGCCGAAGCTTTCAGTCAATCAGCCGCCATCGATGGCGTGCGCGGGGTAGCTTACCGCTTACAGTATCGCTTTCTGCCCGTGGGGCGTCGCTCCGACACTTCCATTTGGTTGGAGGACCACGGCCGCTGGTGGCCCGGTCCCGACGGCAAGCCCGCGCGTGCGCGCGGTGTGATGCGTGTTATCAACGATCGCTATCTGGAGGAGCAGAGACTTCTGTATCGCTCCGATCACGATGAGCTCACTGGGCAGCTCAATCGCATTCGCCTGACGGAGGCGCTGACTGCCGTCTTGGGTCGCACGCAACGGACGGGACAGCCGTGCGCCTTTCTGATGGCCGCGGTGAACAACCTCGCCGTCGTCAACGAGACCTTCGGTTTTGATGTTGGCGATGAGGTGATTTCGGCGGCGGCACACAAGATCAAAGAGCGTCTTCGCGGTGGCGACGTGCTTGGCCGCTATTCGTCGAACAAGTTCGGCATCATCCTACACGACTGCGGACCCGGCGCGATGCGGATCGCGGCTGAACGATTTATGAAGGCCGTGCGCGAACACACGATCAAGACCTCGGCTTGCCATCTGACGGCGACGCTTTCAATCGGCGGCGTGATACTGCCAGATCAAGCCAACAGCGTGCAGCAGGCATTGAACTATGCCTTGCATGCGCTCGATCGTGCCAAGTCGAAGCGCTTTGACTGCTTCATGACTTATGAGCCGCTTAGCGCGGCCGAGTCCAATCGGCGCAAGTCCATTTCAGTGGCCGACGACGTTATCGAGGCGCTCGATCAGCAGCGCATGCGGCTCGTGCTGCAGCCGATGGTCGGCGCAAAATCCGACAAACCCGAGATCTATGAATGTCTGCTGCGCATGGAGCGGGCAGACGGAAGCATAGCGTCTGCGGGAGAGTTCATTCCCATTGCCGAGCAACTTGGGTTGTCGCGCTTGATCGACAGGCGCACTCTGGAATTGTCGATTGGCATACTGAAGCGCAATCCACAAATTACGCTCTCGCTCAACGTCTCGGGCCTGACGTGCTCCGATCACGAGTGGCTGGTAACGCTCCGGCGCCTGACAGGCGGCCGTAAGGAACTGACGAGCAGGCTTATCGTGGAAATCACCGAGACGGCTGCCATTCAGGACCTGGATCAGTCGATCAACTTCGTCGACACCTTGAAGGAACTCGGTTGCCGCGTCGCCATTGATGATTTTGGCGCGGGATACACCTCGTTCAAGAACTTAAAGCTCCTCAACGTCGATATGGTCAAAATCGACGGTGCGTTTGTGAAGAACGTTGCCGACGACACGTCCGATCAAATCTTCATCAAGACGATGATTGAATTGGCCAACACATTCGGGCTTGAAACGGTCGCCGAATGGGTGGGCGATGAGCGCTCGGTCGATCTGCTGAAGAAAGCCGGCATCACATATTTGCAGGGCTTCTATTACGGGCTGCCGATCGAGGTGGACGAACTCGAAGAAGCTGCCTGATCGCAAACCAGACACGGTCCGATCGTCGCTCGCGGTTCAAGATCCGGATCAGCGGGCGTGCCGCTCCTAGAAACTCAGGGCTTGTTCTGCGTTAGCTTCTCGATCTTCTGCTGCATGGCCGAGAGCTGGGCTTTGAGTTCGCCTAGTTCATCCTTCAAAGGACCAGTTGTGGTTGCAGTTTCCGTTGAGGCCTTGGTTGGATCGATCTCGCCACCGGGTTTCTTGCCGCCTGCAGCCGCCCCGAAGGCTCCCCACATTTGCATCGCTTGCTCGAACATCGCCATGTTCTGCTGCGCCTGCTTTTGATAGAACTCGAAGGCTGCCGACGGATTGGTGAATGCGGTCGCGAATTGTTCTCGGAAGCGGGCCTGCTCCTTAGCGAAATTCTCCATCGAGAATTGCAGATAGCTAGGAACCATGCGGGCAATGCTGTCGTCATAAAAGCGAATGAGCTGCCGCAGGAACGGAATGGGCAAAAGGGTCTGCCCGCCTTCACGGCTCTCCTGCTCAACGATAATCTGCGTAAGCACCTGATGCGTGAGGTCGTCCCCGTTCTTTGCGTCGTAAACTACGAAATCACGATCCGACCGAACCATCTTCGCCAAGTCTTCCAGCGTCACATAGGTGCTGGTCTCGGTGTTATAGAGACGGCGGTTGGCGTATTTCTTGATGACAACCGATTCTTTTCTCGGCGTCGGAGCTTCAGCATTGGGGAGCATCGTTGATGCGTTCTCTGTTGTTGAGACCGGTTGAGTGAAATGCTTAACGTGGACCGCAGCAAACCCTTTGTGAGCGCACGCGCTCGTAAGGGTGTTGCTGCACTGCGGCAGCGTACCACATGCCGGGGCGCTGCTGCTAGACGTTTCTGCCAAATCTTTCAGCAGCACTAGTCAACACGTCGCAATTGCTCATTTTCCCGAGCAACTGCTAAAGCTAAGGTAAGGTCGCGCTGCAGCGAACCAGCGGCTCACGGCCGGAAAAACTGTGCGATAGAGTCAATTCCAGCCCAGCAATAAGTTTCAAGGATAACCTTCGCGCCCAGGGAGGGGCTAAGATGACCCAGGATTCTAACACCATCGTAATCGCAAGTGCCGCCCGTACGCCGGTCGGCTCGTTCAATGGGTCTTTAGCAAGCGTCCCGGCGCACAAATTGGGCGAAGTCGCCATTCGCGCGGCCCTCGAACGGGCTGGCGTTGCTCCCGGCGACGTGTCTGAAGTGATCCTTGGTCAGGTGCTGACCGCCGGTCAGGGTCAGGGCCCAGCCCGCCAGGCATCGATTGGCGCCGGCATCCCCGTCGACGCGCCAGCCTGGGGCATCAACCAGATTTGTGGCTCGGGCTTGCGTGCGGTCGCTCTCGGCATGCAGCAGATCGCAACCGGCTCGGCCAATATCGTCGTTGCAGGCGGTCAGGAAAGCATGAGCCAATCGAACCATGCGGTCTACATGCGTGAAGGCACCAAGATGGGCGACGTGAAGATGGTCGACACAATGGTGCGCGATGGTCTTTGGGATGCCTTCAACAACTACCACATGGGCACGACGGCCGAGAACGTGGCTCGCCAGTGGCAGATCAGCCGCGAAGAGCAGGACAAGTTCGCCGTTGCCTCGCAGAATAAGGCTGAAGCCGCCCGCAAGGCTGGCAAGTTCAAAGACGAGATCGCTCCGGTCACGATCAAGGGTCGTAAGGGTGACGTCGTCGTAGACACCGACGAGTACATCAAGGACGGGGTAACGCTTGAGTCCGTGGGCAAGTTGCGCCCCGCTTTCGACAAAGAAGGTTCCGTCACAGCGGCCAATGCGTCTGGCATCAACGACGGTGCTGCGGTTGTGGTTTTGATGACGGCTGCTGAAGCCGCCAAGCGCGGGATCACGCCTCTGGCGCGGATCGTCTCCTGGGCAACCACGGGCGTCGATCCCTCCATCATGGGCACGGGTCCGATCGCGGCCTCGAAGAAAGCATTGGAACGCGCCGGCTGGACGATCGACGATCTCGACCTTATCGAAGCCAATGAAGCGTTCGCCGCACAGGCCATCTCGGTCAACAAGGGCCTGGGTTGGGATACGAGCAAGGTGAACGTCAATGGCGGCGCGATTGCGATCGGCCATCCCATCGGCGCTTCGGGTGCCCGCATTCTCAACACTCTTGTACACGAAATGAAGCGTTCGGGCGCCAAGAAGGGTCTCGCCACGCTTTGCATCGGTGGCGGTATGGGCGTTGCGATGTGCGTGGCGCGCGACTAATCTGATGACCAGTAAAACCGGTGCGGCCCCGAGGTCGCGCCGGTTTTGTTGCTTCCGGCGGCGTCATGACCTCACTTCAGGGGTCTGAAGCGCCCGACTAGAACTCACTCACAAGAACGCAAAACAAAAGAACATACAGGAGGAGACACATGGCACGAGTGGCCCTGGTTACAGGCGGTACGCGCGGTATTGGCCACGCTATTTCGGTGGCACTGAAGAATGCCGGCTATCGCGTCGCGGCGAGCTACGCCGGAAACGATGCTGCCGCACAGGCGTTTCAGGCGGAAACGGGTATTCCGGTCTACAAGTTCGACGTTTCGAGCTTCGAAGCGTCCGATAAGGCCATCAAGCAGATCGAAAAGGATCTTGGTCCCATCGACGTACTGGTGAACAACGCTGGTATCACCAAGGACATCATGTTCCATAAGATGACCCGGGAGCAGTGGGACGCCGTGATCGGCACCAACCTCAATGGTCTGTTCAACGTTACCCGCCCGGTCTGGGAAGGTATGCGCGCGCGCAAGTTCGGTCGCGTGATCAACATCTCCTCCATCAACGGCCAGAAGGGTCAGATGGGTCAGGTCAATTACTCCGCTTCCAAGGCGGGTGATCTCGGCTTCACCAAAGCGCTTGCTCAAGAGGGTGCACGCGCGGGCATCACCGTCAATGCGATCTGCCCCGGATACATCGCGACCGAAATGGTCAAGGCCGTACCGCAAGAGGTGATGGAAAAGAACATCCTTCCGCAGATCCCGGTCGGCCGTCTCGGCGAGCCTGAGGAGATTGCTCGGTGTGTGGTGTTTCTTGCCGCCGACAACGCTGGCTTCATCACCGGCGCGACCATCACCGCCAACGGCGGGCAGTACTTCATCTGAGGCTGCATCTGCACGTGCTGGGAAGCACGCGGCAGTCTTGAGTCAAGAAAAGAAGCGGCGGAGAGGGGCCTCCTCTCCGCCGCTTTTGTTTGGCCCACGTATTTTTTGGCAATCAGAGTGGTCGATTAAAATGTGCTCAGTGCATAAGCTCAGCTTTCGAGCAAAAGCACGATGTCGTGATAGGGCCCGAAAGTGCTGGCCGTCTGTCATACTCAGGAAACCGAAGAAGGCCACAGTCGTCATTCAAACTCAAAGCCGCTAAATTCCGGCTTGCCCAAGGCCCCCACACAGGTTCCCCAAAGAGGTTTTCCATGAGTACGATATTCTGGCGCGCGGGCGTATTGGTGCTCCTGCTGGCGACACCTGCCATCGCGGAGGAAGCTCCAGCCACTCCAGCACCCTCCGCAGAAGCGCCCGCAACGCAGGCTCCCCCTGCACAGAACGATACAGCAAAGTCGATCGACGAGGCTGCCGAGGCTACGAAGTCGGCCATCGACAAGGCTAAGGACGCCACGATCAAAGCCATTGAGGCCGCGGCCGAGGCTGTGAAGAAGGCACTGGATAAGGCGAAGACGGAAGCTGGTCCGGCCATCGACAAAGCCAAGAAGGCTACCAATGAAGCCCTCGATAAGGCCAAAGAGGCCACTAACGAGGTGCTCGACAAGGCTAAAGAAGCCACCAACGACGCACTGGATGAAGCCAAGGGCGCGACCGGAGGCAGCGGAACGGACGCCAGCAAATCACCGCCAGCTGACGACAAGCAGAATAAAGAGGACGCACCTCCAGCGGAAGATTCCTCAAACCTCTAGAGTGGTGCGAAGCAAGGTGGATTTAAAAACGCCCCGGAAAAAATCCGGGGCGTTTTGCTGGGGTCGTTGGCAATGAGGACGCGGACTGGTGTCCGCGCGCCGGCATCTATCCGCGAAGCCGGCTACGCACGATACGCGGGAACTCGTCCTCTTGTTCAGCACCCAAGTTGCTGCCCTGCGAGCGCTGCTCGGCGATATGCTGGCGACCTTCCTCAAGGCTCCACCAACGATCGCTTTGCGGCTGTCCTGGATAATCGGTGCGCTGCGCCGGAGCCGCCTGGGGTCCAGCGGGCTGCTGCTGAGGCGCCGCTGCAGGCTGGCTGGTGCGCCCATAGGCGGGCGCACGGGACGCTTGCGGGCTCTGCGAAGAGAACCAGGCATCAACAAGGTCGAGCTCGTCAGCGGAGAGATTGAGCCCCTGGCTGCGGCAGCGTGCGACTACGAAATTGCGGAAGCGTCCGGCAAACAGGTTCGCCGAAGCGCCCTGCTCGAACCACGGATCACTTTCGCTCACGACCTCCAAGATGAAGCGAAGATCGTCGCGCTTCAGATCAAGGCCGAACTCGCGTGCGCGCTGCGTGATGTTGGAAAGCGTTTGTGCGCCCTGAAGGCCGTTGGCCGTCAGTTCCTGCGCCATCACTTCGAACAATACGCGATATTCAGCGGGCGCGAGGGCCGGTGCCTGGCAAGCCTCATGGATGCGAGCGATAGACTGCTGGATCTGCGTAGCCTGATCAGCAGTGCGCTGGGCATTCGGCGTAGAGGTCGCCTGTGCGGCCGGCGCGCGTGCTGGCTCGCGACGCGGCTCGGCAGGTGCAGCCTGCGGGGCAGGAGCTTGCGCTGCTGGCCGCTCATCGTGCGATGGCACTGCGCCCGGAGCGCTAGGCTGAGAGGTATAGGATTGTCCCGGCAAAGGCTGCTGACGTGCCGTGAAAGCAGGATCGACGGGGCGCGAAGACAGCGGCGGCAACGCATCGGGGGGGCGCCTCGCCGGCTGCTGTGCGAGCGGTGCGCTGGCATAAGGCGATTGCGCCGGGCTGGGAACAGTTTGACGAGGAGCCTCCATGCGCGGAGCCTCCGCCATACGTGGAACTTCCGGCGCATGTGTTTCGGTGCGCGGCGCCTCGTAGCGTGCTTCCGGTGCAGGTTGGAAGGGGCGCTGCTGAGGGCTTGGCGCAAGCTCGCCTAGTCCAAAGCGTGACTCGCTGCGGCGCGGTTCCGGCTCTTGTCGGTATTCTGCAGTGGGTGGCGGCAACTGAGGCGCGATCAGGCCTGATGCATTGATGTGCCTGTTGGCGTCGAACACCGTGTACGGCGGTGTGTCTGACAGGTGGATGTCGTCAGGCAGATTGGCAAGCAGTAAGTCGCGGAACGTACCGTGCCCGGCCCATTGCGTACCGATTGTACGATCGTGTCCGACGAAGCGAACGGCGCGATCGGCAAGCGTTTCCATGGGAACCGCCTGCGGCGCGCTACGCACGAAATTGACAACCTCGGAAAGGATCGAACGGCGGGCAGCATCGATGTCGACCGGCGGCGTGGAGCGTGCGGGTGACGTTAGTTCGCGAGAATTGGGCTCGGCACGGGCATTGGTGATCTGTGCCACGCCTTGCGGTCGCGTCAGCAACTGGATCAGGCTGGCTTCGCGAATCTCGCCATCGCTGATTGCTGTGTACGGTTGCACGGTGCTGTCGTTGGCAAATACGACGGTACGGCGTGCGTGTGCGCGCAGCCGATGCAGAACCGGGGTGAAATCTGCATCTCCCGACAAGATGATGAACTCATCGAAGAATGTGTCGTGCGTAAGGATATCGCGGATATCCATTACGATGCGGATGTCGGCAGAATTCTTGAGTTGTGCGGTCAGCGGCGGGCAGTCGATAACTTCAAAGCCGGCTTTCAGGAAGTGATGCCGAATGAACGGGAAAGAGTTCATGTCGGTGGAATTGTCGTTGGAGTTACGGCGCGGCACGGGATTACCGTAGCAGCGGTTCATCGCAAGCCGACGTTCGCCATTCGACAAATAGCTTGAGGTCGGTGTGATCAATTCACCCGACAGGATGCCCTGCAACCACAACGCACTATCCTTGGCGAAGCGTTTGGCGGCCTCTTCGTTCTTTCTTTTCAAGGACAGATAGATGTTGTCGTAATCGACAAACACCGTTGTCAGAATTGGTCCTGAGGACTCGCGCTTCATATGACGGCAACCCCCGTAAGCCGGTAGAACTTGATTCGAGGTCAATGTTTACGAGTCGCAAGTGCTCATCAAGCCGACCCCCCAAGATGGTCTGGGGAGAAGAAAATAATCTGCGGTTTGAAGGCGTTCTTGCCACGCTGGACGTCGTCGACATTGTGGACAAACCAGCAAAACGTGCGGTTTGAACTTTAGGTGTTGCCGAAGCGCAATTCGCTCAAAGGTAGTATGATTTCAGTAGCTCAAGCCTTGTTCTTCAGCTCACGCAGACGCTGGAAGACCGCCCATTCCGGCGCACGTTCCAGGCCGAGCCGCGCGCGGATGGCCGAGGAATTCACGCGCAAGAAGGGGTTGGTCGCCTTCTCAAGCGCCATCGTGGTTGGCACTGTCGGCTTGTTCTCGGCGCGCAACGCCGTCACCCGGGCCATGCGTGCTGTGAGTTCTTGATTTTCGGGCTCCAACGACTGAGCGAAACGGCCATTTGCCGCCGTGTACTCATGTCCACAATAGATCGTCGTCTCGTTGGGCAACGACATGAGCTTTTCAATCGCGTTCCACATGCCTTCCGCATCGCCTTCAAAGATGCGACCGCAGCCCATTGCGAATAGCGTGTCTCCGGTGAAGGCGAGGTTCTCGTCCGGCAGGACGTAAACGATGTGGCCAAGCGTGTGGCCGGGCGTCTCGATGACACGAACGTTATGGCCAGCCCAGGTAAATGGCGTGGCCTCGCTGACGGTGCGATCCAATCCGGAAATGCGATCTGCCTCTCCGGCCGGGCCCGTTACCGTGCAGTTATACCGCTCCTTGAGTGCAGCGATTCCGCCTGTGTGATCGTTATGATGGTGAGTGATAAAAAGATCGGTCAGCTTCCAGTCGCGCGCATCGAGGGCTTGTTCAATTGCGGTTGCGTCCGGCGCGTCGATGGCTGCGGTCTCTCCGCTTGGAGCGTGGAGTAGCACGCAATAGTTATCGGAGAGGCAGGGCAGGAGGACGATTTCAAGAGAGGTCATATTTTCAATCTGAACAGGAGGTGGCTTAAAGGTCAAAGGGGCGCGCCAAGGCTGCCGGTAGCCTTGGCGCGCGCGGTCCGTGTAGGTTGATCAAAGCACCCCGGCTTTAGCAAGTGCGCCGAATGCACTATGGATGAGGAAAAGTCGGCTTTTCGCATTTATCGGACCTGCTGATGCAACTCGACGCTGCGCGACTGCGGGATTTCTACCGGACGCCGCTGGGGCAGGTGGTGCGCCGGCAGCTAATCGCGCAGATCCGTCGGCGCTGGAAATCGATCAGCGGGTTAACGGTGATAGGGGCTGGATTTCCGACACCCTTCTTAGGCTCGTTCCGTGCCGAGGCTGCGCGTGCTGGTTGCCTGATGCCGGCTCGGCAGGGGGCGCTGGTCTGGCCGCCATCCGGGAAGTGCCATACGGTCTTGGTCGAAGAGCACCACTGGCCGCTTCCCGATAATAGTGTCGATCGCCTGCTTGCCGTTCACATGATCGAGGCGGCCGAGCGAACCGGGCCTGTGTTGCGCGAGATGTGGCGCGTGCTGGCACCCGATGGGCGGCTAATCTTAATCGTGCCGAACCGCTCAGGTGTGTGGTCGCGGATCGATACGACGCCGTTCGGACAGGGACTGCCGTTCAGCCGCACGCAGCTTTCCCATGAGCTGTCCGACGCTCTGCTTACCCCGGTCGATTGGGGGGATGCGCTGTTCTTTCCCCCGGTGACCAATCGCGTCCTCTTGCGCATGGCGCCCGCGCTCGAGCGTACAGGCGCGCGGCTGTCGCGTGGCTTTGGCGGTGTCATCGTGGTTGAGGCGCACAAAGAGCTGATGGCGCCGGTTGGAGGCGGGGTGCGCGCAGTCAAAACCGCGCCCGCATTCAAGCCAGTTGGAAATTTCGGGCGCTTGCTGGAGCCTTCCAACAAAAGCAGATGAGTGGGCGTGAGGGTAAAAGCTCAGCTCTGAGCCTCGCGCCCCTTGAGTAGGAACACAGCCTTTTCGCCAAATAGGTTCTGCATCGACAGCGACCACTTGATCGGCAAGCGTTTGCCCGCAGCATTAAAGGCCACCGCGCTTTCGACGGTCGCGCCGAGCTCACCGCAAAGATCTGTGAAGTCACGGATAGTGCAAAGGTGTGCGTTGGGGCTGTCGTACCAAGTCTCGGGCAGATTGTGGGTGACGGGCATCCGTCCGCTCATTAACAGCGCAGTGCGGATCTCCCAGTGGCCGAAATTTGGAAACGAAACGATAGCGCGGCGTCCGATGCGCAGCAGGTTTTGCAATACGGTCTTGGGACTGCGCGTAGCCTGGATCGTCAACGACAACACGGCGTAGTCAAAAGCTTGATCCGGGTAGTCCCACAGATCGCGGTCGGCGTCGCCTTGAATGACGGAAAGCCCCCGCGCCACGCACGCATTGACCTTCTCGCGTGACAGCTCCACGCCGCGACCATCGACGGCTTTCGTCTCGTTGAGCAGCTGGAGCAATGCACCGTCGCCGCAGCCGACATCTAGCACGCGCGATCCGGGCGCGACCATCTCCGCAATGAGAAGATGGTCAACGCGCGCATCGTTCGCACTTGTCGGTTTGCTCGGCATGGAAGGCCCGCTCATGCCGCACCGTTGCCGTTTAGGCCGCGTTTGACGGCGGCAGCGTGAAGGAATCCGCGCATGGTGTTGAAGAAGTCCGGCTCTTCGAGCAGGAACGCATCATGCCCTTTGTCGCTCTCGATTTCGACGAACGACACATTTGCCGCGACAGCATTGAGCGCGTGGACAATCGCGCGGCTTTCGCGGGTGGGATAAAGCCAATCGGACGTGAAGGAGACGACGCAGAACCGGGTCTTGGTTCCACGAAAAGCCTCGGCAAGTTGACCTCCGTGCTCAGCCTTCATGTCGAAATAATCCATGGCGCGCGTAATGTAGAGGTAGCTGTTGGCGTCGAAGCGATCGACGAACGACGAACCCTGATGGCGCAAGTAGCTTTCCACCTGAAAGTCGGCGTTGAACGAAAACGTCACTGCCGACCGGTTCTGCAGACTTCGTCCGAATTTGCGATGGAGCGCCTCCTCGGACAGGTAGGTGATGTGTGCGGCCATGCGCGCCACGGCAAGGCCGTTTCGTGGCACCTTGCCTTGTGCATAGTAATTTCCAGAGCTCCACTCCGGATCGGCCATGACGGCTTGTCTGCCGACTTCATGGAACGCGATGTTCTGGGATGAATGCCACGGTGCGGTTGCAATGGGCATGGCCGCGAAGATGCGATCCTTATAGCGCGCGGCCCATTCCAGAACTTGCATTCCGCCCATCGAGCCGCCGATGACCGCGAACAGATCGGGGATACCCAGATGATCGATCAGCCGAGCCTGGGCGTCGACCATGTCGCCGATGGTGATGACTGGAAAATCGAGACCATAAGGTTCGTTGGTGCCCGGCTTGAATGACGCTGGGCCGGTGGAGCCCATGCAGCCGCCGAGAATATTGGAGCAGATGACGAAGAAGCGATTGGTGTCGATGAGCCGGCCCGGCCCGATCATATTCTCCCACCAGCCTGGCTTGCCCGTGATGGGGTGGGGATTGGCGACATGCTGATCGGCCGTCAGGGCATGGCAAATGAGGATGGCATTGCTCTTAGCGGGGTTAAGGCTGCCATAGGTTTGATAGGCGATCTGGAACGGCTTAAGATCCAGCCCACAAGCGAGTTTTAGAGGTGCGCTTTCGGGGAAACGCACAACCTGGCTCTGCGGTGTATGCACCTCGTGATAGCGCGCGCTGGCGTTGGTGCCTGAACCGGTCTCGGGGTTAGCGGATGTCATGGACTTTCAGAATGCGCCTCGCAGCTTTCGCCGATCGTGCCGTAGCTAGGCTGCCGCGGCAGAAAGTCAACTTTAATCTTTGATTTTCTAAAGGCCTACCCTATCAATCAACCCGCTTCGGACCAGCCCTCGCGCGCTGGGTGGGGCAGCCCGTCGAGGGCTCAGAGAAAAGCGAAAAGACGAGACGTCCCATGGTAGTTGCCGGCCCTCAACCAAGACCCGGTATCGAGCAGATCGAGGCCTACGTCCCCGGAGAAAGCAAGGTGCCCGGTGGATTAAAGCCCGCGAAGCTATCGTCCAACGAAACACCGCTTGGACCCAGCCCCAAGGCAATCGCCGCATTCACCTCTGCGGCGAGCGAACTGGAGCGATATCCCGACGGCCAGGCAACTGCGCTGCGCAATGCGATTTCGCGTCGTTACGGTCTTGATGCTTCGCGCATCGTTTGCGGATCGGGCTCCGATGAGCTGCTCGGGCTGATTGCACGCGCTTTCCTTGGTCCGGGTGATGAGGGGATTTACACCGAGCACGGCTTTCTCGTTTACCGCATCGCTATCCTGACCAATGGCGCGACGCCGGTGATTGCGCCAGAGCGAAACCTGACAACCGATGTCGATGCGATCCTTGCGCGCGTCACCGATCGCACGCGGGTCGTTTTCCTAGCCAACCCGAATAATCCAACCGGCACCTATCTACCCGTTACAGAGGTTCGCCGTTTGCGTGCGGGGCTTCCGGCCAACGTCGTACTCGTGCTCGACGCCGCTTACGCCGAATATGTCGATCGCAACGACTATGAGGCTGGCATTGAACTGGTCGCGACCACGCCGAACACGGTGATGACGCGGACGTTCTCCAAGATTCACGGCCTAGCTGCGCTGCGTATCGGATGGGCCTATTGCCCGGCTGGCATCGCAGACGCTCTAAATCGAATCCGCGGTCCGTTTAACCTCTCGGCGCCTGCGATTGCGGCTGGGGCCGCGGCCATGGACGACGTCGCGCACATGGATGCTGCCAAGATCCACAACGACACCTGGCTTGCCTGGGTGAGCGAGCAGGCACGCGCGCTCGGCCTCGACGTGACGCCGAGCGTGGCCAACTTCCTATTGATGCATTTTCCCAAGGGCGGCACCAAGACGGCGACGGGTGCTGACGAGTACCTTAAGTCTCAGGGCGTCATCGTGCGCAAGGTTGGCGCATACGGTTTCCCCAATGCGCTGCGCATGACTATCGGCTCGGAGGAAGAGAACAAGCGGGCGATTTCGGCGTTGGCCGAATACATGGGTGTGAAGTGATGAGCGGAACCAATGATGTCATGTTTCAGCGCATGGCGCTGATCGGCGTCGGACTCATCGGTTCGTCGATCAGCCATGCGGCACGCCGCGCCAACCTTGTTGGCGATATTGTCGGCTCCTCGGCGACACCCGAAACGCGCGAGAAGGCCGAGGCGCTTGGGCTCGTGTCGAAGGCGTATGCTTGCGCCGCTGATGCCGTAAAGGATGCTGATCTCGTGATCCTGTGTACGCCCGTGGGCGTGCTGGGACGAATTGCGCAAGAGATAGGGCCGCATCTGAAACCCGGTGCCATTCTGACCGATGTTGGTTCGGTCAAGGCCGCCGTGGTGCGAGACGTGGCGCCTCACTTGCCCAAGGGTGTGCATTTCATCCCAGGTCATCCGATCGCGGGCACCGAACAATCCGGCCCAGAAGCGGGATTTGCCGAGTTGTTCGACGGTCGCTGGTGTATCCTCACGCCGGATGCCGATACGGATCGCCTCGCTTTGGCGCAGTTGGAGACGTTTTGGCAGCGGCTCGGCTCGAAAGTGGAGCTGATGAGCGCGGAACATCATGATCTCGTCCTGGCGATAACCTCTCATGTGCCGCATCTCATCGCCTTCAACATCGTCAACACCGCAGCGCACCTCGCCCGCGTCACGGACAGCGAAGTCATCAAGTTCTCGGCTGGCGGTTTTCGCGACTTCACCCGCATTGCTGCATCGGATCCCGTCATGTGGCGCGACGTGTTCCTGAACAACAAGGAAGCGGTGCTCGAAATGCTGGGCCGCTTCTCCGAAGATCTGACGGTGCTTCAGCGTGCCATTCGCTTTGGCGATGGCGAGACACTTGAAAAATTGTTCACCGACGCGCGCAGCATCCGGCGTGGTATTATCCAGGCGGGCCAGGACACGCCAACTCCAGACTTCGGCAGGCGGCCGTCCGGGGCTGGTGGGCAGAGCTGACAGGACCGTTCGCAATGGGCGATATGGCGCCCGGATTATGGGTGTTCGCCTACGGTTCGCTGATGTGGCGGCCGGACTTTCCCTTTGCAGAGGTCCATCCGGCGCGTCTCGATGGTTTCCATCGTCGCTTCTGCATCATATCACGCCACTATCGCGGCACCGACGAGCGTCCGGGGCTCGTACTGGGCCTGGACCGGGGCGGATCGTGCCACGGACGGGTATTCCGCGTGGGCGAGGCGGACGCCGACGCGGTGTTGCATTATTTGCGCAGGCGCGAGCAGATCAGCGGCGTCTATCGTGAGGCGCACGTCAATGTGCGGGTTATGTCTGGATCGCACGACCGGCTCACTGCATTGGCTTTCCTCGCCGAGCGCGCGCACCCGAGCTACGTGCGCGGGCTCACGCTACGACAGCAGGCCAACATTCTCGTTTCGGCGGCGGGCACGACCGGCAGCAATCTGGAGTACCTTGTCTCCACACTCCATGAGCTGCGGTCCTTCGGGATACGTGAGCCGGAATTGGAACGGCTGCTGGTGACGCTGGGGCCTGTGCGCGCACGCGCTAAGGCCAGTGCCGCGCGCACCACCGTCAATCGCAGGGATATGAAGGATTGGCCTCGAAAGCCGGTTCTGCGCCTTGCCGACGTGAAACGCTTCACATTTCGCGCGCGGCTTTGATCGCAGCCTATCGAATAGCAAAGCTCGCACGATGGTCCAAACCGTGCGAGCTCGAAATTCGTCGAACCAGAGTCCTGTGATCAGGTCACGCTTGCTGCAAACTGTGCCGTGCGCAGATCGACTTCGACCGCCTGGCTCTCGTGGTCGCTGGAGGCAAGAAGATGAATATGAACCTCGTCGGCGCCGAGCGAAGCGCCGTGCTGGCGGATTTCCGCAAGGTTCAGGCTGGTGGAGTCGCCCATCACGCGACCGATGGCGAGCACCGAGCGCTTGGCGCGGCCTTCTTTGCGCACAAGAACATAGTTTGCCATGCCGATAGGCGGGCAATCGAACAAGCTATAGACGGTGTGCACATAGCGCTTGCCCGAGGCGCCGGTCCAAAAGTGGAAACGGGTCGGAGATTCAAATTGGCCGGCGCGCTTACCGGCAGGAGCCGCATCGCTCCCGAAAAGAACAAACTGCTTGCGGGCACGGAAGTCCGCGAACTGGATTACTTCGGCACTCATACTCAAACATCCCAAGATCGGCTCTTCATGGCCGTACGCCACCCTTACGTACGACCCAGTCTTACCCGCGAGCGATGAACGATTTGGGAGCATTGAAGCGCAAATTTGTCTTCGAAGCTCAGTTTCTCACTCTTGGTCAAAAAACTGTTGAAGGCTGCCTCCCCCGGCAACGTTCTGAGTACATCTAAAACACGAGAAGGCGGGTAGTTGTAAATACGGATTAGGAATTCGTCTCACGACTGCATAGTTTGTGCAGCGATTGAGCAACACCCGGCTGCGGGGACGTGCCCAAGCTGAGGCTGGCGACCGACTTATGCTCAGCCGCAGTGAGAATAGTGGCAGCTTGTGCAGGTCCAGCAACCTTCGATCCTTTGAAGGCTGCGCACACCGCAACGCGGACAGATCCGAGCATGGATATCCGCTCCCGAGTGCGCACTCGGAGAGATCTGCGCAGGCGCGCCGGCAGTAGCGTCCGTCTTGTTGTTAGGTCTATCCGAAGCATCAGAAGCCGCCGGATGGCCAGCGGCCAGCGCACGTGCGGCGTGCGGTTGGGGCTCGGACCCCACGGCGCCCTCGGGCACGAGGAAACCGATCCGGATCATGTGCTCCTCGATCACGTCGCCGATGGCGGCAAGCAGGCTCGGGACATAACGCCCGCCCATCCAGCGTCCGCCTTCGGGATCAAACACGGCTTTCAGTTCTTCAGCGACGAACGACACGTCGCCGCCTCGGCGGAACACAGCGCTGATCATGCGCGTCAATGCGACGGTCCAGGCGTAGTGCTCTAGATTTTTGGTGTTAATGAAAATCTCGAACGGCCGTCTGCGTCCGTCGCGGACGATATCGTTGATGGTTACGTACAACGCATGCGGGCTTGCCGGCCATTTGATCTTGTAAGTCACGCCTTCGAGCGCTTCGTCGCGTTCCAGCGGCTTGCTGAGATAAACCACGTCGCCGGCACCGCTTGACAGAGCAGGGTCGCGAGAACGACCTGACGACGTGTCTCCCGACACCGAATGGGCGGCAACGGGTGACACCGATACGGCAGACGTCGCGGGCACGGGGGCTGATGCGGCCGTTGCTTCGCCAGCTACCAGGACGGCGCCGGTGATGGCATTCGGCCGATAGGTCGTGCAGCCTTTCAAGCCTTGCGCATAGGCTTGTGTGTAGACGTCTCGGAATTCCTCGAACGTCATATCCTGCGGGCAGTTGATGGTCTTGGAAATTGCGCTGTCCACGAACGGCTGCAGCGCAGCTTGCATGGCAAGATGCTCCGCCGGGGACAAATCGCCTGCACGCACGAAGACATCGGGCAATGTCGCATCCGGGTTTAGAGCGCGGAAACGCGCGTGCGCAAAATCCTCCACCGTTTCCTCCACTCGCGCTGTGTCATGCATCACGCGGCGGCGGTAGGCAAAATCGAACACTGGCTCGATACCGCTCGATACATTGCCGGCAAGCAGTGAGATCGTCCCCGTAGGTGCGATTGAGGTCAGGCAGCCATTGCGAATGCCGTGCTCCACAATGAGTGCGCGTACTTGCGGATCAAGACGCGCAACATTGGGAGAAGCAAGAAAGGCGGCTGCGTCATAAAGCGGGAAGGCGCCTTTCTCGGCTGCAAGCATGGCGCTCGCTTTGTAAGCAGCATTCTGAATGGCGGCCATCCACCGGCTCGCCATGTCGCGCGCCTCTTGCGAGCCGTAACGAAGACCGACAAAAATGAGCGCGTCTGCGAGCCCTGTTATCCCAAGGCCGATGCGTCTCTTGGCGCGTGCCTCTTCGGCTTGGGCCTTCAATGGATAAAGCGAGATGTCGATCACGTTGTCGAGGAACCGAACCGCGCTCGTCACTTGCTCCTGCAGGAGCGTCATGTCGAGCGTGGCTCCGCCCGTGAACGGGTCTCGCACCAGGGCCGCCAGATTTATGGAGCCGAGCAGGCATGCGCCATAAGGCGGCAAAGGCTGCTCGCCACATGGATTGGTGGCTGCAATGGTCTCGCAATAAGAAAGGTTATTCTGCGCGTTGACGCGATCGATGAAGATGACACCCGGCTCGGCATAATCGTATGTTGCGCGCATAAGCTTTTCCCAAAGCCCGCGCGCCGATACGGTCTTATAGACCTTGCCCGCAAAGACGAGATCCCACGGCGTGTCGTCGCGTACCGCAGCCATGAAAGCGTCTGTCACAAGCACCGACAGGTTGAAATTGCGCAATCGAGCTGGGTCGGACTTGGCCGCGATGAAGTCCTCGATGTCGGGATGATCACACCGCAGCGTCGCCATCATCGCTCCGCGCCGCTGCCCTGCAGACATGATTGTGCGGCACATGGCGTCCCACACGTCCATGAAGCTTACCGGGCCGGAGGCATCCGCGCCGATGCTTTTGACCAGCGCACCCTTGGGCCGCAGCGTTGAAAAATCATGTCCGATCCCGCCGCCGGCCTGCATGGTCAGCGCGGCCTGTTTGACGTTGTCGAAGATGTCAGCCAGATCATCCTGAATACGGCCGAGCACGAAACAGTTGAATAGCGTGACGTTGCGGCCGGTTCCCGCACCCGCAAGGATGCGGCCCGCGGGAAGGAAGCCGAAGTCCGAGAAAGAATTATAGAAAGTCCGCGCCCACTTTTCCTGGGCGCGCTTGCCGCCCCTTTCCACAGACGCAGCCGCGCGGGCAACGCGCCAGAAGGTATCGTCCAACGTCGTGTCGCCGGCCTGTTCCGTAGAGCCAGAGAAACGGTACTTGCGCGTCCAGATCTCCCGAGAAATCGGCGCCAAGAACTGAGGCTGGGATGACTTAGAGGTGGACATTGGTCCTCACGCGGCTGAACGTTCCCACAATATAGGGTCGCTCAAATCCGCATGCAACAAAAATAGAACAAAAAAAGAACTAACTTCGAGACGTCGCCGGGGCGGGCACCGGAATGGGGGGCGGATCGGGCGCGTTTGCGGCCTCTGCGATAAGCCTCTGTGAAGCGGCCTCCAACTCGGCCTCGATCTTCGCCCGGAACGACTTGCGCGGCATCCCGGCGGGAAGCGGTTCAAGGAACTCGACCACGATCGTGCCGGGATAGCGCATGTTGGAACGGCGTGGCCAGAACAGCCCCGAATTCAAAGCCAGGGGCACGGCAGGAAGGTTCAAGCCTTCATACAATGCGACGTAGCCGGGTTTGTAGTCCCCAGGTGCGCCAGGTGCAGCGCGTGTGCCTTCCGGAAAGATCAGGATGTGCCGTCCCGCCGTTGCCCGATCCTTGGCATCGGCCAGCATGGTCTTTAGTGCGGCGGCTGCACGGTCCCGCTTGACCAAGATGTGCTGGAACTTGATGCAAAACCAACCATAGAACGGAATGTACTTAAGCTCGTCCTTGAGCACGACAGCGGGATCGTGAAGCAACGGAATAAGGGCGAAGGTGTCCCACATCGACTGATGCTTTGAGACGACGAGGCAGGCGCCTTTGGGTAGGTTTTCGCGGCCTCGTACTTCCAGTTTCGTGCCGCAGATGACGCGAAGCAACCACGTGCACGTGCGCGCGTGGGTCTCTAATCCTTTCATTGCCCATGACCGTGGCGCAAACAGCAGCCACGAACCGAGCACCAGGAAGAGCGCGGTCACGATATAGTAGACGACGGCAAAAATGGCCGAGCGGACGACCACACCGACGCTGGCCGTCCTTGGTCCGCCGGCTGTTCGCATAGATGCATCTTCAGCCATCGCGTCGATCCGGCAATTGGAGATCCGACGGCTGCAAGGCTACGGAATGTGTCTGACCCCAACCCATGGCGCGCTGCGTCGCCAGCCGCGCCGCTGCGGGCAGGTATTTCAGGTATTCCGACAGCAGATACCGCGTGGTGCGCACGCTTAACCACCAACCGGATTCAGGAAAGTCCTTTGGTGTCACGGTATGGGGGATGAACTCCGCATTCGGCATTGCCAGCGCGAATTCGGCGAGCGCGCGTGGCATGTGATAGCTCGAAGTGACAACGATAAGCTTGCGATAGCCGTTGGCGTTGGCCCATGTTCGGGCTTCGTCCGCATTGCCAACCGTATCGAGCGCCTCGTACCCCAAGTCCACGCAGCAGATGAAGCTCTTGTGGTCGAGCCCTGACAGCCGCTCCACGTCATTCTTGGTCGTAATACGATTAACGCCGGAAATCAGTAATCGCTTGCCGTGGCCCTGCTTCAGAAGCTCGGCACCTGCCGAAATACGCGCCGCAGCCCCCGTCAGCACCACAATGCCGTCTGCGTTCGCCAATGTAGCCGCGGTGGGCTGCTCACGCATGACTGAGGTGGCGAACAGCATGAAGCCGAACACGAGCGCGCAGGCGGCAAACGCCGACAATACGACGATGCTGCGCCCGATAAGCCGCATTATGCCTATCCCGCCCCGGTGTTCGATAGCTTGGTCTGCCTGCATACGCCCCCCTTCCCGAGGGCCCCATCTAAGGTTTGATACTGAACGCTAGAAACTCATGCAAAAGGAATCAATAAAGCATTGGTCTAGAACGCTTGTTTTGGGTGCCAACGTCAGTGCTGACCGTTCAGGATCCGAAACACGCCGACGCGTGATGTTATCATGCACAGCCCGGCGATGATAACGACCACGAGCCCCAGCAGTGCATATCCGGCTGGGTCGAGCGATCCGGTGCCGATAAGACGCTGCATTTCGACGGCGCTCACCGCCCCGCCGCCCAGTAATTCCATGATCGCGGGCATGGTCAGAAACACGGCCATCGCCGCCAACGCGCCAACGATGCCAGCCTTGATCCCGAGCCGCAGGAAGTGCTTCTCGAATTCACGAGCGATGAACTTGTCGGTCGCTCCCACAAAATGCAGAACCTCGACGATGTCGCGGTTTGAGGCCATTGCACTTTTGGTTGCAGAAACGATGACGGCGGTTGTTGCGGCCGCCACCAGCAGGAAAATACCGATGCCGCCGATTGCGAAGGAACCTGTCACAGCGCGGATCTGTTGTTGCCAGCGGCGATGATCGTCCAGCGAAACGCCCTTGAACTCGCGCTGCAATGATGAGCCAACGTCAGAGAGATCGGGCGGATTGTAACGGTCAACCTCGACTGCGATCAGGCGTGGCACGGGCAGCGCTTTGAGGGCCTCGGTCGAACCGAGCCACGGCTCCAGCAGACTTGCCGATTCCTCAAGGCTCAGGGGTCTTGCGGAGATGATGCCGCGCTGACGCTGCAGATAGGCGACGACGTTGAGGAGGACTTTTTCTACATCGCCGTTTTCAATCGGCTCGACCTGGACGGTGACTTCACTCGCGATGTCCTTGAGCCACGCGTCCGCAGATTGCTTGATCATCCACACGGCACCGGCCGTCAGACATGCGAGGAAGCACATGATCGCGATCACGAGCGTCAGAGAGCGGCCCGTAACGGAGCCGGGCGGCACTACAGGCGCCGTCGATTTCAGCTTTTTGTTGCGGTCTTTCGCATCACGTGCGGGCGCGTAGATTTCGCGCGTAGGTTCTTCTCCCGCGCCATAGCCGCGCGTGCTGTCGATGCTCAAGGCTCCTGCCGTGCGTACCGTCCCGGTTGGTAGTCCGGTCACCGGATCTCCATAACCCGGAATCTCCGCCACACCTGGCGGCAACGTCCGCCCGGGGAGGCGTTCATATGATCCGGACATGGCCTCTGTGTACCTCTATGCGCGGCGCTTTGAACTGCCGCATGAGTTGATGATCGTGGGTCGCGATGACGACCGATGTGCCGAGCCTGTTCAGCTCTACGAACAGACGTAGCAGACGACGAGCCATCTGCGGATCGACGTTGCCGGTAGGTTCGTCAGCAAGAAGAACCTCAGGCTTGCCGATGACAGCGCGGGCGATGGCCGCGCGCTGCTTTTCGCCGCCTGACAGAACAGAGGGATTAGCATACATGCGATCGCCCAGGCCGACCCACTGCAATAGGTCCGTCACATCTTCGCGGTAGTCGGAGGCCTTCTTACCGATCACCCGCAACGGAAGTGCGACGTTTTCCCAAACTGTCAAATGGTCCAGCAGCCGGAAATCCTGAAATACGATGCCGATGCGTCGTCGCAACTGTGCACGCTTCTGCGCATTCACCTGCGAAACGTCGTCGTTAAACATATGAAGATGGCCGCGCGTAGGATGCAGGGACATGAACATCAAGCGCAGAAGAGAGGTCTTTCCCGCGCCGCTTTCACCGTGCAGAAAGTGGAACGACCCTGGGCGCAGGTGGAAGTTTACGTCCGTGAGAACCTCCGGACCCCGGTCGTATTTTAAGGCGACGTTAGAAAGACGAATCACTTCAGCGTTATCCGCGGCAAACAAAAGTTGAAGACTCAAAGCCCTCGCGCATGGTTCTATAAACGCGTGCCCTCGATCTAGATCAATCGATCACGATTGTGGCACCCTCGTGTACACAATATTTGGCCCTTTCAGGGGCAATTACGTCTAAGCGTGTTTCCTGAGCAACTTGAAAGGGTGAGCGCAGGCCGCCCCCGTAAGTTTGACGGGGGCGCCGCGCAGGAAAGGCCGAATGACTAGAAATCAAGGCACTGACGGCATCGAAATCATGTTCTCGGGAAGCCAGATCGCTGAACGGCTGGATGTCCTGGCAGCGGAGATAGCGGCCCGCAAAATCCCCGGCCTCTTGGTGGTTCCGGTCCTCAAGGGATCCTTCGTTTTTGCCGCTGATCTCATCCGTGCCCTGCACCGCGCTGGTCTGGCGCCCGAAGTCGATTTTCTCACGCTATCAAGCTATAAGAAGAGCCGCGTCTCATCGGGGCAGGTAACGATACTGCGTGATCTCGACCTCGACGTTGAAGGACGTACTGTGCTCATCATCGATGACGTGCTCGATAGCGGCCGCACGCTGGCTTTCGCCAAGGATCTGATAAGTGCGCGCGGCGCTCGCCAGATTCTGACCTGCGTGCTGCTCGACAAGAAGGTGCCCCGGGCCGTTAACATCAAGGCCGATTTCAGCGCCTTTGAATGTCCCGATACATTTGTGGTCGGCTACGGCATGGATGTGGCCCACCGGTACCGCGAGCTGCCGTTCGTGGGTCGGCTGCCTGACTGAGAGTGGCCAATAGGCACACTCTCATCCATATTTGGAGCGCTGGGAGGGACCCATGGCCACCATCTTGCTTGCCGACGACGATGCGGCAGTCCGCGAACTTGTGAAGCGCGCGTTGACGCTCGATGGGCACACCGTCTTGGTCACCCAGGACGGCAGCGAGGCGCTCGAAGTGTTTAGCGCCAACGCCGCTTCCGTCGATGTTCTCGTGAGCGATGTGGATATGCCCGGCCTCGACGGCGTCAGTCTGGCCATGAAGGCGCAAAAGGCCAAGCCCGCGATTGCCGTGGTGTTGATGTCCGGATTTTCCGATCAGCTCGATCGCGCCAGAGACCTGTCACAGACACGTCTGACTTCGATCACCAAGCCATTCACTCTTGACCAAATCAAACAAGCAGTGCGTGCCGTTTCGCGTTAATGCCTTCGCGAACGGCGTGGCGACTTAAATTGATAAACTGCAGGTATCACTCAAACTCGCGCGCCGCTCAGGCGGGCGGGCCGCGGAAGCCGGTGGCCAGAACGTAAAGCTCCGCGCTATCGGAGCGGCTGGCGGGTGGTTTGATATGTTTGACGACTGCGAAATTCCGTTTCAGCAAATCGAGCAAATCGCGTTCCGTACCGCCTTGAAACACCTTGCAGAGGAACGCGCCGCCGGGCGCAAGGATATCGCAAGCGAATGCGGCGGCCGATTCTGCGAGCGCCATTATGCGCAGATGGTCAGTCTTGGTGTGGCCGACAGTAGGCGCGGCCATGTCGGATAGAACGATGTCGGCGCCACCGCCCTTGAGCATCGACTTGAGTTTGTTCTCGGCGCCCGGATCAGTGAAGTCCAGTTGCACGAAGTCGACGCCCGGGATTGGATCGACGCTGAGATAGTCGATGGCTACGACCTGGCCATGACCTTCGGGTGACTTGACCTTGTTGGCCGCAATCTGGCTCCAGCCGCCGGGAGCAGAACCAAGATCGACGACTCGCTGGCCCGGTTTAAGGATGTGATGCTTGTCGTCGATTTCCTTGAGTTTGTAGGCCGCACGCGAGCGCATACCTTCGCGTTTGGCGGCGGCCACATAAGGATCGTTGAGCTGGCGCTCCAACCAGCGTTGAGACGAGGACGAATGACGGCGCGCGTGTTTGAGCGTCTGGCGAAGCTGGCGTTGTCCGCCGCCTGGCCCTTTGCCAGCGTCTTTTGAACCGCCTTTCCTCATAACGCCCTGATCTCCAGATTGGGTCGCGCTAAGCCGTTGCGCATTTGAACGACGCGTTGCTAGTTGCTGCGCTGCCGCCGCCGGCGGCGCCCCTGACGCCAGACGCCATCTTCCTGCATCAACGTAGTCAGGATGCCTTCGCGCAGTCCCCGGTCGGCGACGCGCAGGCGCTGGGCCGGCCACATGCGCAAAACGGCTTCAAGAATAGCACATCCCGCCAGTACCAGATCAGCGCGTTCGCGCCCGATGCAGGGTTCTGCGATGCGCTCTGCGTAGCTCTTGGCAAGTAGGTTTTGCGTCACCGAGAAAATATCGGGCACCGCGAGCCAGCATCCATCGACCTTGTTGCGGTCGTAGCGAGGCAGATTCAGCAAGATGCCAGCTATGGTCGTAACCGTTCCGGAGGTTCCCAGAAAGTGAACACCACGACCCTCCAGGCGCTCAGCGAAGCGGTGGTGCGCCTCGAAAGGCGCTAGAAGTTCGGAAACGGCAGAGACCATCGCTTCGAAGTCGTCGAAGGTCACGTTGCGGCCATCGAACCGTTCGGCCAACGTTACGACGCCAACCGGCAGGGACGTCCAGGCAGCGATAGATGAATCGGCCGCAATGCGTCCACCGGGACCGCGTCTGCGCGCACCTTCTCGCGTCAAGTCCAGCCAAATGATTTCTGACGAACCTCCACCGATGTCGAACACAAGCACATAGTCGACCGAGCAATCGATGAGCGAGGAACATCCCGACACAGCGAGGCGCGCTTCGAGTTCGGGGTTCAAAACCTCAATCTCCAAGCCGCAAAGTTTACGCACGCGGTCGATGAACTCCATACCGTTTTGCGCGATGCGGCAGGCTTCCGTGGCGACGAAGCGAGCACGTGTAACGCGGTGGCGGTCGAGTTTTGCAGCGCAGATCTTGAGAGCATCAAGGGTGCGCGACATTGCCGGCTCGGATAGCTTTCCGCTGTTGGCTACGCCCTCGCCGAGGCGAATGATGCGAGAAAAGGCATCCACGACGCGAAAGCCGCGTCGCGATGGGCGGGCGAGTAGCAGGCGGCAGTTGTTGGTGCCGAGATCAAGCGCGCCATAGACGGTGCCGTTGGAATGGTCATGCACGTGAATGCTGTGACCATGACGGGGTTGGCGATATCCGGGCGAGGCGCTTGTTTGCGATGGCGGCGTAAGCTTGTTGACCGTCGGGGCGTGAGAGCCGCGCGGCGCAGTCCTGTCGAAGTCTGCGGCCGGGCGGCCGCTCGATAGACGGTTATGGTTCTTTTCCTCATGCCCGAGGGCGCAAGGTGCTGATGTCGCGGTTGTTTCAGATACGGAAACGGTGGATCGAGCGCTCGTGTCTGCCTCGTCCGCCGCTGAGAAAGGCGGCGTTGGCTGACCTGCTATTGAGCCCTCTGCGCCGTTGGGCGCTTGCGGGTTGGCACATTTGTCTTTCACACGTGGTCTCCAGGGCCTGGCATGACAGCGGCGCGGATAGCGCGCATAAACTGCCCTCTACAGGTCTTTTCTGGACTGAACTTGGATACACTGTATCAGTTCGCGCTCGCACGTAAAGACACCTTCGAGATAGATACCTATCTCTTGGCCCGACAGGTAAACGGATTGGAATGACACGGCCTAAAACAGCGAAATTATTGAACTTCGCGAGCTTATGCCTTGGCAGGATTTTGTGCCTCTGCGGCGCTGTTGTGTTGGCGTTCAGGCTTCTAGCCAGTGGCGGCATTGCTGCCGGCGAAGTTTCGAGTTCGCTTACGGCCCAAGAGCAATTGAAACTTGCGACGGACCGGCTCCCGCGCGGGTATCCAGGCATCGTTAAGAGTGTGGAGAACGGCGAGGTCATCTTTGGAGACGGTGCGCGTCTCCCGCTTGGGGTTGGCAATCGTCCAAAGTCATTTCAGCAGTGGCTCAGCCATCCCGACATTCTCGACATGTTTGCCCTCGAATACCCAGAGAGTCCGCTGACTGCGCCTCCCCCTGCAAATTTCGATCCTGGACGAGCGCGAAACGCTGCCTTCTTCAAGAAGGTTTATGGAGACTGCGCTAAGGGCGCGGTTACTCCGACTCTTGTTGCGGTCAACTGGCTTCCCAAGAAAGCTGGGCAGATGTTGAAGGTCACTTCGATCAACGGCGTGGCAAGACAGCTTGAAGCCGTGTCAGCAGAACTCGATGCGCTCCCCGCCGACTTTGATGTCTTCCTTTATCCCGCGGCGGGCACGTACAACTGTCGCGACATTGCGGGGACAACAACGCCTTCAGCGCATGGCTACGGCATCGCCATCGACATCGCCGTACAACGTGCAAGCTATTGGCGCTGGAGTGGCGCCAAGGGCGACACCGCTCCAGCCTGGCGCAACGAGGTGCCAATGGAGATCGTTCGCGTGTTCGAGAAGCATGGCTTCATCTGGGGAGGCAAATGGAACCACTTCGACACGATGCATTTTGAATATAGGCCAGAGCTCCTGCCGCCTTCGGAGGGTCCCGCGTTACGTTCTGGCGCCCAAAAATAGAATGCCCAGGCAGTGGCTAGGGCTTCTTCTCGATAGGGCACAATCGTATAGCGTCTGACTTTGCTAGCTTCCTCGATGCGTGATCTCCAACGCGCAAGGCGGACGAACGTGAAGATGACAAATGTTCAGCCCTCTCTTGATCGCTCGGCACTTTCATCCATATCGCGGATCGTGGGGCTTTCCGTTGGCTAGCGCTGGGACGATTTATGCAGGTGAGGCCGTTGTTTGGATGCGCGATGGCTCCCTGGAGCAGTTCCACGCTCGCCGCTTGCGCCCAGGCAAAAGTGCTGGTAAGAGCCCCCCTTCCAGCCCAGACCGGCCAGGCGCCGTCCGCGGTCAAGGATTGGGGGATCGTCTAATGGTAGGACTGCAGACTCTGACTCTGCCTGTCTAGGTTCGAATCCTAGTCCCCCAGCCACAGATTAAGCCATTGACATAGCTGCATAATTTATATTTCGCGGACGCGAAATTCCGTGGCGATTTCCGTGCCTTGGCGACGTGCAATTTTGGAGCCCGCGCATCCAACCGCGTCTCAGCGCGACGTTCCTCGCCTCATTGCCGGTTTTATCTCTGGTGGCCTTTTCGGCCGGTCACACTCGCATCGTTTTCGGGGTTTCGCGGAGCGCTATCGCGTCTCAAATCCGAGGGCTGCCCGCTGGAGCTGCCAGTCGTGCGGCAGGTCTTTGCATAGGGCGAGAAGACCGGCCGGCGTCAGCCCCTCCGCGGGGCGCCCGAGGACAAGGGCGCGGATGATATCCGGCGCGAGATGAGTGAGCCGCATGTGCGCCGACAGGATGCCCCGATTGCTGCCGAGCCGCTGCGCCATGGCGTCGATCGTCTCGTCGCGACCCGACAGCAGTGCCTCGCGAGTCGCGTGCGCATCGCGCAGCAGGCCGACCATCTGCCCGTCGGGCTTCTCGGCGACGCCGCCCCCGACAAACAGTCGGATGCCTTTCCCGGCGCGGCGCAGCTTGGCTTCGATGATCAATTCGATCGCACCGGGCTGGCGAGCCTCTGAAAGATCGCATCTGTCGCCCAGCAGAATTGTTGCGACGTTCGTCGGCTTGAGAGACGCAATGACCCTCTCGTCGTCCACGGTGATGGTCTTGACGACCGTGCGGACCAGTTCCCGGAGCTTAATTGGCGGCATGCTCGACCAGCCGTCGATGAGGTCGCCCGCCTTTGCCATGGCGGACTGGACGGCTGAGGCGTCGAGGTTGAAACAGGACAGCACTTCACCGAGGTGACTTTCGGACGCAAAGAATGCGCGAAGCCGATCGTGGACGAGCATCTCGACATCGCCCGCGGGGATGCGCCAGCCCTTGGTGTGATCGGACCGCGTGCCGGAAATGAGTCCCGTTGAGACGTAGTACCGGTAGCGGCGGCCCTTCTTCACCGCATGCGTCGGCGTCATTCGTTGTCCGTTGCCATCTGCGATCAACCCGGCAAGGAGGCTCGGCTGTTCCACGGTCTCTCCGTGTACTCGGGCCTGACGGTTGCTGGCGAGCGATTCTTGCGCGAGCTGCCAGAGTTCAGCATCGATGATCGCCTCGTGCTGGCCGGGATAGACTTTACCTTGGTGCCTGATCTCGCCGCGGTAGATTGGGTTTTGTAGCAAGGTATAGAGTGCGCCGCGAGAGAAGCGATTGCCGCCCGCAAGGACGCCACCTGCCCCCTCTCGGCGCTTGCTGACGACACCGATCCGGTCAAGCTCGTGGCCGAGCAGCCGCACGGATCCCAGCTCCGTATAGCGGTGGAAGATCATGCGTACCGTCTCGGCCTCGGCCTCATTGACGATCAGCTTGCGTTCGCGGACGTCGTAGCCGAGCGGGACATTGCCGCCCATCCACATGCCTTTGGCCTTCGACGCTGCGATCTTGTCGCGAATGCGCTCACCGGCGATCTCGCGCTCGAACTGGGCGAACGAGAGCAGCATATTGAGCGTCAGGCGACCCATCGAGGTGGTCGTGTTGAACTGCTGCGTCACCGAGACGAACGAGGCACCATGCGCATCGAGCACGTCGACAATCTTGGCGAAATCGGCCAGCGACCGAGTCAGCCGGTCAACCTTGTAGACCACGACGATCTGCACCTTGCCGGATTTGATTTCTTCAAGCAGCCGCTTGAGCGCCGGACGCTCCATGGTGCCACCGGAGAGGCCGCCGTCGTCATAGAGGTCAGGAATTGGCAACCAGCCTACATGCTTCTGGCTCGTAATGTAGGCAGCGCATGCTTCGCGCTGCGCATCGAGCGAGTTGAATTCCTTCTCAAGCCCTTCGTCGGAGGACTTGCGGGTGTAGATGGCGCAGTTCAGCTGCTTCATCGGCGGCGCCCCTCAAGAATGACGAGACGTCTTCGGAATTGGTGCATCGCTGTCGAGAGGCGCTTGAATTGACGTCGCCCTTCATCGAGGTCCATGACGCCCTGGCTGGCGGACGCAATCAGCGCTGCCTCCTTGAACAGGCCCGTCAGCTCAGCAAAATCCACCCGAACAGCATCCTGATCGAATTCAGCCATCGCCTGCCCCCTTCTTCGAAGTTAGGCCGAAGAACCGCGGACCGGACCAATGCGCGCCGGTAATTTCGCGGGCGACGACTGAGAGCGACCGGTAGCGTGTGCCGCGCCACTCCACGCCGTCTGCATGGACGAGGACAGTATGTGTTTTGCCATTCCATTCGCGAACGAGCCGCGTCCCCGGCTTCACGGTGGTGCGAGGCGCAGCTCTCCGGTTCTCGGACGAAGATGCCTCAGGCTCAGAGGCGGACAACTTTCGCAGGATCGATTTGGAGAGGCCGCCAAATGCCCTCTCCTGGATCTTGTAGGTGATGCCGCGAAGCAGGAGATCGCGCGATAGGCTCTTCGGCGGCTGCGTGCGATGCAGCAGCCGCCACTCTGCCCGTAGCTCGAAGTTGGTCAGTGCTTCGAGCCGTACCAATTCGGCAGATATGTCAATCGGGTCTGACTTCATGTCAGCGAGCACGCTTCGTCTCAATGCGGTAACGGCGCAAGGCGCCCTCGGACTTCGACGAGGTGAGATTGAAGCCGAGCTTCTTCTTGACGGTCCCCGCCAGGAATCCGCGCACACTGTGCTGCTGCCAATCGGTCGCCTCCATCATCTCTGGGATGGTGGCGCCCTCCGGCCGGGTCAGCAGCGTCAGGACACGATCGTGCTTCGTTACGCGGGCGGCGTGGACATCGTCGGTGGGGCCAATCTTGCTCGGGGCGGCGTGCGCCCCCTTGAGCTTTGCGGCTGCCTTCGGCTTCTCGCCCTTTGCGGTCGTCGCAGGCTTGGTCCGCTTAGCCGAGGTCGTGTGGCGGGCTTCGATCGTCGTCATGGTGGGCTCCGTGGGTTCAAGGGCGCGCCCCAGCGGCGCTCCCACCACCCGAAGCCCCGCGATCCGCGAGGCGAGCCCTGGGAGTCTGGCGGGCGGCTAGCCGCCGCCTGTGCCACCACCAATGCGTCCTTTGCGGCAGAAGTCGAGGGCTGTTAGCGCTGCAAATGTGCGAATTCGTGCTCCCTTGTTGAGCAAGCCTATGACCGCTTGAGCGTCGAGCGGAGAGATTGTCAGCCACAAGGTGTTTTGCGCGTGAGCATCAATTCTGCCAGTCAGAGGCAGACGTGGCCGAAAGCATATGGTCCAGTTGACATGGTTATCGCCTCGAGGTCGTCCGGGTTCAGCAGGGAACCAGCGATAACTTCATGGGCAGGCCCGGAGTGCAACCGCCGCAGAATCTCGGAAATCACAAGGAGACCCGCGCTCAGCCCTACGAATGGCACGCCGATGGTCCGGGAGGCGAGCCTCGTCAATCCGCACGCGTCGATCCCTGAATCCTTGAGCGCCTGATAGGCCGGCATGGCCGAGACGTCGGGAAGATGGGCCCGAGATGCAACGCCCCACAGACGGCGCGCGCTGAGGGACGACGGGAACGTATGCATGGACAGGCTTCGGAAGCCCGACGGCCCTGCGCCGAGGCCGGCTTCGATGACGAGATCAAAGCCTGCATCTTCGAGCGACGCGCGCGCGAGGGCATTATCGACGCCGCAGACGGCGACGCGCGGGTCGTTGTCGTGACGACGTGTGTGTGCCGAGAAGTGCTGCTCGATGATGTGCGTGGTGAAGCCCTGCTGTTCAAGCCAGCCGGCGACATGGCGGGTTTTGTTCGATCCTGCCACCTCCGGCGTCGAAAGCATGGATGTGCTGTCGTTCGAGGGCTCGATGCGGTCGAAATCCTGAAGGGTCAGTACGAGGTCCGACGGCTTGCGGTAGGGAAGGCAGGCGAGGAGCCAGGAGTAGGCCTGTCCAAGATTGCCCAACCCAATCAGCCAGAGCTGCGCAGGCAGGAACGCGAGGACCGGCTCCGAAACGTCTGCGGTAAGCCAGTTGGCACCCGGCTTCCAGAGGGACAGGCCGGTGCTGCGACGCCCTGCGAGCGGGTGGTCCTTGGCGTGATACGCGAAGGCTTCAGCCGCGCAGATCGCGGCTGCGAGGCAGGGCGTCAGCGGAATGGCGTCGGGGTCGGTCGGGACCGTGCCCGGGGCTCTGGTCATGACACCGCCGCGCCAACCCGACCAGACGAGCCTGAAGTGGGGACCAGCCGGCGGTGATGCGACATCCCCGATGGCGGCTAGAGGCCAGTTGCCATTCAGCTGGATCACGCACCTGCCGCCGAGCTCGGCTACGGCAGCGCGCAGATCCTTCGCGCGGGTCAGCGGGAGCGCACAGGGTATCGCGGGCACGCCGGCAACCTCGACGCCGCTTAGGAATGTGCGGCGGGCGATATTGACGAGTGTGAGCAGCGCGATCTGACCGTTGCGGGTTGCGGCCACGTCCGGGGCGATGCTGATCGAGAGGCCGAAGCCATGCAGGATGTCGAGCGCGGACTCGGGGCTCGATGCGCGCCCGGTGTCCATGAAGTATTTGGCGGTGCGGTGAAGCGTAGTGGGATTGGCACGGAGGTTCATGGCCAGCTCCATCGGGAGAGGTTCAGGAATCGGTGTCCGCGCACCGGGCTGCGGTCTTCCCAGCTATGCGCGCCGCGGTATTCGAAGACGCCGATGCGGGAGAGATCGACCGGAGCCCGTGCGTAGTCGGGCAGGATCACCGCGACGTGCCCTGCGCGCGCGATCATCGGGTTCGTCCGGTCGGAATGGCTTTGCCAGGCGGCGCCGGGGTGCGTGTGGACGTCGGCCACGACCGTTTGGCCACGCTCGCGGCAGATTGCCCAGAGCCGGGCAAATGCGTTGCCGTCCAGCACGCAGATGCCGCTTGCGTACGCGCGGACATCGAGGTCGTCGTAAAAGACGATGTCGCTCGCGCGGCGCCGTTCGCCGGTGATGGTGCCGAGAAGGAACGCGCCTGCTTCGTGCCGGCGGCCTCCGCGACGCTCGAGCTCGGCAACAAGGGTCCGCCAGAGACGCGGCGGACAGTCGAGGCGGTGATCAGGCGGCGCGAAGGCCTGAATAATGCGGTGAATGCAGGAGATCATGGATCTGCTCGAGGTAGAAGGTTATGCCGCGTTCAGGTCGCCAGAGGCGGGCCGGATGCTGGTTGCGCCAATCGGGGTGCGTATCGATCGTGATGCGGTCGCAAGGGTGATAGAGAGCGCGGCCCTGCTCCCAGTCCGGCCTGAAGACGTCGGCGACCAGACTCCGGCCGCCGGGCCAGCGTGAAGCGGGAAGCGGCGCGTCGAGGTCGCAGTCCCAAAGCTGGGCCGACGGAGGCCGTGCCGGATAGCCGCTGCATTCGAAGCGGAAAGTGAAGGCGGCGGGAGCGCTTGCGCGCTCCGACGCTGTGACGGCGATGCAGACATGCGGCCATGACTGCTTCACCAGATGCCATCGGCCGGACATCTCGCCGAGGCGAAACGCAGCCCCGGCGAGATCACGTTCGAGCATGGCGCGGTCGGGCGGGAGCGACATGATCAGCCCTCAACGCGCTTGTCGGGAACGAACTCTAAGCAGACGCCGCAGGCGCAGTACCCGACGAGCTCGCTCAGCGGCGTGTCGGAGGCCGGCCGGTCGTGTCCGCCGCACACCTGCAGGACGTGCTCCGCGGCGTCCGTCGGCGCCATGTGCAGTTGCTTTCCCGCCCACTCCTTGACGCGCTTGAGCGGCGTACCCGGCGGGAACGGGTGGCGTAGCACCTGATCGAGATAGTTCAGGGTGACATCGATGTGCCGGCACTTGCTGACGTGAATCAGGGTGCCGGGTTTGAGCTCTTGGAAGCGTCGAGAGGGTTCGGCCGGCTGGTCGTCCTCGTCGAGGAAGACCAAGGAGTCCGGTCCGATGGCCACGCCGGCTGCCCGCAGCGATTCGAGCAGAGTGTGGCCGTCGAGCGGCACTTTGAGGTCGGCTTCATGCAGGGCGTTTTCGCCGTGAACATGAACGAATACAGGCACTTGAGACATTGGCTTCTCCTATAGATTTGGACTAAATGTATCGCTTAGTCTCAATTTAGACTTAAAGCCATGTCTGGACTTCGTCAACATAAAAGTCTAAAATGGGACTATCAGGAGGAGCCATGGATGTGATGACCAAAGCAGCGGCAAAGCAGGCCGACACCGACAACAGCGCAGAGTTGCGGGGTTTTTTCGGGATCGCAGAGAAGTGGGGGCTATCGACGGAGCAGCAGATCAGTCTGCTCGGAGCGCCGCCGCGATCGACCTTCTTCAAGTGGAAGAAGGACGGCGGCGCTCTCTCCCAAGATACGCGTGAGCGAATCTCTCACGTCGCGTCGATCTACCGGTGCCTCCGACTTCTGATTCCGGATGACGCGCTCGCACACGAGTGGATCAGGAGGAAGAACGCGGCCCCGATATTCGGGGGCAAGAGTGCGCTCGAGTTCATGA
The DNA here is from genome assembly GCA_041397645.1 of Hyphomicrobiaceae bacterium. Classification (NCBI taxonomy): domain Bacteria; kingdom Pseudomonadati; phylum Pseudomonadota; class Alphaproteobacteria; order Hyphomicrobiales; family Hyphomicrobiaceae; species Hyphomicrobiaceae bacterium. Next base: position 39,423 of record JAWKWE010000004.1, on the reverse strand, counting down.
TGGCGACCGGTTCGATCGTCGAGATCTACAAGGTGCGTGCGTATCTGGATGCGCAGCGAGGCGGGTGAGATGGATGATGATATCCCCAGCAAGCATGTTTCATGGGGGAGAGCCTGCCGGCTGATACCGTCGCGGTTTCCGCCGGTGGAGCTGTACGAGCCTGTCGCCGACCAGAAGGGCCGAGAGGCACTCAAGGCGCTTGAGACGCTGACCAACCCGCGGCTGTCGCCCGACGGCGGCGTGGGCGACTTCCTGCGCCCGGATGATCGGCACGTAATGCAGCCATGGTTGGTCGCGCCATTCGCCTATCTCGATCCAGAGCCGACGCCGTACTCCGATGGAAGCTACGGCGTTTGCATCGTTGCGGAAACCGAGAAGGGCGCCCTTGCGGCGGCCGTGCAGCGTCGAGAGGCGTTCATGCGCGCGACCGCCATGCCGCCGATGAGACTGGATATGCGGCAGCTGGTAACGCCGGTCTCGGCGACGCTGCACGATCTTACTAACTGGCCACGCGTCGGGGACAGCGCAGAGACGCGACGCATTTGTCAGAAACTGCGCGAACAGGGCTCGTACGGCGTGCTGCTGGCGAGCCCGTTCCGTGTGAGGGAATCGACGGCAGTGCTGTTCCGGCCGACCGCGATGGCCCGGGCTACCCAGGCCAAGCACTACTGCTTCGTATGGGACGGCTCGCGCATCAGCGGCATCTACGACTACTCCGACCAGACCGAGCAAACATTCGATCCGGCGACTTTGATTACATTGGGAGCCAAGGCGGCAGCATGACGTGGTGACGGGGATAAGGCGGGGAGAGGGACGTGAGGAACACGGCAAGCGGTCTGCTGTTTTCGGCCAGTGATCTGGTGACGTTCATTGGGTGCCGCCATGCGACGTGGCTCGACGCCACGGCAGCAAGGGGCGGTCCGCGACCTCCCGACATCGTTGACGCGCAGACCACGCTTCTGCAGCAGCGGGGCCTTGAGCACGAGCGGGCCTATCTGCGGGAGCTCGGCGAGGCTGGCCTTACGATCGAAACGATCGCGCCAGAGGGTACCGTTGACGAGCGCGCAGCCGCCACGCGGGAAGCGATGAAGCGGGGCGCCGATATCATCTATCAAGGAGCACTTATTGATCGCCCCTGGCATGGTTACTCCGATTTCCTTCGCAGAGTTGAGGTGCCTTCGCTGTTGGGCGGGTGGAGCTATGTCGTGATCGACACCAAGCTCGCGCGCACGGCGAAAGCGAGTCACGCGGTGCAGCTTGGTGTTTATGCGAAGCTGCTGAAGTCAGATCAGGGCGTGTTGCCCGGAACGCTGCATGTCAAGCTCGGGGATGGTTCGGAAGCATCGCTGAAAACCAGTGATTGCTATGATTACATTGGGGCCGCGATGCAGCGGTTCGAGCAGTTCGTCGCGGAGCCTCCGGCGGCCTCCGAGCCGGAGCCGTGCGCACAATGCCAGTACTGCCATTGGGCGACGGTGTGTGAAGCACACTGGATCGAGACGGACCATTTGAGCGGCGTCGCCAACATGCGTTCGACGCAGGCGCGGTACCTCCGTGAGGCGGGGATATCGACGATGGCGCAGCTGGCGTCGCTCAAGATCGGCGCCGTCAAGGGCCTGGCGCCGGCGATCGTCGAGCGTCTCGGTCAGCAGGCGCGCCTGCAGGTGGCAAAGCGTAACGATGGACAGGACCGGTTCGAGATTCTGCCGACGGAAGCAGGTCGCGGGTTCTGCCGGATGCCAAAGCCGAACCCTGGGGATATGTTCTTCGACATGGAAGGCGATCCTCTCTATCCGGGAGGGCTCGAGTATCTGCTCGGATTTTTGACCGGCACCGCGGACAAGGCGGTGTTCACGCCGTTCTGGGCGCATGACCGGGCAGAAGAGAAGCGGGCGTTCGAGCAGGCCGTTGATTTCATCGTGGAGCGGCTCGGAGCGCATCCGGCTGCGCACGTCTACCATTACGCATCCTATGAAGCCTCGGCGCTCAAGCGCTTGTCGACCCTGCACGGGACCCGCGAGGCCGAAATCGACGATCTCCTGAGGCGCGGCAAACTCGTGGACCTCTATCGGGTTGTGGCGGAGGGCGTGCGAGTCTCCGAGCCGCGCTACTCGATCAAGAACATGGAAGTGTTCTATATGGAAAAGCGTGCCGGCGAGGTGAAGACGGCTGGCGAGAGCGTCGTCATGTACGAGCGGTGGCGCGAGTTGCAGGACGCCACGCTGATAGCCGAGATCGCCGAGTACAACCGGATCGACTGCGTCTCGACGATCATGCTGCGCGACTGGCTCCTCCGCATTAGGCCGGCGACAGCAGGCTGGTTCGTGCGTACAGCGTCCGGCGAGGACCGGAGCAAGACCGACAAACGCGAGGCAGCAGAACAGCGTACCGCGGAATTGAGTGAGCGGCTGCACCGGTCGTCTGATCCGTCGGCTGCGGTGCTGGCGGATCTACTGGAATTTCACCGGCGCGAGGCCAAGCCCGATTACTGGGCCATGTTCGATCGGCAGTCGCGGCCTGATGAAGATCTGATTGACGATGCCGAATGTCTCGGTGGTCTGGTCGCCGCGCCGGTCGCGCAGGGCGTGGCCGACAAGCAGTCTCTGGTGTTCACTTATGACTACCCCGCGCAGGACACGAAAATCCGGGAGGATGATAAACCGCTGCTTGCGGATTCGCTCGAGCCGGCCGGGGAAGTCGCGATGCTCGACGAGAAGGCGCGGCGCATCCAGCTCAGGCGCGGCAAGAAAGCCGGGGCGCTGCCGCATACGCTCTCGCTGATCCCGAGCGGTCCTATCAACACAAAGCCGATCAAGGAAGCCATCTTCCGCGTGGCAGAGGCTGCATGTGCGGGCGGCGGTGACTATGCCGCCGTGAGGGCGCTTGTTGCGAAGGCGGCGCCCCGCCTGTCCGGCGGCAAGACGCTGGCGGGCCTCGCCGGAGATCCGCTCGCACGGGCCGTGGAGGCCGTGCAGGCACTCGATGAGAGCTATCTCGTCATGCAGGGACCGCCGGGCGCCGGCAAGACCTATACGTCGGCACGGGCGATCGTCACGCTGCTGCAGGCGGGCAAGCGCGTCGGCGTCGCTTCGAACTCCCACAAGGCCATCAACAAGCTTCTGGAAGAGATCGAGGCGGTCGCGCTTGCGAAGGGCTTCGCGTTCCGCGGCATCAAGAAATCAAGCAAGGAAAGCCAGTCCTTCAGCGGCATGTACGTGGGCAATACGACCGACAATGCAGACGTGGCGGGGCACCAGCTGATCGCAGGAACCGCGTGGCTGTTCAGCCGGACAGATCTGGATCGCACGCTCGATTATTTGTTCGTCGACGAGGCGGGGCAGGTGTCACTCGCCAACGTGGTTGCAATGGGCACAAGCGCGAGGAACATCGTGCTGGTCGGCGATCAGGCGCAGCTCGGTCAGCCGATCAAAGGCACCCACCCTGGCGAATCCGGATCGTCGGCGCTCGAGTACGTGCTCCGCGAGCACGCGACCGTGCCGGATGATCTCGGCATATTCCTGCCGGCCAGCCGGCGCATGCATCCTAACGTCTGCGGGTTCATATCCGAGGCGTTCTATGACGGCCGCTTGGAAGCGGCAGCCGGCAACGAGCGGCAGGGCATCGTCATGGGGTCGGGAGCGCACGCGGCAATTAAGGCGTCGGGTCTTTCGTTCGTCAATGTCGAGCATACCGGCTGCGGTCAGCGGTCGGAGCAGGAAGCGGAGGTCGTCAACTGGCTGGTAGATAGCTTGCTGGAGCAGGAATGGTCGGATCGGGACGGGAACAGGCGCAGGCTCACGCTCGACGATATCGTAATCGTCACGCCCTACAACATGCAGGTGGCCTGCCTCGAAGGCACGTTACCGGCTGACGCGCGCATCGGCACCGTGGATAAATTCCAGGGGCAGGAAGCCCCGGTGGTCATTGTTTCGATGACGACCTCGAGCGGCGAGGAGATGCCTCGCGACCACGAATTCCTGTTCAGCCGCAATCGTCTGAACGTGGCGATCTCGAGGGCACAGGGACTTGCCATCTTGGTCGCGAGCCCACGGCTGTTGGCGGTGCCCTGCAAGACGATAGGCCAGATGAAGCTGGTCAATGCGCTTTGCTGGGCCAAGACATATGCGCAGCGCGTTCCTGCAGACGATCAATTGAGTGGACATCGCGCGGCGTGACCCGCGAGGAGCACCCTGCTCTTGCTGTCCCGAAATTACTCCGAGGCAGCTGAGAATCGCACCTAGCGCGTCCTCGCCCATGGCAATGATTCCAAATACCAAACACTGCGCAGTTCAGCGTTCATAAATTGCACCCAACGATTGCAATCGGTCGCTCTCGACGTATGCTTCGCGTGGGGATCGGATCATGCGATCAGACAAGCTCACGAGAAATGAAGTCTTCGAGAAGGTGTGTCGGTAAGTAATCCCGCTCTACCAGCGCTCCTACGTTCTGAAGCAGGAAGAGCAATTGGAGCCACTGTCGGAAACGGACATCATCAATCGAGGCGAGACACTTTTGAGCGAGCACTGGCGATCTGGCCGAAACCCGTAGCGGACAATTGAAGAGGCACATGGATGAGTCTTGCGATCCCGACGCCGGGCGCCCTCATTAGAGTCCGATCTTCGACCTGGAAGGTCTCGGGACACGAACGTCGGTCGGGAGGCCACATCGTTTCATGCCGCGGCATTGCTGGAATCGTAAAGGGCAAGTCCGCCCGGTTCGTCTTGGAACTTGAAGCTGATTACGAGTTACTCGACTCCGCGAAGGTCAAGCTGGTCCCTGACACTTCCCGTGGGTTGATTGACACAAAACTTTTTTTGGAATCAGCGTTTCGCTTGACCCCGACGACAGCTGCCCGACCCCTTACCTTCGGCAGAGCTGCTATCGACGATCTGGAATTCCAGCACGTTCCCGTAGAGATGGCCCTCGCTCAGGACCGTGTGCGGCTGTTGATCGCTGATGACGTTGGCCTTGGCAAGACCCTGGAAGCGGGTCTGATAACCGCAGAGCTTGTGCTTCGCGGACGTGCTAACAGGATTCTTGTCGTCACAACCCGATCAACGCTGAGCCAATTTCAAAAGGAATTTTGGACACGGTTTTCCATTCCCTTGTCGCGCTTGGACAGCGCCGCAATTCGGAGAATGCGCACTCAAATTCCAGCTCACTACAATGTTTTCGACCAATTTGATCGGTCTATCGTGTCAATTGATACCCTCAAACAAGATAGTCAAATCCGTGCCGCGATTGAGCAATCCAACTGGGATCTCATCATCATCGACGAAGCCCACAACGCGGCAAAGCGTGTCCGATCAGGATCGGAACAAAGTCTTCGTTCGCGTCTCGCCAAGCTGCTATCTCGCAAAGCAGACTCTTTGCTCCTGTTGACGGCGACTCCCCATGACGGATCGCGTGAGAGCTTTGCCAGTCTGATCGAGATGCTCGATCCCACCCGCGTCCCTCAGCCCGAGGAGCTGCAAAGACAGGACATCGAAGACTTAGTAGTCCGTCGATTTCGCTCATCTCCAGAGGTCTTGGCGGTGATGGGAAAGAATGTCCCCCCGCGAGAGCTGCACCGCAGAAGATTCCCCCTCGGTGGGAAGGAAGCAAAAGCTTACAGCATGATCGCTGAATTGAAGCTCGACCTGGACGAAGACAACCCGCGAACGAGAGCGATTGACTTATTCCGTACAACTCTAGCAAAAGCGATATTTTCGAGCCCTGCTGCATGTCTCGAAACGGTAACCGGAAGACTGTCGCGAATTCGGAACGGAACAGCCAGGGGCACAGAGGCGGATCGCCTAAAACTTGAATCGTTAGCTGCTATTCTTGACTCAATTGCACCAGGTGAATTTCAAAAATACAACAATCTACTTCAGCTTCTGAGAGAGTTAAAGTGGACCGGGAAGGATCCAAGGGACCGACTTGTCATCTTTTCCGAAAGAATTCGGACTGTGGCATGGTTGAAAGAGCGACTCAACGCGGATCTCGGTCTCGATGATGGAGCAATCGGCCGGATAGACGGCGGAAGCGTCGAAGCGGAGGAAGACGCGCGACACCTTCTCGAAGCGTTTGAAAAAGAGAAATCGCCAATCCGAATCCTAATTGCCTCCGACATGGCGTCTGAAGGGTTGAACTTGCATTTCCAGAGCCACCGCCTGATCCATTTTGATCTGCCTTGGTCGCTACTTCGGTTTCAGCAGCGGAATGGACGGATCGACCGGTACGGTCAGGACCGTGCGCCTCAGATTTATTACTTCGTAGGCGAAAGCAGCGATCCGAAGGTTCGCGATATGTGGGTTTTGGAGAAGCTGGTTGAGAAAGATGCAGCTGCGCAAAAAGGTGTCGGCGACCCTGCTGTCTTCCTCGGTGCAGGAGACGCAGATCTCGAGGAAGAAGTCGTTGCTCGAGCCGTCAGCTCCGGTGTCGGCGCCGAGGCCTTTGAGAACGAGATGAACGACCGCGCGGAGAGCATCGAGAACGAACTTACAATCGATGACGAATTCGACGCACTCTTCGGAGACTACAGCGGGGTCGACCACTCAAGTACGGGCACTGACATCACTACGATACCTGAAGGTGCGCCACCTAGGCTATTTACGGACGCCTTTGACTACGCCCGCGTCATGCTTCAGCGGTTGGCTGAGCCAGAGGAAGGCATTTTCAGCACCGCGCCCGCGATTGAAGATGCCAACCGACTCATCCGGATGCGAATACCGGCGGATATGATGAGTGACGGAGGCCTAGGATATACCAGGACTGACGAAGTCGATGATCGCTATATGCCGGTCGAGGCTGTCGGCAACGGAGGCATAATCGAACTCACCGATCGCACCGACGTGATCAACACCGCGATCGAAAACGCCAAGACCGAAGAGCGCAGCTGGCCGACCGTCCAGTATCTATGGGATGGGCATCCGATCCTCGGTTGGTTTGGCGATCGGGCCGAGACATTTTTCCCAGAGCGCACGGCACCGCTGTGCGGATTGCGCGGTCGCCTCGGGGATCGAGAGGTGGCGGTATTGCTGCATGGCGCAATACCGAACGCGATGGGAGCGCCAATTGTAGACCGTTGGGCCGTCGTGTCTGTGGTCGATGGCATCGTCAAGCAGCTCGAGACGGTCGATGAGTTTACAGCCCGAGTAGGGTTGGCCGGCAACACGCCAAACAGCGGCGCGGCTGACCCAAGACTAGCAAGCGCGGCGCTCTCAGTCGCTGTTGATGCCTTCCAGTCGCATCTCGTCAATCATCGCAAAGCGAGAGCTACTGAGATTGAGGCGTCCTTGCAAAGGACTCTGGGGCGCCTTGCCGAATTCGAAGCGCGATTCAAACGGCAACTTGAGCTCAAATTTGCCGACGTCCCCAACGATGGAAGTGAGCTCAACGCCATGCAGAGGCGCCAGAAGGCGCGGAGAGATACGAGGGCGATTGAGATCGACCAACTGTTCGAGGATTGGGCCTCTTGGTACGAGCGGACCCGTCGCATGGTGGATGATCCCAATCCATTCGTTGAGATAAAGGCGGTGTTTGTCGGATGACCATGGATCTTACCGGCATTGAAAATGAAGCCGAGTTCTTCCCGGCAGGAGCCCTTTCGGCGTCACTCCAAGAAGAGCTTCGCGAAATTGCGGCGCGCTGGCTACGAAAGGACGATGAGGTAAGTCCAATCGAGCGTCTGTCTCGCTGCGCAGACTCCTACCTCGCCTTACTTCGGCAGATCCGTAATACGAAGGACGACGCGCGCCGGATCGAACTGCGCACCGAGGCGACCCATGCCTTAGTCACAGCTCTTGGCTACGAATACAAACGTCTCCGCAAGCAGACCGCAATGGATGGAGACACCTTAGTTCCGTGCCTCTCAGTGGTCGCTGACGAGGAGGGCCGCGATGCGGCGTGGCTTCTCGAGGCCCCTTTGGAAGGAGCATCCGATGAGGCGTCTGATCCTCTTGGAGGATGCTTTGAGCCCGATCAGTTTCCCGAAGACGAACGCGAATTCGCTGAGACCAGTCATGCAATAGAAGAAGTCCTTGGTGATGGGATCTTCGGACTTCGAAATGCCCCTCGCTACGTGCTGGTGATGGCACTTTCCCAACTCGTGCTGATCGATCGCCACAAATGGCCAGCACGATCCGTCTTGCGCTTTGACTTGCAGGAGATTTACTCACGCCAGGATCGCGACACGCTGGCAGTCATGGCCTGCTTGATCTCTCGTGAGGCTCGCGTACCACGACAGGGCATCCCGATTGCTGATCGGATCGAAGAGGAAGCACAGCGCAACGCCAATGCCGTCACGACGTCGCTCAAGCGTACGGTGCGCGACGCCATTGAGATCCTTGGCCAAGAAGTGCTCGATGTCACTGGCGGGAAATACCCGTCGGGGCCGCGCAAGAGCGTTTGGATTGAAGGTCCTGAGCTGTCCCTCGAATGTCTGAGGTACATGTACCGCCTGCTATTCCTGTTCTACGCTGAAGCCAACCCTCGTCTGAATATCCTTGATCTCAAGGATCCGGTATATGCGACGGGCTACAGTATCGAGGCGCTTCGCGAGCTAGAGTCCGTCAGACTCCGCACCCCCGTTGAGAAGAACGGAACCTATCTCTGGCAAAGCCTGCAACGCACCCTCACGATGCTGTACGCAGGCAACAGCACGGCAATGCGCCTCCCAGCCGTCAAGGTATCGCTGCTCGATCCTGAGAGCACGCCGATCCTGAGTGAGATAAACCTACGCAACGAGGCCGTCCAGAAGGTCATCCGACTGCTCTCGCTCAAGCAGTCTCGCAGCGGGACGGCACGCATCTCCTACGCCAAGCTCGGCATTGGCCAGCTCGGCGCGGTCTATGAGACGCTCATCTCATTCACTGGCGTCGTCGCTAAGCAAGATCTCATCGAGTTGCGGCTAAAGACCGGCCGCGGAACGTCGAGTTCGGACGAGGACACTGAGTCCGCAGACGATCAAGATCAGGAAGATTCGGAAGCAATCGATGCTGACGATGACATGGATGACGCGCTAGAGGACACAGAGGACGCCGAAGACGAGACCATATCGCGAAGGGACAAGATCGACTTCCTTGCACCAAGCTATTTCGTTCCACGTAGTCGCGCAGTCGAGTTCCGTCCCGAGGAAATCGTCTTCGACGGTGCTGAAGCCCGAGTCTACAAGAAGGGCACATTCATCTACCGGCTTGCCGGACGAGATCGCGAAAAGTCCGCCTCGTACTATACACCAGAGCCCCTCGCTCGGCTGTTGGTCAAACACGCGCTGCTAGAGCGCTGCAAGGATCTCACTACCGATGAGCTCCTAGACCTCAAGATACTCGAGCCCGCGATGGGATCAGCGGCGTTTCTTGTGGAGACGACCAATCAGCTCGCCGACCTCTACCTGGAGCGAAAGCAGAAGGAAGTCGGCAAGACCATTCCTCAGGATCAGATCATCATAGAGAAGCAGAAGGTTCGCGCCTTCATCGCAGACCGCAATTGCTTCGGTGTCGACCTCAACCCTGTGGCAGTCGAGCTTGGCGCAATCTCTCTGTGGCTCAACAGCCTCCATGCCAGCGAATTCACGCCTTGGTTCGGCGACCAGCTCCATGCTGGCAACTCGTTGATCGGCGCACGCAGAGCGTCCTATCCCGCTACTCTCATGACCGCCCGTAAGAAGGATGATCTCTGGCTCAACCAGGTGCCGCAGGAGATCGGCTGGAAGTCTCGCTTGCCCGAGGGTCATATTTGGCAATTCTTGCTGCCCGCAAAGGACATGGCCAAGTTCGACACCGACAAGTCGATCACCGAATTTGCGGACGCGGCCCAGCAGTCGATCAAGGCCTGGCGCAAGGGTGGCTTCTTTGACAAGCTCGAGCCGCACGAGACTAAGCTTCTGCAGAAGCTGAGCCGCATTGTCGAGGAGCTGTTCGACATTGTGGCGGCCGATCTGGCAAGAAGCCGAGCATCCTCGAACGACGCAATCACGCTCTGGCCCGATAAGCGCTTTGCAGGTGTCGAAGGGCTCGACTTCCACGAAAAGGCACGAAGGCTCAGCCGCCTCGTGGGCGCCGATCACGCCACGAACACCTTGCCCTACAAGCGGCTCAAGACGGCCATGGACGCCTGGTGCGCCCTGTGGCTCTGGCCGCTCGATAAAGCCGACAAGCTGCCAAGCCGCCCTGAATTCTTGCAAGGCATGGCCATGATCCTAGAGGGTGGCTTCATGCCAGACGGCTCCCTCGCCGCTCCGAGCATGGCTGAGTTCGTCGATACAGTGCCCGACTTCTTTGACGCGCTGGAGCCAGACGCACCCGCTGCCAACCTATTCAAGGCCGCCGCACGGAAGCAAAAGCACGACCTGTTCCGCGAAACCGATGTTGATTCATTGGTTCAGGAAGTTGACTGGCTCGGCGTTGCCGTCGATGTCGCTAAAGAAGCACGCTTTGTCCATTATGATCTGATCTTCGCCGATATCCTCAAGGAGCGGGGTGGTTTCGATATCATTGTCGGGAATCCTCCGTGGTCCAAGCCATCTTGGAACGGCGGGTTGGTGCTTGCAGATATCGACCCCTTCTACGCTAATTTTTCTGCGGCAGATGCCAGAAGAGTTTTGCCCGAGGCGCTGCAGAAGGCCAAAGGGCACCAGCGATTTCTTCATGAATTCGTGCTCACTCGGGGAGCAATGGAGGTTACGTCATCGGCGGTGATGCATCCATTTGCTGGGGGTGGATCGAACAATCTTTATAAGTGCTTTATTGACCTGTCGTTCCGACTTATGTCTGAAGCTGGGAATATCTCAATGATTCATCAGGACAGCCATCTGACTGACACTCAAGAGGCTGCCGGCTTTCGAGGTCATTGGTACCATCGCATTATCTCCCATTTTCATTTTAGAAACGAGCTGAAATCAAAGAATTTTTCAGAGATAGGGAACACGCGGGAATTCTCGCTCAATTTATATGGAGCCCCGAAGTCAGAGATAAAATTCACCAATGCAGCAAACATGCTCCTTGCGTCTCAGCTTGCGGAGAGCTTGCTGCACGATGGCGCGGGCGAGGTCCCATCGTTAAAGAACAGAAGCGGAAAATGGGAGATTAAGGGCCACAAAGACCGAATTACGATTTTAGATGACCACTACCTCAGAGCCATTAGTCGGGCACTCGGTGAGCTAGGAAGCTATGCCTCCTGCAAGCTCATCCCACCGTTTTCGACAAAGATAGCTGCCGCAATCGCCATTATATTCAAGAACCCAACGTTGTCTCAGAATAATTTGGAATGGCAGGTCTCGACTATGTGGACGGAGGGCGCTTCTGTGACAGCGGGCGTTCTCGAGCGCCGCACGGACTTCCCCGCAGACATTTCAAAAGCCGTCTTGTCTGGCAGCATGCTGTTTGTTGGGAACCCACTTTACAAAGCGCCGAGAAGAAATTGCCGAAATCATCGCGATTTCGAATCTATCGATTTAAACAATGCGCCCGACGACTTTGTCCCGCGCACTAACTATCAATACGTTGAGCAGGGAACAACGTCTCAACCAAGATTAAAATGGGATTCAACGAAAAGCTACTCTTCGCTTTATCGCATAGGTTTGAGGAAGATGATGGGGCAGAACGGAGAGCGGACGCTTTCCGGGGCCCTGATCCCGCGAGAAATCGGTCACATCGACGCTATAGTTAGCGCAGCGTTTCGAACGGACGACGACTTGCTCACGGCCAACGCTCTTTGGCTATCTTTGCCGTTCGACTTTCTGATCAAGGCCACCAATCGACAAAACTTATACGGGCCAGATCTAGGGATGCTGCCTTGGGTCAAGATTGATGAAACGGCTCTGCATCGTGGTTTGCGATTGGCTTGCCTAACTGTGCCATACGCCGAGCTATGGGACAGAAATGCTGCCAGTCTTCACGTTAAAGATTGGTCGTCCACTGACCCACGCCTTCGCGTCGATGGTGTGGCTGAAGGCCCCGCAACTTGGGACCGCACGGCCGGCCTGCGCACCGAGTTCGCCCGCCGCATGGCTTTGGTCGAGATCGACGTGCTGGTCGCCCAGGCTCTCGGACTGACCGTCGACCAGCTGCTCGAGATTTACCGGATCTACTTCCCGGTCCTTCAGGAGAACGAGGCTGGCACTTGGTATGACCACAACGGACGCATCGCTTGGACTTGCTCCAAAGGCCTTCCCGGCGTCGGTTATCTCGAAGATGGGAAAAGCCCGAGCCGCAAGCGATGGGAGCAGATCCTTGAAAGCGGATGTACCAAACTTGAGTGTCAAGCCGTCGTCGATTTCATGCCAGGCGGCCCGCAGACCGTGACCCGAACATTTGAAGGCCCCTTCGACACCTGCGATCGCATCGAAGACTACAAGCGAGCCTGGGCGTATTTCGAGGCAGCGAAAGAGCAGGAGGCAGCGGCATGAACGCGAATCTCCTGCATGCTCATCCTTCCTGTGACGCTCGAAAACAGTCTTCTGAAGTAATATCGGCCCACATGAGGGTCCAGCTATGAACCCCATTCTCTTAGGGCTCCAAGTGGAGAGGAGCCTGAAGGACCTAGTTCGCTCGACACTCAACACCACAAGCCGTGCCTTCGATGGCACAGTCGATCGCTTCCTCGTGAATCCTGACAACTACATCAAGGGACCGTGGATCTCGGTCGGTATGCCGTTCAAGCAAGCGGTGAAGCCGGGCAAGCCGTTCAAGCAACCATTTCCTGACGTCCCGCTCAAATTCGCGCCCTATCAGCACCAGTTGACCGCCTTCGACAGACTAGGAGGCGCAGCACCTCGGTCGACAATCGTTGCCACAGGGACCGGATCCGGTAAGACTGAATCGTACCTCTGGCCAATACTTGACTACTGCCGTGCAAACAAGGGCAAACCAGGGATCAAGGCGATCCTAATTTATCCGATGAACGCACTGGCCACCGATCAGGCGCGTCGCATCGCACGAGCCATCCACGAAATCTCCTCGCTAGCAGGCGTTCGCGCGGGCATCTACGCTGATGCCGAACCGAAGTCCCCGACCGATGGCATGACTGAGCAGGATGTGATTACGCGCCGCGATGCCATGCGGTCGAATCCGCCGGATATCCTCCTCACAAACTACAAGATGCTCGACTATCTGCTCATACGCGGGAGCGATCGGCATTTGTGGGAGAAGAATTCACCCGAAACGCTCCGATATCTCGTTGTTGACGAGATGCACACCTTCGATGGCGCACAAGGAGCCGATCTTGCGCTCCTGATCCGGCGGCTGAAACACCGGCTGGGTACACTTGAGAAGCATCTCGCCTGTGTAGGTTCCTCTGCGACTTTGGGTGCGGGAGAAGAGGCAGCTGTCGAGCTGCGAGAGTACGCTGCAACCATCTTCGGCGAACCGTTTGACGACGGCTCAGTGATCAGGGAGACGCGGCAGACCCCCGACGAGGCCTTTCCCACCCCGGAATACTTCGATTGGCCAGAGCCCGCTGAAGTACAGACCGCGCTTGCCTCTGCCATCGACGTCTCGCAAGCAGCTGCAGCGCAGCTGTTTACCCGTTGCCTCTTTCCATCGACAACCGACGCAGACCTGATCGCACTCAACGACGGAGATCCGGAGTCCATAGAATGGCGACTGCTACTTGGTCGCCTGATCTTAGAACACGCTGCCGCACAGCGAGTTCTTCGCATCATTGCAGAGACTGCTCGGCCCACGACCCTGAGCGCCATCGCGGAGAGCTTGGGCACCGTCAAGGCCCTTAGCAATTGGTCTGCCGACAAGCGCATCGGCCTGGCCGAAGTCATTGTTTCACTCATATGCTGGGCACGCTCGGGCTCTCGGGCCTCGCCTCAGCCGCTATTCAGCGTTCGCATCCAGAGTTGGGCGCGCGAGATGTCCCGCATGGTCGCCAACCTTCCACGGTGGCGATCAACTGACGAGCGATCCGAGATAGATCTCGCACACGCCAATGACCTGGATGAGCGCGACTTGCGGCAGGTATTGCCGATCGTGAACTGTGCACGTTGCGGCACCTCAGCTCATTTGGGACGCCAATCAGCAAGAGGTCTTAGCCTCTGGGCTCCACTGTCGGATCTCTACGAGGACTTCTTCGACGGCACCTCCAACCGTATCCGACTAATCTATCACGAAAGCATTAGTCGCAAGGCCGGGACCTCAGGCCGGGGCAGCGTCGTGACTGGACTTCTCGACGCCGGCAGCCTGGACTTTACGCCCGCCGACCACGCAGGCACGACGGACGAAGGAATACGAAGCCCGGTATGGCTCTACGACCCCACGGATGAGAATGGCGAGTTTGACCGCACCTGCCCAGCCTGTGGGCACGCCCATGGGTTGCTGCTCTTCGGATTGCGGTCATCGCGAATGACGTCTGCACTCGCGAATACTCTTTACGGATCAGAACACAATGAAGAGGATCCCCAGGCCAAGCCACGATTTCTGATGTTCTCTGACTCCGTTCAGGATGCAGCGCAGCGCGCAGCTGTCGCCGAGATCCGCAACACCAACGCCGTGGTACGCAAGTCATTATATGAGGCGATAATATCGGACCCTCACCATGAGATCACGCTAGCAGAAGTCATCTCTGCAGTTCCCGAGGCCATCCGCATAGCCCTGGGAGATGAGGCGTTCGTCGCGAATTACATTGCTCGCAACCAAACATGGCGCGAACCCTATCAGCAGCTACTGCGGAGCGACCGACTTCCCTCCGACGATCGATTCATCCAGCATGTTAAGCTTCGGCTTGGGTGGGAATACTTCTCAGACCTTACCTATCGGTCGCATACCTCTCAGACGCTGGAAGCCGCAGGCATTGCGCTGGCAGAAGTGTCGATAGAGCGCATAAGTGCCGTGGCTAAGAAGCTCCCGGTACATCTTGCAAACGCGCTGTCCGGTGCATTCAAGATGGATGAGCCCACTGCCACGCGCTTTCTGGCTGGACTACTTCAGCAGATGCGTCGACGAGGAGCGGTTGGGCACGAGTATATAGTGGCGGGCATGTCCGCCGCGCCATCAAGAATTGGCGGGCCTAACTATTTTGCGGCGGCGCGCGCGATGGCCCTCGGAAAAACGGATACTTTGCCCGTCCCCAATTATCGCAACGGGGCGGCACCTATGCCGGTGACACTGCTCAGATCAGTGCCAGGATATCAGCCTCTGCTCCAAGATCACTCAACCAACTGGTACAGAGACTGGGCTGACAAATTCTTCCTTCCGATCTCACTTTCAATGGTCTCTCAATATGACGCTGTATTTGAGACGACCATGCGATTACTCGAAGCAGAAGGTGTAGTCCGCCGCATCGATCGTCCGGCTCCATCGCGTGATCATGGGTTCGTTATCGAGCCGACCGCCATCAAAGTGACAGATAGCGTACTTCATCTGCGCTGCGACAGATGCCGAAGAAATGAAATTGCCCTCTCGGAGAACCGGCTAGCGATCGGATCTACCTGCACACGCATTGGCTGTCATGGATCTCTCCTTGAGACAAATCATTCCGTGTCTGCCTCTACCGCTGCAATTCTGTCAACTGACCGGAACCATCGTGTTGTTGGGCGTGAGCACACCGGTTTGCTCGAAGCTGATGAACGCCGCCAGATTGAGACTGACTTCATCAAGAAGGAGAGTCCTTGGGCACCCAACCTCATCTCGGCCACACCAACGCTCGAGATGGGTATTGATATCGGCGACCTCTCCACGCTGCTTCTGTGCTCCGTGCCACCCGAAGAAGCCAACTACATCCAACGGATTGGTCGGTCAGGCCGCCGAGACGGCAACTCTCTAAATCTGACTATCGCTACTGCGCGGCCGCACGACCTGCAGTTCTGGGAAGAGCCAGACAGCATGCTTGCGGGACAAGTTCGCGTTCCGGGGGTTTACATTGGCGCGCTGTCCGTTCTGCTAAGACAGGTTGCTGCATTCACTTTGGATGGCTTTGTCGGCAGCGGCGCACACACCGGAGATTACGGGAAGGTGCGTCGGGTATTGCTGCAACTGGAGGAAAGTCGCGGCGATGGCTTTCCTCTGGACTGGTTTCGTTACATTGACGAGCACAGCTCGAGCCTGGCAAGTCAGTTTCTGTCACTGCTCCCGTCTGAGTTGTCAGCGCGCCCTGAAATTGCTTCTCGCATTCGCAACTACCTGACCACCCGTGACCAACACTCTCTCATTTGGCATATTCGAACTCTCTTTGATGAGGCCGCGAGAGAACGCGCCGAGCTCATTGCACGCAGAGCTGAACTCGACGCCGAGGCCAAGCGCGTCAAACGTCGTGAAAATGAGATGACGCCAGAGATGCTTGAGGCTCGACTTGCTGAAATCAAACGCGACAAAGGAGAAATAAACCACGCGATCAGGCAAGGTATCGACGACGTTCAAGTGCTCAGGTTTTTGACCGACAAAGGCCTTCTTCCCAACTACGCGTTTCCAGAAGAAGGGGTTAAGCTAAAATCCATCATCGCCCGCCAACCTGAAAGCGGCCATCGCGAGGAAAACGGCGACAACCTCATCACGCGGGAGTATATGCGACCTGCGAGCTCGGCCCTAACCGAGTTTGCGCCCGGACAATATTTCTACGCCAATGGCCGCGAAGTAATTATCGATAGACTCGATTTGAACAAGCAGGATCTTTCAACATGGAGGTTCTGCCAGAATTGCTCGCATGTAGAGCTCCAGTCGACAGCTCAAGCAACCGACAAATGCCCGCGCTGCAGTGACGACATGTGGGATGACGTCGGTTCAGCGCACGAGACCGTTGAGCTGAAGACCGTCATCGCTGTTACACCAGAGCAAAAGGCAGAGATCCGGGACGCCGACGATCGCCAGCAAAAGCAATATGATCGCGCGATGGTACCCTTCTATGGCCCGGCAGACATCGAATCGTCGTGGTATGCGGAGGGGGCCGAAACAGCGCCGCCGTTTGGCTATGAGTTCATTGCACCTTGCGCATTTAGGGATTTTAACTTCGGTCAGAGAACGTCGGGACCTGCAGGCCCGAAGATTGCCGGCGAGGAGCGGCATTCGCGCCCTTTTTCGATTTGTCGTCACTGCGGGATAGTGCAGCGCCCTGCGCGGCACACTGGCGCCGCAGGTGAGCACCAACCTCGTTGCCGGGTATTGCAACGCGATGGTGAAATCACGCGCGAACAGTGGGAAGCGAATGTCTTCCTGATGCGAAAGTTCGAAACCGAGTCAATCCGTATTGTCGTACCCGTAGCAGGAGAGGCAAATCACGATGATATCAAGAGCTTTGTTGCCGCCATTAATCTGGGGATGCGAAGGCACTTCGCCGGCAAGGTTGACCACATTCGCAGTGCCGTAGTGGAAGCTCAACTCGATGGACTTGCTGCCGTTCGCAGCCTCTATCTCTATGATGCTGTGCCTGGCGGATCTGGCTATTTGCGGCAACTGGCTGAGCACCCCGATACGATGCGCGCAGTGGTCGAGCGAGCCGCTGAGGCGCTGCGCACCTGTGCCTGCGTTGAGAACGGAAAGAGCGGCTGCTTCCGTTGCGTCAAATCTTACCGCTCTCAGTTCGGTCCCGGCGAGCCTGATCGCGACACTGCCCTGCACATGATGGAAGGCATCCTCGCTCAGTGGGGTGAGTTGACCCGTACCAGTAGCGGGATCGATACGCGCATTCGCGATTTCTTGGTTGATAGCAAGCTAGAGCACCGGTTCCTTGAAACGCTGGAGGATCGCTTCGGCGCCGGATGTATCAAACCCCAGGTGCTTGAAGGTGGACGAAAGGGCTTTCTCTTAAAGGTCGTTGAAGGCCAACAGACTCATTTTTGGACTATCGAGACCCAAGTCCAGATCGACAAGCGGTTCATAGATGTGCCCAAGAAGCGCGTTGACTTCCTCTTGAGCCCCATCGGCGACCTGCAGGCGAGGCCGATCGTGGTCGAAATGGATGGCTTGAAATACCATGCCAGCACCGTAGCAGAAGACCTCATCACCCGTGTGCTTCTGATTCGCTCGGGGCATGTGCGGGTTTGGACGCTAGGCTGGCACGACCTTGACCAGGGTCTTGACTCGCTGGTTCCAAATCCAATAGCCGAGGCCCGTCTCGGAGCGACCCATGCCGGTATCATGGCCTCTGTGCTTGCTAAGCCGGCCATGTCTGATCTGGCGACAAGCGTAGGCATATTGCAGAGCGGGTCATCACTACATGGCCTGCTCCATCATATCTCATTGCCCAATGCGGATCTCGCTGCTTCGACGTCAGTTCTGATGCGCACGATTGTGGGGCACGGGCGCCAAATCGAGACGCTACCTCGAATTGCTACGATCACCGAAGATGGACGAAGCTTCCTTGAAGAGGGAGAGATGTTTGGGCACGTCAATGATCGGAATCTGGATGTCTATCTGGCCGTCAAGAAGCGATCACCTCAGACATGGCGCAGTGATATTGAAGATTGTCGTCTCTTAGTTCGTGGGACATTGCCCCAAGTGTCTGGTGATCCGGCGGCGAGCCCTGGGTACTCCGAGGCGTGGCGCGGGCTGTGGCGCCTCATCAACTTGATGCAAGCCATCCCAGGCTTCCACGTCGAGTTCGAAGGAGTTGATACGCTGTCAGCTCCTGATCTCACAACGGTTGGGAAGGGACCGCAGGACGGTGCATGGCTCGAAGTTAGTACGCTCGTAAGTGAGGGCTTCCGTCCGCTGATTGAGGCGCTACAGGCGGGCAACGTGGCTCCGCCCGACCTGATAGGTGCCGACCTCACGCAACACGGAGAAGTTGTTGGGATGATCGAGATTGGCTGGTCGGGCATCCAGCTCGGCGTCTGCGAAGAGAGTTTTGAAATGTCGAACTGGGACCTCGTCTCATTCAATCCGGAAGGGGAAAAGTCAGTGACTGAGGTTGCGACTTACATCATCCGAAAAATTGAGGAGATGGTTTCATGAGTAATCAAATTGCCCACAGGGTCTCCTATGACCTCGGTTGTATGCGGTCGCTTAAGAAGTTGCCGGATAGGATCTCGGCGAAGTTTTTAGATATGATGACGCGCTATATGAGCGATCCATCCGGCAATGGCTTGAACTTCGAGTCGGTCGAGGGTGCGCGAGAGCGCGGATTGAAATCGATACGGATTGACCAGGGCTACCGTGCTATCGCCTTTGTAAGTGGCCGTGACATCATGTTCCTTCACGTCAACGAACATGACAAGGCCTACCGTTGGGCTGAAGGCCGCACGGTACGTATTGATTCAGCCACCAATCGAATTCGTGTCTATGAAGAGGTCGAAACCGTAGCTTCTGCTGCTCCTCAGGCTTCTGCAAAGGCTGCTGCCGTTGCTCCTCTTCTTTTTGCGAACGTTTCCGATGATCGCTTGATCTCGCTCGGCGTGCTCACGGATGAGCTACCCAAGGTGCGCCTTATTCACAATCAGGCGGAGCTCGACTCTGCCGAAGACGACTTCGACACGACTACGTTTTACGCGTTGATCGCTTTGGCAGCGGGATATTCGGATGAAGAAATTCGCGACTTGATCGGCGCGGCACCTGCCGAGGCTGCTGAACAGCCCTCCGACGTAGCGGCGACCTTTTCCCAAGTCATCGCATCGGATGAAAGTCGTCAGCATATCTTCATTCCGGAAACCGAGGATGAGCTGCGCCGCTTCTTCGAGGGAGATCTGGAAGGTTGGCGAGTATTTCTGCACCGTGATCAGCGGCGTATTGCCTATCGCGATTACAATGGTCCCGCGATGGCCCGTGGCGGAGCTGGTACGGGCAAGACGGTCGTGGCAATGCATCGAGCCAAATATCTGGCAGATCAAATTGCAAGCGATCCCCAGCGGTCGGCAGAGCGGGTTCTCTTCACTACGTTCACAACGAGTCTTGCCCACGACATTTCAGCCAATCTCAATACGCTTTGTCCGGAGCATCTCAGCAAGCCCAATCCGCGGATAGAAGTGATCAATCTGGATCGCTGGGTCAGCGGCTTCCTTAAGCGCAAGAAATTTGGGCGCGACATCGCCTACTTTGGCGAAGAGCGTGAACAGCTCGATCAGATATGGCGAGAATTGATGGATGCTCACACCATACCAGAAGGGCTGTCAGAGGAGTTCGTACGTGCCGAATGGGAGCAAGTGATCCAGGCGAAGGGTGTTCTGACAGAGCAGGCGTATTTCAAAACGCCGCGCACCGGCCGCGGCACCGCGATAGACCGCCGCAAAAGGGCGGCGCTCTGGAAAATCTTCTCCGATTATCGCGCTCGCATGATGGATGCAGGGCTCGCAGAGCCAGATGATGCATACCGAGAGGCCGTCGAGCTGCTGAAGTCTGAAGCGCCGAGCTTGCCCTATAGCTCGGTGGTAGTAGATGAAGCGCAGGATATGGGCGAACAAGCTTTTCGCCTCATCCGGTCGATCGTCCCAGAAGGCCCCGACCACGATCGCAATTCGATCTTCATTGTTGGGGACGCACATCAGCGAATCTATTCGCGTCGTGCCGGTATGTCGGCATGCGGAATTAATGTTAGGGGACGTTCACGAAAACTGCGACTGAACTACCGAACCAGCGATGAAATCCGCAAGTGGGCCGTGTCAATTCTTGAGGGGGTAGCTGTCGATGATCTCGATAGCGGCCTAGACAGCCTGAACGGTTACACTAGCGTCTTTCGGGGACCACCCCCCGTCGTGGTCGACTTTGACAGCGAGGAGGACGAGGTAGCCGCGCTGATCTCTTGGATCGGAAAGTTGAATGCCTCAAACACAAAGCTTGCCGATATTGGCATTTTGGCGAGTACGCGGGTTCAGTTGGATCGACTGGCTGGCAAGTTGGCAGATGCAGGCATCGCTTCAGTCAAACTCGCGCCAAATCAGGCAGACGACAGAGAGCTTCCAGGCGTTCGGCTATGCACGATGCATCGGGCGAAGGGGCTCGAATTTCACGCAGTGGCGATCCCGTTCCTCTCGCGTTCGACCTTCCCACCTTCCAAAGCTCTGCGATCGGCGGTAGATGAGGCCGATCGCCGCAACATCCTGCAGCAGCAAAAGTCTCTACTCCACGTAGCCGCAACGCGCGCCAAGCGAGTTCTCCGGGTCTCATGGAGTGGAGAACCATCAGCACTACTCGCTCCAGCCATTGGCAATGGGAAAGCCACTGTCGAGTAGGGTGGCGCTCTACTGGAGAACTGTTCAGGCAAATGTCTTCTGTAGTGTACTCATTCACGATTCCCGTCGATCCCCAACAATCGATGATCGGCGCTGGCGAACTCTGCCCATTACGCCGCCAGACTCGCGCATCGGTATTTATGATTCCGTCCAACGTCGGCTCAATCGTCCTGCTGCTGCTAGCGTCTAGGCAGAAGAGGAAAGGAATCTGGGACTAAGCCAAGGCCTTCAATTTACTGCCGGCCAGCTCCGCAATCCGACTTAAAGTGGAATTGGAAAGATCGATATCCGATAGGAATAGGATCGCCCATGACTGCGCGCGAGATATAGCGACATTGATGAGCCGGTCCCCCTCGGTCCCCTTCAGAAACGCATTTGATCCATCCACCGGATCGATGATCACTATCTTTCGCTCGCCGCCTTGGGCTTTATGCACCGTCGAAACCTTTAGGCCTTTGATCTTGCGCATTTCGATCAGCATGTTGAGCAGGGCGCGCTGCGCACGAAACGGTGTCAGGATCAGAATGTTCTCGGCGACCTCGTTGATGCCCAGGATTTCATCGACCAGATCGAGCACGGCCTTCGCCGAGTCATACCGAATTGGTCCTTTGTACTTGGAAGACCAAGTCGACACAGCATTCGTTGATCGTATCTGGAGTTGCGGTTGCTCGCGCCCATTGAGCCAATAGGAAGAGCGCTCCAGCTTCCAGGTCTTGTCTTGTAGCTCCCGCTGCGCAACCCGCAGCCTGCCACCATAGAAGATTTTACTCACGACTGCGCAAATTGGCGGAGCCATGCGCGATTGCTCTTCGAGAAATATCTGCGGCGCATCTTTGACAATGTCGAACGCGGTTTCCGAGAGGATTTTCTTTGCCTGCGCATCCTTCGTCCTCACCACGGCGGAGAGCTGCTTGGGATCGCCCGCGAACAGGACATTCCGCCCCACGAGCGCGACCATCTGCGCTGCCGGGCCGCTGAGTTGGCTCGCCTCGTCAATGATCAGCACATCGACGCCAGCCGCACGCAATTCCTGAAACCAGAAGAGCGCCGATGTCACCGTCATGCCCACGCATGAATTTTCCGCAAGGATTTGGAGCACGGAGGCTTTCAAGCGAGCACGCAAAACGTCGACATCATGTTTCCAAGCGGCCCATTCTTCCAGCTCGCGTTTCGGTGGTTCCCGTTCGATCAGAGCGGCAAGCTTTGCAAACGAGTCTTTATCCTGCACAGGCAGGAGATGCTCACAGCCGAGATAGAATTTTGGATCGACGCCCGATCCAAAGCGCTTGACGCGTTGGCGCAAGTCGAGGCGTCCACATTGGAGTAGCGCGATGTCAACATGACGAACAGATTGATCAACAGCCGTATGCGTGGTCGCCGCAATGAGCACGCGAACACTTGCATTGGACACGATCTCATTGGCAACCAGAATTCCAATGGTCGTGGTCTTACCAGTGCCAGGCGGGCCCCATAACAGCGCGGTGTTGTGCCGAGGCAGTGCAAGCGCCTTGCGTTGGCTTGATCGAAGAAACGAAACATCGATGGCTGGGTGCGGCTCCTGCAGAGGGTGCCGCTTCGGCGATAGCTTGGCCAACGCGGCCGCCGCGTGATCAGGAATGCTCCAAAGCTCGGCCAGCGCTTTGAGGTAATCCGTCTCGTATATCGCGATGCGTTGTCCTAATTCCGGCTTCGGTCCGCTTAAATACCGCGCGAAGATGGACGGCCTATCCGGATCGACGGCGTGAATTTCAGCCATTGTTGGCACTTCGTCCTTCCACCAAGCCTTAGCGCCTTCCAGCGCCTCATCGACCGGACGTTTGAAGGGATCGCTCACATCGTCAAGATCGATGCGAATGCCGCCGGCAGAGGCGACTACCTGCTTTGCGGTTGCAAATATCGGCTGACGTGAAATATCGCGCTCGCGTTCAATCGCGGCACCTATCTGAGATGCAGTCCTCACGAACTTCCCCTCAAATCGATTATGGCAAAGGACTAAAGCGCACCATCTAGCTGAACAAACCACTCAGGTACGGTACGCCAGAAAGTCCAGCGCGCGAATCAGCATGTAAAGCATGTCATGAGCCACGCTAAACGACTAGCAAAGCATCTACCTTTTCAACGATCGCGGATCTGGCTGAGCAGAGTCGGATCAAGGTTAGGTCCCGGTTTAGCTTTGAGGCCATGGGCACATTAGACACCGTCTGGACCGTATCGGCTGCCATGACCATGGCTCGCACGCCATCGAATCTCGGCGTGATGTCGGCTTTCGCTCAAACTCGAACACGGTGTTGCAATGATCGTTTGCTAAGCTCCTTTGGCGACCACCCTCCATCCGAGGGTATGCTCCTGCCCAAGAAGGCCAGTCCGTCCAGGTGCTTGATTAATGAAGTCGCGTATACACGCGTTGATTTGTGGCGATATGCAATCCGTCGATTATCCATCAGAACGAATCGGGTCCATCATCGTCCATCGGCTCCTGCCCGAATTCAACAGGACCAGCCCGATACTCGGCGAGAAGGGCAGCTTCGTTTTCGGGCGGCCCCCATTCAGCTTTGGGGTCTTCAAGGAGGCGCCGTTGATAGTCCATGGTCCAGACAGCATACCGCTCCCATTCTTCCAGCGTCATTTGGCGGGGCGGCGTTGCGGGATGCCTCTCACCGATCCCGAAAAGCTCGTAGGCCAAGATTGATGTTTCCGGTACCGTGCACATTGCGCCCATGGGAAAGCCGAACTCGTCAGGCTGCGCAAACCACCCCCCTCGCACTGCTTCGTCGTTCATGTGCACGTAGGGCTTCTGCTGGTACTGCGCGGCAAAATTATAAGCGCCGATGTCAAGCATACGCCGATAGAGCGGCACCCAGCTGTCGATCTTGGGCGCCAGCGGATAGCCTTTCTGGCGCGTGATAACGCCTCCACGCGACAGCTTCCATTCCTCATCCTCGGTGGCGATCGCCGGCAAGTTGAGATGAACCCATGGCTGTTCGCCTGACAGCAGATGGCCGCTCAAATCCTCGTGATGCAGCCGCTGCATCACGACGACGACGCGGCCTTTGTTCTTGTCGTTGAGCCGTGGGATGACTTCAGCGTCGAACCACTTGTTGACCGCGCGACGGCGCGACTCATCGTGCACGCGGGCTGGTGCAATCGGATCGTCGACGACGATAAGGTCAGCACCACGCCCCACCAGGATTCCGCCAACGACGCTCGAGATTCGCTGGCCGCCATGGGGAAGGTAGAGGTCGCCACCACGACTCTCAGCCTTCAGATGCGGGAACAGGGCGCGGCAACGCTGCGAGTTCAGCAGATCCTGGGTCGCGCGCTCAAAATCACGGGCTAGTTCGCGAGAGCCGGCAATCGACATGATCTTGAGTTCGGGGTTGCGACCGTGCATCCAGACCGGCAGCGCGATCGAGGCTGCTAGCGACTTTAAGCAGCGCGGCGGAAGATTGATGATCAGCCGCGTGATCTCACCTTTGGCAACGCGCTCCAGATAGTCTGCCAGCACGTCAATGTGCCAAGTGTCGATCAAATCCGTCTTGGGATTCAACTCGCGAAACGCGAATCTCAAGAAGGCCGAGAAGTTCGACCGGTAAAGAGCCTTGATCTGTTCAGCCTTGCTCATTGTCTTCTCCTGTCGGTGGGGACCCGAGTGCCCTCAGCAGCTCGGCGTCATCCGCTTCCGTCGCCGTGAATGGTTCGATGTCCTTGTGTTTCTCAAGATGCGCGAGGACCAGCTGCATCGGCTTTAGGTCACCGCTGATGGCGCGATTGACGAGTTGCTTGATTAAGGCCTCACGCTTGGTCAGACGTATTTCACGCCCACCTTCCTTGAGGGCGACGGTCTGATCGAGCTCGCGCTTGATCATGGCTTCGATGCTGCGGTTCTTGCGCGGCCGGCCACGGGGATTGCCCGACTGGCCGGGCTTGAACCGGCTGTGCTTCGGAGGCTTGCAGTAGCCAACCTCATCGTCGTCCTCGGCGCTCATGATGAGACCTCCGACGGCTCGCAGGGCATCAGGGCCGCCTCGCCGAGCCGCTCGGCCGCGACTTCCGCGAACGTCTGCCCCGTCGCAAGCAGGCGCGCCTCGACGCCAGAGATGCTGCTGACGCGCTTCAGGATGGTGTCGCAGTAGGCGGGATCGAGTTCGATGCCATAGCCGCGCCGGCCAGTGCGCTCGGCGGCAACGAGCGTCGTGCCAGACCCAGCAAACGCGTCGAGCACGATGCCGCGACGCCTCGAGCAGTCAAGGATGGCGTCCGCGACGAGCGCGACCGGCTTGACGGTCGGGTGCATGGCCAGGTCTGCGTCACGCGTCGCGCTGAAGGCGTTGGCGCCGGCATAGGTCCACACATTCGTGCGATAACGGCCATGGCGGCCAAGCTCGACGTTGTTTATATGAGGCGCGGTCCCGCTCTTGAACACAAGGACCATTTCATGCTGCGAGCGGTACAGCGAACCCATGCCGCCGTTGGTCTTATTCCAGACGCAGATGTTCTTGAGTTCGCTGAAGGTGCTGCCGCCGGCCGCCAGTACCTCGCCGAGGTGGCGCCAGTCCATGCATACAAAATGGATCGCGCCATCGACCGCGCGATGAACGAGGTTGGCAAAGACGCGCTCAAGAAAGGCTGTGAACTCGGCTCCCGTCATCTCGCCGGACGCAAACGCGAACTCGCGGTGCTTTACCGCTCCAAGACCCGAGACATGGCCATCGATCTTCACGTTATAAGGCGGGTCCGTGAAGACCATCTGCGCGCGCTCGCCATCGAGCAGGCGAGCCGAGACTTCGAGGTCGGTCGCGTCGCCGCAGATGAGGCGATGCGCGCCGATCTGCCAAAGGTCGCCGAGCCGCGTGATGGCCGGACCGTCGGCCAGAGGCGGCACCACGTCTGCCGCGTCGGCCTTCACCTCAGCCTCGCCAAGAAGAACGTCTATCTCGGCCATTTCGAAGCCGGTGATCGTAACGTCGAAATCAAGATCCAGCGTCGTGAGATGCTGCAGCTCAATTCTTAGAATCTCGCGATCCCAGCCCGCCTTCTCCGCAAGCTTGTTGTCGGCAAGGATGTAGGCGCGCTTCTGGGCCTCGCTCAGATGCTCGAGTCGCATGCACGGCACGGCAGCCATGCCGAGCTTTTTCGCGGCTTCCACGCGACCATGACCGGCGATGATAATTCCGGCCTTGTCGATCAAGACCGGGTTGTTGAACCCGAAGGTCTTGATGCTCGACGCGATCTCGGCAATTTGCTTGGGGCTATGGACGCGCGCGTTGTTGCTGTATGGTTTGAGAGCAGCAACGGCAACGTGCTCGATGGTGAGCTTTGCAGGCATGGGTCGGGGCTCCGAAAAACAGAGTTCGACCCTTCAATTAGGCGCATGACGCACTAAACGCATTCACGGGATTGTCGTCCGGAATTCAGGGAAAGTCGCGTCAAGCCGGAAAAGACTAGCGCCTGGCCCCTTTGGCTCTCGGCCTCTTCTCAGTCTCATCCTTCATCGCACTTAACTTATTCGCGAGTGTCTTGCCGCTCAAAGGTGACCATTTCTGAACGTAGCGCAGAGCAACATCGGCCTCAGTTGGGATTTGTTCGGCCCGATGCCGGCGCTGCTTACGACTTTCGATCAGCTGCAATCGGCGACGATAGCGGCGAGCAATAAGCTTCCCTTGCTCGTAGAGCGCCGGGAGCAGAAGCTTTTTGAGTCGAGCAGTGGGACTAAGGTCAACTTTGGGACCGGTCCGCACACGCCGCTCACCACGCAGTTCTTGAATCAAGATGCTTCTTAGCGCCGATGGCAATGGTTCGCCGTCGCAAAACTGTACAAGCTGGGCAAGTTCCTTGTTTGACAGGGGATACGGTGCCAAGGGGCCGAGTTCATTCTCCTGTTCCAACCGACGAAAGAGTGCAGCTGGGCCACCCGGTCCCCATAGCTCATGAAAGCCCTTGTCGCGCAGGGATTTTGGTAATTCGAGGCGGCAGTCGATCACGCGTTCCGACACGCTTTGGTCAAGCTTGTCGTCGTTGCGTCCTGTTTTCCCGTTCTTGACCTCGGCCATGGCATTTACTGTCCCGGTTTGGTGCAACCAATGGTTTTGACAGCAAGACGCAGGCCAAGCGCTGTGTTCGGTTGCCCGAACGCAGCGCCTAACATCAGGTCAATCCTTGTTGATCTTACCTGCCAATATGCGGCGCGCCGCATCGAGAACGGTCACGGCATCGCACAAGCCGACAAAGTTGCGCTGCGAAATCCTTCCACTCCGCAGTTCTTCGAGGATGGCCTGAGCATCCTTAATCCCGGTCAGAACGCTTTCGAGTTCGCGTCCGGGCACGAGACGGCGCGGATGGACAACGCCGTTGATTTCGGGGGAGACAGGTTTGAGAAGAGGAACGAAGGACTTCTTGGTCGCCTGCTTTGCTTTTGACTTAGCCATATTGGCCTCCTTTGAGTTTTGGAAGCCCTCTACATATGACACTTGTCGGCAGATCGCTTTCCCGCAAACGCGACGATGAAAGGCGGGAAAATAATCACGCGGTGACGACGAATGAACGCCACCGAGGAAACACGACAAGAGTTCATTGCGCGGCGATCTCGAGTGCGAAAGTTGTTAACTGATGCGTCCTGATTTTTTTCCCTTCAAATTGGCCTTCACATTGACGCGAAATGCAGAGTCGGGCGGGCAAGCAGACCGGTAACAGGCCCCCACAGGTGAGCGGCCACTACTCATAGGGTGACGGGCCTGCGCGCCCGTACGGAATAATGGCAGCGATCAAGGTGAAAACGCCAGGGAGTGAGCAGGGCACCGCCCTCAGTGTTCATCACAATGAACTGCAGCGGTTAAGCAAGCCGAGGAACGGGCTATGATCCGGGACCACAGTTATTGCCGGGCCGAGGTCACCATGAAACGCAAGCCTTTTTCCGAATTCGTCGGTGTCGATACCACGCCGCTCCACGTCTCCGCGACGGGGTCCAAAACGCAGGGCCACCTCCTATGGGGTGACGGAGTCAAGAGGTCGGGCAAGCAGAGCGGCGGGCGTATCGAGGTGAAGGCCAGAGGCAAGACCGGCTGGATCGCTGAAAGCGCACTCGGGGGCGAGTCCCTGCTTGAGGTGTATTTTATCGACGTGGGGCAGGGAGACGGCGTGCTGATCAAAACACCCGAATTCCGGCACATTATGATCGACGGCGGCAACCCGCGGGAGCGGCAGAACACTGGGAAGAACGCCGCTGACTTCGTCGACTGGAAGTTCGTGAAGGACTATGGGCGCAAAGCAATCGAGCTCGATGCCATTATCGCCTCGCACAACGATCTCGACCATTACGGTGGGCTTGCCGACCTGCTGGACGCCGCTCAGGCAACACAGCTCGATGCGAAGGAAGTCACGGTCGAGCGATTTTGCCATGCGGGGCTGTCGTGGTGGCTGAACGGCGGCAAGCGCACGCTCGGCCGGACAGCGAAAAAAGGCGGAAAGAGCTACTATACGCAGCTGCTGGTCGACCGGGCTTCGGCGGAATCCGCCTCGGCTCCCGGCGGCGGTGGACCCACGCTCCAGGGCAATTGGGGTGCATTCATCAGACAGGCCGTTGCGGCGAAGGCTTCTGATGGAACGCCGTCGCCGTTCACGCGGCTCAGCAACAAGAGCGGCCATTTGCCCGGATTTGCGCCCGGTGACGGCGAAGCCGTTATACGGGTGCTTGGCCCAGTAGAGGAAACGGTCGGCGGCAAGCCCGCCTTGCCAAAATTCAAGAGCAATTCAACAACGACCAACGGCAATAGCATTCTGCTACGCCTCGATTACGGGCGGACGCGTATCCTTCTGACCGGCGATCTCAACACCGAAAGCCAGAACCTGCTGCTGGAGGCGTTCGCGGGCGACCGGCTTGA
Organism: Hyphomicrobiaceae bacterium; assembly: GCA_041397645.1. Taxonomy (NCBI): domain Bacteria; kingdom Pseudomonadati; phylum Pseudomonadota; class Alphaproteobacteria; order Hyphomicrobiales; family Hyphomicrobiaceae; species Hyphomicrobiaceae bacterium. Next base: position 10,464 of record JAWKWE010000004.1, on the reverse strand, counting down.
GTTCCAGTGCGATGTTGCCAAAGGTTGCCATCACGGCAGCGAGGATGTGGCGTTCTCGTTCCTGCAAGCGATGAAAGCGGCCGTCACTGTCATCAGCTCTGGCGACGCCGAAGGTCACGACCACCCGCGGCCGCGCATTGTTGCCGCGAGCGGCGCGGCGGGCCATGTGACGCTCGATAAGGACGAACTCATCACGCCGCTCGTCTATTCAACCGAGCTGGCGCGTTCCACCAGTTTCGGCACGCCCGTAAGCCTATCGTTCAAAGACGGGCAAGGACAGGATGTGGAGCTGACGGGATCACGGCTCTCATCGGCGCGCGTTGAGTATACCGAGCGCCTGCCCGGCGCGATCAGGCCGCGTAAGGGAGCGCGCCGACTGTCGGGGCCAAGCATTGTGGCTGGCCTGATATACGGGCTTGTAAATGTGCGCACGGACGGCGAAATGATCCTGACCGCGACCCTCAACGAGGGCAAGGGCACGTGGACGGTCAAGAAGTTCAAATCGCGGTTCTGAGGCAAACCCGACCTAGCACCGGGTCCCTGGGCGCGCCGCGGCGATGCTCACAATGGCAGTGAGGTCCTGGGAAAAGTCCTAGTCTTGCTCTCGAGAGGCGGGCTTGTCCTGCGACGCCGGCATAATAACCGTATTTTGTCTTGCGGATGACGGGGAGCGCGAGCTGTATTTGTCAGCTATTAAATCAATGCAGTTGCGTCCGACACACGGACAAATAGCAGGCTGGGGATGAGAAAGATGCTGATAGGGCGATCCGTGTTATGGGCAAATAGATCCCAGTACCCACGAGATCGATCCCTGTTTCGGTTCGACTAGGACCCTGTTCCGTTTGCAGGGAAATCACCCGCAAACAGCCCCGTTTTCCGGGGCATTGAGCAGCGCCTTAGGGCCGGATTTCGGGAATTTTCCCTGATAACAGGCAATTTTCCGGTAGAGACCGGTTCGCGCCAGACTGCCAGCACAGCCAATGAAATCAAAGACTTAGCTGCTTCCGAAATCACCTCGAAATCGTCCGGCGTACCGCGGGCGTACCGTTCACGAGGTGGAGCGGATGCCGTCGCTCCGCACAAAGCTTGCAGCATACTCTCTGTGTTTCGATGCTTGTGGCAGTGACAACGTTGGGCCGACGCTTTGTCAGTTAGCTCGGTCAAAGCAGACGCGATCTACTCGCGTTGCCGGGCACGCTTTTGACCCAAAGCTGCCCCCAGGCAAGTGCAACACGCGCAGACCGCTGAAGACAGCCCTTGGCCAACTGCGGAAATTGGGCCTTGGCGTTAGTTAAAGAATTTCGTAGGTGGCTTGCCGGTCCAGCGCTTAAAGGCGCGCGTAAAGTTAGCGGGGTCCCTATAGCCAAGGCGCGTCGCCAATTCGCTCATGTTTGAGGCGCCGCTTGCCAAGTACGAAACAGCGGCATCGCGACGAGAGACGTCCAACAGATCCTCGAAGTTCACGCCGCAATATTTCAGCCGTCTCTGTAGGGTGCGCACCGATATGTAAAGATGGGCAGCAATCTGGTGAATCGAGGTATTGCCCGTGATCAACGACTGATTGATTAAAGTAGCAGTTGCAATTGTTGTGTCGATGGCCCGTGTCGCGAAATCGGCCGTTGGCCGGGCTATCAATTCGTTCGCCAGCACATCATTGTCGATTTCGACCCCGTTAAACTTGCTGTTGAAAATCAACCTTTCGCCAAACGCCTCTTCGAGATGTCGTGCATCGTAACTCCACGGCATCGTTAGATGAACTCGCACTGCATCGGCTTCACCGTACAGCAAGGCAACATTTCTCAGCATCGCGACGGAAGCCAGTAGGATTTGCAGGGGATCGTCACGAACCGGGCCTTCAATTGAGTACGCCAGACAAAGCGGGCCGTCCTCATCACGCAGCGAAACCATTGATCCTTGTTCGATCGTATAGAGCTTCCCCCTCACCAGCTCGCAGGCCTGCTGCAGAGTTTCCGCCTGGCTGACGATTGTCCCCCATGTGCCAAAATTTGGGATCGGGACGTCATTACCCGCGAACGCGCCGGCAAACGGAATCCCGGTAACTTCCGCCAGTCGGCTTCCCGCTTCCAGCACTTTGTCGCGCTCGAACCACGCATCGTGTTGCAGGAATATGTTGGGGGAGATGCCGAGGCGGCTAATGAATTCTAAGGCGTCTATATCGTTCTTCGCAAGGTAAGGTCCCAAGTGAAGTAACGTATCAACGCTCCAGACCGCAGCTCTTCCTTCAGGCGCCATGCATTTCAAGATGAGTTATCCGGTGCCTGTCGATTCCAGCTCGGAGCCGCGCCGTCGTCAGTCATTTTGGCATCAGATGACAAGTGATCCTGGACGATCCGAGTTTGAATTGCAACAATCGTGTCGTACCGTGTTCTCTTGCAACAGGACGGTTCGACACTCAAAGCGCCCGCGCACAGGCAGAACGAACAGCCTTCTCAAAGTCTGAACGGAGAATGCTATGAAGAACTTATTGATTCTGGCCGCAACCGGGTTGCTCGCCGGTACTTTTGTCGCCAGTGCTGAAGACAAAACGCCCGGTTACAATCATAAAATTCCAGAAGAAATAATGACACCGGACGTGGTCGAAACACGGCTAGGTACCCTGAAGTTCTTCGACGGCATGCCTGACAAGGAGACGGTGGACAAGCTCTACGACAACCTCATCATCAACCGCGGCGTGGAGACCTTTCTGAACGGAATCCCGGCAACGTCGATCGAGGGGCTGCGGCGTGGTTTCATCGATGTCGGCGCGGATACTCCACAAAAAGTGGTCGTAATGGACAGGCTGTTGGATTCGGCACCGCTGTTCCTCACCGGCAACACAGACACCGTTTATGTCGTGACCATGCTTGACCTGAAGCGCGACGGCGCGACCGTGGTCGAAGTTCCGCCTGGATCAGGCCCAGGCACTGTCGACGATGCCTATTTCCGCTTCGTGATCGACATGGGAATTCCTGGACCCGACCGCGGCAACGGCGGCAAGTACCTTATCCTGCCGCCCGACTACAAGGGCGATCTCGACCCGCCGGAGGGCGGCATGGAGGCCGAGGTCGACGGTGAGAAGTACTACGTGTCCAAATCGACCAGCTACGCAAACCTGCTCATCCTGCGCGGGTTCCTCGTCGACGGGAAGCCGGACGTCGCCACGGCAATGTACAAGAATGGACTGAAGATCTACTCGTTGGCCGATCGGAACAACCCGCCGAAGATGGAATTCATCAGCGGCTCGGGCAAACCCTTCAACACGATTCACGCTAACGATTACGCTTTCTACGAGGAGCTTCACACCGTCATCGAGCGCGAGCCCGTTGAAATGCTCGATCCGCACCTGCGCGGTATCTTTTCTGCGGTTGGTATAGAGAAGGGCAAGCCTTTTGCGCCCGATGCGCGCATGAAGAAGCTACTGACCGAGGCCGTGGCCATCGGCAATGCCACGGCCCGGGCAATCATTTTCCGACCGCGGCTTGAGGGCTTCGCCTACTACCCCAACAGCGCCTGGGGCACCGGCTTTGTCGGCGGAAGCTATCAATGGCTCAAGAACAAGGGAATGGGAGGTCGTAACCTAGATGCCCGAACCATGTTCTTCTACCAGGCCACGGTCAACACACCCGCGATGGTTTTGGAGATGGTCGGCAAAGGGTCCCAATACGCCATCGCGACGGTAGACAAGGACGGCGAGTATCTCGACGGCTCGAAGACATACAAGCTGCAAATCCCGGCCAATGCTCCCGCCAAGGATTTCTGGTCGGTGGTGGTCTACGACCCCCAGACCCGCTCGGAACTCCAGACGGGGCAAACGTTCCCGAGCAAGAATAACAAGCGCGACAAGCTCTTCGAAAACTCTGATGGTTCGGTGGACCTCTATTTTGGGGCGACGGCGCCTGTAGGCAAGGAGGCGAATTGGATCCAGACTGTTCCCGGCAAGGGATGGTATCCGATCCTCAGGCTCTATGGCCCGCTTCAGCCGTGGTTCGACAAGACTTGGCGGCCAGGCGAGATCGAATTGACCAAGTAGCAGACTGCTTCGATTGGCTACCTAGCGCAAAGGCATATCAGGGGGTTGACGTGTTCCTGCTCCCTGATGCTCGACGCTGAGAGATTGCCCGGCGGGGTGAAACGCGACAGTTTTCCCTCTCCGCGACCTTCTGCTGTCCATCCACAAACTGTCGTCAGAAAACCATTCATCCTCGATCAGGCAACTTCCGTTCCTGGCCCTTAGCCGACTTTTCGTCGCTGTGTCCACGCCGCCGCTTGTGCTTCAAGACCCGACGTCACTAGTCGAACACTGCCCGTTCCATAAGCATTCACGTGCTCCCACGTGTTCACGTATACAGGCTTACATGTTCTCATGTCGTCATGAGGATAGTGACGTTGCTTTCGCAAAAGGGTGGGTCGGGGAAGACGACCCTTTCGATCAATCTCGCAATAGCAGCAGCACTGCGCGGCAAATCAGTCGTCATCATCGATCTCGACCCGCAGCAGTCGGCCGCCCGCTGGGCACGGCTTAGAACGGCCGACAATCCCATTATCGTCAGCGGCCATGGTCCGAACGTCGAGACGCCAACTGAGATTACTGAAGATGTCAGAAAGTCCTTACTGTCGATGGCTTATCGCAATGGATTATTACGATGGACCAATATCGGGAATTGCACTCAGACAGAGCGATCAGTCGGTCATTTTTTTTCAAGCGGTTGCGAGCGATATCGAGTACCGGAATCGCGTATATGCTGTGACGACAGTTAATCGCAATGCGGAAAATTTGCGATCCGCTCTCACCAACTACGAGTCGCAGAAGGAGCCATTCTGGCTACCAAGCGAAGTGACAAATACTGCGGAAGTGCACTTGGCATGGCGAAACGTTGAATCAGTTGTTCAAACTTCCAGTGAATGGCGTCTCGTTGAATGCCACGACCCGCTCGACGTTGCTCAAGAGACAGAGGTCGCTCCACAACTGGTTCCATCAATCAGGAATTTCGTGCGGGATAGAACTATCGTTTTTATTGCCACCCAGCCTATGGTAGTTGGCCTCCTCGATCGGCTGCAAACAGAGAACGCTAATTGGCGTGGAAGTTAAGACGACGTCAGTTGGCGGAATCTCTCTTAGTCAGGACCAAGTCGCCAAGGACGTTGTCGTAGCGACCGAGGGCGGACGAAGCGTTCATGGTGAAGTGTCCGGCGTTATGTATAAGGCTGTTGGATTTGGCCCAGACGTGTCTCCCTGGATCAAAAATCAACAATTGAATGACGCATTACGAAGCGTCGGGGCAGAGCCCCAATCATGCACCGTATCAGGATGTAGGTAATGAAGCCCGAGGACTTGGAAGCGATTGTATTGCGTCAGGCAATTGAGAGTTGCGGGTATACTCCGGCGGGGCGAAATCGGTACAAGGGAATGTGGAGTTCGACAGAGGTCAATCACTATCTGTACTTAAAACAGGGGCGGTCGAACGCCCGCGGACCCACCGATATGCTGGGAGTCAAGTATGGAATGTTCAACCCCGACGTGTTCGCCTTTTCGGGGAACGCGCTCTGTACATTTGGTGGCAAATTGTATCAACATGATAATCCCTCAAAATACACGCTTGACAATGGATATATGGCGTTCCCGCTGCTTGAGGATCACGGCCGTTGGGGATTATCGGTGTATTTGCCGGATGCGGACTTGCTACATACGTCGAAGATTCTAGAGAGCAAAATTCGCGAAGAAATTGTTAGGCCTTGCGAAGATATAACAAGTTTTTCCAGCTATTATAGCGTTCTTGTCTCCGATTCAGTTGCATTCCGATGGAGCCAAGTGCATGGCGCCTTGCGAGCGGCACAAGCTGTCATGGCGGGCAGAAAAGCCGGGATTGCAGACGACCAAATCCTGTTACAACTTACACCATATTCGAAGTTTATAGCATCGGGCCTTTCACGCGAACTCACCTCCGCACCCCTTGATTTTGTCAGAAAGTGTTTTGATGTTGGGGATTAAGGAATAGAAGCGAGACAGATTAAAATACTATCCAATTGTTGCTGATTGCCCCGCCCACCAACGCACATTGAGAAGGGCACCAACAGCATCGATCTCGCGTATGGCCCCGAGCGGGGTCGCTTCAAGCGCACCGATGTCAACCAGACCGGCACCACGACCACCTATTACATTGCAGGCGGAAGCTTCGAGGTCTCGGTGGCCCAATCGGGTCTGAAGACGCAGCGCGCCTACATCGCGGGCACTGCTGTCGTCATGCGCTCTGAGAGCGCGCCTGCCACCTGGGGCGTCTCGGAAACCCGCTACTTCCTCAAGGATCACCTGGGCTCGCTTGCTGCCGAACTCGACGATCAGGGCGTCATCCAGCAGAGCTACTCCTTCGACGCCCCCTGCGTGCGCGTGGCGACTCGCGTTCCGCGAGCCTGCCGCCACGCGCGTAAAGCGGGCAAGCGCCGTCAGGTCGACTGGACCAGCTATACGCCGTCCAACCCCTTCAACTGGCAGCTCTCGCCCCGCGGTTATACTTTAGAGGTGCGTGCGACTCTCCTGCGTCGAGCCGGCCGCACGCACATGCCACGAGCAGCGCAATCAGATGGCAAGTCATATTGAAGACGTGATACTGAACCCTTCAGCCGTTAAAAATTTGAGTAATGGGCGGATCGGTTATTGGCACAACGCAACTCAGTCAGTCGTGATACGTAACCCAAGTACAGTTGATGGTGGGACCACTTTTGTGCCTCGATTAGGCCGATACTATTTTGACAACGTGCTGAAATAGGGTGCCGCATGAACTTGCTCAAGCTCGAGAAAGACGCTGTTGCTGTGCAACTCTCATGGCAAGAAGCTGCCATAATAGCGAGTGCCCTTGGAGAGAGCCTCGAGAATATCGAAGAGTGGGAATTTCAAACGCGCATTGGGGTATCGCCATCAGAGGTGCGGAGGCTTTTGGAGCGGTTCAGCAGAATTTGTGACGATATGTATGGAATGACCTCGGATAACGCGTAGCCGCGCATCGTAGCCCGGCCAGGGTACCTCCGTCTTGGGTCTAAGACACCACCGAGCAGGACGAGAGGCTAACGTCTCGGCCCGCGTACCGCAGCTAGCGGGCCTCCGGCGGCACGATAGAACAAGCCCTCATAGGGGCGGCGATCTCCTTCGTGCAGATAGGTGCGTACACGCAGATCCACCAGATCATCGGGGGCATTGCCGACAGGGCGCTCTCTGCGGCGGTCAAGATCGGCCTGCATGCGGTTGTCGGCGGCGCGGTCTCGGTCGCGCAAGGCGGATCGTTTGAAACAGGTGCGCTCACCGGCGCAGTCGCAGCAGGTTCAAGCCTGCTCATGGACAGCTCCGGTCTCATGGGCCACTCGGGCGATGGTGTGCCTGAGAACGTCGCCGCCCGCACCGCCGTTTCGGCTGTGGCCGGCGGTACGGCCTCGGTGCTCTCAGGCGGCAAGTTCGCTAACGGTGCCATCACAGGTGCATTCGCGCAGCTGTATAATGCGGACGCCGCAGCTCTTGCAAAAGCTGCTACGCGTGGTTTCGCAGTGCGCTTCACCGCAACAGCCGCGACGGCCGCCACTATCGCCGCGATGGACGGGCCACTCCCTGTTGGCGACATAATTGGCGGTGGCCTTCTGATCTATGATGCGGTGACAACTGTCTACGGCTACATCTTCAATAGCGACGGATACACCGACTTGTCGGGCAATAAACCGCCCATTGTGGGAGAACCGGGCTCAACCGTTCGCACAGGGACCGGTTCCAGAACATATGGCGAGGACGGCTATCCTCTTATAGATAGGGACTGGCCACATCAGGACGAAGCAGGTGTTGGTTGCGGTGATCATTGCCATGATTGGGGAAGGCCGGAAGGTGGGGCCGCCCGACACATCTAGATCGAGGACCTCCGCGTTTACCCCAGGAAGGCGATCCGCCTATGCCACGCGGGCCAAACGTTCCACCTGGATAGCTGAAACCATATAGAGTGTTCCAATGCTCCCGACTTTGCATGATCATCTCCTAATCGGTTATGAGGTGGATTGTCTTAATCGAACGATTACGCTCCACACACAGCAACCCCATTGGGAGTCGGCACCCAATGGACAGACCATCAAATTTCAAGGTGTTCTAGGATATCATTTTAAGAACGACGCTTTCAGCAACATCATCATGAGTATCGAAACTCCTAAAGTCGAAGATTTTATCCAGTGTTATGCATCCGAGATGTCTGCTGCCTTTAAGGAAGCTGGAGCATTGGATAATTGGGCGCTGAGCAAAGAAGCTGCGGCCATAGCGCTGATTGATGCGAATATGATCGCAGTCGTCATCACATCTACAATGGGATTGTCGGGCTGGGTGCTTGCGGCCCATGTGCACCTCGCTGAAAAGGACGAGCCACACAAATAGCAGCACGTTGTCCTGTTCTTGCGCTTCGGATGCCCACCCACATCCGCGCGGTCTCGGTCGCGCAAGGCGGATCGTTTGAAACAGGTCGTTGCAGCCCGCACTGCCGTCGCAGCTGTCGCCGGCGGCACCGCATCCGTCCTCGCAGGTGGCAAGTTCGCTAACGGCGCAATAACAGGCGCGTTTGCGCAGCTGTATAATGCGGATGGCATAGGAAAGAGCTTTGCTGTAGGCGGCGGTCGTGCTCTGGGTGCCATATTCGGCGGTATAGTCGGAACGGGTACCGCCGGATTGTGCACGGCTGGAACTTACGGAGCATGCGGAACCGTAACTCCCGGTATCATAATGACCGGTGTAGTTGGCGGAGCATTGGTTGGCGGACAAACCGCAGGTGTGATCTATGATGCCGTCTCAAATGTGCTCGGCGGAGAGGTGTATAGCAAGACCGAGGATAGTTCTCCAGAGACTGTCGCCGTCGATTCTAAGGGCAATGCAATCCCGCTTCAGGAAGGCGAGTACCTGACAGGATCACCCGATGGCAAATGGATACAAGTCAGAAAACCGGATGGAGACCCACGGGCATGCGAATCGATGGAGGTCATAGTCCGGTGACCCATTCTGACCCTCGAGCACTTGATTCACATGCAAATGTTCCTGGTGTCACCAATTCAGACGGGACACCTTGGCTCCCAGTGAGGCGACAATGACTAAATTCTCGTGGGGCGATTCAGTGAAAATCGTTAAACCTAAACATCTCTCCGAGGAAATACTAATAGGCGGCGTCTGCGGAATAAGATCTATCGACTCGCAGAAACTTGCTGAAGCATTTCATGCGCCCATTGGCAGTCTCCTGTATTTGATTGAATGCCCGAACGGACATGCTGTAGAGGTGCCAGAGCAATATCTAGAAGCAGTAATAAAGAAATAGAGGCCGACGATCAGGGCGTCATCCAGCAGAGCTACTCCTTCGACGCCCCCTGCGTGCGCGTGGCGACTCGCGTTCCGCGAGCCTGCCGCCACGCGCGTAAAGCGGGCAAGCGCCGTCAGATCGACTGGACCAGCTATACGCCGTCCAACCCCTTCAACTGGCAGCTCTCGCCCCGCGGTTATACTTTAGAGGTGCGTGCGACTCTCCTGCGTCGAGCCGGCCGCACGCACATGCCACGAGCAGCGCAATCAGATGGCAAGTCATATTGAAGACGTGATACTGAACCCTTCAGCCGTTAAAAATTTGAGTAATGGGCGGATCGGTTATTGGCACAACGCAACTCAGTCAGTCGTGATACGTAACCCAAGTACAGTTGATGGTGGGACCACTTTTGTGCCTCGATTAGGCCGATACTATTTTGACAACGTGCTGAAATAGGGTGCCGCATGAACTTGCTCAAGCTCGAGAAAGACGCTGTTGCTGTGCAACTCTCATGGCAAGAAGCTGCCATAATAGCGAGTGCCCTTGGAGAGAGCCTCGAGAATATCGAAGAGTGGGAATTTCAAACGCGCATTGGGGTATCGCCATCAGAGGTGCGGAGGCTTTTGGAGCGGTTCAGCAGAATTTGTGACGATATGTATGGAATGACCTCGGATAACGCGTAGCCGCGCATCGTAGCCCGGCCAGGGTACCTCCGTCTTGGGTCTAAGACACCACCGAGCAGGACGAGAGGCTAACGTCTCGGCCCGCGTACCGCAGCTAGCGGGCCTCCGGCGGCACGATAGAACAAGCCCTCATAGGGGCGGCGATCTCCTTCGTGCAGATAGGTGCGTACACGCAGATCCACCAGATCATCGGGGGCATTGCCGACAGGGCGCTCTCTGCGGCGGTCAAGATCGGCCTGCATGCGGTTGTCGGCGGCGCGGTCTCGGTCGCGCAAGGCGGATCGTTTGAAACAGGTGCGCTCACCGGCGCAGTCGCAGCAGGTTCAAGCCTGCTCATGGACAGCTCCGGTCTCATGGGCCACTCGGGCGATGGTGTGCCTGAGAACGTCGCCGCCCGCACCGCCGTTTCGGCTGTGGCCGGCGGTACGGCCTCGGTGCTCTCAGGCGGCAAGTTCGCTAACGGTGCCATCACAGGTGCA